>NZ_QLIX01000005.1 GCF_003258945.1 Roseicella frigidaeris | reverse complement strand
AGGGCAACGCCACCGCCAGCACCAGCAGCGCCGCCCCCGTCAGCCAGGGCTGCACCCGACCAGACAACCGCAAAAACCGACCAGGATTGGCAAAACGGTGCAAACCCCGACCCGACGACAAGGCACCGGGAGTGCCCGTCGGCCCCAGGGCCCGGCCCAGCGAAGATGTGTCGGCGGTTTCCACGGTGTTCACCCTAGAGCAGATCCCGATCAGGCGGTATCGCCGGCGCGGGCGAGGCGGCCCGCGGCCCGGCGGGCCAGGCGCGGGGGCCATGGAGCCATGCGCCTGGCCCATGCCCCGGCGCGGATCGCCGCACGGTGGAAACGCCCGGAGGCATGGCCCTGTTTCGCCATCACGCTGCTGCCGCGCCCCGCAATCCCGCCTGGCCGCGGTGCTGTAGCGCCGGACGGGCCCGGTTTGAAGCGCCCGTCGCCATGGTTCCGCCGCCAGGGTTACCCTGGGCCATCATCTCCGCGGGGGACCCGATGGCGCATTGGCTGGTGAAGAGCGAACCGGATGCCTTCTCCTGGGACCAGCAGGTGCGGAACGGCACCGAGCCCTGGACCGGGGTGCGCAACGCGCTGGCGGCCAACAACCTGAAGGCGATGCGGCAGGGCGACCGGGCCTTCTTCTACCATTCCAACATCGGCAAGGCGATCGTCGGCGTCGTCGAGGTGGCGCGCGAGGCCTATCCCGACCCGACGGACGAGACCGGGCGCTGGGTCTGCGTCGACATGCGGGCGGTCGGGCCGTTGCCGCAGCCGGTCACGCTGGCCGCCATCAAGGCGGATCCGGATTTCGCCGATCTCGCCCTGGTGCGGCAGTCGCGCCTCTCCGTGATGCCGGTGAGCGATGCGCACTGGGCCAGGCTGTGCACGCTGGGCGGCTGGACGCGCGATTAGAGCAGACCAAACAATGGGCCGCAGCGGATCGCGGGCAATCCTGAACGCGACCCGCCGTGGAGGGGGAGCGCTGCGATGCAACTCGAAGGGTCCTGCCAGTGCGGCGCGGTGCGGTTCCGGGTGGAAAGCCCGCACCCCTATCCCTACCAGCGCTGCTATTGCTCCATCTGCCGCAAGACCCAGGGCGGGGGCGGCTATGCCATCAACCTCGGCGCCGACCAGGCCAGCCTGCGCGTGACCGGCCGGCAGCACATCACCATCTACCATGCGCGGCTGAAGGAGCCGGGGGAGGCACGGGCGCATCGCAGCCCGGCCGAGCGGCATTTCTGCAGCCGCTGCGGCAGCGCCCTCTGGCTCTACGATGCCCGCTGGCCGGAGCTGGTGCATCCCTTCGCCTCGGCGATCGACACGCCGCTGCCCGAGCCGCCGGATTCGACGCATATCATGCTGGCCTTCAAGGCGCCCTGGGTGACGGTCGAGGCCGGCCCGAAGGATCGGCGGCACGAGCGCTACCCGGAGGAGAGCATCGCCGAGTGGCATGCCCGGCACGGCCTCGGCGGGGAGGCATGACACCGCCGGAGGAGGAGCGCCTGCTCTGCCGGGTCGAGGACATCCCCGAGGGCGGCGCCAAGGGTTTTCCCGCCCCGCCGGGCGGCTTCGTCGGCCTCTTCGCGGTGCGCAAGGACGGGCATGTGCGGGTCTATGTGAATGCCTGCCCGCATGTCGGCCTGCCGCTCGAGCCGCTGCCCGACCGCTTCCTCGACCCGCGGAAGCAGGTGATCCTCTGCGCCGTGCATGGCGCGCGCTTCCGCATCGAGGACGGGCTCTGCCTCTCCGGCCCCTGCATCGGCGAGGCGCTGGAAGCGGTGCCGGTGCGGATCGTCGCGGGGCAGGTGCTGGTGCCGGCGGCGGCCGGGCTGTAGCGGGGCGTTACACCTTGCCCCGGCGGCGCCCCGATGCGGCCCTGCGGCGGACAAGCGGCGGGGCGAGGCTGCGTCCTGTGCCCGGGGCGGATCCTCGCACCGGGCGCCGCATCAGGAGGCAACCATGCCGCACGACGCCAGCATCCGCCGCAGCCTGCTCGCCACCGCCCTGCTCCTCGCCGCCGCCCCGGCCTTCGCCCAGGGGGCGACCCAGGGGGTGGCCCAAGGGACGACGCAAGGGGCGGCCCACGGGACGACCCAGGGGACGGTGCAAGGGACGCCCCCGGGGATGACGCAGGGGACCAAGCCGTCGGCCAGCCCCGCCGCGCCGCAGGCGGCAGGTCCGGCCACGCCCGCCCGGCCCACCGGCCCGGCCAGCACCAGCGGCGCCAGCGTCGCGCCGCGCCCGGCCGAGCAGCATGGCGCGACCCGCGCGGCCACCCCGGATGCCGCCGCGAAGCCGGCGAAGCCGGGCGCCGCTGCGCAGCACGAGGCCGCGCCGGCCGGCGCCCGCTGATCCGGCCCCCGGCCGCGGGCGGCACGCCGCCGCTTCCCGGGGGGGCGGCCGGGACCATGCCGGGGAGGGTGGGCGCAAGCCCGCCCTCCGTGCCCGCAACAGCGGCTTACAGCCGGTTTACAAGCCGGAATTGCGTTGCATTGACGCCGCGCAAGGCCCGGTGCCCTATCTCCCTGGCAGTCGAGTCTATCGACTCTAGGGAGGCCGTGCATGCCTGACGATCTGATCCCCGTGAAGCCGGAGATCGCCGCCAAGGCGCTCGTCAACAAGGACCGCTACCGCGCCATGACGGAAGCGGCGGCAAAGGATCCGGAGGGCTTCTGGCGGAAGGAGGCGGAGCGCGTCGCCTGGATCAAGCCGCCCAGCCGGATCAAGAACGTCGATTTCACCGGCGACGTCACCATCCGCTGGTTCGAGGACGGCGTGCTGAACGCCTCGGTCTCCTGCCTCGACCGGCACCTGGCGAGCCGGGGCGACCAGGTGGCCATCATCTGGGAGGGCGACGACCCGAAGAGCGACGCGAAGGTCACCTACCGGGACCTGCATGCCCGCGTCTGCCGCCTGGCCAATGCCATGCGCAGGCTCGGCGTGACGAAGGGCGACCGCGTCTGCATCTACCTGCCGATGATCGTCGAGGCGGCGGTGGCGATGCTCGCCTGCGCCCGCATCGGCGCGATCCATTCCATCGTCTTCGGCGGCTTCTCCCCCGACAGCCTGGCCAGCCGCATCCAGGACAGCGAATGCGCGCTGCTGATCACCGCCGACGAGGGGCGCCGTGGCGGCCGCAGCGTGCCGCTCAAGACCAATGCCGACGAGGCGCTGCGGGGCTGCCCCTCGATCCGCAACGTCATCGTGGTGAAGAACACCGGCGGCGCCGTGCCGATGCAGGAGGGCCGCGACCACTGGTACGAGGCGATCACCGCGCAGGAGCCGGCCGCGTGCGAGCCGGAGCCGATGGGTGCCGAGGACCCGCTCTTCATCCTCTACACCTCGGGCTCGACCGGGAAGCCGAAGGGCGTGCTGCACACCACGGGCGGCTACATGGTCTGGGCCAGCTACACGCATGAGCTGGTCTTCGACTACCACCCGGGCGAGATCTACTGGTGCACCGCCGATGTCGGCTGGGTGACCGGCCACACCTACATCGTCTACGGCCCGCTGGCGAACGGCGCGACCACGCTGATGTTCGAGGGCGTGCCGAATTACCCGAGCGTCTCCCGCTTCTGGGAGGTGGTGGACAAGCACCAGGTCAACATTTTCTACACCGCGCCGACGGCGATCCGCGCCCTGATGCGCGACGGCGAGGCGCCGGTGAGGAAGGCCAGCCGCAAGAGCCTGCGCGTCCTCGGCTCCGTCGGCGAGCCGATCAATCCCGAGGCCTGGCTCTGGTACTACCGCGTCGTCGGCGAGGAGCGCTGCCCGATCGTCGATACCTGGTGGCAGACCGAGACCGGCGGCATCCTGATCTCGCCCCTGCCCGGCGCGGTGGACCAGAAGCCGGGCTCGGCGACGCTGCCGTTGCCGGGCGTCTTCCCGGCGATCGTCGATGGCGAGGGCCAGGTGCTCGAGGGCGCGACCGAGGGCAACCTGGTGCTGCTCGATAGCTGGCCCGGCCAGATGCGCACCATCTACGGCGACCATGCGCGCTTCGGGCAGACCTATTTCTCGACCTTCAAGGGCATGTACTTCACGGGCGACGGCGCCCGGCGGGATGCCGATGGCTATTACTGGATCACCGGCCGCGTGGACGACGTCATCAACGTCTCCGGCCACCGCATGGGCACGGCCGAGATCGAGAGCGCGCTGGTGGCCCATGCTAAGGTCGCCGAGGCCGCGGTGGTCGGCATGCCGCACGACCTGAAGGGCCAGGGCATCTACTGCTACGTGACGCTGAAGACCGGCGAGGAGCCCTCCGAGGCGCTGCGCAAGGAGCTGGTCGCCTGGGTGCGCAAGGAGATCGGCCCGATCGCCTCGCCCGACGCCATCCAGTGGGCGCCGGGCCTGCCCAAGACCCGCTCGGGCAAGATCATGCGCCGTATCCTGCGCAAGATCGCGGCGAACGAGACGGAGAGCCTCGGCGACACCTCCACCCTCGCCGATCCCTCGGTGGTGGAGGAGCTGGTGCAGAACCGGGTGGGGTAGCGGCCCCGGCCTCGCTCCGGGGCCTGCCGGACGGGCGCGGGGGGAAGGGCGGGCCGCTAGGCCCGCCCCGACCCTTCCGCCCCGCCCCTTCGCGATCCGCGCCGCAGCGGCAGGAACTCCGTCGCGCCTTCGCCCATTGTGCGTGAGCGCATGGAGTACGCTCCGATGGTTGCCCTGGCTGGCGTCATCGTCCTCTTGCTGGTCGTGGCGGTCTGCATCGCCCTCGTCGTCGGCGTGGATGGCCGCGAGGAGGTCGTCCTGGCGGATGGAACCCGGGTCCGCGCCGCCCGTCGCCGGGCCACCCAGGACGGCTTCATCCTTGGCGGCGGCGATGGCGGCGGGGGGGGGGGGATGCGACGGCGGTGGGGGTGGCGGCGGTTGCGAGTAGGACCGACCCCTCCCGCCTCGAGGGAGACCGGTTCGAAAGAGCGGCGCCGCCGCACCGGGAGCGGGATCCGCGCCCCGTAGCCAGGCCGCACGGTCGCTCACCCCGCGCGGACCAGCGCCCGCAGCGCCTCGACCTGCACCTTGCCGAGCGCCGTCCGCGGCAGCGCTGGCACCGTCACCACCGCCCGCGGATGCTTGAAGCGGGCGAGCTGGCCCTCGAAATGCCGCAGCACCGCAGCGGCGTCGAATTCCGGGCCGGGCACCACCACCGCCACCGGCACCTCGCCCCAGCGCGGGTCCGGGCGGCCGCAGACCGCGCCCTCCCGCACCCCCGGGGCGCCGCGCAGCACCCGCTCCACCTCGGCCGGATAGATGTTCTCGCCGCCCGAGATGATCACCTGCTTCAGCCGGTCGGTGAACCAGAAGCGGCCCTCGGCATCGCGGCGGCCGACATCGCCCGAGGCGAACCAGCCGTCGCGGAAGGCCGCCGCCGTCGCCTCCGGCGCCCGCCAGTAGCCGCGGGCGAGGTTGGGGCCGCGGAGCTGGATCTCGCCCGGCAGGCCCGTCGGCACCTCGCGCCCCGCCGCATCCACCACCCGCGCATCGGTGTGCCGCGCCGGCAGGCCGATGCTGCCCGGCGCGGCGAGGGCGGCGGCGCGGCTCTGGCAGATGGCGATGGGGCTGGTCTCGGTGGCGCCATAGACCTGCTGCACCGGGATGCCGCGGGCATGGAAGGCCTCGATCAGCGGCAGCGGCACATCCGAGGAGCCGGCCCCGATGGCGCGGAGCGAGGCGAGGTCGGCCGCCGCCCAGCCGGGATGCGCGACCAGCGCCTGCATCACCGAGGGCACCAGCAGGGTCAGGCTCGGCCGCGCCGCCGCGACCTCGGCGAAGAACCCCTCCGGCATGAAGCGCGGCGGCAGCAGCACCTCGGCGCCGGCGAGCAGCGCCGGCGTGGTCTGGATGTTGAGGCCGCCGACATGGAACAGCGGCAGCACCGTCAGCACCCGGTCGGCGGCGGTGAGGGCGAAGCAGCGCTGCGCGTTCAGCGCGTTGAAGACCAGGGCGCGCTGGTCGAGGATCGCGCCCTTCGGCCGGCCGGTGGTGCCGGAGGTATAGACCAGCAGCACCGGGTCCTCGGCGCCGCCCGCCGCCGGCGGCGGCGCGGCCGGGGGCGGCAGCGCCTCGGCCTCCAGCAGGCGGCAGTCCGCGGGCAGGGCGGCGGCGGCCGCCGCCTGCATCTCCCGCGTCGCCAGCAGCCGCCGCGCGCCGCTATCCTCCAGGATGAAGCGCAGCTCGGGCGTCGCCAGGCGCCAGTTCAGCGGCACCTGCAGGGCGCCGAGCCGGGCGCAGGCGAAGAGCAGGACGAGCTGCGCCGGATGGTTCTGGCCGAGGAAGGCGACGCGGTCGCCGGCGCCGACCCCTTCGGCAGCCAGCATCGCCGCCATGGCCTCGATCCGCGCCTGCAGCGCGGCATAGGTGAGGGCTTCCGTCGGCGTCCGCAGCGCCATCGCCTCCGGCGTCCGCCGGGCCTGGGATTCGAGGCTGAGCCGCATCGGCGCTGCTCAGACCCGGCGCGGGACGGCCCGACCCGCGGCCCGCGGGGCCGAGCGCCCGAGCGGGCGCCGCGCCCCGTGGCGCGCAGCCGGGCAAACCGGGGGGGTGCGCCCGGCGTCTGACGGGCAGGACGGTGAAACCGGTCTGCGCTCGGCCTCAATCATCCGTCTCGCCCTTCTCGTAGAGCGCCTCGCGGCCGATGCGGTCGATGCAGAGCTCGGCGGTCCAGGGCAGCATGAGCGAGCCGCAGCGGGCATCGCGGTAGAGGCGTTCGAGGGGCAGCGACTTCAGCATCGCCTGGCCGCCGCAGGTGCGCACCGCCTTGGCCGCCAGCGCCGCGGCATTCTCCATCACCGTATGCTGCGCCGCCCAGGCGCGGAGCATGCTCTCCTTGCCCGGATCGGCCCGCGCCTCGCCCACCGCCTGGAACCAGAGCGCCTTGGTCTGCTCCAGCATCACCCGCATCTCGGCCACGGCGACCTGCTTGGTCGGGTACATGCGCCGCTTCACCGGCGGCATGCCCCCTCCTCCCATATTGGGCCACTCGCCGCGGAGATAGGCCACGGTGAAGTCGTAGGCCGCCTGGGCGAGGCCCATATAGGTGGGCGAGAGGGTCATGAACATGTGCGGCCAGCGGCTCGCCGCCTGGAAGTAGAGGCCGGGCGGCATCAGCGCCGCCTCCTCCTCGACGAAGACATCCTGGAAGAGCAGGTTGCGCGAGACGGTGCCGCGCATGCCGAGCGGGTCCCACTCCCCCTGCACGCTGACGCCGGGCGCATCGCGCGGCACGGCGAGGTAGAGCGTGTCGCGGCGCGACAGGCGCGCCTCGCCCTCGTGCGTCTCGGTGCAGAGGATGCCGTAGTAATCGGCATGGCCGGCGAGGCTGGCGAAGATCTTGCGGCCGCTGACCAGGAAGCCGCCCGGCACCCGCCGCGCCGTGGTGCCGAAGGCGACGCCCCCCGCCGCCGCCGCGCCGCCCTCGGAGAAGGGCTGCGCATAGACCGCGCCGTCCCGCAGGATGCGCGCATAGTGGCGGGCGCGGCGGCGGCGGTGCTCGGCCCGCAGCGCCGGCGCCATCTCCAGGTCCTCGGTCAGCGCGCCGGTCCAGAGCGTGCTGCAGACATGCATGTTCCAGGTCAGCGCCGTGGCGCCGCAATAGCGGCCCATCTCGGCGGCGGCGAGGCAATAGGCGCGGAAGCCGGCGCCGAGCCCGCCTTCCGCCACCGGGATGCCGATGCCGAGCAGCCCGTTCGCATGCATGTCGCGGTAATTCTCGGTCGGGAAGCTCGCCTCCCGGTCCCAGCGCGCGGCGCGCGGCGCCAGCACCGCCTGGCCGAATTCCCGCACCCTGGCCGCCAGCGCCGCCTCCTCCGCCGTCAGGCGGAAGGCTGCGGGGTCGAAGATCGGCGCGTCGCGCCCCGCCGCCCCGCTCATGCCGGCGCCAGGCCCTGGCGGAAGTCGCGCAGCGCGGCGACGAACCCCGCGGGATCCTCGAGATGCGCGAAATGCCCGCAGCCGGGCAGCACCGCCAGCCGCGCATCCGGGATCGCCGCCTGCATCCGGGCCATGGTCTTCGGCGGCGCCAGCGGGTCGGCCTCGCCGGCGATCAGCAGCACCGGCATGGCGAGGCGCGGCAGCTCGTCGCGGCGGTTGAAGGTGGTGAGGCAGCGGACCGTCGCGCGATAGGCCGCTTCCGGCGTCGCCGCCAGGGCCGCCACCGCCTCCCGCACCGCGGCCTCCGGCGTGCCGGGGCGGAGCATGGGCCGGATGCTCTCCTCGGCGAGCTGCGCCATGTCCTGCCCGGCATCGAGCGGGGCCAGCCGCTCGGCGAGGAAGGTCTCGGCGAAGGCCGGGTCCTTGCCCCCGAAGGCCGGCGTGGTGGCATAGAGGACCAGGCCGCGGACGCGCCCGGGGAAGCGGAGCGCGAAGTCGAGCGCCAGCATGCCGCCGATGGAATGGCCGAGGAGGTCGGTGCGGGCGATGCCCTCGCGGTCCAGCCGCGCCAGCAGGGCGGCGGAGAGGGCGGCGAAGCTGGTCTCGGGCAGGGGCTCGCTGCCGGCATAGCCGGGCAGGGGCCAGTCCAGCACGGGGTCGGGCGCGAGGGCCTGGCGCAGGGCGCTCCAGCTCGCGCCGCCGATGCCGTGCAGCAGGATCATGGGGGGCATGGCGGCGGGGGTGTGGGTGTCGGGGCTCATGCGACCAGCCTTCCCTCGATCACCACCGGCTCGCCGTCGAGCGCGATGGTGCAGTTGCGCACCGGGATGTCGAAATGCCCCTCGGTGTAGCGTCCGGCGAATTCGTTGGCGCCGGTGGAGAACAGGAAATTGCCGGCGAAGGCCCGCAACTCGGTGCCGTTGGTATCGCGCCGGTCATACATGGCCAGCGCCTCGTAGCGCGCGCGGGGGTTGAGGCCCCAGCCGACATGCGAGACGGCATAGGCGGCGCGGTCGTCCCAGGCGGCGAGATAGCGGCGCATGAGCTCGGCATCCGTGCCCTCGCCTTCGATCGAAACGATGTGATCCTCCCGCAGGGTGAGGCGCACCGGGCGCTCCAGGTAGCGCTTGAAGGTGAGGTTGGCGTCGCCGGCATCGAGGACGAGCACGCCCTCGACGCTGCCGGCCCGTGGGAAGGACACCACCACGCCGCCGGGCCAGTGCGCGACCGTGCCGGGGCGGTCGGTCCAGCCCCAGACCCCGGCCGTCACCGCCCCTTCCATCGAAATCGTGAGATCCGTGCCTGCTGCGGAGACGACCGTCATGCGTTTCGATCTGCGGGCGTGCTTCACCGCAGTCTTGACCGGGGCTTCGTCCTCCGGGCGGGGCACCAGCCGGGCCAGGGCCTCGGGATGCTCGTTCGAGACCATGAGGACCCGGCTGCCGGCCCGGAGGATGTCCCCGAGCTCCGGGGCGTGCAGCAGGCCCTCCAGCGTGAGGTCCAGGATGAGGGGAGAGGATCGCAATGCTGCCAGCGCCGCGGGATGCCCTTGCAGCGCCCGCGAGGCGCCGGTCGAGCGGACGGGCACCGGCGCCGTCTGGGGCGGGCTCGGCATCACGACCTGGAAGGGCCGGCAGCCGAGTCGCAACGCCGCCAGCTCGGCCAGGGCGACGTTCAGGCCGCGAGACTGGCTCTCGGAAAGGAGACAGACGGGCATTCCCGCCTCGGCGCGGCACTGGCGCAGCACGGTTTCGAAGGCCTCGATCCAGGGTGCTTCCAGGCGGTCGCTCAGCATCGGTTCCCCCTCACTCCATGCAGGGATGGCAGGACGGGTTAGCATGAAAATGCATTCGTCGCCTGATCGTACTATTTTGCAGGCATCTTTGATTGAGACAGCGTATCATATCGAAAATGTCTCTTTTGTTGGAACGTGATCGATATGTCTCAATCGCTCGCCAACCCACCCCCCGGCCGCTTCATCGATGATTATCTGCTCTATCTCCTGGCCCGCACCTCGCACCTGATCTCCACCGAATTCCACGAGCTGCTGCGGCGGCGCGGCATCAGCGTGCCGGTCTGGCGCGTGCTGGCCAGCCTCGTCGGCAGCTCCGGCGAGACGGTGACCGGCCTCGCCGAGACCTGCCTCCTGCAGCAGCCGACCATGACCAAGCTGCTGGATCGCATGGTGCGGGACGGGCTGGTGAAGCGCACCCAGGATACGCGGGACCGCCGCGTGGTGCGGGTGGCGCTGACCGCGCGCGGAGAAATGATGGCGACAGACCTCGTCCAGGCCGCCAAGCTGCACGAGACGGAGGTCCTCGCCCGCCATCCGGAAGCCGAGGCAGTGGGGATCAAGGAGCTGCTGCGGGCGGTCGTGGCGCGCCAGGCGCGGCCCCGCCGGGGCTAGGCGCTTCCCCCGATCAGGTGAGCCCACCGGATCGGGATCTGCTCTAGGCCGGAAGGACGGACCGCACGCATGCCATC
Organism: Roseicella frigidaeris; assembly: GCF_003258945.1. GTDB lineage: Bacteria > Pseudomonadota > Alphaproteobacteria > Acetobacterales > Acetobacteraceae > Paracraurococcus > Paracraurococcus frigidaeris. Next base: position 273,990 of record NZ_QLIX01000005.1, on the reverse strand, counting down.
GCCCGGAACCCTGCAGCGGATCATCCTGGTGCTGCTGGCCGTGGTCCTGGTGGCGCAGGTGTTGCGCCTGGTCCTTGGGTGATCCCCGGCCGAGCGGCCGCGCCGCGCGCCAGGGCGACGGAGACAGGTCGCCCGGGCGTGCCGCCAGGCCCTTGCCGCGGCTTGCCGAAGGGGCGAGGGGGGCCGTAAGGCCGGCAGGGCGCGAAGGAGCCCGCCCATGCCCGAATCCCGGCCGCCGGTGAACGGCGCCAAGTCCGGTGCCACGAACGGCGCCGGCGCGGCGGCGCCCTCCCTGCCGATCCTCTACCGCAGCCTCGAGGTCCTGGCGCCGGAGCGCCATGCCCGGCTGCGGGTGCGGGAGGCCGGCTACGCCTTCGCCGCCGGCGCCAGCGCCATCCCCCTGATGGCCGAGGAATTCCCGGTCGCGGCGCGCAGCTTGCCGATCGTCTTCGCCGCCCAGCCGCCGCATCTGCCGGTGGCGCTGACCGGCCTCGTCCCCGGGCGCAGCGTCTTCGTCACCGCGGCGGGCCAGTGGCGGCCCGGCGCCTATGTGCCGGCCTATCTGCGCCGCTTCCCCTTCCTCCTGGTCCGCACCGGGCCCGAGACCGAGGAACGGGTGCTGTGCGTCGAGCCGCGGGCGCCGCAGCTGAGCGAGACGGAGGGCGCCCCGCTCTTCGACGCCGCCGGCCAGCCGACGCCGCAGCTGCGGCACGTGCTCGGCTTCGCGCGCGCCGTCGAGGAGGGCAGCCTGCGCACCCGCGCCATGACGGAGCGGCTGCACCAGCTCGGCCTGCTCAAGCCGGCCATGCTGCAGGTGTCGCGGCCGGGCGGGCCGCTTCGCATCGACGGGTTCTTCGCCGTCGACCGTCCCGGCCTTGCCGCGCTGCCGGCCGAGGCATTCCTCGGCCTGCGCGCCCATGGCTGGCTCGAGGCCATCCACGCGCATCTGCTCTCCCTGGCCGGGGTGGCGGAGCTGGCGCGCGGCCTGGACCGGAGCGCGCCCGGGGGGCTGCACCGGCGCATGTGAGCCAGCCCGCCGGGCCGCGCCCGGGAGGCGGGCCGCCTATTCGGCGGCCAGCCGCGGCCGCCAGTCGCCGCGCTCCGCCCGCCGCAGGCCGAGATGGTCGCGCAGCGTCGGGCCGGCATAGTCCTTGCGGAACAGGCCGCGGCGCTGCAGCTCCGGCACCACGTGGCGGACGAAATCGGCGTAGCTGCCGGGCACCACGCAGGCGCCGAGGACGAAGCCGTCGCAGGCGCGGGCGGTGAACCATTCCTCGAAGATGTCGGCGACCTCCTTCGGGCCGCCCACCATGTTCATCGGCGGCTTGCCGCGGCCGCTGCCCACGATGAAGTCGCGCACCGTCGGGTTCTTCTTGCCGGTCGCCTTCACCACGCGGTCGCGGATCGCCTGCAGCCCCTGGATGCCGGCCATCTCCGCATCGGTGAAGGGCTCGTCCATGCCCTTCGAGGCGAAGTCGAAATTCAGCGCCTCCGAGAGCAGCGAGAGCGCGTCGATCTCGAGCGGCAGCTTGGCGATCAGCGCCGCCTTGTCCTCCGCCTCGGCCCTGGTGGCGGCGCAGATCGGGTAGCAGAGGGTCGCGACCTTCACCGCATCCGGGTCGCGCCCCTCGGCGGCGACCATCGCCTTGAACTCGGCATAGTCCTCCCGGCCCGAGGCGACGTCGTGATAGGCGACGAAGACCAGCTCGGCCCAGCGGGCGGAGAAACGCTTGCCGCGGCCGCTGCTGCCGGCCTGGATCAGCACCGGCCGGCCCTGCGGCGTGCGCGGCACGGTGAAGGGGCCGCGCGAGCGGAGATAGGTCCCGCGATAGTCCAGCCGGTGCACCTTGTGCCCGTCGCCGAAGCGGCCCGTGGTCTTGTCGAGGATGAGGGCGTCGTCCTCCCAGGCATCCCAATGGCCGAGCACCACCTCGACGAACTCGTCGGCGCGGTCGTAGCGCAGGTCGTGCGCCATCATCTCGTCATGGCCCATATTCGCCGCCTCGCCGTCGTTGAGCGAGGTGACGACGTTCCAGGCGGCGCGGCCGTTGCTCATCAGGTCCAGCGTCTGGAAGGCGCGGGCGACGTGGAAGGGCTCGTAATAGGTGGTCGAGGCGGTGGAGCCGAGGCCGAGCCGCGAGGTCACCGCGCCCATCATGGTCAGCGTCACCACCGGGTCGAGCTTCACGCAGCGGATGCCGTGCTCGATGGTGTGCACATGGTCCGAGCCGAAGCGGTCGGGCATCGAGAGCCGGTCGTCGAAGAAGCCGAGATCGAATTTCCCCGCCTCCAGGATGCGCGCGATCTCCTGGAAATAATCGGCGGTCAGGAAATCCGTGCGGCTGTCGGGGTGCCGCCAGGAGCTGGCGAGGGTGGTGCAGTTCTGCGCCTGCAGGAAGCCGACGAGGTGCATCTGGCGCATGGCCGTTTCCATTCTCCGTTTGCCGGCAGCTTCCGTCCGGCCCGGAGCCGCGTCAACGCCGCCCGGGCCGCGGCCACGGGCGCCGGGCGCCGGGCGCCGGCGGCGGGGCATCGAAATGCCGGCCGATCCGCGATAGCATCGGCGGCTGGTCCGGCCCGGGAGAGGCCGGCCGCCGGGAAGGAGACGCCATGCCAGTTCGGACCACCCGCCGCGCGACCCTCGCCGCCATGCTGCCGGCCTCGGCCGCCCTCGCCCAGGGCACGGACAAGGGCGCAGAGGGCTGGCCGGAGCGGCCGATCCGCTTCGTGATCGGCGGCTCGGCCGGCGGCGTCTCCGACATCCTCGTCCGCATCCTGGAGAACCGGCTGCGGGAGCGGCTCGGCCAGGCCCTGGTGCTCGACCCCCGGCCGGGCGCGGGCGGCATGGTGGGGGCCGAGACCGTCGCCCGCGCGCCGGCGGACGGCTACAATTTCTACATCAACCACATCGCCTCGCACGGCATCGGGCCGAGCCTCTATCGCCGCCTCTCCTTCGACCCGCTGAAGGACCTGCCGGGCGTCGCCAAGCTCGCCGCCATGCCGAACGTGCTGATCGTCAAGGGCGACAGCCCGATCACATCGGTCGCCGAGTTCATCGCCTTCCTCCGCGCCAATCCGGCCAAGGCCACCTTCGCCTCCGCCGGCACCGGCACCTCCTCGCATCTCTCGGGCGTGCTGCTGGGGCTCCGCACCGGCGTCGAGGTGACGCATGTGCCCTATCGCGGCACCGCCCCCTCCATGGCCGCGGTGATGAACGGCGAGGTGCTCTTCGCCATCGACAACGCGCCGGCGAGCCGGCAGCAGGTGCTGGCCGGCATGCTGCGGGCGCTCGCCGTCAGCACCGCCGCGCGCGCCCCGACCATGCCGGAGCTGCCCTCGCTGCAGGAGTCCGGCGTGCCGGAGTTCGACGTCGCCTCCTGGTACGGCATCGCCGCCCCGGCGGCGACGCCGCGGCCGATCGTCGAGCGCCTCGGCGCCGAGCTGGTCTCGGCGCTGCAGGATCCCGGGCTGGCGCAGCGCTACCGCGAGTTCGGCGCCGAGCCGACGCCGCTCGGCCCCGCCGCCTTCGATGCCTTCATGCAGGCCGAGGTCGCCAAATGGGCCCCGGTGGTGAAGGCCTCCGGCGCCACGGTCGATTAGGGCAGGTCCCGATCAGGCTGACGCGCCTGATCGGCTGAAGATGCTCTGGAAGCAAACTGCTAGGGCATTTGCCGCGAAGCTGGGTGAACGGGAGATGCTCCAGGGATGCGGGCGGGCAAGCCGGGCAACCTCCTCCTCATCACCCTGGCCCAGGTGCTCGCCCTGGCGCTGTGGTTCTCCGGCACCGCCGCCGGGCCGGCCATGGCGCGGGAGGCGGCGCTGCCGCCCGGCTTCCTCGCCTGGCTGACCGGCGCGGTGCAGCTCGGCTTCGTGCTCGGCACGCTCGGCAGCGCCGCCCTCGCCCTGCCGGACCGGCTCGACCCGCGGCGGCTGATCGCCGCGGCGGCGCTGCTCGGCGCGGTGGCGAATGCCGCCATCCTGGTGCTGCCGGTCGGCGCGCCGGGGGTGATCCTGGCCCGCGGCGTGACCGGCCTCGCCCTCGCCTGCATCTATCCGGTCGGCATGAAGCTGGCGACGGGCTGGGCGAGCCGCGCCGATGCCGGGCTGGTGGTCGGGCTGCTGGTCGGCGGGCTGACGCTCGGCTCCGGCTCGCCGCACCTGATCAACGCCTTCGGCGGCCTGGACTGGCGGGTGACGGTGGGCGCCGCCTCAGCGGGGGCGCTGGCGGCGGCGGCGCTGATCCTGGCAACCAGGCTCGGGCCCGGCCACGCGCCGGCGCCGCGCTTCCGGCCCGGCCTCGCCCTGCTGCTCTTCCGCACCCGCGGCACCCGGCTCGCGACCCTCGGCTATCTCGGGCATATGTGGGAGCTCTATGCCATGTGGGCCTGGATCGGCGCCTATCTGGCGGCGAGCTTCGCCGCCTCGGGGCGTGGCGCCGGCCCGGGCCTCGCGGCGCTCGCCACCTTCGCCGTCATGGCGGTGGGCGCGCTCGGCTGCGTCCTCGGCGGGGTGCTGGCCGACCGCATCGGCAAGGCGCGGCTGACCATCGGGGCGATGACGATCAGCGGCGCCTGCTGCCTGCTGGCCGGCCCGGCCTTCGGCCTCGCGCCATGGCTGACGCTGGCGCTCTGCCTGGTCTGGGGGGCGGCGGTGATCGCGGATTCGGCGCAGTTCTCGGCCAGCGTCGCGGAATACGCGCCGCCCGGCCTCGCCGGGACGATGCTGACGGTGCAGACCTGCCTCGGCTTCGCCCTCACCCTGCCGGCGATCCACCTGATGCCGCTGCTGGCGGCGCGCTTCGGCTGGGGCGCCGCCTTCGCCAGCCTGGCCATCGGCCCGGCGCTCGGCTGCCTGGCGATGGCGCGGCTCCTGCCGGGGCGGGACGCGGGCGCGCGGCCGGCGCCGCGCTAATTCCGGCACATATCGGCGGCCGCTGCCGGTGCCCCATCGGTGGTGCCGCGAACGGGCTCCCACAGCAGATCCCGATCAGGTGGACTCGCCTGATCGGGTGAAGATGCTCTGACAACAATAGTCCAGGGCGCTTCCCATGAACCGGTGTTCAGGGGAGGCGCCCTAGCGGCCCGGCGCCACCCGTTGCCCCTCCGCGGAAGGCTCTGCCGCACCCCGGGGCTGAGGGCGAATCACGGGGTCCCCACGAAGCCGCTTCGCGGCTCCGCGGGGAATGATCAGGCCGCCGCGCGGGCGCCGCCGCGGGCCGCGGCCTGGATGATCTCCGCGCCCCGTTCCGCCGTCATCAGCACGGCGGGGTGGATGTTGGAGGAGGGGACGAGCGGGAAGACCGAGGCGTCGCAGACCCGCAGCCCCTCGACGCCGCGCACCCGGAGCTCCGGATCGACCACCGCACGGTCGTCGGTGCCCATCCGGTTGGTGCCGCAGGGATGGTAGACGGTGGTGCCGGTGCTGCGGAGATAGGCGAGGAAATCCTCGTCGGTCTGGGTCTTCGGCCCGGGCGAGAGCTCCTCCTCCACCAGGCTGGCGAAGGGCGCGGTCACCGCGATCCGCCGCGCCAGCTTCGCCGCCTCCAGCATCACCCGCACATCGGTCGGCGCCGTCAGGTAGTTGGCCAGGATGCGCGGCTTGTCCTCGACCCGCGGCGAGCGCAGCGTCAGCGTGCCGCGGCTGTCCGGGCGGCACTGGCAGAAATTGAAGGTGAAGCCCGGATGCTTCGCCAGCTTGCTCGCCGAGAGCGCCTGATTCGTCGTGTCGAGGCTGAAATTGACGAATTGGAACTGCACCTCGGCCTCCTCCGAGCCGGGCAGGACCCGGGCGAAGAGGCTGGCCTCGGAGGCGCCGATGGTCATGTGGCCGCGATGCCGCAACGCCCAGTCGAGGCCCATCCGCGCCGTCTTGATCGGGTTGGCCAGCGTCTCGTTCAGCGTGTCGGCGGGCTTGGTGCGGAAGGCGAAGCGGACCATGAAATGGTCCTGCAGGTTCTGGCCGACCTCCGGCGCATGCACCCGGGTCTCGATGCCGAGCCCCTGCAGCGCCGCGCCGTCGCCGATGCCCGACAGCATCAGCAGCTTCGGGCTCTCGATGGCGCCGGCGGAGACGATCACCTCCCGCCGCGCCCGCCAGCTCTCCTCCCGCCCATCGGCGGTGCGGACGACGACGCCGGTGCAGCGCCGGCCCTCGAAGGTGAGGCGCAGGCCCAGCCGCTCGGTCTCGACGCGCAGGTTCGGCCGGCCGAGCGCCGGGCGCAGATAGGCGATCGCCGGGCTCCAGCGCCGGCCGTTATGGACGTTGAGCTGGTTCGGCGCGACGCCCTCGAACCATTCGCCGTTGTTGTCCGGGTTGCGCGGGAAGCCGAGCGTCTCGCAGGTCTCGACGCAGGCCTGGCAGCCGATGGTCGGATGCGGCACCTCGGCGATCTGCATCGGCCCGCCGCGGCCGCGATAGGGGCTCTCCGGGCCGCGGAAATTCTCCAGCTTGCGGAAGGCCGGCAGGCAGTCCTCGTAGCTCCAGCCGCGGGCGCCGAGCTGCGCCCAGCGGTCGTAGTCGCGCGGCGAGCCGCGCAGGAAGACGAGGCCGTTGACGCTGCCCGAGCCGCCGATGACCCGCCCGCGCGGCCAGTAGACGCTGCGGCCGTTCAGCTCCGGCTCGTCCTCGGTCTGGTAGTTCCAGTCGTATTTCCGGGTGACGTAGAGCCGGGCGAAGCCCATCGGGATGTGGATCCAGGGGTTCTTGTCCCAGGGCCCGGCCTCGAGCAGCGCCACCTTCGTGTCCGGGTCCTCCGACAGCCGCGCGGCCAGCACGCAGCCGGCCGAGCCGCCGCCGAGGATGACGTAGTCCGCTTCCTGCATGGCTGCTTCCCCCAGAACGATTGCCCGCATCAGGGCATGGCCGGCGCGGCCCGGCAAGCGGCAGCGGCCAGGCCGGACGACGCGGCCAGCCCGGGTTCCCGGCCCCGCCTGGCTGCGGTAAGGGGCCGGACGGCAGACGGATTGCAGGTGGAATCTTGCAAATCGATGACAACCGGCGGGAGCAGCGCGTCCTGGCCTGGTCGATCGGGATCACCACGATCCTCGCGGCCATCGGCATCGCCTGCGGCCTTTTCGCCAATTCCAGCTCCATCCTGTTCGATGGCCTCTATTCGCTGATCGACGCGGCGATGACCGCGCTCGCCCTCGGCGTCTCGGTGCTGCTCAGCCGCGGCAGCTCGCGGCATTTCCAGTTCGGCTTCTGGCATCTGGAGCCGATGCTGGTGCTGCTGAACAGCGTCGTGCTGGCGCTCTCCTGCGGCTATGCCTTCCTCGGCGCGCTGAACGACCTGTTCCGCGCCGGCCGTGGCACGGATTTCGGCCCCGGGCTGCTCTACGTGGTGGGGGCGGGGCTGGCGGAGTTCTCCCTCTGGCTGGCGATGCGCCGCCAGGCCCGCCGCCTCGGCTCCGATCTGATCGCCCTCGATGCCCGCGCCTGGCTGATCTCCGGCCTGCTCAGCATCGGGCTCGGCCTCAGCTTCGGCCTCGGCCTGGCGCTGCATGGCACGGAATGGGCCGGCCTCATCCCCTATCTCGACCCCGCCATCCTCGCCGTCATGGCGCTCCTGCTCCTGCCGGTGCCGCTGGCGGCCTGCTGGCGCGCCGGGAAGGACATCCTGGAGATCGCGCCGAGCGACCTCGACGAGCGGGTGCGGGCGATCGCGCAGGGCATCGCCGAGCGCCACGGCTTCCACGACTTCACCAGCTACGTCGCCAAGACCGGCCGCGCCCGCTTCGTCGACATCACCTTCCTCGCCGGGCCCGAGCTGGGATCGCGGCCGCTCGGCTACTTCGACGGCATCCGGGGGGAGATCGCCGCCGCGCTGGAGGCCAGGCCGCCCAGCCACTGGCTGAACATCGAGTTCACCAGCGAGCGGCGCTGGCTCTGACCTCCCCGCGACGTCGCTGCGCGACGCGGCTGGGGCCCCGTGTTCGCGGCGGGCCCAGGATCCGTCACAGCCTGCCGCGGCGAAGCCGCGGCAGGGCAACGGGAGGCGTCACGCCCGCCAGGGGCGGAGCTTCCAGAGGGCGTGCAGCTGCTCGTCCACCTGCGTCGCCATGCGCTGGTAGTCGGCGCCGATCAGCGGCCGCAGCGGCATGTGCTGGCGGGCCGCCTCGCGCCGGAACTCGCCATCGGCGAGGGCGCCGCGGAAGGCCGCCTCCAGCCGCGCCGCGATCGCCGGCGGCAGGCCGGGCGGGGCGACGATGCCGCGCGCCGCGGCGGCGACGATGTCGTAGCCGAGCTCGCGGAAGGTCGGCAGCGCCGGCAGCTCGGCGATGCGGCCGGCGCTCGCCACCGCCAGGCCGCGCATCCGGCCTTCCTGGCTCAGGGTGGCGAGATCGGAGGTATTGCCCACCCCCATCGCCAGATGCCCGCCGAGCAGCTGCGGCAGCAGCGGCGCGACGCCGGCGAAGGGCACGTGGATGAGCGGCGGGATGCTGGCCAGCGCCTCGAAGGCCAGCATGGTGATGTGGTCGTCGCTGCCGACCCCGGTGGTGCCGTAGTCGAGCCCGCCCGGCCGCGCCCGCGCCGCGGCGACGAGATCGGCGAGGCTCCGCAACGGGCTCTCCGACCGCACGTAGAAGCAGTTGGGGTCCTCGACGATATTGGCGAGGAAGGTGAAGTCGAGCGCCCGGTAGCGCGCCGGCCGCTCGATCGGGATGGCGCTGTGCGCCGGGGTCGAGGTGGCGCCGAGCGTGTAGCCGTCCGGCGCCGCGTTGAACACCGCCTCGAGGCCGATCTGCGAGGCGGCGCCGGGCCGGTTGCTCACCACCGCCGTCATGCCGGGGATGCGGGCGGCGACCAGCGGCATGACGAGGCGGGTCATGATGTCGACGCCGCCGCCGGGCGGGAAGGGCACGATGACCTCGACCGGCCTGTCGCCGGGCCAGGCCGCCGGGGTCTGGGCCTGGGCCAGGCGTGGCGCGGCGAGCGTGGCCGCGAGGAGCAGGCGACGCTGCATGGCTTTCACCTCCCGGGCCGGATGGCGGTGCCGCCGGCCGGGCCCGATCAGGGCATGCGGGGCGGCCAGCGGCAAGCCCGCCGACGCGGCAGCGCAATTTCGCCATGCTGCGCTGCCAGGGTCGCGCCGTGACCCATCCGTCCATGCCCCGGTCCCTGGCGTTGCGGCGCCTGGGCTTCGCCCTGCTCGTGCTCGGCCTGACCGCGCTGCAGTTCCGTCTCGCGGCGGCGGTGCTCGCCCCGGGGGGGTGGAGCGCCTGGGAATGGCTTCTGCTGCTCGCCTTCGCCGGCACCGCGCCCTGGACCGCGCTCTGCGCCGGCAATGCCCTGGTCGGCCTCGCCCTGCGGCTCGGGACGCCGGACCCGGCCGCCGCGGTGCTGCCGGCGCTGCGGCATCTGCGGCCCGGGCTGCCGGCGGCGCGCACCGCCATCGCCGTCTGCATCCGCAACGAGGACATGGCGCAGGTCCTGCCGCCGCTCGGCCGGTTGCTGGAGGGGCTGGAGGCGGCGGGCGCCGCGGATCACTTCACCCTCTGGTTCCTCTCCGACACCGAGGGGGACGGGCCGGCGGCGACCGAGGCGGCGGCGATCGAGGCCTTCGGCGCCGCGCGGGCGGGCGGCATCGCCGTGCGCTACCGCCGCCGCGCCGCCAATGCCGGCTACAAGGCCGGCAACCTCATGGACTTCCTCGACCACCACCTGGCGGGGGAGGGGTTCCTGCTCTGCCTCGACGCCGACAGCGAGATGTCGGCCGCGGCGGTGCTGCGCCTCGTCGCCTGCCTGGAGGCCGACCCGCGCATCGCCATCCTGCAGCACCTCATCGTCGGCCGGCCGGCGCGTGCCGCCTTCCCGCGCCTGTTCCAGTTCGGCATGCGCGCCGGGATGCGGAGCTGGGCCACCGGCCAGGCCTGGTGGCAGGGGCCGGACGGCCCCTATTGGGGGCACAACGCGCTCCTCCGCATCGCCCCTTTCCGGCAGCATTGCCGGCTGGAGGCGCTGGCCGATGGCAGCCCGATCCTCAGCCACGACCAGGTGGAGGCGGTGCGGCTGCACGCCGCCGGCTGGAAGGTCTGCTGCCTGCCGCTGGAGGAGGGCAGCATGGAGGGCAATCCTCCCGCCCTGCCGGAGTTCATGGCGCGCGACCTGCGCTGGGCGGCGGGCAACATGCAGTACTGGGACCTGCTCTTCCTGCCCGGGCAGAGCGCCATGGGGCGCTGGCAGCTCGTACAGGCGATCCTGCTCTTCCTGGCGGCGCCGCTCTGGGTCGGCGTGCTCCTCTTCGCCACGCTGAACGCCGCGACGGGCGGCGCCGCGGCGACGCCGGCGGGCGCGCTGCTGGCCCTGATGGCCGCCGTCTGGGCCATGCTGCACGCGCCGAAGCTCGCGGGCTATGCCGAGGTGCTGCTGCGCCCGGCCCATGCCGCGCGCTATGGCGGCCGCGCCGCCTTCCTGCGCGGCGCCGCGGCGGAACTCGCCTTCACCACGCTGCTCGACCCGGTCTCCATCCTCAACAAGGCGATCTTCCTGGTGGCGCTGCCCTTCGGCCGGCGGTCGCGGGGCTGGGCGCCGCAGAACCGGGCCGATCACGGCGTCGCCTGGGCGGATGCGGCGCGGCTGCTCTGGCCGCATACCGGCTTCGGGCTCGCGGTCTTCGGGCTGCTCGCCGGCGTCGCGCCGGCGGCGTTGCCCTGGGTCCTGCCCTTCGCCGGCGGGCTGCTGCTGGCGATCCCCTTCTGCGTGCTCACCGCCTCGCCGGGGCTCTCCCGCTGGCTGCGCGAGCGCGGGGTGGCGGCGACGCCCGAGGAACGTGTCGCCGGCGGCGCGCCGCGTCAGGCTGGCGGCCAGGCGGCCGGCGGCATCGCCTCCATGGCGCGGTAATCCGGCTCCTCGCGCGCCCCGAGCCCCGGCACGTCGAGCGAGCCGAGCTCCAGCAGCCCCTCGCGGAGGCGCAGCCGCGGCCCGCGCGGCGTGTCGGCGTAGAGGTCCGGATGCGCCTCCAGGAAGCGCACCGCCTCGGCCTTCGGCCGCCCCGCGAAGCCGTCGATGAAATGGTGGCCGTTGCGCTCGACATGCGCGAGGCCGAGCAGCGCGACCAGCGCCAGGTCCTGCTGCACCGAGACGCCGGCCAGCGTCGTCAGATCCTCGCCGGAGAGGAAATGCTGCCCGCCCGCGGCATTCCAGGCCCGGCAGCGCGCCAGGTTGATCAGGCTGCGCCAGAGGCCCTTGCAGGATTTGCTGGAGACCCCGGCATAGCCGAGCGCCCGGGCCTGGACGAAGGCGTCCAGCGGGCCGTCGCTCTCGTCGATGATCACCGGCCGCGCCGCGGCCAGCGCCGCCATCCCGGTCTCGAGGGCGCGGGCGCGCGCGACCGGCTGCTCGATGAAGAGGATGGAGGCGCGGAGCCTCGCCAGCCGCGGCTCCGCCTCCATGGCGCGCCACAGCGCGGCGGCGCCTTCGGCATCGGCATATTGCTCGTTGCCGTCGAGGGTCGCGTGATAGAGGTGCAGCCGGTCCAGCACCGCGGCGATGCGGCAGAGCCGGTCGAGATCCGCCTCCACCCGACCGGAGACCTTCAGCTTCCAGTAGCGGTGGTGATAGGTGGCGGCCACCTCCTCCAGCGTCTCCGGCAGCCCGTCGCCCAGCCGCGCCGTCTGGTCCGCCGCGGTGATCGGGTCGAGCAGCCCGACCGTATGCCGGGCATGGATGCGGCGCGCCGGCCGCAGCCCGGCCAGCAGCGCCGCGACATCGAGGCCCGCCAGGTCGGGCGCCACCGCATGCGGCGCCATGCCGCCGATATTCGCCCGCATGCCGGCGAAGACCGAGATCCCGTGCAGCTTCAGCAGCGCATCCAGCGCGGCGCGGTCGACCAATGCCCGGCCGAAGCTGGCGACCAGCGGGTTCAGGCCTTCGGCGGCGCAGGCGGCCCCGTGCGCGGCATAGCCATCGGCGAAATGCCCGAAGGCGGTGTTGGCGCCGGCCGCGAGCGTCGCCGCCGAGGCCAGCTCCAGCGAGCGCCGGAGCTGGTCCTCGTTCTGCGCATCCGAGAGGGCCGGGTCCTTGTCGAACCATTTGGCGGCGAGGCTCTCCGCCGCGACGCCCCAGGCCTCGCGCCCCACCGCGTCGCGCAGGCGCAGCCGGAGCACCGCCTGCCGCCCCCCGGTGACGGTGACGACGCCGAAGCGGAAGGGCAGGCGGAGCGTGAAGGGCCATTCCCGCCGCTCGATCTCGGCGACGGTGAAGCGGGGCGCGCTCACGCCGTCCGCCCCGGCACCCGCCCCGCGGCCTGGCCCGGTCCTTCGAGGCGGGGTCCTTCGGGGCGGGCAGCGCGGCCCGGCCCGGCGGCCTCCCTGCACCGCGTCAGCCGCATCCGCCCGCCTCCCCTTCCGCCGCCGCGTCGCCCCGTCGCGGGAAACCTTGCAGTCCTCGAGAGTTACAAACGGCAGACATGGGCGCAATGTAAGCCCGGAGGGCAGAATGGCGACGGATGCCGATCTCTACGCCGCACAGACGCAGTTGGAGGACGCCTACCTGCAGGCGCTGCAGCGGGCGCATGCGCTGTCCATCGTGCGCCTCTACGAGGAGACCTTCCATCAGCTCGACGACCTGCCGCTTGGCGAGCAGGTGGCGCGGCTGAACCATGCGCGGGACATCATCCGGGAGGCCGCCGCCGGCAGGACCGACGCCCCGGAGCTGCACATGCTGTCCGGCCCGCCCGGCTCCCGGATCGGCGCGCTGCGCTGACGCCGGGCGGGCGCCGGCCGGCCCCCTCAGCCCAGCAGCCGGCCGATGACGCGCGCGGTGTAATCCACCACCGGGATCACCCGGCCGTAATTGATCCGGGTGGGGCCGATGACGCCGATGGCGCCGACGATCCGTTCCTGGCCGTTGCGGAAGGGCGCGACCACCATGGAGAGGCCGGCGCTGTCGAACAGCCCGCTCTCGGCGCCGATGAAGATTTGCACCCCCTCGCCGCGCTGCGCCAGCTCCAGCAGGCGGAGCACCGTCTCCTGCGCCTCCAGCCGCTCGAAGAGCGACTGGATCTCCTGCACCCGGGCGAGCTGGTCGAGATTCTCCAGCAGCCGGGCCTGGCCGCGGACGATCAGGCTGCCGGCGCCGCCGCCGGCCCAGGTGGCGACCCCGGCTTCGATCACCTGGGTCGTCAGGGCATCGAGGGCGGTGCGGTTGGCCGCGATCTCCTCGCTCACCTTGGCCCGCGCCTCGTCCAGGCTGCGGCCGGCCAGGCGGGCGTTGAGGTAGTTGCTGGCCTGGGCGAGGGCGGAGGGCGGCAGGCCCGGCGGCACCTCGATGACGCGGTTCTCCACCTGCCCGTCATCGGTGACCAGCACCACCAGGGCGCGCCCGGGGCCGAGGGCGACGAACTCCATGTGGCGGACCCGGCCCTCGCTCTTCGGCGCGACCACCAGCCCGGCGGCGCCGGCCAGGCCGGAGAGCATCTGCCCCGCCTCGGCCAGCGTCTCCTGCAGCGAGCGGCCGGAGGCGGCGCAGCGCGCGGCGATCGCCTCGCGCTCCCGCTCGCCGAGATCGCCGAACTCCAGCAGCCCATCGACGAACAGGCGCAGCCCGCGATCGGTCGGCAGCCGGCCGGCGCTGGTATGCGGGGCGTAGAGAAAGCCGGCCTCCTCCAGATCCGCCATCACGTTGCGGATGGAGGCCGGGGAGAGGCCGAGGGGCAGGCGGCGGGAGAGGGTGCGGGAGCCCACGGGCTCGCCGGTCAGCACATAGAGCTCGACCAACTCGCGGAGGATGGTCGCGCTCCGGCTGTCGAGGCCGGCGGCCGAGGCCCCCACCACGGACGACCCCGTCGCGCCGGCCAGCGCCTTCGGGGAGGGCATCATCCTACGGCCTGGATCCAGTCGGGACACGCTAGGAGGCTAGGGAGGGGGGCAGCCAAGGTCAACCGCCCGCTTGCCGAGTTGTCCGCGCGATGCCTATAACGGCGGCCCGGCTGCGGGCGTAGTTCAGAGGTAGAACGTCAGCTTCCCAAGCTGAATGTCGTGGGTTCGATTCCCATCGCCCGCTCCAGCCCCCTCATCGTCACGCTTCGTTCAGCGGCCATCGCCATCAGGGCTCGGCTTCGGCCGGCTGCGAGTCGCGGTCGGCAGGCTCGCCCGCCAGCAGGGTCTCGATCCGTGGCCAGAGGGTCTTGAAGATCGCCGTATAGGCCGCGTGCAGGGCGGCATCGCCGGTCGGCGCCGCCGCATCCGGGTGCAGCTCGCGCGCCAGCAGGCGGCGCAGGGACCCAAGCTGGGCGCGGGGGGCCGCCAGCGCCGCCAGCCGCGCCTCGGCCCGCTCCGCCCGGTGCAGGGCGGCTTGCAGCTCGGCGCGCAGCCGCGCCGCGGCGGCCTCCTCCCGGTCCGGCTGCGAGGCGGCGCGGCGGCGGCGCGATCCCAGGACGGGGTGGGTGCCGTCCGACTCGGCCGGGCCGATCAGGCCATCCGCCTCCATGCGGCGGAGGAAGCTGGCGGCCGCGGCGGCGCTGGCATCCAGGCCGCGCATCATTCCCTCGAGCGTCAGGCTGGCCTGGCCCTGCGCCCAGGCCAGCGCCTCCTCGTAATGCAGGAACCTCGCCATCGCGTGGCAGGCCTCGTCTTGGTGGTTTGGTCAGCGCCTGCACCTAGCCTGCGAGTTATGATGAACCCGATAACGCGCCGACTGGTCCTGGCATCGCTCGCCCTGGTCGCGCAGCAGGCCGCCGCGCAGGAGCGGACGGCCTGCACCCCGGCCGTCGCGCAGGCCGAGCGCGAGGCCGGGCTGCCGCCCGGGCTGCTGCACGCCATCGCGCGGACCGAATCCGGCCGCCGTGATCCGCTGAGCGGACGGGTCGAGCCCTGGCCCTGGGCCTTGAACGCCGCCGGCATGGGCCTCCATGCCGGCAGCCGTGCCGAGGCGATCGCCACCGTCGCCACGCTGCAGGGGCAGGGCATCCGCTCCATCGATATCGGCTGTCTGCAGGTGAATCTGCTGCACCACCCGGCCGCCTTCGGCTCGCTCGAGGAGGCCTTCGATCCCCTCGCCAATGCCCGCTACGCCGCGCGGTTCCTGCGCGAGCTGCACCAGCGCGGCGGCGACTGGGACCAGGCGATCGCCCGCTACCACTCGGCGACGCCGGAACGCGGCACCGCCTACCGCCTGCGCGTCCTCGCCCATCTGGACGGGGCAGGGCAGGGGCTGGCGGCCGCGTCGCCGTCCCTGCTGCGCCCGGCGCCGGTCCTGCCGATGGCGATCCCGGTCTTCGTCCCGCGCGCCCTCGCGGCCCCGGGCGCCGCGCCCCCGGCCGCGATGGCCCGGTGGCTGCCCCCGGTCTTCATCCCGGCCAGGCGGTAGGCGGCGCGGCGTTCATGGCCGTTAAGAACCATCTCAATAACGTTCAGCCGATTTCAATATCTGCGACCACATCCTGCCTCCGTCCGGCCGAACCCATCGTCCCGGCACCATGAAGGAGGTCACTGGAAGTCGATGTCGCTTTATGTCCTCGCCCGATCGCTTGTCACGGACCGCAAGGGCGTGACCGCGCTCGAATACGGCCTGATCGCCGCCCTGATCGCCACCGTGATCATCGGTGCCGTCACCACGCTCGGCAGCAATGCCTCCGCCGTGTTCCAGGGCATCGCCAACAAGCTCGTCGCCGCCACCTGAGCGGGCGGCCGAGCCGCTGACGGAGCCGGCGGCCCTGTCAGCGGACCGGCGGCCCGGGCGCAGCCCCCGGATGCCAACCATGCTCCTGCTCCCGGCCGGGCTGGCCCTGTGCGCGGCCAGCCTGCACGACATCGCGGCGCGCACCATCCCGAACGGCCTCAGCCTGGCGATCG
This sequence comes from Roseicella frigidaeris, assembly GCF_003258945.1. Taxonomy (GTDB): domain Bacteria; phylum Pseudomonadota; class Alphaproteobacteria; order Acetobacterales; family Acetobacteraceae; genus Paracraurococcus; species Paracraurococcus frigidaeris. Next base: position 258,199 of record NZ_QLIX01000005.1, on the reverse strand, counting down.
CGCTGCTCGGCCTCGGGGCGCATCTCCTGGCGGGCGACGCGGCGCCGGCGCTGCTCGCCGCGCTCGGTGTCTTCCTGCTCGGCCTCCTGGCCTGGCGCTGCGGCGTCATGGGCGGCGGCGACGTCAAGCTCCTCGCCGCCTGTGCGCTGCTGGCCGGGCCGGCCACCACGCCCGACCTGATCCTCGCCGTGGCCCTGGCCGGGGGCCTGCTCGCCCTTCTCTATCTGGGCCTGCGGCCGCTGCTCGCGCCGCCCGGGCGCATGCGGCCGGCCTCGCTCGTCGCCCGCGCCCTTCGCGCCGAAGCCTGGAGGATCCGCCGCGGCGGGCCGCTGCCCTACGCCGTGGCCATCGGGCTTGGGACTTTCTTCACGCTCCTTGGATGAGAGTGCCACCCATGGTCCTGCGTCTCCTCCTCTTCGGGCTTCTCCTCCTTGGCGCCGCCGGCTTCGGCGGCCTCGCCTGGTTTGGCCTGCGCCCCGCCGATGGGCCGGTCGCGGAGGCCGCCGCGCCGCCCGCCCGGGCGATGGTCCTCGTCGCCGCCCGGCCGCTGCGGGCCGGGACGCTGATCAAGCCCGAGGATCTGGTCGGCCAGGAGATGGAGATCGCCGCCATGCCGGCCGGCACCCGGCGGGACACGCGCGAGGCAAGGGCCGAGCTGTTCGGCGCCATGGTCCGCCACAGCCTGCCGCAGGGCGACCCGATGCTGCCCGAGGACGTGCTGCGGCCCGGGGACCGCGGCTTCCTCGCCGCCGTGCTCGGCGCCGACATGCGCGCCGTCTCGGTCGGCGTCGATGCCGTCTCCGGCACGGCCGGCCTGATCTGGCCCGGCGATCGCGTGGACGTCGTGCTCACGCAGCAGATCAACGACGACAGCCTGCCCGCCTACCGCCGCGTCGCCGGGGAGACCGTGCTGCCCGATGCCCGCGTCATCGCCATCGACCAGGCGCTGGTCCAGGGCGCCATGGGCGACACGACGGACAGCAACCGCCAGGTGCGGACCGTCACGCTTGAGGTGACCGCGAAGCAGGCCGAGCGCATCGCCGTCGCCACGCGGCTGGGCCGCCTCTCCCTGGTGGTGCGGTCGGCCACCGGCCTGGAGCCAGCCGCCGAGCCTGCCCCCGCCATCACCTGGGGGGGCGACGTGTCCCCGGCGCTGCGGGCCGGGCGCGGCGCCGCCGAGGCACCGCCGCAGACGCTGCAGATCTTCCAGGGTGCCGCAAAACGCGAGGAGTTCCGATTCTGATGCGCATCGCCGGCTTGTTGGTCCTTCTCGCGCCCGCGCTTGCGTTGGCGCAGGAGCCTCCCCCCACCCGTCCGGCCACGCCGCCGATGCGGCAGGTGACGCAGGAGAACAGCGCGACGCTGCGCGCCGGCCTGCCGCTCACCATCGAGGCCGGGGCGGGACGCATCCTGCAGCTGAGCCGCGGCGCCGGCTCGGTCTTCGCGGCCGATCCCCGCATCGTCGAGGTGCGGCCGGCGAGCCCGACCAGCCTCTTCCTCTTCGGCGTCGCGCCGGGGCGCACCACCATCGCTGCCATGGACGGCCAGGGCAGCCCGGTCGCCCAGTACGAGGTCACGGTCCGCGCCTCGGGCTTCGGGGCGGGCGAGGCGCAGGCGGCGATCGCGCGCCTGCTGCCGGGCCAGCGGATCCGCGCCGAGCCGCGCGGCAAGGGCATCGCCCTGCTCGGCGAGGCGGCCACCGCCGCGGAGGCCGAGCAGGCGGCGGCGATCGCCCGCGGATACCTCGCCGAGGGGCAGGAGCTCGACAACCGCGTCTCGGTCCTCGGCCAGGTGCAGGTCAATCTGCGCGTCCGGATCGCCGAGGTGGGGCGCGAGGTCACGCGCCAGCTCGGGATCGACTGGCAGGCGGTGGGCCGTTCGGGGAATTTCGCGATCGGCCTCGTGACGCGCAACGCCCTGTTCGACGCCATCAACCCCTCGAGCACGCTTGCCCTCGGTGCGGGCGACGGCAAGAGCTACGATGTCAACGCGCTGGTCGATGCCCTGGCACAGGACCGGCTCATCACCCTGCTGGCCGAGCCGAACCTGACCGCGATGAGCGGCGAATCCGCCAGCTTCCTCGTGGGCGGCGAATTCCCGATCCCGGTCGCGCTGCGCGACAACGTCGTCACGGTGCAGTTCAAACAGTATGGCGTGAGCCTGGCCTTCGTCCCCACCGTGCTCTCGCAGGGGCGGATCAGCCTCCGCGTGCGGCCGGAGGTGAGCGACCTGACCGACCAGGGCGCGGTGCGGCTCGCCGCCGGCAACAGCTCGATCCAGATCCCGGCGCTCAGCGTGCGGCGCGCCGAGACCACGGTGGAGCTCGGCAGCGGCCAGTCCTTCGCCATCGCCGGCCTGCTGCAGGACAATGTCCGCGCCCTCGGCCGTGCGCTGCCCGGCATCGGCGAGGTTCCGGTGCTCGGCGCGCTGTTCCGCTCGGACCGCTTCCAGCGCAACGAGACCGAGCTCGTCATCATCATCACGCCCTATGTCGTCCGCCCCACCAGCAGCCCGGTGGCGCTGCGGGCGCCGACCGACGGCTATGTCCCGCCCGACGATGCGGAGCGCATCCTGTTCTTCCGCCAGATCGCGCGGCAGCGCGGCCTGCCGCCGCGCCTGCCGGGTCAGGCCGGCTTCGGGCTCAACTGAGGAAACCGGCGCCATGCGATTCCCCCTGAACGGCGTGCTCGTCCTGCCGGTGCTGGCGAGCCTCGCCGGCTGCCAGGCGCTCGACCCTTACACGAACGAGGGCCGTTGGCGCCCGGGCGGAGCGAACGAACAGAACCTTGCCGTCATGCTGGTGCATCCCGAGGAGCGCATCCAGGGCACCGGCAGCACCGCCGCTGGCACCACCGCCGTTGCCGCGATCGAGCGGTTGCGGGCCGACAAGCTCAAGCCGCTGCCGGATTCCGGACTCGCCCGGATCGTCACCGTCCCGAACGGCGCGTCGGGGAACTAGCCATGCCCGACCACGCCTTTCCCGACGCCGCGGACGACGCCCAGCACAGGCCGGAACGCCGCCCGCTCGTCTGCTTCACCGCGGATGCGGAGACGGAACAGGCGCTGCGCAACGGCCTGTCCGAGCTGGGACGCCTGCAGGCCGAATTCCACCGCGCCGATATCGAGAAGGCGATCGCCGCATTGCGCGAGATGCCGACCCCCTGGACGCTGGTGGTGGATGTCGCGGGCCATCCGCAACCCCTGGCCGCGCTCGAGGACCTGTCCCAGGTGGTCGAGCCCGATGTCCGGGTGCTCGTCGTCGGCGACCGCGAGGATGTCGGCTTCTACCGCCAGCTCACGCGCAGCTTCGGCGTCGCCGATTACCTCTACAAGCCGCTGACGGTGGCGATGGTCGCCGAGCATTTCGGACCGGTCGTCGCCCGGCGCCGCTTCACCCAGGCGCATGTGCGCGGCGGGCGCCTGATGACGGTCACCGGGGCCCGCGGCGGCGTCGGCGCCTCGACCATCGCCGGCAACCTCGCCTGGTACCTCGCCGAGGTCGCGCATCGCCATGCGGCCGTGCTGGATGCCGACCTGCACCGCGGCATCCAGCCCTTGCTGCTCTCCGCCGCCGCCGGGCCGGGCCTGCGCAGCGCGATCGAGCATCCCGAGCGGGTGGACGAGCTGTTCGTCGAACGCTCGGCCACCGCGGCCGGCGAGCGGCTGTCCCTCCTCGCCGCGGAGGAGCCGCTCGGCGCGCCGCTGTCCTACAGCCCCGGCGGCGCCGAGCGTCTCGTCGGCATGCTGCGCCGCCGCTACAACTTCATCGTCGCCGATGCCCCCTTCGCGGCTGAGGGGTTCGGCCGGGACTTGCTGGACCTGGCGCAGCAGCGCATCTTCGTCTTCCAGCCGACGCTCGCCTGCATCCGCGACGTGCTCCGCCTGCTGCAGATCGAGGCGGGTCCGGCCCAGGCCTCCCGGCCGCTGCTGGTGCTGAACCGCGCCGGCATCCGCGGCGGCCTCTCCACCCGGCAGGTGATCGAGGCGCTCAAGCTCGAGCCCGATATCGTCGTGCCCGATCTGCCCAGGCGCGTGGAGGAGGCCGCGACGCTCGGCCAGATGGCCGTCGGCGCCGGCGGCCCCTTCCGCAACGCGATCGCGCAGCTGGCGCGCGCCTCGGGCGGCGTCGGCGACAAGGCGCCGGCGCGGCGCAGCCTGAGGACCCTGTTCCGCCGATGAGCAACGCCCTCGTCCCGAGCTTCGGCCGCCGCCGCCCGGAGATCCCGCTCAGCCAGGGCGGCACGGTGGTGGCGCGGCAGGCATCGGAGCCCGCCGCGCCGCATCCCGCCGCCGGCCGCCCATCGGGCGCCGGGGCGCCGCTCGCCGAGCTGCGGGCGCTCTGCCTCGCCCGCATCGACCCGGCCAGCGTGGCGACGATGACGCCCGACCGCCTGGCCGCCGAGGTCGAGCGCCTGCTCGCCGAGGTGGCAACCGAGGAGCGGATGCAGCTCAACGCCCGGGAGCAGCGCCAGCTTGCGCTGGACCTGGTGGACGACATGCTCGGCCTCGGGCCGCTCGAGCCGCTGCTCGAGGACGACACGATCACCGACATCATGGTCAACGGCTTCGAGAAGGTCTTCATCGAGCAGCGCGGCAAGGTGTCGCTCTCGGGCATCCGCTTCCGCGACAACCAGCACCTGGCCAACATCGCCCAGAGGATCGCGGCGGCGGTCGGCCGGCGCATCGACGAGAGCAGCCCGATGGTCGATGCCCGGCTGGCCGATGGCAGCCGTGTCAACATCGTCTTCCCGCCGCTCGCGCTGGACGGGCCGGCCATGTCGATCCGCAAGTTCTCACGCAAGGTCATCGACTTCGACAAGCTGGTGGAGTTCGGCGCCCTGAGCCGGCCCATGGCGAAGGCGCTGCAGGTCGCCGCCCGCTGCCGGCTGAACGTGCTGATCTCCGGCGGCACCGGTTCGGGCAAGACGACGATGCTGAACGCCCTCAGCCGCATGATCGACCATGGCGAGCGCATCGTCACCGTCGAGGATGCCGCGGAGCTGCAGCTGCAGCAGCCGCATGTGGTCCGGCTCGAGACGCGGCCGCCGAGCCTCGAGGGGCGTGGCGAGGTGACGCAGCGCGACTTGGTCCGCAACGCCCTTCGCATGCGCCCCGACCGCATCATCCTCGGCGAGTGCCGCGGCGCCGAGGCCTTCGACATGCTCCAGGCCATGAACACCGGGCATGACGGCAGCATGAGCACGGTGCATGCGAACACCTCGCGCGATGCGCTGATCCGCGTCGAGAACATGGTGATGATGGGCAGCTTCGGCCTGCCCGTGCGTGCCATCCGGACGCAGATCGCAAGCGCGATCGACCTGATCCTGCAGGTGGAGCGGCAGCGCGACGGTGGCCGCAGGCTGGTCCAGGTGACCGAGCTGGTCGGGCTGGAAGGGGAGGTGTTCACCCTGAACGACATCTTCTCGCTGGACCACGAGGGCGAGGACCAGGACGGGAAGCTCCGCGTCCGCTGGAAGGCGAGCCGCGCCAGGCCGGCCTTCCTGCCGCGGCTCGCCTATTTCGGCCTGGAGCGGGCTTGGCTCCAGGCCCTGGAAGAGGCGGAGCGCTGAGCGTGCCGTCGCCGGTCCTCCTGGTCGCGGGCGGTGGCCTGCTGGGTCTCGGTGCGGCGGCGGCCCTCGGCCTCGGCCTGGCGCGACGCCAGGACCGTCGGCAGGCGCGCATCGCGGCGGTGGTGGGGCCGCATCGGTTGGCCGATGCCGCGGCGCCCTCGGCCAGGCGCCGGTTCCAGCCCGATCTGGACCAGGGCTGGTTCCGGGCGCTGGCGGCGATGCTCGGCCTGCAGCCGGATCGCCGACAGGACTACCCGATCCGCTGGTGGATCGTCCCGCTCGTCGCCTTGCCGCTCGCCCGCGCGGCGGCAGGCCTCGTCGCAACGCTCGGCGGCGACCTGCTGCTGCTGCTGACGCCGCTCATCTGGGTGGTGTTCTGCCGATGGGCCTATGGCTGGCTGGATGCGCGCCGCGTGGAGATCCTGTTCAAGCAATTCCCGGACGCGCTCGGCATGATCACCCGCGCGGTGCGTGTCGGCATTCCCGTGAGCGAGGCGATTCGCAGCGTGACCCGGGAAGCGCCGAAGGAGACCGCGGCCGAGTTCAAGCGCATCGGCGATCGCCTGTCCATCGGCCAGCCGATGGAGCAGGCCCTGACCGAGACGGCGCACCGGAACAACGTCCCGGAGTACCGCTTCTTCGCAACGGCCCTCGCCCTGCAGAGCCAGACCGGTGGCGCGCTCGGGGAGACGCTGGAGAACCTGGCGGAGGTGATCCGCAAGCGGGTGGCGCTGAAGGAGCGGGGATATGCGCTGGCGGCCGAGGCCCGGACCTCGGCCGGCATCCTCGCCCTGCTGCCCTTCTTCACCTGCGCCGTGCTTGCCGTGATGAGCCCCGCCTACATCGCCATGCTGTTCGAGGATGCCGGCGGCCGCCGCATCCTCGCGGCGGCGGTGGGGTTGATGCTGCTCGGCATTGCCATGATGCGCTCGATGATCCGGCGGGCGCTGTCATGACGGCGCCCTGGCTTGCCGCCGGCGCCGGCCTGCTCCTCGGGCTTGCCGCCCTGGCGGCCTGGCTGATGCGCGCCATCGGGCGCGAGAAGCGGCTGGGGGAGCGCCTGCTCGCCATCCAGCGCAGCGCCGGGATCGATCAGGTGGCGATGGCCTGGTCGATCCGCCATGCCGCCGGGCGTGGCCTGGCGGTGGTCGGACGGCTGTTGATGGAGGGCGGCGTGCTCTCGGCGCGCACCGTCCACGAACTGGAGCAGACCTTGATGGCCTCGGGCTTCCGCGGCGATCGGGCCCTCTCGGTCTTCATCGGCGCCAAGGTGGCGCTGCTGGCCGGCCTGCCCCTTCTGGCCATCGCCACCCTGAGCGTGCTGCATCCGGCGCGGCAGGTCTGGAGCTTCACGCTGCTGGCCAGCGCGGTCGGCGGCCTGCTGTTGCCCGACCTGATCGCCCGGCGGCTGCGCAAGCGCTACCTGCGGGAGCTCGAGCGCGGGTTGCCCGACGCGCTCGATCTCATGATCCTCTGCTCCGAGGCCGGGCTGGCCCTGGAAGGCGCGGTCGATCGCGTCGCATCCGAGATCCGCCAGGCGAATCGCGCGGTTGCGACGGAGTTCGCGCTGTGCAGCAGCGAACTGCGCATCCTCGCCGACCGGCGGGCCGCGCTGCTGAACATGGCGGAGCGGACACGGCTCGACCTGCTGCGCCGGCTTGGCACGACGCTGGCGCAGACGCTGCAATACGGCACGCCCCTGACCCAGGCGCTGCGCACACTCTCGGCCGAGATGCGGAACGAGCAGCTCGTCCGCTTCGAGGCGAAGGCGGCGCGCCTGCCCGTGCTCCTGACCGTGCCGATGATCCTCTGCATCCTGCCGACCCTGTTCCTCGTCGTCGCCGGTCCGGCGATGCTGCAGGCGATGAGGCTATGGTAGCCGGCCTGCTGCGCTGCCGGCGCGGCGCGGCCGCGCTCGACTTCGCCGCCGCGGGCTCGGCCTTCTTCGTGCTGCTGCTCGTCCTGATCGAGGGCTGCTGGCAGGTGGCGGTCGGCGCGGCGCTCGATGCCGGGACGCGCGAGGCCTCCCGCTGGGCGGCGATGGGGCAGGCGCCGCCGGAGGGATACACGGCCAGCGGCTACATGACGGAGCTGATCCTCAAGAGTTCCGGCCTGCCGCTCGACGGCGCGGCGCTCGCCGTGACGGCGCGGAGCTTCGCCGGCTTCGGCGCCCTGGCGACCCCGGGTGCCGGCACGCCCGGCCTCGGCGCCTCGGGCGATGTCGTGCAGTACACGGTGGTCTACCGCTCTGCCGGCCTGACGCCCATCGGCCGCGCCCTGATGTCGCTCGGCCTGCTGCAGATCCAGCTCGTGACCCTGGTGAAGAATGAGCCTTATCCGAAGTGACGACGGCCGACGCGGCGCGGCGGTGGTCGAGTTCGCGCTCATCGTCCCTCTGCTCGTCCTCCTCTTCGTCGCAACCGCGGAGATCGTTCTCTACATGCGGACGCGGTTCCGGCTGGAGCGGACCGCCGCCGAGGTCGCCAATGTCGGCAGCCAGTTCGACAGCCTCGCGCCGGCCGACCTGGATGGCCTGTTCGGCGCGGCGAAGGTCATCGCCCGCCCGGTGCTCGCCTGGTCGACCGGGGCGGATACCGGCAGGGCGCGCACGGTGATCGGCGTGGTGACGGGCTCCGCCTCCGGCAACGCGCTGGCCTGGACCTGCTCGCGCGGCGATGCCGGGCTCGAGAGCCACGTCACGGGCAGGGCGAGCCTGCCCAACGGCTTCCTCGTGCCGAGCGGGCAGAGCGTCCTCGTCGTCGAGGTGATCAATGCGGCGGTGCCATGGTCCATCATGGCCAAGGCGCCGCCCGTCTTCTTCGGTACGCCCGGCCCGGGGCCGGTGCGGACCTATGCGATCGTCCGTCCCCGCACGGCCTCGCTCACCTCCCTCGGCGGAGCCTGCCCGTGAGTCGCCCGGACGGGAGAGGCCTTGGCCGTCGCGGCAGCATCGCGCTCATGGCGGCGCTGCTGGCCCTGCCGCTGGTCGGGCTCGTCGGCCTCGCCACGGACGGCGCGCGGGCCTGGCTGCTCCGCTCGCGCCTCCATACGGCGCTCGACGCGGCGGCCCTGGCGGGCGCCCGCAACATCAACCTGCAGGTCGCGCAGCGCGATGCCGAGGTGGCCGGCATGTTCTGGACGAATTTCGGCGTCGCCGACAGCGGCTTCACCGCCGCTCAGGCGACGGGCCATGCCTGGCGGGGCTTCCTGGATGCCATGACCACGCTGGACCCGCCCGTCGCCGTCGACGCCAGCACCATGCAGGTCTCGGCCCATGCGGTCCTCGACACGACCTTCACGCGCGTCCTCGGCATCCCGTCCGTCCATGTCGCGGTGTCGGCGCAGGCGAAGCGGGCGGATCTCGGCATGGAGCTGTCGCTCGTCCTCGACGTCACCGGCTCGATGGATACCAATTGCAGCACCCCGAGCGATCGCACGGCCAGCAGCTGCGGCGTGACGACGGTGCCGCGCGAGCCGGGCACCACCACGGCCAGCCGCAACAACAACATGGATCTCCTCCGGCTGGCCGCGGCCGACCTGATCAACATCCTCTACGGTTCGCGGGAGACGGTCTCGAATCTCTGGGTCTCCATCGTGCCCTTCACGACGACGGTCAATCTCGGCCCGAACCGGCGCGACTGGCTGGGCGGGAGTGCCGCCAGCTCGCTCGACTCCGACTTCTCGCCGACCTCCTGGCGCGGCTGCGTCGAGGCCAGGGTCGGCTATGACGGCGCGCCGGATGACGGGGACCGCAGGGACTACACGCCGTCGGAAGTGCCGTTCCGACCCTTCCTCTACAAGTCGACGCTCGGCCTCTACACGTTGAACGGGGCGGCGGTGCCCGGCGACAACGACTGGGCGCGCAAGCTCTGGAACGCAACGACGAGCGGCGACAACGCCATCACCGAGGACTGGTATCTCTATCGCGGGAATTACCAGGTTGGCCCGAATGTCGGCTGTCCGGCCACGGTGGTGTTGCCGCTGACGGCCAAAAAGACGACCGTCCTCGACACCATCCAGTCGCTGCGGCCGAGCTCCCGGGGCGGGACCATGGGCAATCTCGGCCTGCAGGCCGGGTGGTTCACCCTGAGCCCGCGCTGGCGCGGCGCCTGGGCGCTGGGCGCCGCGCCGGCCGGCCAGGCGACCGCGCTGCCGCTCGACTACAACGCGCCCTATATGCGCAAGGTCATCGTGATGATGACCGACGGCACGAACCAGTGGTACGATACGCCCTACGGCTTTCCGGGGGCCTGCACCGAGACCACGAAGTCGACCGCGAGCTACCCGACCTCGCCCGCGCCGGGGCCGGCCCAGGCGGTGCGGCCGATTGCCTGCCCGGCCGCGAACCAGGTGGGCAGCGTCACCGCCGCCTCCGGCGCCCCGGCGATCACCAACAACGCGGACTACACGGGCTATGGCCGGCTGAAGGATGGCCGGCTCGGCACCGGCGTCACCAACAACAGCCAGGCTCAGACGGAGATCAACAACCGCGTGGCCGCGTTGTGCGCGGCCATCAAGTCGGCTGGCATCACCATCTACACGGTCGTCCTCGATACCTCCGGCAGCAGCACCAGCGCCGCGACGCGCACGCTCTACCAAGGCTGCGCCACGACGCCGCAGCACTATGTCTTCGTGTCGCAGCCGACCGACCTGCGCACCGCCTTCCAGCAGATCGGCACGCAGCTCGCCAATCTGCGCTTGGTGCGTTGAGGCGCGCGGCGTGAATTTACGATATCGAAAAGGACCCGCGCTAGGCTGGATCCGAACCAGGACATGCGCCGAAAAATGGTCCGCAACGCCCCGTCAAAACGCCCCCGCCATCACCTGATCTGCCTGGCCGTGCTGCTGCCCGCCTGCCTTGCCGGCTGCGCCTCCAAGCCCGCTTCGCCCTCGCCGTCCCTCTCGCTGGAGAGCCGGTTGAGACTCGCGGAGGCGCTGGAGGGCGGCGCCGGCAACCCGGCCTCGGTCGAGGTGCTGCGGCAGGCGGTGCGCGAGCGGCCACGCGATGCGGCGCTGCGCGAGCGCCTCGCCTTGGCCGCCGAGCGTGCCGGGATGGAGGCCGAGGCGGCGCAGGCGCTGCGCGAGGCGATGGCCCTCGATGGGCCGAGCCGGTCGCGGCTGCTGGCGCTGGGCCGCCTGCAGCTGCGCATGGGCGATGTCGCGGCGGCGGCGGCCACCTTCTCCGAGGCTCGCGCCATGGCGCCCGCCGATCCGGCGGTGCTGGATGCGCTCGGCTTGGCGCAGGACCTCGCCGGCAATGCCGCGCAGGCGCAGGAGAGCTATCGCGCCGCCATGGTGCTCGCGCCGCGCAACTGGGGCGTCCGCGCCAATTACGCCATGTCCCTGCTGCTCTCGGGCCAGGCATCGAAGGCGGTGGAGGTTCTCGCCGAGGCCGAGTACGCGCCGGCGGCGCCGCACCGCGCCCGGCACAACCTGGCCCTGGCCCTGGTCACCTCCGGTCGCCCGGACCGGGCCCTGCGCCTCCTCCGGCTCGACATGGGCCCGACCGAGGCGGAGCAGGTCTGCGAGGACATGGCGGCGATCGGCACGCGCGTGCTGGGCGGGGGCGAGGCCGCCGGCCGGGCCGAAGCCGGCGCCGCGCCGCCGGTTGCCGGCGGCAAGCGGCCGGGTGGCGCGGGGGCGGCCGGCGCTCCGGCGTCGCTGGGCGCCTCACCGGCCTGCCGCGCCTCCTGATCCGGGGAAGGGGCGCCTCAGCCGGCCGGGGCCTCGCCCAGCCCAGCCTCGCCCGGCCCCTCCTCGGCCGCTGCCCGCATCGCCCGCCACAGCGCCGCGACATCGGCCCGTTCCGTCGGCTCGGCGCCGATCGAGACCCGCACCATCCAGCGCCCGTCGAGCTGGGCCGGCGTCAGATAGGCCGCGCCCGAGCGGTTGATGCGCCCGGCCCAGCCAAGCGTATGGGCATCGAGGGCCGCGCCCGCCAGCCCCGGCGGCTCGTGCCGCAGGCAGAGGGTTTGCAGCGGCACCGGCGCGAGCAGGCGCCATTGCGGCGTCGCCTGGACCTCGGAGGCCAGCCAGCGCGCATTCTCGAGGTCGCGTCGCAGCCGCGCCCGCAGCGCCGCCACCCCCTGCTCGCGCAGCACGAACCAGATCTTCAGGGCGCGGAAGCGGCGGCCGAGCGGAATGCCCCAGTCCCGCAGGGACTTCACCTGCCCATCCGTCGCGCTCTGCAGGTAGGAGGGGTTGGTCGACATCACCCGCACCAGGTGCTCCGGGTCCCGCACGTAGTAGAGCGAGCTGTCGAAGGGCACGCCGAGCCATTTGTGCGGGTTCAGCACCAGGCTGTCGGCGCCTTCGATCCCCTCCCAGAGCGGCCGGCACTCGGGCAGGATCATGGCGCTGCCGGCCATCGCGGCATCGACATGCAGCCAGAGCCCGTGCCGCGCCGCGACCGCGGCGATGGCGCCGACCGGGTCGATGGCGGTCGTCGCCGTCGTGCCGGTGGTGGCGACCACCGCGGCGGGGCGAAGGCCATCGGCGCGATCCGCCTCGATCATCGCCGCCAGCGCCTCCGGGCGCATCGCCTGCCGGGCATCGGTCGGCACCAGCCGCAGATGGTCGCGGCCGAAGCCCGCCAGCAGCGCCGCCTTGCCGACCGAGCTGTGGCTCTCGGCCGAGGCATAGACCAGCAGCGGCGGCGCGCCCTCCTGCATCCCGCCGCGCGCCATGGCATAGCCGCTCGCCCGTTCCCGGGCGCAGAGCAGCGCGACCAGCGTGCTGGTCGAGGCGGTGTCCTGGATCACGCCGCTCCAGGCTGGGGAGAGGCCGACCATCTGCCGCATCCAGTCGGTCACCACCTCCTCGAGCTCGGTGATGGCGGGGCCGGATTGCCAGGAGAGGCCGATGACGCCGAGCCCGGTGCTGACGAGGTCGCCGAGCACCCCGGCGAGCGGCGCATTGGCCGGGAAGTAGCCGAAGAAGCGCGGCGACTGCCAATGGCTGATCCCGGGCAGCAGGATGCGGTCGAGATCGGCGAGCACGGCCGCCATGTCCTCCGGCTGCTCCGGCGGCGCGGCGGGCAGGCGGGCGCGGATCTCGCCCGGCGAGACCTGCGCCATCACCGGATGGCGGGCGATGTGCTCGCGATAATCCGCGATCCAGTCGATGACCTGATGGCCGCGGCGGCGGAACTCCTCCGGGGTCATGCCCTCTCCTTCGCATCCTTCGGCGCGCCCGGGTGCCCGCCGCCCTGCGGGGCGGGAGCTGAAGCCCGGATCGGCGCCGCCGGCAACCATCGCCCCTTTCGCGCGGCGGCGTTCGGTGCGATGCAGCGCCCGAAGGACCGGGAAGGAAATGCCGATGATCGATCGTCGCAACCTGCTGCGTGGTGGCGCCCTGGCCGGCGCCGGGCTCGCCGCGCCCGCCCTGCTCCGCCCCTCCGGGGCCGGAGCGGCCGAGGACTGGCCGAATCGGCCCGTGCGGGTGATCGTCCCCTGGCCGCCCGGCGGCTCGACCGACGTGCTGGCGCGCATCCTCTGCGAGCAGCTCTCCGCCAAGCTCGGCCAGAGCTTCGTGATCGAGAACCGGCCGGGGGCCTCGGGCAATATCGGCATGGAGGCGATCGCGAAATCCGCGCCCGACGGCTACACCCAGGGGCCGGCGACCATCGCCAACCTCTCCGTCGCGCAATTTCTCTACGCCAAGCTGCCCTTCGACCCGGAGAAGGATTTCTCCCTCGTGTCGCTGCACTGGGAGCTGCCGAACGTGGTGGTGGCGCCGGCGCAGTTCACGCCGCCCAACACGCTGCAGGAGTTCATCGCCTGGGCGAAGGCAAGGAAGGGCGGCGTCTCCTATGGCAGCCCGGGCGTCGGCACCACGGCGCATCTCTCGGGCGCGCTGTTCTGCGACCGGCAGAAGATCGACGGCCAGCACGTGCCCTTCCGCGGCGCGGCGCAGATCATCCCGGCCATGCTCTCGGGCGACCTGACCTTCGCCATCGACAACCTCGCCAGCTACATCCCGGTGATCGCCGAGGGGCGGATGAAGGCCTATGCCGTCACCAGCCCGGCGCGCTGGCCGACGCTGCCGAACATCCCCACCATGGCCGAGGCCGGGGTGCCGGATTTCGTCATCACCTCCTGGTGCGCCTGGGTCGGCCCGGCCGGCATGCCGCGGCCGGTCGTCGACAAGGTCAATGCGGCGATGAAGGAGGTGGCGGCCGATCCGGCGGTGCAGGAGCGCTTCCAGCAGACCGGCGCCCGCTGCCTCTGGAGCACGCCGGCAGCGGCCCTGGCGCATGCGGCGCAGCAGCGGCCGATGCTGGCCGAGATGGTGCGGATCAGCGGCGCGCGGATGGAGTAGGCGCCGGGCCGGCTAGGGGCCGCGGCGCGGCGGCCCCGCCGCGCCGCCATCAGCGCTTCTGCGCCGGATCGTGCACGTGGTGCCGGTCCCGCTCGCCGCCGCCGCCCGAGACCCGGCTGCGGTCGGGATTGGTGGGATGGTCGGGGGCGGGGCCCTGATCGTCCCGCTCGCTATGGGCGCGCCCATGCGCGCCGCCCTGGTGGCTGCTGCCGGGGCCGCCCTGGTCGCGCCTCGTCTCGTGCTCGCCGCGCTGCTGGGTCATGTCAGCGATCCTGCTGGAAGCCCTGGTGACTGGTGTTCTGCCGGATGTTGCCCTGGCGGCCCTGCTCGTCGAGGTTGCGGTCCCGGGCGGCCTGGCCGGCCTCCGCGGCCTGGGCGGAGGCATCGCCCGCCTCCCGCGGCTGCGGGCCGGACCCCTTCGGGCTGACGCCGGCCGGCGGGACGGGGGGTGGATGCGCCTTCGACATGGGGGCTTCCTCCAGTGTGGTGTGACCCCTGCCCAACGCGCCCCCGTCGCGCGCTGTTCCCCCCTGGTCTTCCCCTGTTCCGCACCCCATACCGACGCCATGTCCGCAACCCCTGCCGGGGCCGCGCCCGGGGCCCCCGAATCCGTCCCCGGCCGCCGTGCCTGGTTGAACAGCCTCTTCGTCGACCATGCGCTGCTGCGCCTGCCCTGGCGCAACTGGGGCGTGGTCGAGACCGGCCGGCTCTACCGCTCCAACCACCCGCTGCCCTGGCAGCTCCGCGACGCGACCCGCCGGCTCGGCCTGCGCACGGTGATCAACCTGCGCGGCGAGCGGGCGAATTGCGGCTCCGACCGCCTGGGGCGGGCTGCGGCGGCGGCGCTCGGCCTGGTGCATGTCGATGCCCCCTTCGAGAGCCGCGGCGCGCCGCACAAGGAGCGCATCCTGCGCCTCGCCGAGATCCTCCGCGGCGTGCCGGAGCCGATCCTGATCCACTGCAAGAGTGGCGCCGACCGCACCGGCCTCGCCGCCGGGCTCTGGCTGCTGCTGCAGGGGCGGCCGGTGGAGGAGGCGATGGCGCAGCTCTCGCTGCGCTGGGGCCATGTCCGGCAGAGCCGCACCGGCATCCTGGACGCCTTCTTCGAGGCCTATGCCCGGGCGCAGCGCGAGCGCCCGCGCCCCTTCCTCGACTGGCTGCGCGAGGAGTATGACGAGGCGGCGCTGCGGCGGGAGTTCCAGGCCCGGCCGCGCAGCCGGCTCGGCTGGGCGGACCGTCTGGTCGATGGGGTGCTGCGGCGGGAATAGCTCCCCGCCGCCGCAGGTGCGGCGAAGGCCCAGGCAAGCCGGAGGGTTGCGCCCGGCGCCTGAGGAGACATGGGTCGCCAGCAACGGCCGTTCGTATCAGAGAAGCCCGAGCCGCAGCCCCGCCCGGTGCAGCGGCCCGACCAGCAGGTTGCAGAGCACCGTGCGGGTGAGGTGGAAGCCGAGCACCAGCGGCACCGCCAGCTCCAGCGCCTTGGCCGTCAGCGCCATCTCCGGCATGCCGCCCGGCGCCATGCCGAGGATCAGCGCCGGCACCGGCAGCCCGACCAGCCAGGCCAGCCCCCAGGCGATGGCCGCCAGCAGCAGCGACAGCACCGCCGAGGAGAGCACCGCCGCCAGCGCCAGCCGATGCGAGGAGAGCAGGAAGCTCTTGCTCAGCCTCGTGCCGAGCGAGGCGCCCATCGCCACCTGCGCCGCGTTCAGCAGCAGCACCGGCACGCCGGAGGGCAGGTGCCCGGTCGCCGCCAGCCCGATCGCCAGCCCGCAGGGCCCGAGCATCCAGGGATTGGCGAGCCCGACCCGGCGCAGCGGCATGGCGAGCGCCAGCCCGGCCGCCGCCATGGCGAGCAGTCCTGGCCACCAGAAGGGCTGCCGCGGCGCCATGAACTCGCCGTACTGGCCGTGCGGCGCCAGCCAGCCGAGCAGGGGCGGGAAGGTCAGCACCACCACCAGCACGCGCATGGTCTGGGCGAGGGTGACGGTGGCGACGCTCGCCTTCGCCTCCTGCGCCAGGATCGCCATGACGATGACGCCGCCGGGCACGGCGCAGAAGAAGCCGGTCTGCGGATCGGTGCCGGCGAGCCGGGTGAAGAGCCGCGCCACCACGAAGCCGGTGGCGATGGCGATGACGCCGCCGGCGAGCAGCACCGGCAGCGAGCCGGTGACGGCGGCCAGCACCGGGCCGGAGAAGGTGGCGCCGAGGCCGAGGCCGAGGAAGACCAGGCCGGCCGGCCGGGCCCAGGGAAGCACCGCCACCGGCCGGTGCCAGGCCAGCGCCGCCGTCGCCAGCATCGCCCCGATCATCCAGGCGAGCGGCAGGTGGAGCAGCGCCAGCAGCCCGCCGCCGAGGGTGGCGGTGCCGGTGGTGAGGAGCTGGGTGGGAAGGGTCCGCAAGACCGGCAAACCATCGCGCCGGGTGAGACCTCCGTCAAACCCGCCGGTGCTCATGCCGAGGGCAGGTCGGCTTCACCGTCCTGCGCCCCAGACGCCGGGCGCAACCCTCTGGTTTGCTTGCTGCGCGCCACTCGGCGCGGCGCCCGTTCGGACGCCCGGCCCTGCGGGCCGCAGGTCGGAACCTCGTGCGCCGGGTATCAGGCTTCCCCCGTTCAGGCTTTCTTCAGGGTTAGTCGAAAAATTGCGACGGTCTCGCCATGCCGCACGCCCTCGACCCCACCACACCTCTGCCGTCGGTCTCGCCACGCCCCGTGGCCGAGCCGGCGCCGCTGCCATCCGCCCCGGAAGCGGCGCCGCAAGCGGCCCTTCCCGGTCCGCCGGCGATGTCGCTGCGCCTCGATCCGGCGCTCGGCCTGGTGGTGATCGAGTTCCGCGACCAAGCCGGCCATGTCGAGAGCCTGCCGACGCAGCGCGAGCTCGAGGCCTATCGCCGGGGCGGCGCAGCGCCGCCAGGGGCACCGGATACGGGGGGCATGGCGGCGCCGGCGCCCGGATGAGGCAGGCGCCGGACGCTGCCGGCCTTCAGCCGCTCACCCGCGGGGCGGCGAGCGGCGTCAGCCCCAGCACCTCCTCCTCGTGCCGCATCACCCGGCGCGCCAGCTTCAGCGCCTGGTAGCAGTCGTCCGCCTCGGCGCAGGCGAGGGCCTCGCCCAGGATCTGCCGCGCCGTCGGCGAGGTGGTGGCCTCCTGGAACTCGACGATCAGCCGCCGCGCCGCGGCCAGGCCGCCGGGGCGTTCCTCGTCGTTGCCGATATAGGCGGTCTGCAGCGCGAAATAGATGCGCCGCGCCGGGGAGGTCGCCGCTTCCGGCGGCATGATCTGCTTGCCGAACAGGAAGCGCGCCTTGGCGGCCAGCTCGATCCGGGTGCGATTGCGGAAGCGGATCGGCGCCCCGTTCACGACCATGAGGTCGCCCTGGCGTAATTCGAGCACCAGCGTGGACATGAGCCTTCCTTTTGCCGCTGCGCGCGCAATCCCTGCATCATCGCGGGGCGCGCTTAACGGTCCCTGAACCGCGGCCGACGGCGACGGCATCGCTGCCTGTCCTTTTGCCGACGGGGCGATGTGCCCTAGCCGAGGTAATGGGTGAGAGTGAGGGAACTGAGCTGGCCGATGGCGGTGTAGCTCGCCTCCAGCACGCTCTTGGTGGCGCTGAGCCTGGTCAGGACGGTGGCAAGGTCGATCTCCTCGATGCCGGCGAGTTGCGTCTTCAGCGTGTCGGTGACGGTGGATTGCCGGTCCTTCACCGCCTGCAGCCGCGCCTCGGTCTGGCCGAGCGCGCCCTGTTCGTCGGCGAGCGCGTTTTCGGCGCTCTTCAGCCCCTGCCGGATGGTGGTGGCGAAGGCCTGGTAGTCGCTGGCCGAGCTCGCCTGCGCCGGCGTCAGGGCCGCGAGGCTGGCCAGGCCGCGCAGCAGGTCGCGGGCCCAGGAGCCGGTGGTCTCGCCGGCCGAGACCGCCGCGCCGTTGCGGTTGGCGGCGATGCCGTAGGCGACGGTCTGGCCGTCCCCGGTGGTGACGCTGCGCCGCGGCTCGGCCGCGCCGCTGGCAGCGTCCGAGAGGAAGGCGCTGAAGGGCGAGACGCCGGCGCTGTCGTCGAGCGCCGCCGCCCTGGTCGCGGCCGCGACCGCTGCGGCATTGCCGCCGCCGAGCGTGGCGACGGCGCTGGCGATCCGCGTCGCCAGGCCGCTGTTCGGCAGCCCGTCCGGATCGGGGACCGGCGGGTTGGCGAAGTCCGAGCCGCCGAAGACGTACTCGCCGCCGCTCTGGGTGTTGAGGATCTGGCCCACCTCGACCATCGCCGTCCTGGCGCGCGTGGCGATGAGGCTGAGCGAGCTGGTGTCGTTCGGGTCGAGCGTCACCGCCAGCTTGTCGGCGAACTCGCTGGCGATGTCGCCGAGGCGCTGCAGGGCTGTCTGCGTCACCGAGGCGCGGGTCAGCGCAGTGTCGATCGCCGTGCCGTAGACCCCATGCCGGGCGATCTCGGCATGCAGCGTCAGGGCCTGCGGGAGCTGCGCGCCGAGGTCGCCGATGCTGTCGGTCTTCCGCCCGGTCGCCTGCTGGCGGGTCAGCGTCTCGACGCGGAGGCGGAGCGCCGCCGTGTCGGCCTCCATGCGGGCCAGCACGCTCACCGAGGTCATCGCACGACTCCGAGCAGCGTCTCGAACAGGGACTGGATGGTGCTCAGCACCTTGGCGTTCGCGGCATAGGCGTTCTGCAGCGCGACGATGCTCGCCATCTCGGCATCCGTGTCCACGCCGGATTGCTGCGCGAAGCGGCTCTGCAGCGTGCTTTGCAGGGCGCTCGCCTGCTCCTTCGCCGCCGTCGCCGCGGCCCGGTCGCCGGTCTGCGCCGCGGTCAGCCGGCTGGCATAGGCGGCGAGGGTCGCCGGCGCGGTGAAGGGCGAGGCGAGGGTGCCGTCGGGGCCGAGCCCGCTGGTCGCCAGGCCTGGCCAGGCCTGCCCCGCCTGCGCCTCGCTGCCGAAGCTGTAATTCAGCACCCGGTCGATCAGCGTGGTGAAGCCGGCCGGGCCGTCCGCGTCGTTCGGCGTGAAGGCGCTCGCCCCGGTGGCGCTGCCGGCGACCGCATGGGTGCCGTCGCGCAGCAGCGCGGGATCGGCGGCCACGGCGGGGTTGACCTGGATGCGTCCGGCGAAGCCGATCTGCGTGCTGCCGGTATAGGGTTGCGCGGCATCCGGCACGCTGCTGCCATCGCTGTCGGTGAAGAGCCGCAGCCCCTCGCCGTCGAGGCGCGCGGCGAGGCCGGAGGCCAGCACGTCGAGCTCCGCCTGGTAGCGCGGCAGGGTGGTGTCGCGCAGCGTCAGCGCCTCGCCGATCCGCCCGCCCGAGAGCTGCCGCGTGACGTCGAGCCCGTTCAGGGTGATGCCGGGCAGGGCGCTGCTGCCCGGCGCCACCGTCGCCTCGGCGGTGGCGAGCTGGTTGTGGTCGGGGTCGAGCGGCAGCACCACGCCGCCCTTGGCGACCAGCAGCACGTCGCCGTCGCCCCGCTTCACCGCCTGCACGCCGAGGCTCTCGGCGAGGCTGGCGATGGCGGCGTCCCGCTGGTCCTCGAGCGCGGCGGCGTCGCCGGCGCCGTTCCTGATCTGCAGCGTCAGGCTGGCGACCTGGCGCAGCGCGGCATTGGCCGCCTTCACCTCGGAGACGAGGCCGTCCTGCGCCTGCTGCCGGGCCGTGCCGATGGCCTGGGAGACCCCGTTCAACCGCTCGGCCAGCGTCGTCGCGGCCGCCAGCACGGATCGCTGGGCGCCGGCATCGGCCGGCGTGTCGCGCAGCGCGATGAAGGCGTTCTGCAGGTCCGAGACGCCGTCCGGGAGGGTCTGGCCGCTGTCGCCATGTGCCTCCTCGATGCCGGTCAGCAGGCTCTCGCGCAGCGTCGCCGCGGCGCTGCCGGCGCGGCTGGCGTCGAGCCGCGCCAGCAGCGCGGCATCGACGGCGCGCTGCGCCTCGCTGGTCCGCACCCCGGCCGGGCTGTCGCCGCCGGTGACCGCCCGCTGGGTGACGGATTTGCGGGTGTAGCCTTCGGTATCGGCATTGGCGACGTTCTGCGAGGCCTGCGCGATGTTGCGCTGGACCGCGGCGAGGCCGCTGCTGGCGATGCGGAGGGCGGCGTCGAGGCTCATGGCGGGTCAGCCCGGCGCCGGCTCAGCGGCGCATGTTGATCGTGTCCTGCAGCATCTCGTCGCTGGTGGTCACGACCTTGGTGTTGGCGGAATGGGCGCGCTGGGCGACGATCAGCTTGGTGAATTCCGAGGCGATGTCGACGTTCGAGCTCTCGACCGAGCCGGTGACGAGCTTGCCGACGCCGTTCGAGGCGATGTCGGTCACCCGCGCCTCGCCGCTGTCGGGCGTGCGCATGAAGGCCTGGCCGTCGAGGCGCTGCAGCTTGTCGGGATCGCTGAAGGCGACGAGCGGGATGCGGGCGATGGTGCGGCTCTGGCCGTTGTCGTAGTTCACCGTGACATCGCCGTTGTCGCCGATGCTGAGCCCGGAATAGGCGCCGAGCGGCACGCCGTTCTGGGCGTTGTTGCGGATCTCGACCTCGGAGGTGCTGTTGGCGTATTGCGTCAGCCCCTGGGCGACGTTGAACTGCCCGAGGTTGAGCGTCACCCGCTGCGCCCCCTGGCCGAAATTGGCGCTGAAGGTCACCGCCGCCTGGTCGCCGGTCCCGGTCGCCGTCGGCAGGGTGATGGAGCCGGTGGCGTTGCTCATCGTGCCCAGCGTGCCGGCGGCGACGGTGGTGTTGCCGCCGGTGTTGAAGCCGAGATCGACGGTGCCGAGCGCGGTCGCGGGCGTCGCATCCGGCGCGTTGAGCGAGAGCGTCCAGCCATTGGTGGCGGTCTTGGTGAAGGTCAGGTTCACCGTGTGCAGGTTGCCGAGCGCATCGTAGATCTTCGACTGGATCACCGGGTTGGTGGTGGCGTCGGGCGGCAGGTTGGCGGCGATGTCGATCTCGGAGGTGGCGACCGGGTTGAAGACCTGCTGGTTGGTGCGGATCGGCGAGAGCACCGTGCGGTCCGGGTTGCCGGCGGCATCGGCCGGCCAGCCCTGCAGGTAGTAGCCGGAGCTGTTCACCAGGTAGCCGTCCTTGTTGACGCTGATGTCGCCGGAGCGGGTGAAGAATTGCCGCTCGTCGAAGACGGTGTTGCCGTTCTGCGTGCCGGTCGCCATGGCGACGCTGAAATAGCCCTGGCCGCTGATGGCGAGGGAGAGCGGCGCGCCGTCCACCTGCTGGATCGTCCCCTGCACCGAGTTGGTGTAGTCGGGCCGCGCGACCACCGCGCCGGGCGCGTTCATCTCGGCATTCGACTGGGTGACGTAGGATTCGAAGCTGGTGTCGACGCGCTTGTAGCCGACGGTCTGGCTGTTCGCGACGTTGTCCGAGATGTCGCCGAGCGCGCGGCTCTGCGCGGTGAGGCCGCTGATCGCGGCGGTGAGCGAGCCGAACAGGGACATGGGCGGGGGCTCCGGGAGCGGACGATGACCGGCGGGGCGGTTGCAGCCGCCATGCCAGCCCCTTGCGTGTCCGCACCGGTCGGGCTTGCCGGGCGGGCGGCAGGGCTTGCCGGGCAGGGGGCAGCAGGTGCCGCCTCCGGCGCGCCTTTCCTCGCCGGGGCGCTGGAACGGCATTTGCCGGGGCCGGCGCATGGATGCCGCCCCGCCCCGCCCCGCCGCGCCGACCGCCGGCAAGGACCCGCCCATCGCCCGACCCGGTCCCGGGCCGGCGGGCGCCGCCCCCGCCGAGGGCTTCGCCGGCGCCCTCGCCCGCGCGGCGCCGTCCGGCAAGGCCGGGCCGAGGGACACGGGCCAGGCCGGGGAGGCGAGGGCGCCGGCCGATCCCATCGCCGATCAGGCGGCCCTGGCGACCGGCCTGCCGGTCCCGCCCGCCCCGCCGGCCTTGGTGCCATCGGCGCTGCCCGCCTTGCCGGCCGTCCCGGCCGCCGGCGGCGATCCGGCGGTGGGGGTGGCGGGGGCTGGGCCCGCGATCACCGGGCCGCCGGGGGCGGTGGCGGGGGCGGGGGCAGGGGCGGGGGCGGTGGCCCGCCCGCCGCCGGCTGTGGCCATGGGGCAGGGCATGCCCTTGCCCGAGGGGACGACGCCGACCGAGGCGGGGCCCGCAGGGGGCACGTCGATGGGGCCGCCGGCAGCCGCGTCGGCGCGGATGGCAGCCGCGCCGGCCGCCGGCCCGGATCCAGGCCCGAGCCTGGCGCCGGCGCCAGCCGGACCCGCCGCCCCCTCCCTTCCGGCTGCCTCCCTGCCGGCCGCCGCCTTGCCGGGCGATGCCGCGGCGGTCGCGCCGCCCCTCCTCCCGTGGCCGGCGCAGCCCGCCCCGGCCAAGGCTGCTTCCCCGGCCATCGCCGGCCCAGCCCCGGCCGCCGCCAGCCCCATCCCAGCCGGCGCCGGCCCGGCGGCAAAGCCGCAGCCAGGGCGCGGCCCTGCCGGCGACCCGGCTGCCGGCCGCGCCGCCGCGCCCCGGCCGGCCGCGGCGGCGGACGCCCCCACGGCGGCGGAGGCGCCCGCGCCCGCGCCGGCCGAGGCGGCGATCCCGCCGCATCCCGTGTCGGACGGGGTGGAGACCCGCGAGCGGCCGGCCGGCACGCCCTCGCATCCCGCCCCCAGCCCTGCCACGGCCCAGCCCGTCCCGGACGCGGCCTTCGCCCCGGCCGGGCCGGCGCCGACGGCCGCGCCGGCCGAGGCCGCGGCCCCGGTGGCCGCCCAGCCGCGCCCGGCCCTGCCGCCCGTGCGGCAACTCGCCCCGGTCGCCGTGGCGCTGGCCCTCGGGCCGGGGACGAGGCCGAGCCTGACGGTCGCCCTCGATCCGGAGGCGCTGGGACGGGTCGAGATCCGCATCGCCCGCGAGGCGGGCAGCGAGGCCGCCGCCATCCAGGTCGTGGCGGAACGGCCGGAGACCCTTGCCCTGCTGCAACGGGATGCCCGTGAGCTCGACCGGGCGCTCGGCCAGGCCGGGATCACCCTCGCCGAGGGCGGCCTGCGCTTCGACCTCGCCGGCGGCGATGCCTCCGCCGGCGGGCGCGGCGAGGAGCGGCGCCCCTCCGGCGGCCAGGCCCAGGCGGCGCCGGATGCCGGCCCGGACGCCCCCATGCCCGCGGCCGGCGCCGCGCCGCGCCCGCTCTCCCTCACCCTTCTCGACATCGCCGTCTGACAGGAGCCCGCCATGACCAGCGCCATCTCCGGCACCAGCAGCAGCCAATCGGCCGGCACCGGCAGCAAGGCCGGCGCCGCCGCCACCAGCCTCGGGGCGAATTTCGACACCTTCCTGACGTTGCTGACGACGCAGTTGAAGAACCAGGACCCGACCAAGGCCATGGACACGAGCGAGATGACCAACCAGCTCGTGCAATTCGCCGCGGTCGAGCAGCAGATCAGCATGAACGGCAACCTGGAGAAGCTGATCTCCCTGCAGCAGGCGGCGCAGCTCACCGCCGCGGCGCCGCTGATGGGCAAGCAGGTGGAGGTGGAGAGCGACAAGCTCGCCCTGCAGGACGGCGTCGGCCGGCTGCGCCTGCCGGCCGCGGGGGCGGCGACGGGGGCGATCGTCACCGTCACCGATGCCAATGGCCGGACGCTGCGGACGCAGGATGTCACGCTCGGCAGCAACGCGACCGAGTGGCAATGGGATGGCCGCGACGGCAACGGCAACACGCTCGCCGACGGCGCCTATGCTTATAGCGTCGCCGGCTACGACGCGACCGGCGCCTCGCAGGCGGTGAGCGCCACCGTGCTGGCCCGGGCGACGGCGGCGGAGCGGCAGTCCGGCGGCGACCTGAAGCTGGTGCTGGGCGGCCTCACCGTCGGCTTCGACGCGGTGCGGAGCGTCGGGGGCGAATGATGGGTCGTGCACGATATACCAACCCGCGGCCCGCGGGGCCGAGCGCCCGGATGGGCGCCGCGCGACCGTGAACCCTGCGCGCGCCTGGCATGAGCCGGGCGCTGCGTCCTACCGGAAGCCCGGCAGCGCGGGCGGGCCGCCGAGATCGGCGGCCTGCGGCGGGGCCGGGGCGGGCCTGGCCGGGGCCGGCGCGGCGGCCGGCGTCGAGGGCGGCGCCGCGAGCGGCGGCGCATCGCTGGTGGTGGGGGGGGCCTGCAGGGCGTTGGAGACCACGGTCTTCACCCCGCCCGCCGCCTCGTTCGCCGCCACATAGGCGATGTCGCCCCAGAGCCGGTTCAGCCGTCCGGCCGGCAGCTCGTTCATCTGCACCACCCGGCCGAGCTCCTGGCCGTCGCGGCGGCTGACGATCCACTGGATCTCCACCCGCTCCACCCCCGGCGGCCCGGCCGGCACCACGGCGACATCCGCCTGCAGCCCGTAGCCGGCGCCCTCGGCCGTGTCCTGGACGACGAAGCCCTGATGGCCGAGCTGCTCGCGCATCCGCGCCGCGAGGGTGGCGTTGCCGTCGCCCGGCGCGCCCTGCACGCCGAGCATGTAGAGGCGTGGCGGGCCGGCGGTGAGGCTCTGCGGGTCGGTCGATTTCCGCCCGGCCTCGATCTGCAGCAGCATCTGGGTCAGCTTCGGCGCCGTCTCCTGCGCGATGCGCTCGAAGAGCGCGCGATCGGCATTGGCCCAGTCCCGCAGCGGCACCGTCTGGCCCTCCGTCGCCGCCTGCGGCTTGCGGTCGGCATCGAGCAGCCGGAAGCGCGGCCGCACCGTCCGGCCCTGGTTCTCCGCCGTCACCTCGACCAGCCAGTCGAGCGGCAGGGGGGTGGAGGTCGCCACCGCCGGCACGTCCTGCGCCTGCAAGGCCTTGGTGACGGCCTCGGCGAAGGCGCCCGCCTGCTCGTTGCTCAGCAGCGCCTGCGGCGGCGGCGGCACGGCGAGGCGCAGGGCGAGCGGGATGGCGAGCACCTGCGCCTGCGCCCCCGGCCGGCCGCGGAAAGGCTGCGGCAGATCGCCGCAGGCGGCGAGGAGGGCGGGCAGGGCGAGGGCGGCGAGGCCGAGGCCCCATCGCCGCCGATGCCGCGGTGCGGGGCGCCGTGCCCTAGAGGAAGACACAGGCCACCAGCATGGTCAGCAGCGTCAGCATCATGAACTGGATCAGATAGGGCATCGGTCAGGGGGCGAGGGCGATGGCGGAGAGCTGGTGGCCGATCGGCCCGCCGCCGGCCAGCGTCCGCCGCCGATGGCTGAAGAAGCGCGCCTCCTCGGCCAGGGTATCCACCCCCGCCGCCTCGGCCAGCGCGACGCCGGCCGCGGCGAGGCGATGGGCGCAGTAGCCGGGGAGGTCGAATTGCCAGCGATCCTCGCGCCGGCCCGGCGCCAGGAAGCGGGCATCCGCCGGGTCGCGCGCCAGCACCGCCGCGCGCAGCTCGGGGCCGACCTCGTAGCTCGCCTGTCCGATGCAGGGGCCGACGGCCGCCACCACCCGCGCCCGGGCGGCGCCGAGGCGCTCCATGGCCTCGAGCGTTGCCTCCAGCACCCCGGCGACGGCGCCGCGCCAGCCGGCATGCGCCGCGCCGATCACGCCCGCCGCCGGATCGGCGAAGAGCACCGGGGCGCAATCGGCGGTGACGATGCCGAGGCCGATGCCGGGGCGCCGGGTGACCAGGGCATCGGCCGCGGGACCCTCGCCCTCGCGCCAGCCCGCCGCATCCACCTCGGCGACGGCGATGCCATGCACCTGGGTCAGCCCATGCAGCGCCGCGCCCTCCAGCCCGAGGGCGCCGGCGGCGCGGCGGCGGTTCTCCCGCACCCGGGCGCGGTCGTCCTGGCCGGAGAGGGAGCAGTTCAGCGCCGCCCAGGGTCCCTCCGAGACGCCGCCGCGGCGGGTGAAGAAGCCGTGGCGAAGGCCCGTCACCGCGCCGAGGGCGGGTGTCGTCAGATACTCGGCATCGGTCATGGGGATTCGAAGCCCGGTGGGATGGGGAGGCCGGGATGGCACAGGCAGAGGGATTTGAACAAGCGTCCCATGCCCTCGGGCGCCAGCAGCCGCTCGGCGCCGGAGAGGATCCGGCCCGCCGCGCCCCGCTGCCCGCCGGCGGCGCGGGCGAGGATGGCGGCCCGCTGCGCCAGGCCGAGGCGTTGCAGGAACAGGCCCATGGGCAGCGGCCCATGCGCCGCGGCGCCGGCCCGCTTGCCGGCGGCGGCGAGCGCGGCGAAGGGCACATGCGCCGTCACGTCCACGGTGCCGGGCGGCGCCAGCGGATCGGCCCGGCCGTGCCCTGTCATGGCCTGCAGGCTGTCGCCGAGGCCCGGTTCGGCCGGGCCGTAGTCGAGGGCGAGCAGCGCGCCGCCCTGGTCGCGCAGCCGGGCGGCGAGGGCGGCGGCCAGCGCCTCGCCCGCCTCCGCCCATTCCGCGACCGCGCCCTCCGGCGCCGCGTCGGGCAGGCCGGGCCAAGCCGCCTCCGCCGGCCGTTCGACGAAACGGCCCTCGGCCACGTAGCGCTCCCGCCAGGCCTCGCCGCGGCGGATGAATTGCCGGATCGGCAGGGCGTCGAAGAACTCGTTGGCGAGGAGGATCGCCGGGCCGGCGGGCAGGCTGGCGGCATCGGCGTGCCAGGCGGCGACGGCCGCGCCGAGGCGCTGCCGCTGCGCCTCGCGCAGCGCCGGCGACGCCTCGACGAGATGCAGCCTGAGCGCGGCGCGGAAGCCGGGGACCATGGCGGCGGCGCGCAGCGCATCCTGCATCAGCGTGCCGCGGCCGGGGCCGAGCTCGACCAGCAGCACCGGGTCGGGCGCTCCCATCTGCTGCCAGGTGACGGCCGCCCAGAGGCCGAGCACCTCGCCGAAGGCCTGCGAGATCTCGGGCGCGGTGATGAAGTCGCCGCCGCGGCCGAAGGGGTCGCGGGTGGCGTAATAGGCGGCGACGGCACGCGCCATGAAGCGGTCCAGCCGCTCCGGGGCCGCTGCCTCCCCGGCCCCGGCGGGGGCGCCGCTCAGGCCGCCACCCGCGGCGCGGGCGCCGGCCGCGCCCGCGCCATCAGCCAGAGCCCGGCCAGGATCATCGGCAGGCTGAGCAACTGGCCCATCGTCGCCCCGGCGAAGAGGAAGCCGAGGAAGGCATCGGGCTGGCGGAACAGCTCGCCGATGAGGCGGGCCACGCCGTAGCCGGCGAGGAAGGCGCCGGCGGTGAAGCCGCGCCGGGCCCGGATGGCGGGGCGCCAGACCAGGAATTGCAGGAGGGCGAAGAGCAACAGCCCCTCCATCCCCGCCTGATAGAGCTGGCTCGGATGCCGCGGCAGCGGCCCGCCGGTCGGGAAGACCATGCCCCAGGGCATGTCCGTCACCCGGCCCCAGAGCTCGCCATTCACGAAATTCGCCAGCCGCCCGAAGAACAGGCCGATCGGCACCACCGCGGTCACCCGGTCGGCGAAGGCGAGCAGGTCGAGCCGCTGCTGCCGGCAGAACAGGATCAGCGCCAGGATGACGCCGAGCGCCCCGCCATGGAAGCTCATCCCCCCCTGCCAGACCTGCAGGATATCCAGCGGATGCGCCAGGTAGTGGTCGAGCCGGTAGAACAGCACATAGCCGAGCCGGCCGCCGAGGATGACGCCGAGCGTCGCCCAGGTGACGAAGTCGTCCACCTGCTGGCGCGTCGCCGCCACCGGCGCCAGGGCGCAGAGCCGCCGCGCCAGGATCCAGCCCAGCACGATGCCGGTGATGTAGGCGAGGGCGTACCAGCGGATCGCGAGCGGCCCGATCTGCACCAGCACCGGGTCGATGACCGGGAAGGGGAGGGCGAGGAGCATCAGCGGTAGGGGTCCTCGGCCGCGAGGAAATCCTGCACCGTGCGGCGCACCCCCTCCTCGAGCGGCGTGGTCTGGGCGTTGAAGCCGGCGGCGCGCAGCCGCTCCAGCGGGGCCTCGGTGAAGTACTGGTACTTGCCGCGGAGATCGGCCGGCATGTCGACGAAGCGGATCTCGGGCGCCCGGCCGAGCGCCTCGAACATCGCCCGCACCAGGTCGAGGAAGCTGCGCGCCCGGCCGGAGCCGACATTGAACAGGCCCGAGACCGCTGGATTGTCGAGCAGCCAGAGCATCACCGCGACGCAGTCGTCCACATGCACGAAGTCGCGCATCTGCTGGCCATCGGCGATGTCGGGGCGGTCGGAGCGGAACAGCGTCGCCGCCTCGCCCCGCATCACCTGCTGGTACTTGTGGAACAGCACGCTGGCCATGCGGCCCTTATGCGCCTCGTTCGGGCCATAGACGTTGAAGAAGCGCAGCCCCGCCCATTGCGGCGGGCGCGGCGCGCCGCGCGCCAGCAGGTCGGCGACCCGCCGGTCGAAGGCGAGCTTCGACCAGCCATAGAGGTTGAGCGGCCGCAGCCTGGCCAGGGCCTCCGGCGCCGCGTCGTCCTCGAAGCCGAGGGCGCCGTCGCCATAGGTGGCGGCCGAGGAGGCGTAGATCAGCGGCACCCCCCGCTCGGCGCAGAGCGACCAGAGCCGCAGCGGCAGGGTGAGGTTGGTGGCGGCGACGAGGTCGCCATCCGTCTCGGTGGTGGCGCTGATGGCGCCCATGTGCAGCACCGCCCGGAGCGGCGGCGCCGCGGCCCAGAACGCCTCCAGCGCCTCCGGCGGCAGCAGGCCGGCGATGCGGTGCTTGGCGAGGTTGCGCCACTTGTCGCCGCTGCCGAGGCGGTCGATCACCATCACCTCCTCGCCCCGCGCCGCGAGGGCGGCGACGAGGTTGGAGCCGATGAAACCGGCCCCGCCGGTGACCAGATACATGGCGTGATCCCCGCTTGGCCCCCGAGAGGCATGACCTGAGAGGCACGGTCCGGGAGGGTTGGTCCCGGCCCGCCGGCGCTGCCCTGGGTCGGGCGCCGGGTCGCGCCGCGGGGTATAGGGCGCGAGTGCGCGACCTGTGAAGGGCGGCGGGCCGACGGGGCCCATGGATGAGGAGAGAGCGATGAGCGAGACGGGTGGCCGCCGGCGCGGCGGGCTTCTGGACGACCTGGCCGGGGTGGCGGGCGGTGCCTTCTCCGCCCTGGCCGGGGTGCGGGGCGAGGTGGAGGCGGCGGCCCGGGCGCAGGTCGACGCCATGGTGCAGCGGCTCGACCTGGTGAAGCGGGAGGATCTCGACGCGGCCATGGAGCTCGCCCGGCGGGCGCGCGAGGCGGCGGAGACGCTGGAGGCCCGGGTCGCGGCGCTCGAGGCGCGCCTGGCCGGCATGGCCTCGCCGCCGGCCGCGGCCGGCGCGCCGGCCCCGGTGGTCCCGCCCGCGGCGAGCGCGCCGCCGCCGGCCCCAGCGCCGGCCGCGGCCAGCCCCGCGGCGGCGGTGCCGGCCGAGGAGCGCACCGAGGCCTCGCCCTCCGGCCTGGGCGAGCCGCCGCGGCCGGATTGAGCCGACCGCGCCATGCCGTCCCGGCCCCGGATCGGGGGCCGGGGCGCATTGTGAAACGTTTGGATGCATCCCCGCCCTTGCGACGGCGTTTTGCACCCGCGTAGTCTATAGGTGGTGGTCGCTGCCGCCCGATTCACCCCAGACTCGGTATACCGGGATCTGGGTGGCGGGGACGCCATTCCGCCAACGACAGAGGAGGTGCCGCGATGTCCGGTCTTCAGGCCCGCGTGCGCGAGCGTGCGACCAACCCCCTCGACGTGCTTGAGCAGATCGTCACCGCCAATGAGTGGGCCTTCGAGCGCCGCTCGGATGGCGAGATGGCGGCCGAGGCTCCGGGCAAGTGGTGCGATTACGGGCTGTTCTTCTCCTGGTCGCCGGAGATCAGCGCCATGCACTTCTCCTGCGCCTTCGACATGAAGGTGCCGCCCGAGGGGCGGGCGAAGCTGTTCGAGCTGCTCGCCCTGGCCAACGAGAAGCTCTGGATCGGCCATTTCGGCCTCGAGTCGGAGGAGGGGGTGCCGGTCTTCCGCCACTCCGTCCTGCTGCGCGGGGCGCCCAGCGCCTCGGCCGAATCGCTGGAGGACATGGTCGACATCGCCATCACCGAATGCGAGCGCTTCTTCCCGGCCTTCCAGTTCGTCCTCTGGGGCGGCAAGGCGCCGGGGGATGCGCTGCAGGCGGCGATGCTCGACTGCGTCGGCGAGGCCTGAGCCGGCCCATGCAGGATCAGCCCCCCGAGGAGATGCGGGCCGTGGGCCGCCTGCCGGGCGGGCTGGAACTGGAGATCCGGCACCGCCGCGCCACCGGCGCGGCGGGGGCCGAGCAGATCGCCGTCAGCCTCACCGCCCCGCAGGGCTTCGAGGCCTGGGCGCGGCTGCTGGAGGCCTCCAACCCGATGCTCGCCCCGATGCAGTTCTGGGCGCGCTGTGCCGAGGCGGCCTGGGCCCCCTGGCTGGCGCTGATGGGCCTCGCCCCGTCGCGGCTGCCCGGGACCGACCGGCGGCGCTGAGCCGCCGGGGCGGGGAGGGGCCGGCGGCCCTCCCCGGTATCGGCTTGGCGGCTCAGCGCCGCCGCAGCTGCCCCACATCGCGCACCGCGCCGCGCGCGGCGCTGGTGGTGAGCGCCGCATAGGCCTTGAGGGCGGTCGAGACCACGCGGTTGCGGCCGAGCGGCTGCCAGGCCTCGGCGCCGCGCGCCTCCATCGCCGCCCGGCGCCGGGCCAGCTCCTCATCCGCCACGGCGAGGTGGATGCGGCGGCCGGGGATGTCGATCTCGATCCGGTCGCCCTCCTCGACCAGCCCGACCAGCCCGCCCTCCGCCGCTTCCGGCGAGAGATGGCCGATCGACAGGCCGGAGGAGCCGCCGGAGAAGCGTCCGTCGGTGACCAGGGCGCAGGCCTTCCCGAGCCCGACCGACTTCAGGTAGCTGGTCGGGTAGAGCATCTCCTGCATGCCCGGGCCGCCCTTCGGCCCCTCGTAGCGCACCAGCACCACGTCGCCCGCCTGCACCTTGCCGCCGAGGATGCCCTCGACCGCCGCCTCCTGGCTCTCGAAGACGCGGGCCGGGCCGGCGAAGACCAGGATGGAGGCATCCACCCCGGCGGTCTTCACGATGCAGCCCTCCTCGGCGAGGTTGCCGTAGAGCACGGCGAGGCCGCCATCCTTCGAGAAGGCGTGCTCCATGTCGCGGATCACGCCCTGGGCGCGGTCGAGGTCGAGGCTCTCCCAGCGCGCCGCCTGGCTGAAGGCGACGGTGGTCGGGATGCCGCCGGGCGCGGCGCGGAAGAAGCGCTGCACCGCCTCGGTCGGGTTGCGGCGGACATCCCATTCCGCCAGCGCCTCGGCCAGGCTCGGGGCGTCGATGCGGGAGACCGAGGTGTCGATCAGCCCGGCGCGGTCGAGCTCGCCCAGGATGCCCATGATGCCGCCGGCATGGTGGACATCCTCGACATGCACGTTCTGCACCGAGGGCGCGACCTTGCAGAGCACCGGCACGCGGCGCGAGAGGCGGTCGATATCGGCCATGGCGAAGGGCACCTCGCCCTCCTGCGCCGCCGCCAGCAGGTGCAGCACCGTGTTGGTCGAGCCGCCCATGGCGATGTCGAGCGTCATCGCATTCTCGAAGGCCGCGACGGTCGCGATGGAGCGCGGCAGGACGGAGGCGTCGTCCGTCTCGTAATGCCGGCGGGTGATCTCGACGATGCGCCGCCCGGCCTCGAGGAACAGCCGCTCGCGGTCGGCATGCGTCGCCACCACGGTGCCGTTGCCCGGCAGGGCGAGGCCGAGCGCCTCGGTCAGGCAGTTCATCGAATTGGCGGTGAACATGCCGGAGCAGGAGCCGCAGGTCGGGCAGGCCGAGCGCTCGATCACCTGCACCTCGGCATCGGTGACGCTGCTGTCGGCGGCGGTGATCATGGCGTCGATCAGGTCGACGCTGCGCTTCTGGCCGCGATGCACGACCTTGCCGGCCTCCATCGGCCCGCCGGAGACGAAGACGGTCGGGATGTTGAGCCGCATCGCGGCCATCAGCATGCCCGGGGTGATCTTGTCGCAATTGGAGATGCAGACCAGCGCATCGGCGCAATGCGCATTGACCATGTATTCCACGGCATCGGCGATCAGCTCGCGCGAGGGCAGGCTGTAGAGCATGCCGTCATGCCCCATGGCGATGCCGTCATCCACCGCGATGGTGTTGAACTCCTTGGCGACGCCGCCGGCCTTCTCGATCTCCCGCGCCACCAGCTGGCCAAGGTCCTTCAGATGGACATGGCCGGGGACGAACTGGGTGAAGGAATTGGCGATGGCGATGATCGGCTTGCCGAAATCGCCGTCCTTCATCCCCGTCGCGCGCCAGAGGCCGCGGGCGCCGGCCATGTTGCGGCCATGGGTGGTGGTGCGGGAGCGGTATGCGGGCATTGCGCGGCGGTCCTTGGGTCCTGCCTGGGCCCGGTCCGGGAGCGCGGCCGGCCGGGGACGGCATGTCCTTGCCCGGGCGCGGCGCCGGGGCGGCGGCTGCTCTAGCCCCTGCCGCAGGCGGCGTCCATGCGCCTCCCCGGGGGCCTTCGGACCCTGCCGGGCGCGTCCCGCCGCGCCGCCCATTGCGCCGCGGCCGCCGCCGGGCGAGGGTCCGCGCATGACCGAGACATCCCTGCCCCCCCTTCTCCTCGTCGGCTGCGGCAAGATGGGCGGCGCCATGCTCGCCGGCTGGCTGGAGCGCGGCCTCGACGAGGCGGTGGTGGTCGAGCCGCATGCCGCGGCCGTCGCGGGTTTCGCCGGCCGGGTGACGCGGGTGCCGGACCCGGCCTCGATCCCTGCCGGCTTCCGGCCCGGCGCCGTGGTGCTGGCGATCAAGCCGCAGGAGGCGGCGGCGACCCTGCCCGCCTTCGCCCGGCTGGCGGGGCCGGAGACCGTCTTCCTCTCGATCATGGCCGGACGCGCCATCGGCGGCATGCGGGCCGCCCTCGGCGGCGAGGCGGCGGTGATCCGCGCCATGCCGAACACCCCGGCCGCGGTGCGGCAGGGCTTCACCGTCGCCTGCCCGGGGCCTGGCGTGACCGCGGCGCAGCGGGCGCTGGCCGACCGGCTGCTCGGCGCCATCGGCGAGGTCGCCTGGGTGGAGGAGGAGGGGCTGATCGACCCGGTCACCGCCGTCTCCGGCGGCGGCCCGGCCTATGTCTTCCTGCTGGCCGAGCTGCTGGAGAAGGCGGCGGTGGAGCAGGGGCTGCCGGCCGATCTCGCCCGCCGCATGGCGCGGGCGACCGTCGCCGGCTCCGGCGCCCTGCTGGCGGCGAGCGCGGAGAGCAGCGCCCAGCTTCGGATCAACGTCACCAGCCCGAAGGGCACGACCGAGCGGGCGCTCGCCGTGCTGATGGCGCCCGAGGCCTGGCCGGCCGCCCTGTCGCGCGCCATCGCCGCGGCGACGGAACGCTCGCGCGAACTCGCCGGATGACCCCTTGGCGGGGCTGGCGCCGATCCCCCACCTTGCCGGCATGAGCGACCTCCCCGACCCGACCGACTCCCGCCTCGTCACCGGCCTCTGGCAGGTGGTGGCGGCCCATGGCTGGCAGGGGGTGACGCTGCGCCGCCTGGCCACCGCCACCGGCCTCGCCCCGGCGGCGATCCGCGCCCGCGCCCCCGACGGGCCGCGCGACCTGCTGGCGCTGCAGGCGCGTCTGCTCGACGAGGCTGTGGCGAGCGGCACCGTCCCCGGCCAGGGCGGCACGCCGCGCGACCGCGTCTTCGACGTGCTGATGCGGCGGATCGACGCCATGCAGCCCCACCGCGCCGGGCTGCTGCGCTTCCTGGCGGATCTGCGGGGCGATCCCGCCCTCGGCCTCTGCCTGCTGGCGGGGCTGCCGCGCTCCATGGCGCGGCTGCTGCAGGCGGCCGAGCTCGAATCGCACGGCCTGTCCGGGGCGCTCCGGGTGCAGGGGCTGGTCGGGGTCTGGCTGGCGACGCTGCGGGCCTGGCAGCGCGACGGCTCGGCCGATCTCGGCGCGACCATGGCGGCGCTCGACCGGGCGCTGGACCGGGCCGAGCAGGTGGCGCGGACGCTGCGCCTCGACCCGGGCGACCTGGCGACGGGCTGAGGGCCGCGGCGGCGCGGCGACTTGTTGCCGGGGCGGATTTACCACCCTTCGCGATCCCGCCCCGCCCTTATCCGTTTTAGGCTTCGGGCGCCGGTGTCATGCGGCGCCCGGTACCACGGCGGAGGACGACATGTCAGAGACCAGCGGCCAGAAGCCCGCGACCGACCTGATGCGCATGCTTTCCGAGTTTCGCCTGCCTGGCATGCCGGATGTGGAGGCGCTCGCCGCCGCCCAGCGCCGCAACCTCGAGGCCCTCTCCGCCGCCAACCGCGTGGCGCTCGAGGGCGCGCAGGCGGTGGCGCGGCGGCACATGGAGATCCTGCAGTCCTCGATGACCGAGATGACCGAGGCGATGAAGGCGCTCGGCACGCAGGAATCGCCGCAGGCCAAGGCGGCGCGCCAGGCCGAGATGCTGAAGGCGGCCTATGAGAAGGCGGTCGCCAACATGAAGGAAGTGGCCGACCTGATCCAGAAGTCGAACCAGGAGGCGCTCGCCCTGCTCAACAAGCGCTTCACCGAGGCCATGGACGAGGTGAAGGTCCTGATGGCCAAGAAGGGCTGACAGGCCCGGGCGCCGGGCGCGAACCTCCGGTTCGCCGGGCGTCGCGGCGTCAGCCGCGGGACCCATGCGGGGCCTCGGACCGGCCAGGACGGCCGGTCCGCGGATTTGGCGGGCGGCGCGCGCTCAGGCGCGCGTCGCCATGGCGAGCGGCGGCGCCTGCCGCGCCGCCAGCGGCCGCCCGGCCGCGCCATAGCCCGGCGCCGCCGAGCGCGGCAGGGCGGCGCCGGCGATGGTCTCGATCACCTGCGACTGGATGGCGATGGCGCGCTGCAACAGGCGCCGATTCTCCGCGCCCAGATGCTGCAGCCGGTCGGTCATCGCGGCCGCGTCCCGCCGCGAGTCGCCGGCCGCCGTGCTGCCGGTCCGCGCCGCGGCGGCGAAGGCGGCGGCGAAGGCATCCGTCGCCTGCGTCTTGGCGGTGGCGAGGCCGGCGGCGCGCGGCAGGTCGAGCGCGGCGAGCGCCTCGTTCTCCGCCCGCAGCGCCTCGGCGAGGCGCTGGCCGGCGGCGATCAGGGCTTCGATCATCAGGCTCATGGCGTGGTCTCCTGGCGGGAATCGGCCTGGCGTTGCAGCAGCTCGCGCAGCACCGCATCGGCGATGCCGAGGCCATGGCCGCTGCGCACCGCCTGCCTGGCGACGGCATCGACCAGCATCGGCCGCCATTGCGCCTCCGCCGCGCCGCCGCCGAAGGCGCCGCGGCTGGGCTCGGCGCTGGCGAAGAGCGGTTGCAGCAACTGGGCGAAGGCGTGGCTTTCGAAATCCTGCGCCGCCTGGCGCAGCTTCGCAGGGGCGGCAGCCAGCTCGGCGGGGGTGAGGGCGCGCATCACCGCAGCTCCATCCCGGCCTGCCGCGTAGCCCGGCGGCGCCGGGCGAAGCCTGGGTCATGGCGCTGCAGGCTCCGCATCACCGCAGCTCCATCTCGGCCTGCCGCGTAGCCCGGCGGCGCCGGGCGAAGCCTCGGTCATGGCGCTGCAGGTTCCGCATCACCGCAGCTCCATCTCGGCCTGCAGCGCGCCGGCGGCCTTCACCGCCTGCAGGATGGAGATCAGGTCGCGCGGCCCGACGCCGAGGGCGTTCAGCCCGCGCACCAGCTCCTGCAGGGTGACGCCGC
Source organism: Roseicella frigidaeris (assembly GCF_003258945.1). Classification (GTDB taxonomy): domain Bacteria; phylum Pseudomonadota; class Alphaproteobacteria; order Acetobacterales; family Acetobacteraceae; genus Paracraurococcus; species Paracraurococcus frigidaeris. The sequence continues at coordinate 222,775 of NZ_QLIX01000005.1, read as the reverse complement.
CGCCGAGCGTGCCGACCCGGCGCTCCGCCTGGTCGTCCACCTCGATATTGGTGCGCGGCACCACCGTGGTCTGGCCGTTCGAGAGCGGCGCCGGCTGGCTCACCTGCGGCGTCTCGGTGATGCGGATGGTGAGGTTCCCCTGCGCCACCGCGACGGTCGAAACCCGGACATTGGCGCCCATGACGATGGTGCCGCTCGCCTCCTCGATGACGACGCGCGCCACCTGGTCCGGCTCGACGCGAAGCTGCTCGATCTCGCCGAGCAGGGCGAGCGGGTCGCGGCCGGCGAGGTTGAGGGCCACGGTGCGCGGATCGGTCGCGGTGGCGAGGCTGCCGCCGGTCGCCCGGTTGACCGCGGCGGCGATCCGCCGCGCCGTGGTGAGGTCGGGGTTGCGCAGCGCCAAGCGCAGGCTGTTGCGGCCGGCCAGCGCATAGGGGATCTCGCGCTCGACGATGGCGCCGGAGGCGATGCGGGCGCTGGTCGGCACGCCGCGCTGGACGCTGGCGCCGGCGCCGCGGGCGGAGACCGCGCCGGTCGCCACCGCGCCCTGGGCGACGGCATAGACCTCGCCATCGGCGCCGAGCAGCGGCGTGACCAGCAGCGTGCCGCCCTGCAGGTTGGTGGCGTCGCCGAGCGCCGAGACGGCGATGTCGATGCGGCTGCCCGGCCGGGCGAAGGCCGGCAGGTTGGCGGTGACCATGACCGCGGCGACGTTCTTGGTCTCGAGCTTGGCCTCGTTGTCCCGCGTGTTGACGCCGAGCCGCTCGAGCATGCCGATCAGGGTCTGGCGGGTGAAGATGGCGGTGCGCAGCCGGTCGCCGGTGCCGGCGAGGCCGACCACGAGGCCGTAGCCGACGAGCTGGTTGTCCCGCACGCCCTCGACATCGGCGATGTCCTTGATGCGGACCGGCTGGGCGGCGGCCGGAGGCGCCGGGAGGAGGAGCAGCAGCGCCATTGTGGCCGCCAGCGCCCAGGCGGTCTTCGCCCTTGCGAAAGCAATTTTGGCCACGCTGCTTCTCCACCCCCGGGCTTCGGGTCTCCGCGGCCGGCGAGGATCGCCGGATCGGAGGCTCGGCGGGGACAGGGCAACCGGCGTGCCAGGCTGGGCCAGGGGGTGCCGGGCAGGCTTTGCCGGGCCGGGCGGAGAAGTTTGCCCCTGATGGGCAGGAATGGCGCGGGCCAGGAGGGCGGGATGCGCGGAATCGGCGGAGTGACGGCAGGCGGGGCCGCGCGGCCCGGGCGGGCCGGCGGGCGGGGGGCCTCCGGCTTCGCGGTTGGCCGGAGGGGGAGCGAGGCGGCGGCGGGGCCGGAGGCGGCGGGCGCCGCCCTGTCGGTGGGGCTCGGGCTGCTCGCCCTGCAGGAGGAGGGCGACGCACCGGCGCGGGACCGCTCGGCGCATCGCCGGGCTGAATCGATCCTGCAAGAGTTGCAGGCGCTGCAACGCGACCTGCTGCGCGGCGACGGCGATCCTGGGCGGCTGGAACGGCTCGCCGCCCTGCAATCAGGAGAGGAGGGCGCCGACCCCATCCTGCGACAGGCGGTCCAGGCCATCGTCCTGCGCGCCAGGGTGGAGTTGGCCCGGCGCGGCTGGAACGGCTCCGTGTCAACCGCATGAAAAGCCGCTCGTATCAGCGATTTGCGGCTGAGGAACCCCTTGGCTTTCAGTTGGCTGGGCATGTATGGTCCGGCCAACTTCGGGGTAGGGCGTCCAGGCCCGGGCTCCGGCCGCAATGGGGTCGTCCAGACGATGTTGATCACGCTGCCGCCCGATTACCGTCCGCACGATGACGAAGAGTTCATGAGCGCCCAGCAGCAGGCCTATTTCCGCCAGAAGCTGCTGCGCTGGCGCCAGGACCTGCTGCGGGAGGCCGGGGAGACCCTGGCCAGCCTCTCCGTCGGCGGCATCGCCGAGGCCGACCTGACCGACCGCGCCAGCGTCGAGACCGACCGGGCGCTCGAGCTCCGGACCCGGGACCGGGCGCGCAAGCTGATCTCCAAGATCGACCAGGCGCTGGAGCGGATCGAGACCGGCACCTACGGCTATTGCGAGGAAACCGGCGAGCCGATCGGCCTGCGCCGGCTCGAGGCCCGGCCGATCGCCACCCTGTCGATCGAGGCGCAGGAGCGCCACGAGCGGATGGAGCGCGTGCACCGGGACGACTGACCCCGGCGCAAGGACGAGACTTCGTTTCGGATGGCCGGCGCCCGCGCCGGCCATCGTCGTTTCCGGCCCTTCTCGTCCCCGGCCTTTCCCTGGCCCTCTTTGCAGCCCGTGCCGCCGGGCGCGATGCTCGGCCGGCGGCGAAGGAGGAGGCGAGGATGCGGCTGGCCGGGCGGCATGCGTTGATCACCGGTGGGGCCTCGGGCATCGGCCTGGCCACGGCGCGCCTTTTCCTGCGCGAGGGCGCGCGGATCGTCCTGCTCGACCGCAATGCGGCGGCGCTGGGGCCGCTGGCCGCCGAGCTCGGCGTGCCGGGCATCCCGGTCGACATCGCCGACCCGGCCGCCACGGCGGCGGCGGTGGAGGCGGCGGCCGCGGCCCTCGGGGCGCTGGATGCGGTGGTGAACGCCGCCGGCATCAGCCGCGTCGCCAGCCCGGCCGAGACCACGCCGGCGCTGTGGCGGGAGGTGATGGCGGTCAATCTCGACGGACCCTTCCATGTCTGCCGCGCCGCCCTGCCGCATCTGCGCCGGGCCGCGTCGCCCGGGGGCGCCAGCTCGGCGGGGGCCAGCATCGTCAACCTCGCCTCCGCCGCCGGCCTGGTGCCGCGGCCGCATTACGCCGCCTATGGCGCCTCCAAGGGCGGGCTGCTGATGCTGACGCGCTGCCTCGCCCTCGACCTGGCGGCGGAGGGGATCCGGGTGAATGCCATCTGCCCCGGCGCCATCCGGACGCCGATGGTGGAGGAGACGATCGCCGCGCAGCCCGATGCCGCGGCGGCCGAGCGCCGCTTCCTCGCGCGCTATGCGCTCGGCCGCTTCGGCACGGCGGAGGAGGTGGCGCAGGCGGTGCTCTGGCTGACGAGCGACGAGGCGAGCTACGTCACCGGCTCGGCCCTCGGCGTGGATGGCGGCTCCGCCTGGCACTAGGGCGCTTCCCCTGAACACCGGTTCACGGGAAGCGCCCTGGGCTCCTGTTTTCAGGGCATCTTCACCCGATCAGGTGAGTCCATCTGATCGGGATCTGCTCTAGCAACTCCCCACGACGTCGCTGCGCGCCTTCGCGGGTGGCCATGCGTCCCCTCCTGCCCAAGCGACGTCACAGCCTGCCGCGGCAGGGCAACGGGCAGAGACGGTTCCGGCAGGCGCTTCGCGGCGGCCGTGGGGAAGGGCCTTAACCAGCCCTTCAGCCCTGCTCTGGCAGGCTGGGCCGGTCCATGCTCACGCTCTCCGCCTCGCTGGTCTCCTCGCTCTTCGGCAGCACCGGCACCACCAGCAGCAGCACCGGGGACGCCGCCTCGGCGATCCTCGCGCTGAAGGCTGCGCAGTCGAGCGATGCCGAGACCAAGGGGGTGGCGCAGGAGAAGAAGGACCCCGTCACCATCACCGCCCTCAAGCAGTTCGAGACGGCGATCGCCAAGGCGAAGGACGTGACGACGGCCTTGAAGGACCCACGGGTGCTGGCGGTCCTGCTGCCGGCGCTCGGCTTGCAGGACCAGGCGGATTATCCCGGCCTGGTGCAGAAGGCCCTGCTCGCCGATACCAGCGACACCAAGGGGCTGCTCGCCAACATCGACAGCCGCTTCAAGACCGCGGCGCAGACGCTCGACCTGAAGAACAAGGGGCTGGCCGGGCTGACCGATGCGAAGGTGAAGGCGAAGCTGACGGACGCCTATGTCCAGTACCAGTACCAGCGCGGCCTCGATGACAAGAATTCCGGCATGTCGGATGCGCTCTACTTCATCAAGAACGCCGCCTCGCAGAAGGATGTCTACGGCATCCTCGGCAATGCGGTGATGCGGCGGGTGGTGACCGGCGCGCTCGGCCTGCCGCAGGAAATGGCGATCCAGTCCGTCGAGACCCAGGGGCGCGCCATCACCAGCCGGCTGAAGCTCGCCGACCTGCAGGACAGCGCCAAGGTGCAGAAATTGGCGCAGCGCTACCTCATGGCCCAGGCCTCCGCCACCAACGGCACCACCGGCAGCCTGCTCTCCCTGTTCGGATAGGCCGCGCCGCCGGCCGGGGCGGGCCCCGCAAGGGCGGCGTTGCGTCCGGGCCGGCGCTGTCCTACCTCTCCCTCCGGGCCACGCCCCCCCACCGGGGCGCATCCGCTTCTGGAAGGGAGCATCTGATGGCAATCGCCACCCCCAAGCCGGACCTGCGTCCGGCCAATCCCCGTTTTTCCTCCGGCCCCTGCGCCAAGCGTCCCGGCTGGACGCTGGAGGCGCTCTCGGGCGCCCTGCTCGGCCGCAGCCACCGCGCGACGCAGCCCAAGGCCCGGCTGGCCGAGGTGATCGAGCGCAGCAAGGCGGTGCTCGGCCTGCCGGCCGACTGGCGGCTCGGCATCGTCCCGGCCTCGGACACCGGCGCGGTCGAGATGGCGCTCTGGTCGCTGCTCGGCGCCCGCGGCGTCGACGTGCTGGCCTGGGAGAGCTTCTCCAAGGATTGGGGGACGGATGTCCTCAAGCAGCTGAAGCTCAAGGATGCCCGCATCCTCGATGCGCCCTATGGGAGGCTGCCGACACTCGCCGCCGATGGGACGCGCGACCTGGTCTTCGTCTGGAACGGCACCACCAGCGGCGTGCGCCTGCCGGATGCGGATTTCATCCCCGTCGAGCGCGAGGGGCTCGCCATCTGCGACGCGACCAGCGCCGCCTTCGCCATGCGCCTCCCCTGGGAGCGGCTCGATGTCGTCACCTGGTCCTGGCAGAAGGTGCTGGGCGGCGAGGCGGCGCATGGCATGCTGGCCCTCAGCCCACGCGCCGTGGCGCGGCTGGAGAGCTACGCCCCCGCCTGGCCTCTCCCAAAAATCTTCCGCATGACCAAGGGCGGCAGGCTGAACGAGGGCATCTTCAAGGGGGAGACGATCAACACCCCCTCCATGCTTGCGGTCGAGGATGCGCTGGACGGGCTGCGCTGGGCCGAGGGCGTCGGCGGGCTGGAGGGGCTGGTCGCCCGCTCCGAGGCGAATCTCGCCGCCGTCGCCGATTGGGTGGCGCGGACCCCCTGGGTGGATTTCCTCGCCGAGGATCCGGCGACCCGCTCCTGCACCTCCATCTGCCTGAAGATCGTGGCGCCCTGGTTCACGGCGCTCGATGCCGCGGCGCAGGCGGCGGCGGCGAAGCGGCTCGCCGCGCTGCTGGAGAAGGAGGGCGTCGCCCTCGATGCCGGGGCCTATCGCGATGCGCCCCCGGGCCTGCGCCTCTGGGGCGGCGCGACGGTCGAGACCAGCGATATCCGGGCGCTGCTGCCCTGGCTCGACTGGGCCTTCGCCGAGGTCGAGGCCGCGGTGGCGAAGGAGGCCGCGTGATGCCGAAGGTCCTCATCTCCGACAAGCTCTCCCCGGCCGCGATCGAGATCTTCAAGCGGCGCGGGGTGGAGGTGGAGTTCCGGCCGGGCCTCTCGGCCCCCGAGCTGCGCGCCATCATCGCGCCCTTCGACGGCCTGGCGGTGCGCAGCGCCACCAAGGTGACGCGGGAGCTGCTGGACGCCGCGCCGAACCTGAAGGTGGTCGGCCGCGCCGGCATCGGCGTCGACAATGTCGACGTCACCAGCGCCACGGCGCGCGGCGTGGTGGTGATGAACACGCCCTATGGCAATGCCATCACCACCGCCGAGCATGCCATCGCCATGATGTTCGCCCTCGCCCGGCAGATCCCGGAGGCCTCGGTCTCCACCAAGGCCGGGAAGTGGGAGAAGAACCGCTTCATGGGCGTCGAGCTCTTCGGCAAGACGCTCGGCCTGATCGGCTGCGGCAATATCGGCTCCATCGTCGCCGACCGGGCGGTCGGGCTGAAGATGAAGGTGGTGGCCTTCGACCCCTTCCTCTCGGAAAAGCGGGCGCTCGAGCTCGGCGTCGAAAAGGTGGAGCTGAACGCGCTGCTGGAGCGGGCGGATTTCGTCACCCTGCACGCGCCGCTGACCGAGCAGACCCGCAACATCCTCTCGCGCGAGAACCTGGCGAAGCTGAAGCGGGGGGCGCGGCTGATCAACTGCGCCCGCGGCGGGCTGGTGGACGAGCAGGCGCTGTTCGAAGCGCTGCAATCCGGCCACCTGGCCGGCGCCGCGCTCGACGTCTTCGAGGTCGAGCCGGCGACCGACAGCCCTCTCTTCGCGCTGGAGAACGTGGTCTGCACGCCGCATCTCGGCGCCGCGACGGCCGAGGCGCAGGAGAACGTGGCGCTGCAGGTGGCCGACCAGATGGCCGACTACCTGCTGACCGGCGCGGTCTCCAACGCCATCAACATGCCCTCCGTCACCGCCGAGGAGGCGCCGCGCCTCAAGCCCCATATGGAGCTGGCGCGGCTGCTGGGCAGCATGGCCGGGCAGCTCACCCAGGCGCGCGACGGCGCGCTGCGGGCGATCCGCGTCGAGTACGAGGGGCATGTGGCGGAGCTGAACCGCCGGCCGCTGACGGCGGCGGCGCTCGCCGGCGTGCTCGGCCCGCTGCTCGGCGCGGTGAACATGGTCAACGCCCCGGTCGTCGCCCGGGAGCGGGGGATCGAGGTGGCCGAGACGGTGCATGAGCGCAGCGGCGACTACGCCTCCCTGCTCCGCGTTACGGTGGTGACGGATGGCTATGAGCGGAGCGTCGCCGGGACGCTGGTGGGCGAGGCGCGGCCGCGCCTGGTGGAGATCAAGGGCATCGCTGTCGAGGCGGATTTCGCCCCGGACATGCTCTACGTCACCAACCAGGACAGGCCGGGCTTCATCGGCCGCTTCGGCATGGTGCTGGCGAATGCCGGCATCAACATCGCCACCTTCCATCTCGGCCGGTCGGCCCAGGGGGGCGACGCGATCTGCCTGGTCAGCCTGGACGCGCCGCTGCCGGAGCCGGTCCTGGCCGAGGTGCGGTCCCTGCCGCTGGTGGTGCAGGCGACGCCGCTGCGGTTTTAAGGTCGTTCCGGCCCGGCACACCCGCCGGGCAAGGTGCAGGCGACGCAACAGGCTGCCGAGGGCGGAAGAGAGAAGGGGTCCGGGACACTGTCCCGGACCCCTTCCTATTGGGGACCTGCGATGGGACCCGGCGCGGCGGGGCGCGCCGGGCAGCCCTCAGCCCTCGGGAACGGCCGGTCCCGGGGCCGGCTCGGCGCGGCCCGCATGGCGCCGCATCCGCTCGCCGAGGATCTTCACGAAGCCGCGGAAAGGCGAGATGTAGAGGCCGGTGACGGTGCTGAAGTCGCCGCTGCCGGCCGGCAGGCCCAGCCGATACTGCTCGGTGGGGTTGGTGTAGACGATCGTCTTGAACCAGCGGTCCCAGCAGGACAGCAGCAGGCCGAAATTCTTGTCCCAGTGGTGCACCTCGGAGCTGTGGTGCAGCTGGTGCTGCGCCGGGCTCAGCAGGTAGCGCTCCAGCCAGCCATAGCCCAGGCGGATATGCGAGTGGCGCAGGTGATGGAAGCTGAGGGCGTTGATCAGCCAGTAGGCCTCGAGGCCGCGGAGGCTGTAGTCGACGATCGGCAGGGCCAGGGCATAGGCCGAGACGCCGATCAGCCCACCGACCGCGATGGCGTTGAAGCCGTTGTCGATGATGGTCTGCACCGGGTGGAAACGACGGTTCGTCAGCGGGATCAGGATTTCCGCCGAGTGGTGGGTTTTATGGAACTGCCACAGCAATACGAATTTATGTTCAATATAGTGGGCGTAGAAGGTGGCGAAGTCCTGCGCGATCATCAGCGCGACCAGGATCAGGGCCCAGGTCAGGAGGCTGGGGGGAGAGACGGTCGTGACCTCGCCGAACAGCATCGTCAGCAGGGCGTAGCTGCCCGCCGCAATGGCCGCGCTGCTCACCAGCAGGGGAGCGAGGATGAAAGGATGCAGGATCCTGAAGCTAATATTGAAGTAGATGTCGAGGCGAAGCGAAGGATGCTTCAGGATCCGTTCAGGAAAGCAGAAGCGCATGTAGCCGCGGAAGCTACGATCCGCGCGCTCGGTCTGGGTCACATAGGCCAGATACGCTCCGAAGAACGTCATGGCCCAGCTGAATAGGATCGCGTAGGGCGCGATCGCGAGCAGATGCCTGGCTGCCGCTTCCAGCGTTTCGCCAAACACCTAGCAGCTCCTCTGGTGCATACGCATTCGTCGGTCCCTGTAACAAGTCCGCTCACCTACGCCGGGGGGAGGGGCGTCGTGTGCAGGCGGTACTAGACCACGATTATGGCCGGGGGCCAATTTGTCGCAGTGCAGCGATTGGTGAGCGTTAGTGAATGTGATGAGATTGCTGCGGCGCAAGGATCAGACGGAGAGTTCCAATCCATGGAATTCCACTGCAACGACCTGCTCGCTGGAAAGTAATGAGTTTGGTATGCGCAAAACGCGCCCCTTTCCGATTTAGCCATGTCTGTGGGAGACGATCCCACGATTCGGGGCGCCAGTAACGGCGCCGCCCATGTCACGTCGCCTCTCTCGCAGCCCCTGCGCCGGCCACGCCGCGAGCCCCGGATGGCCGCAGGCGGAAGCGCCGGCCGGGTGTCGCCCGGCCGCCTCCCGCCCCGATCATCCGGCCGGCGCATCCGGCCCTCAGCGGCCCTGGAAGACCGGCGGCCGCTTCTCGAGGAAGGCTCGCAGCGCCTCCTTGTGGTCCTCGGTGTCGCGGCAGCGGGTCATGCCGAAGGCCTCGGCATCCAGCGCCTCGGCCAGGCTGCCGGTCTCGGCCACCAGCATGTTGCGCTTCATGTGGTGCCAGGCGACGCGCGGGCCGGCGGCGAGCTGCCTCGCCAGCGCCAGCGTCGTCTCCGTCAGCGAGGCGTCCTCAACCAAACGGTTGAGCAGCCCAAGGCGATACATTTCCTCCGCGTCGATCACCTCGGCGGTGAAGTAGAGCTCGCGCGCCTTGGCCGGCCCGACCAGCTTGTTGAGGAACCAGTGGCCGCCGAAATCGCCGGAGAAGCCCATGCGGGCGAAGGCGGTGCCCATGCGGGCGCTGCGGCCGCCGATGCGCATGTCGCAGGCCAGCATGAGCGACATGCCGGCGCCGGCGGCGACGCCGTTGACCATGGCGATGGTCGGCTTCGGCATCTCGTGCAGCAGGCGCGAGGCCTCCATGCGGGCGCGGAGCGACATCTGCGCCTGCTCCCGCGTGCCCTCGAGGATCGGCCGCTCGCCGGTCGCCCGCGACTTCATGTCGCCGCCGGCCGAGAAGCCCCGGCCGGCGCCGGTCAGCACCACGCAGCCCACCGACATGTCGCCGGCGATGCGGGTCAGCGCCGCCAGCAGCTCGTCCAGCAGCGTGCCGCCGAGCGCGTTCAGGCTGTCGGGCCGGTTCATGGTGAGCAGGGCGACGCCTGCCTCCTCGGTCACGATCAGGTCGCCTGACATCGGTCTCCTACCCCTCCTGGCATCTGGTGCAGCCTATACCGGCGGCGCAGACTGCGCCGCTACCCGTCATGCAACGGCAGCGACGGGCCGGACAGGGGGAAGGAGCGATCCATGAAGGCAGCGGTCCTGCATGCGGTGAACGAGCCGCTCACCATCGAGGAGGTCGCGCTGCAGAAGCCGAAGGCGCGGGAGGTGCTGGTCCGCACCGCCTATGCCGGCCTCTGCCATTCCGACCTGCATTTCATCGAGGGACTCTACCCGCATCCGCTGCCGCTGGTCCCGGGCCATGAGGTGGCCGGGGTGGTGGAGGCGGTGGGCTCCGACGTCACCTATCTGCAGCCGGGCGACCACGTCATCGGCTGCCTCTCGGTCTTCTGCGGCGCCTGCCAGCAATGCACCTCCGGCCGGACGGTGCTCTGCGAGAACACCGAGGTGAAGATGGTGCCGGGCCAGTCCCGCCGCCTCTCCTGGAAGGGCGGGGAGGTGATGAACCAGTTCCTCAACCTCTCCGCCTTCGCCGAGCAGATGCTGGTGCATGAGAATGCGCTGGTGAAGATCGACCGGGAGGTGCCGCTCGACCGCGCCACCCTGGTCGGCTGCGGCGTCATCACCGGCGTCGGGGCGGTGATCAACACGGCGCGCATCCCGGCCGGCTCGACCGTGGCGGTGATCGGCTGCGGCGGCGTCGGCCTCTCGGCGGTGAACGGCGCGGCGCTGGCCGGCGCCTCGCGCATCATCGCCCTCGACACCCTGCCGGAGAAGCTGGCGACGGCGCGGGAGATGGGGGCGACGGACACCGTCCTGGTCGGCAACGACGATCCGGTGGAGGCGGTCCGCGCCCTGACCAATGGCGGCGTCGAGTACAGCTTCGAGGCGCTCGGGCTGAAGAAGACGGCCGAGCAGAGCTTCGCCATGCTCCGCCCCGGCGGCACCGCCACCATCATCGGCATGGTGCCCTTCGGCCAGAAGATCGAGCTGCACGGCTTCGACTTCCTGCGGGAGCGGCGGATCCAGGGCTCCTCCATGGGCTCCAACCATTTCCGCACGGACATGCCGCGGCTGCTGACGCTCTGGCAGCAGGGGAAGCTGAAGCTCGACCACCTGATCAGCAACACGCTGCGCCTCGACGAGATCAACGAGGGCTTCGCGCGGCTGAAGACCGGCCATGTGGTGCGGCAGCTGATCGCCTTCTGACCGATCGGCCGCCGGCCGGCTAATTCCGCCGCTCGAGGCGGTCCATCTCGGAGGCGACCATGCCGGCCGCCTCCGCCGTCCGCGGCAGGCGCGGCATCTCGGCCAGTCGGGCGAGGACGCTGCGCGGCCCGGCCGGGAAGGCGGCGCCGCTCAGCGCGGCCTCGGCCTGCGCCTGGCTGCCGCCGCGCAGGGCGGCGCCGACCTGGCGCATCGCCGTGATCACCAGCTGCGGATCGGCATTGGGGGCGATGCCGAGATAGGCGCGCATCTCGGTCCGCGCGCGCTGCAGCGTCTGCAACACGGCGGGGTTCACCACCGGCGCGAAGCGTGGGTCGGTGGCGAGCGAACTGGTGAGGAATTCCAGCTGCTCGACCGCGAAGGCCGCCGAGGCGGGCTGCCCCGCCCAGCGGCTGGTGTCGCCGAAATTGCGCGGCGCGCTCAGCCCGGCGCCGCGGATCGGATCGCCGATGCCGAAGAAATAGGGGGAGGTCGGGTCGGTGCCGCAGGCGGCCAGCCCCAGGCCGCAGGTCAGGATCAGGGCCCCACGTCGCGTCGGCATCCGGCTCTCCCGTCTGATCGTTCAGCCATATTCACGAACCATCGAGGTCGCAAGCCAGGGAGGCCAGGGACGGGAGCGCGGCGCGGAGCGCTGCGTTCGGTGAGGATTGGAAACGCAACGGAAGGGCACCATGCGCGGCATCCTCCTCTGGCTCCTCGGCATTCCCATCCCGATCCTGATTCTGCTCTACCTCTTCAACGTTCTCTGATGTCCTGCCCGCGAGGGCCGTGGGTCCGCCCACGGGCCTCGCGGATCGGCAGGCCACTCTGAACACCAGGGCGCTTCCCCTGAACACCGGTTCAGGAGAAGCGCCCCAGGCTTTTGCTTTCAGGGCATCGTCACCCGATCAGGTGAGTCCACCTGATCGGGATCTGCTCCAGGTCCGGGCGGCCGTCGATGGTGACCCATCGACGGCCGCCCGAATCGCATTCGGGCGCCAGGCGCAAGCCTCCCGCCTGGACCGGGTCTCCCGCCAGGAGGCCGCACGCATGAAAAAGGGGCGCCTCGCGGCGCCCCTTTCTGCTTCGCCCCCCTTCAAGATCTTCCGCAACCGATCCGGCAGGCGCCCCGAGTGGTCCGACCCGGGGCGCCGTCCGGTCAGCGCAGGACGATCTCGACGCGGCGGTTCTGCGGCTCGCGCACGCCGTCGGCGGTCGGGACCAGCGGCCGGCTCTCGCCATAGGCGCTGACCGAGATCTCGCTGCGGCTGACGCCCCGGTTGACCAGCTCGGCCGCCACCGCATCGGCGCGGCGCTGCGACAGGCGCTGGTTGTAGGCCGCGGAGCCGGAGCGGTCGGCATGGCCGGCCACCTCGATGCGGGTCGACTGCACGCGCGAGGCGTTCTGCGCCGCCTCGGCGATGATCTCCCGCGCGCGGGCGGTCAGGTCGGCGCGATCCCAGTCGAAGAAGACCAGGTAGGTCCGCGCCGGAGCCGGCGCCGGGGCCACGGGGGTGGCGACCGGCGGCGGCGGCGGCGGCGGCTGGAACAGCGCGTAGCGCAGGCCGAGCATGACCGAGTGGTTGTAGTTGTCCGGCGACACCTTGCCGGCCGCGCCGATCGCGTTGTTCACCGGGTTGCGGATGGTGGCGAAGAGGTCCGGCTGCAGCGTGCCGAAGAAGCGGTACTCCGCCGTCAGCGTCAGGCCGGTGACGCCGAGCCAGGTGAGCGGCGTGCCGACGCCGACGATGGCCTGGTAGGCGAACTGGCCGTTGTCGTCGTCGGAGTAGAACACCGAGCCGCCACGGCCGGGCGCGAAGCTCTGGCCGCGGATGTTGCGCCACTGGGTCCAGGCATAGCCGGCGCCGACGCCGACATAGGGCTGGAAGATGCTCTGGCCGAGGCCGAAATTGGCGAAGTCGAAATCATAGAGGATGTTCGCCATCACACCATAGGTGCGCTGGAAGCCACCTGTCCGACCCATCGGCGCGAGGTTGAACCCGCGAATGCTGTCGACCTCGTTCTCGCGGTAGTTGCCTTCGATTTCAGCCCGGAAGCCGTTGCCGAAGCCCCAGCCGACGCTGGCGACGCCGGTCCAGCCGATGTTGAAATTCGCCTTGCCGGCGCCGTTGATGGTGACGCCCGGGGCGAGACCGAAATTGCCCGGCGTGGCGCCGCCGCTCAGGTCGATCTTCGACGGGCTGTTGACCCAGTTCGCGCCCGCACCAACGCCGATGTACAGGCCGGTGACCGGCTGGGCGCTGGCGGCCATCGGCGCCGCCAGGATGGTTGCTGCCAGCAGCGCCCTCTTGAAGTTCATGCCTCTTTCTCCATTGCCCTCACGCGTGATGCGGGAACCAAAACCTCGGTTCGCAGCCGACACGCGGGTATCCGCCTAAGAAGTTCCGGGGGCCGCGGTTCAATCGTCCCCTTTCGAGCCGCCGACGCTGTTGCCGCCGTGCCACAGTCCTGGAAGGCGGACGGGGCCGGCACCACCCGTTGCGTCGGAGTGCCAGCGAGATAAAGCAGATTCTCCCCTGGTGAAGGGGCACGGCTGCGCGATCCTGCCCCGGATGGTGCCGGTAACCGAGGGCTGTGGCGAAGAAGCCACATCGCATCTCAGGCCGGAAACACCCTGTAACCAAGTATATCGCCGCTGCCGCAGCGGTCAGAGCATCATCATTCCTTGCGCCCGGCCATAACGTCTTCGGCAGCGCGATCGGTGATACGAAATGGGACGGTCGGTGTAGATCGCGACACTGTCGGCCCACTCGCCCGCGCGGGTATGGCTGCTGCGCGAACGGCGCGGGACTGCGCCGGGCGCCGGCGGCGCCGCGACGCCCCCAAAGGCGGGGTCATGGAACGGGGAGGCGCCGGTGATGGCGGCGCCCGCGGCCCAGGGCTGCGGCCATGGCACCGCCAGCGGCCATGTCAGCGGGCCGGGACGATCCCGGGCGGCGGATGCGGCGCCCGGGCGCCGGGCGGGTCAGCCCCGGCGGCGCCCCGCGGCGGCGCGGCCCTGCTGCGGCGCCGCGCTCGTGGACACCGGCATCGCCCCCGCCGGCCGCCCGGCATCGAAGCCGAGGAAGCCGATCTCCGGCTTCGCGGCACCGCCATCGCCGGCCCAGAGCCGGGGGTTGCGCGCCGTCGGCCGCGTCACGGGCACCGAGCGGTCGATCGCCTCCGCCGCCGGCCGCGGGCCGTTGCCGGCCCGGGCGGCCCGGGCCTTCGCCGCCTTGCCGGACGCGGCGCCCTCCGCCTCCGGCGGCGGCCCGGCGACGCGCGTCCCGCCGCGCACCGACAGCAGGTAGAACATGATTTCGGTCCGCCCCTGGTCGACCGCCGCATCGACCGGCGTCAGGCCGAGGACGTTGCGCGAGTCGAGATCCGCGCCGCGGGCCATGGCATCCCTGGCCGCCGCGAGGTCGCCGCGGTTGATGGCGTCGAACAGCGAGGCGTTCGGCGAGAGCACCTGGTTCGGATCGGCCGGGATCGGCTCCGGCGCGGTGCGGTTCTGCAGGCCGGGCAGGGCAGGGGGCGGCGGCCGGTTCGGGCTGGCGGAGTCGCGCTGGGGCCGCCCGGGACCCCGGGCGAATTGGGCCAGCGCGTCGCTCGCCGGCAGGACGATCCCGGCGAGCAGGGCAAGGGGCAGCAGGCGGGTCAAGGCGCGCATGGCGTCTGCTTACCCCCTGGGCCGCGAACCCGCTACCCGCTTCCGATGCCGCGGCGTCCGGGCGAAGGGGGCGGGGCGATACAACCTGGATCGGGGGGATTAAGGAAGCTAAGAAACTACAGGTTGAACAGCCGCGACCGACACTTTAGGGTCCTTAGGGCGGGCCCGACCGGGCAGCAGCGCCTGATCGGGCGAGGGGACCCTCACAACAAGGAGCTGGAGTCTTGGTCGCACACAGCGGTGAACGAATGATGCCCTGGGCCGCCGGGGAGCGCCGCCGCCTGCCGGTCCAGCATCGCCTCATCGAGATCCAGTTCCTCCGGGCCTTCGCCGCGCTGGCCGTCGTCCTGCACCATGCGGCAGGCCGCGCCGATCTCGGCTTCGCCACCGGTGCGGCCGGGGTCGACATCTTCTTCGTCATCTCCGGCTTCATCATGTGGATGGTCGGCACCCAGCGCCCGACCTCGCCGCTGCGCTTCGCCTGGGACCGCGTGGCGCGGGTGGCGCCGCTCTACTGGCTGGTCACCCTCGGCATCGCCACGCTGGCGGTGGTGGTGCCCGCGGCGATGCCCAACCTCCAGCCGACGCTGGAGACCCTCGCCCTCTCGCTGTTCTTCGTCCCGCACCGCGACGCCAGCGGCGCCGTCCTGCCCCTGCTGGTGCCCGGCTGGACGCTGAATTGCGAGATGTTCTTCTATCTCCTCTTCGCGGCGAGCCTGGCGCTGCCGCGCTCGATCCGGCTTGGCGCGCTCTCGGCCCTGCTCGGCCTCCTGGCGCTGGCCGGGCTCGTATGGCAGCCCGAGCATCCCGTCGCCAGCACCTATACCAGCCCGCTGCTGCTCGAATTCGCCGCCGGGCTCGCGCTGGCGGCGCTGTGGCGGCAAGGGCGCCTGCCGGGCCGGGCGGCCGGCCGGGCGATGCTGCTGCTCGGCCTCGGCGCTTTCGCGGCGCTGGAGGGCAGCGGCGTCTTCGTCGAGAGCTGGCGCGTGCTGCTCTGGGGCGTGCCGGCCTGGCTGCTGGTCGCCGGGGCCCTCGCCGCCGGCCCCATCGGCAAAGGCGGCGCAGTGGCCAGGCTCGGTGACGCCTCCTACTCCATCTACCTCCTGCATCCGCTGCTGGTCGGCGCCAGTTGGCGCCTGCTCGGCTGGCTGCCGGCGCCCGCCTATCTCGCCGCGACCCTGTTGCTCTCGATCGGCGCCGGTCTGGCCTGCTTCCACCTGCTCGAGCAGCCGCTGGGCCAGCGCCTGAAGCAGCTCTTCCGGGCGCCGCCCCGGGCCGTGGCCTTCGGGCACCGCGCGGCCGCGGCGGCCGCTCCGCGGTGACCTAGGGCGCTGCCCTGAACACCGGTTCAGGGGAAGCGCCCTGGGCTTTTGTTTTCAGAGCATCGTCACCCGATCAGGTGAGTCCACCTGACCGGGATCTGCTCTAGTGCTGGGCGGTCGAACCGGCCCGCGACGCTGCGGGCCGGGACGGCGACTCAGCGACCGTCGCGGCGATCCGAGGTCCGGGCCAGGGCAGGGGCGAAACCCGCCGTCGCGGCCTGGTTGAAGTCGGGAAAGGGGGACGCGGCGGGCTCGGCGGAGCGGCGGGCCAGCAGGCGCCCGGCCAAGCGCCCCAATCGACCGAACAGCCACAGCAGGGCGGCGGCCAGCGCGAAAGCCAGCAAGGTGGCGGCCTCGAGCACTGTCTCACGCATCGTCCGCTCTCCTGGAGGGGGCTCGCCCCGTCTCGTCGAACTCTACGGAGGATTTTCTACCATAACTTTAAAGCGTCGCATATTGCCTATTCGTTATCACGGCGATGTTGCCGGGCCGGCTGCGCCGGCGATGCGCCCGGATGGCGTGGGGCCCGGCCGGCCCCGGGGCCTTGGCCGATAGCCCGATCCGGCGTCCCGCGGACGCCGCCAGGCCCTGCGCCGACCTGCCGGCCCGCCACGTTCGTTCGATGAATCCGGGAACGCGGCGGGTCGGATTCCGGACCAAGGTCTAGCGGCAGCCATTGCCCCGGAAGGTGAAGCCCGCCACGCGGCCCTGGCGCAGCAGGAAGGTGACGGAGCAGTTCCGCACGATCACCAGCGGCGGCGTGCCGATGGGCGCGCCGAAGCGGCGATAGCCGAAGCCGCCCCAGAAGGGATCGCCCGGATAGACCGTGCTGGTCCGCTCCTCGTATTGCAGGAAGCGGTCGCCGCCGGCCTCGTAGGTGGCGTTCGGGATGCCGAGGGCCTGCACCAGCTCCGCCTCGGTCTTACCGACGAAGGGTTGCAGCCGCACCTCGATCGGCGGCTCGCTCGCGCAGGCGGCCAGCAGCAGCGGCAGCAGCAAGGCCGGCAACAACAGAAGGCGCGGCACGCCGCGCAGGTATCGTCCGACCATCGCTATCGTCCCTCCCGTCTCCAGGCCAGCACCGCGACGCCGAGCAGCAGGGGCAGGGCCAGCCAGGGAGGTAATAACGCAGTCGCGGCGATTCCGGTTACGGTGTGATCGCCATTGCGCCGCAGCCCGATCCAGCCGCCGGCCTGGCCGCCCCCCTGGGCGTCGCGGCCGGGGCCGACCCGGCGCAGCTCCGGCAGCGTCGGCGCCGTCCCGCTGCCGAGCCAGCGCACGCCGCCCCCGGTCGCGGCCAGCAGCGGGGCGAGCGGCGTGGGGTCCGCCCGCAGATCGGCCATCTCCGGTGGGTTCGCCGCGGCGGCGGCGGCGAAGGCGCTGCGCCGGCCATCCGAGACCTGCCAGACGCCGGGCTGGTCGGCCGGCAGCTCGGCGGTGGCCCGGCCGCCGGCCCCGGGGGCGAGCGTCGCCGGGCGCGTGCCGCCATCGGGCGCGGTGACGGTGAGGCCGGGCGGCGGCCCGGCCTCGACGCTGCGGCGCTGCACCAGCAGCCGCCCCGCCTCGATCCGCGCCGTCAGCTCCTCCTCCTCCAACTCCGGCTCGCGCATCAGCCAATGCGCCGCGCGCCGCAGCAGCTCGGCCTGCGGCCCGCCGCCGTCATGGCCGCGCGACCAGAGCCAGATATGGTCGGAGAGCAGCAGCGCGACCCGCCCCTCGGCGACCCGGTCGAGCACCAGCAGCGGCGCCCCGCCGGCCGCCTCCATCACCGCCGTGCCGCTGCGCTGCTCGGCGCGCATGCTGCGGTACCAGTGGCCCCAGCGCGCCTCGTGCGCCTCGTCCGGATTGGCGCCGGTCAGCCCTTCCGTCACCGGATGCCGGGCGCCGAGCGCGGTGACCATCGGCCGGAAGGCGCCCTCGGCGGCGCCGGCGCCGGCCTCGCCGTTCGGCCGCGCCGGCAGCACGCCGCCGAGCGGCGTGGCGGCGAGGCTCGCCGGGCCGGCGAATTCCGGGCCGACCGAGAGCAGCAGCGCGCCGCCGCCGCGGACATAGTCGGCGATGTTGCGCAGATAGGCCGGCGGCAGGATGCCGCGATTGGCGAAGCGGTCGAAGACGATCAGGTCGAACTCGCGCAGCTTCACCTGGAACAGCTCGCGCACCGGGAAGGCGATCAGCGCCAGCTCGTTCAGCGGCGTCAGGTCGTCCTTCTCGGGCGGGCGGAGGATGGTGAAATGCACCAGGTCGACGCCCGGATCGGCCTTCAGCAGCCGCCGCCAGGTGCGCTCCCCAGCATGCGGCTCGCCCGAGACCAGCAGCACCCGCAGCCGGTCGCGCACGCCGGTGACGGTGACGACGGCGCGGTTGTTGAGCTCGCTGACCTCGCCCGGCCGCGCCTCGGCCGCCAGCTCGACGACGGTCGGGCCGCCGCGCTCGATCGGGATCTCGATGCGGTGCTCGCGCCCGACCGGCACGCTCTCGACCCGCGGCGGCGCGCCGTCGCGCCGGATCGAGAGCCGCGCCGCGCCGGCGGCCTCCGGCAGGCCGAGATCCTCGACCGCGACCCGCAGCTCGACGCTGCGGCCGACGATGCCGTAGCCGGGCGCCTCGATGACGCGCAGCCGGCGGTCCACCTCGCCCGGGCGGCCGGGCAGCAGGGCGTGGAACGGCGCCTCGATCGGCGCGGCGGCGGGGGCGTCCGGGGCAGGCCCGCGGGGGACGTCGTGCACCTGCCCGTCGGTCAGCGCGATGACGCCGGCGAGCCGCGCGCGCGGGATCTCGGCGAGGGCGCGTTCCATGGCGGTGACCAGGCGGGTGCCCTGGTTGCCGCCCTCCGGCACCTCGACGGTGCGGTATTCGAGATCGGGCAGGCGGCCGAGCCGGGCCTCGAGCGCGCCGCGCGCCGCCTCGATCTGCGCCGCGCGGTTGCCGATGCGGGCGCTGTCGCTGCGGTCGACGAGCAGCAGGGCGATGTCCGGCCGCGTCTCCCGCGTCTCCTCGACCAGCCGCGGATTGGCCAGCGCCAGCAGGATCAGCGCGAAGGCCAGCAGCCGCAGCGGCGCGCCGCGCGCCCGGCGCCAGAAGGCCGGGATGAGCGCCAGCAGCGCGACCAGGGCGAGGGCGAGGAGCAGCCAGGGCGGCAGGATGGGCGCGAAATCGATGCCCGCGAAGGCCTGGGTCATGCGGCATGGCCCCCGAGCGAGACATGTTCCCAGGTGGCGACGAGGATCAGCGCGGCATTGGTGAGGCCGGCCAGCAGCAGCACCGGCAGCTCATGCGCGACGGTCGCCAGCACCGCGAGCAGGGCGAGGCCGACCAGATGCGAGAGCGGCAACTGGCCGAGGCTGATGCGCTTGAACAGCGCGAGGCCCAGCAGGTAGAGCGCCGGCCCGCCGATGATGCAGTGGATCGCCGCCGGCGCGGCCAGCCCCTCCGGATGCCGCAGCACCATCTCGTCCCCCACCGCGGCCACCACGATGCCGGCGACGATCGGCAGGTGGAGATAGGTGTAGCCGAGCCGGGCCATGCGGCCGGGATCGGCGGAGCGGGTGATGTGATGCGCGCCGCGCTCCTGCCCGAGATGGAAATACAGCCACCACATGGCCGCCGAGCCGAGGAAGGCGATGATGAAGCCTGTGGCGTGCGGCCCGTCCCAGGCCAGTTCGGAGAAGCTCTCCCCGGTGACGAGCAGCGTCTCGCCGAGGGCGATGAGGATGAAGCCGGCGCAGCGCTCGGCCATGTGGCCGCCCTCGACGCGCCAGTCGGCGGTGGTCGAGCGGCCGAGGCCGGGCGTCCAGAAATAGGCGAAGGGGGCGGCGTATTCGATGCCGAGGGCGATCGCCCAGAGCAGCAGCCGCATCCCGCCCTCCGCCAGGCCGCCGCCCACCCAGAAGGGCGCGGCGAGGGCGAGCCAGGCGAGGACGCGCCGGAAATTCCGCCGCAGCGCCGGCTCCCCCGGCCCGATCGCCCAGGCGGCGAAGGCGCCGCGCCCGACCTGCATGACGGCATAGGCCAGGCCGAAGGCGAGGCCGCGCTCGGCGAAGGCCTCGGGCAGCGCCATGGAGAGCACCAGCCCGGCGAGCATCAGGACGAAGAGCATGAGCCGGACCAAGGTGCGGTCGGCATCGAGGAAATTCGTCACCCAGGCGGTGTAGATCCACACCCACCACACCGCGAGGAAGAGCAGCCCGGTCCGCAGCGCCCCCGCGAGGTCGAGATGGTGCAGCAGCGTGTGCGAGACCTGGGTGATGGTGAAGGCGAAGACCAGGTCGAAGAACAACTCGACATTGGCGACGCGCGTCTCGCCCGGCGGCAGGCGCTCGCGCAGCAGGCTGCCGGCGGCGAACGGCATCCTCAATTGCCGAGCCTCTCCAGGATGGCCGGCACATGCACCTGGTCGCCCTTGTAGTTGCCGGTCAGCGCGTACATCACGAGGTTGACTCCGAAGCGGTAGGCCAGCGTCCGCTGCCGCACGCCGCCCGGGATCACCGCGAAGGGGTTGCCGCCGCGGCCGTCGATGGCCCAGGCGGCGGCCCAGTCATGGCCGCCGATGATGACCGGCGAGACGCTGTCATTCGCCCGGTCCTGGTCGCGCGCCACCCAGACCTGGCCGCCGGCGAAGCGGCCCGGCAGCTCCGGCAGCAGGTAGAAGGCGCGCTTCAGCACATGGTCCTCGGCGACCGGCGCCAGCGGCGGGATGGCGAGGTCGCGGGTGACGCGCCGCAGCGCCGCCCCGGCGCCGCTGGCGAAGCCCGCGCCCGAGCCCTCGTCGCGGGTGTCGAACAGGATGATGCCGCCATGCCGCATGAAGTCGTTCAGCGCGCCGACCGCGGCCGGCTCGGGCTGCGGCGCGTCGGGCAGGACCACCCAGTAGAGCAGCGGGTAGAAGGAGAGGTCGTCCTGGCCCGGCGTCACCGCCGCCGGCTCGGCCAGCGCGGCGGCGGTGCGGCGGTTGACGAAGTCCGACAGGCCGACGAGGCCCATGCGCTGCGTGTCGTCCACCGAGGCATCGCCGGTGACGACATAGGCGAGGCGGGTGGCGAGCGCCGGGTCCGTCGCCCGGTTCGGGTCGGCGGGCTGCGCCGCGGCCGGCGCGGCGGCGAGGAGCAGGAGGAGCGCGACGCCGCGCAGCGCCGCCGCGCCGGCCGCGCGGTCCGGGGCGCGCGGCCCCCGTGCCGCGGGCCGGCCGAGCAGCCCGCGCAGCATGAGGCCGATCACCAGGTCGATGGCCAGCAGCAGCAGGGCGAGGGCGAGCAGCCAGGGGCCGAGGTCGCGTTCGGCCGGGATGCCGCCGATGGCGAGGAGGCGGGTGCCGGGCGGCGCCGGCGGCGCGGCGCGCGGCCCCGGCAGGCCGCTGCCGAGGTTGAGGGCGCGGCGGTAGGTGGCCTCGGCCGCCGCCCCGCCGGCCTGCTGGCCCGGGCTGCCGTACCAGCCCGGCGGGTTGCGCGGCGAGGGTGCGGCGGTGTCGATCGCCGCGGCGGGCAGCGCCGCGGCGGCCGGCGGGACCGGGCCGAGCCGGCCGAAGCCGTCCAGCGTCTCCAGCGGGGCGAGGGGGGCATCGCCCTCCACCCCCTGGATGCCGGCCGAGAGGGCGACGATCCGCCGCAGCATCTGCACGAAGAGGCCGGAGAGCGGCAGGTTCGACCACTCGGCATTGGCGGTGACGTGGAACAGCACGATCCGGCCCTGGCCCCGCGCCTCGGCGGTGACCAGCGGCGTGCCGTCCGAGAGCCGCGCCCAGCTCCGGCTCGAGAGGTTCGGCGAGGGCTCGGCCAGCACCTGCCGCTCGACGGTCACCTCGGCCGGAATCGGCAGGCCGGCGAAGGGCGAGGTCTCGGGGAAGGGGGCGAGGTGCTGCGGCTGCTCCCAGGAGAGGGCGCCGCCGAGCTGCCGCTCGGCCCTGAGCGGCACCGGCAGCAGCGGGTCCTGCCGCTCGGCGATGTGCGGCCCGGCGAAGCGGATCAGCGTGCCGCCGCGCTCCACCCAGCGGGTCAGCGCCGCCCGGTCGGGGCCCTCGCCGACCGGGCGGTCGGCCAGCACCAGCACCGAGATCGGCCGCGCCAGCAGCCGTTCGAGCGTGCCGCGGCGAAGCTCGACGAAGGGAGCGAGGGCGCGGTCGAGGTAGTAGAGGTCGCCGATCAGCGGCGCGTCCGCGCTCTCCTCGACCGCCGGCAGCAGGCCGACCGGGCGGCGGCGGAAGCGCTCGTCGAGCAGCACGACGCCGCCGGCGCCGGACTCGCCCTCGAGATCGAGCCGGACCACCTGGTTGCGCAGCTCGAGCGGCAGCTCCAGCACGCCTTCGCCGGCCGTGGCGCCGGCCGCGATCGGCAGGCGCGCCTCGGCCAGGGCGCGGCCATCGCCGGTGCGGGCGAGGACCACCGCCTCCGAGGCCGCGGGCTGCGGCACCTGCAGCACCCGCAGGCGCAGGCGGTCGGCCTCGGCCACGGGCGGCGGCAGCAGGCGGGTCGGATGCGCCTCGTCGCGGGCCAGGGTGAGCGTGCCGGCCGCGGCCAGCGCCGCCTGCAGCGGCCCGGCGCCCTCGGCCGGATCCTCGGTGCCGTCGCTGACCAGCAGCGTGGCGAGCGGGCCGGCATGGGTTGCGCGCCAGGCCTGGAAGGCGGCGAGCGCGCCGGCGCGGTCGGGCGCCCAGGGCTTCGGCCGCAGCGCCGCGAGCCGGGCGCGCAGATCCTCGGCCGGCATGGGTCCGAGCAGGCGCGGCGCCTCGCCGGTCTCCGCCGGCGCGGTGGCGAGCAGGGCGGCCCCGTGCCCGGCGCGGCCGGCGCGGTCGAGGGCGCTGCCGGCCGCCGCCATGCGGGCCGGCCAGCCCGCGGCGGCGGCCCAGCCGTCATCCACCACCAGCAGCAGCAGGCCCTCGCCGCCGGCGGTGCCGAGGCCCGGGCCGAAGACCGGCCGGGCGAGGCCGAGGATGAGCAGCGCCGCGGCGACCAGGCGCAGCAGCAGCAGCCACCAGGGGGTGCGGGAGGGCGTCTCCTGCGCCAGCGGCAGGTCGCGCAGCAGGCGCAGCGCCGGGAAGCCGATCCGCCGCGGGGCGGGCGGGGTGACGCGCAGCAGCCACCACAGGACCGGCAGCGCCGGCAGGGCCAGCAGCAGCCAGGGCGCGGCGAAGGCGACGGGACCGAGGCTCAGCATGGGGCACCCGGGGAGCGGGAGCAGGGGCGCGGGCGCGGCGGCCGGGCGGGGGAGGGCATGCGATCGGGCCCTTAATCCGGCCCGAGGGCCTGCCACAGGGCGAGGAGCGCCGTCTGCGGCGGCTGGTCGACATGGTGCGTCATGAAGCCCCAGCCCGCCGCGGCGGCGATGGCCGCGATGCCCTCGCGGTGGTGGCGCAGGCGCTCGACATAGATCGGGCGGGCCTCCTCGACCCGGGGCACGAGGATGCTCTGGCCGCCCGCGCCCCATTCGAACAGGACGCGGCCGGCATAGGCCCGGTTGCCCTCGCCGAGCGTTTCCTCCTCCGGGTCGAGCACCTGCAGGATGTGGCCCCGCACCGGCCAGGCGGCGAGGGCGGCGATGGCGGCGTGGATCTCCGGCAGCGGCGCCATGAAGTCGCCGATCAGCACCGCCCGCGCATGCCGTGGCAGGCCGGGATCGGGCACCGGCAGGGCGCGGGACTTGGTCACCAGCCCCATGCTGTCCACCAGGGAGGCGAGGCCGGCCCGGCCGGCATGGCTGCGCCCCGCCCCGCCGATCAGCCGCACCCGCTCGCCGCCGCGCAGCACCAGCGCCGCCAGCGCCGCGGTCAGCAGGTCCGCCCGCTCCCGCTTGCTCGGGCGGCCGGCCGCGAAGCGCCATTCCATCGAGCGCGAGGCGTCCGACCACAGCGCGACCGTCTGCGCCGCCTCCCATTCCGTCTCGCGGATGAAGAGCCGGTCGCTCTTGGCGCTCTGCCGCCAGTCGATGCGGCCGGCGGCATCGCCCGGGAGGAAGGGGCGGAACTGCCAGAAGGCGTCGCCCTGGCCGGCGCGGCGCCGGCCATGCACGCCCTGCAGCACGGTCGCGGCGATCCGGTCGGCGGCGACGACGAGGGGCGGCAGCCGGGCGCCGAGCGCCTCGGCCCGCAGCGCCGTCTGGCCGGGCGCGTCCGGCTTGCGCGGCTCAGCCAAGCTGCGCCTTCAGCGTCTCGATCACATCGGCGATGGCGACGCCCTCGGCGCGGGCGGAGAAATTGAGCGCCATGCGATGCCGCAGCACCGGGGCGGCGAGCGCCAGCACGTCCTCGATCGAGGGGGCGAGGCGGCCATCCAGCACCGCCCGGGCCCGGGTCGCCAGCATCAGCGCCTGCGCCGCCCGCGGCCCCGGGCCCCAGGCGAGCTGCTTGCCGATGCCCGGCAGCGGCGAGGTCTCGGGCCGGGCGCCGCGCACCAGGCGGAGGATGGCGTCCAGCACCCCCTCGCCGACCGGGATGCGGCGGATCAGCGCCTGCGCCGCGATCAGCTCCGGCCCGGTCAGCGCCTGCACCGGCCGGGCATCCTGCGCGCCGGTGGTGGCGAGCAGCATGGCCCGCTCCGCCGCCTCGTCCGGATAGGTGATCTCGACCTCGAGCAGGAAGCGGTCGAGCTGCGCCTCGGGCAGCGGATAGGTGCCCTCCTGCTCGATCGGGTTCTGCGTGGCGAGCACGTGGAAGGGCGTCGGCAGCGCATGGATCTGGCCAGCGACCGCGACGCGGTGCTCCTGCATCGATTGCAGCAGCGCCGACTGCGTGCGCGGGCTGGCGCGGTTGATCTCGTCGGCCATGAGGAGCTGGCAGAAGACCGGACCGGGCAGGAAGCGGAAGGCGCGGCGGCCGGCCTCGCCCTCCTCCAGCACCTCCGAGCCGATGATGTCGGCCGGCATCAGGTCGGGGGTGAACTGCACCCGCCGGGCATCGAGGCCGAGGACGGTGCCGAGCGTCTCGACCAGCTTGGTCTTACCGAGACCGGGGACGCCGACCAGCAGCGCATGGCCGCCGGAGAGCAGGGTGATGAGCGTGTGCTCCACCACCTCCTCCTGGCCGAAGATCACCCGCCCGACCGCCTGCCGCACCCGGTGCAGGCGCTCGCCCAGCGCCTCCACCTCGGCGACCAGGGCGACGGTCTCGCCCGGGCTCGCGTTCGTGCCGTCCGACCTGGAGCCCGCCACTTCAATCATCCCAGACCCGATCCCTATATTGGCCCCGGGCGTCCTCGGCGGCGCCCCGGGGCTGCGGCGTCGCTGCGGCGCCACCCGGACATGTGGATGACAGAGCCTATGGCCAGGGGCGGTTCGGACAAAGCGTTGAATGGGGAGGCAGTCGTGCAGAACCTGATGCGGCCCGTCGGTGGCCTGCCTTGTCCCTCGGGCGGGCCGGGCGCGGCGGCGGGCTCTGGGAGCGCCCCTGGGAACGCCCCTGGGAACGCCCCCAGGGATGCCATGCCCCGCAAGGCCGCGGCGCGCGGCAAGCGCGAGGCCGGCCATTACGACATCCGGATCGACCGGAACGGCACCTGGTACCACGAGGGCGGGGTGATCGGCCGCAAGGAGCTGGTCTGCCTCTTCGCCAGCGTGCTGCAGCGCGGCGAGGACGGCGGCTACTGGCTCGAGACGCCGGTCGAGCGCGGCCGGATCGATGTCGAGGACGCGCCCTTCGTCGCCGTCGAGCTGTGCTGGCGGGATTGCGACTGCGGCGACGGCAAGCCGCGGCAATGCCTCAGCTTCCGCACCAATCTCGACCAGGTGGTGACGGCGGATGCCGAGCATCCGATCCGCGTCCAGGTGGACCCGGTGACGCGCGAGCCGCGGCCCTATGTCACGCTCCGCCCGGGGATCGAGGCCCGCATCAGCCGCCCGGTCTTCTACGAGCTGGTGGCGCTCGGCCAGACCGAGACGGTCGATGGCCGCGAGGTGCTCGGCGTCTGGAGCGAGGGCGCCTTCTTCCCGATCGACGAGATCGGCGCGCTCGACGTCGCGGCGGAATGAGGCAGGCTCGCCTGGCCGGCTCCCCGGCAGCCGCGGCGTGACGCCAGCCGAGATCGCCGCCCGCCTGGCCGACCCGGCGGCGCTGGCGCTGGCCGAGCCCACCGGCTTCGACGATGCCGAGGACCGCGCCCTGCTGCCGGCCCGGCCGGCGGCGGTGCTGGTGCCGATCGTGCTGCATCCGGCGCCGACGGTGCTGCTGACGCTGCGCGCCGCGCGCCTCTCCTCGCATGCCGGGCAGGTGAGCTTCCCCGGCGGCCGGATCGAGGCGGGCGAGACGCCCGAGGCGGCCGCGGTGCGCGAGGCGGCCGAGGAGGTGGGGCTCGATCCCCGCCTGCCGGAGCTGCTCGGCCGGCTGCCGGAGCACCGCACCGGCACCGGCTTCCACATCACCCCGGTGGTCGGGCTGGTGCCGCCGCCGCTCAACCTCGTGCCCGACCCGGCCGAGGTGGAGGAGCCCTTCGAGCTGCCCCTCGCGGTGGTGCTGGACCCGGCGGCGCCGGAGCGGCGGACGGCGGAATGGAAGGGGCGGACCCGGACCTTCTGGGTCTGGCCGCATGAGCGCCACTACATCTGGGGCGCGACCGCGGCGATCCTGGTGAACCTGGCGCGGGTGCTGCGCGGGGCGCCGGCGCGCCCGGCCTGAGCGCGGCGGCGCGGCCGCATCCCCGGACCGCGCGCCGCCCGGTGAGGCCGCCGCGCGCGATGCACGCGCCGGCGCCGCGTTGCTGCTGCTCCCGCCACCCTGTCGCACGGCGCCCCGATGCCCTATCTCCTCGAATTCCTGCTCTTCCTCCTGCCCTTCGCGGCCTATGCGCTCTGGCGCTGGTTCAACCCGGGCATCGAGCCGGGGCCGCGCGTGGTGCTGGCCGGGCTCGCGGGGGTGCTGCTGATGTTCCTCTTCGCCCTCTGGTTCGGGCTCTCGGTCTCGATGCGGCCGCACGAGGCCTATGTGCCGGCGCAGCTCGGCCCCGATGGCCGGGTGGTGCCGGGCCAGCCGGGGAGCGGCCGATGAGAGGTGGGCGGTGACGGCGGACCCGCCGGTCGCGCGGGTGGCGCCGCCGGCCTTCCTCGGCCGCGGCGCGCCGGCGGCGGTGCTCGCGGCGCTGCCCGGCGCGCGGGCGGTGGGCGGGGCGGTGCGGGACGCGCTCGCCGGCCGGCCGGTGCACGATATCGACGTCGCCGCGCCGCTGCCGCCCGCGGCGATCGCCGCCCGGCTGCGCGCCGCCGGGTTGAAGGTGGCCGAGACCGGCCTCGCCCATGGCACGGTGACCGCGGTGCTCGACCACGAGCCGGTCGAGGTGACCAGCCTGCGCCGCGACCTCGCCACCGATGGCCGGCATGCCGAGGTCGAGTGGACCACCGACTGGCGCGAGGACGCGGCGCGGCGCGACTTCACCATCAACGCCATGTCGATGAGCGGCGCCGGCGAGCTCTGGGACTATTTCGGCGGCCGCGCGGACCTCGCCGCCGGGCGGGTGCGCTTCGTCGGCGACCCGGCGACGCGGCTGGCCGAGGACTATCTGCGGGCGCTGCGCTTCTTCCGCTTCCAGGCCCGTTATGGCCGGGGCGCGCCCGATCCGGCGGCGGTCGCGGCCATCCGCGCGGCGGTGCCGGGGCTGGCGCGGCTCTCGGCCGAGCGGGTCTGGATGGAGCTGAAGCGGCTGCTGGCGGCGCCCGACCCACGCGCGGCGCTGGCGCTGATGGCGGAGACGGGGGTGCTGGGCGCTGTGCTGCCGGAGGCGGGGCGGCGCGAGACGCTGGACGAGCTGGTCCGGATCATGGCCGCTGCGGGAGAGGACCCTGACCCGCTGCTCCGCTTCGCCGCTTTGCTCGGCGACTTCGCCGCGCTCGATGCCATCCGCCGCCGCCTGCGTCCTTCGACGGCCGAGGTCCGGATGCTCCAGGGTTTTGGCACGGCGGAGGTGTTGGCGGATGCCCGGCGGACGGAGGATGTCATGATCCGTCGCGGCGATGCCTATGGGCCGGCGGCCGATGACGGCGATCTGCGCCGGGGCCTCTACCTCACCGCCCAGCAAGCGCGCGGTCTCGATGCGCGGCGGCTGCTGATCCGCCAGCAATGGTTGAACCAGGCACGGCAGCGGCGGGGCGACCCGGCCGATTGGGACCATCTGCGGGCCCGCATCGCCACGATGGCGATGCCGGAATTCCCCCTGCTCGGGCGGGATGCGCTCGAGATCGGCCTTGAGCCCGGTCCCGATCTGGGGCGGTGGCTGCGGGGGGTCGAGGCCTGGTGGCTCGCCGGCGGCTGCACCGCCGACCGCGCGGCCTGCCTCGCCCACCTCCGAGAATTGGCCGCCGACCCACCGATCCGATAAACCCCGGCCGCCATGGCCGTCCTCCCCGCCGACCCCTCCTCCCGGGCGCTGATCCGGCGCCTGCTGCGCGACTACCTGGCGCGGCACCGCCGCGGCATCGCCCTCGCCGTGCTCTGCACCCTGGCGCTGGCCGGCCTCACCGCCCTCTATCCGGTCGTCATCCAGCAGGGCTTCGACCGCTTCAGCGCCAACGACCCGAACCTCGCCTGGCTGCTGCCGCTGGTCATCATCGGCGTGACCCTGGGCAAGGCGCTGGCGCAGTACGGCCAGGCGGTGGCGGTGCAATCCGTCGTGCTGCGGGTGATCGAGGCGGTGCAGGGCGACCTGTTCCGGGCGCTCACCCGCGCCGACCTCGCCACGGTGCTGCGCGAGGCGCCCGCCCGCCATGCCAGCCGCTTCACCGTCGATGCGGCGGCGATCCGCGAGGCGCTGACCAAGTCGATCAACGGCGGCGCCGACATCCTCACCGTCCTCGGCCTGGTCGCCTCGATGGTCTGGCTCGACTGGCAGATGTCGCTGATCGCCGCCGCCATGTACCCGGTCGCGGTGCTGCCGATCCTCCGCCTCGGCAAGCGCATCCGGCGCGCCTCGGGCGGGGTGCAGGAGCGGATGGGCGAGACCGCGGCGCAGCTCACCGAGAGCTTCGCCGCCGCCCGGGTGGTGCGCGCCTACCGGCTGGAGGCGGCGGAGGAGGCGCGCGCCAACCGCACCTTCGCCCGGCTGCGCGACAGCCTGCTCGGCATCGCCCGCACCCGCGCCAGCCTCGACCCGATGCTGGAGGCGCTGGGCGGCGTCGCCGTCGCCGCCGTGCTCGGCTTCGTCGGCTGGCGGGTCTCGACCGGGCAGGGCACGGTCGGCGAGTTCACCGGCTTCGTCGCGGCGCTGCTGATCGCCTCCCGCCCGGTGCGGGCCCTCGGCTCGCTGAACGCGGCCTTGCAGGAGGGGCTGGCCGGCCTCGCCCGGGTCTTCGCCGTCATCGACGCGCCGCGCGGCATCCGCGAGGCGCCGGGCGCCGGGCCGCTGCCGGACGGGCGGGGCCGCGTCGTCTTCGAATCGGTCGGCTTCGCCTATGAGGGCACGCCGGACCGGGCGCTGGCCGGCCTCGATTTCACGGCCGCGCCGGGGGAGACGGTGGCGCTGGTCGGCCCCTCGGGCGCCGGCAAGTCGACCGCCCTCGCCCTGGTGCCGCGGCTCTACGACGTCACCGCGGGCCGGGTGCTGCTGGACGGCGCCGATGTGCGGGCGGTGACGCTGGCCAGCCTGCGCGACGCCATCGCCTATGTCGGGCAGGAGGCGGTGATCTTCGACGACACCGTCCTCGCCAACATCGCCTGCGGCCGGCCCGATGCCACCGCCGCCGAGGTGGAGGCGGCGGCGCGGGCGGCGGCGGCGCACGACTTCATCGCCGCCCTGCCGCAGGGCTACGCCACCCTGCTCGGCCCCGGCGGCGGCCGGCTCTCGGGCGGGCAGAAGCAGCGCATCTCCCTCGCCCGGGCGCTGCTGCGCGACCCGCGCGTGCTGCTGCTGGACGAGGCGACGAGCGCCCTCGATGCCGAGAACGAGGCGCTGGTGCAGGCGGCGCTGGCCCGGCTGCGGCAAGGGCGGACGACGCTGGTCATCGCGCATCGGCTGGCGACGGTGCGCGAGGCCGACCGCATCGTGGTGATGCAGGAGGGCCGGGCGGTGGAGCAGGGCACGCATGCGGCGCTGATGGCCGCGGACGGGCTCTATGCGCGGCTGGTGCGCACCCAGGCCTTCGGCGGCGAGGCGGTGCCGGCGGGCTGAGCGGCCGGGCCGCGCCAGGCCGGCCTGCAGCGAGGGTGGCGCGTCAGGCCCGCAACCGCCGGCGGCGCTTCCAACGGTTCGCGCCCGGCGCCCAAGGGACTGCCCATGGGGCCGTTGATGGGGCACCAGCAACGGCCGTCGGGATCAATAACCCGCCTCGTCCTGCCGCAGCCGCCATTCGGCGAGCAGCAGGCGCCGCCGCTTCGGCATGGGCCCGCCGGCCGGCCTGACCCCGAGGATGCGGTCGAGGCGGAAATGCCGGAAATCCCGCCGCAGCTCGCACCAGGCGGCCAGCATCCCGGGCCGGCCGGAATCGTCGAGGGCGATGGGCCAGATGATGCGGTCCGACCCCGCGCCCTGGCGATCGGCATAGCGCAGATGCAGCCGCTGCTCGGCGGCGATGGCCTGGCGGATCGTGGCCGGATGCGAGGCGGCGGGCTCGGGCCCGGTGGTGCGGGCCCGCCCGCGCGGCGCCGGCGCGGGCCCCGGCGGCCGGGGCGGCGGCAGCAGGGCGACGAGCTTGGCCAGGGCCGTCCTGGCCGCCGTCTCGGCCATGGGGTCCTCTCGCTCCGCAACCAGGCACAGGCCGAGGAGCAGCGCGTCGAGCTCCGACTCGGTGAAGCCGGGCGGCGGCGGGGTGGCGGCGCGGGGCAGGGCGGCTCTCCTCGATCAGGGGCCCGGCCGGTGCCGGGCGCATGCAGGGCAGGGGGGCGGGATACGCGCTGGTCCAGGGAGCCATCCTGGCCCCTTCTGGGCCCGGCGTCCCGGCGCGGACCCTGCGCGGTCGAAACCGGAGGACGCCCATCAAAGCCGGGAGAGGATGGGATGGCCTGGGTCTGGCTGACGATCGCCGGTGGCTTCGAGATCGTCTGGGCGGTGCTGCTCAAATACACCGAGGGCTTCAGCCGGCTGCTGCCGAGCGCCGCCACCCTCGCCGCCATGGGGGTCAGCTTCTACTGCATGTCGCGGGCGCTGCAGGTGCTGCCCATGGGCACGGTCTATGCCGTCTGGGTCGGCATCGGCGCCTTCGGCACGGCGCTCTGGGGCATGGCGGTGGAGGGCGACGCGGCCAGCGCCGGCCGCATCCTCTGCCTGGCCCTGATCCTCGGTGGCGTCGCCGGCCTCAAGATGGTGGAGTGAGCGCCGTCAGCGCAGCCCTTTCCAGATCGCCAGCGCCGCGGCGATCGCGACCAGCAGCCGCTGCAGGAAATCCGCCCAGGGGCGGAGCCGCTGCAGCAGGGGCGGACGCGGCGCGGGCAAGGCGGGCGGCGGCTGGCGTTCGGGCATGGGTCATAGGATATCATTCCTAAATAAGCCCTGTCGATCACGATGCGCGCGACCTGGTGCAATTGACGCTATGCCGCACGGCACCATAGAAGGCGTGACGCAGGAAAGCCGCACCTCGCCCGGCCCGGCCCAGCCGCAGGAGTGAAGGATACCGATGTCCATCATGCAGGACTCGCGCGAGGCGACCATGTTCGGTCGCCGAACGGACGGCACGCCCATCCGCCGCCCCCTGTCGCCGCACCTGCAGGTGTACGACATGATGCAGCTGACCAGTGCCCTTTCCATCAGCGGCCGCATCACCGGGGTGGTCTGGTCGGTCGGGCTGCTGGTGCTGGTCTGGTGGCTGGTCGCCACCGCCTCCGGCCCCGGCGCCTACGGCACGGTCTCCTGGTTCCTCTCCTCCTGGCTCGGCGTGCTCGGCCTCTTCGGCCTGACGGCGGCGGCCTGGTTCCACACGCTGAACGGCCTCCGGCACCTCGCCTGGGATGCCGGCTACGGCTTCGACATTCCGACCACCTACAAGACGGGCCAGGCGGTGCTGATCGGGACGGCGGCGATGACCGTGCTGACCTGGCTGATCGCCATCGTCGCCTGGGCCCGCTGAGGATCTCCACCGATGGCCAAGGAACATGCCGCCGACGCCACGATGCGCTCGCCGCTCGGCCGGGTGCGCGGCTTCGGCTCCGCCCATGGCGGCACGCATCACTGGCTGCTGCAGCGCCTGACCTCGGTGGCGCTGCTGCCGCTGACGCTCTGGTTCGCCCTTTCCGCCGCCTCGCTCGCCGGCGCCCCCTATGAGGTGACGCGCGCCTGGATCGCGCATCCCTTCAACGCGGTGCTGCTGCTGGCCGCGATCGCGCTCGCCTTCCACCATACCGCCGCCGGTATGCAGGTGATCATTGAGGACTATGCAAATCGGGAATGGGCCAAGGTCGCCGGAATCTACGGCATCAGGGCCATCTGTTGGTTGCTGGCCATCGCCTCGGCGCTAGCGGTCCTCCGCATCGCCGTCTGAGGCACGAGGGTGAATGAGGGACGGCGCGGCCGTGCCGCGGCGGCCTTGGGCCCCGGATCGCCCCGCCTGGCGCGGGACGGGGGCGGATAGGGACACGGATGATGAACGCGATCAGCATGCCCTCGCAGGGCGCCTACCGGATCATCGACCACACCTATGACGTGGTGGTGGTGGGTGCCGGGGGCGCCGGGCTGCGCGCCACCTTCGGCATGGGCGCCGCCGGCCTGAAGACGGCCTGCATCACCAAGGTCTTCCCGACCCGCAGCCACACCGTGGCCGCCCAGGGCGGCGTCGGCGCCGCGCTCGGCAACATGGGCGAGGACGACTGGCGCTGGCACATGTACGACACCGTGAAGGGGTCGGACTGGCTCGGCGACCAGGACGCCATCGAGTATATGTGCCGCGAGGCGATCCCGGCGATCATCGAGCTCGAGCATTACGGCGTGCCCTTCTCGCGCACCGAGGACGGCAAGATCTACCAGCGGCCCTTCGGCGGCCACATGCAGCACTACGGCAAGACGCCGGCCATGCGCGCCTGCGCCGCCGCCGACCGCACCGGCCACGCCATCCTGCACACGCTCTATCAGCAGAGCCTGAAGCACAACTGCGAGTTCTTCGTCGAGTACATCGCCCTCGACCTGATCATGGACGAGGAGGGCGCCTGCCGCGGCGTCATGGCCTGGTGCCTCGAGGACGGCTCGATCCACCGCTTCCGCGCCCAGACCGTGGTGCTGGCGACCGGCGGCTACGGCCGGGCCTATTTCTCCTGCACCTCCGCCCATACCTGCACCGGCGACGGCGGCGGCATGGTGCTGCGCGCCGGCCTGCCGCTGCAGGACAACGAGTTCGTGCAGTTCCACCCGACCGGCATCTACGGCTCGGGCTGCCTGGTGACCGAGGGCGCCCGCGGCGAGGGCGGCTACCTCACCAACTCCGAGGGCGAGCGCTTCATGGAGCGCTACGCCCCGACCGCGAAGGACCTCGCCAGCCGCGACGTCGTCTCCCGCGCCATGTCGATCGAGATCCGCGAGGGCCGCGGCGTCGGGCCGCTGAAGGACCATATCCACCTGCATCTCGAGCATCTCGGCGCCGAGATCCTGCACGAGCGGCTGCCCGGCATCTCCGAGACGGCGAAGATCTTCGCCGGGGTGGACGTGACGAAGGAGCCGATCCCGATGCTCCCGACCGTCCATTACAACATGGGCGGCATCCCGACGAACATCCATTGCGAGGTGCTGAACCCGACCGCCGAGGACCAGGACCGCGTGGTGCCCGGGCTGATGGCGGTGGGCGAGGCGGCCTGCGTCTCCGTCCACGGCGCCAACCGGCTCGGCACCAACTCGCTGCTCGACCTCGTCGTCTTCGGCCGCGCCGCGGCGCATCGGGCGGCCGACACGCTGAAGCCGGGCGCCGGCCAGCCGCCGCTGCCGCCCAAGGCGGGCGAGCGCGCGCTCGACCGGCTCGACCGCGTGCGCAACGCCAAGGGCGGCACGATGGTCGGCGAGCTGCGGCTCAACATGCAGCGGACCATGCAGACTCATGCCGCGGTGTTCCGCACCTCCGAGCTGCTGCGCGAGGGCGTGGACAAGATGAAGAAGGTCCATGCCGGCTACGACGACATCAAGATCGCCGACCGCAGCCTGATCTGGAACAGCGACCTGGTCGAGGCGCTCGAGCTCGACAACCTCATCGGCAACGCGATGACCACCATCGTCGGCGCCGATGCCCGCAAGGAGAGCCGCGGCGCGCATGCGCAGGAGGACTACCCCGACCGCGACGACCAGAACTGGATGAAGCACACGCTCGCCTGGGTTGACGAGAAGGGCAACGTGAAACTCGACTACCGCGACGTGAAGATGCGGACCCTCACCAACGAGGTCCAGGTCTTCCCGCCGAAGGCGCGCATCTACTAGGCATCGGCCGCGCCCATGCGATCACGGCCCATGCTCCGGCCCCCTGGTTCCAGGGCGGCGTCCCCCGATCGGGCCTGCCCGCCCGAGCGGCCGTCGCTCTAGCAGGGCGCATGGTGCGCCCCGCCTTCCTCCTCCGCTTGTCGGGCCGGTCCCTGCCGGCGGGCGCTCCTGCCCCGCGGCGGCCTGCCCAGGGAACCACCTGACCCATGGCCACCTTCACGCTTCCGAAGAACAGCACGGTCCAGCCAGGCAAGACCTTCAAGGCCGAGCCCGGCGCGAAGAACGTGAAATCCTTCCGGATCTACCGCTTCGATCCCGATTCCGGGCAGAACCCGCACACCGACACCTACGAGATCGACCTCGACAAGTGCGGCCCGATGGTCCTCGACGCGCTCATCAAGATCAAGAACGAGGTCGACAGCACCCTCACCTTCCGCCGCTCCTGCCGCGAGGGCATCTGCGGCTCCTGCTCGATGAACATCGACGGGCTGAACACGCTGGCCTGCCTCAAGCCGATCGAGGACGTGAAGGGCGACGTGAAGATCAGCCCGCTGCCGCATATGCCGGTGGTGAAGGACTTGGTGCCGGACCTGTCGCAGCTCTACGCGCAGCTCCGCTCCGTCGAGCCCTGGCTGAAGTCCGACACCCCGCCGCCGCCGGATGGCGAGCGGCGCCAGTCGAAGGAGGAGCGCGCCAAGCTCGACGGGTTGTGGGAGTGCATCCTCTGCTTCTGCTGCTCCACCGCCTGCCCCTCCTACTGGTGGAACGGCGACCGCTATCTCGGCCCGGCAGTGCTGCTGCAGGCCTATCGCTGGATCGCCGACAGCCGCGACGAGGCGACTGGCTCGCGCCTCGACGCCCTGCAGGACCCATTCCGGCTCTACCGCTGCCACACCATCATGAACTGCACCCGGACCTGCCCGAAGGGGCTGAACCCGGCCGAGGCCATCGGCAAGATCAAGCAGATGATGGTCGAGCGCGATAGCTGAGGCGCGGGCCCGCCGGATCGCGGGCCAGGCCACGGCGTCGCTGCGGCAGGCTGTGTGATGCGCCTGCGGTAGTGGGGCCTTCCTGGGTGGCCGCAAAGCCGCTTCACGGCTTTGCGGGGCGTTCTATCGCGCCGGCGCGGCGAGGTTGTTGGGATCGAGGCCGAGCTCGCGCGCCGTGACGGGGTTCATCTGCCCCGTCGCCTGCAGCCCGCGCCCCTGCTGGAAGCGCTCGATGGCCGCCTGGGTGCTGGCGCCCCAGGCGCCGTCCACCTCGCCGCGATAGAAATTCAGCGCCTTCAGCCGCGTCTGGATGTTCCGCACCGCCGCCGGGTTCAGCGGCTCGGTGGCCATCGCCGCCGGCGTGCCCGGCGCCGGGCCCGCGCCGGGGCCGGCGGCGAGCAGCTCGCTCGGGCTGAGGCCGAGGGTTGCCGCCGTCGCCGGGTTGAGCTGGGTCGAGGGGACCAGCCCGTGCGCCACCTGGAAGCGCTCCAGCGCCGCCTGGCTGTCCGGGCCCCAGATGCCGTCGGCCTTGCCGGCATAGGTGCCGGCCTGCTTCAGCCGCTCCTGCACCGCCGTCACCGCCGCCGGGGCGAGCGGCTGGATGTAGACCAGCGAGGGCGCCTGCTGCGACAGGGCCGGCGCCGCCAGGGCCCCGGCCACGAGCAGGGGCGCCAGCCAGGATCCGAGGCGTTGCATCGCGCTTCCTTTCCGATTCGATGGCAGGTCCTTGCACCGGAACACCGGAAAACCCCTCGCGGTTCGGCGGCGAAGCGGCTGTGATACGGCGCTGCAGCAAGGGAGAGGGGGCATGCCGGGCTGGTTGGCGCGCTGGGGCTTCGGCGCGGTCCTGATGCTGGCGGGGGGCGCGGCGGCGCATCCGCTCGATCCGCTCAGCGCGGCGGAGATCGACGCCGCCGTCGCCGCGCTGCGCCAGGCCGGCGCCGCGGACGATGCGACCCGCTACGTGGCCATCGAGCTGGAGGAGCCGGCGAAGGCGGCGGTGCTCGGCAACCAGCCGGCGCCGCGCCGGGCGCATGTCGTGCTCCGCCGCGGCGCCGCCATGGCCGAGGCCGGCATCGACCTCGCCACGCGCCGCGTCGACGGGCCGCGCCCGATCCCGGGGGCGCAATCCGGCGTGCTGCTCGAGGAATGGGAGCAGGCCTCGACGCTCACCATGGCCGATCCCGACTGGCAGGCGGCGATGCGCCGGCGCGGCTACACGGCCTTCGACAGCCTCTTCTGCGCGCCGCTCACCGTCGGCTGGTTCGGCACCGCGGAGGAGCAGGGCAGGCGGCTGCTGCGCGTGCCCTGCTACGAGACCCGGGGCGCCCGCACCACCGTGCACGGGCGGCCGATCGAGGGGCTCTTCGCCATCGTCGATCTCGGCGCCGGCCGGGTGCTCCGCGTCGTCGACACCGGCGTGGTGCCGGTGCGCGAGGGGCCGGACCGCGCCGACGAGGCGAGCCTCCCCGATCTGCGCGCGCCGCTGCGGCCGGTGCGGCAATCGGCGCCGCTGGGCGGCAATGCCGTCATCGCCGGGCAGCAGGTCGTCTGGGATCACTGGCGCTTCCATCTCCGGCTCGACCGCCGCTTCGGCCCCGTCCTCTCGCTCGCCCGCTGGGCGGAGGACGGGCGGGACCGCATGGTGCTCTACCAGGGCCATGCCTCGGAGATGTTCGTGCCCTACATGGATGCCTCCGAGGCCTGGTACTACCGCTCCTACATGGATATCGGCGAGTACGGCTTCGGCGCGCTCGCCTCGGCGCTCCATCCCGGCACCGACTGCCCGGCCCAGGCGCAGTTCCTGAACGCCACCCTGCCCGGCGACGACGGCAAGCCGATCGAGCTGCCGCGCGTGCTCTGCGTCTTCGAGCGCGACACCGGCAGCCCTGCCTGGCGCCATGCCGAGCTGGTGGACCAGAGCTACGAGGGCCGGCCGGAGATCGAGCTGGTGGTGCGCGGCATCCCGACGGTCGGCAATTACGACTACGTCATGGACTGGGTCTTCACCCAGCGCGGCGAGATCCGCATCGAGGTCGGCGCGACGGGGATGGATGCGGTGAAGGGCGTCGCGGCCCGCAGCATGGCCGATCCCGGCGCGGCGCAGGAGGCGGCGACCGGCATGCTGGTCGCGCCGGGCGCGGTCGGCGTCTGGCACGACCACTACATCTCCTTCCGCCTCGACCTCGATGTCGATGGCCCGGCCAACGGCTTCCGGCGCGAGCGGCTGGTGCCGCGCGTGGCGGAGGCGGGCACGCCGCGCCGCAGCCTCTGGGCGCCGGAGCCCGTGCCGATGCCGGTCGAGGGCGCGGTCACGCCCGGGCATGCGCCGGAGGTCTGGCGGGTGGTGAACCCGGGCGTCACCACGGCGCTCGGCCATCATCCGGGCTATGAGGTGATCCTCGGCCATGGCGCCACCTCGCTGCTCGACCCGGAGGATTTCCCGCAGCGCCGGGCCGCCTTCACCGCCGCGCCGCTCTGGGTCACCGCCTACGATCCGGCCGAGACCCATGCCGCCGGGCCCTGGCCGAACCAGGCGCGGGGCGGCGACGGGCTGCCGCGCTTCGTCGCGCGCGGGCGGTCGGTCGAGGATGCCGATCTCGTCCTCTGGGCGACGATGGGCTTCCACCACCTGACCCGGCCGGAGGACTGGCCGGTGCTGCCGACGAAATGGCACCGGATCGAGCTGAAGCCCTATGGCTTCTTCACCCGCAACCCGGCGATGACGCTGCGGCGGGACTACCGCCAGCCCTGAGGCAGGCCGCGGCGGGGCGGGGGCGCTCCGCCGCGGCCGGGCCGCCGGTCAGAGCAGCAGCCGGTCCCAGACCGGCAGGCCGAGCAGCGCCGCGACGGCAATCATGCCGTAGCAGGTGAGGCGGAAGACCCGCTCGCTGGCCAGGCCGAAGGCGCGCGCGCCGAGGCCGATGCCGAGCGCATAGGCCGGCGCCGCGACGGCGAAGGGGCCGAGCAGCGTCGCCTCCAGCAGGCCCGCCATCGCATAGGCGATGCCGATGAAGACCGCGCCCGCCGCCAGGAACAGCGCGAAATCCGCCCGCAGCTGCCGCGCCGGCCCGTCGCGGCCGAGCAGGTAGGCGAGCACCGGCGGGCCGCTCACCATGGCGACGCCGCCGAGCACGCCGCCGGCCAGCCCGAACCCCAGCGTCACCGGCCGCGAGGGCGTCCCGCGGAAGCGCCAGCCGGAGACGAGCAGGCCGAGCAGGCCGAGGATCACCAGCGCCACGCCCCAGCGCAGCGCCAGCGGATCGGCCAGCGCCAGCACCGTGGCGCCGAGCGGCGTGCCGAGGGCGGCGCCGAGGCTGAGCCAGCCGACCTCCCGGCGATCGGCGATGCGCCAGGCGGCCGGCGTCAGCAGCGCGATGGCGAGCACCTCGATCACCAGCATCAGCGGCGCCGCCTGCCGGGTGCCGAGGCCGATGGAGGCGAGGGGGACGAAGATCAGCGCCGCGCCGAAGCCGGAGAAGCCGCGCGCCAGCCCGGCCGCGAGCGCCGCGACCAGCAGCCAGGCGAGCGCCGCGCCCTGCGGCAGGGAGGGCAGTGCAGCCATGGGACGGTCTCGCTGCCGTCGCGTTCAGGGCGCGGGCGGGGCGCCGGCACGGACGAGGTTGCTGTTGAGGTAGCGGGGATCGCCGCTCACCTCGCGTCCCACCCAGTCGGGCAGCGCGACCGCCTGATCCGGCCGCGCCAGCTCCACCTCGGCGAGGACCAGGCCGGCCAATGGCCCGGCGAACTCGTCCACCTCCCAGATCAGCCCGGCATGCGCGACCCGCGTGCGGGTCTTCTCCAGCACCGGCGGGACGCAGAGCGTCGCCAGCATCGCCGCCGCGTCCGCGGCCGGGATCGGATACTCGTACTCGGCGCGCACCGTCAGGCCGGGGCCCTTGATCGTCAGCACGCCCGCCGCGCCGGCGAGGCGGACCCGCACCACCGGCGCATCGGGGCCGCCGCCATTCGGCAGGTAGCCCTGGCGGTAGGGCAGGCCGGGGCCGAGGGCGGCGCGCCGCCAGCCCTCGCCGGCGACAAGGAATTTCCGCTCGATCTCGGTGGCCATGGCGGCTCCCCCTGCCTCTGCCCCATGGCGCGGCTGGCGCGCCGATGCGGAGGGATGGCGCGCCTGGCCGCCGAGGACAAGACGCGATCCCGGGATCGCGGCGCGGCGGCCCCGGGGCGGCATCCAGTCGGCCGCCCACCCCATGGTTCACGGCGCCGCGCGCCTGCGCGACACTGCGCGCACCGGGGAGGAGAAGGATCATGGAGCGGACGGTCGGCATCATCGGCCTCGGCATCATGGGCGGCGCCATCGCCCGCAACCTGCATGCGGAGGGATGGCGCGTCTTCGGCGTCGATCCCGATCCCTCCCGCTGCGCCGCCCTCGCCGCCGATGGCCTGCGCATCCTGGCCGATGCCGCGGCGGCGGCGCGCGAGGCGCCGCTGCTGCTCTCCAGCCTGCCGGCGGCGTCGGCGCTGCGGGCCACCGCCGAGGCGGTCGCCGGCGCCGGGCTGCCGCCGCGCATCCTGGTCGAGACCAGCACCTTCGCCCTCGAGGACAAGCAGGAGGCGGAGGCGGTGCTGCGCGCGGCTGGGCATGTCATGCTCGACTGCCCGCTCTCCGGCACCGGGGCGCAGGCGGCGCGGCGCGACCTCGTCGTCTATGCCAGCGGCGACAGCGAGGCGATCGGCCGCTGCGCGCCGCTCTTCGCCGGCTTCGCGCGGGCCACGCACGACCTCGGCGCCTTCGGCAACGGCACCCGGATGAAGCTCGTCGCTAACCTGCTGGTGGCGATCCACAACCTCGCCGCGGCCGAGGCGATGGTGCTGGCGGAGAAGGCCGGCCTCGATCCGGAGCGGGTCTTCGAGCTGGTGCGGAGCGGCGCCGGCACCTCGCGCGTCTTCGAGCTGCGGGCGCCGATGATGGCGGCGCGCCGCTACGCGCCGCCGACCATGCGCAACGCCCTCTGGAGCAAGGACCTCGCGGTGATCGGCGGCTTCGCCGCGGCGCTGGACTGCCCGCTGCCGCTGTTCAGCGCCGTGCTGCCGCTGCATGCGGCGACGCTGGCCGAGGGCCATGGCGAGGAGGACACCGCCGCCGTGCATGCCGTGCTGTCGCGGCTCGCCGGGCTGCCGCGATAGAGCGTGATCGCCTGAGGTGGACTCACCGAGACGCGTGACTCACGCGATCAAACAACGGCCCGGACCATGGTCTGGAGCAGGTCCCGATCAGGTGGATTCACCTGATCGGGTGACGATGCCGCGGCGCCGGGCCGCCGGGCTCAGGTGTGGATGCCGTCGAGGTCCTTGCCGGCATGCTCCGGGCTGAACAGCCACACCACCGCCGCCTGGCCCAGCATGAAGACCGGGATGACGAGGAAGGCGAGGTGGAAGCTGCCCGTCGCCTCGCGGATCCAGACCGAGACGAAGGGCCAGAGCACGTAGCCGATGAAGAAGGCGAGGGCCCAGGAGAAGCCGTTGCCGACGCCGCGGATGCGCGTCGGGTACATCTCGGCGGTATAGGTGGTCGCCGGCCCCCAGACGCCGAGGAAGCCGATGCTCCAGAGCAGGCCGAAGATCCAGAGCAGCGTCCGGTCCACGGAATAGATCCAGAGCGTGAGGAAGATCGCGCCCTCGACCAGCATCAGCACGAAGGCGAGCCGCCGGCCGAGCAGGTCGGAGATCCAGCCCGCGCCGGCGATGCCGACCACGCCGATCAGGCCCCAGGCGATGTAGAAGCTGCTGTACTCCGCCGTCGTCCAGCCATGCGCCTCCTTCAGGAAGAGCGGCATCCAGAGCCCGACGGTCGAGAAGGCGATGAGGTTGGTGACGGCGACGAAGGTCGCCAGGATGGTGTTGCGGCGCATGTCCGGCAGGAAGAGCTGCCGCAGCCCCACCTTGTCGGCCTTGCTGAACCACTGCCGGTCCTCGTCGCTCAGCGTCCGGCCGGCCGCGATCTCGGCGCGGATGCGCTGCTTGCGGTCGGTGGTGCGCACCCAGTAGGGCGATTCCGGGCAGAGGAAGCGCACATAGACGGCGAGCAGCGCCACGACCGCCGGCAGCACGAAGGCGCCGCGCCAGCCCCATTGCCCGACGACGAGGGCGGTGATGGTGCCGGCCAGCGCCGCGCCGACGCCCCAGGCGGCGCGGTTGCAACTGACGATGCGGGCGCGCAGCCGCGCCGGCCAGGTCTCGGCCACGAGCATGGAGCCGATCGCCCATTCGCCGTTGAGCGCGAAGCGGACGATCGAGTAGGCGGCGACGAAGAAGCCCCAGGTCGGGGCCAGCGCCACCAGCGGCATCATCAGCGAGAACATGGCGATGTTGATGGCCAGCAGCGTGCGCCGGCCGAAGCGGTCCGCCAGCCAGGGCCAGAGATAGAGGCCGATGATGCCGACCAGCATCGCGATCTGCACGCCGGTGCGGTATTCCGGCAGCGAGACGGCGAACTCCGCCATCACCAGCGGCGCGACGAGGGAGAAGATGGCCCCGTCCATGCCATCGAAGCCCCAGCCGAGGCCATTCGCCCAGGCGATGTGCCAATGGGTCTTGGTCAGCCGCTCCTGCTGCGCCGCGTTGCGGTAGGCGGCCGAGCGCAGATGCCGCTCCTCCAGCGGGCCCGCGGCCGGGGGGAGGGCTGCATCGCCGGCGAATAATTCGCAGGCTACCGGTTGGCGCGGCGCACCGCCGCCGAGCGTTGTCGAACTCATGGACGTCCTCCTCTCGGTCCCGCCGGCATGTGTTCATGCTCGGCCGCATCCTGTTGCGTGTCCGGACCATTGCTGCGCTCGGGCCGGTCCCGCGGGCGGGCCGGCACCGGTGGCCATGCTGCGATGGGAGCAGCCGGCGCGGCAACATCTCCGTCACGGTGCGGCGACGATGGGTTCATGCGTAACGGTGCGGACAGGGAATATATAACTCGCGCCGGCCGCCTCGCCGCGCGGCTGTGTCGCGTGCGCGACACGCGCCGCCGGGCTTGCCGCTTTCCTGGGCGCGGCGAGGTTTTGCCATGGCCGCGCGCGATGTATGATGGGGGTTCGAGCCGGACGCCCCCGTTTGGGGAGCGGGACCGCCCGGCGCGCCGGAAGGGGACAGAACGGGCATCATGACGGCACAGCGGGAGCTGGCCGCGCTGTCCTTCGAGGACGCGCTGCAGGAGTTGGAGGAGATCGTGCGGTCGCTGGAGGGGGGCAAGGGCACCCTGGCCCAGGCGATCGCGGATTACGAGCGCGGATCGGCGCTGCGGCAGCATTGCGAACGGAAGCTGGCGGAGGCCGAGGCGAAGGTGCAGGCCATCGTCGAGGGGCCGGGCGGGCCGACGCTGCGCGATGTCGAGTGAGGTTGCCCAGATGGGGTTGCCTAAGTGAGGTCGCCAGAGCGATGAGCACCACCACCGAGGCCGCGTCGCAGTCCCTGTCGCGCGCCATGGCCGAGGCTGCGGCCGAGATCGATCAGGCCCTCGCCGTGCTGCTGCCGCCCGAGGAGGGCGCCGAGGCGCCGCTCTACGCGGCGATGCGCTACGCCGCGATCGGCGGCGGCAAGCGGCTGCGCGGCTTCCTCGTGCTCGAGGGCGCGCGGCAATTCGCCGTCTCCCGCCAGGCGGCGCTCCGGGTCGCGGCGGCGATCGAGATGGTGCACGCCTATTCCCTGGTGCATGACGACCTGCCAGCGATGGACGACGACGATCTCCGCCGCGGCAAGCCCACCGTGCACATTGCCTTCGACGAGGCCACCGCCATCCTCGCCGGCGACGCGCTGCAGAGCCACGCCTTCACCGTGCTCGCCGAGGAGGACACGCATCCCGATCCGGCGGTGCGGGCCGAGCTGGTGCGCTGCCTCTCCCGGGCCGCCGGCCCGCGCGGCATGTGCGGCGGCCAGATGCTCGACATGCTGGCCGAGCGCGCCGGCGCGCCGCTCGACGAGGTGGCGATCGGCCGGCTGCAGACGCTGAAGACCGGCAAGCTGATCGAATTCGCCGCCGAGGCCGGCGCCATCCTTGGCAAGGCGCCGCTGGCCCAGCGGCATGCCCTGCTCGCCTATGGCCGCGACCTCGGCGCTGCCTTCCAGATCGCCGACGACCTGCTCGACGCCACCGTGAGCGCCGAGGAGGCCGGCAAGGCCACCGGCAAGGATGCCGAGGCGGGCAAGGCGACGCTGGTGGGGCTGCTCGGCCTCGACCGGGCCCGGCTGCAGGCGGAGCGGCTGGTGGCCCAGGCGAAGGGCCACCTTGACGGTTTTGGACGGAGGGGCGACCTCTTGCGCATGCTCGCAGACTTCACCATCGAGCGGAGGAGCTGATGTCGGCACCGCCCTCCACGCCCCTGCTCGACCGGGTCCGAATTCCCGCCGATATGCGCAATTTCTCGACCGAGCAGCTCAAGGGGCTGGCGGACGAGCTGCGCGCGGAGACGATCCACGCCGTCAGCCAGACCGGCGGCCATCTCGGCGCCTCGCTCGGCGTGGTCGAGCTCACCGTCGCGCTGCACGCGGTGTTCGAGACGCCGCGCGACCGGCTGATCTGGGATGTCGGCCACCAAGCCTATCCGCACAAGATCCTGACCGGCCGGCGCGACCGCATCCGCACGCTGCGCCAGGGCGGCGGCCTCTCCGGCTTCACCCGCCGCAGCGAGAGCGAGTACGACCCCTTCGGCGCGGCGCATTCCAGCACCTCCATCTCGGCCGGCCTCGGCATGGCCGTGGCGCGCGACCTGAAGGGCGATGCCCGCAACGTCATCGCGGTGATCGGCGACGGCGCGATGAGCGCCGGCATGGCCTATGAGGCGATGAACAACGCCGGCGCCGAGAAGTCGCGCCTCATCGTCGTCCTGAACGACAACGACATGTCGATCGCCCCGCCGGTCGGGGCGATGAGCGCCTATCTGTCGAAGGTCGTCTCCTCGCGGCCCTTCCTCTCGATCCGCGACATGATGGCCAAGCTGGCGCGGCGCTTCCCGGCGCCGGTCGAGCGCGTCGCCAAGCGGGCGGACGAGTATGCCCGCGGGCTGCTCACCGGCGGCACCCTGTTCGAGGAGCTGGGCTTCTACTATGTCGGCCCGATCGACGGGCACGACCTCGACCACCTCATGCCGGTGCTGCGCAACCTGCGCGACCAGGAGATGCAGGAGCCGATCCTGCTGCATGTGGTGACGAAGAAGGGCAAGGGCTACGCCCCGGCCGAGGCCAGCGCCGACAAGTACCACGGCGTGCAGAAGTTCAACGTCATCACCGGCGAGCAGCAGAAGGCGCCGCCCGGCCCGCCCTCCTACACCAAGGTCTTCGCCAACGCGCTGATCGCCGAGGCGGAGGCGGATCCGCGCATCGTCGCGGTCAACGCCGCCATGCCGTCCGGCACCGGGCTCGATGCCTTCGGCAAGCGTTTCCCCAAGCGCAGCTTCGATGTCGGCATCGCCGAGCAGCACGCCGTCACCTTCGCCGCCGGCATGGCGACCGAGGGGATGAAGCCCTTCTGCGCCATCTACTCCACCTTCCTGCAGCGCGCCTACGACCAGGTGGTGCACGACGTGGTGCTGCAGGGCCTGCCGGTGCGCTTCGCCATGGACCGCGCCGGGCTGGTCGGGGCCGATGGCGCGACCCATGCCGGCAGCTTCGACATCGCCTATCTCGGCTGCCTGCCCGGCATCGTGCTGATGGCGCCGAGCGACGAGGTGGAGCTGATGCACATGGTGGCGACCGCCGCCGCCATCGACGACCGCCC
Organism: Roseicella frigidaeris; assembly: GCF_003258945.1. Taxonomy (GTDB): domain Bacteria; phylum Pseudomonadota; class Alphaproteobacteria; order Acetobacterales; family Acetobacteraceae; genus Paracraurococcus; species Paracraurococcus frigidaeris. The sequence continues at coordinate 178,115 of NZ_QLIX01000005.1, read as the reverse complement.
GAGCGCCTTCCGCTATCCGCGCGGCGAGGGGCTCGGCGTCGAGCTGCCGGCGCGCGGCACGCCGCTCGAGATCGGCAAGGGCCGCATCATCCGCGAGGGCAGCTCCGTCGCCATCCTCTCCTACGGCACGCGGCTGGCCGAATGCCTGCGGGCGGCCGAGGAGCTGGGCGCGCGCGGCCTCTCCACCACCGTCGCCGATGCCCGCTTCGCCAAGCCGCTCGACACGGCGCTGGTCGAGCGCCTGGCGCGCGAGCACGAGGTGCTGATCACCATCGAGGAGGGCTCGGTTGGCGGCTTCGGCAGCTTCGTGCTGCAGCACCTGGCGCTGCGCGGGATGCTGGATGCCGGGCTGAAGGTGCGGCCGATGTGCCTGCCGGACCGCTTCATCGACCACGACAACCCGCGGAAGCAGTATGACGAGGCGGGGCTGAACGCGGCCCAGATCGTCGCCATGGCGGTCTCGGCGCTGGGCAGCGGCGCGGCGGCACGGCCCGCCCGGGCCTGACACCGGCGGCGGCGGGACGGCCGGGGCCCGCCGCGGCCCGCCGCGGAAGGACGGGGGTGCAGACCATCGCCAAGGAGCGTGCCGACCAGGCGCTGGTGGATCGCGGGCTGGCGGAGAGCCGGACCCGGGCCCAGGCCCTGATCCTCGCCGGCAAGGTCTATTCCGGCGAGCGGCGGATCGAGAAATCCGGCCAGATGCTGCCGCCCGGCACCGCGCTCGAGGTGCGAGGCCAGGACCATCCCTGGGTGTCCCGCGGCGGGGTGAAGCTCGCGCATGCGCTCGGGCATTTCGGCCTCTCGCCGGAGGGGCGCGTCGGCCTCGACATCGGCGCCTCGACCGGCGGCTTCACCGACGTGCTGCTGCAGCACGGGGCGGCGCGGGTCTATGCCGTCGATGTCGGGCATGGCCAGCTCGCCTGGCGGCTGCGCAACGACCCGCGGGTGGTGGTGCTGGAGCGGGTGAATGCCCGCTACCTGGAGCCGGCCCAGGTGCCGGAGGCGCCGGGCCTGCTGGTCTGCGACGCCAGCTTCATCGGCCTCGCCACCGTGCTGCCGCGGCCGCTCTCCTTCTGCGCCGCCGGCGCCTGGGCCGTCGCGCTGATCAAGCCGCAATTCGAGGTCGGGCCGGCGGTCGCCAAGGGCGGGGTGGTGCGGGATGCGGCGGTGCACCGCGCCGTCTGCACCCGGATCGCCGAATGGTGGGGCGGGCTGCCGGGCTGGCGGGTGGCCGGCATCGAGCCGAGCCCGATCCTCGGGCCGGAGGGCAACCGGGAATTCCTCATCGCCGCCCGCCGGGAGGGATGAAGGCCGCGGCCCTGGCCGGCCATGACGCCGCGCGCCGCCGCCGCTATACCCGGCGCATGGACGATATCGCCCCCCAGGAGGTCCGGTATCCGGACCTGAAGCCCGGCCATGCCGTGCCGCCCGACCTCAAGGCCGAGGGCTGGAAGCCGGTGCCCGCCAAGGACTACCCGGCCATGATCGGCCCCTTCCTCGCCCGCCGCGCCGGCGAGGGGTGGGAATACGCCTTCCTGCCGGAGCAGCGGCACCTCAATATCGGCGGGGTGGTGCATGGCGGCATGCTGATGAGCTTCCTCGACGACGTGCTCGGCATGACGGTCTGGGAGGCGGCGGGCCGGCGCCCCGTCACCACGGTGCAGCTCAACACCCATTTCATCGTCCCGGGCCGGCTCGGCGAGCTGGTGACCGGCCGCGGCGAGGTGCTGCGCGCGACGAAGAGCGTGGTCTTCGTCCGCGGCCTGCTCAGCTCGGGCGGCCGGACCCTGGTCCATGGCGACGGGGTGTGGAAGATTCTCGGCAGCGCCTGAACCGGCCGGCCCGAAGACCGACGACAAGGGAGAAACCAGCATGCGCACAGCCGTCATCGTCTCCACCGCGCGGACGCCGATTGGCCGCGCCTATCGCGGCGCCTTCAACGACACGCCCGCCCCGACGCTCGGCGGCCATGCCATCGCCGCCGCAGTGCAGCGGGCGAAGCTCGATCCGGCCGAGGTCGAGGACGTCGTCATGGGGGCGGCGCTGCAGCAGGGCAGCCAGGGCTCGAATTTCGCCCGCGCCTGCGCGCTGCGCGCCGGTCTGCCGCAGAGCGTCCCCGGCATGTCGGTGGACCGGCAATGCTCCTCCGGCCTGATGGCGATCGCCACCGCGGCCAAGCAGGTGATCGTCGACGGCATGCAGGTGGCGGTCGGCGGCGGCCTCGAATCCATCTCGCTCGTGCAGAACGACAAGATGAACCGCCACCGCACGCGCGACCCCTGGCTCGAGCAGCACGTGCCGCAGCTCTACATGAGCATGCTGGAGACCGCCGAGGTGGTCGCCGACCGCTACGGCATCAGCCGCGAGGCGCAGGACGCCTATGCCCTGCAATCGCAGCAGCGCACCGCCGCGGCACAGGCGGCGGGCCGCTTCGAGCAGGAGATCGTGCCGCTGACCAGCACCATGCTGGTGCAGGACAAGGCGACGGGGGAGGTGAGCCGCAAGGAGGTCACCCTCGCCCGGGACGAGGGCAACCGCGCCGACACCACGCTCGAGGGCCTGGCCTCGCTGAAGCCGGTCTTCAAGGACGGGCAGCGGATCAAGGAGGGGCGCTTCATCACCGCCGGCAATGCCAGCCAGCTCTCGGACGGCGCCTCGGCCTGCGTGGTGATGGAGGAGGCCGAGGCCTCCCGCCGCGGCCTGCATCCGCTCGGGATCTATCGCGGCATGGCGGTGGCGGGCACCGACCCGGACGAGATGGGCATCGGCCCGGTCTTCGCCATCCCGAAGCTGCTCAAGCAGCATGGCCTCGCCATGGAGGATATCGGACTCTGGGAGCTGAACGAGGCCTTCGCCTGCCAGGTGCTCTATTGCCGCGACACGCTCGGCATCCCGAATGACCGGCTGAACGTCGATGGCGGCGCCATCGCCATCGGCCATCCCTATGGGATGAGCGGCGCCCGCATGACCGGCCACGCGCTGATCGAGGGCAAGCGTCGCGGCGTGCGGTACGTGGTGGTCACCATGTGCATCGGCGGCGGCCAGGGGGCGGCGGGCCTGTTCGAGGTGGCCTGATACGGGCTGATCCGACACGAAAAGGGCCGCCGATGCCTGGCATCGGCGGCCCCGAACCGTCCTCCGTGGCCGAGGTCAGGCCCCGGCGGCCCCACGCATATCCTGAGAGCTGATCTCGGCCAGCAGGGACCAGACCCGGTCCGGGTCCATGCGGATCTCCGGATCGTTCAGGAGCCTGTCGAGCTCGGCAAGCTTGGCCTCGAATTCACGCTCGGTCATGCAAGCTTGTCTCCCGTTTTGGTGGCGGCTGCGGCAGCTATCGACCAAGGCCGGTTCACGCGCCCAGGCATCTTGCTCTCCCGCAACTCCCCTGAGCGGCAGCGTCCAGCGAAGCTGTCTGGAAACGTAGCTGAAACTTGGCAGTTGCGCGGTGCAACAATTCGGCACGGCGATGTCAAAACTGTGACGGGTCGCCGCGCCGGGGCTGGCCGGCCCCGGCCGCCCGTCACATCGAGGACAGGATCGCCGGCGCCAGGCCGGGCTGCCGGGCGGCGGCATGGGCCGGGTTGCGGAAGCGCAGCTCCCCCTCCGCCACCGCATCCGGCGCCCCGAACATCTCGAAGCGGGAGGTGCAGGACACGGCCACCACCCGACGCGCCGCGGCGGTGGTGAGGAAGCGGCGCACCGCGCCCTCGAGCTCGAGATGCTCGCCCCGTAGGGCCTGCCAGTCGGTGCGGTCGAGGTCGTCGAGGAAGATGGCCAGGATGCCGGGATGCCGGCCGGTCAGCCGCTGCGCCGCCGCCTCCGTGGCGCGGCGGCTGACCGCGCCGGCGATCTCGTTCTCCCGCCCCGCCCGCGCCGCCATGGCGAAGACGCTGCCGCCATCCCGGCCGGTGGTGACGGCGAGATGCGCCTCGGGCCCGAAAAGGGCCCGCAACCGGGCCGGCAGGCCGCCCGGCATGTCCTGCAGCTGCGCGCCGGCGAGCATGAGCGGATCGAGCTTCAGCACCGCCTGCGCCCCGGCATCCTGCCGCCGCTCGGCGCTCAGCAGCCCCGAGATCCGCCGCTGCAGCTCGGCCAGCTGCTCGGCGCCGGAGATGCCCTCGGGCAGGGTCATCTTCAGCAGGTAGCGGCCGGGATGCGCCGCCAGCCAGGTCTGCAATTCCGGGTCGATGGCGTCGACCAAGGCCCACCAGTCGCCGCGATGCACCGGCCGGCCCTCCTCGGCCGAGACCGTCTCGCAGACCAGCTCGGCGGTGGCGCCGCCGCGCTCGGCCAGGATGTCGTAGGGCGCATCCGCCGCCAGCCCGTCGAAACGGAGCGTGAAGCCGCGCTGGCGCAGCAGCGCCGCGGTGCGCAGCAGGTGGAAGAGGGGGATCAGCGTCGCCGGGCCGGTCAGCCCGGCGAGGATCCGGTCCTGCAGCGTCCGCCGGCCGGCGGCGGGCAGGGTCTCGGCCAGCGTCACCGCTTCCTGCGCCAGGAGGCAGAGGCGTTGCTCGGTCGGCGTGGCCCGCGCCGCCGGCCGGCCCTCGGCGAGGCGCGACAGGATGAGTTCGAGGGCATGCCGCTGCTGCGCCGCCCGGCCCGAGCGGGAGCCGGGCTGCGCCCGCAGGCCGAGCTCCGCGACGCGCGCCGACCACTGGGCCTCGCCGCAGAGGGCGATGAAGGCATTGAGCGCGGGGAGCTCCGCTTGCGGATCAGCGAAGGGCATGGCCGTGTCTCACACTCCTCGGTGACCGAAGCTTCCCGGCCACCTCACGGAGCGTCAAGCGGGCGGCCTCGTTCCAGAGCCCCTACTATAGTACGGCGTTTTTTCGGCCCGGCATCCAGGCCGCGGCGCCCTAGGCTTTTGTTTTCAGAGCATCTTCACCCGATCAGGTGAGTCCACCTGATCGGGATCTGCCCTAGTTGCGCGGCAGCCGCGCCTCGCCCGGGGCGTCCGGGTTCTGCGCCCGGTGCCGCAGCAGGTGGTCGGCGAGGGTGATCGCCAGCATCGCCTCGCCCACCGGCACGGCGCGGATGCCGACGCAGGGATCGTGCCGCCCCTTGGTCAGCACCTCCACCTCCTGGCCGAAGCGGTCCACCGAGCGGCGCGGCGTCAGGATGGAGGAGGTGGGCTTCACCGCGAAACGGGCGACGATGGGCTGGCCGGTGGAGATGCCGCCGAGGATGCCGCCCGCATGGTTGTCGCCGAACAGCACGCGGCCATCCGCGCCCATGCGCATCTCGTCGGCATTGGCCTCGCCGGAGAGGGCGGCGGCGGCGAAGCCCTCGCCGATCTCGACGCCCTTGACCGCATTGATGCTCATCAGCGCCGCGGCGAGGTCGGCATCGAGCTTGCCGTAGACCGGGGCGCCGAGGCCGGGTGGGGCGCCCTCGGCCACCAGCTCGATCACCGCGCCGAGGGAGGAGCCGGATTTCCGCGCCTCGGTCAGCATCGCCTCCCAGCGCCGCGCCGCCGCGGGGTCGGGGCAGAAGAAGGGGTTCTCCTCGGCCGCCGCCCAGTCCCAGACGGCGCGGTCGATGCGGTCGGGGCCCATCTGCACCAGGGCGCCGCGGATCGTCACGCCCTCCAGCACCCGCCGGGCCACGGCGCCGGCGGCCACCCGCATGGCGGTCTCCCGCGCCGAGGAGCGGCCGCCGCCGCGATAGTCGCGGATACCGTATTTCAGCTCATAGGCCAGGTCGGCATGGCCGGGGCGGAAGCGGTCCTTGATCTCGCCGTAGTCGCGGCTGCGCTGGTCCTGGTTCTCGATCAGCAGGGCGATCGGGGTGCCGGTGGTCAGCCCCTCGAAGGTGCCGGAGAGGATGCGGACCTGGTCCGGCTCCTGCCGCTGGGTGACGAATTTCGACTGGCCGGGGCGGCGGCGGTCGAGGAAGGGCTGGATGTCCGCTTCCGTCAGGGCGAGGCGCGGCGGGCAGCCATCGACGACGCAGCCGATGGCCGGGCCATGGCTCTCGCCCCAGGTGGTGACGCGGAAGAGATGGCCGAAGCTGTTGTGGGACATGGGGCGCCGCGGCCTGGAAGGGGGAATGCGGGGGCGGGGCGGTTCAGACGGTGCTGATGTCCGGCGCGTCCACCGCCTTCATGCCCACGACATGGTAGCCGCAATCGACATGGTGGACCTCGCCGGTCACGCCGGCGCCGAGATCGCTCAACAGATAGAGCCCGGCGCCGCCCACCTCCTCGATGGTGACGTTGCGCTTGAGCGGGCTGTTGAACTGGTTCCACTTCAGGATGTAGCGGAAATCGCCGATGCCGCTCGCCGCCAGGGTGCGGATCGGCCCGGCCGAGATGGCGTTCACCCGGATGCCCTGGCCGCCGAGATCGACCGCGAGGTAGCGCACGCTGGCCTCCAGCGCCGCCTTGGCCACGCCCATCACGTTGTAGTGCGGCGTCACCCGCTCGGCGCCGAGATAGCTCATGGTCAGCAGCGCCCCGCCATTCCGCATCAGCGGCACCGCCCGCTGGCTGACCGAGACGAAGGAATAGGTGGAGATGTCGAGCGCCTGCAGGAAGACGTCGCGCGGCGTGTCGAGGTAGCGGCCGCGCAGATAGTCCTTGTTGGCGAAGCCGATGGCATGCACCAGGAAGTCGAGGTTGTCCCAGCGCTCGCCGATCGCGGCGAAGGCGGCATCGACGCTGGCGTCGTCGCTCACGTCGCAGGGCAGCACCAGGGAGGAGCCGATGCTCTCGGCCAGCGGCCGCACCCGCTTCTCCAGCGCCTCGCCCTGATAGGTGAAGGCCACCTCGCCACCCTGGGCCGCGACCGCCCGGGCGATGCCCCAGGCGGTGGACCGGTCGTTCGCCACCCCCATGACGAGCCCCCGCTTGCCGGCCATGAGCGTGCCGGTGGGTGCGGCGGCGAGGGGCGCTTCGGACATGCGGCGGCGGAATCCGGCTGGTTGCGAATGGGCAGGCGTGGTGGCACACCGCCGGACGCCGGGCAAGGGTTTCCGGCCGCACGCCTTGTGACCCGGGATTTCCGCCATGGACAGCACCGCCGAGGATCCCTTCGACCGTTTCGCGGCCTGGATGGCGGAGGCGACGAAAAGCGAGCCGAACGACCCGAACGCCGTCTGCCTGGCGACCTCGACGCCGGAAGGGCGGCCCTCGGCGCGGATGGTGCTGCTGAAGGGCGTCGATCCGCGCGGCTTCGTCTTCTACACCAACCTCGAGAGCCGCAAGGGCGGCGAGCTGCTGGCCAACCCCTTCGCCGCGCTCTGCTTCCACTGGAAGAGCCTGCAGCGCAGCGTCCGGGTCGAGGGGCCGGTCGAGCGCGTCTCGGATGCCGAGGCCGATGCCTACTACGCCTCCCGCGCCCGCGGCTCGCGCATCGGCGCCTGGGCCAGCCGGCAGTCCCGGCCGCTCGAGGGGCGCTGGGCGCTGGAGCGGGCGGTGGCGGAGCACACGCTGAAATTCGGCATCGGCGAGATCCCCCGGCCGGAATTCTGGTCCGGCTTCCGGGTGCTGCCGCAGCGCATCGAGTTCTGGCGCGACATGCCCTTCCGCCTGCACGACCGGCAGGTCTTCCATCGCGGGAGCGAGGGTGAGGGCTGGCGGGTCGAGGCGCTGTACCCGTGACGGTACGCCGGCCGCCCGCGGGCGCATGATCCCGCCGGCCCAGGCCGGCACGGCGGCGCTGCTCCGCCGCCTCACCGGCGCCGAGCCGATCGAGACGCATATCTCCGCCGTCTTCGTCGGCCGCGAGGCCGCCTGGAAGCTGAAGAAGGCGGTGGCGCTCGGCTTCCTCGACTTCTCGAAGCTGGCGGCGCGGGCGCATTTCCTCCGCCGCGAGCTGGAGATCAACCAGCCCTTCGCCCCCGCCCTGTATCGCGGCCTGGTGCCGGTGACGCGGGCGCCGGATGGCGGCCTCGCCCTCGACGGCGAGGGGGAGGTGGTGGAGTGGGTGCTGCGCATGGCGCCCGTCCCCGCCGCGGATTTCCTCGATGCGGTGGCGGCGCGCCAGGGGCTCGAGCCGGCGCGGCTCGATGCCGTCGCTGATGCGGTCTTCGCGCAGCACGCCGCCCTGCCGCCGGTCGCCGGCATCGACGCGCCGGACGCCCTGCGGCGGGTGCTGGCGGGCAACGGCACGGCGGCGCGCGCGGCCGGGCTGCCGGAGGCGCGCATCGCCGCCCTGCTGGCGGCGACCGAGGCCTGGATCGCCCGCCTCGCCCCGGTGCTGGCGGCGCGCGCCGCGGCCGGCCGGGTGCGGCGCTGCCATGGCGACCTGCATCTCGGCAATCTCTGCCTGCTGGACGGCCGGGTGACGCCCTTCGACGCGCTGGAATTCGACGAGGCGCTGGCGACCATCGACACCGGCTACGACCTCGCCTTCCTGCTGATGGATCTCGAGCACCGGCTCGGCCGCGCCGCCGCCAACCGGGTGCTGAACCGCTATGTCGCGCGCAGCGGCGATGCCGGGCTGGTCGCCGGCCTGCCGCTCTGGCTGTCGCTCCGCGCCCTGATCCGGGCGCATGTCCTGGCCCAGGCGAAGGGCGCAGCGGCGGGGCTGCCCTATCTCGACCGCGCCGAGGCGATGCTGGCGCCGCCGCCGCCGCGCCTGGTGGCGGTGGGCGGGCTGCAGGGCACCGGCAAGTCGCGCCTCGCCCGCGCCCTGGCGCCGTCGCTCGGCGCCGCGCCGGGGGCGCTGGTGCTGCGCAGCGACGAGATCCGCAAGCGCCGCGCCGGCCGCGCCCCGGAGGAGCGGCTGCCGGCCGCGGCCTATGCGCCGGAGGCGAGCGCCGCGGTCTTCGCCGAGCTGGCGGCCGTGGCCGGCGAGGCGCTCGGCGGCGGCCATGCCGTCATCGCCGACGCCGCCTTCCTGCGGGAGGAGGAGCGGGCGGCGATCGAGGCGGCGCGCGGCGCGGCGCCCTTCGCCGGGCTCTGGCTGGAGGCGCCGCTGCCGGTGCTGCGCGCCCGCATCGAGTCGCGTCGCGGCGATGCCTCGGATGCCGATGTCGCGGTGCTGGAGGCCGCGGCGGCGCGCGGGGTCGGGACGCTGCGCTGGCAACGGCTGGACGCGACGGCGGACCCGGTCCCGATGGCCCGCCGGTGCCTGGGCTTGAACGGCGATCGGCTCTAGCGGACAGTCACCTCCTGCGCCCCGTGGAGACGCGCCATGGCCTATCGACGCCTGCTTCTGCCGCTGACCGGCACCGCCGCCGGGGAGGCCGCCCTCGCCACCGCGCTGATGGTGGCGCGGATCTGGAACGCGCATGTCCATTGCCTGCATGTCCGGGTCGATGCCCGCGACGTCGCGCCGCTGGCCGGCGAGGGGCTCTCGGGCGCCATGATCGAGGAGATGATGGCCGCGACCGAGCGGGAGAGCGGCGAGCGCGCCAGCCGCGTCCGCTCCCTCTTCGAGCGCTTCGCCGACCGCTCCGGCGGCGTGGTGCTGGCCGACAGCGCCGAGAGCGCGCTGAAGGCCGACGGCCCGACCCTCTCCTTCGAGAGCATTGCCGGCCGCGAGGAGGATGTGGTGGCGCAGCAGTCGCGCCTCTACGACCTCGCCGTGGTGCCGCATCCGGAGGCGGGGGAGGATGTCTCCTCCTCCGACGCGCTGCATGCGGTGCTGTTCGATTCCGGCCGGCCGGTGCTGATCGCGCCGCGCGAGGCGCCGCCCACCATCGGCACCCGGGTCTGCTGCGCCTGGAACGGCTCGGCCGAGAGCGCGGCGGCCATCGCCGCCAGCCTGCCCTGGCTGCACCGGGCGAATGCCGTGCGGCTGCTCTATGCCGACGAGTACCAGCGCCGCGGCCCCACGGTGGACGGCATCCGCAGCTATCTGCGCTGGCACGAGATCGAGGCCGAGCCGGTGCTGTTCAAGCCGCAGACCAAGGATGTCGGCGCCGGGCTGCTCGGCGCGGCGCGGGATTTCCGCGCCGACCTGCTCTGCATGGGCGCCTACAGCCATTCGCGGCTGCGCCAGCTCATCCTCGGCGGCGTCACCCGGCATATCCTCGAGAACAGCGACATCCCCGTCCTGATGTGCCGGTAGCGCCCCACGGCGCCGCTGCGGGTCTTCGCAGGGACCCCGCGAGTCGCATCGGGTCGTCGGCGCGCCGCAGCCTGCCGAGGCGAAGCCTCGGCAGGGCAACGGGCGGCGGCAGGTTGCGGTCGCCGGCCTGGGACGGAGGCAAAGGGCAGGGGGCGAAGGGCAGGGGACGAGCATGCCGACCGAGCTGGTGCGGCCGGTGGCGGAGCATCTGCCGGCCTATCTCGAGGCGCTCGATCGCGGCTGGTCGCCCGACAATGTGCGGCCGGCAGAGACCGCGCGGGCGGAGCGCGCGGCCATCGCCCGCGACCCGGCCGGCTTCCTCGCCGGGCTCGACGATCCCGGGGCGCGCGGCGCACCCATCACCCTGCCCGATGGCAGCACCCGGCCGCGCCTGCCGGGCTTCCGCCGCTGGATCTGGGATGCCGGCTTCTGCGGCTCGATCGGCCTGCGCTGGCAGCCCGGCACGCCGGCCCTGCCCGGCCATGTGCTCGGCCATATCGGCTATGCGGTGGTGCCCTGGCGGCGCGGCGAGGGCCAGGCGAGCCGGGCGCTCGGCCTGATGCTGCGCGCGGCGGCGCCGCTCGGCCTGCCCTGGGTCGAGCTGACCACCGACCCCGACAACCTCGCCTCCATCGCCGTCATCGCCCGCAATGGCGGCATTCTGGTCGGGCGCTTCGAGACGGATGCCGCCCGCGGGCAGGCATCGGGCCTGCGCTTCCGCATCGCCTTGCCGCCCCGCGATAGCGCCGGCCAATGATGGCGATCAGGCTCACGGCATGGCGAGCGGTTCGGCGCCGGGCCATCTAGGGGCCAACGGACGACAAGACGTCCGGTGAGAGGCTCCCGATGATCGAAGTCCGACCCTTCAAGACCCTGGGCGGCGCCGACCATGGCTGGCTGAAGGCGCGGCACCACTTCTCCTTCGCCGGCTACCACGATCCCGCGCGGATGAACTGGGGCCGGCTGCGCGTCTGGAACGATGACGAGATCGCCGCCGGCACCGGCTTCGACCCGCATCCGCACCGCGACATGGAGATCGTCACCTATGTCCGCGACGGCGCCATCACCCATCGCGACAGCCTGGGCAACGAAGGCCGCACCGAGGCGGGCGACGTGCAGATCATGTCGGCCGGCACCGGCGTGGTGCACAGCGAGTACAACCTGGAGCCGGAGACCACCCGGATCTTCCAGATCTGGATCATCCCCGACCGCCGCGGCGCCAAGCCTCATTGGGGCGCCAGGCAATTCCCGAAGGCGAGCCGCGAGGCCGGCTTCGAGGTGCTGGCGAGCGGCCGGCCGCAGGATGCCGAGAGCGGCGCCCTGCCGCTGAATGTCGACGGCGCCGTGCTGGCGGCGACGCTGAAGGCCGGGCAGACCCTGCGCCAGCCCCTCGCCGAGGGCCGCGCCGCCTACCTCGTGCCGGCCAAGGGCGCGGTGACGGTGAATGGCGTGGCGCTCGGCACCCGTGACGGCGCCGGCATCGTCGACGAGCCGGCGATCGAGATCACCGCCGGCGAGGATGCCGAGCTGGTGCTGGTCGAGGTGGCGAAGGCGTAATCGCCCCGCTTCCCGGGGAGACGGCCGGAGGGGGGGCAGGCGCGGGCCTGCCCCCTTTCGCTGCCGGCGCTTCGGCGCGAAGCTCTCGCCATACAGGCGGGAGGGACGGATGCCGAAGGTCCAGGCCGAGAGGCTGCGCGAGATCGGCCGCGCGCTGCTGATGGCGAATGGCGTGCCGAAGGACGAGGCGGCGACCGTCGCCCGCCATGTGGTGAACGCCAACCTCGCCGGGCATGACAGCCACGGCGTCATCATGCTGCCCAATTACATCGAGCGCGTGCGGGTCGGGCACATCGTCCCCGGCGCGCCCTTCGCCATCGTGCAGGAATCGCCGACGACGACGGTGGTCGACGGGAATTGGGGCTTCGGCTACGTCGTCAACGAGCGCGCCATGCAGCTCACCATCGAGAAGGCAGAGAAGGGCAACATCGCCGCCTGCACGGTGTTCCGCCAGGGCCATGTCGGGCGGCTGGCGAGCTATCCGCTGATGGCGGCGAAGGCGGGGATGATCGGCATGGCCTGGGCCGATAGCGGCCGCTCCCCCAAGGGCGTCGCGCCCTTCGGCGGGCGGGCGGCGCGGCTCGGCACCAATCCCTGGGCGATGGCCGTGCCCTCCGATCTCGATGGGCCCTTCTGCATGGATTTCGCCACCTCGGCGGTGGCCATGGGCAAGGTGAAGCTGGCCGAGGCGCGCGGCCAGGAGATCCCGCGCGGCTGGGTGGTGGACAGCGAGGGCGAGCTGACCACCGATCCGAAGAAGATCAATGGCGGCGCCCTGCTGCCGCTCGGCGGCGCGGGCGAGGGCTACAAGGGCACCGCGCTGGCGGCCATGGGCGAGGTGTTCTGCGGGCTGCTCACCGGCCTCGGCTTCGGCGTCGAGCCGAGCGGCCGGCACAATGACGGCTGCTTCCTCATCGCCATCAAGGTCGAGGCCTTCCGGCCGCTGCTGACCTTCCGCAAGGAGGTGGCGGAGTTCGCGCAGTACCTGAAGGACACGCCGCCGGCCAAGGGCAGCCAGGGCGTGCTCTATCCCGGCGAGGTCGAGCATCAGGCGGAGCGGCAGCGCGCCGCCGAGGGCGTCGAGATCGAACCGGCGACCTGGGCGAAGCTACGCGGCCTCGCCGAGGAGGCGGGACTCACGGCGTCGCTGGGTTTTGCCTGACCCCGCGGATCAACTGGTGGACGAAGCCGAGCTTCTCCATGGCCGGCGGCGACAGGACGAAGGGGTAAAGATCGGGCGCGCCCATGCAGCGGTTCAGGCTGTTCGCGGCGAAGGTCAGCGGCAGCCAGGCCTCCAGCAGCGGCTCGACCCGCTCCTGCGCATAGGGGTCGAAATCGATCTTGGCGTCGAGGTCGTCGGTCTTCGCCACCTTGGGCGCGACCTGCAGGCCGAAGGCGCTGGCCATCTCCAGCGTGTCGACGATGTGCAGGTAATGCGCCCAGGTCTCGGCGAAATCCTCCCAAGGGTGGGTCGTCGCATAGGCGCTAACATAGGCCTCCTGCCAGTTGGCTGGCGGCCCCTCGTTGTAGTGGCGCTGCAAGGCCGCGCCGTAATCCTGGCTGTCGTCGCCGAAGACGGCGCGGCATTCCTCCAGCCTGCCGCCGTCGCGCACCAGCAGGTCCCAGTAATGGTGCCCGCTCTCGTGCCGGTAATGGCCGAGCAGGGTGCGGTAGGGCTCGCCCATGGCGGCGCGGCGCTTCTCCCGCTCGGCATCGTCGGCCTCGACCAGCGCCATGGTGATCAGCCCCTCGTCATGCCCGGTCATGACGCGGGAGGTGCCACCCTCGGGCGGGTCGGCGAGGACGTCGAAGGCGAGCCCATGCTGCGGATCGGCCAGCCGGTCCTGCAGCGGCAGGCCGAGGCGGAGCAGGGAATAGACCAGCCGGCGCTCCGCATCCTGGATCTTGCGCCAGGGCGGCAGGTTCTCGGGCAAGGTGAGGTCGGGCACCGTCCGGTTGTGCCGGCAGGCCGCGCAGAAGGCATCGGCGGTGCCCGCCGGCACCAGCCAGTTGCAGGCGTCGTACTGGGCATTGGTGCAGAAGAGCCGCTGCTGGTCCTTGGCCGCCAGCGGCGTCCAGGCCGGGTCGCCGGCCGGCTCCAGGGCCGAGAGGCGCGTCACCTCCGGCAGGAAGCCGAGACGGAAGCCGCAGCGCTCGCATTTGGTGTTCTCGAAATAGAGCACCTGGTCACAGTTCTGGCAGCGGAACAGTCGCATGCACGGCCTCCATGGCGGCCGGCGGCGGCCGCGATGCCTCGCAGGACGCATGGCGGGGCGACGGGTTTCGCACCTGCGGAAAAGCCCGGCGGGCTCATGCCGAGCGCAGGACGGTTTCACCGTCCTGGCCCTCAGCGCCGGGCGCAACCCTCCGGTTTGCCTGGGCCTTCGCGGCGTCGCGCCATTTGGCGCGCCTGACGGCGCGACCCGCGGCGCCCATTCGGGCGCCCGGCCCTGCGGGCCGCGGGTCGGAACCTCCTGCGTCGGGTATCATTCCCCGGCGGCGATCCGGCCTTCCCGCCCGGCGGCATTGGCCCCGCCCCGGAGCCAGCCGGCGATCGCCGCCGCCACGTCGCCGAGGCGGCGCTGGCGGCCGGTGTCGATGGCCACCGTCGCGGTGACGCCGGCGCGCAGCGGCGGCTCGCCGGGGAAGGGCTCGAGGCGGATCCGCACCGGCAGCCGCTGCACCACCTTCACCCAGTTCCCGGAGGCGTTCTGCGGCGGCAGGATGGCGAATTCGGCGCCGGTCGCCGGGCTGATGCTCTCGACCACGCCGGTCCAGCGCAGATCCGGGTAGAGGTCGAGCACCACCGCCACGGCCTGTCCCGTGGTGATGTGGGTGAGGGTGGTCTCCTTCAGGTTGGCCTCCACCCAGGGGCGCCGCTCCGAGACCAGGGCGAAGACCGGCGTCGCCGGCTTCAGCTGCTCGCCGCGCTGCAGCCGGAGATTGACGATGGTGCCGCCGATCGGGGCGTGGAGGGTGGTCCGCCGCAGGTCGAGCAGCGCCTGGTCGCGCTCGGCCATGCGCTCGCGCACCGTCGGATGCTCCTCGACCGGCAGGTCCGGATCGCCCTTCAGCGCCGTCAGCAGCCGGAGCAGCCGCTGCCGCACCACCTTGATGCGCTCATGCGCCACCTCGGCATCGCTCTGCGTCTCCTCGAGCTTGGTGGCCGGGGCGACGCCGCGGGCCGCCAGCGCCTGCTGCCGCCGCGCCTGGCGCAGGAGGTAGTCGGCGCGGTTCTGCAGCTCGCCGAGCTCGCTCTGCGTCTCGCGGTAGGTGGCGCGCGCGGTCTCGACCGCGGTGCGGGCGGCGTCGAGCTCGGCCTCGGCCTTCTCCAGCGCCAGGCGGTAGGGCTCGGGATCGAGCCGCAGCAGCACCGCGCCGGCCTGGACGCGATCATGGTTCTGCACCGCGACCTCGAGGATGCGGCCGCCGATCTCGGGCGCGATCTGCACGATGTCGGCCTTCACATAGGCATTCTCGGCGGTCACGTAGCGGCCGCCGCGCTGCCAGAGGACCGCGGCGGCGAGCAGGACCAGCAGCGGCACGCCGAGCAGCAGCAGGAGGCGTTGCAGGCGTCGCCGGGCCGCGGGGGTGCTCATGGGGCCGCGGCCGGCCGCTCGGCCGCCGGGGCCGCGGCCCGCCGCGCCCCGAGATCGAGGAGCTGCGCCTTCACCCGCTCCATCATCCCGGTCAGCGCCTCGCGCTCGCCCTCGTCGAGGCAGGCCATGGCGTCGTCGAGCAGCGCCTCGGCGATGCGGCCCATCTCCGCCTGCACCCGCTCCGCCGCCGCGGTGAGGTAGAGGCGGTTGACGCGCCGGTCGTCCGGGTCGGGCCGGCGCACCAGCCAGGCGCGGCGCTCCATCCGGTCGATCATCCGCCCGGCCGTCGCCCGCTCGACCTCCAGCATCTCGGCGAGCTCGGACTGGCTGATGCCGGGGTGCCGGTGCAGCTGGCTGAGCACCAGCCATTGCGAGCGGGTGAGGCCGATCCGGCGCACCCGCCGGTCGAAGCTCGCGCGCATCAGCCGCGCCACGTCGGCGATCAGGAAGCCGATCTGCCGGCGATCCTCCTGCTGGGGCAAGGAACGTCTCCCGGGGGCCGGGGCTGGCCCGGCATCGCGTGGTCGTGCGCGCCACGGATTGTTGCCCAACTCAACATCACCCGGCAGACTTTCGTCAAGGTTACAGGTTCGTCATGCCCTTCGACCCTTCCCGCCCCGCGCCCTCCCATGTCCGACCGGCCTGAGGCCGACGAACTGCCGGTGCTGCGCCGGGTGCTCATCCTGGCGGCGGTGGTGCTGGGCTCGACCCTCTACGCGACGACGCTGCTCGTCGCCTCGACCCTGCTGCCGCAGATGCAGGGAAGCATGGCGGCGACGCCGGACGAGATCGCCTGGACCACCACCTTCAACATCCTCGCCACCGCCATCGCCACGCCGACCAGCGGCTTCCTCGCCGCCCGCTTCGGCCGGCGGCGGGTGATGCTGACCGGGGTGCTGGGCTCGACGCTGGCGACCTGGCTCTGCGGCCAGGCGGAGAGCCTGGAGGCGCTGGTGCTCTGGCGCGTGCTGCAGGGCGGCATCGGCGCGCCGGTGGTGCCGCTCTCGAACGCCATCGTGCTCGACAGCTTCCCGCGGCGGCAGGCGGGGCTGGTCAGCTCCATCTTCGGCATGACGGTGGTGCTCGGCCCGGTGATCGGCCCGGTCTTCGGCGGCATGCTGGCCGAGAGCCACAACTGGCGCTGGGCCTTCTACATGATCATCCCGGCCGGGCTGCTGGCCGGGCTCGCGCAATGGCTGGTGCTGCCGCGCGACCGCCCCGCGGCGCGGGTGCCGATGGACTGGATCGGCTTCCTCGCCCTGGCCACGGCGATCGCCTGCCTGCAGCTCGTCTTCTCGCGCGGCCAGCGGCTCGACTGGTTCGAGAGCCGGGAGATCATCGTCGAGGCGGGCATCGCCGCGCTCGCCTTCTGGATCTTCCTGGCGCATTCGCTGACGACCGAGCGGCCCTTCCTCAACCTGCGCCTGCTGCTCGACCGCAATTACGCCATCGGCCTGGCGCTGGTGCTGATCTACGGGATGGTCAATTTCACCCCGATCGTGCTGCTGCCGACCCTGCTGCAATCCTATGCCGGCTATCCGGACAGCATCATCGGCCAGATCGTCGGCTATCGCGGCATCGGCGGCGTCATCGGCTTCGGCAGCACGCTGGTGATCGGCCGGCTCGATCCGCGGATCGGCATGAGCCTCGGCTTCGGGCTGCTGGTGGTCTCCGGCCTCTGGCTGATGAGCCTCGACCTCAATGTCGATGTCGACACGCTGCGGCTGAACGCCGTGCTGCAGGGCGTCGCCGTCGGCGTCATCTGGGTGCCGCTGACGGTGCTGACCTTCCGCACCCTCGACACCCGCTACACCGCCGAGGCGATGTCGGTCTTCCACCTGCTGCGCAACCTGGGATCGAGCCTGTTCATCTCGGCCAGCGTGACCGAGATCGTCCGCTCCACCACCGCCAATTACAGCCGGATGACGGAGCAGGTCTCGCCCGCCAACCGCGCGCTCGGCCTGCCCGACGCGATGGGCGGCTGGAGCCTCGAGACGCCGGAGGCGCTGGCGCGGCTGGCGCGCGAGGTCGAGCGGCAGGCGGCGATGATCGGCTATCTCAACGCCTTCGGCCTCTACATGGCGGTCTCGGCGCTGGCGATCCTGCTGGTGATGCTGGCGCGCGGGCCGGTGCGGGCGGCGCGATAGGGCGTGATCGCCTGATACGAACGGCAGGAATGGTCCATTCCTGCCGAGCGCCCGAACGGGCGCCGCGCGTCGCGCCGTCAGGCGCGCCTGACGGCGCGACGGCGCGGTGCCAAGGGTTGCGGAGCAAACCGCCCGGCGACGGAGGGGCCGTTGATGGGTCACCAGCAACGGCCGTTCGTAAGAGGGGGAAACGCGGAGACCGGCGACGCAAGGGCGTTCAGCCCTGGACGCCCGCCGCCGGCGCCGCCGCCTCCTCCACCGGCTCGAGATCGACGCCGATCGAGAGGCCGTGGTCGCCGCCGCCGAGCATGACGCCGCGCACCGGGCTGATATCGCCGTAGTCGCGGCCCCAGCCGAGCACGACATGCTCCTCCTGCACCACCACGCCGTTGGTCGGGTCGAGCTCCACCCAGCCATCGGCCGGGCCGAGCCAGGCGCCGACCCAGGCATGGCTCTGGTCGGCGCCGCGCCGGCGCGGCTGGCCCGGCGGCGGGCGGGTGCGGATATAGCCCGAGATGTAGCGCGCCGGCAGCCCGATGGCGCGCAGCCCGCTGATCATCAGATGGGTGAAGTCCTGGCAGACGCCCTCGCGGCGGCGCAGCACCTCGGCCACCCGGGTCGAGAGGTCGGTGACGCCGGCGCGGAAGCGGAAATCGGCGCGGATGCGCCCGTTCAGCTCCAGCAGCCCGGCGAGGATGGGGCGGCCGGGCGGGAAGCTCTCGGCGACATAGGTCCCGGCCGCGGCCACCGCCGGGCACATCGGGCTGTCGAAGCGGTATTCCGCCGCCTGCCAGGCGCCCGGCCCGCCGGCGCGGGCGCCCTCGCGCACCTGCTCCCAGGCCGGCGTCGCCTCCGGCGCGGGCGGCGCGGGGTAGCGCACCTCGACCTCGGCCTCCGCCGTCACCTCGAACAGGTCGTGCGGCGCGTCGATGAACAGCCAGGTCACGGCGTTGCCGAAATGGTCGAGCCCGTCGCGCCGCCGCGCCGCCGCGGGCAGGCTGGTGAGGCTGGCCGAGCGCAGCCGCTGATAGGGCAGGGCGCGCGGCGTCAGGTGCAGCATATGCGCCGCGAGATCCACCGTGCTGCCATAGGCGTAGCGGGTGGTATGGCGGACCCGGTAGATCACGCCGCGCCACGCATCCGGATGGCCGGGGCGGGGCCGAGGCTGTGCGGGGCCGGCAGCAGCGCGAACCAGCGCCGCGCGATGCGGTTGGAGAGCCCGGCGACGTCCCTCTCCATCGCCGCGAGGCGCGGCCGCAGCCGCAGCGCCGCCTCCGCCTGCGACGGCGCCTCCGCCACCTCCCGCACCATCGCCCGGGTCTCCTCCAGCAGGGATTGCGCCAGCCGCGCGAGCGGCCCGGCCGCCTCGCCCTCGAGATCGGCCAGCATGTCCCGCGCCGCCGCGAGCTGGAAGGCGAGGCCGCGCGGGTTGCCCTCGTCGGCCAGCACCAGGTCGAGCACCGGCGCCGGCTGCAGCACGGTGAGGTAGCGGCTGCGATAGGTGATGACGGAATCCCGCAGCTCGAGGGCGAGGCGCAGCCCCGGCTCCAGCCGCGCCGGCTGCGCCGCGGCGCCGGGCTGGTCGAGCACCCGATCGAGCTCGGCGGCGATCGCCTGCGCCCGCTCCACCCGCCGGCCGAGATCGAGGAAGAGGCGGCCGCCGCCGCGCACCATGTTCTCGGCGGCGAGCCCGCCGAGGGTGGCGCCGAAGGCGAGCACCGCGGCGCTGGCATGGCCGAGCGCATCGAGGTTGCGCGCCTCCTCCCGGCCGGTGGGGACGGCGCGGAATTCCTCGGCGAGCTGGCGCAGGCCGCGGTTGAGCGCGAGATGCATCTCCTCCGTCAGCCGGTCGCGCAGCAGCTCGGCGAGGCGCCCGACCTGGCTCAGCAGCCCCGGCAGCCGGCCGCGCTCGCGCACCGCCCGCAGCAGCGCCCGGGTGACCGGCACGGTGCCGATCTCCCGCGCCGTCTCCCAGCCCAGCAGCTCGGCGCGGACCAGGCAGGCGGCGAGGCTCCGCAGCTCGGCCAGCTCGCGCGGGTTCGGGTTGCTGGTGGCGAGGCGCGCCGCGCTCGCCCGCAGCAGCCGCGCCGCGGTCTCCAGCCGCTCCAGGTAGCGGCCGAGCCAGAAGAAATTATCGGCCACCCGGCTCGGGATGTCGCCGGTGCCGCGGCGGATCGGCAGGGCGCGGATGCTGGCCTGGGGCGGCCCCTGCATCTCCGCCGGCTCCTCCAGCGGCACCCAGACATCCTTGCTGAAGCGCATGCCCGGGCGGGCGCCGGTGCCGGGGTCGGGCGCGGCCAGGGCCCGGGCGAGGCCGCCCTGCAGCGCCTGCCAGCGCTGGCCGTCATGCACCAGGAAGAGCCGCAGGATGATCGGCCGCGGCTCCAGCCCCTCCGGCCCGGCGCAGGGGGCGACCGAGGCCGGCAACCGCTCGGAGACGACGTATTCCTCGGGCGTGGCGCGGATGCGCCGGGCGAGATCGGCGCGTCCCGCCTCGGGCAGCGCCCCGGCGGTGACCGAGTGCACCGTGCCGTCCACGGCACGGCGGACCAGCCAGCGCTCCAGGGAGCCGAGGACCTGCTCCCGCACCCCGGGGTCGCCCAGCCAGAGGGTGCGGGCATCGGCCAGGCGCAGCGGCTCGCCGAGCAGCCGGGGCGCGAGGCCGGCGAGGAAGGCGGCGAGCGCCGGCGCCTCGGCGAAGCCGGCGCCGGGGTCGTTGACGATGCGGACGGAGCCCGACCGGGCCGCGTCCAGCAGGCCGGCGACGCCGTGCGAGGGGCTCTGGTCGCCCTCCAGCGGGTCCATCTGCCGCCCGTCCAGCCGGCGCAGCAGCACGTCGACCGGCTGCAGCCCGCCCAGGGTCTTCAGGAAGAGGGAGCCGTCGCGCACCGTCAGGTCGCCGCCCTCGACCAGGGCGCAGGAGAGGCGGCGGGAGAGGATGACGTGCTCGTACCAGTGCGGGCTGGCATGGCCGCCGGTGAGCATGGCGACGCCCGGGTTGCGGCCGGCGGCGCCGGGCGGCGCCAGGCGCTGCAGCGCATCCTGCCAGATATCGAAGAAGGGGCCGTGCCGCCGCACCTGCCGCGCCCGGATCAGCTCCGGCAGGGTGCGCGAGAGGGCCCGGCGGTTCTCCAGCACATGGGCGAGGCCGGTCGGGCCGGCGGTGCGGTCGGCGAGCACCCGCCAGCCGCCATCCGGGGCGCGCAGCAGGTCGGCGGCGTAGAGATGCAGCAGCGGGCCCTGCCGCGTCCCGGCGGGGGCGCGGCAGGAGCGCAGGAAGGCCGGGTTGGCATAGACCAGGGCCGGCGGCAGCACCCCCTCGGCGAGGAGCCGCTGCGGCCCATAGACATCCTGCAGCACCGCCTCGAGCAGGCTGGCCCGCTGGGCGAGGCCCTTGGCCAGGGCGTCGAACTCGCCCGGGGGCAGCATGAGCGGCACCGGGTCGCAGCGCCAGTCCGGCCTGTCGGGCGGACCGGGGAGGAGGCTCGTCGCCCCCTCCTCGAGGAAATGCCGGTCGAGCAGCGCCGCGCGCGTGGCTAGCTCGCCGCGGCCGAGCGTCGAGAGGGCGCCGAGCAGCCCGCTCCAGTGGGGGCGGATGCCGCCGGCGCCATCCACCATCTCATCGAGCGGAGCAGGATCTGACATGCACCGACCGTGATGCCATGGCTGCCGGGACGAAGCGAGGGGGGAAGGCGCCCGCCGCAGACAGGGCGGGCGCGTCGTCGGGCCGGTTCAGCCCGCCCGGCGCAGGTCGAGCGAACGCGGCGCCTCCTTCGCCGGCACCGGGCGCGGCGCCGGCATCGGCCCGGGCGTATGGCCGAAGGGCTGGAAGCGGGTGCGGCGGCGCGCCTCCGCCTCGTTGGCGTTGACCGGCAGCGTCTCGTAATTGCGGCCGCCGGGATGCGCCACGTGATGCGTCAGCCCGCCCAGGCTGCGGCCGGTCCAGCGGTCGTAGACGTCGAAGACCAGCGGCGACTGCGCCCGGATGGTCGGGTGCAGGGCGGAGGGCGGGTCCCAGGCCTTGAAGCGCACGCCGCCGACGAACTCGCCCACGGTCTCGGTGGGCGTCAGCGGCACCTCGCAGCCGTTGCAGGCGAGGGCGAAGCGCTCCTCCACCCAGCCGCTGACGCGCGCCTGCAGCCGCTCGGTGCTGCTGTCCACGTAGCGCACCGTGCCGCCGCCGCCCGGCTCCTCGCCCAGCACGTGCCAGGGCTCCAGCGCATGCCGCAGCTCGAGGCCCATGCCGCGCAGGGTCACCTCGCCGATGCGCGGGAAGCGGAATTCCAGATGCGGCGCGAACCATTCGGGCTCGAGCGGGAAGCCCAGCATGGCCAGCTCGCGCAGGCTGTCGGTGAAATCCTGCTCGACGAAATGCGGCAGCATGAACTCGTCATGCAGCCGCGTGCCCCAGCGGACCAGGCGGCGGTCATAGGGGGTGCGCCAGAAGGCGGCGAGGGCGCTGCGCATCAGCAGCATCTGCGCCGCCGACATCCGCGCATGCGGCGGCATCTCCAGCGCCCGGTACTCCACCAGGCCGAGCCGGCCCGAGCTGCTCTCGGGCGCGTACATCTTGTCGATGCAGAACTCGGTGCGGTGGGTGTTGCCGGTCATGTCCGCCAGGATGTTGCGGAACAGCCGGTCGGTCAGCCAGGGCGGCATCTCCTCGCCGGGCGCGATCTTCGAGAAGGCGATCTCGAGATCGGCCAGCGCGTCCTGCCGCGCCTCGTCGACCCGCGGATGCTGGCTGGTCGGGCCGATGAAGAGGCCGCTGAACAGGTAGGAGAGGCTCGGATGGTTGTGCCAGAAGCCGAGCAGGCTCTTCAGCAGGTCCGGCCGGCGCAGGAAGGGGCTGTCGGCCGGCCGCTCGCCGCCCATCACCACATGGTTGCCGCCGCCGGTGCCGACATGGCGGCCGTCGAGCATGAATTTCTCGGCCGAGAGCCCGACCTGCCGCGCCTCCTCGTAGAGCTGCTCGGTGCGCTCCACCATCTCCGGCCAGGATTTGGCGGGGTGGATGTTCACCTCGATCACGCCCGGATCGGGGGTGACGGAGAAATGCAGCATCCGCTCGTCGCGCGGCGGCAGGTAGCCTTCCAGGATCACCTTGCGGCCGGTCTCCTCGGCCGTCGCCTCGACGGCGGCGGCGAGGTCGAGCCAGTCCTCGGCGGCGTAGAGCGGCGGGAGGAAGACATGCACCAGCCCGCCCCGCGCCTCGACCGCGAGGGCGGTGCGCACCACGCCGGGATCGGAGCGGCCGACCACCGGCAGCTCCTGCGGCTGCGGCCGGAAATGCTCCGCCCCCAGGGCCGGGCCGGCGCCGTCGCCGCGGCCGATGCCGAGGCGCGGGTCCTGCGGCATCAGGCGCTGCGCATCGGCGGCCGGGCTGCCGCCGCGGGAGCGCTCGAAGGCCTGGCGGGGCGGCAGCGGCGCGACCGGCGCGAAGGGATCGGCCTCGGTCTCCAGCACGCGCGCCGCATCCGCCTCGGACATCCAGGGCAGGCTGTCGAGCGGCAGGCGGAAGCCGATCGGGCTGTCGCCGGGGACCAGGAAGAGATGCTCGCCGCGGAAGAACCAGCGGCCGGCCTGCCAACGCCGGACGCCGTCCTGCATCACCCGCCGGATCGGTAGCACCGAGCCGACCTCGGCGGCGAGACCCTGGCCGAAGACCCTGGCCAGCCGCGCCCGCTCCAGCGGGTCCTGCAGCCTGGCATCCTCGGCGAGGACATTCGCCGGCAGGCGCTTCTCGCGCCAGAGATAGTAGTGGATGTCCTCATGCGCCGGGGCGACCAGCCCGGGATCGACCTGCAGCCGCTCGGCGAGGAGGCGGGCGAAGCGCGCGGCATCGGCCGCGCTCGCCGTGTCGGTGTCGTCGTCCGAGGCGAGGAGCTCGGGGTTCTTCCAGACCGGCTCGCCATCGCGCCGCCAATGCGAGTAGAGCGCCCAACGGGGAAGCTGCTCGCCCGGATAGTGCTTGCCCATGGCGTATTGCAGCGCCGCGCCGGGCGACCAGAGCGGCGCCAGCCGGCGCAGCAGGCGGCCGGCATAGGCGCGCTTGGTCGGGCCGAGCGCCGCGGTGTTCCATTCCGGCGCATCCATGTCGTCGGCGGCGATGAAGGTCGGCTCGCCGCCCATGGTCAGGCGGAGGTCGCCCTCGCGCAGCGCGCCGTCCACCACCCGGCCGCGCGCCAGGATGTCCTGCCATTGCGGCTCGGTATAGGGCTTGGTGACGCGCGGCGTCTCGCGCAGCCGGGTGACCGACATGGCGAAGCCGAACTCGGTCTCCGCCTTCTCGACCAGGCCGGTGATGGGCGCGGCCGAGACCGGCTCCGGCGTCGCGGCCAGCGGGATATGGCCCTCGCCGGTCATCAGGCCGGAGGTGGCGTCGAGCCCGACCCAGCCGGCGCCGGGAAGGTAGACCTCGGCCCAGGCATGCAGGTCGGTGAAGTCCTCGCTCGGCCCTTCCGGCCCGTCCAGCGGCTTCACATCGGCGACGAGCTGGATGAGGTAGCCGGAGACGAAGCGCGCGGCATAGCCGAGATGCCGCAGGATCTGCACCAGCAGCCAGGCGCTGTCGCGGCAGGAGCCGCGGCCCTGGCCGAGCGTCTCCTCCGGCGTCCAGACGCCCGGCTCCAGCCGCACGACATAGGCGATCCGCTCCTGTACCTGGCGGTTCAGGCCGACCAGCATGTCCACCGTGCGCTGCTCGCCGCGCGGCACGGCATCGAGGAACTGCCGCAGCAGCGGGCCCGGCGTCTCCAGCTTGCGGAAGGGCGCCAGCTCCTGCTCCAGCACCGGGTCATAGGCGAAGGGCCAGGTCTCGGCCTCGGGCTCGAGGAAGAAGTCGAAGGGGTTGATCGTCGCCATGTCGGCGACGAGGTCGACCTCCACGCTGAACTGCGTCACCCGCTCGGGGAAGACGACGCGCGCCAGGTGGTTGCCCTGCGGGTCCTGCATCCAGTTGAGGAAATGCGGCTTCGGCTCGATCTTCAGCGCGTAGCTGATGATCGGCGTGCGGGCATGCGGCGCCGGCCGCAGCCGGATGGTCTGCGGGCCGAGGGTGACGGCGCGGTCGTAGCGGTAGCTGGTGCGGTGATGAAGGGCGACGTGGAGGGGCATGGACGGGCTAGCCTGCGACAGATCGCTGTGGGTTAGAGCAAAAGCGGCGCCATTGCGGGCATGACGATCCCGGGATGGTGGGTTGCGCGCAAGAGTGAGGCTGTGCCCAAAGCGTGGGCAAAGGTCCTCGCCAGGGTGCATCGACGATAGGCGGTCGCCCGTCCTGGGTCGCCTCCCCGGAACGCCGGTTCACGGGACGCGCCCTAGGCTCCTGTTTTCAGAGCATCTTCACCCGACCAGGTGGAGCCACCTGATCGGGATCTGCTCTAGGCTGTCCTGCAAACGAATTCGAGGAGGGGACGCCGATGGCGCGGCCAGGCAAGGTGGTGCAGGATTTCGCCGCGGCGGTCGCGGATATCCCCGATGGCGCGGTGATCGCCTTCGGCGGCTTCGCCGGGCCGGGCACGCCCTACAACCTCACCCGGGCGCTGCTCGCGCAGGGCGCGAAGCGGCTGACCTGCATCGCCAACACCACCGGCGGCGCGCAGCAGCCGCGCATGCCCGATATCGGCATGCTGGTGGAGAACGGGCAGGTGGCGAAGGTGGTCTGCAGCTTCACCGCGGCGACGCGGCCGAGCGACGTGCTGCCCTTCACCCGCTTCTACGAGGCCGGCGCGGTGGAGGCCGAGCTGGTGCCGCAGGGCACGCTCGCCGAGCGGCTGCGCGCCGCGGGCGCCGGCATCCCGGCCTTCTACACGCCGACCGCGGTCGGCACCGAGCTGGCCGAGGGGCGCGAGACGCGGGCGATCAACGGCCGGGACTACCTGCTGGAATACGCCCTGCCCTGCGACATCGCCTTCCTCCGCGCCTGGCGCGCCGATGCCGCGGGCAACCTGCAATTCCGGCTGTCCCAGCGCAATTTCGGCCCGCTGATGGCCATGGCGGCGCGCCTTGCGATCGTCGAGGTGGAGGAGCCGATCCTGCCCGCCGGGGCGCTCGACCCTGACCAGATCCACACGCCCGGCCTCTTCGTCCAGCGCCTCGTCGCGATCCCGCCCGCGCCCGAGGGGCTCTGGACCACCCGCCGGCAGGAGCGCGCGCGGTGAGCGGCGCCACCTCGGCCGGCTGGGACCGGCAGCAGATGGCGGATCGCCTGGCGCGCGAATTCCAGGATGGCTGGATCGTCAATCTCGGCGTCGGCCTGCCGACGCTCTGCTCCAACACCGACATAGGCGACCGCGACATCCTCTACCACGCCGAGAACGGCGTCATCGGCTACGGGCCGGTGCTGCCGCCGGGGGAGGAGGACCTGCACCTCGTCAATGCCGGCGGGCAGAATGTCTCGCTGCGGCCGGGCGCGGCCATCGTCCACCATGCCGACAGCTTCGGCATCATCCGCAGCGGCCGCATCGACGTCACGGTGATGGGCGCCTACGAGGTCTCGGCCGGCGGCGACTTCGCCAATTGGCGGCTGGCCGGCGCCAAGGGCGGCGGCATCGGCGGCGCCATGGACCTCGCCGCCTGCGCCCGGCGCGTCTTCCTGCTGCTCGAGCACACCACCCGCAAGGGCGAGCCGCGGCTGGTGGCGCGCTGCCGCCTGCCGGTGACGGCGCGCGGCGTGGTGACGCTGGTGGCCACCAATTACGGCCTCTTCGCCCCCACCGGCGAGGGCTTCGCGGTGCACGAGCTGGCGCCGGGCATCGACCTGGCGACGGCGCGTGCCGCCACCGGCGCGCCGCTGCTGCCGGCGTGACGCCACGCCACAACGCCGGCGGCTGGCCGGCCAGGGAAGGAGACCCCATGCCATTGCATATCGACTACTACGCCTCGCTGAACTCGCCCTGGACGCATCTGGGCGCGGCGCGGATCGAGGCGCTGGCGGCGGAGCACGGCGCCTCGCTGCGGATCTGGCCCGTGGATTTCGGCACCATCTTCGCCGGCTCCGGCGGCCTGCCCCTGCCGAAGCGCAGCCCGCAGCGCCAGGCCTACCGGCTGCAGGAGCTGGCGCGCTGGCGCGAGCATCGCGGCCTCCCGATCCAGATCCAGCCGAAGCATTTCCCCTCGAACGAGCTGCCCGGCGCCTGCGCGGTGATCGCGGCGCGGGAGACGCTCGGCGACGCGCCGGCGATCCGCCTCGCCCACCGCATCCTGAAGGCGCTCTGGGAGGAGGAGCAGAATCCCGGCGAGCCGGAGACCCTGGCGCGGCTGGTGACCGAGGCTGGGCTGGACCCGGCGACCCTGCTGCCCCTGTCGCAGGAGCCGCGCTGGGCGGCGATGCGCGAGCGCGACACCGCGGCGGCGCTGGCCCGCGGCGTCTTCGGCGCGCCGAGCTATGTCATCGGCGAGGACATCTTCTGGGGCCAGGACCGACTGGAATTCGTGGCGAAGCGCCTGGCAAAGGGCTGACGCGGCGCGCCGCTCGCCCCTAACTCCGCCGCCCGCACTCCGCTCGCCTGGGCGCCGCCTGCCGGGCATGGCAGCATGGCGGCGCGCAGACGAGGAGCAAGCCATGGCCCGCCGCCGGACGGCATCGGAGCTTGCCGCATGATCGGCGAGAGCCGACGCCGGGTCGAGGATGCCCGCTTCCTCACCGGCGAGGGACGCTATGTCGCCGACCTGGTCCCCGCCGGGGCGCTGCACGCCGTGCTGCTGCGCTCGCCGCACGCGCATGCGCGGCTGCGCGGGCTCGATGCCGCGGCGGCGCGCGGCATGCCGGGCGTCGCCCTGGTGCTGACCGGCGAGGACCTCGCCGCGGAGGGGATCGGCCCGCTGCCCTGCCCGGCGGTGGTGCAGACCATCGGCCCGCTGATCATCCCCGAACGCCATGCCCTGGCGCGGGGCGCGGTGCGGCATGTCGGCGAGCCGGTGGCGATCGTGGTCGCGGAGAGCCTCGCCGCCGCGCGCGACGCGGCGGAGGCGATCGAGGTCGACTACGCGCCGTTGCCGGCCGTGGTCGACAGCCGGGCGGCGCTGGCCGCCGGGGCGCCGCAGATCTGGCCGGAGGCGCCGGGCAACCGCGCCTTCCGCTTCGAGCGCGGCGACCGCGCCGCGACCGAGGCCGGCTTCGCCGCCGCGGCGCGGATCGTCGAGCTCGATCTCGTCAACAACCGCGTCCATGCCGCGCCGATCGAGCCGCGCGGCGCGGTCGCCGCCTGGGACGGGGCGCGCTTCGAGCTGCTGCTGGCCGGCATGGGGGTGCATGGGCTGCGGCGGCAGCTCGCCACGGTCTTCGGCCTGCCGGAGCCAGCCTTCCATCTCCGCTGCCCCGATGTCGGCGGCGGCTTCGGGCTGAAGAATTTCCTCTTCCCCGAGCATGTGGCGCTGCTCGCCGCGGCCCGGCGGCTCGGCCGGCCGGTCGCCTGGATCGGCGCGCCGAGCGAGGAATTCCAGGGCGCGGTGCATGGCCGCGACCTGCAGGGCACCGCCCGGCTGGCGCTCGATGCCGAGGGGCGCTTCCTCGCCCTGCAGGCCCGGCTCGCCGCCGATACGGGCGCCTATTGCTCGGCGCATGGGCCGGCCTGCCCGACCAACTCCGTCAGCACCGCCATCGGCGGCATCTATGCCATCCCGGCCATCCTGCTGGAGGTGGAGGGGGCCTTCACCAACTCGCTGCCCGTCGATGCCTATCGCGGCGCCGGCAAGCCGGAGGCGAATTACCTGACCGAGCGGCTGGTCGAGGCCGCCGCCCGCGCCACCAGCCTCGACCCGGTGGCGATCCGCCGGCGCAACGCCATCGCCGCCTTCCCCTATCGCAGCGCCACCGGGATGCTGATGGACACGGGCCGCTTCCAGGCCAACCTCGCCGATCTCGAGGCGCTGCTGGACCGCGAGGGCTTCGCCGCGAGGCGCGCCGAGAGCGCGGCGCGGGGGCGGCTGCGCGGCCTCGGCATCGCCTGCTTCCTCGAGACCTCGCGCGGGGCGCCGCAGGAATGGGCGGCGCTGCGCTTCGCGCGGGACGGGATGGTGGACATCGTCATCGGCACCCAGTCCAACGGCCAGGGGCACGAGACCAGCTTCCCGCAGATCGCCGCCGCCTGGCTGGGGCTGGAGGAGAGCCGCTTCCGCCTGGTGCAGGCCGATAGCGACGCGGTCGCCTTCGGCAATGGCCATGGCGGGGCGCGCTCGCTGCATGTCGGCGGCACCGCGCTGGTCATGGCGCTGGAGCAGGTGATCGCCAAGGCGCGCCGGCTGGCGGCGCATCTGCTGCAGGTGGCGCCGGATTCGGTGGAGTTCGCCGAGGGCTGCTTCACCGTGCCGGCCAATGGCCAGGCGCTGACGCTGGAGGCGCTGATCGAGGCTTCCCACGACCCGGCCGACCTGCCGGAGGGGATGCCGCCCGGCCTCGATGCCGAGGCGAAGAACCTCTCCGAGCTCGTCACCTTCCCCTCCGGCGCGCATGCCGCCGAGGTGGAGATCGATCCCGAGACCGGCGCCGTGGCGCTGCTGCGTTACCAGGCGGTGGACGACTATGGCTGCCTGGTGAACCCGATGCTGACGGCGGGGCAGGTGCAGGGCGGCCTCGCCCAGGGCATCGGCCAGGCGCTGCAGGAGCGGATCGCCTACGATCCGGAGTCCGGCCAGCTCCTCAGCGCCTCCTTCATGGACTACGCCCTGCCGCGCGCCGCCGACCTGCCCGACCTCGCCATCGCCTTCGGCGAGGAGCCGACCCGCTCCAACCCGCTCGGCGTCAAGGGCGTCGGCCAGGCGGGGGCGATCGGGGCGCCGCAGACGGTGATGCATGCGGTGCTGGATGCGCTGCGGCCGCTCGGCGTCACCGGGCTGCAGATGCCGGCGACGCCGGAGGCGGTGTGGCGGGCGATCCGGGCGGCCGGGCGGGCCCTGCCTCAGCCCCGAGGCTGAGCCCCGGATCCGACGAGGTCCGCTTCCGCCTCCTCCTCGATCTGCAACGCGTCATTGAAGCGGTTGAAGAAGCCGCAGAGGGTGATGCGCAGCGTCAGCTCGACGAGCTGCGCCTCGGAGAACACGCCGCGCAGCCGCTGCACCAGGGCCTCCGGGATGCGGTTCGGCGTCTCCCAGGCGGCGATGGCGTACTGCACCACCAGCCGGTCCGTCTCGTCGAGCTCGGGATGCTCGCGCCAGTCCATGATGCGGTCGATGCCCTCGGGGCTAATCCCCTCCACCGCCAGGAAGGGCTTGTGGTGGGCGACGCAGTAATGGCAGGCGTTGAGGTTGGAGACGACGACGATGGCGAGTTCGAGATGGCGCTTCGGCAGGGTCTTCGCCTCGCGCAGCTCCATCAGCATCGGCATCAGGTGCCGCAGCGCCGCCGGGACATGGGCGAGGACCGCGACCTGGTTGCGGAAGGGGCCGTAGCCCTCGGCGAAGCGCTCGTAGATCGCTGCCAGATCGGATGGCAATTCGCGGCTGTCGATGTTGCGGACGCGGGCCATGGCGGCCTCCCCTGGGTCGGGGATTAGCCTAGAGCCGATCGCCGGAGGGCGGAAACGCCCGGTGGCGCACAGTGGCCGCGGCTGCCCTGGTGCCCCGATCCCGATGTCAGCAGGAGGTCGGGATCAAGGGCACTTCCCCTGAACACCGGTTCAGGACAAGTGCCCTAGACTATTGTTTTCAGAGCATCTTCACCCGATCAGGTGAGGCCACCTGATCGGGATCTGCTCTAGATCACGAAATTCAACGGCTCCACCGTGGGCCGGCGCACGCCGGCCGCCGCCGCCCGCTTGATCAGGTCGGCGATGGTGAGCTTCGAGAGGTGGTCCCGGCACAGGCCTTCGAGCTCCGCCCAGAGCGGCTGCACCACGGCCGCCTGCAGCCGCCCGGCCGGCTGGTCGCCCCCGGCGCCATCCTCGTCGAGCGCGGTGGCGACGATCTCGGCCAGCCGCAGGTCGCGCGGCGGCCGGCCGAGGCGGTAGCCGCCCTTGGGGCCGCGGATGCTGTCGAGCAGCCCGGCGCGGGAGAGGGATTGCAGCACCGGCTCGATGCCCCGGCGGGCCTGCCCCAGCCGCTCGGCGATGTCGGCGGCGCTGACCGCCTCGCTGCGGCCGGCATGGAAGGCGACGTCCAGCATGATGGCCACCGCGGTCATCGCCCGTTCCCGGCGCAGCAGCATCCGCGTTTCCCCCTGGGGATCACGGCTCCGGCCGGGTGGGGCCGCGGGCCGGATCCTGCTCGAATAGCAGTCGAAAAGGGCGGCGCCGTAGCGCCGCCCCGTCTGTTCCGCCGCCGGCTGGCTCAGGCGCGGGTGAGGGTGGAGGCTTCCGGGCCCTTCCGCCCCTGCACGACCTGCATGACCACCGCCTGGCCTTCCGCCAGCGGCGAGAGGCCGCTGCGCTCGAGCGCGGTCGCATGCACGAAGACATCGCGCCCGCCACCTTCCGGCGAGACGAAGCCGAAGCCCTTCTCGGGGCTGTACCACTTCACCGTGCCGCGCATCTCCTCGGCCGGGCCGGAGGGGACGAAGCCGCCGCCGCCACCGCTGCGCGGCGGACGGTCGCCGAAGCCGCCGCTGCGCGGGGGCCGGTCGCCGAAGCCGCCACGCGCGCCGGCACCGCCGCCGCCGCCACCACCGCCGCCGGGCTCGCCGGGGCTGGTGATCTCGATCACCTCGGTGACCTGCTGCCCCTTCTGGCCCGGACCGACCCGGACCCGCAGGCCGGCACCCGGGTTGACCGCCTCGTTGCCGGAGCGCTGCAGGACCGAGACATGCAGGAAGGCATCGCCCGACCCGTTGCCGAGCTCGACGAAGCCGAAGCCCTTCTCGGGGTTGAACCACTTCACCGTCGCCTCGAGCTCGGGGCCGGAGGCGAAGACGGAGGGGCCGCGCGAGGCGGGCATGCTCGGCATGGGGAAGGGCGGCGGGGCGCCCCAACCGCCGCCGAATTCGGGCACGTCATCATCGAACCCACGCTTGCGGGGCTTGCGGGGGCGCCAGCTTTCGTTTTTGGCCATCTCTCGAACTCTTCGGTGCTCCTTCGGACGGAGCCGTGCCCCGGACCCGCCCTGCGCTCCCTGCCCGACTGGGCAGCGAATGGCGTACGCCAAGTCTCTAGCATAGGGCTTCCCGCTTCGCGCGCCAGCCCAACGTGGAAATCGGGTGCGGTCGGTGAATTTTCGCGGCCGGCGTGCCGCCTGCCGCGCCCGGGGGCGAATTGCCGGCCCGGCGAGTCCTGGCCATGCTGGCATCGCGGCGGCCCGGATGCCGGCGCGGAGGAGGGGGAGACAGGCATGCCACTGCGGAACCGGGCCGGTGTCATCCGACCTCGGGAGGCCGGCCATGCCGCCGGCTGAGGCGGACCCCTCGCGCCTCTTCCATGCCGGCAACCGCAGCCTGCAGGACCGCCATGACGGCCGGCGGGTGGCCGATGCGCTGGAGGCGCGCCGCCGGGTCTCCGCCTTCGCGCCCGAGCATGTGGCGCTGATCGAGGCGGCGCCCTTCTTCTTCCTCGCCAGCGCGGCCGAGGGCGCGGTGGATTGCAGCTTCAAGGGCGGCCCGCCCGGCTTCGTCCGGGTGACCGGGCCGGCCAGCCTCGAATGGCCGGACTATGACGGCAATTCGATGTACCTCTCCCTCGGCAACATCCTGCGGAGCCCGGCCATCGGCCTGCTCTTCATCGCCTTCGACGGCCGCTCGCCGCGGCTCCGGCTGCGGGGGCGGGCGAGCCTGGTCGAGGACCCGGCGCGCCTCGCCGCCCTGCCCGGAGCGCGGCGGCTGGTGCGGGTGGCGGTGACCGACATCTTCCCCAATTGCCCGCGCTACATCCCCGACCTCGCCACCAGCCAGCCCTCCGCCTACCTGCCGCGGGAGGATGGCGGCTCGGCGCCGCCGGACTGGAAGGGGCGCGACTACATCCGGGACATCCTGCCCCGGGACGACCCGCACCGGCCGTGACGCCTGCGGCCGCTTGCTGCACCGAGGAGCGCGATGCCGGACTATCTCTTCCTGATGCATGACGACGCGCCCCCTGGCGCGACCGGGGGCGACGGCGATTGGGCGGCCTATATCGGCCGGTTGCAGGCCGCCGGCCGGTTCCAGGGGGGCAGCGCGATCGGGACGGGCCTCTGCGTCCGTCGAGCCGGCGCGGTGCCGCCGATCACGGCCCGGCTCTCCGGCTTCATCCGCGTCACGGCCGAGGATCTCGAGGCGGCGCGGCGCCTGCTCGCCGGCAACCCCGTGTTCGAAGCCGGCGGCACCGTGGAGATCAGGGAGCTGCCCCGCACCGGATAGCGCCGCTGCCCGCCCGCTGCGATGCAGCACGTTCCCGCCCGGCGCATCCTGGCCTAGCCTGTGGTCGAGGCGAGCGGAAGGAGCAGGCGGATGGACGGCGTGGCGCGCAACACCGAGGAACAGGCCCTGGTCGAGGCGGCGCATCGCGTGCTGCCGGCCGGCAATTTCGGCAACCTGCCCTCCGACATCGTCATCCGCGAGGGGCGCGGCGGCCATGTCTGGGACGTCTCGGGCCGCGAGTATATCGACTACCTGCTCGGCTCCGGGCCGATGTTCCTCGGCCATGCGCATCCCGAGGTGACCGAGGCGGTGCTGGCGCAGATCCCGCGCGGCACCACCTTCTTCGCCAACAACGAGCACGGGATCCGGCTGGCCGAGGCGATCGTCGCGGCGCTGCCCTGCGCCGAGCGGGTGCGCTTCCTCAGCAGCGGCACCGAGGCGGACATGTACGCCATGCGGGTGGCGCGGGCCTTCCGCAAGCGCGACCGCATCCTGAAATTCGAGGGCGGCTACCATGGCATGTCCGATTGGGGGCTGATGAGCCTGGCGCCGAAGCGCCTGGCGAATTTCCCGCAGGCTGTGCCGGATTCGCCCGGCATCCCGCGGAGTGCGCGGGAGGAGGTGCTGGTCGCCCCCTTCAACGACCTGGACGCCGCCCGGGCGCTGATCGAGGCGCATCACGACGAGCTGGGCGGCGTCATCCTCGAGCCCTTCCAGCGCCTGATCCCGCCGGCGCCCGGCTTCCTCGAGGGCATCCGCGAGATCACCGCGCGATACGGCATCCCGCTGATCTTCGACGAGGTGGTCACCGGCTTCCGCTTCGCCTATGGCGGCGCCCAGAGCCATTACGGCGTGACGCCCGATCTCTGCACCCTCGGCAAGATCGTCGGCGGCGGCTTCGCCCTCTCGGCCATCGCCGGGCGGGCCGACATCATGGCGCATTTCGACCGCGGCCTGGTCGGCGACGACGGCTTCCTGATGCAGGTGGGGACCCTCTCGGGCAACCCGGTCGCCGCCGTCGCCGGCCTCGCCACGCTCGAGGTGCTGCGGCGGCCCGGCACCTACGAGCAGGTCTTCGCCACCGGCCGGGCGCTGATGCAGGGCATGCAGGCGGCGCTGCGCCAGGCGGGCGTCCCGGGCCAGGTGGTGGGGGAGCCGCCGCTCTTCGACGTGGTCTTCACCGACGAGCCGGTGCGCGACTACCGCTCGACGCTGCGCGCCGATGCGGCGATGCAGCGGCATGTCAACGCGCAGCTCCGCGCCGCCGGCATCCTGAAGGGCGAGAGCAAGTACTATGTCTCGCTCGCCCATACCGAGGCGGATGTGGCGCACACGCTGGAGGCCTTCGAGGCGGCCCTCGCCACCCTGCCTGGCCGGCGCGGCTGAGGATGCGGAGGGGGGCCGGGCCGTCCGCCCGGCGCCCCCGCCCGGCGGCTCAGTCGATCTTCACCACCAGCTTGCCGAAATTCTTCCCCTCCAGCAGGCCGATGAAGGCCTGCGGCGCGTTGCGCAGCCCCTCGACCACGTCCTCGCGCCAGCGCAGCCGGCCATCGCCCATCCAGCCCAGCATCTCGCGGCGGAATTGCGGGTAGCGCGGCCAGCCATTGTCGCTGACGATGAAACCCTGGATGCGCAGCCGCTTGCGCACCACGGCGCCGAGATTGGGGCCGGGCGCGCCGCCGAAGCTGTCCGAGCCCTCGGCCACGTTGTACTGCGCGATGACGCCGCACATCACCATGCGGGCGAAGTCGCGCAGCCGCGGGAAGACCGCGGCCTGCACCACGCCGCCGACATTCTCCCAGTAGACGTCGAT
This sequence comes from Roseicella frigidaeris, assembly GCF_003258945.1. Taxonomy (GTDB): domain Bacteria; phylum Pseudomonadota; class Alphaproteobacteria; order Acetobacterales; family Acetobacteraceae; genus Paracraurococcus; species Paracraurococcus frigidaeris. The sequence continues at coordinate 143,724 of NZ_QLIX01000005.1, read as the reverse complement.
CCCCTCCGGGCAGTGGCGGTCGAGCTGCGCCGCGAGGTCGCCGCGATGGTCGATGCAGGCATCGAAGCCCAGCTCCTCGGTGACGTAGCGGCATTTCCGCTCGCCGCCGGCGATGCCGATCACCTTGCAGCCGCGGATCCTGCCGATCTGCCCCACCACTTGGCCGACGGCGCCCGAGGCGGCGGAGACCACCATCACCTCGCCGGATTGCGGCTGGCCGATATCCTCGAGTCCGACCCAGGCGGTGAGCCCGGGCATGCCGAGCACGCCGAGATTGGCCGAGAGCGGCGCCTCGGCGGGATCGACCTTGATCAGGCCGGCCGCCTTCACGCAGGAGAAGCGCTGCCAGCCAGAGCCGCCGGCGACGACATCGCCCGGCGCGAAGCCCGGCGCCTTCGAGGCGACCACCGTGCCGGCCGTCCGCCCCTCCATCACCGCCCCGAGGGCGACCGGCTTGGCGTAGCTCTTCGCCTCCGACATGCGGCCGCGCATATAGGGGTCGAGCGAGAGATACGCGGCGCGGACCAGCACCTCGCCCTCGGCGGGCTCCGGTGCCGCGCGCTCGACGATCTCGAAATCCTCCGGCACCGGGGCGCCTTGCGGACGGCGGCGCAGCAGCACCTGCAGGTTGGTCTCGGCCATGGCGGTCTCCTCGTCGCGGGGCGGCAGGATCGCCGCCGCCCGGCATTCCGGGAAGGGGCCGGGACAGGCGAGGGGGACAGCCGGGCGGAGGCCCCGGGGGACGAGCGGGCCCGCCCTGCGTTACAGAACGCCGGCCAGGCGCATGGCGACGGGTCCGCCCCTCCCGCCGTAGGCGCCGCCGTCCTGGCCGCTAGATCCTTGTTTTCGGGCGATCATCGGCGCATCGGGCGATGCCAGGCGCGATGGAATCGTTCTACACTGTCACGGGTTGCGCTCGGCTTCGTGACATGGATGGCTGCAACATGGCGTTGCCGGCAAGCCGATGTGACTTCACGGGCATGCGATTTTGCGGTGAGGCTGGCAGCGCAACCTTTCTCGGGGGACTCGACATGATGCGCATCACCACGCTGACACTCGGCCTCGCGGCCGGCCTGGCCCTGGCGGCCTGCTCGGAGGTGAAGCCGGGCGGCCCGCCGATCGCCGGCACCTCGGCCGGCCCGGGCGCCCCGCCGCTGAAGCAGGATGCCCGCGACATCGCCGGGTCCGGCAGCCCGAATGCGACGCCCGGCACGGCGACCATCACCGGCACGCGCAGCACCGGCCAGGGCACCGAGCCGACCGTCGACTATTCGGGCCAAGCCGGCAATGCCGGCAGCTCGACCCCGACGCCGCTGCCGACCACGCCGCGCAGCCGCTCGAACAAGGGCGGCTGATATCCCGCCTCTCGCCCGACCGGCGGTGCCGCCGGGTCGGGCGAGACGGCCGCGCCGTGACTCACGCGATCAAACAAGGGCCCAGACCATGATCCGCGAAGCTGTGTGAGCGGATCGTGGTCTAGAGCAGATCCTGTCCGGATGACCTCATCCGGACAGGTGAAGATGCTCGTAAAAACAAATACCTAGAGCATTGCAGGTGAACGGACGTTCGCAGGACATGCTCTAGGGCGCTTGCCGTGAACCGGCGTTCACGGGAAGCGCCCTAATCCCGCGGCTGATCCGCCGCCACGGGGCGGTCCGGCGTCGCCTCGGCCGGCGGCAGCCCCGCCAGCGCCCGCCATTCGGCCTCGGTGAGGGTCCGCAGGCCGAGCTCGGCGGCCTTGGTCGCCTTGCTGCCGGCATCGGCGCCGATCACCACGAAATCCGTCCGCTTCGAGACGCTCTTCGTCACCTTGGCGCCCAGCGCCTCGGCGCGCGCCTCGGCCTCCGGCCGGGTCATGGTCTCGAGCGTGCCGGTGAAGACCAGCGTCCTGCCGGCGAAGGGCGAGTCCGCCGCCGCCATGACCTGCGCCGGCTCCGGCTCGACGAAGGCGGCGAGGTCGTCCAGCGCGGCAAGGTTGCGCGGCTCGGCGAAGAACTCCACCAGCTCCTCGGCGATGGCCGGGCCGATGCCCTGGATCGAGCCGAGCTCCTCCCGCGCCTCCGAGCCGATGATGCGCGCCGCCAGCATGCGCTCCCGCCATTCCGGCAGGGAATGGTAATGGCGCGCCAGCAGCTTGGCATTGGCCTCGCCGATGCGGCGGATGCCGAGGGCGAAGAGGAAACGCTCGAAGGGCGGCGTGCGCCGCGCCGCGATGGCCCGCATCAGGTTGCGGGCGGAGAGCGCGCCCCAGCCCTCCAGCGCCGCGATCTCCGCCTCCCGCTCCGGCAGGCGGAAGATGTCGGCCGGGCCCCGGAGCCAACCGAGATCGTGCAATTGCTGGATGCGCTCCTCGCCCAGACCCTCGATGTCCATGGTGTTGCGGGCGACGAAATGCCGCAGCCGCTCCACCGTCTGGGCGGGGCAGATCAACCCGCCGGTGCAGCGCCGCACCACCTCGCCGGCGGCGCGCACGGCGTGGCTGCCGCAGGCCGGGCAACGGTCGGGGAAGGCGAAGGGCGCGCTTTCCGCCGGACGCTTCTCCAGCACCACCGAGACGATCTGCGGGATGACGTCGCCGGCGCGTTGCAGCACCACCGTATCGCCCGGGCGGACATCCTTGCGGGCGATCTCGTCCTCGTTGTGCAGCGTCGCGTGCTGCACGATGACGCCGCCGACATTGACCGGCTCCATCACCGCCCGCGGCGTCAGGGCGCCGGTGCGGCCAACCTGGATCTCGATCCGCAGCAGCCGGGTCGTTGCCTGCTCGGCGGGGAATTTCCAGGCGATGGCCCAGCGCGGCGCGCGGCCGACGAAGCCGAGCCGCGCCTGCCAGTCCAGCCGGTCCAGCTTGTAGACCACGCCGTCGATATCATAGGCGAGGCCGGCCCGCTGCTCGGCGATGCGGGCCTGGAAGGCGGCCGCGGCGGTCTCGTCCGGCAGGTGGGCGGAGAGCGGGTTCACGTCGAAGCCCCAGGCGCGGAGCTGGTCCAGCCATTCCCAATGCGTCGCCACCGGCACGCTGCTGGCGGCGCCCATGGCATAGGCGAAGAGCTTCAGCGGCCGCTGCGCGGTGATGCGCGGGTCGAGCTGGCGCAGCGATCCGGCGGCCGCGTTGCGCGGGTTGGCGAAGACGCGCTGGCCCTTCTCGCCCGCCTCGATGCGGCGCGCCTGCTCGGCATTGAAGGCGAGGAAGGCGGGCTTCTCCATGAAGACCTCGCCGCGGATCTCGATCCGCTCCGGCGCCTTGCCGCGCAGCCGCAGAGGCAAATCCTTGAGCGTCTTCAGGTTCGCGGTGACGTCCTCGCCCTCGGTCCCGTCGCCGCGCGTGGCGCCGCGGAGGAAGCGCCCATGCTCATAGACCAGGTTCACCGAGAGCCCGTCGATCTTCGGCTCGCCGACGAAGCCGAGGACCTCCTCCTTCAGCCCGAGGAAGCGGCGGATGCGGGCGCAGAACTCGGCGAAATCCTCGGGCGCGAAGGCGTTGTCGAGGCTGAGCATCGGCACGCCGTGGCGGAGCTTGGCGAAGCTCTCGGCGGCCTGGGCGCCGACCCGCTTCGAGGGGCTGTCGTCGCGGATCAGCCCGGGGAAGCGGCCCTCGATGGCGCGGTTGCGGCGGACCAGCGCGTCGTAATCGGCATCCGAGACCTCGGGCGCATCCTGCTCGTGATAGGCGCGGTCGTGATGCGCGATCTCGGCGGCCAGCGCCGCCAGCTCGGCCGCCGCCTCCTCCTCGGTGAGCTGCTCGGGCAGGCGGGCCCGCAGGCCGGCATCGGTCATGGGCCAGGCTCCCCGATCAGCCCGCCCGCGGGGGCGGGCCGGGTCACAGCAGCGTCCCCTCCAGCAGGCTGTCCGCCGCGGCGCGGGCCGCATCCGTCACCCGCTCGCCCGCCAGCATGCGGGCGATCTCCTCGCGCCGCTCGCGCCGGTCGAGCGGCTCGACCACCGTCGCGGCGCGCTCGCCCTTCACCCGCTTGGCGACGCGGAGCTGCTGGCCGCCGCGGGCCGCGACCTGCGGGCTGTGCGTGACCACCAGCACCTGCAACCGCTCGGCGACGCGCGCCAGCCGGTCGCCCACGGCCGCCGCGGTGGCGCCGCCGATGCCGGCATCCACCTCGTCGAAGACCAGGGTCGGCACCGGCGAGCCGCGGGCCAGCACCACCTTCAGCGCCAGCATCAGCCGCGACAGCTCGCCGCCCGAGGCGATCTTCTGCAGGTGCCCCGGCGCCTGGCCGGGATTGGTGGCGACGAGGAAGGTGACGCGATCCATGCCATCACCCGACCAGCCGCCCTCCTCCCGCGCCGCGACCTCGACGAGGAAGCGGGCGCGGTCGAGCTTGAGCGGCGGCAGCTCCTTGGCCAGCGCCGTCTCCAGCCGCTTGGCCGCCGCCTGCCGCGCCTCGGTCAGCGCCCGGCCGGCGGCGAGATAGGCGGTGCGCGCCGTCGTCGCCGCCTGCTCCAGCCCGGCGACGCGCTCGGTGCCGGCATCGAGCGCGCCGAGACGCTCCTTCAGCTCGGCCAGCAGCCCCGGCAGCTCCACCACGGCGACGCCATGCTTGCGAGCGGCGGCGCGCAGGCCGAAGAGCCGGTCCTCGAGCTGCTCCAGCCGGCGCGGATCGGGCCCGCCCTCGCTCAGCAGGCGCTCGAGCAGGGTCTCCGCCTCGGCCACCGCATCCTGCGCCTGGGCGAGGGCGGCGAGGGCCGGCTGCGCCGCCTCGTTCGGGGCCGGCAGCCGCTCCAGCGCCCGCGCCGCGTTGCGCAGCGCCTCGGCCGGGCCGCCGCGGCGGCGGTCGCGCGGCTGCAGCTCGGCCAGCGCCGCGGCGATGCTCTCGCTGCGTCGCTCGCCCTGCTGCAGGCGCTGCCGCTCCCCGCTCAGCTCGTCCTCCTCGCCCTCGACCGGGGCGAGGTCGGACAGCTCCTGGACGGCGTGGCGGAGGAATTCCTCGTCCCGCTGGGCGGCCGCGATGGCCTCGCGCGCCGTGGCCAGGGCGCGCTCCGCCTCGCGCCAGCCGCGCCAGGCCGTCGCCGTGGCCTGGCGTCGGGCATCCAGCCCGCCGAAGGCATCCAGCAGCCCGGCATGCGTCGCGGGATCGGCGAGGCCGACCTGGTCGTGCTGGCCCTGCACCTCGACCAGGGTGGCGGCGAGGCGGCGCAGCAGCGCGACGCCGACCGGCTGGTCGTTGACGAAGGCGCGGCTGCGGCCATCCGCCTGCACCACCCGGCGCAGCACCAGCGCGTCGTCGCGCTCGATATCCTGCTCGGCCAGCAGGGCGAGCGCCGGATGGCCCTCGGGCGGCAGGAAGACGGCGGTGACCGAGCATTGCGCCTGGCCGGCGCGGACCATGCCCGCTTCCGCCCGGGCGCCGCAGGCGAGGCCGAGGCTGTCGAGCAAGATCGACTTGCCGGCGCCGGTCTCGCCCGTCAGCACCGTCAGGCCGGTGCCGAAGGCGAGATCGAGCCGCTCGATCAGGACGACGTCGCGGATCGCGAGGGATGCCAGCATGGGCGGGGCTACAACGCCCTCAGAAGACCCAGTTCCAGGCGCGCGCCATCAGGCCGGGACGGTCCTGCGCCGAGGCCGGGGCACCGTCCACCAGCAGGGCGTAGCTGTCCTGGTACCAGGAGCTGCCCGGGAAATTGTGCCCGAGCACGGAAGCGGTCTTCTTCGCCTCCTCGGTCAGGCCGAGCGTCAGGTAGATCTCGGTCAGGCGGTGCAGCGCCTCCGGCACATGGTTGGTGGTCTGGTAGTCCTCGACGACGCGCCGGAAGCGGCCGATCGCCGCGGCGTAGAGGCGCTGGCGCTGGTAGAAGCGGCCGATATTCATCTCCTTGCCGGCGAGGTGGTCGCGGGCGAGGTCGATCTTCAGCCGGGCGTCGCGGGCATAGGCGGTGTCGGGGAAGCGGTTCACCACGTCCTGCAGCGCCGCCATGGCCTGTTCGGTCGGGCGCTGGTCGCGCTGCGCATCGGCGATCTGCTCATAGTAGCAGAGGGCGCGCAGATAGAAGGCGTAGGCGATGTCGCGATGCGCCGGATGCAGCTGGATGAAGCGGTCGAGCGCGCCGATGGCCTCGGTGTAGCGGTTGCGCTGGTACTCGGCATAGGCCGACATCAGCTTGGCGTTGGTGGCCCAGGTCGAATAGGGATGGTCGCGCTCGATCTGGTCGAAATAGTCGGCCGCCGGGGCGAAGCGCCGCGCCTGCAGCGCCTCGACGCCGGCGGCGTAGAGGCCCTCGGGCGTGTTGTCGTAGGTGGCGTTCGCCGCCACCCGGCGCTCGGCATCCAGCGAGCTCTGCTTGCCGTCCCAGTCGCTGAACCAGGAACAGCCGGGCAGGGCGACAAGGCCGAGTCCGAGGGCAAGCAGGGGGAGGACGCGTCGAATCATCATGGCCTGGTCGCTGGTGTGCCACGGCGCCGACGCGCCGCCTGAGCGGGGGCGGGGCCGCGTTGCGGACAAATCCACCCGATGCCCCGCTGCTCTATAGCACGCCGGCGGGCCGGTCCACAGGACCGCCCGGGCCCGGTCCCGCCCGCGCCGCATCCCGGCGCGAGACCAGCGGGGATCAGGCGACGGCGGCGGCGGCGGCCGCGGCGACCGGCATCCGGGCGCCGCCATCGACCGAGGCGCCACCGGGCAGGGCCCGCCAATTCGCCCGGTCGGCGAAGAGGGCGCGCAGCAGCCTGTTGTTCAGGGCGTGGCCGGACCGGTAGCCGTTGAAGCGGCCGCGGAGCGGCGCGCCGGCGAGGGCCAGGTCGCCCACCACGTCCAGCAGCTTGTGCCGCACGAACTCATCCGGGCGCCGCAGCCCGCCCGGGTTCAGCACCAGCGGACCGTCCACCACCACCGCATTGGCCAGGCTGCCGCCGAGCGCGAGGCCGGCGGCGCGGAGCCGGGCGACCTCCTCGGCCATGGTGAAGGTGCGCGCCTCGGCCAGCTCGTCGCGGAAGGCCTGCGGCGAGAGGCGCAGCGCGAGGGACTGGCGGCCGATCGCCGGGGTCGGGAAATCGATGGTCAGGCTGGCCTCGAACTGGCTGCCGGCGGCCGGCGCCAGCTCCGCCCAGGCGGCGTCCGGGCCCTCGCCCTCCTGCACCCGCACCCGGCGCAGCACCTCGATCGCCTCGGTCTGCCGCAGGCCGAGGCCGCCATGCGCGACCAGGCCGACGCAGTCGATCAGGAAGACGAAGGCCGAGGCCGAGCCGTCCAGGATCGGCACCTCGGGACCGTCGAGCTCGACCAAGGCGTCATCGACGCCGCAGCCGGCCAGGGCGGCCATCACATGCTCGACCGTGCCGATGCGGTGCTGCGGCGACTCGACGAGGCCGAGCGCGGTGCAGAGCCGCGTGTCCACCACCTGATCGAACAGCGCGGGGACCTCGAAGCCGGCATCGGTGCGGCGGAACAGGATGCCCGTTCCCGGCGCCGCCGGCCGCAGGGTGAGCTGAACGCGACGGCCGCTGTGCAGGCCGATGCCGACGCAGCCGATGGCGGCCTTCAGCGTCCGGCGGCGACCCGTCTCCAGTGCGATATACCCGTCCATGCTTGCCTCTGCGAAGTCCGGGCCATGCCTTGCGGCCTCGGACCCAGTGCATAGGTGGCACCGCGTGTGCGCTGCGGCGAATAAAGGCTTGTTTCGTCATATTACTTCATAAGGCACTGTAATCGCTCGATAAATAAGTGTCCGAATGTATCCCAGGCAGGCCAGGTGAGGCGGCATGAAAAAAGCCGCCGCGGGGGCCGCGGCGGCGTGCGAGGCGAGTCCCGCCCCCTCTCAGGGCCGGGTCTCGGGGCCGGGGCGCCGCGGTCGCGGGCCCCGGCGGGGCGTCTCATACCAACCGCATCAGCCGTTCGACTGGCGGCGCAGGAAGCTCGGGATCTCGAGCGCCATGTCGTCCTGCTGCGGCATCCGCGTGGCCGGGCGCTGGGCGACCGGCTCCGGCGGCAGCTGGCTGGCAACCGGGGGGGGCGGCGCCTCGGGCAGGGCCCGTCGCATGAGCCCGCCGCCGGTGACGTTGCGGAACAGGGCGCGGAAGGTGCCCCCGGCCGAGGCGGGCTGCGGCGGCTGCCCGACGGGCCGCATATCGGCGCCGCCCACCATCGGCGCCGGCCGGCCGCCCGGCGCGGAATGCGGCGCCGGGGCCGGGGTCATCATCACCGGGGCCGTCTCCATCTCCTCCATCACCACCGGCACCGGGCCGAGCACGGGCCCGGCCGCCTCGGGGGCGGAGATCGGCGCGGCGGCATTCACCGCCGGGCGGAGGAAGGAGCCGGGGATGTTCATCGCGGTGCGGCGCTGCGTCGGCTGCCCGGTCGGCCCCGTGGTCGGACCCGTGGCCGGGCCCGGCACGGCGGCGCGGCCGCCGATGGTCGGCGGCGCGGCGCGGCCACCCGGGACCAGGGTCAGGCCCTCGGCCTTGCCGCCGGCGGTCGGCGCCACGGCCTGCGGCTGCACCGCATCGATGCCGGTGGCGACCACCGCCACGCGCAGCCGGCCGTTCAGGTCCTCCTCGACCGAGGAGCCGAAGATGATGTTGGCGTCCTCATCGACTTCCTTGCGGATGCGGTTCGCGGCCTCGTCGACCTCGAACAGCGTCATGTCGTAGCCGCCGGTGATGTTGATCAGCACGCCGCGGGCGCCGCGCAGCGAGGCGTCGTCGAGCAGCGGGTTGCTGATCGCCTTCTCCGCCGCCTTCACGGCGCGGTCGTCGCCCTCGGCCTCGCCGGTGCCCATCATCGCCTTGCCCATCTCCGCCATCACGGTGCGGATGTCGGCGAAGTCGAGGTTCACCAGGCCGGGCTTGATCATCAGGTCGGTGACGCCGCGCACGCCGTCATAGAGCACCGCATCGGCCATCTTGAAGGCCTCGGCGAAGGTGGTGCGCTCGTTCGCCATCCTGAACAGGTTCTGGTTCGGGATGATGATCAGCGTGTCGACGACCGATTGCAGCTCCTCGATGCCCTGCTCGGAGGCGCGGCGGCGCTTCGGGCCCTCGAAGTCGAAGGGCTTGGTGACGACGCCGACGGTCAGCACGCCGCGCTCGCGCGCCATGCGGGCGATCACCGGCGCGGCGCCGGTGCCGGTGCCGCCGCCCATGCCGGCGGTGACGAAGACCATGTGGCAGCCTTCGAGGTGCTTGGTCAGCTCCTCGGTCGCCTCCTCGGCGGCGGCGCGGCCGATCTCGGGCTTGGCGCCGGCGCCGAGGCCCTGCGTCAGATGCGGGCCGAGCTGCACGCGCGCCGGCGCCTTGCTGTGCATGAGGGACTGCGCGTCGGTGTTGGCGACGACGAACTCCACGCCCTCGAGGCCCATGGCGATCATGTTGTTGACCGCGTTGGTGCCGCCGCCGCCGACACCGATGACGGTGATGCGCGGGCTGAAGTCGGTGTGCTGGGAAACGGGCAGGGTGAGGTTGAGCGTCATGCGGGCATCTCCTCAGCGAATCCTAATGTTGGGCTGCGATTCGTGTCCTGGGTTGTGATGGGATTTTCCCATTTCATCCACAGGTTTTTCACAGATACGTGTGCCGTAAGGCGCACAGTGGGATGCAGGGTGGGGTGCGGAGCGCGTCCGTTCGGCTGGCGCATCAGGCGCGATCCCGCAGCCAATGCACCAGCCGGCGGAAGACGCCGGGCGGGCGATCAAGTCCCGGCAGCAGATCGATCAGCGGCCGTCCCTCGCCGCCGCACCAGGCGAGCAGGCCGAGCGGCGCGGCGAAGGCGGGGCCCTGCGCCGTCTCCGGCAGGCCGCGCACCGCATGCGGCCGGCCGAGGCGGACCTGCCGGTCGAGCACCCGGGCGGCGAGCTCGCGCGCGCCGACGAGTTGGCTGGCGCCGCCGGTCAGCACCACGCGCCGGCCCATCTCCTGCGACATGCCGGCGGAATCGAGCCGGTCGCGGATCAGCTCGAAGGTCTCCTCGAGCCGCGGGCGGATGATGCCGACCACCATGGCGCGCGGGATGCGGGCGATGTGGTCGTCCTCCTCGCCCACCATCGGCACCGGCAGCCATTCCCGCTCGTCCTCCGGCGCGCCGAGCACGCCGCCATGCAGCGTCTTCAGCCGCTCGGCATGCGCGACCGGCGTCGAGAGCAGCCGCGCCAGGTCGTTGGTCACGTGCCAGCCGCCGACCGGGAGCTGCGCGGTGTGCAGCAGGTGCCCCTCGGCGAAGACCGCGAAGCTGGTGGTGCCGCCGCCCATGTCGATGACCGTGGCGCCGAGCTGCTTCTCGTCCTCGACCAGCGTGGCGAGGCCGGCGGCGAAGGGGGCGGAGACCAGCTCGTCCACCTCGAGGTCGCAGCGCATCAGGCAGGCGCCGAGGTTGCGCAGCGAGGCCTGCGCCGCATCGACCAGGTGCAGCCGCGCCGTCAGCGTGTCGCAGATCATGCCGCGCGGGTCGTTCGCCCCGGGCGTCGCATCCACCATGAAGCCGAGCGGGAAGGCGTGCACCGTCTCGCGCCCGTCCTCGGCGCTGCGGCGGCGCCCCTCGTTCAGGATGGCGCGCAGGTCGGCCTCGGTCACCGGCCGGCCGCCGATGCCCCACTGGATGTTCTGGTGCCGCGATTCCGGCTGGCCGCAGGAGAGGTTGACGACGACGCTGTTCAGCCGGGTATCGGCCATCTCCTCGGCCTGGCCGACGGCGGCGCGGATCGCGCCCTCCGTCTCCTCCAGATCGACGATGCTGCCGCCCTTGATGCCGCGGGCCCGCTGCCAGCCGAAGCCGAGCACCCGCGCCTCGCCATCGTGCTCGATGCGGGCGATCAGGCAGACCAGCTTGGTGGTGCCGATGTCGAGGACGCCGAAGACCCCCGGCTTGGCGCCGCGGCGGCGGCGGGCCGGCTGCGGCGGATCGATGGCGGGGGGCAGGCGGGAGATCTGGTTCATCCGCGGCCACTCCTCGTCGTGCCCTGGGCCTTCTGGCCCGAGCCCGGCGGCTCCGGCGGCGGCTGCCCCGGCGCCATGCGCAGCACCAGCTTGTCCGGCAGGCGCAGGTCGATCGCGGCGAGCGGCCGGTCCATCAGCCCCTGCTTCGCCTGCAGCTCGGCGAGGCGGCCGATCGCCGCGGCCTCCTGCCCCTCGGGCAGCAGCACGTCGGCGCCGTTGCGCAGCCGCAGGTTCCAGCGCCGCTCGGAGACGCGCACCAGGGCGTGCACGCGCTCCTGCACCTCCGGCGCGTCGTGCAGCAGGTCGACGATCGGGCCCGCCGCGCGGTCGGCGCCGGCGCCGACGATCAGCGGCAGGCGGCCGAAGGCGCCGACATTCTCGGTGGCCACCACCTTGCCCTCGCGGTCGATGACCGCGAAGCGGCTCTCGCGCTGCCAGATGGCGAAGGGCTTCCGCTCCTCCAGCCGGACCTTGATGGTGTTGGGCAGCAGGCGCTCGACATGGGCGTGCTCGACCCAGGCGATCTGCTCGAGCTGCTCGCGCGCCCAGTGCGGGTCGAAGCCGAGGATCGGATCGCCGCGCCGCACCGAGAGCGCCTCGCGCACCAGCTCGGGCGGGGTGTTGCGCATGCCGTCGACCAGCACGTCCTGCACCTGCAGCCCGCCGCCCGCCGCGATCTCCGCCGCGCCGTCCCAGAGCGCGGCGAGGCGGCCATAGGGATCGGCCGCCATGACCGCGACCGCGGTGACGACGAGCGCGCCGGCGCCGAGCAGGCCGAGGCCGGCCGGCCGCAGCAACCCGCGGCGGCGGCGCAGCCAGAGCCGCAGCGAGGTCGGCCGGTCGAGCGCGCTGCCCGCCGTGCCGCGCGCACGGCGCGTCCCTCCCTCGCCGCGTTGCGGGCTACGCGCCATGGCGGGCCTGCTCCACCATCCAGGCGCAGAGCGCGGGGAAGGGGATGCCGACATGCGCCGCCTGCTCCGGCACCAGCGAGGTGCGGGTCATGCCCGGCTGGGTGTTGACCTCGAGCAGGAAGAGCCGGCCGGGCTCGCCCGCCGTGTCGTCGTAGCGGAAATCGGCGCGGGAGACGCCGCGGCAGCCGAGCGCCCGGTGGGCGGCCAGCGCCGCGGCCATGGCCTGGCGCTCGATCTCCGGATGCACCGGCGCCGGCACTGCGTGGCGGCTGCCGCCAGCGGCGTATTTCGCGTCGTAGTCGTAGAATTGCAGGTCGGTGGTGATCTCGGTCACCGCCAGCGCCCGGTCGCCCATGACGGCGACGGTCAGCTCGCGGCCGGGGATGTAGGGCTCGACCATGATGCGCGGGCCGAAGCGCCACTCGCGCGCGATGGCGGCGCGGCGGTTGTCGCCCTCGCGCAGGATGGTCACCCCGACCGAGGAGCCCTCGTTCGGCGGCTTCACCACGAAGGGCCGCGGCATCGGGTCGGCGGCCTCCAGCTCCTCCGGCGTCACCAGGCGGTGCGGCGGCAGCGGGATCTCGGCCGAGGCGAGCACCGCCTTCGCCGCCGGCTTGTCCATGGCGATGGCCGAGGCGCGGACGCCGGAGCCGGTATAGGGCAGGCCCAGCCAGTCCAGCACGCCCTGGATGCAGCCATCCTCGCCGAAGCGGCCGTGCAGCGTGTTGAAGACGGCATCGGGCTTGGCCGCCTGCAGCGCGGCGATGACACCGGCGAGATCCTCGCCCACCTCGACCGGCACCACCTCGAAGCCCGCCTCGCGCAGCGCCGCGATGCATTGCGCCCCGGAGGCGAGGCTGACCTCGCGCTCGGCCGAGATGCCGCCGAAAAGGACCGCGACGCGGGTCATGCCTGTGCTCCACCGGCCTGGGACCCGTCCGGCAGGGCGAGCCCGAGGCGCTTGATTTCCCATTCGAGCGCGATGCCGCTTTGGGCGAGGACGCGCGCCCGCACCGTCTCGCCCAGCGCTTCCAGCTCGGCGGCGGTGGCGCCGCCGGTGTTGAGCAGGAAGTTGCAGTGCTTCTCCGAGACCTGCGCGCCGCCGAGCGCGAGGCCGCGGCAGCCGGCGGCCTCGATCAGCGCCCAGGCCTTGTGGCCCGGCGGATTGGTGAAGGTCGAGCCGCCGGTGCGGGCGCGCACCGGCTGCGAGGCGTCGCGCGCCGCGCGGATATCCTCCATGCGCGTCGCAATCGCCGCGGGCGCGTCGGGCGCGGCGCGGAAGCGGGCGCGGATGACCACGGCACCCGCCGGCAGCCTGGCATGGCGATAGGCGAAGCCGAGCTCGCCCGCGGCGAGGCGGCGGATGCCGTCGGCGGTTGCGACCTCCGCCCAGTCCAGCACGTCCTTCACCTCGGAGCCGTAGGCGCCGGCATTCATCGCCACCGCGCCGCCGATGCTGCCCGGGATGCCGGAGAGGAATTCGAGGCCGCCGAGCCCGGCCGCCGCGGCGTGCTGCGCCACCGTGACGTCGAGCGCCGCGGCGCCGGCGGTGATGCCGTCCGGCTCCACGACGACCGCGCCGAAGCCGCCGCCGAGCCGCAGCGCGACGCCGGGCAGGCCGCCGTCGCGGATGATCAGGTTCGAGGCGGCGCCGAGCACGGTGAGCGGCATCCCGGCGGGCAGGCCGGCGAGCAGCGCCACCAGGTCCTCGGCATCGGCCGGCCGCACCAGCCACTCGGCCGGGCCGCCGACGCGGAACCAGGTGAAGGGCGCCAGCGGCGCGCCTGCCTGCACCCGGCCGCGGATGGCCGGGATCGCGCGCGGCCCGCCGGCGGCCATGGCCCCCCGCGCGCTCATGCCCGCCTCAGCGGCGTGACGCGGCCGCCCGGCTGCAGCGCCTGCAGCTGCTCCGGCAGGGCATGCGCCCAGCCGGTGATGCTGCCGGCGCCGAGGCAGACCACGTAGTCGCCTGGCTTGGCGATGGCGTTGACCATCTCGGCCAGGCTCTCCGGCCCCGGCAGCGGCACCACGCTGCGATGGCCGCGGGCGCGCAGCCCCTCGACCAGCGAATCCTTGTCGACGCCCTCGATCGGCGCCTCGCCGGCGGCGTAGACATCCGCCACGATGACCGTGCCGGCATCGTTCATGCAGGTGCAGAACTCCTCGAACAGCCCGGCGAGGCGCGAGTAGCGATGCGGCTGCACCACCGCGATGACGTCGCGCGCCCCGGCCTGGCGGGCCGCCTTCAGCACCGCCGCGATCTCGACCGGATGGTGACCGTAATCGTCGATCACCTGGATGCCGCCGGCCTCGCCGACGCGGGTGAAGCGGCGCTTGACCCCCTTGAAGCCGGCGAGGGCGCTGCGGATCGTCTCCTCGTCGATGTCCATCTCGACGCCGACCGCGATGGCGGCGAGCGCGTTCTGCACGTTGTGCTGGCCGAGCATGGGCAGGCGCATCGGCTTCATGCTGCGGGCGCGGCCGGTGGTGCGGTCCTGCACCGAGACGGTGAAGGTGGCGCCCATGCGGTCGGTCAGCAGCTTCTCCGCCCGGACATCGGCCTGCGGCGAGAAGCCGTAGGTGACGATGCGCCGGTCGAGCTTCGGGATCATCGCCTGCACCTCGGGATGGTCGAGGCAGAGCACGGCGAAGCCGTAGAAGGGGATGTTGCTGACGAACTGGGCGTAGCCCTCCTTCATCGCCTCGGCCGTGCCCCAGTGGTCGAGATGCTCGGCATCCATGTTGGTGACGATGGTGACGACCGAGGGCAGGCGGAGGAAGGAGCCGTCGCTCTCATCCGCCTCGACCACCATCCACTCGCCGTCGCCGAGCCGGGTGTTGGTGCCATAGGCGTTGACGATGCCGCCGTTGATGACGGTGGGATCGATCTTCGCCGCCTCGAGCACGCAGGCGATCAGGCTGGTGGTGGTGGTCTTGCCATGGGTTCCGCCGACCGCGATGGACCATTTCAGCCGCATCAGCTCGGCCAGCATCTCGGCCCGGCGCACCACGGGGATCAGCCGGGCGCGCGCCGCCTGGACCTCCGGGTTGTCCTTCTTCACCGCGGTCGAGACGACGACCACCTGCGCGGCGCCGAGATTCTCCGCGTCATGGCCGATCGAGACCGGGATGCCGGCCTCGCGCAGCCGGGCGACATTGTAGCCCTCGGCGATGTCGCTGCCCTGCACCTGGTAGCCCAGGTTGTGCAGGACCTCGGCGATGCCGGACATGCCGATGCCGCCGATGCCGACGAAGTGGATGGGGCCGATATTGAGGGGCAGGGCGCGCATTCAGGGGGAATCCTGCGGGGCTCGGGCCCGGACGAGGGAGAGGACGAGATCGGCGAGGCGGCGGGCGGCGTCCGGCCGGGCGAGGCCGGCGGCGGCGGCCGCGGCGCGCGCGAGGCCGGCGCTGTCGGCGAGCAGCGCCCCGAGCCGGGCGGCGAGCGCGGCCGGGTCGAGCATCGCCTGCGGCATCACCACCGCCGCGCCGGCATCGGCGAGCGCCCTTGCATTGGCGGACTGGTGGTCGTCGATCGCATGCGGCAGCGGCACGAGGATGCTCGGCCGGCCGGCGCAGGCCAGCTCGGCGACGGTGCCGGCGCCGGCGCGCGCCACGACGAGGTGCGCATTGGCCAGCCGGCCGGCGACATCGGGGAAGAAGGGGGAGAGCTCGGCCGGCACGCCGGCGGCGTCATAGGCCTCGCGCACCCGCGCCAGATCCTCCGGCCGGCATTGCTGCGCGACGACGAGGCGGCGGCGCAGCGCCTCGGGCAGAGCCGCGACGGCGCCGGGCACGATATCGGCGAAGATGCGGGCGCCGAGCGAGCCGCCGAGCACCAGCAGCCGCAGCGCCCCCTCGGTGCCGGGATAGGCGCCGCCCGCGAGCGCGGCGAGGGCCGGGCGCACCGGGTTGCCGACCAGCGCGATGCGGGCCCGCGCCGGCACGCTCGCCGTCGGGTCGTGCGACAGGGCGAGCCGGTCGGCATGCGGCGCGATCATGCGATTGGCGCGGCCGAGCACGGCGTTCTGCTCGTGCAGCACCGTCACCGGCCGGCGGCCAGGCAGCAGATGCGCGGCCAGCAGCGGCGGCACGCTCGGATAGCCGCCGAAGCCGACCACGGCGGCGGCGTGCAGGTCGCGCAGCAGGCGCCGCGCCTGCAGGGTGCCGGCGGCCAGCGCGAGCGCGCCGCGCGCCGCCTTCAGCGCGCCGCGGCCCGAGAGGCCGGAGCCCTTCAGCACGAAGCGCTCGGCATTGGCGAAGGCCGGGCTGTCGAAGGCGGAGGAGCGGGCATCGGTCATCAGCGCGATGCGCTCGCCGCGCGCCAGCAGCTCGGCCGCCAGCGCCTCGGCCGGGAACAGGTGCCCGCCCGTGCCGCCCGCCGCGATGACGATCGGATCCACCGCCGGGCCCCTCATTCCCGCCCCTCCAGCCGCGGGCCGCGGCGGCGCGTCAGCGCCAGCAGCATGCCCATGCCCATGGCGATGGCGAGCACCGAGGAGCCGCCATAGGAGACGAAGGGAAGCGTCATCCCCTTGGTCGGGATCAGGTGCAGGGTGGAGGCCATGTTGACGAAGGCCTGCAGGCCGAACTGCGCCAGCAGCCCGGTCGCCGCCAGCACCACGAAGAGGTCGCCCTCGGCCATCAGCCGCCACAGGCCGCGCACCACCACGAAGGCGAAGAGCAGCAGGATCACGGCGCAGATGATGAAGCCGAATTCCTCCCCGGCCACGGCGAAGACGAAATCGGCATGCGCGTCCGGGATCAGGTTCTTCACCCGTCCCTCGCCGGGGCCGCGGCCGAACAGCCCGCCATAGCCGAAGGCCTCCATCGACTTGGTGATCTGGAAGGTATCGCCGGCCGCCGGATCGAGGAAGCGGTCCACGCGGCTGCGCACATGCGGCAGGATGAAATAGGCGCCGATGGCCAGGCCGACACCGCCGAGCGCGCTGATGCCGACCAGCAGCAGGTTCAGCCCGGCCACGAAGGACTGCGCCAGGAAGACCGAGACCACCACCATCAGCATGCCGAAATCCGGCTGCGACTTCAGCACCACGGCGATGACGGCCAGCAGCCCGAGCGCCAGGGCCGGCCAGAAGATCCGCGGATGCAGCAGGCCGAGGTCGCGCGGCCGGCCGGCGGCCAGCCGCGCCATGCCGGCTTCCTTGCCGAGGGAGAGCAGCCAGGCCGTCACCACCGCGAAGCAGGGCTTGAGGAATTCCGAGGGCTGCATGGTGCCGAGCAGGGGGAAGTTCAGCCAGCGCCGCGCCCCCTTGGTCTCGAAGCCGATCACCAGCGTGGCGGCGGTCAGCGCCAGGGCCGCCAGGCAGCCGAGCAGGGCGAAGCGCCGCACCCCCTTCGGCGAGAGCAGCGAGACGATCACCATCAGCGCCGCGGCGAGCGCCAGGAAGACCACTTGCTTGACCAGCAGCAGGGAGCGCGAATCGCTGCCGACGACCCGCTCGGCGACCGCCGGCGAGGCGGCCAGCATCATCACGTAGCCGAAGCCGATCAGCGCCAGCAGCGCCGCCAGCGTCCAGCGGTCGATGGTCCACCACCAACGCCCGAGGATGGAGTTGTCGGCACGGCTGATGGCCATCAGGCGGCCCTCCCGCAAGGGGGTGGCGATGGGGACGAGGAGGGCGCGGCGAGCCCGGCGACCAGGGCGCGGAAGCGGTCGCCGCGCGCGTCGTAGCCGGTGAACTGGTCCCAGCTCGCGCAGGCCGGGGAGAGCAGCACCACCGGCGCGGCGCCGGCGAAGGCGGCCTCGGCGGCGCGCGGCAGGGCGGCGTCGAGCGTGCCCGCGACCTCGTGCGGCACGCCATGCGCGGCGAGGGTGGCGGCGAGGATCGGCGCGTCGCGGCCGATCAGCACCGCGCGCGCGATGCGCGGCAAGAGCGGCGCCAGGCTCTCGATGCCGCCCTCCTTCGCCGTGCCGCCGGCGATCCAGACCACGCGGTCGTAGCTCGCCAGCGCCCGCGCGGCGCTGTCGGCATTGGTCGCCTTGCTGTCGTTGACGAAGCGGACGCCGCGGATCTCGCCGACCTGCTCCTGCCGGTGCGGCAGGCCGGGATAGCGGCGCAGCCCCGCCGCGACCGCCTCCCGCGACAGGCCGAGATCGAGCGCGACCGCCGCGGCGGCGGCGGCGTTCTGCGCATTGTGGCTGCCGGGCAGGGCAGGGGCCTCGCGCAGGTCGAGCAGCGGGCCGGCCTCGTCGCGCAGCAGGCTGCCCTCGGCCCAGATCCCGCCGGGCTGCCGCGCCTCGCCCGAGATCGGCCGGAAGCGCCCCCGAACCTGGCCGCGGAGCGCCCGGCTGCCGGCATCGTCCATGCCGAGCACCGCGAGATCCTCCGGCCGCTGCCGCGCGAAGACCTGCGCCTTGGCCGCGGCATAGCCGGCCATGTCGCCATGCCGGTCGAGATGGTCCGGCGAGAGGTTCAGCATCACGGCATGATCGAACCGCACCGCCACCAGGCGCTCGAGCATGTAGGAGGACATCTCGAGCACATAGGTGCCGGCATCGCCGAGCAGGTCGAGCGACAGGGCAGCGGGGCCGAGATTGCCGCCCGCCTCGGCGCTCCGCCCGGCCTGCCGCAGCAGGTGGTGCAGCAGCGCGGTCGTCGTCGACTTGCCGTTGGTGCCGGTGATGCCGACGAAGCCGGCGCGCGAGCCGGCGGCGAGGAGGGCACGCTGCAGGTATTCGACGTCGCAGAGCACGGGCCGCCCGGCGGCGATGGCGGCGGCGGCGGCCGGATGCGGCTGCGGCAGGCGGTGCGGGATGCCCGGCGAGAGCAGCAGCGCATCCCAGCGGAAGGCGCCCTCGGCCGGATTCGCCAAGGCGAGGCCGGCCGCCGCCGCGGCGGCGCGCGCCTCCGGCCGGTCGTCCCAGCAGGTGACCTCGGCGCCCCAGGCGGCCAACCGCGTCGCCGCCGGCATCCCGGCCTTGCCGAGGCCGAGGAGGGCAATGCGTTCGCCGGCGAAGGGGGTGAATGCGCTCATCGGATCTTCAGCGTCGAGAGCCCGACGAGGGCCAGCACCATCGCCACGATCCAGAACCGGATCACGATGGTCGGCTCCGCCCAGCCCTTCTTCTCGAAATGGTGGTGCAGGGGCGCCATGAGGAAGACGCGGCGCCCGGTCCGCTTGTACCAGAAGACCTGGATGATGACGCTCACTGTTTCGACGACGAAGAGCCCGCCGACGATCGCCAGCACGATCTCATGCTTCGTCGCCACCGCGACGGCGCCGAGCGCGCCGCCGAGCGCGAGCGAGCCGGTATCGCCCATGAAGACCGCGGCCGGCGGGGCGTTGAACCAGAGGAAGCCGAGGCCGGCGCCGATCAGTGCGGCGCAGAATACCGCCAGCTCGTTGGCGCCCGGCACCGCATGCAATTGCAGGTAATCCGCCAGCACGCGGTTGCCGACCAGATAGGCGATGAGCGCGAAGACGCCGGCCGCGATCATCGTCGGCACGATCGCCAGCCCATCCAGCCCATCGGTCAGGTTCACCGCGTTGGACGCGCCCATCATCACCAGCATCCCGACCAGCGGGAAGAAGGCGCCGAAGGGAATCAGCATGTCCTTGAAGAGCGGCAGGGCGAGGCCGCCGGCGATCGCCGGCGGGTGCACCCACCAGATCCAGGCGGCGCCGACCAGCCCGACGCCGGCCTGCACCGCCAGCTTCATCCGCCCCGACACGCCCTTGGTGTTGCGCTTGGTGACCTTCAGCCAGTCATCGGCGAAGCCGAGCAGCCCGTAGGTGACCGTCACCAGCAGCACCGCCCAGACCAGGCCGTTGCGCAGGTCGGCCCAGAGCAGGGTGCCGATGACGAGGGCGAGCAGGATCAGCACGCCGCCCATGGTGGGCGTGCCCTTCTTGGTCACCAGATGGCTCTGCGGCCCGTCGGTGCGGATCGGCTGGCCGCCGCGCTGGAAGCCGCGCAGCCAGCGGATCACCGCCGGGCCGAGGACGAGCGAGAAGACGAGGGCGGTCAGGCAGGCGGCGCCGGCGCGGAAGGTGGTGTAGCGCACCAGGTTGAAGAGGGCGAATTCCTCGGCGAAGGGCGCCAGCAGGTTGAAGATCACGTCGGCAACTCCGTCAGCGCCCGCACCACCAGGGCCATCCGGCTGCCCAGCGCACCCTTGACCAGCACCACGTCGTCCGGACGCAGCGCCTCCCTCACGATCGGCGCCAGCGCGGCGCTGTCCGCCGCATGCGCGCCCCGCCTCGCCGGCGGCAGGAGCGCGTAGAGCCGCGCCATCTCGGGCCCACAGCAGAAGACCAGATCCGCCTTACCAGCTTCTGGAGCGAGGCCGGCATGCAGCGCCGCCGAGAACTCGCCGAGCTCGCGCATGTCGCCGAGCACCGCGATCCGCCGGCCGCCGGGCCGCAGCGCGAGGGTGCGCAGCGCCGCCCGCATCGCCGGCGGCGCCGCGTTGTAGCTCTCGTCGATCAGCAGCGCCGTGCCGCCCGGCACCGCGATCTCGCGCGGCGCGCCGCGGCCCGCGCCCGGCGCATAGGCGGCGAGCGCCGGCGCGACGCGGCGGGCATCGAGGCCGAGCGCCTGCACCACGGCCAGCGCGCAGCAGGCATTGGCCGCGTGATGCAGGCCCATCGCCGGCATGATCACCTCGACCCTGCCGCCGCCGAGCGCGACCAGGGCGCGGGTGCGGCCGTCGCGCAGGATGCCGGCCTCGGCCAGCCGCACCTCCGCCGCGGGATGCTCGCCGAAGCCGATGACGCGGGCCGCGCCGGCGGCGCGCGCGAGCGCCGCCAGCCGGTCGAAGAACGCGGAGTCGCGCGGCAGCACGGCGACGCCGCCCGGCTCGAGGCCGGCGGCGATGCTGCCCTTCTCCTCCGCCACCGCCTCGAGGCCGCCCATATGGCCGATATGCGCCTCGCCGATCGCCGTCACCGCGCTCACATGCGGCCGGGCGAGGCGGGAGAGGGGCAGGATCTCGCCCGGGTTGTTCATGCCGATCTCGATCACCGCGAAGGCGGTCCCGGCCGGCATGCGGGCGAGGGTGAGCGGCACGCCCCAATGGTTGTTGTAGGAGGCGACGGCGGCATGCGTCGGGCCGAGGCTGCCGAGCAGCAGCCGCAGCATCTCCTTGGTGCCGGTCTTGCCGACGCTGCCGGTCACCGCCGCGATCCGGCCCGCGCAGCGGGCGCGGCCGGCGGCGCCGAGCGCGCGCAGCCCCTCCAGCGTGTCGGCGACCCGCAGCAGCGGCGCATCGGGCGCGAGGCCGGGCAGGTCGCGGTCCACCATCGCCGCGGCGGCGCCGCGCGCCAGCGCCTCGGCGACGAAATCATGGCCGTCCCGCACGTCGCGCAGCGCGACGAAGAGGTCGCCCGGCGCCAGCGTCCGCGTGTCGATCGAGACGCCGGAGACCGGCAGGGCGGAGCCGAGGCTGCCGCCCGTCGCCTGGCGCAGCGCCGCGGCGGTCCAGAGGCTCATGCTGCGCCTCCCGCCAGCGCGCGCACCACGGCCGCGTCGTCGAAGGGCTGCGTCACGCCCTGGATGGTCTGGCCGCTCTCATGGCCCTTGCCGGCGACCGCCAGCACGTCGCCCGGGCCGAGATCGGCGAGCGCCGCGGCGATGGCGGCGCGCCGCTCGCCGGCATCGATGCCGCCCGGGCAGCCGGCCAGCACCGCGGCGCGGATCGCCGCCGGATCCTCGGAGCGGGGATTGTCGTCGGTCACCCAGCAGCGATCCGCCTCGGCCGCGCAGGCCGCGCCCATCAGCGGGCGCTTGCCCGGGTCGCGGTCGCCGCCGGCGCCGAAGACCACCTGCAGCCGGCCGCCCGGCGCGACATGCGGCCGCAGCGCCGCGAGCAGGCGCGTGAGCGCATCCGGCGTATGGGCGTAGTCGACATAGACCGCGGCGCCGTTCGGCAGCCGGGCGGCGAGCTCCATCCGCCCGCGCACCCCGGCGAGGCGCGGCGCCAGCGCCAGGGCGCGCCCGGGCGCCATGCCCACGGCGATGGCCAGCGCCAGGGCCATCAGCACGTTGTCCGCCTGGAACCGCCCGGGCAGGGCCAGCTCCAGCGACTGCCGCGTGCCGCAGGCATCGAGCTCGATCACCTGGCCCGCCGGCAGCGGGCGCTGCGCCAGCAGGCGGAGATCGGCGCCCGCCTCGCCGAGGGTGAGCAGGCGCAGCCCGCGGCGCGCGGCGATGCCGCGCAGCGCGGCGAGGGTCCCGGCCTCCATGTCGGCATTGACCGCGGCGGCGGCGCCCGCCGGCAGCAGCGCCTCGAAGAGCCGCAGCTTGGCGGCGCGATAGGCCTCCATGCCGCCGTGATAATCGAGATGGTCGCGCGTCAGGTTGGTGAAGCCGGCGGCGGCAAGCCGCACGCCGTCGAGCCGGCGCTGCTCGATGCCGTGCGAGGAGGCCTCCAGCGCCACCCGGTCGATGTCGGCCCGCGCCAGCGCGGCGAGCTGGGCGTGCAGCGCCACCGGGTCCGGCGTGGTGAGCGAGGGGCCGGGCGGCACGCCCTCGGCGATCAGCCCGAGCGTGCCGAGCGAGGCGGCGCGGGCGCCGTCCAGCGTCCAGAGCTGGCGCAGGAAGTCGACGCTGCTGGTCTTGCCGTTGGTGCCGGTGACGGCGACGGCGATGCCGGGCTGCGGCGCGTGCAGGGCCGCGGCCATCAGGGCGAGGGCGCGGCGCGGATCCTCGGCCGCGAGCAGCGGCCGGGCGGCGACGCCCTCCGGCCAGGCGGTGCCGGCGGGGGCGAGGATCGCGGCGGCGCCGGCGGCCACCGCCTGGCCGATGAAGGCGCGGCCATCCGCCCGCGCGCCGGGCAGCGCCGCAAAGACGAAGCCGGGCCGCACGGCCCGGCTGTCGGCGGTCAGTCCGGCGATCTCGACAACGGCCGCCCCGATCAGCGGCGGCGCGACGATGCCGGCCCGGTGGCTGAGCTCATCGAGACGCAAGGCCGGCCTCGTCCATCGCATCGGGGACGGCGGCGAGCCGGAAGGGCGCTGGTGCCTCGGTGCGGCGCAGGGCAGGGGGTTGCAGGGTCGTCGGCGGCACGGGCACGGGCTGCGCCGGCGGGTTGGGCGCGGCGGGCGTGGCGGCGGCCGGGATGTTGGCGCGGGGCGCGGCCGGGGGCGCGGTGGGCGCCGCGGCGACCGGCGCCTTCGGCGCGCCGCCGGCGGGGCGGCCCGGCTGCAGCGGGATCGAGAGGCCCTGCTGGATCTGCGCCATCCGCTCGGTCTCCGGCACCATGCCGAGGACCGGGGCGATGCGGGCGATCACCGCGCCGGCGGCGGGGGCGGCGACCCAGCCGGCGGTCGCGTAGCCATGGCTCTTCGCATTCGGCTTCGGCTCGTCGACCATGACGTAGATGGCGTAGCGCGGCGCGTTCATCGGGAAGGCGCCGACGAAGGCGGCGATGCGCTTGTCCTTCTGGTAGCCGCCGCGGGCGGTGGTCTTCTCCGCCGTGCCGGTCTTGCCGCCGACGAAATAGCCCGGCACGTCGGCGCCCTTGCCCGAGCCGTCGGTGACGACGAGGCGCATCAGCCGGCGCATCGTCTCCGAGGTCTTCTCCGACAGGACGCGGGTGCCCTCGCGCGGCTGGCCGTCGGGCTGCGCCACCAGGGTCGGCTGGCGCAGGATGCCGCCATTGGCCACCGCCGAGACGCCGGTGATGACGTGCAGCGGCGTGACCGAGATGCCGTGGCCGAAGCCGATGGTGAAGGTGTTGATCTCCTTCCAGCCATTCGCCGAGGGGGCGAGCGGCCGGGCGGTCTCGGGCAGCTCCACCTGCAGCCGGTTGAGCATGCCCATGCGGCCCATGAACTCGCGGTGCCGCTGCGGCCCCATGAGCTGCGCCATGTGCGCGGCGCCGAGGTTCGAGGAATAGGCCAGCACCTCGGGGAAGACGAGGATGCGGTTCTTCCCCTTGTAGTCGCTGATGGTGAAGCGGCCGTAATGGATCGGGTGCCGCGCGTCGAAGGTGCTCCAGATATTGGCGGCGCCGGCATCGAGCACCATCGAGGCGGTCAGCAGCTTGAAGGTCGAGCCCGGCTCGTAGACGCCGACCGTCGCGCGGTTGAAATGCGGGTCCTGGTCCTGGCGCACCGGCTTCGGCGCGGCCGGGCGGGCCACGACCTTGCGGATGGGCGAATCGGATTCCACCTCGGCCGAGCGCTGCTGCACCCCGCCGGGATCGGAGGCGTCGAAATCCGGCAGGCTGACCATCGCCAGCACTTCCGCCGTGTTCACGTCCATCACCACCCCGGCGCCGCCGACGCCATTGAAGTCGGCGATGGCCTTCTCGACCGAATCGCGCAGCGCCACCTGCAGGCGGACATCGATCGACAGGCGCAGCGGATCGTGGCTGCTGCGCAGCCGCTGGTCGAAATGCTTCTCGACGCCGGCGATGCCATGGCCGTCGATGTCGACCTGGCCGAGGACATGCGCCGCCGCCCGGCCCTGCGGATAGAGGCGCCGCTCGGCGGGGCGGAAAT
This sequence comes from Roseicella frigidaeris, assembly GCF_003258945.1. Lineage (GTDB taxonomy): Bacteria > Pseudomonadota > Alphaproteobacteria > Acetobacterales > Acetobacteraceae > Paracraurococcus > Paracraurococcus frigidaeris. Next base: position 119,469 of record NZ_QLIX01000005.1, on the reverse strand, counting down.
GGAAGCCGGGAACGCCGAGATCGTTCACCGCCTGCTGCTGCCGCGGCGGCAGGTTGCGGGCGATGTAGGCGAACTGCACCGGCCGCTCGCTGTCGCCGACGGTGCGCTGGCTGATGCGGGCGATCAGCCGCTCGCGGTCGAGGCCGGGCAGGACGGCGCGCAGCTTGTCGGCCGCCTCGACCGGGTCGTTGATCTCCTGCGGGTTGGCGTAGAGCTCGGTCACCTGCAGGGAGACCGCCAGCACCTCGCCGTTGCGGTCGGTGATGGCGGCGCGGCCGATGCTCGGCGTGCCGTCCGGCACGCGCGGCGCGGCGCGCAGCTTCGGCGTGGCCGGGGCGACGATGGTGGCGATGGCCAGCTTCACGCTGACCGCGCCGAAGAGCGCGGCGAAGCCGGCGGCGGCGATCACCAGGCGGCCGCGGGTGGTCTCGAGCTGCGCCTTGCGCACCAGGTCGGGCGCATGCGGGCGCGGCAGCGGCCGGGCCTCGGCGACGGGGCGCGCGGCGACGGTCCGGCCGGCCGGCATCGCGGAGGGGGAGGGGGGCGGCCGCAGCTCCCCGATCTCGTGCAGGTCACTCATCGGCCGCCCCCGAGGGTGGCGGCATTGGCGCTGCCGAAGGGCACGGGCGGCGCCAGCATCGGGCGGCCGCCGCCGAGCGCCGAGCCGAGCGCGATGGCGGGCGCCTCGGCCGGGCGCGGCGGCGCGAGCGCGGCGGCGGCGGCGATCTGGGTGCCGGCCGGGCGCGGCATCGGCGGCGCGATATGGGCGACCGCCGGGCGGACCGGCGAGGCGATCGGGCGCATCGGCGCGGTGACCGGCGGCAGCGCCGCGACCTCGGTGGCGGCGCGCAGCACCGGGCGCGGCGGCGGCAGCCGCACCGGGGCGAGGCGCGCGACCTCGACCGGCGCCGGCTTCGGCTCGGCGGCGCGCGGGGCCGGCTCGGCCGGGCGGGCGGCGACGGCCGGGGCGCGCCGCTCGGGGGCCGGGGCCGGCGGGGGCGCCGGCGGCGCGGCCGGGCGCGGCGCCGGGGCCTCGGCCACCGGCGCGGCCGGCTTCGGCGTTTCGGCGGCGGGCGGGCGGGCCGGCGCGGGGGCGGGCCGCGGCGCCTCGGCGAGCGGCAGCGAGACCGGTGCCGTCAGGGGCACCGCGAGGGGCGGCGGCGGGATCGGCAGCTCCTCGGCGAGGGTGGCGAGCTGCACCGGCTGCACCGGCTCCGGCACCCGCGGCAGCAGGGCGAGCTGCACCGGCCCCTCCTCCACGACCGGCGCGCGGGCGGCGAAGAGGGCCGCCGGCCCGTCATAGGCGACGGCGACGGGCAGCCGCCGCTCGGCCTCGTTCAGCCGCAGGAACTGGGCCGGCTGCATGGGCTCGAGCTGCAGGTGGCGCATCGCCACGCCGCGCAGCCGCTCCGGCTCGTTGAGCCAGGCCCATTCGGCGTGCAGCGCCTGGCTGCGGTCGTTGGCCTCGTCGATCGCCTTGCCGATGCTGCGCAGCTCGCGGTCCAGCAGCGCGACCTCGTGCTTGCTCTGATAGAGATGCAGACCTGCGAGGGCGGCCGCGAGGAAGGTGCACAGGCTGAGCGGGCGGAAGATCATGCGGCGTCCCGGGTATCGAGGCGTTCGATGGCGCGCAGCCGGCTGCTGCGGGCGCGCGGATTGGCGTGCGTCTCGGCCGCGCCCGGGCGGAGCGCCCGCGGCGTGAGGAGACGGAAGGCGGGCCGCCCGGCCGGCGCGGCCAGCGCGCCTGGATCGTGGCGGGAGGCGCCGCCGGCGCGGCCGGTGAGCTGCGCCATGAAGCGTTTCACGATCCGGTCCTCGAGCGAGTGGAAGGCGACGACGACGAGCCTGCCGCCGGGCGAGAGGAGCTGCGCCGCGGCGGCCAGGCCGCGCTCGACCTCGCCGAGCTCGTCGTTCACGGCGAGGCGGAGCGCCTGGAAGGAGCGGGTCGCGCGGTCGATGCCCGAGGGGTCGCGCGGCGTCACGCCGCGGATGATCTCGGCCAGGCGCAGGGTGGTGGTGATCGGCGCCTCCCGGCGGGCGGCGAGGATGGCGCGCGCGATCCGCCGCGCATGCCGTTCCTCCCCAAGCGTGAAGAGCAGATCCGCCAATTCCGAATCACCCAGGGTGTTGACGAGATCCGCGGCGGACCTCCCGGATTTCTCCATGCGCATGTCAAGCGGCCCATCGGCGCGGAAGGAGAAGCCGCGCCCGGCCTCGTCGAGCTGGAATGAGGAGACGCCGAGATCGAGCACGACGCCGTCGAGCGCGGCAATGCCCCGCGCCGCGAGCAGCTCCAGCATCTCGCCGAAACGGCCTTCCAGTAAATGAAGCCGGCCGGCGCAGCGCGCGGCGAGCGCGGCGCCGCGGGCGATCGCGTCCGGGTCGCGGTCGATGGCGTAGAGGGTGCAGCGGGCGGCGGCGAGGATGGCGGCGGCATAGCCGCCGCCGCCGAAGGTGCCGTCGCAATAGATCGCGTCGTCGCGCGGCGCGAGGGTTGCGAGCACCTCGGCCAGCATGACCGGGAGATGGGTGCCGGGGAGGGGCGCGGCGGGGGCGTCGCTCATACGTCGCCGCCCTCGTCCTCGGCCGCGAGCCGGGCCTCCTCCTCGGCGAGGCGCTCGGCCGACCAGATCTGGAAATAGGCGCCGAGGCCGGAGAAGCTGATCTCGCCATCGAGCCCGGCCTTGTCGGCGAGCTCCTTCGGCATGACGATTCGGCCCTCGGCGTCGGGGCGCAGCGTATGGATGCGCGAAACCAGCTTGCGCATGATCTTCTGATACTCGCCGGAGAGCTGGCTGAGGCCTGCGACCCGGCGCTCCACCTCGGCCATGTAGGCAGGGGCGGGCCAGACATCGATGCAGGCACCGAACCGCGATGGGGTGAGGACGATCTCCTCGGCGCCCAGGCGGCTCAGCGCGGCGCGGAAGCTAGCGGGCACGGAGATCCGGCCCTTCTTCGCGTCGAACGTCCCACCGAATGTGCCCGCAAAGCCGGACATCGCCCACTGACCGCCCCCCCGGGCCAAGGCGCCCCGCTCGATCAGCGGCCGGCGGGGCCCCCCGACCCCGCCGGCTCGCCCGACCATCCCGCCTCGGACCGCCCGCCCCCCCGAGCGTCTGGGTCCTTAACGGGATGCCATGGGATAGCACGGGATAATCTGGGACAGCAAGGGAGAATGCCGTTGCGGGGCACTAAGCTTCCGGTGCGAAATCCTCGATTCTTAGGGGTTTAGCTTGAAGACTCGCGTCGACTCCAGAAAACGGCTCATTGTCAATGGTATCCAGATCCCGGGACTCGGTTGTTCTTTGAGCGAGCCAAACGGGCCGGCGGCGACGCCCTTCGCGGGCGGCTGGAAAAGTGCGCCAGGCGGCCGGTAAGCCGGGTTCTGTCCATCCCCGGAAACCCGAGGACGTGACGGCCATTCCTCTGGGGCGCGCCTCGCGGCGCGCCTCGCGCGGCCAACCCGGGTGGCGGGGCGGGAACGCCCTTGCGTCAGGCCCCGAAAGGCCATCGCCGGCCACCCCTATTCGGCCTTGCTCCCGGTGGGGTTTGCCCTGCCGCCCCCGTTGCCGGGGGCGCGGTGCGCCCTTGCCGCACCCTTTCACCCTTGCCCGCAGGGGGGCTGGGGTTTCCCCCGGTCCCGCGCGGGCGGTCTGCTCTCTGTGGCACTGTCCCTGGGCCTTGGGCGGCCGGCGGCGAACCACCGGCTTCCCTCTGCCCGCCGGCCGTTAGCCGGCACCGTATTCCCGTGGAGCCCGGACTTTCCTCCGGCCCGGCCCGGATGGGCGGGCCGGCGGCCGTCTGGCCACCTGGCGCAGCGGGTTTGTGCGCCGGCGAGGCCCGGCCGGTCAACGGCCCGGCGGCCTCGACTCGGGACCGTTACGCGCCGAGCATCCGAACGAGGCCGGCGAGCCGGGCGAGGGTCTCGGCATCGGCGACGCCATCCACCCGTGCCGGCCGCCAGTGCCGCTGGAAGGCGGCCAGCAGCACGGGGAGCGGCAGGTCGGTGCGGTAGCCGATGGCGCTGAGCAGCGCCGCGGCGGATGCCCCGGCGGGCGCCCCGGCGGGTGCGGGGGCGTCCGCCGCGGCGGGCCAGAGGCCGACGCCGTTCGCCGCCAGCCCCTCCCAGTCGAAGAGCTCGCCCGGATCGGCCTTGCGGTCCGGGGCGATGTCGCTGTGGGCGACGACGTTGATCGGCGGGATCGGATGCCGCGCCAGGATCTCGAGGCAGAGATCGCAGACCGCCGCCATCTGCAGGGCCGGGAAGGGGCGGTAGCCCCAATCATGCCCGGGATTGACGATCTCGATGCCGATGCTGCGGTCGTTCAGCGCCGCCATGCCGCGCCAGTGGGAGATGCCGGCATGCCAGGCGCGGCGCGCCTCCGGCACCAGGCGGAGGACGGCGCCATCCTCCTCGACCACGTAGTGCGAGGAGACCCGGGCCGCCGGGTCGCGCAGCCGGGCGATCGCCTCGGCGCCGCTGCGCATGCCGGTATAGTGCAGCACCAGCGTATCGATCGCGGCCCCGGCGGGGCGGTCGTCCTGGTTCGGGCTCGGCAGCTCCCGGACCCCCGGGCTCAAGGCCCGGCCCCGCATCCGGCCCCACATCGGACCCCATGCTGGCTCACAGGTTGCGTTCCCGCTTCACCCGGTCCCAGGCGGCATTGATCTCCGCCACCTTGTCGGTCGCGCGCTTGACGAATTCCGGCGGCACGCCGCGGGAGGCGAGGCTGTCCGGGTGGTTCTCCCGCATCAGCCGCCGCCAGGCCTGGCGCAGCGCATCGTCGCTCGCCGAGCGGGGGACGCCGAGCACCGCATAGGGGTCGGGCCCGCTCGTGGCCGGTGCCGCCTGCTGGCTGTTGGTGCTGCGGCCGTCGCGCGCCCGTTCCCAGGACGGGGCGTCGAGGCCGAAGCCGAGCTGCACGCCCTGCAGATAGGCGACCTCGGCCTTGGTGAGCGGCCCATCGGCGCGGGCGATCTGGAAGAAGGCGGCGAGCACGTCCTCCAGCATCCCCTTGTTGTCCTGGAAGGCCTCGCCGAGGCGCCGGGCGAAGGGGCGATAATCGTCCTGCGAGGCGCGCGCCTGGTCGAAGAGCCGCCCGACCTCCCGGAGGTTCTCCGGCGGGATGCGGAAGAGGCGCTTGAAGGTGTCGATCTCCTCGCGCTTCACCGGGCCGTCGCAGCGCGCCAGCTTGGCGGCCAGCACGACGACGGAGATGGCGAAGAGCTGCTCCTTCGACCCGAGCATCGCGGCGAGGTCCGCCGCCTGCCGCACCGAGGTGCGGGTGAACATCCCGCCCTGGCTGCCGCCATTCTGGTCCGCGGCATGGCCGAGCGCCGCGCCCATGACGGCACCGAGGGGGCCACCGGTCACGAAGCCGGCCACGCCACCGATGATCTTGCCCCAGAGGCTCAATGCCGACATCCCGTTGCTGCGCAGGACTTACCATGCGCGGGGCGGGGCGGGGGAGATTTGCCGTGCATCCTGCCCCGGATCCCGAAGGGCGCCCGGACTAACATTCCCGGCACGGGGACGTACAGGTGCGCATGGCGGGTCCGGCGCGATCGAGTCCCGCGGCGAGGAGGCGGCCGGGGCCGGGCGCGCCGCGGGCCGGGCCCGCGACTCGTGCGGTGGGCCCGGCCGGCCGCGGGACGCCCTCATGCCCGTCGCACGACATTCCGGCCTGCGGCCCGCCGGGCCGAGCGGGCGCCGCGCCCAGTGGCGCGAGGCCAGTGGCGCGAGGCCAGTGGCGCGACGCCAAGCTGCCGGAGGCAGCGCCCGGCGCCTGAGGCGCAGGACGATGAAACCGTCCCGCGCTCGGTCTCAGAGCGTCGCCGCCGCGCGCGCGGCGGCCTCGTAGAAGCCCGAGAGGGTCCGCAGCAGCGCCGCGACGCTCGCCAGCGCCGCGCCGTCGGGGCCCGCCGCGCCGACCGGCTCGGCCAGCAGCCGCTCGCGCAACGCGGCGTAGCGGGCGCAGAGGGCGGCGCCCTCCGGGGTGATGCCGACCAGCTTCTCCTTGCCGGCGCGGCTGACGCGCACCAGCCCGGCCGCGGCGAGCTTGCGGATGGCATAGGTGGCGATGTGCGCATCCTCGATCGCCAGCGCGAGCAGGATCTCCGCCTGCCGCTTCGGCCGGTCGCGGTGCTGCACCGTGTGCAGGATCAGGATCTCGGTCGGCGACAGGCCGGGCATGCCGGCGGCGGCCATGCAGCCCGCCATCCAGCGCTGGAAGGCGTGGCTGGCGAGGATCAGCCCGTACTCGACCTCCGACAGGCCGGGCGAGGCGCCGGCGGCCAGATGCGCGGAGGATACGATCGGGCCGGGCGGCGACGCGCCCGGGCGGCGGAGTGAGGGCATGGCGGATCTCCCGATCGGTATGTTGACAGAATACCGATAAATTATCAATAAAACGATCAGATGCCGGCCCCGCCGCCCTGGCCTGCGGTCTTGCAAGCGGCGCCGGGCATTGCCATCACGCGAGCGGCGGAGGACAGCGATGAGCGGGGCCTGGCAGTTCTGGATCGACCGCGGCGGCACCTTCACCGACATCGTGGCGCGCGACCCCGAGGGCCGGCTCTCGACCGCCAAGCTGCTCTCCGAGAATCCCGGCCGCTACCGCGACGCCGCCGTCGCCGGCATCCGGCAATGCCTCGGCCTCGCGCCCGACGCGCCGATCCCGCCCGGCCGCATCGAGGCGGTGAAGATGGGCACGACGGTGGCCACCAACGCCCTGCTGGAGCGCAAGGGCGAGCGGGTGCTGCTGCTGGTCAACCGCGGCTTCGCCGACCTGCTGCGCATCGGCAACCAGGCCCGGCCGCGCCTCTTCGACCTCGATGTCCGCCTGCCCGACCTGCTGCACGAACGCGTGGCCGAGATCGGCGGCCGGGTCGCGGTGGACGGCACCGAGATCGAGCCGCTCGACGAGGTCGGGGCGCGGGCCGCCCTGCGGGCCGGCTTCGATGCCGGCATCCGCGCCGTCGCGGTCGCCCTCATGCATGCCTGGGCGCATCCGGCGCAGGAGCAGCGGCTCGGCGAGATCGCCCGCGAGACCGGCTTCACCCAGGTCTCGCTGAGCCACCAGGCGAGCCCGCTGCCGCGCATCGTCCCGCGCGGCGACACCACCGTGGTCGATGCCTATCTCTCGCCGATCCTGCGGCGCTACGTGGAGCAGGTGGCGAGCGAGCTGAACGCCGGTGCCACGGGCGACGGGCGTGAAGCGGCCGGACGGAATCCCGTCCGATCGGCCGGCGCCGCAGGCGACGGGCGTGAATCGGCCGGGCAGAGTTCCGTCCGGCTCTATTTCATGCAGTCGAGCGGCGGCCTCGCCGAGGCCGGGCATTTCCAGGGCAAGGACGCCATCCTCTCCGGCCCCGCCGGCGGCATCGTCGGCGCCGCCCGCACCGCCGCCATGGCCGGCTTCGAGCGGATCATCGGCTTCGACATGGGCGGCACCTCCACCGATGTCGCCCTCTATGCCGGCGCCTTCGAGCGGGCCTTCGAGACGCAGGTCGCCGGGGTGCGCATGCGCGCGCCGATGATGGCGATCAACACCGTCGCGGCCGGCGGCGGCTCGATCCTGCATTTCGACGGCGCCCGCTACCGGGTGGGGCCGGACAGCGCCGGCGCCGTGCCCGGCCCGGCCTGCTACCGCCGCGGCGGGCCGCTGACCGTGACGGATGCCAATGTCATGGTCGGCAAGATCCAGCCGCGGCATTTCCCGAGCGTCTTCGGCCCGGAGGGCGACCAGCCGCTCGATGCCGAGGTGGTGCGGGAGAGGTTCGCCGCCCTGGCGCGGGAGATCGCGGCGGCGACCGGCACGCCGCAGGACCCGCGCGCCGTCGCCGAGGGCTTCCTGCGGGTCGCCGTCGCCAACATGGCGAACGCCATCAAGCAGGTCTCGATCCAGAAGGGGCACGACGCCACCCGCTTCGCCCTGCAATGCTTCGGCGGCGCGGGCGGCCAGCATGCCTGCCTGGTCGCCGACGAGCTGGGCATGGAGACCGTCTTCATCCACCCCTTCGCCGGCGTGCTCTCCGCCTATGGCATGGGCCTCGCCGACCAGGCGGTGATCCGCGAGGCCGCGGTGGAGGCGCCGCTCGCCGAGGCCGGCATGGCGGATCTCGCGGCGCGGCTCGATACGCTGGCGGCGGCGGGGCGGGAGGAGCTGCTGCGCCAGGGCGCGGCGCCGGAGCGCATCCGCGTCGAGCGCCGGCTGCACCTGCGCTATGCCGGGACCGACAGCTTCCTGCCCATCCCCTTCGGCAGCCATGCCGCGGTGCTGCAGGCCTTCACCGCGGCGCATCGCCAGCGCTTCGGCTTCGCCACGCCGGAGCGCGAGGTGGTGGTCGAGGCCTGCATCGCCGAGGTCATCGCGGCCGGCGAGGCGGTGGCGGAGGCGCGGCTGCCCGCGCGGCCACCGGGGGAGGCGCCGGCACCGCTCGACACCGTGCCGCTCTTCACCGGCGGCGCCGAGGCCGCGGCGCCGGTCTTCGACCGCGATTCGCTGCTGGCCGGCGACCGCCTCGCCGGTCCGGCGCTGCTCCGCGAGGCGAATGCCACCACCGTGGTCGAGCCCGGCTGGACCGCCGAGGTGACGCCGCTCAACCACCTCGTCCTCCGCCGCACCAGCCCGCGCGAGGCGGCGCGGGTCTCGGCCACCGGCCGGCCGGACCCGGTGATGCTGGAGCTGTTCAACAACCTCTTCATGAGCATCGCCGAGCAGACCGGGGCGGTGCTGCAGAACACCAGCCTCTCGGTGAACATCAAGGAGCGGCTGGACTTCTCCTGCGCCCTGTTCGACGCGACCGGGGCGCTGGTGGCGAACGCGCCGCACGTGCCGGTGCATCTCGGCGCCATGGGCGAGAGCGTGCGGACGGTGATCCGGCTGCGCGGCCCGGCCAGCGCCGCGCCCCTGCGGCCGGGCGACGTGGTGGCGCTGAACAACCCCTACAACGGCGGCACGCACCTGCCCGACATCACGGTCATCACCCCGGTCTTCGACGCGGCGGGGGAGGAGATCCTGTTCTTCGTCGGCTCGCGCGGCCACCATGCCGATATCGGCGGCCTGACCCCCGGCTCCACCCCGCCCGAGTCCCGCAGCCTGGAGGAGGAGGGGGTGGTGATCGACAATTTCCTCCTCGTCGAGCAGGGGCATTTCCGCGAGGCCGAGTTCCGCGCCCTGCTCGCCGGCGCGGCCTATCCGGCGCGCAGCCCGGACGTGAACGTCGCCGACATCAAGGCGCAGGTCGCGGCCAACGAGAAGGGCGTGCAGGAGTTGCGGCGGGCGGTCGGGACCTTCGGGCTCGACACCGTCCGGGCCTATATGCGGCACGTCATGGACAATGCCGAGGAGAGCGTGCGCCGCGTCCTCGACCGGCTGCAGGACGGCGCCTTCGAGACCCGGCTGGATGACGGCACGCCGCTCCGGGTCGCGGTGCGGGTGGACCGGGAAGGGCGCCGGGCGGTGATCGACTTCACCGGCACGGGCGAGCAGCGGCCGAGCAATTTCAATGCCCCGGCCGCGGTCTGCCGCGCGGTGGTGCTCTACTGCTTCCGCGCCCTGGTGGGCGAGGAGATCCCGCTGAACGATGGCTGCCTGACGCCGCTGGAGATCCGGGTGCCGCCCGGCAGCTTCCTCTCGCCGCATCCCGGCGCGGCGGTGGTCGCCGGCAATACCGAGGTGAGCCAGGTCACCTGCAACGCCCTGCTCGCCGCCCTCGGGGCCTGCGCCTCGGCCCAGGCGACGATGAACAACGTGCTGTTCGGCGATGCGCGGTACCAATATTACGAGACCGTCTGCGGCGGCGTCGGCGCCGGGCCGCTGCCGGGCGGCGGCGGCTTCGATGGCTGGGGGCCGGTGCAGACGCACATGACCAACACCCGCATGACCGATCCGGAGGTGCTGGAGCTGCGCTACCCCGTCCGCCTCGAGGAATTCTCCATCCGCCGCGGCTCCGGCGGCGCCGGGCGCTGGCGCGGCGGCGACGGCGCGCGGCGGCGCATCCGCTTCCTGCAGCCGATGCAGGCGGTGATCGTCGCCTCGCGGCGCAACGTCGCGCCGCATGGCTTGGCGGGCGGGGCGGATGGCGCGCCGGGGCGGCAATGGGTGGAGCGCGCGGATGGGCGCATCGACCCCATCCCGGGCAATGCCGGCAGCGCCGAGCTCGCGGCTGGCGATGTGCTGGGCCTGGAGACGCCGGGCGGCGGCGGCTGGGGCCCGCCCGCGGACCTGCCCGGGGGCCACCCTGTCTGAGGCGGAGCCCGGGCCGGGCCGCCACCGCGCCGCCCGGGTGAGGGGCCAGGCGGGAGGCCAGGCGAGAGGCCGGGCAGGGGGGCAGGGCCGCCCGCGATGATCCGGCGCGTTCTCCTCGCCCTGCTCGGCCTGCTGCTGCTGCTCGTCGCGGCGCTCTTCAGCGTGCCGCGGCTGCTCGACTGGGAATCCTGGCGGCCGCAGCTCGCCGAGCTGGCGAGCGGCCGGCTCGGCCGCCCCGTGCGCCTCGACGGCCCGATCACCCTGGTGCTGCTGCCGCAGCCGCGGGTGGAGGCGCGCAACGTCTCGATCGGCCCGGCGGGGGACGGCCTCAGCATCGCCGCCCGCAGCATGCGGCTTCGCCTCGATCTCGGCGCGCTGCTCGCCGGCCGGCTGGAGCCGCGCGAGATCGCCCTCGTCGGCGGCGACATCGCCCTGCCCTGGCCGCCCGTCGCCCTGCCGGGCTTCCGCGTGCCGCCCTGGATCGGGCCGCTCGAGGCGGAGCTGGAGGATTGCCGGCTGCGCCTCGGCGGGCTGCAGGCGGAGGCGGTGAATGCCCGCCTGGTCACCGGCGGCCCGGTGCAGGCAGTGGTCGCGGAGGGGAACCTCGCCTGGCGCGGCTATGCGGCGCGCGTCGCGGTGCAGCTCGGCCGCGCCGGCTTCGACGGCGTGGCGCCGCTCGACCTCACCCTCTCGGGCGCCGGCTCCACCCTCTCGGCCCGCGGCATGCTGGCGCCGGAGGGCGGCTTCGAGGGGCGCGTGGAGGCGAGCGGCAGCGATCTCGCCGCCCTCATGCCGGTGCCCGGCGGCGCCTGGCGGGCGACCGGGCGCCTCACCGCCGCCGCCGACCTGATCGCCGCCGACGGCCTCAACATCGAGATCGGCGGCCAGGCGGCGCGCGGCGCCGCGACGCTGCGCCTCGCGCCCGATACGCGGCTCGACATCGCCCTCGCCGCCGGCCGGCTCGATCTCGATGCCTGGGTCGCCGCCCTGCGCGGGGCGCGCGGCTATGCGCTGCCGGCCGCGGTCCCGGTCAGCATCGACCTCTCCGCCGAGGCGACCGGCTTCGCGGGCCTGCCGCTGCGGCGGCTCCGCGGCGCCTTCTTCCTGGAGGGCGAGCGGCTCTCGCTCTCCGACGTCTCCGCCCTGCTGCCGGGCGAGACCGAGATCGAGGTGGCCGGCGCCACGGCCGGCCCGCGCATGGAGCTGGCGCTCCGCTTCAAGGGCAGGACCATCCGCGACACGCTCGCCGCCCTCGGCCTGCCGCTCGCCGGCACCGATCCCTCCCGGCTGCGCGAGGCCGAGGGGCGCTTCAAGCTGACGCTCGAGGGCGCCGAGGCGGTGGTCTCCGACCTCGCCGCCAGCATCGACGGGGCGCGGCTCACCGGCAACGGCGTCTGGCGGCAGGGCGGCGCGCGCCCCGCCCTCGGCCTCGGCCTCGCCATCGACCGGCTCGACCTCAACGGCGTGCTGCCGCGGCTGCCGGACGCCGCGGGCCTCAATGCCCGTCTCGCCGGCCTCGACCTCAATCTCCGCCTCGCCGCCGACAAGGTGGTCTGGCGCGACCTGACGGCGGATCGGGCGGCCTTCGACGCGGCGCTCGAGAATGGCCGCGCGACGCTGCGGCGGCTGGCGCTGCGCAGCGGCGAGATGGATGTCGCCGCCTCCGGCGCGGTGCAGCTCGGCGCGCCGCCGCGGCTCTCCGACGCCAATCTCGAGCTGAGCGGGGCGGGGGCGGCGCTGCTGCCGCTGCTGCCGGCGGAGTGGTCCGGCCTGGCGCCGCTGCTCGCCCAGCCCCTGACCCTCAGGCTTGCGGCGAATGGCGTGCCGGAGGCGCTGGCGCTCCGGGCCGAGGGCGATCTCGGCGCGCTGCGCGCCGAGGCGGGCGGCACGCTGGACACGGTGCAGCGCCGCGGCAGCGGCACCCTCACCCTCCGCCATCCCGGCGCGCCGCGGCTGCTGGCGCCGCTGCTCGGCGAGGCGGTGGCCTGGCTCGGACCGGGCTCCTTCTCGGCGATCCTCGGCCTCGCCGGCCAGGGCCGGACCGTGACGGCGGAGCATCTCGACCTGGTGGCGGGCGGCTTCCGGGGGCGCGGCCAGGTGGCGCTCGCGCTCGATGGCCCCCGGCCGCGGCTGACCGGCCGCTTCGCCGCCGAGACCCTGCCGCTGCCGGAGCTGACCCTGCGCGGCACCGAGCCGCTGCGCCTCGACCGGCTCGGCGCGCTGGATGCCGAGCTGGCGCTGGAGGCGGCGCGGATCGAGGCGCTGGGCCGTCCGGTGCTGGAGCAGGCGGCCGGCACGCTCCGGCTCGCCGAGGGCAGCCTGCGCCTGGAGGGGCTGCAGGCGAGGCTCGGGGGCGGGACGCTGAAGGGCGCGCTGACGGTGGACGGGGCCGTGGCGCCGCCACGCCTCGGGCTCGAGGCGACGCTCGCTGATGCGATCATCACCGGCCCGCTGCTCGATCTGCCGCTCGACCTCAGCGCCGGGCGGGCCGAGGGGCAGGTCCGGCTCGCCGCCTCCGGGCACAGCATGGCGGCGCTGCTGGCGACGCTCGACGGCGAGGCGACGGTCGCGCTGCGCGACGGCATGCTGCTGGGCTTCGACCTGCCGGCCCTGCAGGCGGCCGCCGGCATCACCGATCTGCGGCCGGCCGAGGCGGCGATGCGGCGGGCCCTCGCCGGCGGCGCCACCGCCTTCGAGCGCCTCGAAGGGGTGCTGCGGCTGGCGGAGGGCCGGGCGGTGCTGGACGGCACGCGGCTGCTGACCGAGGGGGCCGGCGAGGCGGTGGCGAGCGGCGGGATCGAGCTCGGCCGGGGCGCGCTCGACCTGCGGATCGGGGCGCGGCCGGTCGCCGAGGCGCCGGAGATCGGCCTGCGCCTCACCGGCCCGGCCGGCGCGCCGCAGCGCCTGCCGGAACTCGCCGCCTTCCTGCGCTGGCGCGCCGAGCATTGAGACCGGGCGCGGGACGGTTTCGCCGTCCTGCCTCTCGGGCGCCGCGCCCGCGCAGCCGCCAGTAACGGGCCGCCAGTAACGGGCCGCCGGGGGTCCGGGCCGCCAAGTATCGGCGCGCCCGCGGCCAGTCGCGCGGCAGAAGAGGCGCTGCCGGGCGGGGCTATCCGCCCTGTACCGCCTGCAGCGCCTCGGCCAGGCCGCGGGCGAGTTCGGCCTCGCCATAGGGTTTCTGGATGACCGGCATGGCCGGCGCGAGGCCCTCGTTCCCGGGCATGATGGCGCCGGTGGCCAGCAAGATGGCCAGCGCCGGCCAGCGCCGGCGGATCGCCGCGAGGCATTCGAGGCCCTGCGTCTCGCCCGGCAGGAGGGTGTGGACGAAGAGCAGGTCCGTGCCGTCCGGCGCCCGTTCCAGGCGGTCGAGCGCGGCCTCCGGGTCGGGCACGGTCGTCACCGCATGGCCGGCCTCCTCGAGCAGCCCGGCGGCGAGCCGCCCGACCGCGTCATCCTGCTCGATGAGCAGCACGCGGAGCGGCGGCGGGCCGGCCGCCGGCTCCGCCCGGGCCGCCTGGACCGGCGCCGCCGCCTCCGCGCAGGCCGGCAGGTAGAAGGTGACGGTGGTGCCGCGGCCCGGCTCGGTGTCGATCGCCAGCGTGCCGCCGGACTGCTTGGCGAAGCCATAGGCCTGGCTCAGCCCGAGCCCGGTGCCCTGGCCCACGGGCTTGGTGGTGAAGAAGGGTTCCAGCACGCGATCGAGCAGGTGCTTCGGGATGCCGGTGCCGGTATCGCTGACCCGGACGGCGACGTAGCGGCCCTCGAGCCCGTGCCGGCGATCGTCGAGCAGGCGGTTCTCCGCCTCGAAGCGCAGCAGCCCGCCCTGCGGCATGGCGTCCCGCGCATTGATGGCGACGTTGATCAGGGCCAGCTCGAACTGGGTGGGATCGACCACCACCGTCCAGAGCGAATCCGGCACCGCGACCTCGAGCCGGATCTCGCGGGGGATCGACCGCGCGGCGAGGCTCGCCGCCTCCTGCACCCGTTCGGCGGTGCGGATCGCCTCGCTCTGCATGGGCAGGCGGCGGGAGAAGGCGAGGAGCTGGCGGGTCAGCGCCGCCCCGCGGGCGGTGGCCGCCTGCAGGCTGGCCAGGATCTCGCCGGCCTGCAGCGCCTCCTTCGGCACCCGCCGCTCGATCAGCCGGAGGCCGCCGCCGATGATCTGCAGCAGGTTGTTGAAATCGTGCGCCACGCCGCCCGTGAGCTGCCCGATCGCCTCGAGCCGCTGCGACTGCGCGAGCTGCTCGCGCATCTCCTCGAGCGCCTCCTGCGCGGCGCGGCGCTCGGTGGCGTCGCGCGTGATCTTGACGAAGCCGGCGAGCTTCCCGTCCTCGCGCACCGCCGCGGTCACCGCGCTCGCCCAGAAGCGCGCGCCGTCCTTGCGGACCCGCCAGCCCTCGGCCTCGAAGCGGCCCTCGCCGGCGGCGACGACCAGGGCCCGCGCCGGCAGGCCCTCCGCCCGGTCCTCCTCGGTGAAGAAGCGCGCATAGGACTGGCCGAGGATCTCGCTGGCGGCATAGCCCACGAGACGCTCGGCGCCGGCATTCCAATTGCTGACCCGCCCGTCGAGATCGAGCATGAAGATGGCGTAGTCGGTCACGCTCTCGACCAGCAGGCGGAAGCGCCGCTCGCTCTCCCGCAGAGCCTGCTCGGCGCGCCGCCGCTCGGTGACGTCGCGCGTGAGCTTGGCGAAGCCGATCAGCCGGCCCTGGTCGTCATGCACCGGCTGGACGGTGACCTGCGCCCAGAAGCGGGTGCCGTCGCGGCGCAGCCGCCAGCCCTCGCCCGCGAACTGTCCGGTCCGCACCGCCATGGCCAGCACCCGCGCCGGCAGGTCGCGCTGCCGGTCCTCGGGCGTATGGAAGCGCGAGACATGCGTGCCGAGCACCTCGGCGGCGGTGAAGCCGGTGATGCGCTCGGCGCCGGCATTCCAGCTGCTGACATGCCCCTCGGTGTCGAGCATATAGAGGGCGCAGTCGACCACGCCCTGGACGAGCAGCCGGAAGCGCCGCTCGCTCTCCGTCAGCCGGTCGCGCAGCGGCGCCCAGGCCTCCGGGTCCCAGGCCGCCATGGCGAAGCCGGCCAGCCGGCCCGCCGCGTCCCGCATGGCCTGCGCCAGGGTGAGGGTGCGGGCGCGGGTGCCGTCGCCGCGGCTGTACCACCCCTTGATCCAGTGGCGCTCGCTGCGCCCCGCCTCGGCGAGGAGGGCGGCGGGCAGGCCGGCGGCGCGCTCCTCCTCGCCGAACAGGCGGGCGAAATCCTGGCCGAGGACATCCGCGGCGGCGTGCCGGGTGAACCGGGCCGCCGCCTCGCTCCAGTGCGTGACGCGGCCCTCGGCATCGAGCAGGTAGATCGCCTGGTCGGCCAGGACCTCCGCGAACGACTGCTCGCTATCCGGTGGTGCTGCCGCGGCCATGCTTCCCATCGGCCCTTCCTTCCGTGGCGACCCATCCATGGCGGCCGATCCGTGCATCCGGGCACGCCGCGACGGTATCGCCGTTGCGGCGTGCTGGGTATCCCCGACGCGGGAGGCTGCGCCGGCGGCGCGATGAAACATCTGTTGCGAGATGGTGTGGCCTATGAGACATGTGGATTATGGTGGAGGACCAGCCCATCGCCGCGCTGCGCCGGGCGCTTCCCGGCCTGCCGCCCCGGCTGCAGGCCGCGGCGCGCTTCGTCGCGCGCCATGATTTCGATGCCGCCACCCGCTCGATGCGCGAGCTCGCCGCCGCCGCCGGCGCCAGCCCTGCCACCTTCACGCGGCTGGCCCAGGCGCTCGGCTATGCCGGCTGGGACGGGCTGCGCGCGGCGCTGATCGAGACCCGGCGGCCGCCGGCCACCCCCTTCTCGCGCCGCGTCTCGCCCGCCTCGGCGCCCCCGACCGCGGCGGACATTCCCGCCCGGCTGCTGGAGGCCGATGCGGCGAGCCTCGGCGGCCTCGAGGCCGCGCCGATCGCCGCCGCCGCCGGCGCCCTGCACGCGGCGCCCCGCATCTGGGTGGCGGGCTTCCGCTCCTGCCGCGGAATCGCGCAGCTGCTGCATTACCAGCTCCGGCTCTTCCGGCCGGCCGATATCGCGCTGGTCGGCGGCGCCGGGCCGGAGGATCTCGATCTCGGCGCGCTGGCCGCCGGCGACGCCATGGTCGTGATCGGCTTCGCGCCCTATTCGCGGCAGAGCCTGCGCGCCGCGCGCGTCGCGCTCGAGGCCGGCTGCCGCCTGGTCGTGCTGGCCGATGCGCCGGCCGCGCCCATCGCCGAGGGGGCCGAGCACCTCCTGCTCTTCGAGGCGGCGGCCGGCCCGGGCTTCTTCCCCAGCCTCACCGGCGCCCTCGCCACCGCCCAGGCGCTGGCCGCCGCCTGCTTCGCGCTCGGCGGCGAGCCGGCCCTCGCCCGGCTGCGCGCCACCGAGGCGCGCCTCGCCGCGCTCGCCGAATACCTGCCCGATCCGGAGACCTCATCATGACCGCCGCCGTCACCGAAGCCCCGCCGCGGCCGAGCCGCGTGCTGCACCGCTCCTCCCGCGCCGTGCCGCCGCGCGCCATCGGCGGCCACGGCATCTGGCTGGTCGAGGAAGGCGGGCGGGAGGTGATCGACGCCTCCGGCGGCGCCGCCGTCTCCTGCCTCGGCCACCAGCATCCGCGCATCGTCGCGGCGATCCAGCGGCAGGCCGGGCAGCTCTGCTACGCCCATACCGGCTTCTTCACCAACGCGCCGGCGGAAGACCTGGCCGAGGAGCTGGTCGGGGCGGAGCCGGGCGGCCTCGCCCAGGCCTATTTCGTCGCCGGCGGCTCGGAGGCGGTGGAGGCGGCCATCAAGCTGGCGCGGCAATATGCCATCGAGACCGGCCAGCCGGCGCGCACCCGCTTCATCGCCCGCCGCCAGAGCTACCACGGCAACACCCTCGGCGCGCTCTCGGCCGGCGGCAACGCGGCGCGCAAGGCGCCCTATGCGCCGCTGCTCTCGCCCGCCTTCAGCCATGTCTCGCCCGCCTTCGCCTATCACGGCCAGCATCCGGGGGAGGACGAGGCCGCCTATGTCGCCCGCCTCGCCGACGAGCTGGAGGCGGAGTTCCAGCGCCTCGGCCCGGGCAATGTCGCCGCCTTCATCGCCGAGCCCGTGGTCGGCGCGACCGCCGGCTGCGTGCCCGCGCCGGCCGGCTATTTCCGCGCCGTACGCGCCATCTGCGACCGGCACGGCGCGCTGCTGATCCTCGACGAGGTGATGAGCGGCATGGGCCGCACCGGCACGCTGCATGCCTGGCAGCAGGAGGGGATCGCGCCCGACATCCAGGCCATCGCCAAGGGCCTCGGCGGCGGCTACCAGCCGATCGGCGCGGTGCTCGTGGCCGGCCGCGTCGTCGAGGCCATCGCCCGCGGCTCGGGCGCCTTCCAGCACGGCCATACCTATCTCTCGCATGCGCTCGCCTGCGCCGCCGCGCTCGAGGTGCAGCGGGTAATCCGCGAGGAGGGACTGCTGGAGAATGTCGTCGCCATGGGCGAGCGCCTGCAGCGCCGCCTGGCGGAGCGCTTCGGCAACCACCACCATGTCGGCGACATCCGCGGCCGCGGCCTGTTCCGCGCCATCGAGCTGGTCGAGGACCGCGCCGGCAGGCGCCCCTTCGACCCGGCGCTGACGCTGCATGCGCGCATCAAGCAGGAGGCCTTCGCCCGCGGCCTCGCCTGCTATCCCGGCGGCGGCACGCTGGACGGGGTGCGCGGCGACCATGTGCTGCTGGCGCCGCCCTACATCGTCGCGCCCGAGGAGATCGACCTCATCGTGGAGCGGCTGGGCGAGGCGGTGGATGCCGCCCTCGCCGGCCTGCCGCGCTGATCCCATCCGACACAGGAGGAAGACCCGTTTCATGAAGCGCCTGATCCTCGCCGCCGGCCTGCTCGCCGGCGCCGCCCTTGCCGCGCCGGCCGGCGCCGCGACGCTCGACACGGTGAAGCAGCGCGGCCAGCTCGCCTGCGGCGTCTCCACCGGCTTCGCCGGCTTCTCCACCCCGGACAGCCAGGGCGCCTATAAGGGCCTCGACGTCGATTACTGCCGCGCCATCGCCGCCGCCGTGCTCGGCGATGCGACGAAGGTGCGCTTCGTGCCGCTGACGGCGCAGAACCGCTTCACCGCGCTGCAGTCGGGCGAGATCGATGTGCTGCTGCGCAACTCCACCCAGACCTTCCTGCGCGACGCCTCGATCGGCCTCAACCAGGGGCCGGTGAATTTCTACGACGGCCAGGGCTTCGCGGTGAAGCGCGAGGCCGGCGTCGCCAAGGTGGCCGACCTCAACGGCGCGACCATCTGCGTGGCGCAGGGCACGACGCATGAGGTGACGCTCGGCGACATGACGCGGGCGCGCAAGATGCAGATCCAGCCCGTGGTCTTCGAGCGGCCGGACACCATGTACCAGGCCTTCTTCGCCGGCCGCTGCGACGCCATGACGCAGGATGCCTCGGCGCTGGCCGGCGCGATCAGCGTGGCGCCGAAGCCGGCCGACTACATGGTGCTGGCCGAGACCATCTCGAAGGAGCCGCTCGGCCCCTTCACCCGCAACGGCGACGAGCAGTGGTCGAACATCGTGGCCTGGGTGCATTACGGCCTGGTCGAGGCGGAGGAGGCCGGCATCACCGCCGCCAATGCCGAGGAGCAGGCGAAGGGCGCCAACCCGGTGGCGCAGCGGCTGCTGGGGAGCAGCGGCGAGTTCGGCTCGCGCCTCGGCCTCGACAACCGCTGGATGCTGACCGCCATCAAGGCGGTGGGCAATTACGGCGAGATCTTCGAGCGCAATGTCGGCAAGGACAGCCCGCTGAAGCTGCCGCGCGGGCTGAACGGGCTCTGGACCGGCGGCGGGCTGATGTACGCCATTCCGTTCCGGTGAGACGGGCAGGGGGGGGCGCCGGCCCCCCCTCGCGCCGCGGACGCTTCGGCGGCAGACTGCGGGCCCCAGCCCATACCGATCCGGGGGTCCGCATGCCAAGCCGCGAAGGCGCCATCGCCCGCGCCGCCGCCTTCTTCGACGAGGGCCGCTTCAAGGCGCTGCTCGCCGACCTCGTCGCCATCCCCTCCACCGCGCAGGAGCCGGAATTCGCCCCCGAGCTCGAGCGCTACCTGCGCCAGGCGATCCAGCCCTGGGTGGAGCGGATGGGCTTCGCGGTCGCCATCCATCCCAATCCGCTGGAGGGCTTCGGCCCCATCCTCACCGCCGAGCGGATCGAGGACCCGGCCCTGCCGACCGTCCTGCTCTACGGCCATGGCGACACGGTGCGCGGCCTCGACGCGCAATGGCGCAAGGGGCTCGTGCCCTGGACCCTCACCGAGGAGGGCGACCGCTGGTATGGCCGCGGCACCGCCGACAACAAGGGCCAGCACGCCATCAACCTCGCGGCGCTGGAGGCGGTGCTGGCGGAGCGCGGCGGCAGGCTCGGCTGCAACGTCAAGCTGCTGCTCGAGATGGCGGAGGAACGCGGCTCGCGCGGGCTGCAGGAATTCGCCGAGGCCCACAAGGACCTGCTGGCCGCCGATGTGCTGATCGCCTCCGACGGGCCGCGGGTGGAGCCCGATCTGCCGACCATCGCCACCGGCAACCGCGGCATCTTCCAGTTCGACCTGGTGCTGGCGCTGCGCCAGGGCGGCGTGCATTCCGGCCATTGGGGTGGTCTGACGCCCGATCCGGCGATCCGCCTCGGCCATGCCATCGCCGCCATCTGCGACGCCAGGGGCCGAATCCTGGTGCGCGACTGGCTGCCGCGGAACGGCGTGCCGGCGGCGGTGCGGGCGGCGCTGGCCGGCTGCCCGGTGGGCGGCGGGGAGGGGGCGGCGGCGATCGACCCGGACTGGGGCGAGCCCGGCCTGACCGCGGCCGAGAAAATCTATGGCTGGAACAGCTTCATCTTGCTGGCGATGCTGAGCGGCCAGCCGGAGAACCCGATGAACGCCGTCGCGCCCTGGGCGCGCGCCACCTGCCATATCCGCTACATCGCCGACACCGATCCGAACGGCTTCGAGGCGGCGCTGCGGCGCCACCTGGATGCGGCGGGCTTCGCCGACATCGCCATCGAGAAGGCCGGGGTGCGCATGGCGGCGGCCCGCACCGCGCCCGATCATCCCTGGGTGCTCTGGGCGCAGGAGAGCATGCAGCGGAGCCTGGAGGCGCGGGTGCAGGTGATCCCCAACAGCTCCGGCGGGCTGCCGGGCGACGTCTTCGCCGACCAGCTCGGCCTGCCCATGGTCTGGGTGCCGCACAGCTACAATGGCTGCAAGCAGCACGGGCCGGACGAGCACCTGCTGCTGGGGCCGGCACGCCAGGGCATCCGCGCCTTCGCCGGGCTGTGGTGGGATCTCGGCGAGCCGGGGACGCCGCGGCGCTGAGGCCGGAAGGGGGGGCTTGGGGCGGCCGATCGCCTGCCGGGCCGTTACGCTTCCTCACGTCGTGGCGCCGCCCTTGTCATGCTTCGGTTACATGCGCCGTGCATCTCGGTGGTGGATGGCCCGTTGGGGCCCGAGAGGAGGATCTGCCGATGATCACGCTTCGCACGGCATTGCTGAGTACGGCCTTGATGGCCCTGGCCGTGGCGCCCGGCCTGGCGCAGACGCCGGCGCCCGCCGCGCCCCCGCCGGGCGGCCCCGCCGCCGCCCCGCCGCCCCCCGGCCCGCCCGGCGGCGGCCCGCGCCGGCCACGCGCCGATCGCGGCCCGCAGGCGATGTTCAACCAGTTCGACACGAACAAGGACGGCAAGGTCACCTGGGACGAGGCCTGGGCCGTGATCCAGCAGCGTTTCGCCGCCGCCGATCCCGACCGTGACGGCAGCCTGACCATCCAGGAGATGGCCAGCCTGCGCCTCATGCCGGAGCATGGGCCGGGACTGGGCCGCGGGCCGAAGGGGCCGGATCGCGAGCGCATGCTCGGCATGATGTTCCGCGCCCTCGATGCCAACCGCGACGGGGTGGTGACGCTGGAGGAGATCCGGCCGATGGCCGAGGCGCGCTTCCGCGCCCTCGACGCCAATGGCGACGGCGCCATCACGCGGGACGAGGTGCCGCGCCTGCCGCCGCCCCCGCCGCGGGACCGCCACCATCACCGCGGTCATGGCGGGCCGGGGGGCCAGGGCGGCCCGGGCGCGCCGCCGCCCGCCCCGCCGGCGCAGCAGAACTGATCGGCGCGGCCGGGCGGATGCGCCCGGCCGCGCCTCTCCTGCCGGCCGGGGCGTCCACGCCCCGCGGCGATCGGCCCCAGGCCACGATCCGCGCACGCCGGTTCGCGGCCCGTGGTTTGGTCGCGTGAGGCCTGCCTTCGGTGATTCCACCTCAGGCGATCACGCTCTAGGCTCCTGCCCAAGAGGGCCCCGCGGCCCTCCACGGGAGGACACCATGATCCAACGCCGCGCCATCCTCGGCGCCAGCCTGCTCGCCACGGCCGGTGCCAGCCGCCTCGTCCATGCCCAGGCCCGCCGACCGGAAGAGACCATCCGCATCGGCATCCTGCACGACATGTCGGGCGCCTATCGCGACATCGCCGGGCCGACGAGCGTGGTCTGCGCCCGCCAGGCGATCCGCGAGTTCACCGCCTCCCACCCGGACATCCCCGTCGAGCTGCTCGTCGCCGACCACCAGAACAAGTCGGATGTCGGGCTTTCCATCGCCCGGCAGTGGTTCGACCGCGACAATGTCGACATGGTGCTCGGCGTCAGCAATTCGGCGCTCGCCATCGCCCTGAAATCGGTGATCGAGGCCAAGGACAAGGCGCATATCAACACCGGCGCGGCGACCTCGGCGCTGACCTCGGAGTATTGCAGCCCCAACTCCATCCACTGGAGCTACGACACCTGGTGCCTCTCCCATGCCACCGGCGCGCCGCTGGTGAAGCAGGGCTGGGACAGCTGGTTCTTCATCACGCCGAACTACGCCTTCGGCCAGATGCTGCAGGCCGACACCACCCATTCGGTCGAGGGCGCGGGTGGCAAGGTGCTGGGATCGATCAGCTATCCCTTCCCGGAGACCACGGACTACTCCGCCTTCCTGCTCAAGGCGCAGTCGAGCGGCGCCAAGGTCGTCGCCTTCCTCGGCGCCGGCACGGATTTCGTGAATGCGGTGAAGCAGGCGCAGGAATTCGGGCTGATGAAGCCGGGCCGCCGCTTCGTCGGCCTCACGGGCTACATCAACAGCGTCATGGCGCTCGGCCTGCCGACGGCGCAGGGCCTGACCCAGACCGAGACCTTCTACTGGGACCTCAACCCGCGCACCCGCGCCTTCATGGGCCGGGTGAAGGGCCAGCTGCCGCCCGAGACCTTTCCGTGCCACAACCATGCCGGCGACTATGCGGGGTTGCTGCACTATCTGAAGGCCGTGGCCTCGATCGGGGTCGCCAAGGCCAAGGCCTCCGGCCGCGACACGGTGACGGCGATGAAAGCCCTGCCCACCGATGACGACTGCTTCGGCGCCGGCAGCATCCGCAAGGACGGACGCAAGCTGCACCCGACCTATCTGTTCGAGGTGAAGAAGCCGAAGGACAGCCGCGGGCCGGGGGATGTCTACAGCGTGCTGGCGGAGACCTCGGCCGAGCAATCCTTCCGCCCGATCGCCGACGGCGCCTGCGCCATGGCCAAGGGCTGAGACGACCGAGACTGCCGACGGTGCCGCGGGGCCGGTCCGCCCGGCGGCATTGCCGGTGCCGATGACGACGGCTGGCGGCATTGCCTGTCATCCCTCTGCCGCACGCTTCGGAGCGTGCGGCCGATAGCAGAGCTATGAAGATCGTGGCGCAGGACGGAGGGGCGCCGCCTCACTGCCTTGTCGCCCTCCACCGTTCCAGGCCGTCGGCAACGCCATCACGGGCCGATGCGCCCGAACAGGCGTCCAGCAGCCGGGCGTCACCAATGGCCAAGGCGAAGAAGCGGGGTGTTTCGGGCGGGCGGTGGTGGGCGCGACAGGGATTGAACCTGTGACCCTTCGCGTGTGAAGCGAATGCTCTCCCGCTGAGCTACGCGCCCGGGAGGCCGGGGAATAGGCGGCGGGCGGGGCGGAGTCAAGCCGGCCCCGGAGCGCAGCCGGCGCGCCGGCTCGACAGGCTGTTATGGCCAGACGGCACCACGGCGGTTGCTGCGCTGCGGCGACCCTCCCTATCCTGGCGCATGGCGCGTTCCTGGCTGCTCCACCCGGCCTGCCTGGCCGGCCTGCTCGCCCTCCCGGCCCCGCAGGCCGCGGCGGAGACGCTGCTCGCCCATTACCTCGTCCGCGCCGCCGGGCTGCAGGTGATGGATGTCGAGGCGGAACTCGCTCTCGACGGGCCGCGCTACCGGGTCCGCACCCATATCCGCACCACCGGCCTCGCCGGGGTCCTCAGCCGCGGCGACCAGGTGACGAGCGCCGAGGGGCGCTGGCAGGGCGGCGAGCCCGTCCCGGTCCGCTACCGGGTGGAGGGGATCTGGCGCGGCGGCCGGCGGGAGGTGGCGCTGGACTGGCCGAGCCCGGGGCAGCCGGTGCTGCGGGCCCTCGACCCGCCGAACGAGGCGGATCGCGAGGCGGTGCCGGAGGGCCTCACCCGCAACACCATGGATGCGCTCTCGGCGCTGGCCAAGCTGACCCGCACCGTCGCCCGCACCGGCCGCTGCGACGCCGCCGCGGCGGTCTATGACGGGCGGCGGCGGGCGGATTACAGCGTGACGACGGTCGGGATGGAAAGCCTGCCGGCGGAAGGCGGCGTCGCCGGGCCGGCGCTGCGCTGCGCCTTCGAGAGCCGGCTGCTGGCCGGCCGCCGCGGCGAGGAGGACCCGGAGGAGGCGCGCCGGCCGCAGCCCGCGACCGTCTGGTTCGCCCGCCCCCTGCCGGGCCGCGAGCCGATCCCGGTGCGGATCGAGATGCCGAGCCGCTGGTTCGGCACCATCCGGGTGGTGCTGGCCGGGGTCGAGGCGCTGCCCTCAGGGCAGGAGGTCGCGCAGCAGCGGCACTAGCTGCGCCGGGCTGCGGGCGATGCCGGCCGCGCCCTCGGCCATGGCGAGCGTGCCGTAGCCCCAGCCGGCGAAGAGGCAGGGCAGGCCGGCGCCCCGCGCCGCCAGCACGTCGTTGCGGTGGTCGCCGATCATGACCGCCCGCGCCGGATCGCCGCCGGCCGCCGCCAGCGTCCCGAGCAGATGCCCCGGATCGGGCTTGCGCACCGGGAAGCTGTCGCCGCCGCCGACCGCGGCGAAGCGGCCGTCGAGGCCGAGCGCCGCCAGCAGCGCCGCGGTCGCCGCCGCCGGCTTGTTGGTGCAGACCGCCAGGCGCCAGCCCAGGCCCGCCAGCGCATCGAGCGCCGCGGCGATGCCGGGGAAGAGCGCCGTCGCCTCCGCCGCCCGCGCCGTGTAGTCGGCGGTGAAGCGCGCCAGCAGCGCCTCGGAGAAGGGCAGGTCGCGGGCGGCGGCGGCCCGCTCGATCAGGGCGCGGACCCCGTCGCCGATCATCCCAGTCACCTCCGCCCGGGTGAAGGGCGGGCGGCCCTCTTCCGCCACCAGGCGGTCGAGGGCGGCGTGGATGTCGGGCGCGCTGTCGACCAGCGTGCCGTCGAGGTCGAAGACGGCGGTACGGGGCATGATCCGGCCTAGAACATCCCGGCGCGGACCGGCAAGGGGTGAGACGGCCGGGCTGTGCGCCAGGCGATGGACGCCGGGCGGCCGGTCCGGTCACACCTGGCAAAGCTTCTTGATCCAGCTTCCCTTGCCCCGGCCAGCCCCGGCCGATACCCGGAGACGCCATGCCCGCTGCCGCCATCATCCTCGCCGCCGGTCTCGGCACCCGCATGCGGAGCGCCTTGCCCAAGGCCATGCACCCCGTGGCGGGGCGGCCGATGATCAACCACCTCCTCGCCGCCTGCGAACCGGTCTTCGAGCGCATCGTCGTCGTGGTCGGGCCGGGCATGCTGACGCTGGAGCGCGCCGTCGCGCCGCACGCCACCGTGGTGCAGGCCGAGCGCCTGGGGACCGGCCATGCGGCCCGCCAGGCGGCGCCGCTGCTGCGCGACTTCCCCGGCGATGTCGCGGTGCTCTATGCTGACAACCCGCTGATCGAGACCCCGACCATCGAGCGGCTGGTGCGGCGCCGGGCCGGGCCGGAGGGGGTCGGCCTCGCCCTGCTCGCCATGCGCCCGCAGGATCCCGGCCGCTACGGGCGGGTGCTGCAGGATGCGGCGGGCGATGTCGCGCGC
Source organism: Roseicella frigidaeris (assembly GCF_003258945.1). Lineage (GTDB taxonomy): Bacteria > Pseudomonadota > Alphaproteobacteria > Acetobacterales > Acetobacteraceae > Paracraurococcus > Paracraurococcus frigidaeris. The sequence continues at coordinate 94,045 of NZ_QLIX01000005.1, read as the reverse complement.
ATCGTCGAATGGGCCGATGCGAGCGAGGCGGAGCGCGCGGTCGGCCTCTGCAACGCCGGCGTGGTCTGCGCCCCGGCGGGCGATCTCTGCCGCTGGCTGGACGCCATCGGCAACGACAATGCCAAGGGCGAGTACTATCTGACCGACATCGTCGGCCTCGCCGTGGCCGATGGCCGCCGCGTGGTGGCCGAGGAGGCGGCGGAGGCGGAGCTGGCCGGCGCCAACAGCCGCGCCGAGCTCGCCGGGCTCGAGGCGGGGATGCAGGCGCGGCTGCGCGCGGCGGCGATGGCCGGCGGCGCCACCCTGACCGCGCCGGAGACGGTCTTCCTCGCCTGGGACACGCGGCTCGGCCAGGATGTGAGCATCGGGCCCAACGTGGTCTTCGGCCCCGGCGTCACGGTGGAGGACGGGGTCGAGATCCGCGCCTTCAGCCATCTCGAGGGCTGCGTGGTGCGCAGCGGCGCCATCATCGGCCCCTTCGCCCGGCTGCGCCCCGGCACCGAGGTGGGGTCCGCGGCGCATGTCGGCAATTTCGTCGAGCTGAAGGCCGCCAGCCTCGCCGAGGGGGCGAAGGTTAATCACCTGTCCTATCTCGGTGACGTGACGGTCGGGGCGCATTCTAACATCGGCGCCGGAACGATTACGTGCAACTATGACGGCATGAACAAGCACCGCACCACCATCGGTACGGGCGCCTTCATCGGCAGCGACACCGCCCTGGTGGCGCCTGTCCGGGTGGGCGACCGCGCCCTGGTCGCGGCCGGCAGCGTCATCACCGAGGACGTGCCGGACGATGCCCTCGCCATCGCGCGCGGGCGCCAGGCGACCAAGGCGGGGCGGGGCTTCAGGGGCAAGCAGGCCGGCGGACGCAAGGCCTGACGCGGTGGGATCGGCGGCGAGCGAAGAGGATCAGGGGCGATGTGCGGCATCGTGGGGGTCGTGGGGAAGGCCGAGGCGGCGCCCTTGCTGCTGGAGGCGCTGCGGCGGCTGGAATATCGCGGCTATGACAGCGCCGGCATCGCCACGCTGGTGAACGGCCATATCGAGCGGCGGCGCGCCGAGGGCAAGCTCGGCAACCTGGCCGCGGCGCTGGAGCGCGAGCCGCTGACCGGCACCACCGGCATCGGCCATACCCGCTGGGCGACGCATGGCGCGCCGACCGAGCGCAACGCGCATCCGCATTCCACCCGCCGGGTCAGCGTGGTCCATAACGGCATCATCGAGAACCATGCCGAGCTGCGGGCCGAGCTGGAGGCCAAGGGCGCCGTCTTCGAGACCGAGACCGACACCGAGACCTTCGTGCGGCTGGTGGACGACTACCTCGCCCATGGCAGCCCGCCGCGCGAGGCCTTCGCCGCGGCGCTGAAGCGGGTGCACGGCGCCTTCGCCCTCGCCGCCATCTTCTCCGGCCATCCGAAGCTGCTGCTCTGCGCCCGCCAGGGCGCGCCGCTCGCCATCGGCTTCGGCGAGGGCGAGATGTTCGTCGGCTCCGACGCGCTGGCCCTCGCCCCGCTCACCCGCCGCATCGCCTATCTCGAGGAGGGCGACTGGGCCGTGGTGGACGGCGAGGGGGCGCAGTTCTTCGACGCCGCGCACCAGCCGGTCGAGCGCCAGGTGGTGGTCACCGCCGTCTCCGGCGCCGCGGTGGGCAAGGGCAACTACCGCCACTTCATGGAGAAGGAGCTGCACGAGCATCCGGCGGTGCTCGGCGACACGCTGCGACAGTATCTCGACCCGAAGACGCTCGAGGTGCGCCTGCCGCGCCTGCCCTTCGACCCGGCGCGGGTGCCGCGGCTGACCATCTCCGCCTGCGGCAGCGCCTTCCTCGCCGGCGCGGTCGGCCGCTACTGGATCGAGGAGCTGGCGCGGCTGCCGGTGGATGCCGATGTCGCCAGCGAGTTCCGCTACCGCGACCCGCCTCTGGCCGAGGGCGGCGCCGCCATCCTGGTCTCGCAGTCCGGCGAGACGGCGGACACCATGGCGGCGCTGCGGCTGCTGAAGGCGGGCGGGCAGAAGGTGCTCTCGGTGGTCAACGTGCCCGAGAGCTCTATGGCGCGGGAGAGCGACGGCGCGGTGCTGACCGTGGCCGGGCCGGAGATCGGCGTCGCCTCGACCAAGGCCTTCACCGCCCAGCTTGCGGTCATGGCCTGCCTCGCCATCGGCTTCGGCCGGGCGCGGCGGGAGCTCTCGACCCTCGACGAGGGGCGGCTGACCCAGGCGCTGCTCGAGGTGCCGAGCCAGGCGGCGCAGATCCTGGAACAGGATGCGCAGATCCGCGACCTCGCGGCGGAGGTGGCGAAGGCGCGGGACGTGCTCTTCCTCGGCCGCGGCAGCCTCTACCCGATCGCGCTGGAAGGCGCGCTGAAGCTGAAGGAGATCAGCTACATCCATGCCGAGGGCTATGCGGCGGGGGAGATGAAGCACGGGCCGATCGCGCTGATCGACAGCGCTGTGCCGGTGATCGCCCTTTGCCCGACCGGGCCGCTCTTCGAGAAGACCGCCTCCAACCTGCAGGAGGCGGCGGCGCGCGGCGGGCGCATCATGGCCTTCACCGATGCCGATGGCGTGGCGCCGCTCTCGCGCTTCGCCGAGCATGTGATCGAGCTGCCCAAGGTCGGCGCCTTCTCGACGCCGATCCTCTACGCCATCCCGGTGCAGCTCCTCGCCTATCATGTGGCGGTGCTGAAGGGCACGGATGTGGACCAGCCGCGCAACCTGGCGAAGAGCGTCACGGTGGAATAGGGCAGGGGGCCGAAGCCCGGCCGTCCTGGAGGGAGCCGACGGAGAAGGGGCGTTCCGTCGCTTCCTACGCCGCAGGCCACCAGCGCAGCCTGCGTGACCGCAGATGGGCGGCAAACGCCCTAGCCGTGCGGGGCATCGGCCGCGCGCCGGGGCGGTTCGCCGCGCGGCCCTGGCGGGCGGGGCGGCGCCAGCCAGCCTGGGTGGAGACGGGCTGGCGCCTCGGTCGCCGGCACGACGGGTGCGGATGCCCGGCGGCCATGGCCACCGTACCAAGCGTTCCACCACGGTGCCGCGCATTCCAGCAGCGGCACCGGCGATGGCAGCGGGTGGCATTGGTGGCGGCAGGCGGCCGCCGCGGGCGCCGCCCGCCCGGGGGAACCTTCATCCGATGCCGACCAAGCTCCGCCAGCGCGTCGCGTTGCTGTCCTGCGCCATGGGCCTGCTGGCGATGGCGCGACCGGATCCGGCCGCGGCGCAGCCCTCCTTCGCGGACATCATGCCGAACTTCCTCGGCGCCGGCGGCGGCTTCGCGCCGGAATACAGCGGCTCCAGCCGACTGGAAGGGGGGGCGGCGCCGGTCGGCCGCGTCTCGCTCGGCGGGGAGCGCTTCGCCGCCATCACCGGCCCCTTCGCCGAGTTGAACCTGATCGACAGCCCCACCTTCCAGGCAGGCCCGGCGCTGAATTACCGCTTCGGCCGCTCCGGCGCCGAGGATCGGCAGGTTCGTGCGCTCGGCAGCCTCGATGCGGGCGTGGAACTCGGTGGGCGGTTCACCGTGGCCTATTTCAACACGAATGGCATTCCCTTCCGCGCCAGGGCCGGCGTGGCGGTGCTGGCGGATGCCTCCGGCCATTATGGCGGTGCCGCCCTCGTCCCCTCGGCGAGCCTCTGGGTGCCGCTGTCGCGGGAGATCTTCGTGGGGGCCGGCCTGGTGACGCGCTTCGCCTCGGCCGCGCACAACCGCTACTTCTACGGCGTCTCCGCGGCCGGCGCCGCCGCGAGCGGCCTGCGCGCCTTCGAACCCAAGGGCGGCTTCACGACGCTGACGGCCTGGCCCGCCATCGTCTGGCGGTTCCGCGACAATTGGACCCTGGGCGCGGGCATGGCCTACATGCGCCTCTCCGACGAGGTCGCCGGCAGCCCGATCGTCCAGCGGGGCTCGCGCGACCAGTTCATCGGCGGGGTGGCGCTGGCCTATACCTGGTAGGGGCTGCTGGCGGCGCCGGGGACTGCCGGGCCGGCAGGGTGGCGGGCGGCAGGGCGCCATCGCCGGGGAGCCCCCGCCGCGCTCGGCCACGGTGCGGACCGGTTGAACGGGACGAGCGGCACAGCCCTGGTACCGGCAGCGAATGCCCGGCCCCGCCGTCCGATTTAGCCTTCCATAGCAACGACGCAGGAATGGCCGCACCGGATCCAGGGAGGGCGACCGAGCCCTTCGCGGATCAAACCGACAACCGGGCGGCCATGGGATCGAGGTCCCGGGCGATCCGGGTCGTGCGCCGGCGGCGGTGCGCGGTCCCCGGGCGGATGGGATGCAGGAAGGAGATTGGCATGCGGCTTTCCCTGATGATGGCGGCCGGCGCTGCGGCGCTGCTGGCGGGCCCGGCCCTGGCGCAGGCGCCGGCCCAGGGCACCACCACCGCCACCCTCGCCGAGGCCTGCGCCAGCGAGGGGCGCGACGTGGCGGGCGCCACCGCCACCGGCTATTGCCGCGGCTTCATGACCGGCGCCGGCCAGTACCACCGGGAAATCTCGGTCAGCCGGCCGCCGATCTTCTGCCTGCCGGACCCCTCGCCGAGCTTCGATGCGGCCCAGGCCTCCTTCGTCGCCTGGGCGCGCAGCAACCCGCAATACGGCGCCGAGCCGGCGGTGGATGGCCTGATGCGCTGGGCCGCGACCACCTATCCCTGCCCGGCGCAGCCGACGCCCGCCGGCCGTGCCAGCCGCACCAGCCGTCGCTGAGCCAGGAGCCATCGCCATGACGCTGCGCCTCGCCCCTGCCGGCCTGCTGGCTGCGACCCTCTCCCTCGCGGCCTGCGCCGACCTCGACCCCACCACCCAACGCACCATGACGGGCGCCGCCGGCGGCGCCGCCGGCGGCGCGCTGATCGGCGCCATGGCCGGCAATGCCGGCCTGGGCGCCGCGATCGGCGCCGCGGCCGGCGGCACCGGCGGCTTCGTCTGGGACCGCCACGTGCAGAGCCGCGATCGTGCCTTCGAGCAGGGCGTCGCTGCCGGACGCGCCTCGCCCCCGCGATGACGCCGCTGGCCGCAAGCTGCGGCGGGTGGGGCGCGCGTGCCGGCTTGGCCCTGCTGCTGGCAGGCCTCGCCGGCATCTCGGCCGGCAGGGCGCAGGGCGACGATGCCCTCACCAATGCCGAGCTGCGCCGCCAGCTCGAGGTGCTGCAGCGTCGCCTCGACCGGCTGGAGGCGCGGGACCGGCGGAATGCCGCCCCGCCGCGCCAGGCCCCGGCCAGGGCCGCCGTCCCGGCCTCGCGCCCTGTCGCCCCCCTTGGCGCCCCCCCTGGCGCGCCCCTCGGCGCCCAGGCCGAGGCCGAGGCGGCCGCCCGCGAGGCCCGCGCCGCCGCCGCCGAGGCCCGCGCGGCGCGGCGGGAGGCGGAGGCGGCGCAGGCGAAGGTGACGGCCGTGACCGCGCCGGTGCCCGGCCTGGCGCCGCCCGACCCGGTCGGCCGCCAGGATTTCATGGGGGAGGGCGGCGACGCCCTCCGCTCCGACCTGCCGGGCATCGCCTTCCGCGTTCCCGGCGTCGACTCGCAGGTGCGGCTCTACGGCTTCGCCAAGGTCACCGGCTGGCAGGATTTCGGCGGCCGCAACCAGAGCGATGCGCCGGCGCCCTCGCTCATCCCCCTGCGGGGCAGCGCCGCCGATCGGCAGGGCGGCGATTTCGGGATGAGCGGGCGGTTCAGCCGCATCGGCGTCGACACCCGCAGCCTGACCGGCTGGGGCACGCTGGAGACGCGGCTGGAGGGCGATTTCGGCGGCGGCTCGGCGCTCGAGAACAACGCCGTCTTCCGGCTGCGCCAGGCCTGGGCCGAGATCGGGCCGGAGCAGCTGAAGGTGCTGGCCGGCTTCACCAACAGCCTGTGGAACGAGGGGCTGTTCGAGACCATCATCGACGCCACCAACCTGAACCAGTCCTTCGTGCGGCAGGTGCAGCTGCGCGTCACCGGGCGGCTGGCGCCGGGGCTGACCGGGCAGGCCTCCCTCGAGGCGCCGGACACCAATTTCGTCTCGGCCGATGGCGTCGTCGCGCCGACCGCCCGGCTGCAGGGCGGCGCGAGCCCGGCCTTCAACCACATGCCGGACATCCTCGGCCGGCTGACCTACCGCGATGCGGGCTGGGAGCTGGGGCTGCGCGGCCTGCTGCGCGGGCTGCAGGTCCGCACCGCCGGGACCAATGCCGGCGTGGCGTCGCAGACCGTGGATGCCACCGGCTGGGGCCTGGCCGGCCATGTCCGCATGCCCATGCGCATCCTGTCCCCCTGGTTCGGCCCCGACGAGTTCGTCCTCGGCGGCTATTACGGGGAGGGCATCGGGCGGTACTTCTTCGGCAGCAGCGGCGGCATCGATGCGGCCAGCAATCTCGGCCTGCCCGGCGCACAGGCCGGCGTCAGCCTGAACCCGATCCCCACCTGGGGCGTGACCGCCGCCTATCGGCGCTTCTGGGCGCCGCAATGGCGCAGCAATTTCTCCTGGTCCTGGTCGCGGCAGGATTTCCCCGCCTATGCGCGGCTTTATGTCCCGGGTTCCGCGGCGGCGACGGCGTTGAACCGGGAGTTGCTGCAGGCCTTCGCCAACCTGATCTGGAGCCCCTTTGCCGAGGCGGGGGCGGATGGCCGGGTGAACACCGGCTGGCTGGACATCGGCCTGGAATATCTGTTCACCCGGCGTGACCTGTATGGAGGCAGCGAGGCGACCGGCCCTGGCCAGGCTGGGCACGGCACCGCCAGCCGTCTGCTCTTCGGAGCGGTCGCCCGCTTCTGAGCCAGGCTGCCAGGGAAGGATCTTGCCGTTCATGCCGGTGCTGCTGCTGTCCCTCGGCGCCGCGCTGCGCCGGCTGCTGCCGGCGCTATGTCTGCTGCCCGCCCTCCTGGGGTGCGGGACCATCCTGCGGCTGGACGCGCCCGCGCCCGAGACGGTCATCACCCTGCCCGTCCTCGGCCTGCCCAATGCGCGCTTCTGGCCGGACGGCCCGCCGGATGCGTTGCGGCAGGAGGTGGCGGCCATGCTGGCGCATCAGCGCCAGCGCCCCGCCGGCCCGCCGGCCACGGTGAATCTCCTGGCCGTGTCGGGCGGCGGCGACAACGGCGCCTATGGCGCCGGCCTGCTGAACGGCTGGACGGCATCGGGCACCCGGCCGGAATTCGACGTCGTCACCGGCATCTCCGCCGGCGCGCTGATCGCACCCTTCGCCTTCCTCGGCCCCGCCTATGACGCCAAGCTGCGCGAGGTCTTCACCGAGGTGGCGCCGCCCGACATCCTGCAATTGCGGCGCATTCCCCTGGCGCTGCTGTTCAACATCGCGCTGGCCGATACCTCGCCGCTCTATCGCCTGATCGAGCGGCAGACGGATGCGGCCATGTTGGACGCCATTGCGAGCGAGTACCACCGCGGGCGGCTGCTGCTGATCGGCACCACCAATCTCGACCTGCAGCGCCCCGTGGTCTGGAACATCGGCGCCATCGCCGCCAGCGGCCACCCCCAGGCGCTGACCCTGTTCCGCCGCATCCTGCTCGCCTCGGCCTCCATTCCCGGCGCCTTCCCGCCGGTGCTGATCGAGGTGCAGGACGAGGGACGGACCTATCACGAGATGCATGTGGACGGCGGCGCGGCGACGCAGGTCTTCCTCTACCCGCCGGCGCTGGTGGCGCGGGACCTGGCGGACCGGCCCGCGGCGATGCGGCCGCGCACCGTCTGGGTGATCCGCAACGGGCGAATGGATGTGGAAGGGGCCAACGTCAACCGCGGGCTGTTCAGCATCGCCAGCCGCTCCATTGCCACGCTGCTGCATTTCAGCGGCGTCGGCGACATCAACCGGATCTTCCTGACGGCGCAGCGGGACGGCATGGAATTCCGGCTGAGCTTCATCGGCTCCAACTTCACGGCCGAGCGCCGCCAGCCCTTCGACCAGGGCTTCATGCGCGCGCTGTTCGACTACGGCGCCGCGAAGGCGCTGGAGGGCACGGCCTGGGTGACGGCGCCGCCCGCCGTCGGCACGGTCTCCGCCACCGCCGACCGGGGCAGCGCGCGCTAGACCATGAACCGCTCACACAGGTTCGCGGATCATGGTCTAGGTCATTGTTTTGTCGCGTGATTCGCGCTTTTCGGTGAGTCCACCTCAAGCGATCACGCCCTAGCCTCCCGCCCGCGAGGGTCGCGGGCTTGCCCACTGGCCACGCGGACCAGCAGATCCCGATGGAGGCACGCGCCCGTTCGGCTGAAGAGGCGCCAGCGCGGATGGGCGATGGCGGGCATCCGGGATCCCGCTGCGCGGCCCCGCCTCCTCGGGCAGCGGCGTGGGGCTGGTCCGCGCCGGCGCACCGGCCGTCCGCCTGCGTCATGCGCCTTGGAACGCCTGGCACATGGCCGGCATCCTGCGCCGATGCGGCGACGGTGGCGCCACCCTAGCCTGCATGTCCGCCGGCAGTCGGCCAAGCGCCGCCGGCATGCAGGAAGGGAGGAACGACGTGTCGACCCTGGACGAGGTCCTCGCGCGGCTGGACGCCAATCTCGAGCCGGCGCTTGAGCGGCTCTTCTCCCTCCTCCGCATCAAGTCGATCTCCACCGATCCGGCCTATGCGGCGGACTGCCGGGCCTGCGCGGAATGGCACGCGCGGGACCTGGCCTCGATCGGCTTCGAGGCCACGGTGCGCGACACGCCGGGCCACCCGATGGTGGTGGCGCACCGGCGCGGCGGCCAGGGCAGCTCGGCGCTGTTCTACGGCCATTACGACGTGCAGCCGGTCGATCCGATCGAGCTCTGGGATCATGATCCCTTCGACCCGCAAATCGCCGTCCAGCCGGATGGCACGCGCATCATCAAGGCCCGCGGCGCCTCGGACGACAAGGGCCAGATCATGGCCTTCGTCGAGGCCTGCCGCGCCTGGCAGGCGGTGACCGGCAGCCTGCCGATCCCGCTGACCCTGCTGCTGGAGGGCGAGGAGGAATCCGGCGGCGTCAACCTGCCGCCCTTCCTGGCGCAGCACGCGGCGGAGCTGAAGGCCGATATCGGCCTGATCTGCGACACCAACATGTGGGATGCGCGCACGCCCGCCATCCAGACCATGCTGCGCGGCCTGTGCGGGGAGGAGGTGTTCATCCACGCCGCCGACCGCGACCTCCATTCCGGCTTCTACGGCGCGGCCGCCGCCAACCCCAACCGCGTGCTGGCCCGCATCCTGGCCGAGCTGCACGATGCCGATGGCCGGGTGACGCTGCGCGGCTTCTACGACGGCGTGCCGGAGCTGCCCGAGGCGCTGCGGCGGGATTGGGACACGCTCGGCTTCGATCCGAAGCGCTTCCTCGGCGAGGTCGGCCTCTCCGTGCCCGCGGGGGAGCGGGGCCGCAGCGTGCTCGAGATGGTCTGGTCGCGCCCGACGGCCGAGATCAACGGCATGGGCGGCGGCTACCAGGGCGAGGGCTTCAAGACCGTCATTCCCGCGGTGGCCTCCGCCAAGGTCTCCTTCCGCCTGGTCTTCGACCAGGATCCGCACAAGGTCCGCGCCGCCTTCCGCGAGCATGTCCTGGCGCGGCTCCCGGCGGATTGCCGGGCGGAGTTCGGCGAGCACGGCTCGGGCGGGGCCATCCGCTTCCCGGTGGATGATCCGGCCTTCGGCAAGGCGCGCCAGGCGCTGACGGAGGAATGGGGCAAGCCCGCGGTCTTCATCGGCGGCGGCGGCTCGATCCCCGTGACCGCCGAGCTGAAGAAGGCGTTGGGGATGGACGTGATCCTGGCCGGCTTCGCGCTGGAGGATGACCGCATCCACAGCCCGAACGAAAAGTACAACGTCACCAGTTTCCACAAGGGGATGCGGTCCTGGGCCCGCATCCTGGATGCGCTGTCGCGCTAGAACGGAGCGTGGGAGATGGATACCGGGCACAGCGCGGGTCCGGCGGCGGCGCCGGAAACGACGATGCAGCGGCTGCTGAATGCCGTGGAGCGGGTGGGAAACCGGGTGCCGCACCCGGTGATGATCTTCGTCTATCTGATCCTGGCCGTCGTGATCCTCTCCCACCTGCTCTACGTCTTCCGGCTGGGCGTGAGCTACGAGGTGATCGATCCGGAGACCGACCAGCTGGTGCCGCGGACGGCGCTGGCGCGCAGCCTGCTGACACTGGACGGCATCCGGTTCATGTTCACCGGCGTCGTCAGCAACTTCATGGCCTTCAACGCCGTCGGCGTCATCATCGTGGCCATGCTGGGCGTCGGCATCGCCGAGGAATCGGGGCTGGTCCAGGCGCTGATCAAGACGCTGGTGAAGGCGGCGCCGCGGGCGGCGCTGACCTACATCCTGGCCTTCGTCGGCATCGTCTCCTCCATCGCCGCGGATGCCGGCTACCTCGTGCTGATCCCGCTGGCCGCCGCCGCCTATGTCAGCGTCGGGCGGCATCCGCTCGCGGGCCTGGCGCTCGGCTTCTCCTCGGTCGCCTCGGCCTTCCTGGTCAATGTCATGATCGTCCCGACGGATGCGATCCTGACCGAGATCACCAACGACGCCATCCACCTGCTGGATGGCAGCCGCTCCATCGACCTGGCGGCCAATCTCTGGTTCTCGATCGGCTCCGTGGCCATGCTGGTGCTGCTGATCGGGCTGGTGAACGACCGCGTGGTCGAGCCGCGGCTCGGGACCTATGCCGGCGAGCTGCCCGACGCCGCCGAGGGCGCGCTGACCGCGGCCGAGTCACGCGGCCTGCGCTACGCGCTCTATGGCATGCTGGGGGTGCTGGCCTTCATCGCGCTGCTGACCTTGCCGCCGGGCGCGCCGCTGCGCCACCCGGAGACCGGGGCGATCATCGGCGCCTCGCCCTTCATGAACAGCCTCATCGTCTCCATCGCCCTGATCTTCGGCGTGTCGGGCGCGGCCTTCGGCATCGGCGCGGGAACGCTCAAGGGGACGACCGGCATCATCGGCGCCATGCAGAAGGCGATCGGCAGCCTGGCCGGGCTCATCCTCCTGCTCTTCGTCATTGCGCAGTTCCTCGCCTTCTTCAACTTCAGCAACATGGCGACGCTGGCCGCGGTCGGGCTGGCCGGCGTGCTGAAGGATGCCAACCTGGACGCGCTGTGGCTGCTGGTGGGCTTCATCGTCGTGACCCTGGTGGTGGACCTGGTCATCACCGGCGCGGTCGCGAAATGGGCCCTCTTCGCGCCGATCTTCATACCGCTGCTGATGAAGTTGAGCGTCGACCCGGAAGTGGTGCTGGCCGCCTACCGGGTCGGCGACAGCCCGATGAACGCCATCACCCCGTTGAACGCCTATTTCGCGCTGATCGTTACCTTCGCGCAGCGCTACCAGAAGGAGGCGGGGGTGGGGACCGTCATTGCGCTGATGCTGCCGCATGTCGCCACCCTCTGCGTCGCCTGGACGCTGTTCTTCGTCGCCTGGTTCCTGATCGGCCTCCCCTGGGGATTGTAGGGGTCGAGCCGGTCATGGCATGCGTAGGGCCGGTCATGGCGGCCCGCCACCTCCGCTTCGGGACGGCAGAGCCACGGCCAATGCCGCAGCGGGGGACCCTGGATGACGTCGTGCGACCGCCGTGGGATGATCTGGGCGCTGCCGGCTCTCCTGGCAGCCGGGCCGGCCATGGCGCAGACGCGGGCGCGTCAGGCGGACCCCAACCCGGACGCCTCCATTGCGATCGAGCAACTGCGCGTCGGCATCCTGGCCGTGGGCGCCGCGATCGGCGGCGGCCGCCTGCGCTTCCGCGGGGAGGAGTATCCCTTCTCGGTGCGCGGGCTGGAGTTCGGCAGCCTCGGCGTGGCCAGCCTGTCCGCGAGCGGCGAGGTCTTCAACCTGCCGCGGCTCGACCGCTTTCCGGGCCGCTACGTGGAGCGCCCGGCGCCGCGCCCGCCGGGCGGCAGCGGCGGGCCGACCACGTATTTCCTGCGCAACGACTCGGGCGTGGAGCTGCGGCTCCGGACCGAACGCGCAGGCGGCCAGCTCCGCTTCGGGTCGGCGGGCGTCACCATCGAGCTGCGCTGAGGCCCGACGGCCCCGCGCGGCGGGGCTGCATGCCGTGATCCTCGACGGCTTCCTGCTGGCGCAGATGCTCTCCGCCTGGCTGTTCGGCTACTCGGCGCTGCTGAGCATCATCAACCCGCCGGCCGGCGCCCTGATCTTCCACGGGATGACCCAGTGGCTCAGCGAGCGCGAACGCGCCCGCCTGGCGCGCGCCATCGCCCTCAACAGCTTCGCCGTGCTCGTGGTCGCGCTGTTCCTCGGTGCGCGCGTGCTGGGCTTCTTCGGCATCTCGCTGGAGGCGTTGCGCATCGCCGGCGGCCTCGCCGTCGCCGTCTCCGGCTGGCGCATGCTGTCCGAGGAACCGGGTGCGGCGCAACGCAAGGCGGACAAGATGCCCACCTCGCTCGAGACCGCGCCGGTGGAGCGGATGGCCTTCTTCCCCCTGACCCTGCCGCTGACCACCGGGCCAGGCTCCATCGCCGCCTCCATCGCCCTGGCGGCGGAGCGGCGCGCCTCCGGGCTGGGCGACCTGCTGGTCAGCGGCGTCGCCTCCGTCCTCGTCGCGGCCAGCGTCGCGGTGACCATCTGGCTCGCCTATGCCTATTCCGGCGCGCTGGTCCGCCGGCTCGGTCCGCAGGGCACGGTCGTCGCCTCCAAGCTCGCCGCCTTCCTCCTGCTCTGCATCGGCGCGCAGATCATGCTGACCGGCGCGACCGATGCGCTGCGCCACGTGCTGGCGACGCCGGGCTGATGCGCCATGCCCTCGCCATCACCGCCACCGGCAGCCGAAGGATCCGATCATGACCACCGACCTGCTGCTGGTGCTGCTGCTGCTCGGCAGCGCCATCGCCATGTTCGTGCTCAACCGGCCGCGCATGGATGCGGTGGGCCTGATCATGATCGTGCTGCTGCCGCTGACCGGGGTGCTGACGGTGAACGAGGCGCTGGCCGGCTTCGCCGATGCCAGCATCATCCTGATCGCCGCGCTCTTCGTCATCGGCGAGGGATTGGTGAGGACCGGCGTCGCCCGCCACATGGGGGACTGGCTGGGAAAGGTCGCCGGCGGCAACGAGGCGCGGGCGCTGGTGATGCTCATGCTGGCGGCCGCCTTCCTGGGCGCGGTGATGAGCAGTACTGCCGTGGTCGCCATCTTCATCCCGATCGTCCTGCGGCTGTGCCAGGGCACCGCCACCTCGCCGCGCCGGTTGATGATGCCGCTTTCGGTCGCGGCGCTGCTCAGCGGCATGCTGACCCTGATCGCAACCGCGCCGAACCTGATGGTGAACGCCGAGCTGGCGAGGCAGGGGCTGGAGGGCTTCGGCTTCTTCGGCATCACGCCGTTCGGCCTGCCGCTGCTGGCGATCGCGATTCCCTACATGCTGCTGGCGCGCCGCTTCCTGGGGGGCGGCACGGCATCGGCCACGGCGCCGGAGCTCCGGCGGGCTCGGCTGCGCGACTGGATCGAGCTCTATGACCTGCCGGACCGCGAATACCGGCTGTTCCTGACCGAGACCTCGCCGCTGGCCGGCCAGCGGCTGGGAGACCTGACGCTGCGGGCGGAAGGATTGAACATCCTGGCGGTGGAGCGGGCGCGCCGATTCGGTGCCGATCTGCTGCGGCCGCGGACCGAGCTGGTGCTGCAGCCCGGCGACGTGCTGCTGGCCGATCTGCAGGCGCGCGACGCGGCACCGGGAGAGTTGTTCGCCAAATACGGGATCAAGGCGCTGCCGCTGGGCGAGGAGAGCCGCTACTTCACCAACCGCGCGCAGGAGATCGGCATGGTCGAGGCGCTGGTGCCGGCGGACTCGCCGCTGCTGGGCCTGACCATCCTGGAGGCACGGCTGCAATCGGAGTATGGGCTGACCGCGATCGGCCTGCGGCGCGGCCGCAAGCCGGCCGGCCCGCATCTGCTGGAGCAGCGGCTGGCCGTCGGCGATGGTCTGCTGCTCTTCGGCTTCTGGTCGGATCTCAGCAAGCTGCGTCAGGGCGACGCGGAGCTGGTGCTGCTGAACCTGCCGGCCGAGTTCGACGAGGTGCTGCCGGCCGCCGGACGCGCCCCCGCAGCCGTGGCCTGCCTTCTTCTGACGGTCGGCCTGATGGTGGCGGGCGTGCTGCCGAACGTGCATGCGGCGCTGATCGGCTGCCTGCTGATGGGGCTGTTCGGGTGCGTGGACCTGACCAGCGCCTATCGCGCCATCAATTGGAAGACGCTGGTGCTGATCGTCGGCATGCTGCCCTTCTCCGTCGCGTTGCAGCGCACGGGCGGGGTAGACCTGGCCGCGGACGCCCTGCTTGCCGCCGCGGGCGAGCATTCGCCGAGGATCGTGCTGACGGTGCTCTTCGCGGTCACCATGCTGCTCGGCCTGTTCATCTCCAACACGGCAACCGCCGTGCTGATGGCGCCGGTGGCGCTGGCCGTGGCGGCGGATCTCGGGCTGTCGCCCTATCCCTTCGCCATGACGGTGGCCCTCGCGGCCTCCACCGCCTTCATGACACCCGTGTCGTCGCCGGTGAACACCCTGGTCGTCGGGCCAGGAAACTACAGCTTCGGCGACTTCATGAAGGTCGGCCTGCCCTTCTCCCTGCTCTGCATGGGCATCAGCGTGGTGCTGGTGCCGTGGCTGTTGCCGCTGCGCTGAAGGCGATGCGTGGCCGGTCGCAACGCGCCTGCAGGCGGCGGGTGGCGTCACTGCAGGCTGCGCAGCAACTCGGTGAGCGTCGGACAGGCGGCCGCCGAGATCGGGCGGCGCAGGGCAATCGTCCGGTCTCCCGAACGGGCCGCCATGCGCACGTCGCTCGGTGCGCAGCCGAATTCCCGGCGGAAGGTGCGGCTGAAGGCGGAGGCGTCGAAGAAGCCCAGATCCTGGGCAACCTCGTAGATGCCGCGCAGGTTGTCGGGATTGGCCAGGGCGCGGTACGCCTCCCGCAGGCGCTCCGACTGGATGTAGCGTGCAACGCCGCCGAGGGGTTCGAACAGCCGGTAAAGCTGGGATCGGGACATGCCGACCATGCGGCAGAGCCTTCGCGGCGTCAGCGTCGGCGACCGGAGTTTCTGCCGGATCGCCAGCCGCACGCGCTCCAGCCGCGCATGTTCGAGCATGGGCATCGGGTCGTCCGGCTGCCCGTGCACCGGAACGATGCAGGCGGCGATCATGGCGCGCGTCGCCTCGACCAGGCGCGGCAGCTCGCACTCCGAGGTCTCCGGCAGTTGCATCTCCAGCGTTCTCATGTAGCTGGCCAGCAGCGATCCCAGACTGCCGCCCAGGGGCGCGTACAACCGCCTGTCGATGATGGGCGCCAGATTGGGGAAGGCGTCGCGCGGCACCACCAGGCTGATCCACTCGCTCTCCGACCGCACCACCTCGCAGCTATTGGCGAGGGACAGGATGACCGGCTGCCCCGGCCGCACGAGCACGAGCCCGCTCTGCGTTCGCAGTTCGAGTCCGCCACGATGGGACAGGCGAATGATCCAGTGGTCGAGCGCGTCGCGCCGCACCTGCGCCCGGTCCCGGCGGTAGCGCAGCCCATCGGCGGATGCGCGAAGGAAGGCAAAGGGACCGAGCTTCCAGGTGGTGCAGCGACCCCGGAAACCGAAGGTGCCGAGCGGCTCCTCCATCTGCACGCCCGGGCCGCACTGTGCCTGCCAGGCCACGAACTGCTCCGAAGGCGGAACGCCAGCGGTCGAGGCAATATGGGCAGGCTTCAGCAGTGTCTCGCGCGAGACCGGATCGACCACGCTTGCCGGTGCGGGCGGGGCGTGGAGCAGGCGCGGAAGCGTGGCGGTCTGCATCTCTATCATCCCGTAAAGGTTGCAAGGGCGCCGGCCGCCTTGGCAGTGTCGGGACCCAGGGAGCTGGCCGCGCTGCTCCGCGGTGGGTCGGTGGCTGCACGGAACCTGATAGCTCCCGGTCGCAGCAAGCCGAATCACCCGCTTTGGGACAGCTTGTGCAAACCAGGGATGCAAGGCTCATCACCAGGCCGCCACGAACCGGTAGGGTCTGCATCGTCGGCCCGGTGCATGGCGCGTTCCCACCTCATCCTGCAGCGGGAGCGTCCGGCATCCTGGCGACTCAATGGAGGAGATCGCAATGGCGCTTCGCCCATCGCTCGCAATCATGCCGGCCTTGGCCGGCCTTGTCCTCGCCTTTGCAACGCCATCCGCCCTGGCGCAGTCCAGCCTTGGTTCGCGCGAATTCCAGACTGCCGAATTGTCGGAGCTGTCGCCGAAGCTGCGGGAGGAGGTCTTGCAGCGCGCGACCGGCGGCAACACGCCGCGCGGCGTGCTGGAGGTGATGCTGCTGAACGCCATGCAGGGCCGCTTCCCGGCCAGCAAGATCGTTGCGATCGACATGGGGCGTGGCGTCGCCGTGCTGCAGACGCCGGAGAAGCAGTTGAAGGCGGTGACCTTCAACAAGCAGGAAGGCCTGCAATTCGTGGGTGAGGTGGCACTACAATAGCCCGCTGACGGGCGCGCGATCGCGCGCGCCCGCCAAGTGGCAGCGGGAGGGCCATCCATGCACAACCTGTTGCACCTCGAGGAGGCGATCGGCCCGCCTGCCGTCTCGACCGGCCGGTTGCCGGCATCGGGCGCGGTGGCCGGCCTCGTCCAGGCGGCCTGGGAGCGCTACGGCCCCGTGACCGAGGGCAAGGTCGCCGACTACATCCCCATGCTTGCGGAGGCCTCGCCGGACTGGTTCGGCCTCTGCGTCGCCGGCGTGGATGGCGTCGTGCAGACCGCCGGCGATGCCGACCGGCCCTTCTCGATCCAGAGCATCTCCAAGCCGTTCGTCTTCGCCCTCGTCTGCCAGGCGCTCGGCGGCGGGCGCGCCCGCGAGAGCGTCGGCGTCAACGCCACCGGCCTCGCCTTCAACTCGGTCATGGCGATCGAGCTGAATCCCGGACGCACCATGAACCCCATGGTCAATGCCGGCGCCATCGCCACCACCAGCTTGGTCCCGGGCCGCGATCCCGCGGCGAAATGGCGCTTCCTCCTCGACGGCATGTCGGCCTTCGCGGGCCGCAGGCTGACGATGGACGAGGCGGTCTACGCATCGGAAGCCGCGACCAACCAGCGCAACCAGGGCATCGCCCGGCTGCTGCACAGCTATGGCCGGATGTATTGCGATCCGGACGAGGCGACGGATCTCTACACGCGGCAATGCGCCATCTCGGTCACGGCGAGGGATCTCGCGGTCATGGGTGCGACCTTGGCCGATGGCGGCGTCAATCCCTTGACGCGGGAACGGGTGCTGGATGCGGATCGTTGCAAGCGCGTGCTGGCAGTGATGGCGACGGCCGGGCTCTACGAGCAGTCCGGCGACTGGCTCTACGAGGTGGGGTTGCCGGGCAAGAGCGGCGTCTCGGGCGGCCTCGTCACCATCGCGCCCGGCAAGGGCGGCCTCGGCACCTTCTCCCCGCCGCTGGATGAGGCCGGCAACAGCGTGCGCGGACAGCTCGCAACGCGATTTCTCTCCGAGCGGCTGGGGCTCAACCTGTTCGCCTCGAAGCCGGACGCCGACTGACAACGCGCTGTTGGAGAACCGAGGACATGGACGCACAGGCGGACTCCGTCGCCGCAGCGCCGGTGACACAGCGCGAGAGCTGGGTGCCGATGATCGCCATCGCGCTCGGCCAGGCCATCATGTCCTTCAACGTCGCGGCCCTGCCGGTCTCGCTCTCCGGCATGGTGGCCAGCTTCGGCGTGCCGCCGACCACGGTTGCGACCGGCATCGTCATGTACTCCCTGGCCGTGGCCGGCTTCGTCATGCTGGGCGCCAAGCTGGTGCAGCGCTTCGGCGCGACGGCCGTGTTCCGCTACGTGGTGCTCGCCTTCGGCGCGGCGCAGGTGCTGATGACCTTCGCGCCGACCGCCTTCGTGATGCTGATGGCCCAGCTCCTGGCCGGGCTGGCGGCGGCGGTGAACGTGCCGGCCCTGGTGGCGCTGATCGCGCATCACTACCGGGGGGAGCAGCAGGCCGCCGCGGTCGGCGCGCTCGGCTCCGCCCGCGCAGGCGCCGGCGTCGCGGCCTTCCTCATCGGCGGCATGCTCGGCACCTTCATCGGCTGGCGGCCGGTCTTCGGCCTGCTGATCGCGGTCTGCGCCCTCGTCTTCGCGCTGAGCTTCCGCTTGAAGCCGCAAAGCGCCCGGCCGGAGGTGCGGATCGACCTGGTGGGCGTGGTGCTGGCGGCGGCTGCCATCATCCTGACGGTGTTCGGCTTCAACAACCTCAACCGCTGGGGCTTGGGCTCGGTGCGGCCCGGCGCCCCCTTCGACGTGCTGGGGATGTCCCCGGCGCCGCTGATGATCGTGGTCGGCATCGTCCTGCTGCAGGTCTTCATCGCCTGGTGCCGGCGCGTCCAGGGGCGGGGCGGCACGCCGCTGCTCGATCTTCGGGTCATCACCTCCAGCCGGGAGAAGGCGGCGGTGATGGCGATGTTCAGCGTGGTGGCGCTGGAGGCGATGCTGAACTTCGCCGTCCCGCTCTACATCCAGATCGTGCAGGGCCGCACGCCGATCGAGACGGCCATCGCCATGCTGCCCTTCAACCTGACGGTGTTCTTCACCGCCATGCTCGTGGTGCGCCTGTACCAGCGCTTCACGCCACGGGTGATCGGCATGGCCGGCTTCGCCCTTTGCACGGCGGCGCTGCTCTGGCTTGCCTTCGTTATTCGCAATGACTGGAGCGCGCCGGTGGTCATGACCGGGCTGATCCTGTTCGGCATCGGCCAGGGGGCGCTGGTGACGCTGGTGTTCAACGTGCTCGTGACCGCGGCCCCGAAGGAGCTGGCGGGCGATGTCGGCTCGCTGCGCGGCACCACGCAGAACCTCGCCGCCGGTGTCGGCACCGCGGTCGCCGGGGCGTTGCTGGTGGGGCTGCTGAGCGCGAATGTCCTGCGGGCCGTCGCCGAGAATCCGCGCCTGCCGCCGGAGATCCGGGCCCAGGTCGATCTGGACAGCATCAACTTCGTCTCCAATGCCCGGCTGCTGGAGATCATGGAGCGCACCTCCGCCTCGCCCGAGCAGGTGGCGGCTGCGGTGGAGGTGAACACCCAGGCGCGGCTGCGCGCCCTGAAGATCGGGCTGCTGGTGATGGCCTGCGTCGCGCTGCTGACCATCCTGCCCGCCAGCCGCCTGCCGAATTACGTGCCGGGGGAGATCCCCGACGCGCCACCGGCGCCGCCTGGCCGGGCGTCCAGCTGATGCCTCGCCGCCGCATCCTCGTCCTTTCCCTCGGCGGCACGATCACCATGCTGCCCAGCTCGGGAGGGGGCATCGCCCCCTCGCTCGGCGCGGAGGATCTGGTCAAGGCCGTCCCGGCCCTGGCCGATGTCGCCGATGTGGAGGCGCATTCGCCCTTCCGCCTGCCCAGCCCCTCGCTCTCCCCCGCCGGTCTGGTGGAGGTGGCGCGACAGATCGAGACGGCATTCGACCGGGGCTGTGCCGGCGCCGTGGTGGTGCAGGGCACGGACACGATCGAGGAATCCGCATTCCTCCTGGATCTGCTGGTATCCCACGAACAACCGGTGGTGCTCACCGGCGCCATGCGCGGCGCCGATGCGCCGGGTGCCGACGGGCCGGCCAACCTGCTGGCCGCGGTGCGCACCGCGGCGTCGGAGGAAGCGCGCGGCCTCGGCACGCTGGTGGTGCTCAACTACGACATCCATGCGGCACGCTTCGTGCAGAAATCGCACTCGGCGCTGCCGTCCGCCTTCGCCTCGCCGCTGGTCGGGCCGATCGGTGCCGTCGTGGAAGGGCGGCCGCGCATCTATGTCCGGCTGCCACGGCTGGGCGGCCTGCGCAGCTATGGCGGACCGCCGCTCCCGATCGCGCTGCTGCGCTGGGCAATGGGCGAGGATGGCCGGCTGCTCGATGCGTTGCCGCGGCTCGGCTATGCCGGCGCCGTGGTGGAGGGCATGGGGGCGGGCCATGTGCCGGCCGAGGTCGCGCCGCTGCTCGGCGGGCTGGCGGCGCATATGCCGGTGGTGCTGGCCACCCGCTGCCAGGCCGGGCCGGTCTTCACCCGCACCTATGGCTATGCCGGCGGGGAGATCGACCTGATCGGCCGCGGGCTGATCCCGGCCGGTATTCTCTCAGGTCCCAAGGCGCGGCTGCTGCTCGGCCTCGCGCTGCGCAAGGGCTGCGGCCAGGCCGCGGCGGCGGCGGCCTTCGCGCCCTATCAGTGATCCTCGACACCAGGAAAGACCGATGCCATGGCCGATCTCCTCGTCATCTCCTATCCCTCGGAAGCCGAGGCCGAACAGGTGCGCAGCCGCCTGCTCGGCATGCAGAAGGAATACCTGATCGAACTGGGCGATGCCGTGGTGGCGGTGAAGCAGCCCGACGGACAGGTGAAGCTGAACCAGCTTTTCTCGCCGGCGGCGGCCGGCGCCGCCAGCGGCGCGCTCTGGGGCTCGCTGCTCGGGCTCATCCTGCTGTCGCCGCTGATCGGGGCTGCCTTGGGGGCAGCCGGCGGCGCGCTCGGCGGCAAGCTCTCCGATGTCGGGATCAACGACGGCTTCATGAAGGAGGTGGCGCAGAGCCTGGATGCCGGCCATGCCGCCCTGTTCCTGCTGATCCGCAAGATGACGGCGGACCGGGTGGTGGCCGAGCTGCAGGGCACCGGTGGGCGGGTCATGCGGAGTTCCTTCGACGAGACGAAGGAACAGGCGCTGCGCGAGGCGCTGGAGGGCGCGAAGGCAGCGGCCGCCTTGCCGGCCGCCTGATACGAACGGCCGTTGCTGGTGACCCATCAACGGCCCCCATGGGCAGTCCCCTTGGCGCCGGGCGCAACCCTCCGATTTGCCCGGGCCTTCGCCGCGTCGCGCTGACAGGCGCGCCTCACGGCGCGACCGGCGGCGCCCATCCGGGCGCTCGGCATCGATGAATCCTTCATGCCGTTGGGATGAGGCGCGGGGCGTGGCGCCCGGCAACCGGTCCCCTGCTGCCCGGGCCCGCGCGGCCTCCGCGGCCGCTCCGTCCCGGGCCGACCCCACGGCGGCGGTGACGCGGGCCGCCCGCGGGCGAGCCGGCCGCGCAGCGGGAACGAGCCCGCCCGCCGCCGCCCCTCGCCGAGCGGAACCGGACTCGCCCGGCCAGCCTCGCTCAACCGGCCTCGCTCACCCGGCCTCGCTCACCCGGCACCGGCCAGCAGGGCGCCGAACAGCGCCAGCACCAGGACGAGCAGGGCAAGCCCGGCGGTCGGCCAGGCGCGCAGCCTCTTCTCCAGATGCGACACCGCGGCGCCGATGATCGCGCCGCCGCGACCGACCCGGCCAGCGAGGACGAGCAGGTCGCCCTCCGGCACGGTCGGCAGATGCCCGCCCCAGCGGCCGAGGAGCAGGGCCAGGACGGCCCCCAGCAGCACCGGCCAGAGCAGGCCGACCGGATCCTTGGCCAGAGCTTCCCAGGAATCGCCAAGCCAGGGATCGCCCGGGCCGATGGCGCCGAACAGGACCCATGGTCCCAGCACCGCGGCGCCGGCCATGCCGAGCCAGGCGAGCAGGGGGACCCAGCTCGGCCGTGCCGTCGCGTCCGCGGGCGGCAGGCTGGCCAGGCGGCGGATGAAATGCAGCATCAGCAGGGTGGAGCCGGCGGCGGAGAGCGCGGCCAGCGCCCCCACCAGCCCGGCATCGAGCTGCGGCTTCACCGCGAGCTTCGCCAGCGCGCCGCCGCTGCCGGGCAGGCCGCCGAAGCCAAGGGCGAGAAACAGCGCCGGCAGCAGCAGCAACCCGGTCCGGCGCGCCCCGCCGACGGCGCCCGCCAGCCCGACCGCGAGGAAGAGCGCGCCCTTCGCCAGCACGTGGTGCATGGCGTAGAAGGCGACCGCCATCGCCGTGCCCGGTACGGCCAAGGCCAGCCCCATGCCGAGGGCGGCGACGGTGACGCCCATCTGGCTGACGGTGGAATAGGCGAGCACGGTCTTCGGGTTGGTCTGGGTGATGCCGCAGCCAACGGCCCAGAAGGCGGTGAACAGGCCGAGGGCTGCCAGCCCGTCCCCCCAGCCCTCGAGGGCGCCGTCGGCCGGCAGGAAGCGCAGCAGGCCGATGATGCCGGCCTTGACGATGGCGCCGCTCAGCACGGCGGAGGCCGGCATGGGGGCCGCCGGATGCGCCAGCGGCAGCCAGACATGCAGCGGGACGAGGCCGGCCTTGAGGCCGAAGCCCGCCACGAGCAGGCCGAGGATGAGGCCGCGCGCCGGGGATCCTGGCAGCGCCGCCACCGCATCGGCGATGGCGAGGCTCGATGTCGGCACCGCATCCGCCAACAGCGCGAAGGCCAGCAGCAGGCAGACCTCGCCCATCACGGCCAGCAGCAGCGTGATCTCCCCCGCGCGCCGCGCGCGCGGCGTGCCGTCCTGCACGATCAGGCCGAAGGCCGCGAGGCTGACCGCGGCGAAGGTGAGGTAGAAGGTGACGAGGTCACCCGCCAGGAAGACGCCGAGGCTGCCCCAGAGCGTGACCAGCCACCAGACGGCGAAGCGCTCCAGGCCCGCCTGGCGGCCGAGATAGGCCGGTGCATAAGCGCCCGCCGCGCTCCAGAGCAGCGCAGCGGCGCCGAGCAGCAGCGCCGAGGGCGCATCGAGCGCAAGGGTGAGGCGCAGCCCCGCCCCGTCCATCACCAGCGGCGGCGCCCCGGCGGCGAACAGCGCGGCCAGCAACCCGGGCAGCGGCGCGAGCCAGAGCAGCCCCGGCACGCGCCGCCGGGGCGCCGGCCAGAGGCAGGCGAGCAGCAGGGCCAGCGGCGCGGCCAGGGTCAGCACCATGAGGCCCTGCGCGCCGGTCACGGCAGCGCCCCGAGGGCGCCCGGGCGCCCGATCTGCACCAGGCCGAAGGAGGCGAGCGGCAGCAGGCCCAGCGCGACGGAGATCAGCGCCAGGCCGAGCGCGACGTTCTGCGGGCCGTGCGGCAGGGGACGCGGCCTCGGGGCGTCGCCTGGCGGCGCGGCAATCGTGCCGGCGAGGACGCGGTAGACATAGCCGCCGGTCAGCAGCCCGCCGCCCAGGATGACGGCCGCCCACCACCACTGGCCGTCGCCGAGGGCCGAGGTCAGCAGCAGCCATTTGGCGGTGAAGCCGCCGCTCGGCGGGATGCCCATCAGCGACAGCCCCGCCAGGCCGAAGGCGAAGACGGCGCGCGGCACGGCCTGGCCGGCGCCGCCCAGCGCCGTCACCCGGTCATGGCCCAGCGCCGTGGCGATCAGCCCGGCCGCGAGGAACATCGCCGCCTTGGCGAAGGCGTGCGAGCCCGCCTGCAGCAGGCCGCCGAGCCAGGCATGCGACGCGGTCTCGGCGGCCCCCGAAAGCACCAGCGGGAGCATCAGGAACAGGTAGCCGATCTGCGCCACGGTGGAGTAGGCGACCAGCAGCTTCAGCCGCGCCTGCCGCAGCGCCACCAGGCTGCCGACCAGGATGGCCGCGGCGCCGAGCGCGGCGAGCAGGGGGGCCGCCGCCATCGCCGGCAGCGGCGGCAGCACCCAGATCCACACCCGCAGCAGCAGCACGAAGGCAGCCTTGACCACCAGGCCCGACAGCAGGGCGGAGGCCGCGGGCGGCGCCCCGGCATGCGCCGGCGGCAGCCAGAGATGCAGCGGAAACAGCGCCATCTTGGCCGCCAGCCCGGCGGTCATCAGCGCGGCCGCCAGCAGGGTCGGCAGGTCCGCGCGCGTCCGCCCGGCCAGCAGCCGGAAGTCGAGCGTGCCGTAGCCGCCATAGAGCAGCGCGGTGCCGAGCAGGTAGAGCACCGAGCCGATCAGGGCGAAGAGCAGGTAGCGCAGCTCGGAGCGGAACTGGCTCGGCTTGCCCTCGAGGCAGGCGAGGGACAGCGCCGCGAAGGTCAGCATCTCCAGCGCGACGAACAGGTTGAACAGGTCGCCGCCGAGGAAGGCGGCGGCCAGCGAGCCGGCCAGCGCCAGCAGGAAGCACCAATAGGCGAGGGCGGCCCGCGTCTCCGCCTGGTCCGGCGGGGTGGCGTGCGCGGCGCGGCCGAAGAGCGCGACGGCGAACAGCACCAGCGCCGTGGTCAGCAGCATGGCGGCGGCGACGCCATCCGCGACCAGCGCGAGGCCCAGGGGCGGCGCCCAGCCGCCGGGCAGGTAGACGATGGGAGCGCCCATCCGCAGCACCGCCGCGCTCACCGCGACGCCGACGCCGACGCCGAGGCCGAGCAGGAGGAGCGCCAGGCGCTCCGCCGCCCGGCCGCCGAGGACGAAGGCCAGCAGCATGCCCGCCACCGGCAGGACGAGCGCGACGACCAGCAGCCAGCCGGCCGGGGTGGTCGCGGTCATGCGTCGCCGGCCTGGGCGTCCGGCGGCGGCGAGACGGTGACGGCGGCGGTGATCTGGTACATGCGCAGCGCCATCGCGACGGCCAGCGCGGTGGCGGCGAAGGCGACGACGATGCCGGTGATGACCATCGCCTGCGGCACGGGATCGGCGGCGAGGCCGGCCGGCGCGGTGCGGCGCGCCACCACGCCGAACAGCAGGAACACCCCGCCGCCGAGCAGGTTGAAGGCGAGGATCTTGCGCAGCACCGCCGCCTGCACCACCAGCCCGAACAGGCCGAGGGCGACCAGCGCCGCGCCGAGCAGGCCATAGAGCACCGGGCCGCTCATGCCCGGCGCTCCGGCGGGCCGACGACCAGCAGGGCGAGGGCGGCGGCGACCGAAAGGGTCATCGCGGCCTCGACCAGCAGCAGCAGCGGCTTGCCCAGGGCCGCGGGCCAGGCGAGGAAGCTGCCATCCAGCACGGCGCCCAGCAGGCCGGCCAGCAGGAAGCCGAGCGGCCCGGCGACCAGCACCAGGCGCACCCGGCGGTCGGCGACCGAGGGGGGCCGGACCAGCCCGGCGCCCCAGGCCAGCACCCACATGGCCGCCAGCACCGTGCCGCCCTGGAATTTCCCGCCGGGCGCATCCGCCCCCACCCAGGCGATGTGGATGCCGATGACGATGCCGACCGGCGGCAGCCAGCGCGCCAGCAGCGCCAGCGGCCCATCCCGTTGGCGGGCGAAGCGCGGGCCCGGGATGCCGCCCCAATGCCGGTCCGGCCCCATGGCCCAGACCGCCAGCACGGCGAAGACCAGCACGATGGATTCCAGCAGCGTGTCCAGGCCGCGATAGGCCATCAGCACCGCCGCGACGAGATTGCCGAGCCCGACCTCCGCGCTGCGCGCCGCCGCCTCCGCCGCCGGGCCCGGCACCGTCGCGGGCAGGGCCAGCACGGCGAGCGCGAGGCCGAGGCCGAGGCCGCCCGCGAGCAGCCCGGCGAGGAGGGTCGTGGCGCGGCCGGGCGTCGCCGCCGCCACCTCCGCCGCGCCGCGCCGCAGCCGCACCGCGGATTGCAGCAGGATCACGCCGGTGGCGCCGGCGCCGACCGCGGCCTCCGTCAGCGCCACGTCCACCGCCGCCAGCCGCACCCAGGCGAGCGAGGCCAGCAGGCCGAAGCCGACGAAGCCGATGACGGCGGCGAAGGGGGTGGGCGCGGCCAGCGTCCAGAGCGCGGCGGCAAGGATCAGCAGCGCCACCATCCCATCCAGCAGCCAGTCGAGGATCATGCCGGCGGCTCCGCCGCGCGCACCCGTTCGGCGACCATCTGCGCCGCGCTCGCGCCGGAGAGCAGGACGAGCGCCCAGATCACCAGCAGCTTCAGCGCCGCGAAGACGCCGGCCGCGAAGGGCAGCAGGCCGAGCGCGACAAGCCCGAGCCCCAGGTTGTCGGCCTTGGTCAGCGCATGCAGCCGGCTGAGCTGGTCGGGGAAGCGGATCAGCCCGGCGCTGCCGGCGACGAAGAAGAAGGCCCCCGCGGCGGCCAGCAGCAGGCCGAGGAATTGCAGCGCCGCGCTCATCGCTGGCGGGCCAGCCGCGCGCCGAGCACGAAGGCAACGGTCGCGAAGGCGCCGAACAGCGCGAGCAGCAGCGCGACGTCGAGCAGCGCGGGGTCGCCGGTGGCGGCGCCCAGCAGCAGCAGCGCCGCGATGGCGCCGGTCGAGAGCAGCTGCGCCGCCATCAGCCTGTCCGCCGGCGCCGGCCCGCGCAGCACGCGCCACAATCCGGCGGCGACCGAGCCGAGGATGATCGTGGCGAGCAGGGTCAGCGCCTCAGTCACGGGCTGCGCCTTGCGTCGAGGCGGCGGCGAAGAGCGCCTCGACCGCGCGCGTCTCCCGCTCGACCGGCAGGCGCGTGTCGAGGGCATGGACCAGCAGCCGACCGTCCGGGTCCACCGCCACCGGCAGGGTGCCGGGCTGCAGGCTGGCCAGCAGGCGGAACTGGTCGCGGGCCGGCCCGGGCGGCAGGCCGAAGGGCACGGCCGCCTCGCCCGGCCGTATCGGCAGGCGCGGGTCGAGCGCGCGCCGGGCGGTGTCGAGCCCGGCGACCAGCGAGGCGCGCAGGACGGAGAGGCCGAGCCGGAGCATGGCGAGCGGGGCGAGGCGGCGCGGCACCGGCGGCGAGAGGGCCAGGCTGGCCCGCGTCGCCAGGGCGGCCGCCAGCAGCCCGATGGCGAGGTCCGCCGCCTGCGTCCCGCCATCCAGCGCGAGCCAGAGGGTGAAGAAGCCGGAGGCCCGCAGCAGCGTCGCGGCCGCCATTCAGACGTCCTCCGCCGCTGCCTCGGCCGCCAGCTTCGGTTGCGAGGAGGCGGGCGCCGCCCCCGGCCGGGCCGGGCCTGGCCGGGCGCGGAACCAGGTGACATAGAGCGTCGGCAGGAAGACCAGCGTCAGCAGGGTCGCCACCAGCAGCCCGCCCATGATGGCGAAGGCCATCGGCCCCCAGAAGACGGTGGGCGCGATGGGGATCATGCCGAGCACGGTCGAGACCGCCGTCAGCATCATCGGCCGGAAGCGCGAGGAGGCGGCCGCCACCACCGCGTCCCAGACCTCGAGGCCAGCCTCCCGGTCAGCCTCGATCTGCACGATCAGGATGACGGCGTTCTTCGCGATCATGCCGAGCAGCGCCAGGATGCCGAGGATGGCGACGAAGCCGAGCGGCCGGCCGAAGAGCAGCAACGCCATGACGACGCCGATGATGCCGAGCGGCAGCACCGATATCACGAGGCCGAGCCGCTGGAAGCTCTGCAGCTGCACCATCAGGATGGTCAGCATGAGCACCAGCATCAGCGGCACCACGGCGAGGACGGAGGCGCGCGAGTCCGCGCTCTCCTCGGCGATGCCGCCGAGCTCGATGGCATAGCCCTGGGGCAGCGTCTTGCTGGTCTCGGCGATGCCGGCCGCCAGCCGCTCGACCACCGCCTCCGGCAGCACGCCGGGCATGACATCGGCCGCGACGGTCAGCGTCGGCACCCGGTTGCGCCGCCAGATCAGCGGGTATTCCTGCTCGTAGGCGAAGCTGGCGAAGGTGCCGAGCGCCACGGTCCGGCCGCCGGGAACCGGCACCTGCAGCGAGCGCAGGCTGTCGAGCGAGAGGCGCTGGTCGGCGGTGGCGCGCGCCACCACGTTGACGAGGTAGATGTCGTCCCGCACCTGCGTCACCACCGTGCCGGTGACGGCGGCGTTCATGATGGCGGCGAGGCTGGCGGAGCTGAGGCCGAGCAGCCGTGCCTGGTCCTGGTCGATCTGCACCCGCACCTGTCGCGCGGGCTCGATCCAGTCGAAATTGACGTACCGCGTGCTGGGATCGCCGGCGACCGTCTGGGCGACCCGCAACGCGATCTCGCGCACCGTCTCCACCTCCGGTCCGAGGACGCGGTACTGCACCGGCCAGCCGACCGGCGGGCCGAGCTCGAGCGGATAGACGCGCGCGACGGCCTGCGGGAAGGCATCGGCCAGCAGCGTCTCCAGCCGGGGCTGCAGGCGCTCCCGCGCCGCGAGATCCGTCGCCACCACCACGGCCTGGGCGAAGAAGGGGTTGGGAAGCTGCACGTTGAGCGGCAGGTAGAAGCGGATGGCGCCGCGGCCGACATAGGCGCTCCACCGTGCCACGTCCGGGTCCTTCTCCAGGGCCGCGTCGAGCTCGCGCACCGCCGCCTCGCTCGCATGGATGGAGGCGTTCTGCGGCAGCGTCAGGTCGATCAGCAGCTCCGGCCGGTCGGAGGAGGGGAAGAATTGCTGCGGCACGAAGCGGATCGCCCAGAGCGCCAGGACGAAGGCGGCGATGGTCAGCCCTATCGTCGCCCAGCGCGCCCGCATGGCGCCGAGCAGCAGGCCGGTATAGGCGCGCATCAGCAGGCCGGGCCGCGCATCCACCTTGGCCGCCGCTCCGGGCTTCGGGGCCTTGAGGAGGGCGAGGCCGATCAGCGGCGCGAAGAGCACCGCGACGAACCAGGAGACGATGAGCGAGATGCCGACGACGGCGAAGATGGAGAAGGTGTACTCGCCGGCCGAGCTGGCGGCGAAGCCGATGGGCACGAAGCCCGCGATGGTGACGAGCGTGCCGGTCAGCATCGGCGCCGCCAGCGTGCGGTAGGCGAAGCTGCCGGCCTGCACCTTCGTGTCGCCCGCGGCGAGCCGGCGGATCATGGCGTCGATCGTGGTCATCGCGTCGTCCACCAGCAGGGTGAGGGCGATGATCAGGGCGCCGAGGGAGATGCGCTGCAGGTCGATGCCGAAGACGCTCATCAGCGGGAAGACGATGGCGAGCGTGAGCGGGATGGACAGCGCCACCACCGCGCCCGGCCGGATGCCGAGGCTGACGAAGCTGGCGACGATGATGATCAGGATGGCCTGCCAGAGGCTCTCGGTGAACTCGCCGATGGCGGTGTCCACGGTCGCCGGCTGGTCGGCGACGAGGACCCCCTCGATGCCGATGGGCAGGTCGGCGGTGATCGCCGCCATCTCCCGCTTGACGTTCTGGCCAAGCGCCAGGATATCCCCGGCCTCCCGCATGGCGATCGCCAGGCCGATCGCGGGCTGCCCGTTCACCCGGAACAGCGGCTGCGGCGGATCGGTGGTGCCGCGCCGGACCTCGGCGATGTCGCCGAGGCGGATCAGGCGGCCATTGGCGACGAAGTTCACGCCGAGGATGTCCTGCTCGGTGCCGAAGGCGCCGGAGACCCGGACCGAGAGGCGCTCGTCGCCCGTCTGCACCATGCCGGCGGGCCGCACCACGTTCTGCGCCTGCAGGGCGGCCACCAGCGCCGGGTAGTTGAGGCCGAGCCCGGCCAGGCGTTCGGTCGAGAACTCGATGAAGATCTGCTCGTCCTGCGCGCCGAGCACCTCCACCTTCGAGACGTCCTGCACCCGCAGCAGGCGGGACCGGGCGGCCTCCACATGGTCGCGCAGCTCGCGATGGCTGAAGCCGTCGGCGGTGAAGCCGTAGATGATGCCGAAGGTGTCGCCGAAATCGTCGTTGAAGCCGGGGCCGATAACGCCCTGCGGCAGGGTGTGGCGCATGTCGCCGATGCGCTTGCGCACCTCGTACCACATGTCCGGCACCACGGCGGGCGGGGTCGCGCCCTTCAGGTCGACGAAGATCGTGGTCTGGCCGGGCACGGTGTAGCTGCGGAGCGTGTCGAGGTTGGGCACCTCCTGCAGCGTGCGCTCCAGACGCTCGGTCACCTGCAGCAGCGTCTCCTCGATGGAGGCGCCGGGCCAGGCGGCCGAGACGATCATGGTGCGGAAGGTGAAGGCCGGGTCCTCGTCCCGGCCGAGGCGGAAGAAGGCAAGGCTGCCCACCACCACGGCAACGATCATCAGGTAGATGGTGACCGACCGGCGGCTGACCGCGACGGCCGAGAGGTTGGGGCCGATCATCGCGCCGCGGCCTGCTGTCCCAGCAGCCGCACCTTCTGGCCGGGCCGCAACGCCTGCACGCCGGCCGTGACCACGGTCTCGCCGGTCTCCAGCCCCTGTCCGACCAGCACCCGGGCCGGGTCGAAGCGCACCACCTCGATGGGGCGCAGCGAGACGGTCTGCGTCGCCGGGTCCACCACCCACACCGCCGGCTGCGCCTGGGCCCGCGTCAGCGCGCTGGCCGGGATCTCGATCATGTCGCTGCCGCCGATCCCCATCCGGCCGGTGACGGTGGAGCCGAGCCGCAGGGCGGGCGGTGGCGCGTCGAGCCCGACGCGGACGCGGAAGGTGCCGGTCGCGGGGTCGGCGCGGGGCGAGACCTCCCGCACCCGGCCGATGGCGCGGATGCTGGGGTCCATGGTCAGCGACACCTCGATCACCGGCTCGGCGGGCGCCTGGTCCTTCAGGGAGGGCGGCACGTCGAAGACCGCGTCGCGCCCGCCCTCCCGGGCGATCTGCACGATCATCCGGCCAGGCTGCACCACCTCGCCGGGCTCGGCGCCGCGGGCGGTGACGGTGCCGCCGGCATCGGCGAGCAAATCGGTATAGCCCAGCCGGTTCTCGGCGATGTTGACCTGCGCCTGGGCGGCGTCGAGCGCGGATTCGGCGCTGCGCAGGGTACGCGTCGCCTCGTCGTAGCGGACGCGGGTGGTGAAGCCGGTCTGCAGCAATTCCCTCTGCCGCTGGTAATTGTTGCGCGCCTCGGTCAGCCGGGCGCGGGCCGCCGTCAGCTCGGCGCGGGCGGCGCGCAGCGCATTCTCCTCGTTGGTGCGGTCCAGCCGGGCGATGAGCTGCCCGGCCGTCACCTGGTCGCCGACATTGACCCGGCGCTCGATCATGCGGCCGTCGATGCGGAACGCCAGGTTGACCTCGGTCTCCGCCTCCACCGTGCCGGTGAGGGTGACGACGTCGCCGCCGCTGCGCGGCGCGACGGTCGTGACGCGCACCGGGCGGATCTCCGGCGGCGTCGGCGGCGCGGCATCGTCGCAGGCCGCCAGCGCCGTGAACACCAGGAGGGCTGGCAACAACCGGGACCGCAGGCGCAACATGGCTTCCGCCGGACGATCCAGGCGACGCATCGATGATCTCCGACCTTGCGGTCCGGCCCCGAGCCGGCCGGTCGACAGGGACAAGCTACCGGCCGGCCCGGGCTCTTGGATCAGCCTGACGTCCCCAGGCTACACCATGCGTCCCAAAGCAGGCGAGCGCCGCGATCAGCGGACATGGCGGGACGGCGGGATGAGCGAGGACGGATCCGCCTGCGGGCCCGGACGCACCTCGCCGCGGCGCGCGGGCGCGATTCCGTCCGCGATCCGCTCTTGCAGCCAAGGGTAGAAGGGATTGGAGGAGAGCCGCATCAGTACATCCGGGCTCACCGTCAGTACGCCCCGCTCGCCCCGCACCGCCAGCTCGCCGAGCCGCACCCCGAAATCCTCGGCCGGATCGGCCGAGGGTTCCAGCCCATACAACCCGTCCTGCAACGGAAAGGGCAGGGCGACATGGGAGAGCGAGAAGATCTCCCGCGGCCAGGCGAAGCCGATCGGGCGTACCTGCTCTTCCGTCGCGCCCGTCTCCGTCACGCGCGCCACCGCCGCGGCCTGGTCCGGGCCGGCATTGGTGATCACCACGGCACGCCAGCGGCGCGGGCCGGGCGGCAGCAGCCGGTCGAGCGCAGTCTCGGTCGCCGGCGAGACCAGCGGACCGAGCTTGGCGTTGCGGTTGATGTCGAACAGCACCAGCTCGCTGCCGTTGGCCGGCAGCAGGTCGTAGAGCGCCGTCACCACGGCCCGCGTGCTCACGGTGAAATCGGCCACCGACTGGAAGGTCTGAACGGGCGGCAGCCGTGCCAGCCCTCCCGCCGCCGCCAACCGCCGCAGCTGCGTCTGCACCGCCAGCGTCAGGCGATGCGATTGAAGGGCGGCGTTCGCCGGGAAGCTGTTGTACTTGAATGGGATGAACTCCGGCACGATGCTCAGCCAGGCCGCCTTGGCGAAGCGCGGGAACCAGGCCGGCAGCGCGGCCAGGCCCGCGAAGCGCGCGAAGGCGGTGACGCCGATCATCGGGGAGAGGAGCACGAGGCGATCCGGGCGCGGCAAGGCCGGATCCTCGACCGCGTCGAGCGCGTATTGCACCGCCAGCGCCCCGCCATTGGAGTAGCCGACGACGTGCAGCGGCCGGCCGGGCGGGAGCCGCCGCCGCGCTTCCCGCACCGCCAGCCTGGTCGCGGCCTGCCACTCCTCCCAGGTCACGCTGGTCAGGGCCGCGGGCACCGTGCCATGGGCTGGCAGGCGTGGGGCGATCGCCACCCAGCCCCGCTTCGCATAAAGCGCGCCGACATGCCGCAGGCTGTAGGGGGCGTCGGTCATGCCGTGCAGCAGCACGACCGCGCCCAGCGGCTCGCCCCCGGCGGGCTCGAGCACGAAGGAGCGGTTCCAGTCCCGCGCGAAATGCCGGGGATGGAGCGGGCTGCCATCGAAATAGCGGTTGGCCGCGACCCGGTCTTCCGGCTCCAGCGCCTCGGTCACCTGCCGCTGCACCGTCTCCAGCACCGCGGCTTCCCGCGCGAGATAGGTGGGCCAGTCGGCTGCCGCGAGCTCGGCTGCCCGGAGCTCCTCCGGAACCACCAGATGCCATGGCCGCAGCGGCGGGCCGCGCTCGCTGTCCCAGATGCGCAGCGTCAGCAGCAGCAGCGCCAAGCCGCCCAGCAGCAGGGCCAGCCGCGCGGGCCATCGTCGCGCCCAGCCTGGCACGCGCGTCACGGTCGCCGCTCCATCGCCGAAACAGCTTGCGCCTGCGCGCCGTCTGCACAAGCCTGTGGCGGCGGCAGATCCGGGACGGAGTTGGCATGACGAAGCCTGGACCAGGATGGCTGTACGGCCTGGTCGCCGCGGCGTTGCTGGCGGCGGCGCTGCACCTGGCCGAACCCGTGCTGGCGCCGATCGCCTTCGCGCTCTTCACCCTGGCGCTGGTCTGGCCGGTGCAGCGCAGGCTGCAGGCGCGGCTGCCGGCCTTCATCGCCTTGCCGGTGACCATGCTGGTCACGCTGGTGGCGTTGGCCGGCCTGGCGCTGGCGGCCGGGTGGGGGTTCAGCCGCGCGGCGCGCTGGATCATCGCCAATGCGGGGATGTTGCAGGCCTTCTACGCCCAGAAGCTCGCCTGGCTCGAAGGCTTCGGCATCGCGGCCGACATGCTCGGCGAGCCCTTCGAGACGCGCCGCCTGGTGTGGCTGGCGCAGGCGGTGCTGCTGCAACTTCAAGGTGTGGTCAGCTTCCTCGGCGTCATGCTGGTCTTCGTCATCCTCGGTCTGTTGGAGGTGACGGTCGCGGCCCGGCAGCTCGAAGCCCTTGGCGAAACGCGGCCGGCCGCCGCCGCCGTGCTGCGCGGGCTGCGGCGCGGCGCGGCGAAGCTGCGCGCCTACATGCTGGTGCGGACGGTGATGAGCGTGCTGACCGGCCTCGCCATCTGGGGCTTCGCCGCCGCCACGGGGCTCGACCTCGCTCTCGAATGGGGCGTGATCGCCTTCGTGCTGAACTACATCCCCTTCATCGGCTCGCTGCTGGCGACGCTCCTGCCGACCGTCTTCGCCGTCCTGCAATTCGGCACCTGGCAGGCGGCGCTGACCACCTTCCTGGCGCTGCAGGCCATCCAGTTCCTCTCGGGCAGCACGATCGAGCCGCGGCTGGCCGGCGCGCGGCTGTCCGTCTCCCCCTTCATGGTGCTGGCGGCGGTGTTCCTCGGCGCCTTCCTGTGGGGGATTCCCGGCGCCTTCATCGGCGTGCCGGCACTGATCCAGGCCTTGACGCTGTGCGAGGAGTTCGAGGGCAGCCGCTGGGTGGCGCGCCTGCTCTCGGGGCGGGACGCCGCGCCGGCGCCATCCCTGCATGCCGCGGGACCGCACGGCGCCTCAGAATGACCCGGCCACGGAGCCGAGCAGGATCACCGCGGCGAGGCTGACGAGCGAGCTGACGATCCCCACCACGACGATGTCGAGATAGCTCTCCTTGTGCGTGCAGCCGCAGACCGCCAGCAGGGTGATCACCGCGCCGTTGTGCGGCAGGATGTCGAGCGTGCCGGCGCCGATCACCGCGATGCGGTGCAGCAGGCCAGGATCGATGCCCTGCTCCGCGGCGATCGCCATATAGGTCGGCCCCAGCGCATCGAGCGCGATGGTCAGGCCGCCGGACGCCGAGCCGGTGAGCGCCGCCAGCAGGTTGGTGGCGACGGCCAGCGACACGAGCGGCCCGCCGCCGATGCCGAGCACCCAGTCCCGCACCGCCTCGAAGGCCGGCATGGCGGCGACCACCGCGCCGAAGCCGACCAGGCTGGCGACGCTGATGACCGGCAGCACGGCGGCATTGGCGCCCGCATCCACCGAGGCGCGCAGCGCCGGGATGCGGCGCCCGCTGGTGAGCAGCAGCGCGGCGATGCCGGCCAGCAGCGCCGTCGACACCGCCCAGACCCCGCCCACCGAGGACAGGGTCGCGCCGCCCCAGCGCGGCTCCTCCAGGAAGTCCGTGTCGAGGGCCGGCAACACGGCGAAGGACATCAGCAGGTTCACTAGCACCACCACCAGCAGCGGCAGGAAGGCGAGCAGGGCAGGCGGCGACCGCTCGGCCTGGCTGCCATGATGGATCTCCGCCGGGTCGAATTCGCGCGCCGTCACCGCGCGCTCGCGCACCAGCGCGTCCTCGGCGGCCGCGTCCGCGGCGCCGGGCCGGGCCTCGCCGAAACCCTCGCCGCGCCGGCGCGCCGCCGCCTCCGCCCGTTGCAGCCACCACAGCCCGATCCCGAGCATGATGCCGGAGGCGATGATGCCGAGCCCGGGCGCGGCGAAGGGCGTGGTGCCGAAGAAGGGCATCGGGATGGTGTTCGGGATGGCCGGCGTGCCCGGCAGGGCCGACATGGTGAAGGTGGAGCTGCCGACCAGGATGGCGGCCGGCATCAGCCGGCGCGGGATGTCGGCGGCCTGGAACAGCGCCATCGCCATCGGGCCGAGCACGAAATAGGCGACGAAGAGGCTGACGCCGCCATAGGTCACGATGGCGCCGGCCAGCACCACGGCCAGCACCGCGCGCCGGGTGCCGAGCCGCGCCGTCATCGCCTCGGCGATCGCCGTCACCGCGCCGCTGTCCTCCATCAGCTTGCCGAACAGCGCGCCCAGCAGGAAGATCGGGAAGAACTGCGCGACGAAGCGCGCGCCCGCTCCCATGAAGGTCTCGGTCCAATGCGCCAGCAACGGCTCGCCGGCGAAGGCGGCCGCGACCATGGCGCCGGCCGGCGCCAGCAGCAGCACGCTCCAGCCGCGATAGGCGAGCCAGACCAGCAGGCCGAGGCCGACGAGGATGCCGAGCAGGCCCATGGCGTCACGCCCCGTCCAGCAGGCGGTCGAGGTCGAGCGAGGAGCGCGTGCCGATATCGGCCGCGTGCAGGTCGAGGAAGCTCTGCGCGGCCTGCCGCCCCTCGTCCCGCAGCATGGTCAGGAAGGCCCATTCGGCATTGAGCTTGGAGGAATAGCCGAGCGTCGCCATGACGTCGTTGCGCACCATGTGCATGCGCATGCGCGCCCAATTCGCGCCCTCGCTGGCCCCCGCATCGGCCACCTTGCGCATCAGCGCCAGCATCTTGAGCTCCTTGAGGGCGACCGCGTTGAAGGAGACCTCGTTCACCCTGTCGAGGATCTCGCGGGCGCTGCGCGGCGTGCTCGGCCGTTCGATCGGGTTGATCGGCACGAGGATGGTGTCGTCCGATTCCAGCTCGTTCACCAGCGGCACCAGGGTCGGGTTGCCGGCGAAGCCGCCATCCCAATAGGGTTGCCCGTCGATCTCGATCGCCTGGAAGAGCTGCGGCAGGCAGGCGGAGGCGAGCAGGGCCTGCGCCGAGACGTCGCGGTTGCGGAAGATGCGGGCCCGGCCGGTATGGACATTGGTCGCGGTGACGAAGATCTTGACCGGGCCTTGCGCCAGCGCGGCGAAATCGACGCTGTCGTGCAATATCTGCTCGAGCGGGTTGCCGCCGACATTCGACACGTCGTAGGGCGAGATCAGCCGCGCCAGCAGATCCATGGTCAGGAAGCCCGGGGAGTTGTCGAGCGTCCAGTTGCCGAGCAGCCGGTCCATCATCCCGCGCTGGAAGGGGCTGAAGGTGGCGGCGGTCGAGACCCGGCGCCAGAAGGCCTCGAGATCCTCCCGGGCCGCGGCGGCGCCGCCGCGCGCTATGCCGCTGGCCAGCACGGCGGCATTCATCGCCCCGGCCGAGGTGCCGGAGACGCCCTCGATCTCCAGCCACTCCTCCTCCAGCATGCGGTCCAGCACGCCCCAGGTGAAGGCGCCGTGCGACCCGCCCCCCTGCAACGCGAAGTCCACGAGCACACGGCCTCGCGGCGCAGCTTTGGCGTGTCTTGCCATATCCAGGCTCCTTCGGGCTCAGCCGCGGGCGTTGCGGCGGGCCTGGGCATGGCGCCCGGCCCGGGAGGGGGTGGTGGTGCGCCGGTCCGGACCGAGGCGCCATCCGCTGCGGCCGGGCGTCGGCCCCGCATCACGGCAGGGCGTGCCGCCGGCGGCGCCCAGCGGCCGGCATGTCGTGGCGAAGGCGATGCCCATCGGCCTAAGTCCTGTCCTGATGGTGCCGCCGCGGCGCAGGAGGGCCGCATGCATTGGCCATGCCGGGCGCGATCCTGCGGGGCGGCCGAGGAAGCGCGGCAACGGGATGGGTTCCAGGATAGTGGGGGCAGCCGGGCGGAACAGGCGTCAGGCGTCCCGCTGCTGTCCCGGACGTCCCAGGCCGGCCGCGGCGCGGCCGAGGGCGGCGCCCGTTCGCGCGTTCAGCCGGCCGCATCTTGGCCCGTCCCGCGGACCATGACGACGGGGCGCGTCACGCCGCGGGGCGCAAGGGCTCCGGCGCCACGCCGATGGTTCGGAGGACGCCGACGAAATCCGTCGAATTGAATGTGGCGGTCGCCGTCGTGCCGAGCGGCAGGCGCAGCCCGGCGCGCGCGGCCGCGCGGACCTCCACCGGCGTGACGCCGAATTCCTGCCGGAAGGCCCGGCTGAAGGCCGAGGCGTTGAAATGCCCGACCCTCTCGGCAATCGCCGAGACATTCGCGGTGCAGGCGGCATCCTCCAGCATGACGCGGGCGAGGCGCATGCGTTGGATCTGGATGTAGCGCGCCACCCCGCCATGCGGCTCGAACAGGCGGTAGAGCTGGGACCGGGACAGGCCCGCCGCGCGGCACAGCCGCTCCGGCCCCAGCATGGCCGAACCGATGTTCTGGCGGATCACGCGCCGGACCTGCTCCAACTGGGTGAAGGCCGCCGCATCCGGGCCCTGCGCCGCCGCGCCGGCCCCGCGCAGCAGGCACGCCGCCACCATCGCGCGCGCGCCTTCGGCCAGTGCCGGCAACTCCGCCAGGGTGGCCTCGGCCATGCGCCGCTCAAGCAGCAGGATGACGTCGGCCAGCAGCCCGGCCCCCGCATGGTCGAGGGTGCAGTTGCCGAGGCGGTCCAGGCCGGCGGCGAGGTCCGGGTGGGTGTCCCGCGGGATGTAGAGCGAGACCCAGTCGGTGTCCGACCGCTCGCCGTCATGCGGTTGGCCGAGCCCGAAGAGCAGCGGCCGGCCCGGCGAGGCGCGGAGCACCTTGTCGCCGATGCGCAGGGTCATTTGGCCGCGACGAACGACGCGGACCACCCAATGATCGATGGAATCGCGCTGGATATGCCGCCGCAGCCGTTCGAAGCCCATGGCGGGGGCGGAATTGCGCAGCAGCGCCAGGCCGCAGAAGGACCAGATCTCGTTGCTGGCCTCGAAATCGCGGCTGATGGGGCCGAGCGGCGTCAGCGCGTTGAACGCCTCGTAGGTGCTCCGCCAGCGATCGAGCCGATGGGCCGGCGCCACGTCGCGGCTGGAAAAGACGACAGGCGTGAGCCTGTCCTGCGATGTCGCATCCGCCGACCCCGGCGCGGCTGCCGTTGCTCGGGTCCCACCGGCTGTCCACGCCTCTGCCATCGCAGTGCACTACCTGCCGTTGTAACGCGGACGCTACCACAACATCCGGGATGTGATGCAGGCCACCTTGACGTGAACGACCTGCTTCATTGACGATTTTTCGTTCGTCCCAGCACCGGCCGCGCAGCAGGCGCAGGCCGGGGACGTTCGCCCTGGTAGGTCGGCAAGCTTGGGCAACGCTCGTGGTGGTTGTGCGCGAGGCTGGCCTGGGCCGGGCTTGGCTCCGATGGACCGGGTTGAGGCCGGGACGACGACGCGGGTCGCGGATTTGGGCGAGATCCCCCCGAGGCGCGCTTCCCACGGGGCGGCCGTCGCCACGCCGCCCCTCCACGGTCGACCTCGGGGCCAGGCGCAACACCCCGGGCCCGGGGGCGTTGCTCCTTCCCGATGGCCGGCGTGCCGGGGCAGGGGACGCCGGATCCGTCCGGGGGCGCCCTGACAGGGGCGCCGCGCCGGCCTATCCTGCCGCCCATCAAGGGAAGGAGACCGGCCCATGCTGGACGCCGTCGCACGCCTGCCGCTGAAGGATCCCGAGCTCTTCCGCCAGGCCAATTGCATCAACGGGGAATGGGTCCAGGCCGATAGCGGCAAGACCCTCGAGGTCCGCAACCCCTCGACCGGCGAGCTGGTTGGCCGCGTCCCCGCCATGGGCGCCGCCGAGACCCGCCGCGCCATCGAGGCGGCGCACAAGGCGCAGGGCGCCTGGCGCGCCATGCTGGCCAAGGACCGCGCCGCGATCCTGCGCAAGCTCTTCGACCTCATGCTCGCCAACACCGACGACCTGGCGGCGATCATGACCGCCGAGCAGGGCAAGCCGCTGGCCGAGAGCAAGGGCGAGATCGCCTATGCCGCCTCCTTCATCGAGTGGTTCGCCGAGGAAGGGAAACGGGTCTATGGCGACACCATCCCGCAGAACGCCAAGGGGCGGCGGATCATCGTCCAGAAGGAGCCGATCGGCGTCTTCGCCGCCATCACGCCGTGGAATTTCCCGGCCGCGATGATCACCCGGAAGACCGGGCCCGGCTGGGCCGCGGGCTGCACCGGCGTCATCCGCCCGGCCTCGCAGACGCCCTTCTCGGCACTGGCCATCGCCGTGCTGGCCGAGCGCGCCGGCATGCCGCCCGGCGTCTGCAACGTCATCACCGGCCCCTCCGGCGAGACCGGCCGCGAGCTGACGGGCAACCCGCTGGTGCGCAAGCTGACCTTCACCGGCTCCACCGAGGTCGGCCGGGTGCTGCTGGAGCAATGCGCCGGCACCATCAAGAAGACCTCGATGGAGCTCGGCGGCAACGCGCCCTTCATCGTCTTCGACGATGCCGATCTCGACGCCGCGGTGCAGGGCGCCATGGCGAGCAAGTACCGCAACACCGGCCAGACCTGCGTCTGCGCCAACCGCCTGCTGGTGCAGGACGGGGTCTACGACGCCTTCGCCGCCAAGCTGAAGGCGGCGGTCGAGGCCCTGAAGGTCGGCGACGGCATGGAGCCGGGCGTCACCCAGGGGCCGCTGATCAATGCCGATGCGGTGAAGAAGGTGGAGGAGCACGTCTCCGACGCCCTCGCCAAGGGGGCGAGCGTCGTCACCGGCGGCAAGCGCCATCCGCGCGGCGGCAATTTCTACGAGCCGACGGTGCTCGCCAACGTCCCGGGCGATGCGCTGATGTTCCGCGAGGAGACCTTCGGCCCGGTCGCCCCGCTCTTCCGCTTCAAGACGGAGGAGGAGGCGATCGCGCTGGCCAACGACACCCCCTTCGGCCTCGCCGCCTATTTCTACGCCCGCGACATCGGCCGCATCTTCCGGGTGGCCGAGGCGCTGGAGAGCGGCATCATCGGCATCAATGAGGGGCTGATCAGCACCGAGGTGGCGCCCTTCGGCGGCGTGAAGGAGAGCGGCCTTGGCCGCGAGGGCAGCCATTACGGCATCGACGAGTATCTCGAGGTGAAGTACCTCGCCCTCGGCGGCATCGGCAGCTGAGGTTCAGGGCCCTCGGGCGCCGGGCGCGGCCCTCCGGTTCGCCCGGCGACGCGATGTAGGTCGCGGGCCGCGTCCGGGGCCTCGGGCCGGTCGGGAGACCGGTCCGCTGGCCCGCAGAGATAGTCCGATATGGGAGCGTGGTTCATAGCCATGCTCCCAAGCGATGTCGGGGTTACGCCTGACGCGCGTGGTTCTGCGGTGAAACCCGCGGTCCGGCGGCGTACATGACCGATCCAGCACTGCCGGCCCGCCGGCACACCCCACGGATCGGGAGACGTCTCCGGCATGTCCGCCACCACCCTCACCGCCGCGCCGCCTGTCTCGCGGGCCGGCGGCATCCAGGGGCCGGCCGCGCTCGGCGCCGCGGCCCTGCTCGCGCTCGGCGCCCTCGGCATCGGCCAGGTGGTGGGGCCGCGCCAGGCCGCGCTTTACCTGCTCGGCGCGGCGCTCGGCCTCGTCCTCTATCATGCCGCATTCGGCTTCACCTCGGCCTGGCGGGTCTTCATCGCCGACCGGCGCGGCGAGGGGCTGCGCGCCCAGATGGCGATGCTTGCCATCGCCGTGCTGCTCTTCTTCCCGGCGCTGGCCGCCGGGCAGCTCTTCGGCCAGCCGGTCGCCGGCAATGTCTCGCCCATCGGCGTCTCGCTGCTGGTTGGCGCCTTCCTCTTCGGCATCGGCATGCAGATCGGCGGCGGCTGCGCCTCGGGCACGCTCTACACGGTGGGCGGCGGCTCGGTGCGGATGCTGCTGACGCTGGCCGCCTTCATCGCCGGCTCGGCCATCGGCGCGGCGCATTTCCACTGGTGGCAGGCGCAGTGGCACCTGGCGCCGGTCTCGCTGGTGCGGGACTGGGGCGTCGGCCCGGCGCTCGCGGCCAATCTCGCCCTGTTCGGCCTGATCGCCGGCGGCACGCTCTGGCTGGAGCGGCGGCGGCATGGCGCGGCAGTGGCCCCCCGGCCGCGGCCCCCCTTGGCGCCACGCCAGGGACTGGCGCGGCTGTTGCGCGGCCCCTGGCCGGTGCTGGCCGGGGCGGTGGCGCTGGCGCTGCTGAACTTCGCCACCCTGGCGCTCGCGGGGAAGCCCTGGGGCATCACCTCCGCCTTCGCCCTCTGGGGCTCCAAGGCGGCCATGGCGCTCGGCATCGACGCCGCCGCCTGGCCCTATTGGCAGGCCCCGGCGGCCCGGGCGGCGCTCGAGGGCAGCGTGCTGCGCGACGTCACCTCGGTGATGGATATCGGCATCGTCCTCGGCGCCCTGCTCGCCGCCGCCCTGGCTGGCCGCTTCTCCCCCGGGCTGCGGGTGCCGCTGCGCTCGGCGCTGGCGGCGGTGATCGGCGGGCTGATGCTCGGCTACGGCGCCCGGCTGGCCTATGGCTGCAACATCGGCGCCTATTTCTCCGGCATCGCCTCCGGCAGCCTGCATGGCTGGGTCTGGATGGCCATGGCCTTCGCCGGCAGCGTCATCGGCACGCAGCTGCGGCCGCTCTTCGGCCTCGAGGTGGAGCGGACGCCGCGCCAGACCGGGTGCTGAGGAGAGGCTGCCGAGCGCGGCGCGCATCGCAGCCGGGACCGGGGACGGGTACCCATCGGCCCGGCCGCGTCGCATATAGGGTGCAACGGGCCGGCACCGGCCGGCCGACCAAAGGGGCACCCCGCATGGCCAGCAGCCTCCATCCCCTCGCCATCGCCACCCGGACGCAGGGGGCGCGCGGCCGATGAGCGCCTCCGCGACCAGCTACGACTTCGACCTCTTCGTCATCGGCGGCGGCTCGGGCGGGGTGCGCTGCGCCCGCATCGCGGCGGGGCATGGCGCCCGGGTCGGCATCGCCGAGGAGCGGTTCTGGGGCGGCACCTGCGTCAATGTCGGCTGCGTGCCGAAGAAGATCATGGTCAACGCCGCCGAATACGGGCAGTGGGCCGAGGATGCCGCCGCCTTCGGCTGGAGCATCGAGACGCGCGGCTTCAACCTCGCCACCCTGGCGGCGGCGCGGGATGCCGAGGTGGCGCGGCTGAACGGCATCTATGGCCGGCTGCTGAGCGGCGCCGGCTGCACCATCTTCGAGGCCCGCGCCACCTTCATCGACGCCCATACCCTCGATGTCGGCGGCCAGCGGGTGACGGCCGAGCGGATCGTCGTCGCCACCGGCGGCCGGCCGGTGCGGCCGGAGATCCCCGGCGCCGAGCTCGGCCTGCTCTCCGACGACGTCTTCGGGCTGCAGGACCTGCCGCGCCGCGTCACCGTGGTCGGCAGCGGCTATATCGGGCTGGAATTCGCCTGCATCCTGCGCGGCCTCGGCGCCGAGGTGGATCTCGTCTACCGCGCCGACCTGCCGCTGCGCGGCTTCGACCAGGATATCCGGGTCGCGGTGAAGGAGGCCATGGAGCAGCAGGGCATCCGCCAGCATTGCGGCCACCATCCCGGGCGGCTGGACCGGCTCGGCGACCATCTCTGCCTCAACCTCCGCGGCGGCGAGGCGATCGAGACGGATGCCGTGCTCTTCGCCACCGGCCGGGTGCCGAACACCGCCGGGCTGCATCTCGACGCCGCGGGCATCGCCTGCACCGCCAAGGGCGCGATCGAGGTGGATGAGGAGCACCGCACCACGGCGCCGAACATCTACGCCATCGGCGACGTGCTGAACCGGATGAACCTGACGCCGGTGGCGACCGCGGTCGGCCATGCCCTGGCCGACACCCTCTTCGGCAACACCCCGCGCCGCGTCAGCTACCGCAACATCCCGACCGCGGTCTTCACCTCGCCGCCGATCGGCACGGTCGGGCTGACCGAGGCGGATGCGGCGGCGCTCGGCCCGGTCGATGTCTACCTCGCCCGCTTCACCCCGATGCGCCACACCATCAGCGGCCGGCCGGGGCGCAAGACGCTGATGAAGCTCATCGTCTGCCAGGAGACGCGGAAGGTCCTCGGCGCCCATATGCTGGGTGAGGATGCCGGCGAGATCATGCAGGGCATCGGCATCGCGGTCGCGGCCGGCCTGACCAAGGAGGATTTCGACCGCACCATCGGCATCCACCCGACCGCGGCGGAGGAGTTCGTGACGCTGCGGACCCGGACGCGGGAGGCGGGCGTCCGGGCGGCGGCGGCCGAGTAGCAGCGGCGGGGCTGGCCCGGGCGGGTTCACCCGCACCGCGCGCTCCGCTATGGTCCGCGATCCGGGCAACCATCCCGGGTCAGGAAGGAAC
This sequence comes from Roseicella frigidaeris, assembly GCF_003258945.1. Lineage (GTDB taxonomy): Bacteria > Pseudomonadota > Alphaproteobacteria > Acetobacterales > Acetobacteraceae > Paracraurococcus > Paracraurococcus frigidaeris. The sequence goes on along the minus strand of NZ_QLIX01000005.1, from coordinate 51,193 downwards.
GTCCCGCCCGGTTCGCCGGCAGGGTGTGCCCAGCGGGGCGGGCAAGGAGAATGCAGTGATGTCCGTGCGCGGGTGGCACCCCGGAAGCTGGCGGGACATGCCGATCCGGCAGGTGCCCGACTATCCCGACCAGGCGAAGCTGGCCGAGGCGGAGGCGCGCCTGGCCAAATGGCCGCCCCTGGTCTTCGCCGGCGAGGCGCGGCGGCTCCAGGCGGCGCTGGCCAAGGCGGGGGAGGGGCAGGCCTTCGTCTTGCAGGGGGGCGACTGCGCCGAGAGCTTCTCGGACTTCACCGCCAACATCATCCGCGACACCTTCCGCGTGCTGCTGCAGATGGCGGTGGTGCTGACCTTCGGCGGCGGCACGCCGGTGGTGAAGCTCGGCCGCATGGCGGGCCAGTTCGCCAAGCCGCGCAGCAGCGATGTCGAGACGAAGGACGGGGTGACGCTGCCCTCCTATCGCGGCGACATCATCAACGGGCCCGAATTCACCCCCGAGGCGCGCATCCCCGATCCGTCGCGGATGGATTTCGCCTATATGCAGTCGGCCGGCACGCTGAACCTGCTGCGCGCCTTCGCGACCGGCGGCTATGCCGACCTGCACCAGGTGCATCGCTGGAATCTCGGCTTCGTCGCCCGCAGCCCGCTCGCCGACCGCTACCAGGATCTGGCGCACCGGATCGACGAGACCCTCGGCTTCATGCAGGCCTGCGGCATGTCCGACCTGCCGCAGGTGCGGGAGACGGAGTTCTACACCAGCCACGAGGCGCTGCTGCTGCCCTATGAGCAGGCGCTGACCCGGGTCGATTCCACGACCGGCGACCATTACGCCTGCTCGGCGCATTTCCTCTGGATCGGCGACCGCACCCGCCAGCCCGAGGGGGCGCATGTCGAGTTCATGCGCGGGGTCCGCAACCCGATCGGCCTGAAGGTCGGGCCGAGCATGGACGCGGACGAGCTGGTCCGGCTGACCGAGATCCTGAACCCGGCCAACGAGATGGGTCGGCTGACCCTGATCGCCCGCATGGGGGCGGACAAGGTGGAGGCGAAGCTGCCGCCGCTGCTGCGGGCGGTGAAGCGCGCCGGCCGCCGGGTGGTCTGGCTGTCCGATCCGATGCACGGCAACACCACCACCGCCGGCGGCTACAAGACCCGCCCCTTCGATGCGGTGCTGGCCGAGGTGCGGCGCTTCTTCGACTGCCACGCCGCCGAGGGCACCCAGCCCGGCGGCGTGCATGTCGAGATGACCGGCCAGGAGGTGACGGAATGCCTCGGCGGCGCGCATCGCCTGGGCGAGGCGGATCTCGGGCTGCGCTACCAGACCTTCTGCGACCCGCGGTTGAATGCCGAGCAGTCGCTGGAACTGGCCTTCCTGATCGCGGAGGGGCTGAAATCCCGCCGCGGCAGCGGCGCCGCATCGCCGGCGCGGGCCGCGGAATAAGCCAAGACGAAGGGCGCGGGAGGAGGAAGCAGCGCATGGACGGATCGCCGCCGATCAACCCGGAGGATGCGGCGATCTCCGCCCGCACCGATGTCTATTTCAACCGGACGCGGGCCATCGTGCAGCGCTTCGGCGACTGCCAGGTCACCTATGCCGTCTTCCTCCGCCGCCCGGTCGTGAGCGCGCCGCGGCTGGCGGTGGAGTGGCTGGAGCGGGTGGCGCAGGAGCGCGGCACCCGCTTCGACATCGACCTGCTGCATGCCGAGGGCACCTGGGTCGGCGCCGGCGATCCGCTGCTGACCATCACCGGCTCCTTCGCCGAGCTGGCCGATCTCGAGACGCTCTACCTGCAGAAGCTCGGCCCGCCCTGCGTCGCCGCGCACAACGCCTACCAGATGTGCCTCGAACTGCCGGAGGTCGCCTTCCTGGCGATGGATGCGCGGCACTGCGCCGGCTTCGAGATGCAGGACATGATGGCCTATGCCGCCAGCGTCGGCGGCGCGGCCGCCCGCAAGGAAGGGGCGAAGGGCTTCACCGGCAACGCCACCGACGCGACCGCCCACTGGTTCGGCGCGGCGCGCGGCTTCGGCACCATGCCGCACGCCCTGATCGGCTATGCCGGCAGCACCCTGCGCGCCGCCGAGATGTTCCAGGAGGCCTTCCCGGAGGAGAACCTCACCGTCCTGACCGATTACTTCGGCCGGGAGGTGACGGATGGGCTGGCGGTGTGCCGGCGCTATCCCGAGCTGGCTGCGGCCGGCAAGATGGCGGTGCGGCTCGACACCCATGGCGGCCGCTTCCTCGAAGGGCTCGACCCGGCCGAGAGCTATGCCGTGCTGGAGCGGCACGCGCCGGGCGCGATCCGCCGCTACCGCTCCGAGACCGAGCTGCGCCACCTCGTCGGCACCGGCGTCTCGGCGGCGGCCATCTGGCGCATGCGCGAGGCGCTGGACGAGGCCGGCTTCCCGAAGGTGCGCATCGTCGCCTCCTCCGGCTTCAATGTCGGCAAGTGCCGCGTCATGGCCGATGCCAGGGCGCCGATCGACATGGTCGGCACTGGCAGCTTCATCCCCGATCTCTGGTCCGAGACCTACGCGACCGCCGATATCATCGCCTATGACGGCGTGCCGCGGGTGAAGATCGGGCGCGAGTTCCTGCTGCAGCGGAATGGCGGCCGCAAGCGGGGCGCCGGCGGCTGAGGCTGGCGCACCGCCTCCGGCCGGTGGCCGGCGATCCTCCCTCGCGCCCGGACCGGCGGCGCGGGCTGCGGTAGCGCGCCGCATCCGGCGCCGGCCCGTCGCGCCGGCGGGCGATCCGCTGTAGAACCCCGCCGTTGATCCGGCGTGCCCTCCCGGCCCGGCCAGCGTTGTTCCTCCCTATCGGCCAAGGGACCAGGCAGCATGAGCGCATTCGATACCGGCCTGTTCGGCCAGAAGGGCGGCTATGCCGTCCGCATCCTCGACCTCTCCGGCGGCAACGGCGCCGATCCGGTCGAGACCATCCGCGGCTTCCAGACCCTGGAGCACGCCAACGCCTTCGCCCGGCGCTATGTCCGGGACAGCCTGGAGCGTTGCCGCAGCCGCGGCATGGCCCCGGCCGATGTGGTCGCCGCCTGGTTCGCCTTCGGCGAGGATGCCGAGGTGATGGGCGGCGCCGAGCAGGCCTGGCGCAGCGCCGCCGAGCTGAACGACTTCGCCGCCCGGCCGCCGGGCGATGCCGAGGAGCGCAACTGGCGCGCCCTTGATCCGCGCCGCGACGCGGACGATGCGGATGAGGAGGAGGAATGAGCCGCCACAGCGTCCGCTGCGGCGATCTCGCCGATGAGGGCGACCCGGAGGAGGAGTGGCTGGTGGCCGGCTTCGCCTCCGCCGCCGCGGCGCTCGACTATGCCCGCCGCTTCGTCCGTGCCCAGATCGAGGATCTCCGCCGCGAGGCCGCCTCGCCGGAGGAGCTGGCCGCCATGTACCGCCGCTGGGGCGAATATGCCGAGACGCCGGGCTTCGACCGCGAGGCCTGGGTCGCCCATTGCATCGCCAACCCCGCGACGCGCCGGCAGGACACCGATTACGCCGCCTTGGAGCCCGGCCCGTGAAACTCCGCTTCGCCCCCTCGCCGACCGGCTTCCTGCATGTCGGCAACGCCCGCGCCGCCCTGGTCAACTGGCTGCTCGCCCGGCAGCGCGGCGGCCGCGTGCTGCTGCGCCTCGACGACACCGACACCGAGCGCAGCCGGGCCGAATATGCCGAGGCGCTGGAGGAGGATCTGCGCTGGCTCGGCCTCGACTGGGACGAGCAGTTCCGCCAGTCCGACCGGCTGCCGCTCTACCAGGCGGCGGCCGAGCGGCTGAAGCAGGCCGGCCGGCTCTACCCCTGCTTCGAATCCGAGGAGGAGCTGCGCTACAAGCGCGAGCAGCAGCTCCGCCAGAAGCGGCCGCCCATCTACGACCGTGGCGCGCTGCGCATGACGCCCGAGCAGTACGAGCGGGCACTGGCCAATGGCAAGGTGCCCTATTGGCGCTTCCTGCTGGAGACGCGGGAGGTCACCTGGCAGGACGGCGTGCTCGGCCCGCGCCGGGTGAAGCTGCCGAGCCTCTCCGACCCGGTGCTGGTGCGCGCCGATGGCACGCCGCTCTACACCTTCACCAGCGTGGTCGATGACCTCGAGAGCGGCATCACGCATATCCTCCGCGGCGAGGACCATGTGACCAACACCGGCGTGCAGATCGATCTCTGGCAGGCGCTGGGCGGCGACCCGGCGCGGCTCGCCTTCGCGCATCTGCCGCTGCTGACCGATGCCGATGGCGGGCCGCTCTCCAAGCGCCTCGGCTCGCTCTCGCTGCGCCAGCTCCGCCGCGACGGCATCGAGCCGGCGGCGCTGGCCGGCTACCTCGCGGCGCTCGGGACGGCGCAGGACCCGGTGGCGGGGATGCCGCGGGACCTCGTCGCCGGCTTCCGGCTGGAGGCGATCTCGAAATCCCCGGCGCGCTTCGATATCGGCCAGCTCCTGGCGCTGAACCGCCGCCACCTGCACGGGGCGAGCTTCGAGAGCGTGCGGGCGCAGCTTCCGGCCGGGGCGGACGAGGCCTTCTGGCAGGCCATCCGCGGCAATCTCGACCTGCTCTCCGAGGCCCGGGCCTGGTTCGAGGTGGCGCGCGGCAGCGTGGTGCCGCCGCCGCAGCCTGGGGAGGAGGCGTATCTCCGCGACGCCCTCGCCGCCCTGCCGCCCGCCCCCTGGGACGCGACGAGCTGGGGGGCCTGGACCGCGGCGCTGAAGGCGGCGACCGGGCGCAAGGGCAAGGCGCTGTTCCTGCCGCTCCGCCTCGCCCTGACGGGGGAGGATCATGGGCCGGAGATGGCGGCGCTGCTGCCGCTGATCGGGCCGGAGCGGGCGGCGCAGCGGTTGCGGATCGCCGCCGGGGGGTGAGGGCGGCGCCATCCCGTCGCCACCATCCCGCAAGCGATCCGGCCTATGCTGGCGCACCCTTACTGATCCTGGTGCCGCCGCATGCCCTGGCCCCGCCGCCGCCCCATCGGCCTTGCCGCCCTCCTGCTGCTCGGCGGTCTCGCCGCCTGCGCGCCGCGCCCGGCCTTCGTCTGGGATGGCCGGCGCGGCTATGACGGCAATGGCGATTACGGCTACGACCTCGAGGCCTCCCGCGCCGAGGCGCGGGTCTACCGCGCCCGCAGCGCCGGCAGCTATGCGGTGCCCGGCCCGCCCGAGGATCCCTGGGGCCCGCATATCCGCGAGGCGGCGAGCCGCTTCGGCGTGCCGGAGTGCTGGATCCGGGCGGTGATGCGCCAGGAGAGCGGCGGCCGGCTCTATGACGGCAGCGGCCGGCCGATCACCTCGCCGGTCGGGGCCATGGGGCTGATGCAGGTGATGCCGCGCACCTACGACACGCTGGCGGCCCGGCACGGGCTGGGGCCGGACCCCTATGCGCCGCGGGACAACATCCTCGCCGGTGCGGCCTATATCCGGGCGATGTATGACCGCTTCGGCGCCCCGGGCTTCCTCGCCGCCTACAATGCTGGCCCGGAGCGGGTGGAGGCTGTGCTCGCTGGTGCCACCGTCCTGCCGGACGAGACCCTGAATTACCTGGCGAGCGTGGCGCCGCGTCTGGGCGGCGCGGTGCCGTTGACCGGCCCCTTCGCCGTCTATGCCGGCGGCGGCGCGCCGGCGGCGCGGCCGGTCGAGACCGCGGCCGCCGACCTCGCCTATGCCGGCGGCGGGATGCGCGGCACCGAATATGGCCGCCCGGTCCTGGACGATCCCTCGCTGCGGGCCTTCGAGGGCGGTGGCCTGGTCACACGCGATGCGCCGACCGGCGTCCTGACGCCGCGCAACCGCGACTGGCGCGGGTACTGACGCGGACCGCAGGCGAGGAGGCAGGGGCCTCCCCGCCGCCCGGCTCAGCGGGTGGTGGTGCCGGGCGTGTCGCCGTGCCTGCGCTCATGCGCCCGCTCGCGGCTGGCCGGGGTGCTGTGGCCCGGATTGGCGCCGCTGATGTTGGAGCCGGTGGCCTTGTCCACCGCACGGCCCGCCGCCGTGCCGGGCGGGTTGCCGGGGGTGCCGTCGGCGGGCGTCGGGGCGCTGCCGGTGGCGCGGTCCAGACCGCGCTGCACGGCGGTGCTCGGCGGGTTGCCCGGCGTGCCGTCGCGCTGGGCGAGGGCCGGGGCGATGGCGAGGGTGGCGGCGGTGACGCCGATTGCGAGGCTGCGGAACATGGCTTTTTCTCCCATGGCGTGAGCAGCCCCTAACGTTCCCAGGCGTCCCGGTTCCCGCAGGCCCGGGTCCCGGCTGGGTGAGCGGGGCCCGGCCGGCCCTCCCCTGGCCCGGAATCGTCCTTGGCCGCCGGCCGGGTGGTGCGTTCTGGCCGCAGCCGCATTATGGATGCGCCGTGATGACCACCGACCTCCTGCTGCACAACAGCCTGACCCGCGCGAAGGAACGCTTCGCGCCGATCGACCCCGGTCATGTCCGGCTCTATGTCTGCGGGCCGACGGTCTATGACCTGGCGCATCTCGGCAATGCCCGGCCCGTCGTGGTCTTCGACCTGCTGGCGCGGCTGCTGCGGCGGCTTTTCCCGCGCGTGACCTATGTCCGCAACATCACCGATGTCGAGGACAAGATCACCGCCCGCAGCCTGGAGACGGGCGAGCCCATCGCCGCCATCACCGCCCGCACCACGGCGGATTTCCACCGCGACATGGCGGCCCTCGGCGCCCTGCCGCCGGACGAGGAGCCGCGGGCGACCGAATCGATCGCGCCGATGATCCAGCTCATCGAGCGGCTGGTCGCCAACGGCCATGCCTATGCCGCCGAGGGGCATGTGCTGTTCAGCGTTCCCTCCTTCCCCGATTACGGCCAGCTCTCCGGCCGCGACCGGGAGGAGATGCTGGCCGGGGCGCGGATCGAGGTGGCACCCTACAAGCGCGACCCCGGCGATTTCGTGCTGTGGAAGCCGAGCACGCCGGAGCAGCCGGGCTGGGACAGCCCCTGGGGCCGCGGCCGGCCGGGCTGGCATATCGAGTGCTCGGCCATGTCCTGGCGGGCGCTGGGCGAGGTCTTCGACATCCATGGCGGCGGCCACGACCTGATCTTCCCGCACCACGAGAACGAGCTGGCGCAGAGCCGCTGCGCCTTCGGCACGCCGCGCATGGCCACGATCTGGCTGCACAACGGCATGCTGCGGGTCGATGGTGAGAAGATGTCGAAGTCGCTCGGCAATTTCCTCACCGTGCGCGACATCCTGGCGCGCGGCGCCTGGGCCGGCGAGGCCTTCCGGCTGCTGCTGCTGCGCACGCATTACCGCGCCGATCTGGATTTCACCGTCGCCGGGCTGGAGGAGGCGAAGGCGGAGCTGGACGACCACTACGCCATGCTGGCGCGCGCCGTGGCGCCGGCCGATGGCCACGAGACGGTGCGGGCCGAGATGGCGGACTGGGCGCTGGCGCCGCTGCTGGACGACCTCAACACGCCCCTCGCGCTGGCCCGGCTGCGCGACCTGCGGACCATCGAGAATGTCGCCTCGGTCGGCGGCAGCGCGACCGCGGTGCTGGCCCGGATCGGCAAGCCCTGGCCGGTGGTGGCCGGCCTCGCCGCCGCCGCCTTCCGCGAGGCGGCGGCGGTGCTGGGGCTGTGCCCGAGTGATCCGCATGCATGGCGCCGGGGCGAGTTGCCGGGCGCAAATCTGCAGTCGAATGTCACTTTGCCGCCTGTTGGCCAGATCGCTACTGCGACGACGAGTGAGATTATGACAGGCGTTCAAATCGACGCGGCTGTTGAGGCACGCCTTGCTGCCCGCAAGGCGCGTAATTTTGCCGAGGCCGACCGCATCCGCGACGAATTGAAAGCGCAAGGCATCCTGCTGGAGGACGGGCCACAGGGCACGACCTGGCGGCGGGCGTGAGCGGCGCGCCTACGCCCGAGGATTGGCTCGACGCCATCAAGCGCATCGCCCTGACCGATGCCAAGCGCGCCTGGCTGCGGGCGCATCTGGAGGCGCCGGACTGCACCGCGACGGAGGCCGCGCTCGCCGCCGCCGCCGGCCAGGACATCGCCGCCTATCGCGCGCTGGCCGGCGAGCTGGCCGTGGCGCTGGAGCGGGACCCGCCCGCCGAGCCGCTGGCCCTGCTGGCCGAGCCGGCGGGGGAGGGGGGCTGGCGGCTGCGCCCGGCGCTGGCCTTCGCCCTCGGCGCTCACCGGCTGATGCCGGAGGCCTGGACGCGCGGCGGCAAGCCGGCGGCCGACCTCTCCCCACCCCCGGGCGAGAGCCCGATCGTCGTGCTGGTGCGGCCGCAGCTGGCCGAGAATATCGGCGCCGTGGCCCGCGCCATGGCCAATGGCGGGCTGTTCCATCTGCGGCTGGTGGCGCCGCGCGACGGCTGGCCGCAGGACCGCGCCTGGCGCACCGCCTCGGGCGCCGACCCGATCCTGGAGGCGGCGCAGCTCTTCCCCGACACGGCCAGCGCCGTCGCCGATTGCCAGCGGGTCTTCGCCACCTGCCCGCGGCCGCGCCACATCGTCGTGCCGCTGCGCACCGCCCGCGCCGCCGCCGAGGACCTGCGGGCGATCAACGCCCGCGGCCTGCGCGCCGCCGTGCTGTTCGGGCCGGAGCGGGCGGGCCTCGAGAATGACGATGTCGCCTGCGCCGACACGCTGGTGCGCTACCCGCTCAACCCGGCGCATATGTCGCTGAACCTGGGGCAGGCGGTGATGATCCTCGCCTATGAATGGTGGACGGCGGCCGAGCCGACGCCGCCGCGGCAGCTCCAGACGCATGAGACGCAGGTGGCGACCAAGGGGCAGCTCGAGGGCTTCCTCGGCCGGCTGGTGGCGGAGCTGGATGCCAGCGGCTTCCTCGACAACCAGCCCAAGCGCCCCGGCATGGTGCGCAACCTGCGCCACTGGTTCGAGCGCGGCGAGGTGACGGAGCAGGAGCTGCGCACCCTGCATGGGGTGGTGACGGAGCTCTCGCGCGGCCGGATGCGGCGCGGGCGGCCGGATCCGGGGGACGAGATCTAGAGCAGATCCCGATCAAGGGGACTCACCTGATCGGGTGAAGATGCTCTGAAAACAATAGTCTAAGGCGTGATCGCCCGAGGGAGAGGCTACCGGAAGGCGCGCATCACGCGATCGAACAACGGCCTAGCGCCGCGTCGCCGGCAGCCGCTTCGCCAGCCGTCGCGCCAGCAGGTAGCCGAGGATGCCCGCGACCGGCGCCGCCGGCAGGGCCAGCAGCCAGCCGATATGGGCGCCGTTCACCGCCAGGCCGAGCCCGACCCCGAGCATCAGCCCGCCCACCAGGGCGCCCGTCACCCCTGCCGTCAGGCCGAGGACCAGGATCTCTTCGCGCGTCACATCCATGCGGGCGGCTTAGGCGGTGGCGGCCGGGTTTGACAAGCGAGGCCCCCGCCGCCTATACGCCGCGCCTCTTCCTGGGAACGTGGACGTGCCTTCGGGGCGCGCGCCCGTCCTTGCCCATGCCGGGCCGGGGCCTACCGGGACAACATCGCGAAGAAGGGCTGCCCGCATCCGGGCGGCACAGCACGCCGCATGACCAAGCGCGTCGAAGCCAAGTACAAGATCAACCGCCGCCTCGGCGTCAACCTCTGGGGCCGCGCCAAGTCTCCGATCAACAAGCGCGAGACGATCCCGGGCCAGCACGGCGCCCGCCGCAAGCAGAAGCCGACCGACTTCGGCGTGCAGCTGATGGCGAAGCAGAAGCTGAAGGGCTACTACGGCAACATCGGCGAGAAGCAGTTCCGCAAGTATTACGAGGAGGCCGTGCGCCGCAAGGGCGACACCTCCGAGAACCTGATCGAGCTGCTGGAGCGCCGGCTGGACGCCGTCATCTACCGCATGAAGCTGGCGCTGACGCCCTTCGCGGCGCGGCAGTTCGTCAACCACGGCCATGTGCTGGTGAACGGCAAGCGGCTCAACATCCCCTCCTACCAGGTCAAGGACACCGACCTGATCGAGGTGAAGGAGCGCTCGAAGCAGCTCACCTCGGTGCTGGATGCGGCGCAGAACGGCGAGCGCGACGTGCCGGAGTATATCGAGGTGGATCACCGCGCCATGCGCGGCCGCTTCCTCCGCGCCCCGAAGCTTTCCGACGTGCCCTATCCGGTGCAGATGGAGCCGAATCTGGTCGTCGAGTTCTACTCGCGCTGATCGGCCGTCCCGGACCGAGATGCCGAGAAGGCCGGGCCCGCGAGGGTCCGGCCTTTTTCGTGGCCAGAGCGTGATCGCTTGGCCGGCCTATCCCGGATAGGCGACGAAGGGCCCGTGCAGCGCCCGCGGCAGCATCGGCAGCGCATGCGCCGCGGCCAGCAGCAGCGCCCGCCGCGGCGTCGGGGCCTGCGCCACCGAGGCCCGCAGCCGCTCCAGCCCGGCGGCGCGCTGGCCGTGGCGCATCAGCTCCTGGCCGATGGTCCAGGCCGCCTCCGCCTCGGCCCGCCGCTGCAGGGTGAGGAACCGCGCCCGGCCGAGCCGCGTCTCCAGCGCCGGGTTGCCCCAGATCGCCAGCATGGCGGGGGCGATCGAGGCCGGGTCGCGCGCCATGCGATGCCCGGCCTGGCCGGCGCGCCGGCGCAGATGCAGCACCGGCGCCGCCCCGCTCACCGCCGCCCAGGGGCCGAGCAGCGAAAGGCGGATCCAGTATTCCCAGTCGCCGCCGAGCCGCAGATGCGGCAGGAAGGGGCCGGCCTGCTGCACCGCCTCGCGCCGCAGCAGGAGCTGGCCGCCATCGGCGAAGGGATTGCCGACCAGCAGCCGCTCCAGCAGGTCGCCGGCGGGCAGGCCGGGCGGCTGGCGGCGCAGCGGCCGGTCGCCGGGCGCGGCTCCCTCGGCCATGACGGCGCAGCCGCCATGCGCGCCCACCGCCTCGGGCGCCGCGGCGAGCGCCTCGGCGAGGCGGGCGAGGGCGCCGGGCGCCAGCCAGTCCCGCGTGTCGAGAAGGAGCATGGCCTCGCCGCGCGCCTCGGCCATGGCCCGGCTGCGGGCGACGGCCATGCCGGTCCCCTCCAGCCGCAGCAGCCGCAGGCGCGGATCGCGGCGCCGGGCGAGGGTGGCGGCCAGGGCGGCGCTCGCCTCCGCGCTGTCGCCGGCATCGATGACGATCATCTCCCAGTCCCGCAGGTCCTGGGCCAGCACGCTGTCGAGCGCCGCATCGACCGGATGGGCATCGCGGACCAGGGCGATGAGGGAGAGGGCCGGGGCCGGGGTGGCGAACTCGCGCAGCATGCTGCCTGCCTGCCATGCCCGGCCGGCTTCGGGTGTCAAACACCCGAGACATCGCTTCAAAAGAACGAAGGGGTTCGGCGCCCGATAGGATCAGACATAGACCGCCTTCATCGCCCCGGGCGGGTAGCGCAGCCCGGCGGCGGCGCCGGCGGGCACCGCGGCGCTGATCCGCCCGACCTCCTCCGGCGTCAGCGAGACGTCGAGGGCACCGAGATTCTCCTCGATCCGGTCGAGCCGGCGGGTGCCGGGGATGGCGACCACGTCCTCGCCCTGGGCCAGCAGCCAGGCGAGGGCGAGCTGCGACGGGGTGCAGCCCTTCTCCGCCGCGATCGCCTCGATCTGGGCGACGAGCGCCCGGTTGGCGGTGAAATTCGCCTCCTGGAAGCGCGGATGCGCGGCGCGGCGGCCATCGACCTGGGCGAAGTCGCGGATCGCGCCGGTCAGGAAGCCGCGGCCGAGCGGGCTGTAGGCGACGAAGCCGATGCCGAGCGCGCGGGTCGTCTCCCGGGTCTCCTCCGCCTCCTGCCGGTAGAGCAGCGAATACTCGGTCTGCACGGCGGCGATGGGATGCACGGCATGGGCGCGGCGGATGGTCTCGGGCCGTGCCTCGGAGAGGCCGAGGAAGCGCACCTTGCCCTGCTCGACGAGGCGCTGCATGGCGCCGACCGTCTCCTCGATGGGCACGTTCGGGTCGACGCGGTGCTGGTAGTAGAGGTCGATCACCTCGACGCCGAGGCGCATCAGCGAGGCCTCGCAGGCCTGCTGGACATAGTCGGGCGAGCCGTTGACGCCGTTCGGCCCGCCGGGATTCTGGGTCTGGCCGAATTTCGTGGCGAGCACCACCTGGTCGCGCCGGCCCTTCAGCGCCGCCCGCAGCACCTCCTCGTTATGGCCCCAGCCATACATGTCGGAGGTGTCGAAATGGTCGATGCCGCGATCGATGGCGGCGCGGAGGAGATCGATGGAAGCGGCGTCGTCGGCCTCGCCATAGACGCCCGAGAGGGACATGCAGCCGAGGCCGATGGCCGAAACCGAGAGGCCGGTCCGGCCCAGGCTGCGATGCGGCAATGTGGCCATCTGCGGTTCCCCCGTCTTCGCTCGGTCCGGGGGAAGCCTAGAGCGTGATCGCCTGAGGTGGAAACACCGAAGGCGTGAATCACGCGACACAACAACACGCTAGAGCATTTCCCGTTCACTCCGGTTCACGGCAAATGCTCTAGTTTGTTGTTTTCAGAGCATCTTCACCCGATCAGGTGATCCCACCTGATCGGGATCTGCTCTAGACCATGCTCCGCGAACCGGGGCGAGCGGATCATGGTCTGGCGGGACAGCTGGTCCGCGCCAGGGCGCGCCTGGCGGCGGCCTCAGCCCTCGGCCGAGACCGGCACGCCCTTCTCCTTCAGCAGGCTCTGCAGCTCGCCCGCCTGGAACATCTCCATGACGATGTCGCAGCCGCCGACGAACTCGCCGTTGACATAGAGCTGCGGGATGGTCGGCCAGTTGGCATAGGCCTTGATGCCCTCGCGGATCTCCGCGTCCTCGAGGACATTCACGCCCTTGAAGGGCACGCCGAGGTGCGAAAGGATCTGCACCACGCGCGCCGAGAAGCCGCATTGCGGGAAGACCGGGGTGCCCTTCATGAAGAGCACCACGGGGTTGGCCTTGATGTCGGCCTCGATGCGCTCGAAGGTGGGGTTGGTCATCGCTCTCGTCCTTTCAGTCGCGGCGCCAGGCGGCGCGCCGGAGGGTCGTGATGCGTCGCCGGGGCTCAGCCCGGCGCCGAGGTCTGCAGTGCGAGGGCGTGCAGCTCGCCCCCCATCCGGCCGCGCAGGGCGGCATAGACGATCTGATGCTGCTGCACGCGGCTCTTGCCGCGGAAGACCTCGGACACGACGGTGGCGGCGTAGTGGTCGCCGTCCCCCGCCAGGTCCTCGATGGTGATCTGGGCATCGGGCAGGGCCGCCTTGATCAGCGCCTCGATCTCTGCCGGCTGCATCGCCATCCGCTCGTCTCTCCCCAGCTCGCTCGCGCAGGTCCCTCAGGCATCGCCTGCCATCAGGGCCGGCAGGGTACGCTCATGCGCCTCCGCCAGGCTCGCCACCGATATGGACGCGCCCTCCGGAAGAACCAAGGCCTCCCCGCCGCTGCGGCCGATCCGCTGGGCCGGCACGCCGGCCGCCCGGGCGGCGGCGAGCAGCCCGGCGCCGTCCTGCACCGCGAGAAGATACCGCCCCTGGTCCTCGCCATACCACCAGCCATGCGCCGGCAGGCTGGCGGGGCCGGGGAGCAGCGTCGCGCCGGTGCCGCCGGCGATCGCCATCTCGGCCAGCGCCACCAGCAGCCCGCCATCGGAGAGGTCGTGGCAGGCGGCGATCCGGCCTTCGCGGATCCAGCCCCGCACCGCGTCGCCGTTGCGCCGCTCCGCCGCCAGGTCGACCGGCGGCGGCGCGCCCTCCTCGCGGCCGGCGATCTCGCGCAGCCAGAGGCTCTGGCCCAGCCAGCCCCGCGTCTCGCCGATCAGGATGAGGTCCAGCCCCGGCGCCAGGGCGAGCCCCACCGCCTGCGCCACGTCCTCGAGCACCCCGACCCCGCCGATGGCCGGGGTCGGCAGGATGCCGCGCCCCTCGGTCTCGTTGTAGAGGGAGACGTTGCCGGAGACGACGGGGAAGTCGAGAGCGGTGCAGGCCGCCGCCATGCCGCGCACGGCGGCGGCGAACTGCCCCATGATCTCCGGCTTCTCGGGATTGCCGAAATTCATGTTGTCGGTGACGGCGAGCGGCAGCCCGCCGGTCGCGGTGATGTTGCGCCAGGCCTCGGCCACCGCCTGCTTGCCGCCCTCCTCCGGATCGGCGAGGCAGTAGCGCGGGGTGCAGTCGGTGGTGATGGCGAGGGCCCGGGCGCCGCCCTGTTCCAGGCTCTCCTCCACCCGGACGATGGCGGCATCGGCCGCGCCGGGGCGCTTCGCCGTCTGGCCGCCGACCATGCTGTCATACTGGTCCCAGATCCAGCGGCGGGAGCAGAGGTCGAGGCTGCTGAGCAGGGCGGGCAGGGCCGCCTCGATCCCCATCGGGTCGGCGACCGAGGCCGCCTCCAGCACCGGCTGCTTCGGCGTCTCGGCGGTCGGGCGGCGATAGAGCGGCGCCTCGCTCTCGAGCGGGGCGAGGGGGATGTCGGCTTCGAGCTGCCCCTTGTGCCTGAGCACGATGCGGCCGGTCTCGGTGAGATGGCCGATGACCGCGAAATCCAGCTCCCATTTGGTGAAGATCGCCTCGGCCACGGCCTCGCGGCCGGGCTTCAGGATCATCAGCATGCGCTCCTGGCTCTCGGAGAGCATCATCTCATAGGCGGTCATCCCCGCCTCGCGCTGGGGGACGTGGTCCAGCACCAGCTCGATGCCCATGCCGCCCTTGCCGGCCATCTCGACCGAGGAGGAGGTGAGGCCGGCCGCGCCCATGTCCTGGATGGCGACGATCGCGTCGGTCGCCATCAGCTCCAGGCAGGCCTCGATCAGCAGCTTCTCGGCGAAGGGGTCGCCGATCTGCACCGTCGGGCGCTTCTCCTCGCTGTCGGCGCTGAACTCGGTGCTGGCCATGGTGGCGCCGTGGATGCCGTCGCGGCCGGTCTTGGAGCCGACATAGACCACCGGGTTGCCGATGCCGGTGGCGGCGGCGGTGAAGATGCGGTCGGCGCGGGCGATGCCGACGGTCATGGCATTGACCAGCGGGTTGCCGTTGTAGCGGGGGTGGAAATTCACCTCGCCCCCCACGGTCGGCACGCCGACGCAATTGCCGTAGCCGCCGATGCCGCGCACCACGCCGTCGATCACCTGCTTCATCCGCGGCGCGTCCGGCAGGCCGAAGCGCAGCGCGTTGAGGTTGGCGATCGGCCGCGCGCCCATGGTGAAGACATCGCGCAGGATGCCGCCGACCCCGGTCGCCGCGCCCTGATAGGGCTCGATGAAGCTCGGGTGGTTGTGGCTCTCCATCTTGAAGACGGCGGCCAGCCCGTCCCCGATATCGATCACCCCGGCATTCTCGCCCGGCCCCTGGATCACCCAGGGCGCCTTGGTCGGCAGCTCGCGCAGCCAGACCCGGCTCGACTTGTAGGAGCAGTGCTCGGACCACATGACCGAGAAGATGCCGAGCTCGGTCAGCGAGGGGGTGCGGCCGAGGATGGCGAGGACGCGCTCGTACTCCTCTGGCTTCAGGCCGAATTCGCCGGCGAGCTGGCGGGCGCGATCGGCCTCGAGGAGGGCCGGGACGGGGCGCCCAGAGGTAGGGCCAGAGGTGGCACCAGAGGGGGAGCTGGGGGTGAGGGCAGGGGGATCGATGCTCACGCGGTCAGACTTCCGTTGGGGGCGGCGCCCCGTGATTGGCATCCGTGGCGCCGGCGGCGCTCCCGCCAGCCCCTGAGCGACGCGGCGGCGATGCGGCAGCCATGCGCCATGGCCCGGCGGCGGCACCTCAGGCGGCGGCGAGCGCCTCGGCCAGGCTCTCGAACAGCGGCAGGCCGTCCGTGCCGTCGATCTGCGGGTCCACCTGGTTCTCCGGATGCGGCATCAGCCCGAGCACCCGGAGGTTCGGCGAGAGGATGCCGGCGATGTTCCGCGCGCTGCCGTTGCGGTTGGCCTCGGGCGTGGCCTCGCCCGCCGGCGTCGCGTAGCGGAGCGCCACCAGCCCCTCGCCCTCCAGCCGGTCGAGGGTCGCGTCGTCGGCGAAGTAGTTGCCGTCGCCATGCGCCATGGTGGCGCGGAAGACCTGGCCCCGCTGGAAGCGCCCGGTATAGGGCGTGTCCGCCCGCTCCACCCGCAGGTGGCAGTCCATGGAGAGGAAGCGCAGCGTCGCGTTGCGCAGCAGGGCGCCGGGCAGCAGCCCCGCCTCGGTCAGCATCTGGAAGCCGTTGCAGACGCCGAGCACATGCCCGCCGCGGTCGGCGAAGGCCCTGATCGCCCGCATGATGGGGCTCTGCGCCGCCATGGCGCCGCAGCGGAGATAGTCGCCATAGGAGAAGCCGCCCGGCAGCACGACGAGGTCGGTCCCCGCCGGCAGCGCCGTGTCGCGGTGCCAGAGCATGGCCGGCCGGCGGCCGGTCGCCCGCTGCAGGGCGAGCGCCATGTCGCGCTCGCGGTTGGTGCCGGGAAAGAGGACGATCCCTGCCTGCATCACGCCATCACCCCTGCTGCAAGACCCGGAGCCAGTGGAGCCCGCCGAGGACCAGGATGGTCGTCAGCGTCGCCAGGCAGGCCGCCGTCACCCACCGGTTCAGCTTGCGCTTCTGCGCCGCCATCCAGTCGCCGCGGCGGACCGTGGCGGCGCGGATCGCCACCTGCCGTTCCTCCCGCCAGCGCAGGCCCATGCCGATCAGCACGGTCAGCACCACCAGGATGACGAGCGAGAGCTTGACCATGCGGTCAGGCGACCTCCACCCGGAAGCTTTCGATCACCGTGTTGGCGAGGAGCTTGCGCGCCATCGCCTCGGCGGCGGCCCTCGCCCGGGCGGGATCGGTCTCGGCCAGCTCCAGCTCGATCACCTTGCCGGCCCGCACCTCGCCCAGGCCCTCGAAGCCGAGGCCGGCGAGGGCATGCCCGATCGCCTTGCCCTGGGGGTCGAGCACGCCGGCCTTCGGCATCACCGTCACCAGAACCTTCATGTCACCTCACCGCCCAGCAGACGCCGCCTGTCGCGGCCATGGAGATAGCAGGCATAGCCGGCGACCACCGCCGGCAGCAGCGGCCAGGTGGAACCGGGGAAGCGGCCGAGCGCCGGGCAGAGGGCATAGAAGCCGATGACGGCGCAGAGCACCATCACCGCCTCGACGACCCGCGCCACCATCGCCGCGCCCTCCGCCCTATTGCATCATCTCGGGACCCTTGAGGTCCCGCACCCCGGCCTCGGGCAGGATGCCGAGGCGGCGCGCCACCTCCTGGTAGCCCTCCTCGACCTTGCCGAGATCGCGGCGGAAGCGATCCTTGTCCATCTTCTCGCCGGTCTTGGAATCCCAGAGCCGGCAATTGTCCGGGCTGATCTCGTCGGCGAGGACGATACGCATCTCGTCGTTCTCGTAGAGCCGGCCGAACTCCACCTTGAAGTCGACCAGCGTGATGCCGACGCCGAGCAGCAGGCCGGAGAGGAAGTCGTTGATCCTGAGCGTCAGGGCGACGATGTCGTCGAGGTCCTGGGTGCTGGCCCAGCCGAAGGCGGTGATGTGCTCCTCGCAGACCAGCGGATGGTTGAGCGCCGCGTTCTTGTAGTAATACTCGATGATGGAGCGCGGCAGGCGGGTGCCTTCCTGGATGCCGAGCCGGGTCGAGAGGCTGCCGGCGGCGACGTTGCGCACCACCACCTCGAGCGGGATGATCTCCACCTCGCGGATGAGCTGCTCGCGCATGTTGAGCCGGCGGATGAAATGCGTCGGCACGCCGATATCCATCAGCCGCATCATCAGGTACTCGCTGATGCGGTTGTTGAGCACGCCCTTGCCGGTGATGGTGCCCTTCTTCTGGGAATTGAACGCCGTGGCGTCGTCCTTGAAGTACTGTACGAGCGTGCCGGGCTCCGGTCCCTCGAAGAGGATCTTGGCCTTGCCCTCGTAGAGCTGACGGCGTCGCGCCATGGTCTCGGTAATCCTTCCAACAGCGGCGCGCAGCCCGCCCGGCGCCCCGGCGGGCCGGGCGCGCCGGCGACACTTTCCCCAGGCATCGTCACGCCGGCCAGGCCGCGCGGACATACGCCAGTCCATTGATCAGGCAAGCCGATGGCCGCCTCTGGACAAGCGTGCCCCGCGGCGACCGGCCCTTGCGGCCCCCCTATAGCAAGGGGGAGGCCGGGCCGCCACGGGCGGGGCAGAACCGCCTTTGGAAGGAGTGCTCAGCGGGAGGCTTGCTTGACGTCGAGCGCCTCCCGGCAAGCGCGACGCAACTGTGGGTTGCGGGATCGGCTACAGCGTTCCGCTTCCTGCTGCGCCATGGCCTGGTTTCCGACAGCGCGGTGCAGGGCGATCCGTTCCGGTGCAAGCTCTTCGTCGGCATCGAAGCGCCGCCCCGCCGTGTCCAGCACCGCCAGGGCCGCCCGCGGATCACCGAGCCTGGTCTCGGTCTGCGCCAGGACAAGGAAGGCAATGAGGGGCGCGCGATGATCGGCCGCGACGCGGCGTAGCTCATCCCGCGCCTGGCGGACCTGGCCCGCCTCGAGCTGGGCGAGGGCCAGTTGCAGCCGAGCCGCCAGCAGCCAGGGCGCCGCCGCCATGGCCAAGCGGGCCTGATCCATGGCCGAGTGCGGATCGCCGCGCGACAGGGCGTCCTGCGAGGCCTCGACCTGCTCCAGTGCCAGCCGCGCGTTGCGGATCACCGTCGAGCTGCGGATCCGGTCGAGATCCCCGGCAGAGTCGGGGCGCAGTGGATCGTCGCCATGGATGCGGTCACGGTAGTCGTCCAGCCAGCGGCGGCGTTCGGCCGGGTCGGGGTGACGCTCGCGCATCCAGCTCCGCAGCTCGTGCCCCATGGCATTGAGCATCGTGGAGGCGCCCTTCATCGCCGTCCGCCATGCGCCGTTGATGTCGCCACGGCCGAGCTGGGTCCCGAGCTGACCCTCGACGGCCTCGGCGACGGCTTTCAATCTCGCCTGCGCCGCCCCCTGGCTGCTCTCAAGGGCATTCAAGGAGGTGATGGCGTAGCGTGGGTCGAAGCCAGCGGCAGACATGATGTCCATGCCGAAGACATCGGCCTCGGCCTCCTGTCGGCGGGCCCAAGCCGGTTCCACCACCGTGTCCAGCCCCTCGCTCAGCACGGTGCCGCCGAGCGCGGCCAGGCTGGCGCGGTTCTTCGATTCGGCGCCGAAGCTGAGCTGGCCGCCGCTCCCCATGCGGGCGCTGGACAAGGCAGCGCCGAGGGCTCCCAACCCCGTTGTCACCTCGCGCAGATTCTCGAGGTCATCATGCTCGTCCTGGCGCAGGCCGGTGTGGCGGAGGAAGAGATGGCCCATCTCATGGCCGATGACGAAGGCCAGTTCATCCTCGGTGCCGGCTTGCAGCAGGGTGCCGAGGTTGAGGCGGATGCTGCCATCGGTGAGCGCCGTTGCGCCGTAGGACCAATTGGCGACGAGCTGCACGCGCGGCACCACGGGCGGCTTCCCATGCGGCCAGGCGCGGGCGAGCCGCGCCGTCAACCGTTCCAAATAGGCATCCGCGGCGCGGTCCGGCACGGTTGTCCGCTCCGCGCCGTAGCGGCGCCGTTCGTCACGCGGATTGCCGCGGATGCCGCTGCCGGCGTAGTCCACGGCCTCGCCGGTGCGGCGGGGAACGAAGCGGACGGCGACCTGCTGCATGATCGGCGGCTCGTCGATCAGGCGGCCCTTCAGGTGGCCGCTGACCCGGCTGGGATCGGCGGTGCTGCAGCCCAGGAGCAGCGCCGGCAGGGCGAGGACGATCCGGCTCAGCATCGCCGCCCCGTCCCCATGCCCTGCTCGCTGCGGCCGGCATCGCGCTGGTTCGTGGCTTTCGGTGTGCCGGTGATCGTTGCGGGCCGATTGGGCGCATCCGGGCAGATCGGCCCTGCCGCGAGCGTATCGGTGACGACATCCTCGCGCAGGACATAGAGCCTGCGGCCGTCACGGCCGTCGAAGCCGAGTAGGCCCTCCGGGGTCACCTCCCGCACCTTCGGCTTTACCGGCAGGTCCTGCGCGGCCATCCTCATCCCGGTGCCGTTTGGAGCGGGGCGGACGCGAACCGGGTCGCGCCGCCACTCCAAGATCGTCTGCTGCGCCTGTGCTTCCCCCGTCGCCAGGGCAAGCCATGTCGCTGCGAGCGCCAGGCCGGACAGCCGGGAAGCCGACCATGGATGGGCGTCACGCTTGATGCTTGGCGTCATGCAGCGTTTCCTCCTGGGACGGGCCGAGGCCGAGGGCGGGCGTGTGCGAGGTGGGGGGCGGTGCGGTGCCCTGGCGTCCGGAGCCGTGGGAAAGGTTTCCATGAAGATGGTTCATGAAATTGAGAAATTGCTCACTGACAAGAAGTACAAATAACGTAATCATCACATCGACGACGCTTATTTTAAAAACAAGAACACTTACAAAAAGCATCAAGGCTGCTATGGCGAGCGGGGGTACGTTCCGTATCCAATTCTGATTTAATAATGCCGTGAATAATATTACAAGAGATGAAATAAGGTCTGATAGCTCTATTTCTGATACTAATTTTGTTTTCCTGAATCCCCAGTAGTTGTCAGCACCGAAGCGCAGCAGGTTGTCGAGCGCCATGGCATGCAGCATCACGCCCGGGACTTCGGCGCCCGATGGCATGCGGACCACGTCCGGATCCCCCTCGCCACGCCCGGAGCCGATCAGGACGATGCGGCCGGCAAAGGGGCTGGGATGTCCGGAGCCGGGCTCGCCAATCTCCGCGGCATGCGCCTCGAGCTGGGAGGCCGTGACGGTATCGACCGGCAGGCATGGCTCGTAGGGCACGATCCAGCGGGAGGATGGGCTGGCGAGATGCTGCTCCGCGCGGGGAAGCAGGGCGCCAAGGATGGCTAGGAAAGGGGGATCCGTCCGGTCGCAGGTTCCCTGGATGCGGGCCTGTTCCAGCGGCGAGCCCCGGGTTTGCCAGGCGACGAGCATCTTGTCGGCCTCATCGGCTGCGGCGAGGTCGCGGGAAGCCCGCTGTCCGATGACGATCCGATAAAGGGCCGGCGCTGGCGTGAGCACTGCCTCCGGCGGATCGCCGCCCGGTTGGGTCGCCGTTGGCTCGCCCTTCTCGGCCGGCGGGAGCACGGCAAGCGGGTAGTGCGAGGCATAGTCCTCGAATTCCCAGCGGATCGGTGCCGTATCGCGTGCCGCGCAGGCGATATCCGGATGCGTCCGTCCGATGGGCCGGCTGTCCGGGCGTTGCTGTTTCGATCTTGGCTCGGCGCAGGGGCGGCGGGTGAGCCCGCTTGGCAGGGGCGGTGCCAGGAAATCGCCCAGCACGATCGGGATTTCTGTTGTCTCAAGAACCGCCTTGAGGGCCTCGAATTCCTGATCGCTGCGCGGCGTCTCGAAAACAAAATCGAGGAATACGGCGCGCGGCCCGTGTTCCAGCACCTGCTCGAGGAGCTTGGCCTGCGTGACCCAGGAGATGGGCCAGCGCCCCTGCTGCTCGCCGCCCTGGACATAGGCCTCGTCGATGAGCAGGACCGAGACGTCGAGCCCCGGATTTTTCGCGCTCGCAAGGCCGAGATGCGTCGACAGGCCATAGAGATGCCCGATGGTACGGCTGACGAATTCGCGGCCATGCTGGCGCAGGGCGCCGTCAATCCCGAAGGGGTCGAGAACGGCGAAGCACAGGTACAGAGCGGCGTAAACGAGCCAGCGGCGCTTGTGGGAAAGGCCGGTCGATGCGGGTGCTGCGCCCATGTCCCTCCCTTTCTGGGGAGATTAGGGCACGCGCCATATTATATTCGCAATTCTAACAAAGTTTTAGACGTCGCTCTTTCGCAATTGTGATGCGGCCAAGCCAAACCCGGCGAAGGACCCCCAGGCGTCGCAACAGGATTATTCGATTGCGATCGGTTGGCTCAGCGCGCCAGCGCCCCCGGCAGCACCCCGGCGACCAGCCCCCCGCC
Organism: Roseicella frigidaeris; assembly: GCF_003258945.1. Classification (GTDB taxonomy): domain Bacteria; phylum Pseudomonadota; class Alphaproteobacteria; order Acetobacterales; family Acetobacteraceae; genus Paracraurococcus; species Paracraurococcus frigidaeris. The sequence goes on along the minus strand of NZ_QLIX01000005.1, from coordinate 29,416 downwards.
TTTGGCCAGCAGCACCAGGTCGCCGCCCAGGGCGCGGTAGCGATAGCCCGGGAAATAGGGAAGCTGCATCGCCAGCTCCGGCGGCAGCGCCTCGCCGGCGACCCCGGCCGGCAGGGCCTTGCCGCGCACCGGCCGCGCGGCCGGCGCCCCAGCTGGCGGCCCGGGGGGCGTCCAGTCCGGATGCGCCGCGAGCCAGGCGCGGACCGTCTCCCGGTCCACCGCATTGAGCTCCGGTCCCGCCGCAGCCGGCCTGGCGCGCGGCCTGGCCGGGCCGGCCGCGGGCTTCGGCCGCTCGGGGCGCCGGTCCCGGGCGGCATCCCTGGCCACCGCCGGGCCGGCCGCCAGCAGCGCGGCGACCGCCAACAGCGCGGCGCGCCGCCCCGTCACGCCGGCCTGCCGTCGAGCGCGACCGGCCGGAACGGCGCGATCCCCGCCGGCCCGGCGGCGAATTCCCAGCGCAGCCCGCCCGCCGCGTCGATCGCCAGCAGGCTGGCGCAGACCGTCCCGAAGCCGTCGGTCGGCGGCACGCGCAGCGCATCGGCGCGGCTCTTGGCCAGGCTGTCATCGGCCAGCAGCCGCGCCCAGGCGGCCCAGTCCCGGCGCCCGGGGTCGGGCACCGCCGCGGCGCGGAAGCGGGGAAGGTGGCGGGCCGTGCGGGGGCTGCCGAGATCGTTCGGGTCGTGCGCCGTCACCATGGAGAGCCCGGCCGGCAGGGGCTCGACCTCCGCCCGGCCGCGGCCCTCGCTGCGCAGGAAGATCCCGCCCCGGTGGTCGGCGAGCACCATGTTGAAGGGGCGCCAGTCGGCGGCCGGCAGCGCGGCGATCGCCGCGGCGGCCGCGGCGGCGCTGCCGGCGGCGAGGGCGAGCAGCGGCAGCTCGCCGCGGCTCCGCTTGCCGGGGGCGGGGCCGAGGCTGCCCGGGCGGTTGAGCACCGTCGCCACCACCCCGGCGCGGTTCACCGCCATCCAGCTACCGCCGCCGCTGCGGTCGCGGCCGCCGACCAGCCCGGGCCGGTCCGGCCACCAGGGGCCCGGCGGGTCCCAAGGGCGGCCGAGCATCTCGTCGCGGTTGGCGGCGACCAGCACGGGCCAGGGATGGCCCGGCCGGTGCAGCAGGATCACGGTGCACATGCGGCACCCATGGCGCGGCGGGCGGGGCGCCAGCCCGGCCCGCCGCCTGGAGCGTGATCGCCCGTGGCGGACCCGCCGAAGGCGTGGCGCACGCGACCCGACACCGCGCCGGACCCTGGCCCGCGAACCGGCGTGAGCGGAGCGTGGTCTAGCGGATGTAGAGGCCGAAGCCCGGCGGGGGCGGCGGCGGTGGCGGCGCGTAGTAGCGCGGCGGCGGCGGAAAATAGGCCGGCGGCGGGCCGTAATAGACCGGCGGCGGCGGCCGGTAATACACGGGCGGCGGCGGGGGCGGCCGCCAGTAGCGCGGCGGCGGCGGCCGGTAATAGCCAGGGCCAGGACCCGGGCCGTACCAGTAGGCCTGGGCACCGGCCGACGGCGCGAAGGCCGTGGCGGCAAGCCCGGCCATGGCGGCCAGGAGGGTCAAGGTCAGGCGGCGCATGGCACCATCTCTCCTCATCTTCCTCCGATATAGGCAGGCGGTTGGGCGGAATCGGGGCGCCGGGACGGCCAGGCCGGGGCAAAGGCATCACGCCGCCGCGAAAACCCGGGCAAAGACGGTGTCGACGTGCCGGAAGTCCCGCTGCGGGTCCATCGCCGCCGCCAGCGCCGGCGCGTCCAGCCGGCCGGAGACATCCGGGTTGGCCAGCAGGTTCTCGGCGAAGCTGCGGGCATCCGGCTTGCCGAGCCGGGTCCAGGTCGCCATCGCCGCCTGCTGCACGGCGGCATAGGCCGCCTCGCGGCTCAGCCCGGCCTGGGTCAGCGCCAGCAGCACCTTCTGGGAGTGCACGACGCCGCCGAGCCCCTCCAGGTTCTCCTGCATCCGCTCGGGATAGACGGTGAGCTTCTCCATCATGCCGGTGGCGCGGGCGAGGGCGAAATCGAGGCCGATGGTGGCATCCGGCGCGATCACCCGCTCGACCGAGGAATGGCTGATGTCCCGCTCATGCCAGAGGGCGACGTTCTCCAGCGCCGGGACCACATGGCTGCGCACCAGCCGGGCGAGGCCGGTGAGGTTCTCGCTCAGCACCGGGTTGCGCTTGTGCGGCATGGCCGAGGAGCCCTTCTGGCCGGCATGGAAGAACTCCTCCGCCTCGCGCACCTCGCTCCGCTGCAGGTGCCGCACCTCGGTCGCCAGCCGCTCAAGCGAGGAGGCGGTCACCGCCAGGGCGGCGAAATAGGCGGCGTGCCGGTCGCGCGGGATGACCTGGGTGGAGACCGGCTCCACGGCGAGGCCGAGCCGTTCCGCCACGAAGGCCTCCACCCGCGGATCGACGCTGGCGAAGGTGCCGACCGGGCCGCTGATGGCGCAGGTGGCGATCTCCGCCCGCGCCGCGACGAGGCGGGCGCGGTTGCGGGCGAACTCGGCGTAATGCCCGGCGAGCTTCAGGCCGAAGGTGGTCGGCTCGGCATGGATGCCATGGCTGCGGCCGATGGTCGGCGTGTACTTGTGCTCCTCGGCGCGCGCCCTTAGGGCCGCGAGGAGCGCGTCGAGATCGGCGATCAGCAGGTCGGCGGCGCGCACCATCTGCACCGAGAGGCAGGTGTCGAGCACGTCCGAGCTGGTCATGCCCTGGTGCATGAAGCGCGCCTCGGGGCCGATCCCCTCGCCCATCCAGGTGAGGAAGGCGATGACGTCGTGCCGGGTCACCCGCTCGATGGCGTCGATCGCCTCCACCTCCGCCGGGCCGATGGAGGCGGCGCGCGGCGTGCCCTTCTCGCGGATCGCCCGGGCGGCCTCGGCCGGGATGGTGCCGAGCATGGCCATGGCCTCGGCGGCGAGCGCCTCGATCTCGAACCAGATCCGGAAGCGCTCCTCGGGGGACCAGATCGCGGCCATCTGCGGGCGGGTGTAGCGGGGGACCATCCGGGCCTCGGCGTTCGGGCGGCCGCGCCGGGGCGCGGCGGCGATGCGATGCCGCCGGGTTTGAACCGCCCGGCGGCCGCTTGGCAAGGGCGCGGGCGGCGCTGCGGCGCCGGTCAGGCCCACCGGTCAGGCCCAGCGGGGCCCCCAGTGGGGGCAGCAGGGAATGTCGCGGGGCGGCGTCACAGCACTCCGGCGTCGCGGAAGCTGAACCAGCCGCCATGGCCGATGATGATGTGGTCGTGCAGGGCGATCGAGAAGATGGCGGCGGCCTGCTTGACCTCGCGCGTCATGGCGATGTCGGGGGTCGAGGGCTTGGTGTCGCCCGAGGGGTGGTTGTGCACCATGATCAGCGCCGTCGCGTGCAACTCGAGCGCCCGCTTGACCACCTCGCGCGGATAGACCGGGGTGTGGTTGACGGTGCCGCGGGCCTGCGCCTCGTCGGCGATCAGCCGGTTGCGGGTGTCGAGGTAGAGCACCCGGAACTGCTCCACCTTCTCCCGCGCGATCGCGGCCGTCAGGTAGTCCATCAGCCGGTCCCAGTTGTTCAGCACCGGCTGTTCCAGCACCTCGGCCCGCATCATGCGCAGCGCCGAGGCCTGGACGAGCTTGAGGGCGGCGACGCTGTGCGGCCCGAGGCCGCGGGTCTCGAGCAGCGTCCTGGTCGGCGTGGCGAGCACGTTGCCGAAGCTGCCGAAGCGGTTGATCAGCGCCTTGGCGAGCGGCTTGGTGTCGCCCTTCGGCATGGCGAGGAAGAGCAGCATCTCCAGCAGCTCGTAATCCGCCAGCGCCTCGGGGCCGCGCTCGAGCAGCTTGTCGCGCATGCGGGCGCGATGGCCATGCGGGCCGGTGCTCGGGAAGGGCAGGGCGGTGGAGAGGGGCGGTGCCGCCTCGGCCGCCGCCTGGATGCCCGCCTGGCCCATACCCGACTGGCTCATGCCGGCTTGGCCCATATCGGCCGGGGGCGGTCGGAAATCGGCGGGCCGGCTGGTCTCGGCGAGCCCCTGGCCGGGCCGGGGCGCGGGCGGGCTGGGAAAGCGCCGGCCTCCGCCGTCCGGTCGCGCGGCCTCGACCCTGCCGCCCCGTCCGTCCAACAGCTTCCGAAGCCACACCGCCTGGCCCTCCCTGCGCCGGCGGACTCTGCCATAAATCGAAAAACTGTGAAGAAAATTTCTACTGTTAGTTAATCTTCCCTTCAGCCTCCTGCGCCTGTCGCGGCCATGCCGCAGGGTCTTTCTTGCCCGAGGGCCGGCGCGCCGGCTTGCCGGCCGCCGGGAAATCGGCCAAATCGCGCAACATTTTTCGACCTGCCGGAGACGTCGCCGCATGGACATGACCTCGCTGATGGCGAGCTGGAACTGGTTCACGCTCACCGAGATCCTCGGCGTGAACATCATCCTGTCGGGCGACAACGCGGTCCTCATCGCCCTCGCCGCCGCCGGCCTGCCGGCCGAGCAACGGCCGCGCGCCATCATGTTCGGCATGGTGCTGGCGGTGGTGCTACGCATCGTCCTCAGCATCGCCGCGGTGCAGCTCCTCGCCATCCCCGGCCTGCTGCTGGTCGGCGGGCTGCTGCTGCTCTGGATCGCCTTCACCTTCTTCAAGGAGCTGCGCGCCGAGGACAAGGAGGAGGAAGGCGGCGACCACAGCCATCACGAGACCAAGACCATGGCGACGGCGCTGCGCCAGATCGTCATCGCCGATGTCTCGATGAGCCTCGACAACGTCCTCGCCGTCGCCGGCGCGGCGCATGGCAACATGCCGATGCTGGTGCTCGGCCTCGTCATCTCCATCCTGCTGATGGGCGTCGCGGCGACGCTGATCTCGAAGCTGCTCGAGCGCTACCGCTGGATCGCCTATGTGGGCGTCGCGCTGATCGTCTGGATCGGCGTGAAGATGATCTGGGAGGACGTGCACCGGCTCGGCCTGCTCGGCGGCGCGGCGCATGCCGCCCTGCAGCAGCGCCCGGCGCTGGTCGCCCCGCCGCCGGCGGCCCCCGGCCTGGCGGGCTGAGACGGCGCCGGCGGAGGCGCCGCGGCGCGGGGCGCGGCCGCCTTCCTCCCGGCCGGTGCCTGACATCCGGCCGGCGACGCCCCACCTGGATCAGGGCATGACCCAAACCGAGAATGACCCCATGCGGGTCTTCGACCGGCGGCTGGTGCGGCGGCGCCGCGACCGGGCCGCCGCCACCGTGGCGCAGGTGGCGCCGGTGCTGGAGGCGGCGGCCGATGGCCTGCTGGACCGGCTGGACGACACCACCCGCCGCTTCTCCCGCGCCCTCGAGATCGGCGGCCGCGGCGTGGTGGCGCCGCGGCTGCGGGCGCGCGGCATCCCCCTGGTCGTCTCCCTCGACCTCTCGCCCCGCATGGCCGCGCTGGCCGGCGGCCTGCCGGTCGCCGGCGACGAGGAATGGCTGCCCTTCGCCCCCGGGAGCTTCGACCTGGTGGTGGCGAGCCTGTCGCTGCACTGGGTGAACGACCTGCCCGGCGCGCTGCTGCAGATCCGCCGCGCCTTGCGGCCGGACGGGCTCTTCCTCGCCTCGCTGCCCGGGCTCGGCACGCTGCAGGAGCTGCGCGAGGCCCTGGCCGCGGCCGAGGGCGAGCTGCGCGGCGGCCTCTCGCCGCGCGTCTCGCCCTTCCCGGAGCTGCGCGACCTGGCCGGGCTGCTGCAGCGGGCCGGCTTCGCCCTGCCGGTCGCCGATGCCGAGACGCTGCCGCTCCGCTACCGCAGCCCGATGGCGCTCTTCCACGACCTGCGGGCGGCCGGCGAGACGAATGCGGTGCTGGCGCGCGACCCGCGGGTGCCGCCCCGGGCGCTGCTGCCGCTGGCGGCGAGCCGGCTGCCCGAGGATGCGGAGGGGATCCGGGCCAGCCTGCGGCTGCTGGTCATGACCGGCTGGGCGCCGCATGAGAGCCAGTCGCAGCCGGCGCGGCCGGGCAGCGCCACGGTGCGGCTGGCCGAGGCGCTCGGGGTGGAGGAGCGCGGCGCGGGCGAGGCGGCCGGGCGGCGGCACTGATCCTCTCGACGGAAGGGCGCCTGGCGCTTGCTTCCCGTGCCCCTCGCGCGCATCTTCTGCCGAAGACACCCCGCCAGAGACAGTCGCGCACCATGGATCAGCAGGGCGGCGATTCCCGCCGCATCACCCTCCATTCCCCCGAGGATTTCGCCCCCATGCGGCGGGCCGGCCAGTTGGCCGCGGCGACGCTCGACATGATCACCCCGCATGTGCAGCCGGGCGTCACCACGGCGGATCTGGACCGGCTCTGCCACGATTACATCCTGGCGCATGGCGCGACCCCGGCGCCGCTCGGCTATCGCGGCTACCCGAAGTCGATCTGCACCTCGATCAACCACGTGGTCTGCCATGGCATCCCGGGCGAGCGGGTGCTGGCCGATGGCGACATCCTGAACATCGACGTCACCGTCATCCTCGATGGCTGGCATGGCGATTCCAGCCGCATGTACGTGGCCGGCCAGGCCTCGACCAAGGCGCGGCTGCTGCTCGACGTCACCTATGAATCGCTGATGCGCGGCATCGAGGTGACCCGACCCGGGGCGACGCTCGGCGATATCGGCCATGCCATCCAGGTGGTGGTCGAGCGCCACCGCTTCTCGGTGGTGCGCGACTTCTGCGGCCACGGCATCGGCCGCCGCTTCCACGAGCCGCCGAACGTGCTGCATTTCGGCCGGCCCGGCGAGGGGCCGGTGCTGAAGCCCGGCATGTTCTTCACCATCGAGCCGATGGTGAATGTCGGCCGGCCGGACGTGAAGATCCTCGACGATGGCTGGACCGCGGTGACGCGCGACCGCAGCCTCTCCGCCCAGTTCGAGCACATGGTCGGCGTCACCGAGACGGGCTGCGAGGTCTTCACCTACTCCCCGGCCGGGCTGCACCACCCGCCCTACCAGGGCTGACCCCGGCCGCGCGGCGCGGGCCCGGCACGCCTCCACGGTAGACGGGGGCGGCCGTTCCGCTATCATAACGCGCATCCCCGACCGGAGGATGCGGCGCCGCATGCCGAAATCCGACCCAGCGCCCGACCCTGCGCTCGGCCCCGTCCGCCGCCGCCCCGCGGCTGGCCCGGGCCGCCGCCCGCCGTGTCCCGCCGGGGCGGTCGCGGTCGGCCCGCCGGTCGGCCCCGCCCCGGATGCGGGCGGCCTGGCCGAGGCGGGGCTGCTGCCCCTGCTGCCGCCGGGCGGGGCGATGCCGGGCCTCCCCGGCCTGCCGCCGCCCCCGGAGCCCGGGCCGCCGGGGCATCTCGGCCATCGCGCCCGCATGCGCCAGCGCTTGCTGCAGGCCGGGCCGGAGGCGGTGCTGGACCACGAGCTGCTGGAGATGGTGCTCTTCCTGGCCCTGCCGCGGCGCGACACCAAGCCGCTCGCCCGTGCCCTGCTCGGGCAATTCGGCAGCTTCGCCAATGCCATCGCCGCGCCGCCGGACGAGCTGCGCGCGGTCGGGGGCCTCGGCGAGGCTGGGGTGGCGGCGCTGAAGACGGTGCAGGCCGCGGCGCAGCGGCTGGTGCGGGCGGAGCTGCGCCAGGGCGTCGTGCTCGATGGCTGGGACCGGCTGATCGACTACCTGACCCTCCATTTGGCGCGGGAGCGGGTGGAGCATGTCCATGTCCTCTACCTCGATGCCCGCAACCGGCTGATCGCCGACGAGGCCCAGGGCCGCGGCACCGTGAACCACACCCCGGTCTATCCGCGGGAGGTGGTGCGGCGGGCGCTCGAGGTGCGGGCGACGGCGCTCATCCTGGTGCACAACCACCCGAGCGGCGACCCGACCCCCTCGCGCGCCGATATCGAGATGACCGCCGAGGTGAAGGCCGCGGCGGCGGTCTTCGGCATCGTGCTGCACGACCACGTCATCATCGGCAATGGCCGGCATGCCTCGCTGCGCCAGGCGGGGCTGCTCTGAACGCTGCCGGGGCCGGTCCGGCCTGCCGGGGCTTTTCACGCGCCGCCGGCGGCGTGCAAAGCTGCGGGGAGGCGGGCGCCGGCGGGATGCCGGGCGGCCCGAGGAGGAGACCAGGCATGACCCCAGACCGCGTCCGCCATCCCCCGCTGCCACGCCTCGCGCCGGGCTGAGCGGCATGCGCCGGATCGATGCGCCGGGCCTGAAGGCCTGGATCGGGGATGGGCGGGAGCTCGCCATCCTCGATGCCCGCGAGGATGGCGAGTTCGGCCGCTCGCACCTGTTCTGGGCCAATCCCTGCCCGCTCTCGCGCGCCGAGCTGCGGGCCCGCGCCATCCTGCCGCGCCTCGGCGTGCGGATCTGCTGCGTCGATGGCGGGGAGGGGGGGCTGGCGGAGCGGCTGGCCGCCTATCTGGAGGGGATCGGCTGCACCGACGTCGCGGTGCTGGAGGGCGGCACCCCGGCCTGGGCGGCGGCCGGCTACGTGCTGTTCTCCGGCGTCAACGTGCCCTCCAAGGCCTTCGGCGAATGGGTGGAGCACCGCTACCACACGCCCTCGGTCGATCCCGGCGAGCTCAGGGCGATGATGGAGGCCGGCCAGGACATGGTCGTGCTCGACAGCCGCCCGATGGACGAGTTCCGCCGCATGTCCATCCCCGGCGCCATCGACGTGCCGGGCGGCGAGCTGGTCTACCGCATCGGCGAGATCGCGCCGCGGCCGGAGACCACCATCGTGGTGAACTGCGCCGGCCGCACCCGCAGCATCATGGGCGCCGAGAGCCTGCGCAGCGCCGGCATCCCCAACACGGTGGTCGCGCTCCGCAACGGCACCATGGGCTGGGAGCTGGCCGGCTTCGCCTGCGACCGCGGCCGCACGGCGAGCTTCCCGCGCGGCACGCCGGAGAGCCTGCCGCTGGCCCTCGACCGGGCCCGCGCCTTCGCCGATCGCTGGGGCGTGCGCCGCCTCGACCGCGCCGGCCTCGCCGCGCTGCAGGCCGAGGCGGACCGCACGACCTACCTGCTCGACGTGCGCGACCCGGAGGAATACCTGGCGGGCCATCTGCCGGGCAGCCGCATGGCGCCCGGCGGGCAGCTCGTGCAGGGCACCGACAATTGGGTCGCGGTGCGCGGCGCGCGGATCGTGCTGGTGGACGATACCGGGGTGCGGGCGCTGATGACCGGCGGCTGGCTGCGCCAGCTCGGCGGCTGGGAGGTGCATGTGCTCACGGACGGGTTCGCCGGCCCGCTTGAGGCCGGGCCCTGGGCGCCGGATTGCCCGGAGGCGGCGGCGCTCTCGCCCGCCACGGTCACGCCGGAGGCGCTGGCCGCCGCGCTCGCGGCCGGCACGGCGCAGGTGGTGCAGGTCACCCGCTCGCTGGAGTTCCGCGAGGGGCATCCGCCCGGCGCGCTCTGGGGCGTGCGGACGCGGCTGGCGGCGCTGCGGCCGCGCCTGGTGCCGGGCCGGCGCAGCGTGGTCGTGGCGGGCGAGGAGGCGCTCGGCCGGCTGGCGGTGCCGGAGCTGGAGGCGCTCGGCCTCGGCCCGGTGGCGCTGCTGGACGGCGGCCTCGCCGCCTGGCGGGCCGCCGGCCTGCCGCTCGCGGCCGACCGGCGCGACCCGGCGGATGCCGACTGCATCGATGTCTATCTCCGCCCCTATGACCGCAACGACGGGGTCGAGGCGGCGATGCGGGAGTATCTCTCCTGGGAGATCGACCTGGTGCACGAGGTCGCCCGCGACGGCGATGCCCGCTTCGGCGAGGCCGCGGCCTGATGCCGCAGGCGGCGGCCGGGCGGCGCCCCTCGCCGGGCTCGTCCCGGGGACCCGCCCTCGCCGGGCCGCTGCGGCGCTGGGCGGGGCGGGCGCTGGATGCGCTGCTGCCGCCGCATTGCCTGACCTGCGACGCGCCGGTGGATGCGCAGGGCCATCTCTGCGCCGCCTGCTTCGGCGGCCTCACCTTCGTCACGGCGCCGCTCTGCCGGCGCTGCGGCGTGCCCTTCCCGCATGCCGGCGCCGGCCTGCTCTGTCCGGCCTGCGAGGCCTGCCCGCCGGCCTTCGAGGCCGCCCGGGCGGCGCTGCGCTACGATGCCGGGTCGCAGCGGCTGATTCTGCCCTTCAAGCATGGCGACCGCACGGACTACGCCGCCCCGCTCGCCCGCCACATGGCACGGGCCGGGGCGGCGCTGCTGGCGCGGGCGGAGCTGGTCGCGCCGGTGCCGCTGCATTGGCGCCGGCTCCTCGCCCGCCGCTACAACCAGTCCGCCCTGCTCGCCGCCCGGCTGGCCCGCCAGGCCGGCCTGCCGCATGCCCCGGACCTGCTGCGGCGCCTGCATCGGACGCCGCCACTCGGGGCGCTGGGCGCGGCGGAGCGGGCAGCGGTGCTGGAGGGCGTCTTCGCCGTCTCCCGGCGCGGCGCGGCGCACATCGCCGGCCGTCGGGTGCTGCTGGTCGATGACGTCATGACCTCGGGCGCGACGGCCGAGGGCTGCGCCCGGGCCCTGCTCGCGGCCGGGGCGGCGGCGGTGGACGTGCTGGCGGCGGCGCGGGTGCCCGATCCGCGCCTGGAGGCCGCGGCCTCCGGCCTCGCGCCGGCCCTGCGGGGAAATCGCCTATAACGCGATATCACTTGCCAGAGAACAATCATTGCGCACATGATCGGAGCCGTGGCGCCGATGACCGGCCTGTCATTCCGGCGCCATGAACCCCCGAGGCATCCGAAACACCGCTGGAGGCCGCATGTCCGAAATCGTGCAGGGCACCCCCCCACTGCCGCGCGATGCATCCCCCTTCACCCTGCCGGTTCGGCGCCGGCGCATCGCCGCCGGGCCGGAGGAGCGGCCGGCCCGGCTGCTCACCATGGTGGCGGTTGCCTTCCTTCTCGCCAGCCCGGTGATCACGGTGCTGCTCGCGGTTCCCTGAGGGTGCTTGACCCGGCCCACCCGGCAGCCAAACTGTTCGCCATGGCCAAGGTCCAGATCTACACCACCGTCTTCTGCCCCTATTGCGAGCGCGCCAAGGCGCTGCTCGGCCGCAAGGGTGTCGCCTTCGAGGAGGTGGACGCCCCGAACGGCTCCCAGGCCCGCAAGGACGCCATCGCGCGCTCCGGCGGCCGCACCACGGTGCCGCAGATCTTCATCAACGGCGAGGCGATCGGCGGGTCGGACGACCTGGTGGCGCTCGAGCGGGCCGGCAAGCTCGACGCCCTGCTCGCGGCCTGACGCATTTTCCATTCGACCTGGCAAGGAGTTGGCACTCGCGCTGCGGGAGTGCCATCCTATAATAATGGGCGACGCGCCCCGGCATCGCCGCGGGCCGGGGAAAGCATGGGATGATCCATTACGACCTGCAGTGCGGCGCCGGGCACGATTTCGACGGCTGGTTCAAGGATAGCGGTGCCTATGAGAAGCAGGCCGCCGCGGGGTTCGTGGAATGCCCGGTCTGCGGCAGCCACGATGTCTCGAAGCGGCTGATGGCGCCGGCGATTCCGAAGAAGGGTCGCAGCCGCGCCAAGGAGGCGCCGCCCGCGCCGCCGCCGCAGGCGGCCGCGCCGCCGCCGACCGGCGGCCAGCAGGCGGCGGCCGGGCCGGTGCCGGCCCAGGTCCTGGCGTTGCTGCAGCGCATGCGCGCCGAGGTCGAGAAGCATTGCGACTATGTCGGCGAGGATTTCGCCGAGGAGGCGCGGCGGATGCAGCGCGGCGAAAGCGACCGGCGCGGCATCTATGGCGAGGCCTCGGAGGACGATGCGGCGGCGCTGCAGGATGAGGGCATCGAGGTGGCCCGCCTGCCCTGGGTGCCGCGCGCCGACGGATGAGGCGGGGGCGCGGGCCTCTCCTCGCGCTGCTGCTCGCCCTGCCGGGCCTGGCGGCGGCGGAGCCGGGCCGGGCCGCCTGGCGCTACCAGGACCCGGCCGGCCGCCTGCTCGGCCGGGCCGAGACCCAGGGCGGCGTCACCCGCTTCACCGACCGGAATGGCCGCCTGACGGGCCGCGCCGAGAGGCGGGGCGGGGTGACGCGGTTCACCGACAATGCCGGCCGCCTGCTCGGCCAGGCCGAGGCAGGGGAGGGGACCCTCCGGCGCCGCGACGCGGCGGGCCGCGCGCGGGGCGAAGGACGCCGGTAGCGCGGGACCGCGGGGGGCCTCAGCCCGCCACCGCCATCATCAGGTAGTTCACCCCGACATCGCGGCTCACCCGCCAGCGGCCGCTCAGCGGTTCCATGCTCAGCCCGGCGATGTCGGCGACGCGCAGCCCGGCCCGGCGCAGCGCCGCGCCGAGCTCGGCCGGGCGGACGAACTGGCGCCAGTCATGCGTGCCGACCGGCAGCAGCCGCAGCAGGTACTCGGCGCCGAGCTTGGCCAGCAGCCAGGAGCGCGGGGTCCGGTTCAGGGTCGAGAGGAACAGGGCGCCGCCCGGCCGCAGCAGCGCCGCGAGGGCCCGGCAGAAGGCCTCGCGGTCGGCGACATGCTCGACCACCTCGAGCGAGAGCACGGCGTCGAAGCGGCCCCGATGCGTCGCGGCCAGGTCCTCCGGCAGGCCCTCGCGGTAGTCGATGGCGAGGCCGCCGGCCGCCGCATGCGCCCGCGCCGTGGCGAGGGCCGCGGCGGCGGCATCGAGGCCGGTCACCGCCGCCCCGGCCCGCGCCAGCGCCTCGGCCGCCAGGCCGGCGCCGCAGCCGGCATCGAGGATGGCGAGCCCCTCGAGCGGCCGCGGCGCCGCCGGGTCGCGGCCGTGGCGGCGCGCGATCCGGGCGATGATCCAGCCCATCCGCGCCGGGTTCATGGCGTGCAGCGGCCGCATCGGCCCCTCGGGGTCCCACCAGGCATCCGCCAGCCGGTCGAATTTGGCGATCTCCGCTCCGATCGCCGTGCCGTCCTCGGTCATCCCGGCCCCATCCCTCCGCCTGCCGCGCCGGCCCCGGCTGCGCGGCAATGTTGCAGCGCGGGGGCCGGCTCTGTATCTGTGCCGGCCTTCCCGCGCGCGCAACCGCGCGGAGAGCGTGACCTCGACCGATCTCCTATGTCCCGGGAAGTGCTCCCTGATGGCCCGCATCGTGATGAAGTTCGGCGGTACCTCCGTCGCCGATCTCGACCGCATCCGCAATGTCGCCACCCGCGTGAAGCGGGAGGTGGAGGCGGGCAACGAGGTCGCCGTCGTGGTCTCCGCCATGGCGGGCGCCACCAACCAGCTGGTCAAGTGGTGCCAGGAGCTCTCGCCGCTGCACGATGCGCGGGAATACGACACGGTGGTGGCGACCGGCGAGCAGGTGACGATCGGGCTGCTGGCGATCGCCTTGCAGGGCATCGGCATCGATGCCCGCTCCTGGCAGGGCTGGCAGATCCCCATCCTGACGGATGGCGCGCATGGCAAGGCGCGGGTCGAGCGGATCGAGGGGGCCACCCTGATCGAGCGCATGCAGGCCGGGCAGGTGCCGGTGGTCGCCGGCTTCCAGGGCGTCGAGCCGGCGCGCAACCGGGTGACGACGCTCGGCCGCGGCGGCTCCGACCTCTCGGCGGTGGCGCTGGCCGCGGCGGTCCGGGCGGATCGTTGCGACATCTACACGGACGTGGACGGGATCTACACCACCGACCCGCGCATCGTGCCGCGCGCCCGCAAGCTCGAGCGCATCTCCTACGAGGAGATGCTGGAACTCGCCTCGGTCGGTGCCAAGGTGCTGCAGACCCGCTCGGTCGAGCTGGCCATGAAGCAGCGGGTGCGGGTGCAGGTGCTCTCCAGTTTCGAGGACAAGCCAGGTTCCCTGGTCGTGGATGAGGAAGAGATCGTGGAACAGCCGATCGTCACCGGCATCGCCTATTCGCGGGACGAGGCCAAGCTCACCCTGCGGCGCGTGCCGGACCGGCCGGGCATCGCCGCCGGCGTCTTCGGCGCGATGGCGGCGGCGAACGTCAATGTCGACATGATCGTGCAGAATCTCGGCGCCGACGGCACGACCGACATGACCTTCACCGTCGGCAAGGCCGATCTCGCCCGCGCCCAGGACGCGCTTGGCAGGGCGCGCGGCGAGCTGGGCTTCGAGGCCGTCCTCGCCGATCCCGAGGTGGCGAAGATCAGCGTGGTCGGGGTCGGCATGCGCAGCCATGCCGGCGTCGCCAACACGATGTTCAGCGCCCTGGCCGAGAAGGGCATCAACATCCAGGTCATCTCGACCAGCGAGATCAAGGTGAGCGTGCTGATCGGCGCCGAGTACACCGAGCTCGCGGTGCGCGCCCTGCACACCGCCTACGGCCTCGACGGCCCGGCCGCCTGATGGCGATGGACAGCCTCGCCCCCGCCGGGCCGCGGCCCGGCCCCGTGCTGCAGCGGCTGATGGCGCGCGGCGCCGCCTTCCTCGGCAGCCGCGTCGCCCTGATGGGCGGGGCGATGAGCTGGGTGAGCGAGCGGCACCTGGTCGCCGCCCTCTCCAATGCCGGCGCCTTCGGCACCATCGCCTGCGGCGCGATGGAGCCGGACCGCCTGGCCGAGGAGATCGCCGGCACCCAGGCGCTGACGGACCGGCCCTTCGGCGTCAACCTCATCACCATGCATCCGCGGCTGCAGCCGCTGGTCGAGACCTGCCTCGCCGCGAAGGTCAGCCACATCGTCTTCGCCGGCGGCATCCCGCCCGGCGCCGCCATCCGCGCGGCGAAGGAGGGGGGCGCCAAGGTGGTCTGCTTCGCCCCGGCGCTGGCGCTGGCGAAGAAGCTGGTCCGCTCCGGCGCCGATGCGCTGGTGATCGAGGGCTCCGAGGCGGGCGGGCATATCGGCCCGGTCTCCCTCAACGTCCTGGCGCAGGAGATCCTGCCGGTGCTGGCGGCCGAGGTGCCGATCTTCGTCGCCGGCGGCATCGGCCGGGGCGAGGCGATCCTCTCCTATCTCGAGATGGGCGCGGCCGGCGTGCAGCTCGGCACCCGCTTCGTCTGCGCCGCCGAGAGCATCGCCCATCCCCGCTTCAAGCAGGCCTTCCTCCGCGGCGCGGCGCGCGACGCGGTGCCGACGGTGCAGCTCGACGAGCGCTTCCCGGTGATCCCGGTGCGGGCGCTGCAGAACGAGGGCACCAAGCGCTTCATGGAGCATCAGGCGGCGGTGCTGGAGCGCTTCCAGTCCGGGGTGGTGACCAAGGAGGCGGCGCAGCTCGAGATCGAGCATTTCTGGGCCGGCGCCCTGCGGCGCGCGGTGATCGAGGGGGATGTCGAGCAGGGCAGCCTGATGGCCGGCCAGAGCGTCGGCATGGTCACCGCCATCCAGCCGGCGGCGGAGATTATCGCCGAGCTGCTCGCCCAGGCCGAGGCGGCGCTCGCCCGGCGGCAAGGTGCCGGCGCCGCCGGTTGAGCGGCTCCCCCGGGCCGCGGCGGCGGCCTGTGGCGCCTGCGTGACGGTGCAGACCGGAAACGCGAAATCGATTTGCCGACATGCCACCTCTGGGTTACAGCCCGGGGCGTGCCGGACGCCATGAAGCGCCTCTCTCCCCCCAATGCCGCGGCACCCGAGCCCACCCGGCTCGGCGCCGAGCTGCGCGACGCGCGCCTTGCCCTCGGCCTGTCGATCGAGGATCTGGCCCGGTCGCTGCGCATCCGCCGCGGCTATCTGGAGGCGCTGGAGGCGGGGCGCCTGGCCGAGCTGCCGGCCCCGGCCTATGCCACCGGCTTCGTCCGCGCCTATGCCCGCGCCCTCGGGCTGGAGGAGGCCGAGATCGTCCGCCGCTTCCGGGCGGCGAGCGGGCCGCAGGCGGCACGCCGGACGGACCTGGTCTTCCCCGAGCCGGTGCCGGATCGCGGCGCCCCGGCGGGGGCGACGATCCTCCTCGGGGCGGTGCTGGTGATCGGCGCCTATATGGGCTGGTATGCCTGGTCCGGGACTGGCGAGCGGCTGGTGGATGCGGTGCCGCCGCCGCCCGCGATCGGCCAGGGACACGGGCAGGGCCAGGATGGGGCGCCAGGCGAGGCCGCGCCGCCGCCGAACCCGGCCGGCGCCAATGCCGCGCCGGTGCCGCCGGCGCTCGCGCCGCCCGCCGGGGCGCCGCCCGTCGCCGCTGCCGCCGGCCCGGCGCCGTCTCCGGCCCCGCCGGGCGAGGGCCGCATCCTGTTGCGCGCCCGCGTCGAGGTCTGGATCCAGGTGCGGGAGCGCCAGGGCGGTCCGGTGCTGGTCAACCGCCTGCTGCATCCGGGCGAGGGCTGGCAGGTGCCGGCGAAGGACGGGCTGCTGCTCACCACCGGCAATGCCGGCGGCCTGGAGGTGCTGGTCGATGGCCAGCCGGTCGCCGGCCTCGGCCCGGGCCAGACGGTGCGTCGCGACCTGCTGCTCGATCCCGAGCGGCTGAAGGCCGGCCTGCCGCCCCTGGCCGCCACGGCGCGCGGCGGCCCCACGCCCTAGGGCCAGCGGCCGGCGTAACCATTTGATGACAATCGGCCCGCTGCGAGCGTGGCATGGCGGGCCCGCGGCGATCAGGCCTATGGGATCGGCGGCGGCGCTGCCATATTGCGCCGAACCGGGCATGGCACCGGACTGCGCCAGGGACGCGCGCCGCGGCGCGCGCCGGGCCTGCTCCAGCCGCGCCCTCGCCGCCGGCCTGTTTCGGAAGATCCGGGATTTCGCATGAGCTACCGCCCCTATCAGCAGATCACCCGCCGCAAGTCCCGCCAGATCATGGTGGGCAAGGTGCCGGTCGGGGGCGATGCGCCGATCACCGTCCAGACCATGACCAACACCCCGACCGAGGATGCGGCGGCGACCATCGCCCAGATCCGCCGGGCCGAGATCGCGGGCGTCGACATCGTCCGCGTCTCCTGCCCGACGCCGGAGAGCACGGCGGCGCTGGCCGAGATCGTGCGCGAGGTGAACGTCCCGATCGTCGCCGACATCCATTTCCACTACCGCCGCGCCATCGAGGCGGCGAAGGCGGGCGCCGCCTGCCTGCGCATCAACCCGGGCAATATCGGCAGCGCCGAGCGGGTGAAGGAGGTGGTGAAGGCCGCCCGCGACCATGGCTGCTCCATCCGCATCGGCGTCAATGGCGGCAGCCTGGAGAAGCACCTGCTGGAGAAATACGGCGAGCCGAACCCGGAGGCGCTGGTCGAGAGCGCGCTCTGGCACGCCGCCCATCTGCAGGACAACGACTTCCACGAGTTCAAGATCAGCGTGAAGGCGAGCGACGTCTTCCTCGCCGTCGCCGCCTACAACCAGCTCGCCGAGGTCTGCGACCACCCGCTGCATATCGGCATCACCGAGGCCGGCGGCCGCCGCACCGGCACGGTGAAGAGCGCCATCGGCCTTGGCAACCTGCTCTGGGCCGGCATCGGCGACACGCTGCGCGTCTCCCTCTCGGCCGAGCCGGAGGAGGAGGTGCATGTCGGCTGGGAGATGCTGAAGTCGCTCGGCCTGCGGCATCGCGGGGTGAAGATCATCTCCTGCCCCTCCTGCGCCCGGCAGGGCTTCAACGTCATCGAGACGGTGGCGAAGCTGGAGGAGCGGCTGGCGCATATCGAGACGCCGCTGACCCTCTCCATCATCGGCTGCGTGGTGAACGGGCCGGGCGAGGCGCTGATGACCGATATCGGCCTCACCGGCGGCGGCGCCGGCCGGCACATGGTCTATGCCGCCGGCAAGACCGACCACCAGATCGATGGCGACCGCATGGTCGACCACCTGGTGGAGCTGGTGGAGCGGAAGGCCGCCGCCATCGAGGCCGAGGAGGCAACGCGGAAGGCCGCCGAGGCCGCGGCCCAGCCGGCGGCCCAGGCGGCCGAGTGAACGGCCTCGGCGTCTCGGCCCTGCTGGTCGGGATGCTCCGGCGGCATCCCATCCCGGGGCTCGACGAGGACCTGGCGCGTCGGGATGCGGCGCTGCGGCGGCTCGGGCTGCTGGCGAGCCTGCATCTGGCGCTGCTGCTGGCGCTGACGCTGACGGCGCGCTGAGCCTGATTGCGCCCGGGGCCGGGGCCCGGGGTCGGGGGCAGGTTCCGGGATACTCCTGGACCGATCCTCATCACCCGCGACCCGCGTCGCTGCCGCAGCGATTGCCGCAGCCTGCGCCCGATCTGCCCCTGAACCCTTGCCCGCCGCCCCGTCGCGCGGCAAACCGCGGCCATGGCCCAAGCCCCGCTCCAGCCCGCCCGTGGCACGCATGACCTGATCGGCGCCGAGTTCCGCCGGCATCACCATGTCATCGAGGTGGCGCGGCGCATCGCCACCCTCTACGGCTTCGAGGAATGGGCGACCCCGATCTTCGAGGATACCAGGGTCTTCGCCCGCGGCCTCGGCGACACCTCGGACGTCGTCTCGAAGGAGATGTATTCCTTCGAGGATCGCGGCGGCGAGAGCATCACCCTGCGGCCGGAGAACACCGCCGGGGTGTGCCGGGCGCTGGTCTCGAACGGCCTGACCCAGGCGAACCTGCCGCGCAAGGTCTTCTATGCCGGCCCGATGTTCCGCTACGAGCGGCCGCAGAAGGGGCGCTACCGGCAGTTCCACCAGATCGGCATCGAGGTGCTGGGCGCCGCCGAGCCGCTGGCGGATGCCGAGGTGATCGCCTGCGGCTGGCACATCCAGCAGGAGCTCGGCATCGACGAGGGCACGGTGCTGGAGATCAACACCCTGGGCGATGCGGCGAGCCGCGACGCCTACCGGGCGGCGCTGATCGCCTATTTCACCGGCCATCGCGAGCAGCTCTCCGAGGAGAGCCGGGCGCGGCTGGAGAAGAACCCCCTCCGCATCGTCGACAGCAAGGACCCGAAGGACCGGGCGCTGGTCGCCGCGGCGCCGACCATCCAGGATCACCTGACTGCCGAGGCGGCCGGCTTCTACGCCGCGGTGAAGCGCCACCTGGAGGCCTTCGAGGTGCCCTTCCGGGAGAACCCCAGGATCGTGCGGGGGCTCGACTACTACAGCCACACCGCCTTCGAATTCGTCACCGACCGGCTCGGCGCCCAGGGCACGGTGATGGGCGGCGGCCGCTACAACGGGCTGGTCGAGGAGATGGGCGGCCCGGCCACCCCCTCGGTCGGCTGGGCGGCGGGGGTGGAACGGCTCTCGCTGCTGCTGGAGGCGACCGGGCTGACTCCCCCGGCGCCGCGGCCGGTCGCGGTCATCCCGGTCGGCGAGGCGGCGGAGGCCGCGGCGATCGACGTGCTGCAATCGCTGCGCGACTACGGGGTGGTGGCCGAGATCGCCTATCGCGGCACCATGAAGCGGCGGATGGAGCGGGCCAACCGCATCGGCGCCGGCGCCGCCGTCATCCTCGGCGAGGAGGAGCTGGCCGCCGGCATGGCGGTGGTGCGCAACCTCGATGCCGGCTCGCAGGAGCGGGTGGCGCTGCCCGACCTGCTGCGGGCGCTGGCCGAGACCGGGGTCGTCGAGAGCGCGGCCCAGGCCATGCTGAACAGCATCCTCGAGGAGGAGCTGGGCGACGATCCGGAGGATGAGGGCGCGGCGTGAGCATCGCGGAGAAGCTCGGCCGCGTCCTGACCCGGGCGGAGGAGCTGAAGCACCTGCTCTCGACGGCCGAGGGCAGCCAGTTCGGCGCCCTCTCCAAGGAGCTCGCCGAGATCGAGCCGGTGGTCGAGAAGGTCGAGGCGCTGCGCGCCGCCGAGCGGGCGCGCGACGAGGCCGAGGCGATGCTGGCCGATCCCGAGCTGCGCGAGCTGGCCGAGGACGAGTACCTGGCGCAGAAGGAGGCGGTGCCGCGGCTGGAGCGCGAGCTGCAACTGATGCTGCTGCCGAAGGACGCGGCGGATGAGCGCAGCGCCATCCTGGAGATCCGCCCCGCCGCCGGCGGCGACGAGGCCGCGCTCTTCGCCGCCGAGCTGTTCCGC
Organism: Roseicella frigidaeris; assembly: GCF_003258945.1. Taxonomy (GTDB): domain Bacteria; phylum Pseudomonadota; class Alphaproteobacteria; order Acetobacterales; family Acetobacteraceae; genus Paracraurococcus; species Paracraurococcus frigidaeris. The sequence continues at coordinate 9,711 of NZ_QLIX01000005.1, read as the reverse complement.
GCCTATCAGCGCTATGCCGAGACCCGCCGCTGGCGCTTCGAGGTGATGGAGTACGACGAGAGCGACCTGGGCGGGGTCAAGGGCGCGGTGGCCGAGATCGCCGGCCGCGGCGTCTTCGCCCGGCTGAAATACGAGAGCGGCGTGCACCGCGTGCAGCGGGTGCCGGCGACCGAGACGCAGGGCCGCATCCACACCTCGACCGTCACCGTCGCCGTGCTGCCGGAGGCGGAGGAGGTGGATGTGCAGATCAACGAGGGCGATCTGCGCATCGACACCTACCGCGCCAGCGGCGCCGGCGGCCAGCATGTGAACAAGACCGACAGCGCCGTCCGCATCACCCATCTGCCCTCCGGCATCGTGGTGGCGATGCAGGAGGAGAAGTCCCAGCACAAGAACCGCGCCAAGGCGATGAAGGTGCTGCGCGCCCGGCTCTACGAGGCCGAGCGCTCCCGCCTGGCCGCGACGCGCGCCGCCGACCGCCGCGGCCAGGTCGGCACCGGCGACCGCAGCGAGCGCATCCGCACCTACAACTTCCCCCAGGGGCGGGTCACCGACCACCGCATCGGCCTGACGCTGCACAAGATCGACCGCGTCATGCTGGGCGAGTTCGACGAGATCGTCGATGCGCTGACCGCCGAGGACGAGGCGGCGCGCCTGGCGGCCGAGGGCGCATGAGCGGCTGCGCCGACCCGGCCAGCGCCCTGACGGGGACCGTCGGCGCCTTTCTCTGCCGCGCCGGGCAGCATCTGCGGGCGGCGGCGATCGAGGCGCCGCGGCTGGAGGCGCGGCTGCTGCTGGCGCATGCCATGGGCTGCCGGCAGGAGGATCTGCTGCGCGAGCCGCGCGCCCCGGTGCCGCCCGCCGCCGCCGCCGCCTTCGCCACGCTGCTGCGTCGGCGGCTGGAGCATGCGCCGATCGCGCATCTGCTGGGGGAGCAGGAATTCTGGTCCCTGCCCCTGGCCGTCTCGCCGGCGACCCTGGTGCCGCGGGCGGATTCCGAGACCCTGATCGAGGCGGCGATCGCCGCCTTCCCGGAGCGCGGCCAGGTCCGCCGCATCCTCGATCTCGGGACCGGCACCGGCTGCCTGCTGCTGGCGGCCTTGACCGAGTTTCCGGCCGCGCATGGCATCGGCATCGACCGGGTGCCGGCGGCCGCGGCGCTGGCGCGGGCGAATGCGGCGCGGCTCGGCCTCGGCGGGCGGGCCGGCTTCCTGGCCGGGGACTGGGCCGCGCCGCTCGCCGGGCGGTTCGAACTGGTGCTGAGCAATCCCCCCTATATCGAATCGGCGGCGATCCCCGGCCTGATGCCGGAGGTGGCGCGCCACGAGCCGAGCTCGGCGCTGGATGGCGGGCCGGACGGGCTTGGCGCCTATCGTGCCCTCTGCGCCGGCCTGCCGGGGCTGCTGGCGCCCGGCGGCCGGGCGGTGCTGGAGCTCGGCCAGGGCCAGCAGGCGGCGGTGGAGGCGATCGCCAGGGACGCGGGGCTTGATCCCCTCGGCTGCCGTCCCGACCTGGGGGGGGTGCCGCGTGCCCTGGTGCTCGGCCCGGCCGATCGGGTGACCCTGCGCGCGGCGCGGTAAAAAAACCGATTGGCGGGCCGCCGCGCTGAGGCTAGCTTGCGGCAGGCCCTCGCGGGTGGACGGGCAAGGCCCGCTGCCGGGGCGCGAGGGGCCGAGCAGCGGACGGGCTGTGGATCTGCACGCCGGACGCGACGCCTTTGGAGACATCGACCGCTCGTACCGCAAGCGCCGGGGCATGCCCCGGGGCAGGCGGGGCGGCCCAGCTGCGAGACGGCAGACGCAATACTGATGAACATGAAACGCATGCGCGGCCGCAACCACCGGCATGGTGGTGGCGGCGGGGGTGGTGGCGGCGGCGGTGGCGGTCAATTCCGCCAGTCCGGCCATCAGCCGATGAATCGCAACCATGTCTTCGACTCGAGCGGTCCGGACATGCGGCTCCGTGGCACCGCCCAGCAGCTCTTCGAGAAATACCTGCAGCTCGGGCGCGACGCGACCAGCTCGGGCGACCGGGTGATGGCCGAGGGCTATTTCCAGCATGCCGAGCATTACTTCCGCATCCTCAACGCCATGAGCCAGGCGCAGCAGCAGCGCGAGGGCCAGCACCAGCCGCGCCGCTTCCAGCCGAATGCCGAGACCGGCGAGACGGGCGAGGGGCCGGAGGGGCAGTCCGCCGAGCTGAATGGCCAGATCAACGGCCATGCCCTCGAGGGCGAGGCCGATTACGACGGGCCGCAGCCGGAGACGCGCGAGCCCGCCTGACCGGTCCGCCCGCGCCGCATTGACAGGCGGCCTGCGCCGGCCGCAGGGTCAGGCTGTTCCAAGGGGGGCCCCGCATGGGGCTGAGATACGGCTAAGGCGCCGTGACCCTTTGAACCTGATCCGGGTCATACCGGCGTAGGGAGAGGAACGATGGACGTTGCCCGTTTGGGGACGTCCGCCCCGCGCAACCGATGTTCCCGGATCTCCATCTTTCGAGGAGGTCCATATGCCTGATTCCCTTCCTCCCGACCTGCCGCAGGTGACGACCGGCGCCTTGCCGGCCTCGCGCAAGCTGTACGTGCCCGGGACGCTGCATCCCGGGCTGCGCGTGGCGATGCGCGAGATCGCGGTCGGCGGCGGCGAGCCGGCGCTGCGGGTCTACGACCCCTCCGGCCCCTATACCGACGAGGCGCATCGCGCCGATATCCGCCGCGGCCTGCCCGGGCTGCGCCAGGCCTGGATCGAGGGCCGCGGCGATGTCGAGGCCTATGACGGGCGCGACCCGAAGCCCGAGGATGACGGGCTGAAGGCCGGCGAGCAGCGCAAGGTCCCGGTCTTCGACCGCGCCGGCCGCCGCCCGCTGCGGGCCAGGCCAGGCGCCGCCCCGACCCAGCTCGCCTATGCCCGCGCCGGCATCGTCACGCCGGAGATGGAATACGTCGCCATCCGCGAGAATCTCGGCCGCGAGCGGGCGCGCGAGCAGGCGGCGCGGGACGGGGAGAGCTTCGGCGCCGCCATCCCCGATTACGTCACGCCGGAGTTCGTCCGCGACGAGGTGGCGCGCGGCCGGGCCATCATCCCGGCCAACATCAACCACCCGGAATCCGAGCCGATGGCGATCGGCCGCAATTTCCTGGTCAAGATCAACGCCAATATCGGCAACAGCGCCGTCTGGTCCTCGGTGGGCGAGGAGGTGGACAAGCTGGTCTGGGCCATCCGCTGGGGCGCCGACACGGTGATGGACCTCAGCACCGGGCGGAACATCCACACCACGCGCGAATGGATCATCCGCAACAGCCCGGTGCCCATCGGCACCGTGCCGATCTACCAGGCGCTCGAGAAGGTGGGCGGCAAGGCGGAGGAGCTGAGCTGGGAGATCTTCCGCGACACGCTGATCGAGCAGGCCGAGCAGGGAGTGGACTACTTCACCATCCATGCCGGGGTGCGGCTGCCCTATATCCCGCTGACGGCCAAGCGCGTCACCGGCATCGTCTCGCGCGGCGGCTCGATCATGGCCAAGTGGTGCCTGGCGCATCACCGGGAGAGCTTCCTCTACGAGCGCTTCGACGAGATCTGCGAGATCATGCGGGCCTATGACGTCAGCTTCTCGCTCGGCGACGGGCTGCGGCCCGGCTCCATCGCCGACGCCAACGACGCGGCGCAGTTCGCCGAGCTGGAGACGCTGGGCGAGCTGACCCAGGTCGCCTGGAAGCACGACTGCCAGGTGATGATCGAGGGACCGGGCCATGTGCCCATGCACAAGATCAAGGAGAACATGGACAAGCAGCTCCGGGAATGCGGGGAGGCGCCCTTCTACACCCTCGGCCCGCTGACCACGGATATCGCGCCGGGCTACGACCACATCACCTCCGGCATCGGCGCGGCGATGATCGGCTGGTTCGGCACGGCGATGCTCTGCTACGTCACGCCGAAGGAGCATCTCGGCCTGCCGGACCGGGACGACGTGAAGACCGGCGTCATCACCTACAAGATCGCGGCGCATGCCGCTGATCTCGCCAAGGGCCATCCGGCGGCGAAGCTCCGGGACGATGCGCTGAGCCGGGCGCGCTTCGAATTCCGCTGGCGCGACCAGTTCAACCTCTCCCTCGACCCGGAGACGGCGGAGCGCTTCCACGACCAGACCCTGCCGGCCGAGGGCGCCAAGCTGGCGCATTTCTGCTCCATGTGCGGGCCGAAATTCTGCTCCATGAAGATCAGCCAGGATATCCGCGCCGCGGCCGAGAAGGGCATGGAGGAGATGTCGGAGAGATTCCGCAACGATGGCGGGCGGATCTACGCCACGCCGCGGCCGGCGGCGGAATGATGGCTTTCCCCACGACGCCGCGTAGCGGCGTCGTGGGGCCCCCGTGATGCGCCCAGTGACCTGAGCGCGTCACAGCCTGCCGCGGCCAAGCCGCGGCAGGGCAACGGGCAGCGACCCGATGCGCTACGGCGGCATCAATGCAGCAGGTCGCCCTCCAGCGGTTCCAGCGCGTCGCCGACCGCGATCCGGCCGCCCTCGACGACCTCGGCATAGACGCCGAGATCGGCATGGCCGAAATGCTGCCGCAGCCATTTCGGCGGCAGGGCGTCCCGCTCGGCGGTCTCCGGGTTCACCTCGGTCGCCGGACAGCGGACGATGCGCTTGAAGACGCGAAGGCGGGCGGCGCCGAGCTGGATCTCCTGGCCGAGCAGGTCGAACTCCGCCCAGGGCCGCGCCCCCGAGACATAGATATTGGCCCGGAAGCGCAGCGGGTCGAGATGCATCCCCGCCTTCTCCTCCAGCGCATGCAGGCTGGAGAGGCCGATGATGGAGACGCATTTCGCCGCGACATCGGTGAAATTATGCCCCGGCGCCTCCAGGAAGCGGGGCGTGCCGCGCGCCTCCTCGCCGAGGAAACGGGTGAGGAAGGCGGCGATCTCGGCCCGGCCCTCCACGGTCCGGGTGCTGGCGAGCAGCGGCGGCGCCTCGGGCGCGCGGATGGCCAGCAGCCCGGTCTTCGGATCGAAGGCGGTGTGCAGCAGGGCGAGCCGGGCATTGGCCATCAGGCAGCCGAAATGCCGCTTCGACAGCCAGGCCGGCGTGGCCGGATCGAAGGGCGCGTCGCCCTGGGCCAGGGCGAAGCGGCGGTCATGCGGCAGGCATTGGCCGGGCGTGAGAGAAACCTCCTCCAGCGCCTCGGCAGTCAGGCCCTTCACCGGATAGCGGTAGATCTGCTCGATACGCATCGGACCATTTTCCTTCCCGCGGACCTTGACCCAGGCCAAGGCGAAATACCACATCCCGGATGAACTTGGTCCCCGCTGCTGCCTCTTGAGGGGTGGCGGGGCCGGTCGCCGGAGACTCGGCGGGCCGAGCGGACAACCGGGGCGCGCGAGCGCTGCCGGTCCGCGGTCCGCAGATGAGGGACGCAGAGAATGGACATCGAGAAATTCACCGATCGCGCGAAAGGCTTCCTGCAGGCCGCGCAGACCATCGCCATCCGGGACTATCACCAGCGGGTCACGCCCGAGCATCTGCTGAAGGCGCTGCTCGACGATGAGCAGGGCGCGGCCGCCGGGCTGATCAAGGCCGCCGGCGGCGATCCCGCCCGCGCCAAGCAGGCCGTGGACGCCGAGGTCGGCCGCCAGCCCAAGGTGACGGGCGGCGGCGCCGGACAGCCGCAATTCACCCCCGACATCGTCCGCGTGCTGGATGCGGCGCAGAGCCAGGCGCAGAAGGCCGGCGACAGCTTCGTCGCCCAGGACCGGCTGCTGGTCGCGCTCGCGGCGAGCGACGGCCCGGCCGGCCGCATCCTGAAGCAGGCCGGCGCCGATGCGCAGCGGCTCGAGGCCGCCGTCGCCGATCTGCGCAAGGGCCGCAAGGTCGACAGCCAGAATGCCGAGGAGCAGTTCGACGCGCTGAAGAAATACGCCCGCGACATCACCGAGGCGGCGCGCGAGGGCAAGCTCGACCCGGTGATCGGCCGGGACGAGGAGATCCGCCGCGCCATCCAGGTGCTGGCGCGCCGCACCAAGAACAACCCGGTGCTGATCGGCGAGCCCGGCGTCGGCAAGACGGCGATCGTCGAAGGGCTGGCGCTGCGCATCATCAAGGGCGACGTGCCCGAGGCGCTGAAGGACAAGCGCGTCATGGCGCTCGACCTCGGCGCTATGGTGGCCGGCGCCAAGTATCGCGGCGAGTTCGAGGAGCGGCTGAAGGGCGTGCTGCAGGAGGTCGAGCAGGCCGCCGGCGACATCATCCTCTTCATCGACGAGATGCACACCCTGGTCGGCGCCGGCAAGGCCGATGGCGCGATGGACGCCTCGAACCTGCTGAAGCCGGCGCTCGCCCGCGGCGAGCTGCACTGCATCGGCGCGACCACGCTCGACGAGTACCGCAAGCATGTCGAGAAGGACGCGGCGCTGGCCCGGCGTTTCCAGCCGGTCTTCGTCGGCGAGCCCCCGGTCGAGGACACGATCAGCATCCTGCGCGGCATCAAGGACAAGTACGAGACGCATCACGGCGTCCGCATCACCGACAGCGCGCTGGTCGCTGCGGCGACGCTCTCCAACCGCTACATCACCGACCGCTTCCTGCCCGACAAGGCGATCGACCTGGTGGACGAGGCTGCCTCGCGGCTGCGCATGCAGGTCGACAGCAAGCCGGAGGAGCTGGACGAGCTCGACCGGCGGCTGATGATGCTGAAGATCGAGCGCGAGGCGCTGAAGAAGGAGGACGACGCCGCCTCCAAGGACCGGTTGCAGCGGCTGGAGAAGGAGCTTGCCGATCTTGAGGAGCGCTCGCGCGAGATGACGCAGCGCTGGGAGTCGGAGAAGGGCAAGGTGGTCGCCACCAAGAAGGCGAAGGAGGAGCTGGACAAGGCCCGCACCGAGCTGGAGCTGGCCGAGCGCAAGGGCGATTTCGGCCGCGCCGGCGAGCTGAAATACGGCATCATCCCAGGCCTCGAGAAGCAGATCGCCTCGGCCGGCGACGGCGACGGGCGGCTGGTGAACGAGGCGGTGACCGAGGAGGGCATCGCCGCGGTGGTCAGCCGCTGGACCGGTATCCCGGTCGAGAAGATGCTGGAGGGCGAGCGGGCCAAGCTGATCCGCATGGAGGACCAGCTCCGCAAGCGCGTGGTCGGCCAGGAGGAGGCGCTGGAGGCGGTCTCGAAGGCGGTGCGGCGCGCCCGCGCCGGGCTGCAGGACCCGAACCGGCCGATCGGCAGCTTCCTCTTCCTCGGCCCGACCGGCGTCGGCAAGACCGAGCTGGTGAAGGCGCTGGCGAGCTTCCTCTTCGACGACGATCGGGCGATGACCCGCATCGACATGTCGGAGTTCATGGAGAAGCACTCGGTCTCGCGGCTGATCGGCGCCCCGCCCGGCTATGTCGGCTATGACGAGGGCGGCGTGCTGACCGAGGCGGTGCGGCGGCGGCCCTACCAGGTCATCCTCTTCGACGAGGTCGAGAAGGCGCATGAGGATGTCTTCAACGTCCTGCTCCAGGTGCTGGACGACGGACGGCTGACGGACGGCCAGGGGCGGACGGTCGATTTCCGCAACACCATCATCGTGCTGACCAGCAACCTCGGCAGCCAGGCGATCGCCGAGCTGCCGGAGAATGCCGATATCGAGGCGGCGCGGCCGGCGGTGATGCGGGCGGTGCGCGACCGCTTCCGGCCGGAATTCCTCAACCGGCTGGACGAGATCGTGCTGTTCCGGCGCCTGGCGCGCGGCGACATGTCGGCGATCGTCGACATCCAGCTCGACCGGCTGCGCAAGCTGCTGGCCGACCGCAAGATCAGCCTCGACCTCGACGAGAAGGCGCGGGAGTGGCTGGCCGAGGCGGGCTACGACCCGACCTATGGCGCGCGGCCGCTGAAGCGGGTGATCCAGCGCAGCCTGCAGGACAAGCTGGCGAACATGCTGCTCGAGGGCAGCATCCACGACGGCGAGACGCTGCGGGTGACCGCGGGCGCCGACGGCCTCGAGGTGGCGCCGGCGCCGCTCGCCGCGGCGGCCTGATCCCGGTGCCCCGATGCGCAGCCGCGCATCGGGGCACCGGACACGAAGGCGGCGCGCCCCGGTCCCCCGGGGCGCGCCGCCCGTGTCTTCGGGAGGGGGGAGGCGGGTCTACTCGGCCGCGGCGACCTCCTGCATCGGCTGCAGATGGGCGAGCTGCGTCATGAGGCCCTGGCGCGTGGCCTGGAAGGCGGCGAGCTCGGCGTCCGCCAGCACCGCGGCCGGCTCCGTGCGCGCCTTCGTGGGATCGATCTGGGTGCCGCCCTCGGCGATCTCGTAGTGCAGGTGGTTGCCGGTGGCGAGGCCGGTGCGGCCGACGCGGCCGACCAGCTCGCCCTGGCGCACGCGATCGCCCGCCTTCAGCCCCGGCGCGAAGGCGGAGAGATGCGCGTAGCGTGTCGTCCTGTCCCCCGCATGCTGCAGCGTGATCACGCGCCCATAGCCGCCCATCCAGCCGATCTGGACCACCTCGCCATCGGCGGCGGCGAGCACCGGCGTGCCCCGCGGCGCGGCGAAGTCGATGCCCTGGTGCCGGCGGGTGTAGCCGAGCACGGGATGCGAGCGCATGCCGAAGCCCGAGGTCACCCGCGCGCCGTCGAGCGGCGTACGCAGGAAGGCGCGGCGCAGGCTGCGGCCCTCGTCGTCGAACCAGTCGGGCCCGGCCGCCGTGTCGTAGCGCCAGAGGGAGAGGCGGCGGCCGCCGAAGGAGAAGGCGGCATGCAGCATGCGGCCCTCATGCAGCAGGTCGCCGGCGGGATCGCGGTACCGCTCGAAGAGAATCTCGAAATGGTCGCCTGGCCGGATGTCGCGCTGGAAATCGAGCTCATGCGCAAGGCCGCGCACCAGCTCGCGGCCGAGGCCGTCCGGCAGCCCGGCGGCGCGCAGATCGTCGAGCAGGTCCTCGTGAATGCCGCCGCGGGCCAGCACGAGGTGGCGGCGCTGGCCCTCCATGGCCTCATAGGCAATCCAGCCGGTGGGCGTGCGGGTCACGGTGACGGTGCGGCCCGGCTGCGCCTGCAGCGAGACGGCGATCAAGGCATCGTCGCCCGGCGCCTGGCGCAGCGTCAGCGCATGGCCCGCCGGCAGCGCGACCTTCGGCGGCAGCAGCGGGGCAAGCGCGGAGACGGCCGGCTCCACCTCGCGCCGTTCGACGCCGGCCGCGGCCAGGACCTGCGCGACGGTCTGGCCACGGCGGGCGACGACGGTGCGCACGGTGGCGGCGTCGCGGAGGGCAGGCGCAGCATGGGCCGCGAGCAGGGTGCGCGGCGCCGATACGGTGGGCTCGGCGAAGGCAGGGCAGGCGGCGCCGCCGAGCGCCAGGCACAGGAAAGCCAGCCAGCGCCGATGGCGCCGGATGCGATGCAGCATGGAAGACCCCCTCCCAGGGCTGAAATCTGGCGTAACCCTTCCAATGAGAATCACGCCAAGTCAATAGGTTGAACGGTGCGGTTGCAGTACGAGATGAGCGCTGCCGCCGGGTTCAACGTTATTGCGCGAAGGGGGTTTGACAGGGTGCCGGAAGGGGCATAGAAGCCGGCCTCCCTCGCCGGACCGGTTGGTCGGGCCGGGGGTCCAGAGCATTGGCGGGGAGGCCCGCTGGCTCTTGTTCATTGAAATTCGTATCTGGTTTTGGAAGTTGCGTATTGAGAGATGCGTTGCTGCTTGGGTTGTTCTGTTTCGGACGGCTGGGTGGTGCGGTTCTGTT
>NZ_QLIX01000049.1 GCF_003258945.1 Roseicella frigidaeris | reverse complement strand
GCCCCCAGCCGGCGGCGCCCAAGTCTCTATCCCAGCGCCAAAGACACAAGCGAACCGGAGGTTCGCGCCCGGCGTCTGAGGGGGCCGTTGATGGGTCACCAGCGACGGCCGTTCGTATCAGAACCGGTCGGGGCGATAGGGCTCGGGCGGCAGGAAGGGCGCCTCGCCGGTCATCATCTCGGCCAGCAGCCGGCCGGTGGTGGGGCCCAGGGTGAGGCCCTGATGCGCATGGCCGAAGGCGCACCAGGCGCCGGCCTGGCCGGGCAGCGGGCCGATCACCGGCAGCATGTCCGGCATGCAGGGGCGCACGCCCATCCAGGGCACGGATTCCACCCGCTCGGCCAGCGGCAGCAGGCGGCGCGCCACCGGCTCGGCGCGTTCGAGCTGCACCGGCGTCGGCGGCGCGTCCGGCGCGGCGAATTCCGCCCCCGTGGTCAGGCGGATGCCGGCGCGCATCGGCGCCAGGAGGAAGGCGCTCTCGGTGTCGAGCACCGGCCGGTGCAGCACGGCATTGCCCTGCAGCCGGTAATGCATGTGGTAGCCGCGCTTGCCGAAGAGCGGCGGCGCGTAGCCGAGCGGCCGCGTCACCTGCGTCGCGGCGCCGCCGAGGGCGATGACCACCGCCGCGGCCTCCTGCACCCCCTCCGCCGCCTGCACCTGCCAGCCGGCGCCGGCGCGGCGCAGCGTCGTCGCATCGCCGCGCGCGAAGCGGCCGCCGGCCTCCTCGAAGCGCTTCGCATAGGCGAGGGTCAGCGCATGCGGGTCGCTGACCGAGAGCGGATCGGTCCAGTGGATCGCGCCCGCCCGCCGCGCCAGCAGATGCGGCTCCGCCTCGGCCAGCGCCGGGCCATCCAGCAGGGCATAGCCGACCCCGTGCTCCCGCGCCGCGATCGCCGCCTGCGCCGCCGCCGCCTCCAGCATGCGCGGGTCGCTGTAGAGGCGCATCCAGCCGATCGGCCGCAGCAGCGCCTCGGCCTCGGTGCCGCGGGCCAGCGCCAGATGCTCGTCGAGGCAGGTCTCGATCAGCCGGGCATGCGCCGCCTGCGCCTGCGCGTAGCGCCGCGGCTCGGAGTGCCACCAGTAGCGCAGCAAGGGGGAGGCGAAGCCGGGCAGGGCGAGCGGATGATAGGCGACGTCGATCGCCCGGTTGCCGGCGATGCGGCGCAACTCGCCGATGTCGCGGGGGAAGGGATGCGGGAAGACCGCCTCGCGCTGGATCAGGCCGCCATTGCCGAAGGAGGCGCCTTCGCCCGGCCCCTGCCGGTCCAGCAGCAGCACCGCGCGCCCCCGCCGCTGCAGGTGCAGCGCCACGGAGACGCCCACCATGCCAGCCCCCAGCACCAGAACCGATTGCCCCATCCCATGCCTCCGCCGCAGCCGGAGAGAAAGCATCCGGCCCGGTCGCCGGCGTAGCAAGGGGCGGGCCGCCGCGCAGCCGCGCCGATGGCCGGGCCAGGGTCCCGCGGGGCGGGGCGGATCAGGCGGGTTCCAGCGCGGCGCTCTTCCAGCCGGGATGGCCGGCGCCGCGCGCGCGGCCCGGGCCGCGCCCGACCTCCTGGACCGCGGCGAGGAGGGCTGCGACGGAGAAGGGCTTCGCCAGCAGGCGCTCCGCCGGCCCGAACGCGTAGCCGTCGAAGGCTTCGGGATTGCCGGTCATGAACACCGTGGGCAGGCCGGGCAGGCGCTGCGACGCCAGGCGGGCGAGATCCTGGCCGTTCGGCCCGGGCCCGAGATTGTAGTCGGAGACGAGGATGGCGGGCCGGCAGCGGCCGCCATCGAGCAGCGCCAGCGCCTGCGCCGCGTTGCAGGCCTCGACGCAGGCAAAGCCGGCCTCTTCGAGCAGGTTGCACACGAGCATGCGGATGAGGAGCTCATCCTCGACGACCAAGACCTGCATCGATTGTTCCCCGAAGTTGCGAGGCCCCCCGCCTCTCAACTCACGAGAGAATGAATCCGGTTAAACCATCGGAATTGCATCTTACATGTCTGTGATAATGCGGTGCACAAAATGATCTGCGAATGGGGTGTGGCCGGGTTGGCGCGGTTCAGGCGCGCGCCTGGTGCAGCACCGCCGAGGCATCCTGCATCAGCACCTTCACGTCGAGCGGCGCCGCCGCGTAAGGGGCCGAGGTGACGAGGAGCTGCGCGCCCGCCGCCGCATAGGAGGCGGCATTGCCCTCATGGATGCCCCCCGTCACGGCGACCGGGACCGCGCGGCCGAGCGCGGCGATGGCCCGCACCGCCTCGGCCACCTGCTCGGGCGCCATATGGTCGAGCTGCACGCAATCCACCCCGGAATTGGCCAGCAGCACCGCCTCGTCGACATTCCCCGCCTCGACCACGATGCGCCGCTCCGGCTGCGCCGCCCGCAGCCGGGCGATCCATTCCCGCGGCGGCACGCGGCCGAGGAAGGCGCGGTGCTGGGCGAAGACCAGGACGCTCTCGGAGAGGCTGAAGCGATGCGCCGAGCAGCCCGCGGCGAGCACGGCCTTGAGCATGATGTCCTTGGTGCCGGGGAGATGCTTGCGGGTGCAGGCGACCGCGATCTCGTGCCGGCCCTGGCGGGCGGCGAGGAGGATGCGCCGCGCCCGGGTGGCGACCCCGGAGCTGACCTCGAGCAGCACCTGGGCGGTGCGGTGGGCCATGTGCAGGGCGGCGGCCGGGCCATCGGCCTGCAGGATCTCCGCCCCCTGCTCGAGCTGGCAGCCGGAGGCGGCGAAGCGCCGCACCGTCTCGCAGCCGGCGAGCAGGAAGAGCCGCTCCGCCTCCTCGACGCCGCAGACGGTCATGGGGGCGCCGGCCCGCAGCGCGACGCGGCCGGGGCGGTCGCCGATGCCGAGGCCGAGCGTCGTCATGTCGCCATAGGGCGCATCCTCGCGCAGCAGGGCCTCGAGGCGCGCATCGGGAAGGAGGAAGGGCATGGCGTCGCTGGGACTCCTTCGGGCCGGCATCGGGGGGCAAGGGGGTCCGGCGCCGCCTCTCGGCATGGCGGACCGGGCCGGCGCAGCCTGCGGGCGGGGGCTCACGCCTGGCCCTCCCTGCGCCGGCCGGACGCTAGTGCCATGCCGGGCGGCCTGTCGCCAGGAACTGCCGCATCCCCGCCATGCGATGCCGGCGGGGCGGCGGGGCTACCACATGGTCGCGGCGGCGCGGCCGGCCCAGTCGCGGTCATAGGTCTCGCCGCCCACCCGGTTCTCGCTCATCGCCGCCAGGATGCGGCCCGGCGTCGGCAGGCTGCGGGGATCGACATGCCGGGCCGGGTCCCAGAGCCCGGCGCGGATCACCGCCCGCGCGCATTGGAAATAGATCTCGCCCACCGCGATCACCACGATGCAGCGCGGCGCCTTGCCCTCCACCGCGAAGCTGGCGAGCAGGTCCGGGTCGTCCTCCAGATGCGCGCGCCCGTTCACCCGCAGCGCGTTGCCCCAGCCGGGAATGAGGAACATCAGCGCCACCCGCGGATCGCGCAGGATGTTGCGCAGGCTGTCGATGCGGTTGTTGCCGCGGCGGTCCGGCAGCATCAGGGTGCGCGCATCGGCGATGCGCACGAAGCCGGCGAGGTCGCCGCGCGGCGAGCAGTCGAGCCCCTCCGGCCCGACGGTCGCCAGGGCGGCGAAGGGCGCTGCCTCGATCAGCGTCCGGTATTCCGGTGTCACCCGGTCCGCGACCTTGGCGGTCGCGGCCTCCGCCACCGGCCCGTAGAGCGCGTCCAGCGCCGCCATCGTCTCGATCCGGGCCATCGCGGCCTCCTGCGGAATGCCTGTCGGCGCCGCGGCCAGGGCGGGGGAGGAGAAGGGCAGGGGAGGAGAAGGGGGGCCGCGGGCCGGCTTCTGGCATGCCCGGCCGGCGCGGCGCCAGCCGATGACCGGCGGGGTCGTCCGCCCCCGGCGGCCGCGCCCTCAGCTCCGGGTGCGGCGGACCAGGGCGGCGAGGCGCGGCTCCGCGGCCCGCTGCGCCGCCCGCTCAATGGCGCGGTAATCGGCGACGAGGTTGCGGCCGGCATCGGTCAGCACGGCGCCGCCGCCGCGATAGCCGCCGGGGCTGGCATCGACGACCGGGGTGCCGAGCACCTGGTTCACCGCATCCACCAGGTCCCAGGCGCGCTTGTAGCTCATGCCGAGCGCCCGCCCGGCGGCGGAGATCGAGCCCTCGCGGTCGATCGTCTCGAGCAGGTGGATCTTGCCGGGCCCGATGCGGCCCTGCGCCAGGTCGATGCGCAGGCTGAGGGCGCCGGGGGCGGGATCGGGTTTGCGGGCGGGAGGCTTCATACCGGCCCCGAGTATCGCCGCATTCGCCGGCGGCGTCATCCGTCTCGATGCGGGCCGCGCTGCGGGGCGGGCGGCGTCAGGCGCGGCCGAGCAACCGGCCCATGCGCCGCGCCGCCAGCTCGGCGAGCAGCAGGCCGGCCACGGCGAGGACGAAGGAGATGCCGGCCAGCCGCGCCGCCAGGCCCTCGCCGCCCGGCACCTGGGTGGCGGCATAGATGGCGAGCGGCAGGGTCTGGGTCTCGCCCGGGATGTTGGAGGCGAAGGTGATGACGGCGCCGAACTCGCCGAGACCGGCGGCGAAGGCGGTCACCGCGCCGGCCAGGATGCCGGGCGACATCAGCGGCAGGGTGACGGTGACGAAGCGGTCGAGCGGCCCGGCGCCGAGGCTCCGCGCCGCCGCCTCCAGCCCGGGATCGACCCCTTCGAGGCCGAGCCGGACCGAGCGCACGATCAGCGGGAAGGACATCACCGCCGTCGCCAGCGCCGCGCCGCTGGTGGTGAAGACGAGGCGGATGCCGAACCAGTCGTTCAGCAGGGCGCCGACCGGCCCGCGCACGCCGAAGAGCATCAGCAGGCCCCAGCCCACCACCACCGGCGGCACCACCAGCGGCAGGTGCACCAGCGCATCTAGCAGGGCGCGGCCCGGGAAGCGGCCACGCGCCAGCAGCAGCGCGATGCCGACCGCGGGCAGCAGCGAGACCAGCACCGAGCGCGTGGCGACGAGCAGGCTCAGCCGGACCGCCTGCCATTCCTCCGGCCCGAGCCCGAGACCCATCCCTGCCTCAGCGGGCCAGGCCGAACCCGAAGCGCTGCCAGACCGGCATCGCCTCCGGCCCCGTGAGGAAGGCCAGCAGGGCACGCGCCTCGGCATGGTTGGCGGCCCGCTTCGTCAGGGCGAAGGGATAGGTGATGGGCGGATGGCTCGCCGCCGGGAAGGTGCCCACCACCTTCACGGCGCTGCTCGCCGCGGCGTCGGTGGAGTAGACGATGCCGTAGGGTGCCTCGCCGCGCTCGACCAGCAGCAGGGCGGAGCGGACGTTATCGGCGCGGGCGAGGCGCGGCGAGAGCGCCTCCCACTGCCCCATCCAGGTCAGCGCCGCCTGGGCATACTTGCCGACCGGCACATGCGCGGGATCGCCGGTGGCGATCCGCCCCTGCGGGCCGAGCAGCGCCAGCAGGTCGGTGTCGCGCGCCAGGGCGACGGGCTTCGCCGCATCGGCCGGGGCGATCAGCACCAGCGCGTTGCCGAGCGGGCTGACCCGCGTGTCCGGCACGATCAGGTCGCGCTGCTGGACGTAGTCCATCCAGGGCTCGTCGGCGGACATGAAGAGGTCGGCCGGCGCGCCCTGCTCGATCTGCCGCGCCAGCGCCGAGGAGGCGGCGAAGGACAGGCGCGGCGCCGGATGCCCGCGCGACTGCCAGTCCTGCGCCAGGGCGCGCATCGCATCGGTCAGGCTGGCGGCGGCGAAGACCGTGACGGCCTCCTGCGCCCGCGCCGCCGGCGCGACGAGAAGGCCGAGCGTGACGGCGAGCAGGGCGCGGCGAAGCGGACGGAGCATGGGGCTCTCCCGGCGAGGCTGTAGATGACCGGACATAACGAGCGCGGCCCGGCCCGTCCATCACCCCGCCGCGGGCCGGCGGCGCTCCAGCGCATGCAGCAGGCTGGCGACGCCCGTCGACCGCAGGGCGTGGTAGGGACGGCCGCATTGCCGGCACAGGCGCTTCACGGCCAGCGCCGCGTCATGGCTGACGCAATCGACCGGAAAGACGACGAGGTCGGCGCGGCCGATGAGCCCCGGCAGCAGCGCCGCGCCCTGCTCGGCATCGTGATGCAGCAGCGCCGCCCCGTGGCGGGCCGCGGCGCGGCGCAGCAGGGCGGTCTGGCCGGACCGCCCGCCGACATAGAGGACGGTGCCGCAGGGCGCGGCGGCGTCCTGCGGCACGTCTTCGGCCTCCGTCTCCTCGGCCGGCAGCGCCGCCTCGGCCGCCGCGACCTCCTGCAGCGTCACCTCGAGCTCGCGCTCGCGCGCCGCGCGCCGTTCGCGCTCCTCCCGCAGCGCCGCCTCGGCCGCCAGGGCCCGCCGCTCGAGCGCCTCCCGCCGCCGGGCCTCCCGGTCGAGTTGCAGGCGCAGCCTGGCGACGAGACGCCCGAGCTCCGATGCCTCGTCCGGGCTTGCGGCCGCCGGCGCCGCCGCCCGCTCCGCCAGCAGGTTCTGCAGGGTGCGGATGCGCCCGTCGCGCTCGGTGAGGTCGGCCTGCAGCCGCGCCTGCTGCCGCGCCACCGTCTCGCGCAGCGTGGCGATCTCGCGCTCCTGCAGGGCGAGCCGGCGGATATCGGCGCGGTTCGCGGCGCCGACCAGGTGCGAGAGCATGTGCACCTCGCCGAAGGCCTCCGAGACCATCGGCTGGTCGGCCGCAGGATGGGTGAGCACGGCCCAGTAGGCGCCCGGGATCTCGCCGGCCTCCACCGCCTCGCGCCAGGCGGCGTGCAGCGCGGCACGGTCCTTCGCCGCGGCGAAGCGGCGGAGCGCGATGCGGTGCCGCTCGTCGAGCGCCTTGTTCAGCAGCCGGCCGCCGGCATCCTGGCGGGAGGCCAGGCTGACCCCGATGCCGTGCAGCGCATGGTCGGTCGCCTCCGGCGTGCCGAGGCCGAGCTTGCGCAACAGCCGCCGCAGGTCGTGGGTCGAGAGGCAGGTGCCGATGATCGAGCAATGCAGGTTGGGCGAGAGCTCCCAGATCCGGGCCCGGCGGGCCGGCGCGGCCTGCGCCGCGGGCGGCCTGGCCGGCGCCATCGGATGCAGGCCCTGGGGGCGCCAGCTCGCCTGCGGGTTGGCGAGGGCGGTCGAGGCCGTCCAGGACGGATGATCGATGCCTGCCACCTGCCGCGCTCCACCCTGCCGTTCGCTATATCAATGTGAGTATAGCGTGGTGATCACCGCAAGGGGGATTCGCCGGGCGGTGGCCGCGGCAGGCCGGGCGGCCCGGCCGGTCAATCCCGGGTGAGGCGCGTCCGGCCCAACGGGGCGTCGGCGGGCGGGCGGCAAACCGGCTGCATCGCTGCCGGAGCAGGCGTCGCCCGCGGCGCGGTCCCGCCGCGACCGTTTCGGATAGCGGATTCCCCTCGACGCCCACGCATCCCGGGCGATATGTAATTTCGACTATAACGAGGAGGAGCTCCATGGACCACGCCGCAACGCATGGCCGGCTCAGTGCCGCCAATCGCGACTTCATCGCGCGCAAGCACCGGCTGCTCATCGATGGTCAATGGGTGGAGGCCCGCTCGGGCAAGACCTTCGCCGTCTACGATCCCGCCTCCGGCCAGCAGATCGCCCAGGTCGCCGAGGGCGGCGCGGAGGATATCGACCGCGCCGTCGCCGCCGCGCGGCGCGCCTTCGAGGACGGGCCCTGGAGCCGGCTGAAGCCGACCGAGCGGGGCAAGCTGGTCTGGCGCCTCGGCGACGTGCTCGAAGCCCATGCCGACGAACTCGCCGAGCTCGAGGCGCTCGACAACGGCAAGCCGATCAGCGACGCCCGCGCCGTCGACGTGCCCTTCGGCTGCGAGCTGCTGCGCTACATGGGCGGCTGGTCCACGAAGATCACCGGCCAGCACATCCCGATCTCGGCGCCCGGCGAGTGGCATGCCTATTCCATGCGCGAGCCGGTCGGCGTCGTCGGCCAGATCATCCCCTGGAATTTCCCGCTGCTGATGGCGGTGTGGAAGATCGCCCCGGCGCTAGCCGCCGGCTGCACCATCGTGCTGAAGCCGGCCGAGCAGACGCCGCTCTCGGCCATCCGCCTCGGCGAGCTGATCATGGAAGCTGGCTTCCCGCCAGGCGTGGTGAACATCGTCACCGGCGACGGCACACCGGGCGCGGCGCTGGCGGCACACCGGGATGTCGACAAGGTGGCCTTCACCGGCTCGACCGAGGTCGGCAAGATGATCGTCCAGGCGGCGGCCGGCAACCTGAAGAAGGTGAGCCTCGAGCTCGGCGGCAAGTCGCCGGCCATCGTCTTCCCCGATGCCGATCTTTCGGTCGCCATCCCCGGCGCGGCCAACGGCATCTTCTTCAACATGGGCCAGTGCTGCACCGCCGGCTCGCGCCTCTTCGTGCACGAGAAGGTCTTCGACAAGATGATGACCGGACTCTCGGACGAGGCCGCCAAGCTGAAGATCGGCCCCGGCCTCGAGCCGGACACGCGCATCGGGCCGCTGGTCTCGGAGGAGCAGCTGCAGCGCGTCACCGGCTATCTCGAGAGCGGCCGGCAGCAGGGCGCCGAGGTGGTCACCGGCGGCAACCGGCACGGCAACCAGGGCTATTTCGTGCAGCCCACCATCCTCACCCGCACGACGCCGGAGATGAAGGTGGTGCGCGAGGAGATCTTCGGCCCGGTGGTCTGCGCCATCCGCTACGGCGATGACGATCTCGACCGCATCGCCAAGGAAGGCAATGCCACCGATTACGGCCTGGCCGCCTCGATCTGGACCCGCGACATCGGCATCGCGCATAAGCTGGCGCGCAAGCTGAAGGCCGGTTCAGTCTGGATCAACGTGCACAACTTCAACGACGTCGCGCTGCCCTTCGGCGGCTACAAGCAGTCCGGCTGGGGGCGCGAGATGGGCTACGAGGCGATCGAGCTCTACACCGAGACCAAGGCGGTCGCCGCCCTGCTGTGACGCCGCGGCGCGGTCCCGGGCCGCGCTGGCCGGCCACGCCCATCCTCCCACCGCGCCGCCGCATCGCCCTGGTGCGGCGGCGCTCGCATTCCATCCGCACCGGAACACCGCAATGAACGAGATGATGAAGACGAGCCGGCATCCCTTCCTCGACGGCAAGCCGAAGCGCATGCTGATCGACGGCAAGTGGCTGGAGGCCGCCTCGGGCAAGACCTTCGAGACCCACAACCCGGCGACCGGCGAGGTGCTGGCGCGCGTCGCCGAGGGCGATTCCGAGGATATCGACCGTGCCGTGGCCGCCGCCCGGCGCGCCTTCACCGGCCCCTGGTCGAAATTCAAGCCCTTCGAGCGGCAGGCCCTGCTGCTGAAGCTGGCCGAGCTGGTGGAGCGGCATTTCGACGAGCTGGCGATGCTCGACACGCTCGACATGGGCGCGCCGATCAGCCGCACCCGCGGCAGCCGGCTCCGGGCGCTCGGCATGCTGCGCTACTATGCCGGCCAGGCGGTCTCGATGCATGGCGAGACGATCGAGAACTCCCTGCCGGGCGAGTACATGTCCTTCACGCTGAAGGAGCCGGTCGGCGTGGTCGGCGCCATCATCCCCTGGAACGGGCCGCTGACGGCGACGATTTGGAAGATCGGCCCGGCGCTCGCCACCGGCTGCACCGTGGTGCTGAAGCCGGCCGAGGAGGCGCCGCTGACGCCGCTTCGCCTCGCCGAGCTGTGCCAGGAGGCGGGCGTGCCGCCGGGCGTTGTCAACGTGGTGCCGGGCTATGGCGAGACCGCGGGCGCGGCGCTGGCGGCGCACCGGGATGTCGACAAGGTGGCCTTCACCGGCTCGCACCTGACCGGGCAGAAGATCATCCAGGCCTCGGCCGGCAACCTCAAGCGCGTCTCGCTCGAGCTCGGCGGCAAGTCGCCCGACGTGGTTTTCGCCGATGCTGATCTCGATGCCGCGGTGCCCGGCGCCGGCATGGCGGTCTTCGCCAATTCCGGGCAGATCTGCAGCGCCGGCACGCGGCTCTTCGTCGAGCGGAAGATCTATGACGAGT
The DNA here is from genome assembly GCF_003258945.1 of Roseicella frigidaeris. Taxonomy (GTDB): domain Bacteria; phylum Pseudomonadota; class Alphaproteobacteria; order Acetobacterales; family Acetobacteraceae; genus Paracraurococcus; species Paracraurococcus frigidaeris. Next base: position 2,537 of record NZ_QLIX01000049.1, on the reverse strand, counting down.
TCGCTGGCCGCGTCGCCGCCTATGGCAAGTCGCTGCGCGTCGGCGACGGCGCCGATCCGGAGACGCAGGTCGGGCCGCTGGTCTCGGCCGAGCAGCTCGACCGCGTCACCGGCTATCTGGCGATCGGCCGGCAGGAGGGCGCGCGGCCGCTCTCGGGCGGCGAGCGGCTGACCGAGGGCGCCCTGGCCAAGGGCTATTTCGTGCCGCCCACCGTCTTCGCCGATGTGCGCGACGACATGCGCATCGCGCAGGAGGAGATCTTCGGCCCGGTGATCTCGGCCATCCCCTTCGACGACATCGAGGAGGTCATCACCCGCGCCAATGCCACGAGCTTCGGCCTCGGCAGCGGCTTGTGGACGCGCGACGTGACCAAGGCGCACAAGCTGGCGCGCGCCATCCGCGCCGGCTCGGTCTGGATCAACTGCTACCAGGCGATGGACCCCGCGGTGCCCTTCGGCGGCTACAAGATGAGCGGCTATGGGCGCGAGAGCGGCAAGCAGCATGTCGAGGAATACCTCAACGTGAAATCCGTCTGGATCCGTACCGCCTGAACGGCGACGGCCTCCTGCCAACCGCGCGAACCCATGCCCCGGGCGCTTGACAGCACCGGGACGGCAGGGGTTCGTTGTATTTGAACGGATATAACGAAAGGCGGCGCCCCGGGGAACGGCGCCGCCTGCGGTCGATGCCGGCAGGGAGGCGGGACATGCATCACGGGGATGACCATGCCGGATCGGCGGCGCGGCTGGGCGAGGTCGCGGAGCGCCTGCTGGATCACCTGCCGACATGGGTGCCGCTGCCGGCGGCCTTCCTCGACGCGCTCGGCCTCCTGCGCCTCGGGGGCGAGATCGCCGATCCCGGCCTCGCCTCGGTGAGCGAGCTGCGGGGCCTGCCGGCGGAGACTCAGACCGTCACCTATCTCTCCGGCGGCCAGCCCGTCGGCGACACCTATACCGGCGTGCTGCTGCGCGACCTGCTGGCGCATGCCGGCGGCGTCGTCACCGATGCCAGCGTGAAGAACGACATCCTGAACCACTATGTCGTGGCGACGGGGGCCGATGGCTATCATGCCGTCTTCTCGCTCGGCGAGCTCGAGCAGAAATTCGGCGATCGGCCGGTGATGGTCGCCTATGCCGACGAGGCCGGGCAGCTCGGCCCCTGCGGCGAGGATGGCTGGCTGCGCATGGTGGTACCGGGCGACGCGGCGGGCGGGCGTTATGTGTCGCACCTCGTCAACCTGTCCGTCGGCGGCGGGCCGGACTTCGTCGGCGGCGCCGGTGGCGTCTCGACCGCCTTTGATCTCGGCGGCGCGGTGGCGCATCCGGCGAGCTTCGACGCGGCCGATCTGGCGGCGCTGGCGAGCGTCACGCTGACCGCCGCCTACACCTCGGGCGCGGGCGCGGTGACCGACACCTATACCGGCGTGCCGCTCTGGACCCTGCTGCAGGAGGCCGGGGTCACGACGGACCCGGCGGTGAAGAACGACCTGCTGGATTTCTACGTCGTTGCCACCGGCAGCGACGGCTACCACGCCCTCTTCTCCATGGGCGAGCTCGATCCGCGCTTCGGCGATGGCGAGGTGCTGGTGGCCTATGACGACACGGCCGGGCAGCTCGGGCCCGAGGGCAAGGACGGCTTCGCCCGGCTGGTGGTGCCGGGCGATGGCGCCGGCGGGCGCTACGTGTCGAACCTCGTCAGCATCGAGGTGTTCCGCGCCGACAATCACGGCACCGGCGATCTCGTCTGGGGCTGACGGCGGCCGCCCCTTTCGCAGGGCGGCGCCCCGGGGCGCCCCCGATCCCGCCGGCTGAGGCTTCAACACGATCCTCGCCGCCCCATCTCTAGGGCTGGGCCGGCCTGGACTGCGACCCGCCGGGTCGCGGTCCGCTCCGGCGCGTCCTTGGCGGGACGGCTCCGGCCTCTCAGGGCCGTGGCCTCCCGTCCGTGCCATCGGCACGATCCAGCGGGAGAGACGCCATCATGCAATTCGTGTGCGACGCGCCGGGCCGACGCACCTGGTTCCGGATCGAGACCGAGGCCGAGGCGGCGCAGGAATCCGAGCTGATGCGCCACGCCGTCGAGAAGCATTACCGGCGCGCCCATGAGGCGGCGGCGGAGAGCTACGATCCCACGGGCATTCCCTATATCGAGCAGGGCATCCGTCGCGCCACGCATATCCGGCGCGCGATGCCGGCCTTCTTCACCCTGCGGAACGAGGAGGGACAGGCCCTGGTCACCGCCATGCTGCCCTCGCCGGAGCCATCGGATCTCGCCTTCCGGCCGGTGGTGGTCGGGCCGGGCAACAGCGATCCCTATCCGCAGCACGGCGATGCCATCGAGGTCCTGGGCCGGCATGTCGGCGTCACGCTCGATCGGGCGCGCTGCTATCCCTATCGCCGGGGCTGAGGCCCCGGCATCCGCTCACGACCTGTTTTGTCCGTTGGGTATGTGGGTTGGCTTGGAGGTGTTGAGGGTGTTCCAGGTGTTGGCTGGGGGTGGTGGGCCTTCGGTTGGGTTCCAGTGGCCGGTTTTCTTCA
>NZ_QLIX01000048.1 GCF_003258945.1 Roseicella frigidaeris | reverse complement strand
CCGCCGCCTCCGCCCAGAAAGCCGAGGCTAGCGTCCGAACATGGGTCAACTCTCAGTGGCAACTTCACCCCAAACCAGGTCAGATCTCAGTGGCAATCAACAGTACCTCCGCGACTTCCGCCCCCTCGGCCCGCATCCGACGACCGCCTGGGTGTTCCCCAACCGCGACGGCACGGCACTGCCGCGCAACAAAGGCGGCTTCTCGGAGGCGATCGCCGACGCCATCCATGAGCACATCGGGGTGCGCATGACCGTCCACGACTTCCGCGCCTTCGCGGCCGCCCTCATCCTGGCGGACCATCCGCACGCCATCGAGGACGTCCGCGCCCTGCTTGGCCATGCCGGCTTCGAGATCGCCCTCCGGTACTACCGCCGGACCAACCGCCAGGGGGCGGCGCACCGCGTGAGCGAGGGGATCAGCACGCGCCGGCGCCGCTCCGCTGCCACGGCAATCCTGCCAGGCCTGCCGCTCGACCTGGCGCGCTGGCGCCGGAGGCAGGCATGACCGCGCAGGTGGACGTCCGTTCCATCCCTCCCGGGCACTGGCCCCGGGAGGAGCGCCTCGCCCTCGAGCGGGCACGGGCACCGGACGACGACGGCTCGGGCGAGTGCGGCGCGGCCGCGGCGCTCCGCCCGGCCACGCTGGCCAGCTACATCCAGACCTACGGCCAGTTCCTCGACTTCGCCACCCGCACAGGCGGGCTCGGCGAGGCCGGGGCGCCGGGCAGCCTGGTGACGCCGGCACGGGTGGCGGCGTGGCGCCGGGAGACCAGGGCGCGTGGCCTGGCGCCCACCGCCCGGCGGCAGATGCTGCGCAACCTCAGCGCCATGCTGCGCCTGCTGGCCCCCGACCGCGACCGGAGCTTCATCACCCGGCCCGGCAACCGCCCGCTCCGCCGGGCGATCCCGGGCGGTCCGAAGCCCTTCACCGTGCACGACGTGGACGAGGCGATGCCGCATCTCCGGCGGCTGCACCGCCAGGGGCTCGCGGCGGCGGACGGGCCAGAGCGGTGGCGGGCGCTGCGCGACGCGGCGCTGCTGGCGGTGCTGCTGACCCGCGCGCCGCGCCTCCGCAGCCTCGTGGCGATGACCCTGGACCGGCATCTCGAGCTCCGGTCGGACGGCACCTGGCATCTCCGCTTTCCCGGCGAGCACACCAAGACCGGGCGCCGGCTCGACTACCCGCTCGACGCCGCGGCCTCGGCGATGCTGACCGACTATCTCGAGCAGGCCCGCTCCCGGTTTCCCGGGGCCGGGCGCACGGGCCAGCTCTGGATGGGCATGCGCGGCCCGATGACCCGCGAGGGCGTCCAGGGGATCGCCGAGCGCCGCACCCTCGCCTGGTTCGACAAAGCGCACGGGCCGCACGCCTTCCGCAAGTGGCTGCGGGCGAGCGCCGCCCGCCGCGCCCCTGAGCTCGCCATGGATGCCGCCGACATCATGGGCCATTCCGCCGAGGTCTCGGTGCAGCACTACGCCGAGGCCTCCGGCCTGCATGCCGGGCTCCGCCAGGGCGACCGGCTGGCCGAGCGGCGGGCCCGTCAGGCCGGCCGCGCCGAACGGGCCTTTGCCGCCGAGATCGAACGCTGGGAGGAGGGCGGGTGATGGACCCAAGCATGGGCGCGGCATAAGCAAAGCGCGACACCCACCATGGCGGCCTTGCCAAAGATCAGGAGGTCGTAGGCGAGCCGGTGGATGGCGGTCCATTTGCCTGCTCGAACAACTGGTGATCAGCCCGGCAGTCGGCAAAGTTCGACGAGAAGCTCTGCTGGGCTGGTCATCAGCGCCTCGGCGACTTCCAAAAACTCAACGACATCGAGCCGCCGCTCACCCGTCTCGTACTTGGACACGAAGCTCTGGGGCCGGTTCAGACGCTCCGCCAGCTCTGCTTGGGTCAGGCCGGCTGCTCGGCGTCGTTCGACGAGGAGTTCCTGAAGCCGCGCCCGACGTGGCGAGCGGCGCGAGCGGGGCATGGAGGGGGACGGCCGTTCCGGTTGAGCGGCCCATCGCTACGAAGTGAGGCCCATTAAACCCAAAATAGGATATTCCAGTTCGGTGAACGCCATCCCGATTCTGGCCGGGGCAAGCGCATGACCTACCTGGAGTACATCCAATCTCCGGCCTGGCGCCGTCTTCGTGCGAGGGCACTGGAGCGCGACAGACATCGGTGCCGTACCTGCGACACCACCGACAGCCTCGAGGTGCATCACCGGCGCTATCCGATGACCGGGCGCTGGGATCTCGACGACATCGACGCGCTGACGACCCTCTGCCTTGCTTGCCATCAGGCGATCACGTCACGGCTCAGGGCCCTGCGCCAAAGCCGTCATGCACGCTGGACTGTGCCCGATACGCGCCGCGTGCTTCCCCTTGCTCTAGAGGTGCCTCGTGAGCGCGTACCAGACCCTACACTTCCGGATCACCGGCATCGCGCCCCTGCTCATGCACAATGGCAGGTTGGCGGATCCCCTCGACCCTCATGCGCAGGCGCTCGCCGCCGCCGCTCGCAAGCGAGGCAAGGTTGATTCAGATCATCTCGAAATTGCCAGGCTTGAGTTCCTGGGCTCGCTTTATCTGCAGGGCGGCGAGCCCTGCATCCCTGCCGAGATGGTCGAGGCGGCCCTGATCCGCGCCGCCGCCAAGAAGAAGAAGGCGACGGTGGCCAAAGCGGCGATGCTGATCCGAAGCAACGCTCCTCTACTCTACCAAGGCCCGCGTGATCCTCACGCATTGTGGTCTGCCGGTGCCGCCTTCCGGCATCGGACGGGTGTTCGGGTGGGCATGACACGGGTGATGCGCACGCGGCCACGCTTCGATGACTGGTCCGCCGACATCAGTGTCGACTTTCTGCCCACGATGATCGAGGCGAGGGATCTGGCCGACTTCTTCGATATTGCTGGAGAGCAGGTCGGGATCGGTGACTGGCGACCGCGATGCGGCCGATTTGTCGTCGCAGCGCGGGAAGCCCCAGCATCCAAGCGACCCACTCCCCGAACTCGCCGCCGCACTTGACGCACCGTTGACGCATGGAGAATGCTGACGCTCTGGCCGAGGCGGGTTTCGGTTTGGCAAGGCCCGACACGGTTAGGCACGTCAAGGCAAGGCCCGGTGCGGCTAGGTGTGGCGTGGTTAGGCAGGGCGAACGGATGCCTTCGGAGAAGGCATCCGTTCCGTCCTTCCATATGACGCAACGCAGTGTTCTCAGCGTTGTGCGGGAACCTGGTTTTCCACCAGCCCTGGCTCATCATGCAGCATGACGTCCGGGACTGGTGGCGGAACCCGCGCGACGACTTCGGCTTGTCCCGCCTCGACGGCCCCGATGCCCTACCGACCCCGGTACTTCTATCCTGCGCGGTATAAGCCAGAGGAAGCCCCATGCTCGCACGCCGCACCACGGTGCTCGCCGCCCTGGCGACGCCCGTCATGGCGCGGGTGCAGGCCTTCCCCGACCGCCCGCTCCGCATCATCGTCCCCGCTGTCGCCGGCGCGGGTCGGACAGGAGCGTACCACAAAACGGGGGCAGCCGGATCGGCCCGAGGGAGACCGCCCGCCGGTCCGACCGTTGCGCGGCCGGGCTGCCCCCGTTTTGTAGTGCGATCCCATTAGGCGCAAAAGCCTTTCCAGAATTTCGGCCGCAGCGACAATCGGCTGTTTCTGCTTGCTCAACACCGTCCCGATCGGAACCATAACGACGGCCGTAACTCGGCGCGGACTGCGCCTTGTCCAAAGCGGGGTCGACATGCCGCATCTCTCCAGGCTTTCGGTCTTCGTCCTTGAAGTGACCAACCAGAGTCCGGTCGCCCGGATGCCCTTCTACGCGGAGCTCGTCACGCCTGTTGAGGTGAATGCTGACGATCGCTTCGCGGACGCGCTCACCACAGCATTGCGGGCACAGGACCCGACCTTGGCGCAAGCCAGTGCGGGAGTCCTCGCGAACATCCGAGCTGCCGTAGGCAAGGCAGTCGCCCGAACGCTCACCCAAGCCGCGCGCGATGAACTCAAATCCGACTTCAAGGGTAGCGTCGAGTTTCTCCGGGAAGCCATCGTGGCCGTTCAGAAGTCGGTCGGCGTTCCGAGCCTGGCAAAGCTTTCTGGCAACCGCTTGGACACGGCGCTGGACGCTGGAATGCGCGCCGCGGCGGAGAGCATGGGTCTTGAAGTGACCTCCTCCGGAACTGGCAGTCCCGTACTGAGCGCCTACCCGCTTGGCGTGCTCGCCTCTGATCACGCCGGTTATCTCTCATTTGACCTCACGCGCCTACCGGTAGAGCTACGCGCGAAGCTGGCCAAGGCGGTTGATGACCTTCGCCAAGATCCAGCTGCGAAGACTGAGGTGTCCGTCTGGCTCTACGCCATGGGGCTAGAGAGGCTCCGAGTTGACGCGCTCAGCCAGCGGCGATTCAGCGACGACGGGATTGTCATCCGGATCCAGTTCGCAGAGCCAGTTGACGTACCGCCACTGATTCGGGCTGCCGGATTTCCGGCGATGCAATCGCCGAGCCTCACAGATTGGCGTATCTCTCCGGCCTCATTCGCGGCAAGCCCGTCGGCACTGCTCGGCGAAGACGAGGGCTGCGAGAATATTCTGCCAGCCAATCTCGCGACGCAAGAGTACAATTTCTACCAGGCCATCGGTCTTACAGACGCGCCTGTCCAGCTTCCGGCCGATCTGCAGGGGAAAGCCCAGATCGGTCTCATTCACGAGTTTCGAACGACCTGGTGCCCGCTCGGGCACTCTCTCGGGAACATCCTCTACTCGATGCCTCTGGCTCCAGGAGAGTCCGTCAATCTTGCCGTTGTGGATTGGACACGGCGGGACGATGCGCAGCGGAAAGAGGTCACGAAGGTCGATGAGCAGCTGGTTCACCAGGAGCATCGCGACCGGACGATCACAGAGACTGTGACTGCTTCCCTGCGCGAGCTACAGCGCGGGAGCAGTCTCATGGGCGGTGCTGCAGCAGCAGTCGGCGCGAGCGCTCTTCTTGGGGGTGTGGGCGTCGCGGCCGGGCTGACTGGCTCCATCGGGGGAAGCCGGGCGAGCAGCAGCGGCAGTCGCGACATCGGCGCAAACACCGTTCAGACGGTGAATGACCGCATTTCGCAGGCCAGCGCCGCACAGCGTGAGCTTGCATCGACCGTCGTCGTACACGCAACGCAGGCTGAGAAAGAAGCGGTCGAGACGCGGACAGTCGTAAATTACAACCACAGCCATGCGCTCACCATTCTCTACTACGAAGTGCTGAGACACTTCCGCATCGTCACAGAGCTCTCCGCACGACGTACGGCCATCCTCGTGAAAATGCCATTCGACTGGTTCCCGACCGACAAGGAGCAAGGCGGTGGCGAGGTGAAGACCAACCGGAACATCGTCGTCCACCGGAAGGTGCTCGAAGGGGCGTTGCTCGATCCTGCGCTCGCGCCTGCTTTTGAAGCCGTCGATCGCATCGACCGCCGGCGGAGCGCTCTCGAAGTGTTCCCGCCACCAAATCCGCCTCCTCAGCCAAAGCCCGCGGGTCCGCCACTTCGGTTTTTTTGGTTCGAGATGACGACGGGTGACTACTCGCTCGACGAGAAAGGCGAAGCGTACAAGGTCGAGGCCTACCTCCTCTGGAAAAACATCAAGCTGATCGGCGGTTGGGATAAGGAACCTGGTCGCCTCGAGCCTCCCGGAGCGTTCACCGTCAAAGATCGCACTTACGCCTTCATGGGGCGACTACCCGCGCCCAAGCCTGGCGATCCCTGGGAGGATGTCCCCTGGGGTGAGATAGATGCGATCCGGATTGACCTGATCCGCCTGAATGCCGGAGGCAAGCTCTCGTTCAAGCACATCAAGGTCACCGCTGTGGATGCCTTCGGCGGCAAGACTGTGCTGGTGGACGAGGGATACGCGAACGGCCCACTCATCCTCGACTACGATTACCAGATTTGGCTACCGACGGCGCGAGCGCCCCAGCCTCCTCCGCGCCCAGCACAGGACATCCAAGATGATCTCGACCGCGCCCGTCTCGTCGAGCACCTGCGCGCGAATGTTGGGTATTATAGCCAGGCGATCTACTTTGCGCTCGCGCCCGCCGAGCGGGCGCGGCTGCTTGGTGGGGCGGCGCTCCACCTTGAGAACCGCCCACTGGAGATGGTTGGGGATTACGTCGCCTATCCCTGCACCAACGACGTTTGGAACAAAGCCGTTCAGGAGAAACTGCCAGATTTGCCTGCAGCGAACGAGCGGCTGACGAGCCTGCCGACGCGCGGCGTCTTCGCGGAAGCCAAGCTTGGCCTCTGCAACGCATCGGAGAAGATCGACAACACGCGCTTTTGGGACTGGCAGTCCTCCCCGATCCCACACCTCGCTCCCGAGATCGCGCCCATTCAGATGGTCGTGCCGACGGTTCAGCAGCAGAACACCTCGTCGACAGCTCTGCCACCGCCAGTCGTCAACATTGTCAACCCACAGCCGGCTCCAGATCCAACCGGACTCGCCGCGGCTATGGGTGTGCTCGGCACGGCAAACATCTTCCGCGATATGTCCGGCCAAGCCGAGGTTGCCGACTTGCTGAAGCNTGGCGGTGGGGGCAGCGGCGGTGGCGGCTCTGCACGAGCACGTCCTAATGAACCATCCCAGGCGACGAGGAATCTCCTCGACCTACCGGACGTTCTCAACGAAGCAATCCGGAAGGGGGTTCTCTCGCCGGAACTCGCAGAGGATCTGTTCGCGGGCGCGGCCGGAGACGAGCTTGGCCTCCAGCAGGTCGGTGACCGGTTCATCCCCGATCCGCAAACCAAGAACGGGCTTATCGGTGCCACCGGAGAGCTGCTGTTCGAGGACGCCATGAGGAGTCATGGCGACAGGTTCGTGCACTTCTCCAATCCCTATAAGTCTGTCCATGGCAACGGCATCGACGCCTTCGTACTCGATACGGCGGCGGTGCCACCTGAGGTCTGGCTCGTCGACAACAAGGCCATTTTCCGGCGGATCGGCTCCGAGGTGTCCGCCCTCGAGGGCGAGACGTTCGAGGCGAATCTGAGGGACGCGATTGATTACCTGCTCAACAAGCATTCGCATCCCCGAGCCCCCGAGGCTGGCAGGCTCCTTCAACAGGGCAAATGGAAGAAGGTTGTTGCGAACGGGCATGCGGGGGCCGACGCTAAGTTCGCCAAAGGACTGTTCGACAAGGGGATGCATGTCTATGACGTCCGGCTGAAGCAGCTCTTCTCGTCGCACCAGCAGTGGCAAGGTGCCTTGAAGGCTCTGCCGAAGCGGCTCCGGCGCGTCAGCGGCATGCGTGGCTCGGCGACAGCTGGTCAGCTCCTGTTCGTGGTCGTCCTCTTTGGTGGCAGCCTCTTCCTGGTCAAGTCAGGCGTGCTCAGCGAGGACGAGGCGAAGTCGGCTGTCGCCGATGCGATTTTCGCGGCCGCTGTGGAGATCCTGTCTGGTGTTTCCATGGCCGGTGCCGTCGTCGGGTTAGAAGGCGACACCTACAAGGATCCTGAAGTTGAGGAGAACGTCAACGCGATCATGGCATCGATTCCCGATCTCGCCTCTCTGAACGCGAACGAGGTGGAAGCCGATCGAGGGATCGCGTATTCGATCGTCGGCGACCCCCTCCGCATTCCGGAGGTCAAGAAGGCCATACCTCAACGCCGAAAGCTTCCGATCCCGAGTGTGGGGCCTCGGATCGTGTGAGGTGGGTATTTTGCCGTTCCGTTTGAGGCGCCACACAAGAAGAAGGGGCAGTGACCTGACGCCGTAGGAGTGGTCCGCTGGTAAAGTAGTCCGGCGGCTGCTTGGTCCCGCCCCCTGCTCTGGTCGGGGGGCTACGCAAATCGTCGGGCTTGTTGACCATGGACCCGAAACTGGTCCGCCCAAGGGGAGAGGCCGACATCAAGCGCGTCGGCTTCTGGAGCGCGCGGCACGAAGCGCGTGCCGATCTGTGCAGGTTGCTCGGTTATCTCTACCCACTGATCGTGGGCTCGGGTCGTTCGTCGCTCGATGCGCGGCTGGCCCGCCGTTCCACTGAGGCAGCCTGCGCCTCCTCCCTCGCCGACGATCGGAGCGCCCTTTCATGAGCGATACCCGCAAGACCGTCCCCGCTCCGGCCGATCTGACCGCCGAGCGCGCGTCCTTCCTGCACATTCTGGCCGTGTTCCTGCGGCTCGGCGTGACCTCGTTCGGTGGCCCGATTGCGCATCTGGGCTACTTCCGGGAGGAATTCGTCACGCACCGCCGCTGGCTCGGCGAGCAGGGCTATGCCGATCTGGTGGCGCTCGGTCAGTTCCTGCCCGGCCCCGCCAGCAGCCAGGTCGGGTTCTCGCTCGGCGTGTTGCGCGGCGGCCTGCCGGGCGGCTTGGCCGCCTGGCTCGGCTTCACTCTGCCCTCTGCCCTGGTGATGCTGCTGGCGGCCTACGGCGTCGATCTCGCCGCCGGCGACACAGGGACCGGTGTCGTGCATGGCCTCAAGCTGGTCGCCGTCGCGGTGGTAGCCCAGGCGGTGTGGGGCATGGCGGGCAATCTCTGTCCGGACCGGCCGCGCGCCACCCTCGCCGTGCTGGCGGCCGTGGCGCTGCTCCTGCTGCCCTCCGCTCTGACGCAGGTCGGCGTGATCCTGGCCGGCGGCATCGCCGGGCTGATCCTTCACCAAGGCGGGGACATGGGACCGCCCTCGGCGACGCTGCCTTTCCGGGTGCCACGGCGCTGGGCCATCGCTGCCCTGGTGCTGCTCCCGCTCCTGCTGCTCGGCCTGCCGCCCCTGGCAACGGCGACCGGCTCGCATGCGGTGGCCACAATGGAGGCCTTCTACCGCGCCGGCTCGCTGGTGTTCGGCGGCGGACACGTGGTGCTGCCGCTGCTGGAACGCGCGCTGGTGCCGCCGGGCTGGGTGAGCGCCGATCAGTTCCTGGCCGGCTACGGCGTGGCGCAGGCCGTGCCGGGCCCGCTGTTTACCTTCGCCGCCTTCCTCGGCGGCGTGCAGGGCCCGGCGCCTAACGGCGTGGCCGGCGCGGCCTTGGCACTCGTCGCTGTGTTCCTGCCGGGCCTGCTGCTGATGTATGGCATGCTGCCGTTCTGGGACCGGCTGCGTCACCGGCCGCATGTGCGAGCTGCATTGCAGGGGGTCAACGCCGCCGTGGTGGGCGTCCTCGCCGCTGCATTGTTCGATCCGATCTGGACCTCCAGCGTCCACACGTCGGGTGATTTCGCGGTGGCGCTGCTGGCCTTTGCCGCGCTGATTTGGTGGCGGGTGCCGGCCTGGCTGGTGGTGGCGCTGACCGCCGCAGCGGGCGTCGCGCTCGGCGTGTACGCCTGAGCTCGACTTTGGCCATTTTCCTGGGCTGAGGTGGCGGAGCGGGTGAGCGGCTAGTGGTCGGATCGGCGTTGATGATTCCTGATGGACCGCAACCATGCGAGACCGTCCTCGGGCTGCGTCTCGAAGCGCGTATCACCCTCCGGCAGCGCGACCCAGGGCTGGGCGCTGCGGGTCCAAAAATGCGCGGTCGGGCGCAGCCAAGACGTGTCGTCGAGCGTGCCCGCCCGCACCGCGACGAAGCCGCCCGGCGGCGCCGTCCCCGGTCTCGCCCCGTTGCAGACCCAGGTGCCACAACCCGCGCAGACCCACCGGGTCACCGTGCGCCCGCTGTCGGCGGGGCGCTCGAAGGACCGCGTCTCGCCTCCCGCGAAGCGGCACGCCTCGGCCGCGACCACCACCGCCGAGGAGAAGGCGCTGCCAGTGAGCCGCTGGCAGACGGTGCAGTGGCAGGTATAGGTGACCAGCGGCGGCCCGGTGATCTCGTAGCGCACGGCGCCACACAGGCAGCCGCCAGTCTGCGGGAGCTTCATAGGGTCGCCTCCCCCGTCTTCCCAGGAGGCGGGAGTTTGGGCCACTCGGCGAACGAAATCGAGACTTCCTCTCGCCCCCAACTGACCGGTACAGCCGGAACCATCAGCGGCGATCACACCACTAGGCTGGGGCGTCCCCGCCAAAGGACAGCCGCCATGCTGCGCCTGCCGGCCCGCTCTGATGTTCGCAGTCAAGGTATCTTGGCGCGCGACATCGCCCGCATTCGATGGCGGTAGCATCGAGGCCGCGTAGGGGAGGAGGCGAGGCCAATGGACGTCGGTGATCATGCTCTGATCCGCGGGTTGGTTACCGCATCTCCGCTTATGCGTCCTGGGGCTTCCCGATCTTACTGCGGGTGTCGGCATGGCCGGCCACAAAGCGTCCGACGGGAGTTCCCCTGCCGTTGCCCCGCCCCCACCCCCGCGCAGCCCTATGATGGCGGCGACGGCGGAGGCGGATTGCTAGACCGACTTCACCTCCCGTCCGATCGCCCAGACGAAGCCAGCGAGTTCGTGTGCCACCGCGGTAACTGCAACGGTAAGCTGCTTGCCGCGCGACGCCAAAGCCCGATACCGCGCGCACAGCCTGGTCTGCGCCTTCCAGGCAATGTCCTTCACGGCCGCGGGCAGCTTCTCGAGCACGTAGTGCTTCAGCTTGCCGGTGCGCAGTGGGTGTCGGTAGGTCCACGCACTCTCGACCAAGGCCCGCCGCAGTCGACCATTGCCGGCCTTGGTGATCCCGAGGCGGCGCACGGTGTTTCCGGTCGAGCGCTCGCCCGGCACGAGCCCGAGGTAGCCCATGAACTGCCGCGCGGTCTCGAAGCGTCCCAGATCGCCGGCCTCGACCATAATGGTCGCGGCCGTCACGAGGCGAATGCCGCGCAACGCCTGCAGCGCCTCCACCACTGGCGCCAGCGACCAGTTCGGCAACAGCTCGGCGATCGCCGCCTCGATCCGTCCCAGCCGCTCGCGCGCATGCCGCTCGGCAAGTACCATTTCCTGCAGCACCACCTGCTGCGCCGGATAGGCAAAGCTCTGCTCCTGCAGCCAGCGTACGTGCATCGCGCCCCATGTCGTCTTGCCGGAGTAGGCACGGTCATGCTTCAGCAGCAGCGACGATATCACTTGCCGCTTGCGTCGTAGATCATCGACGGCGGCTTCCCGCGCGCGAACTAGGCTCAGGATCCATTAATTGTTTGGAGCGACGCGGCGGGGCGTGATTCGTGTTGGGCGGAGGTCCCGCCATGCCCGAGCCGCCCTATCTGCTCACGCCTGCCCAGATGCGGCGCCTCGCGCCGCACTTTCCGCTTTCCCGCGGCGTGCCGCGCGTGGACGACCGGCGGGTGCTCAGCGGCATCATCTACGTCATCCGTCACGGGCTCCAATGGCGCGATGCACCCATCGCCTACGGGCCGCACAAGACCCTCTACAACCGCTTCGTGCGTTGGAGCCGCATGGGCGTGTTCGACCGCATCTTCGCCGCCCTGGCCGCCGTGGGCGTAAGCGCGGCTTTCAGGCCCATCGTAGCCGCGCTTGACGTTCAGCCCTGTTCGTTGGCCGCCCAGCGCCACGGCATGAGGTCGTCGATGCGGCTGTTGGGCCAGCCGTTGACGAGGCGCGTCAGCACGTCGGCGAGGTAGCGCTGCGGGTCGACGCCGTTGAGCTTGCAGGTTTCGACCAATGAGGCGACCGCGGTCCAGCGCGCCCCGCCATCGTCGCCGGAGGCAAAAAGTGCATTCTTACGACTGAGGCAGAGGGGACGGATGGCGCGCTCCACGGTGTTCGTGTCGAGCTCGATCCTGCCATCGTCGAGGATCCGCACCAGGCCTTCGCGGTGGTTCAGCGCGTAGCGGATGGCCTCCGCGGTCGGGCTGCTGCCAGGCAGCCGTGCGAGCTGAGCCGTCAGCCAGGCGAACAGCTCCTCGACGAGGGGGCGGCTCCTCTCCTGGCGGGCGGCGCGGCGGATGTCGGGCGGCTTGCCGCGCACCTCCGCGTAGAGGGCGGCGATCCGCTGCAGCGTCTCGGCGGCGACCGGCGCGGTCTTGCCCCTGGCGAGCTCGACGAACTGCCGACGGACATGCGACCAGCAGAATGCCAGCGTGATGCCCTCGCTCGCCGCGGCGAGCGTCTTGTAGGCCCCGTAGCCGTCGCACTGCAGGATCCCGCGATAGCCGGCCAGCAGGTCCTTCGCGTGCTCAGCACCGCGGCCCGGCGCGTACCCGACGCCCTTCGCATCATCGTTAATGCTATCCATAACGTCGATCTGAAGCTCCTCGCTCCAGGCCGACCCAGCACAATCCGGCCTCACGCCAGAAGATGGGCCTCGTCGCCGCGCTTACCCGTGGGCGGGCCTCCCGAGCGGCTGATGATCGACAGCACGCACCTCAAGGCGCACCGCACCGCCGCCAGCCTGCTCCAAAAGGGGCATTTCCCCGTTGCATCGGCCGCACCAAGGGTGGCCTGAACTCCAAGCTCCATGCCGCCTGTGACGGACACGGGCGGCCGGTCGTGCTCCTGCTCACCGAGGGGCAGGCCAGCGACCATCGCGGCGCTGCCCTCATGCTGCCGCAACTGCCACCCGGGGTGCGTGAACTGATCGGCGACCGCGGTTACGACAGCGCCCGCTTCCGCGACGCCCTGACCGAACGCGGCATCACGCCCTGCATTCCATCAACGCGCAGCCGAAAGCGACCGATCCCGCACGACGCCAATCTCTACCGGCAGCGCCATCGCATCGAGAGTAAGCGCGGCGACGAGGCCCATCTTCCGAGGTGAGGCCTGAATGTGCTGGGTCGGCCTGGAGCGAGGAGCTTCAGGTCGACGTTATGGATAGCGTTAACGAC
>NZ_QLIX01000047.1 GCF_003258945.1 Roseicella frigidaeris | reverse complement strand
GCCGCCTCCGCCCAGAAAGCCGAGGCTAGCGTCCGAACATGGGTCAACTCTCAGTGGCAACTTCACCCCAAACCAGGTCAGATCTCAGTGGCAATCAACAGCCTGGCTTCACCCGGTGGCGGATCGGGTAGCCGGCAACGGCCTCGCGGTAATGCTTGCCCTCGACCTGCATGCTGACCGCGTGGGGGCGCGGGCCGACCAGGCTCATCTCGCCGCGCAGCACGTTGAGGAGCTGCGGCAGCTCGTCGATGCTGAGGCGCCGCAGGATGCGCCCGATCGGCGTCACCCGCGGGTCCCGGGAGGCGGTGCGGTGCTGGCCCGTCGCATCGCCGCGATCGGCGTACATCGACCGGATCTTCCACACCGTGATGGTGCTGCCGCCGCAGCCGAAGCGGCGCTGCCGGAAGAAGGCGGGCCCGGGCGATTCCAGCCGGATCAGCAGGACGGCCAGCAGGATCAGCGGCGCGCAGAGCACGAGGCCGAACGCCGCGCCGATGATGTCGGTCGCCCGCTTCGCCAGGCCGGTATGACCGCTGAGCATGTTCGGCAGGAACTCGACGACGTCGCTCGTGACGGCCCGCGCGGCGCTCGCCTGGGCGGGAAGGTAGATGCTGACCGGCAACTCGGCGACGTGGTTGAGGATCCGCTCCTGCTGATCGGCCGGCACGGCCGCGAGCAGCACGGCCTCCACCACCCCGTCATCGACGAGCAGGCGCAGCTTCGCCAGTGCCGTCGGATCGTCATGGGCGAGGCTGCAGACGACCGCGGGCCGCAGGTCTTCGCTGAGCATGGCCGACACGGTGCCGGTCATGCCGCGATCGCAGAGGATGGCGATGCCGCCCGGCGTGAGGGCCCAGCCGGAGTCCCGCATGATGACCCGCATCAGGAAGATCGGGATGATCGAGACCAGCGCCCAGGCGGCGATGAACCGGACATCGGTCACCCCATGCAGGGCCTCGACGCAGAGCACGGTGGCAAATCCCAGCCCGAGGCTGGCGGCCACCTGCGCCGGGGTGGTGTAGACGGCGACGAGGGACGATCTGCGCGTGTAGTTCAGGAGCCGCCTGGCGAGATAGGACACCGCCACGATGGACGTGAACATCAGCGAGATGTGGATCCGTTCCGGCGTGGTGGTCCCGGACATCTCGATGACGCCGAAGCCTGCCAGGAGGATGAAGGCCAGTTCGGCGAAATTCCCCAGGACATGCGCCGTCTGCCGTTGCGTGACGCTGCGCTGGCCTCGTCCGGGTTCGACAAGGGTGGGGGGAAAGAGCGGGGCGGCGAGACTGCTTTCGGCATAGATCCTCACCGAAGGAGCGGAGCCGCTCGCATCCGAGCCAGGTTGTGCACGGCGGAAATGTCGATCCATGGTCCCATCCCAAAATGGAGACGGCTCAGCGCACGGCGCGGACGCTCTAGGGCAGAAACGTCCTGGTTGTTTCCAGTGCGTGAAGATCTATTTTTGGTATTGTAAGTATATTTAAAATACCGCCGCCCTCGGTTGTGTCGAAACGGTTCGACACAGACAATCCGCACGGAATTTTTTCGCGCATTTCGACCACCCGTCACGAACACGTATCATCTAGTGTTTCGTAATATTCTCGAATCGAAGGGGTGTCTACGGCGGCAATCCTCACAAATTTGATACATTCCTCAAAATAAGAACCGCATTTTGGAGAATGTATCTTTGATTGCTTTTTCTTGGCGGCAATAGCTGAATAGTTCTCATTGGCCGCAATAATCGCGGACAGGTAGAACTACAGATGGTGGATTAAACTTGCCGCGCATTGATCGGGCGTGCGGCCCGGCGGCGCAGGGCCCGCCGGGTTCCCGTCACGGCTCGACGGTTCGATCCCCCGGCGCCTGCATCGCCTGCCAGATCCGGAAGGGCGTCGCGGGCCCGTCGAAGCGGGTCACCCCCAGGGGCGCCAGCGCGTCGAGGATCGCATTGCCGATCGCGGGGAAGATCCCGCCGACCGCCGCCTCCCCCGCCCCCTTCACGCCGAGTGGGTTGGTGGTGCAGCGGGAGGGGTTGAAGGCGAGCAGGAAGGCCGGCAGGTCGCCGGCGCGCGGCAGGGCATAGTCGAGGAAGGAGCCGGCGATGGGCTGTCCCGCCGCGTCATACACGGCGTGTTCCAGCAAGGCCTGGCCCGCCCCCTGCGCCAGTGCGCCATGCGCCTGCCCGGCCGCGACCACGGGGTTGACCAGCACGCCGTAGTCATCGACGGCGACATGCCGGACCAGCGAGGCCTGGCCCGTCTCGGCATCGATCTCCACCTCGACCGCATGCGCGCCGTTCGGGAAGGTCATGTGCTGGCGCGTCCAGTGGTGGTAGGTGTCGAGCGGCGTCCCCGCCTCCCGCGCCAGCCCGGCGAGATCGAGCAGGCCGATGCTGCGGTTGCTCCCGGCCAGGGAGAAGAGGCCATCGGCGAAGCGGATGTCCGCTGCCTCGCCGCCCAGCGCCGCGGCGGCGATCCGCCGGCCCTTGGCGATGACCTCCTCCGCCGCCCGCCAGATGGCCGTGCCGGCCATGTAGGTGGCACGCGAGCTGCCATGCCCGCCGCCGATCGGGACCAGGTCGGTATCGCCCTGGCGCAGGTGGATGAGCCCGTCCGGCAGGCCGAGCCGGTCGGCCAGGATCTGCGGGAAGGTGGTCTCGTGCCCCTGGCCGATGGCCTGCGTGCCGGTGAGGAGCGAGACGCTGCCATCCGCCTCGAAGCGGATCTCGACATTCTCCTGCGGCGCGCCGCCGGTGCCCTTCAGGTGATAGGCGAAGCCAAGCCCGCGCAGCCGCCCGCGCGCCCGGCTCTCCGCCCGCCGGGCAGCGAAGCCGGGCAGGTCCGCCAGCACCAGCGCGGCATCGAAGCTTTCGCGGAACCGCCCGCTATCGACCGAGAAGCCGAGCGCATTGGTCATCGGCATCGCCGCGGCCGGGACGAAATTGCGCCGCCGCAGCTCCGCCCGGTCGAAGCCGCATTGCCGCGCCGCGGCGTCGATCAGCCGCTCCATGACGTTGATCGCCTCGGCGAAGCCCGGCGAGCGGGTGACGCCGACCGGCACGGTGTTGGTCAGCACCATCCGCACCTCGAGGGCGATGGCCGGGATGGCATAGGCGGTGCCCTGCAGATGCACGTACTGGTTGGTGTGCACCCCGGCCATGCCGCCGATGAGATAGGCGCCGATATTCGCCTCGCTCGCCACTCGCAGCGCCAGGAAGCGCCCCTCCGCATCCAGGGCCAGCGTCGCCTCCGCCGCGTGGTCGCGCGCCTGGTGGTCGCTCAGGAACAGCTCGGAACGGGTGGCGATCCACTTCACCGCCCGGCCCAGCCGCCGCGCCGCCCAGGGCAGCAGCGCATGCTCGGCGTAGAGGAAATTCTTCGCCCCGAAGCCGCCGCCCACATCCGGCGCGATGCAGCGCACGGCGGCCGGCGGCACCGCCAGCGCGCGCGCCACCAGGTCGCGGATGCCGTGGATGTTCTGGCTGGAGAGATGCACGACATAGCGCCCCGCCACCGCGTCCCAGGCGCCGATCACGCCGCGCGGCTCCATCGGGCAGGTGACGATGCGGTGGTTGCGCAGCCGCAGCGTGACGCGATGCGCCGCCTGGGCGAAGGCGGCCTCGACCGCCGCATGGTCGCCCCAGCGCCAGTCGAGGCAGGTGTTGCGCGGCACGCCCTCGGCGATCTGCGGCGCGCCGGGCGCCCGCGCCGCTGCGGCGGTGGTGAGGACGGGCAGCGGCGCGTAGTCCACCGCGATGCGCTCCAGCGCATCCAGCGCCTGCGCCCGCGTCTCGGCGACGACCAGCGCCACCGGCTCGCCGGCATGGCGCACCCGGTCCTCGGCCAGCAGGGGCTGCGGCAGGAAGGCAAGGCGCTCGCCGGTCTGCGCGTTGGTCTCGAGGCTCGGCCGCATCGGCTGCAGCCCATCCGCCCGCAGCTCGGCGCCGGTCAGCACGGCGAGCACGCCGGGGCTGGCGCGCGCCGCCGCCGTCTCGATGCCGCGGATCGCCGCATGCGCATGCGGCGAGCGCAGCAGCGCGGCATGCGCCAGCCCCTCGAAGGCCAGATCGTCGAGATAGCGCCCGGCGCCGGTGAGGAAGCGCTGGTCCTCGCGCCGCCGCGGCCGGTCGCCGATCCCTGAACGGTTCATCCTGGCGCGCCCCTGCCCGACGCTCGTCGCCCCGGCCTATTGCTGGAAGTTGAGCCGCAGCCCGGGCTCCGGCCAGCGCATCTGGCCGAGCGCCCCCTCGCCCGAGAGGGTGATGGTGGCGGTGCGCATGTCCGGCCCGCCGAAGCAGATATTCGTCGGATGCGTGTCCGGCATCGCCACCTGGTCGAGCACCCGCCCATCCGGCGCGAAGACCGTGATCTTGCCGGTGACGAGCGTCGCCACGCAGATATTGCCGGAGGCGGTGACCGCCAGGCTGTCGAAGCGGCAGAAGCCCGGCAGGCTGCCGAGGCAACGCCCGCCATGCGGCGAGGGGAAGGGCTCCTTCCGCAGCACGCCCGGCGATTCCACCGTGAAGGCCCAGAGGCGCGCGGATTCGGTGTCCGCCACATAGACCGTCGCCTCGTCCGGGGAGAGGCCGACGCCGTTGGCGCTCAGGATCGGATAGGCGATCTCCCGCACCGAGGACCCGTCCGGCATGGCGTAGTACAGCCCGCCATGGTCGCGCGACGTCGCGTAGCGCTTGCCGAGATCGGTGAAGTAGAAGCCGCCATGCCGATCGAAGACCAGGTCGTTCGGCGCCGAGAGCTTGTGGCCGTTGGCCGCCTTGTAGAGCAGGCGGCGGGCGCCGGTCGCCGGATCGACCCGCTCGACCGAGCCGTATTCGTAGTCGTCGGACGGGCCCTGCCCCATGAAGCTGTCCGGCAGGTAGCGGCTGCCGCCGTTGTTGCAGAGGATCAGCGCCCCATCCGGCGCCCGCGCCAGCCCGTTCGGCCCGCCCGCCGCCTGGCCCAGCCGCGTCACCTGGCCATCGGCCCCGACGCGGGTGACCCAGCCGCCATTGATCTCGGTGAGCAGGATGCTGCCATCCGCCATCGCCACCGGCCCCTCCGGGAAGCCGAGGCCACGGGCCAGGATGCGGATGTCGTTCATGGCGTTTCCTTCCCTTTTTCCGCCGGCCTTTGTTCGCCGGCCTTCCTCCGCCGGGCCGGCCCTATCCGGCCGGCGAGAAGGCGAAGCGCAGCGCGCGGCTCATCACCGTGGGCACGACGGAGGCGTGGTTCTCCCCCGCCGCCTCGACGAATTCGGTGCGCAGCCCGGGCAGGGCGGCCAGCCGGCCGGCCATGGCGCGCGCGCCCTCCACCATGGCGCGCCGACCGAGCAGGGCCGCCCGCGCCGCCGCATCGGGCGATTGCCGCTGCCCGGGCGGCAGGCTCTGCTCCTCGCCGCCGACCGCCATGAACAGGCCGAGCCCGGCCGGCACGGGGGCCGCGGCGAAGCGCGCCTCCTCCCGCAGCACCAGCCTGTCGCCGAACCAGATCGAGGGGCTGATGGCGAGATAGTCACGGAAGCCGCCGGGGCGGGTGAAGAGGGCGTGCAGCACCAGCAGCCCGCCATAGGAATGCCCGAACAGCGCCTGCCGCCGCGCATCGACCGGATGGGCGGCGGCAACCGCCGGCTGCACCGTCTCGGCGAGGAGATCGAGGAAGGCCTCGGCGCCGCCGGTCGGGCCCGGCGCCGGGAACAGGTCCGGGGCCGGCGGCGGATCGCCGGCGGCGCGCGGCGGCAGCGCCGGCGTGTAGTCGAGGGCGCGCCGGCGCAGGTCCAGCATCTCCTCCGTCGGATAGCCGATGCCGACCACCAGCGCCGGCAGCACCCCGGTCCCCACCGGGCGCGCGGATTGCGAGCGCATGGCGTGATAGGCGGTGGCGAAGGCCGCGTTGCCGTCGAGCAGGTAGAGGACCGGCCAGCCCGCCGCGGGCGGGTCGCCGGGCGGCTTGCCGATCATGAGGCGATAGGCGGCGCCGCCGCGCGCGGTGAGGAGCCGCTCCGTGGCCCCGGGAAGGGTCACCGCCGCCCCGTCGGCGCCGGCTTGCGCCCGCGCCCGGCCGCCGCAGGCGGGCGCGGCGAGGAGGCCGGCGAGCAGGGCCCGGCGCGGCAATGATGCGGCCGGGGCGCCGCGCCGCGCCGGGATCGCCGGGCAGGCGCCGTCGATGGAACCTGCCGCTGCCTGCATCCTCGCCACGTCCACTCCCGCCCGATCCGGGCCCGATGGTGCCGGGGGGATTCCGGCGAGGCAAGGCGTGGCCCGCCGGACCACGATCCGCTCCCTCCGGTTCGCGGACCCTGGTCCGGCGCGGTGTTGGGTCGCGTGAGGCACGCCTTCGGTGATGCCATCTCAGGCGATCATGCTCGAGAACGGATCCCGATCAGGCGGATTCACCTGATCGGGTGAAGAGGCTCCGACAATGACAGGCTGGAGCTTTTGCCGTGAAGGCGGGTGACCGGAACATGCCCCAGGCGGCGGGTGCTGCGGCCGATGCGGGCGAGGCACGCCATCGCTGCTGAGCGCCGGCGTGACGCCGCCGGCCCGGCATGCGATGGTGCGGACCTTGCCTGCCCGCGTGATGCGTCACGGCCCGGCCCGCCTGCCGGGGCCGTGACGGCGTGGGGCGGGCCGACCCGACGAGAAGGAGGCGATCCCATGCCCGATGGCCGCACCATCCCCGAGCGCGTCCTGGTCTCGCATGTGCCGGCCTCCGCGCCCCGCCCGGCCGTGGCGCCGGTCGAGCAGCGCGCCGCCGCGATCGAGCAGCTCCTGAACGAGGCGGGGCAGGGGGCGAGTGCCTTCGCCGACGAGTTCATCGCCCATGCCGACGAGAAGTGGGTGCCGCAGAACGGCGCCCGCGTCGTGGCGAAGGCCTGGACCGACCCGGCCTTCCGAGCCCGCCTGCTCGCCGATGGCCGCGAGGCGGTGAAGGAGCTCGGCCTCTCCATGCCGCCGCATCACCGCCATCTCGTGGTGCTGGAGAACACGCCGACGGTGCACAACGTGATCGTCTGCACGCTCTGCTCCTGCACCGCCTTCACGATCATCGGGCTGGCGCCGGATTGGTACAAGGATCTCGAATACCGCGCCCGCGTGGTGCGGGAGGCGCGCAGCGTGCTGCGGGAGATGGGCCTCGACCTGCCGCCCGACATCGAGATCCGCGTCTGGGACACCACCGCCGACACGCGCTACATGGTGCTCCCGGTGCAGCCGCCGGAGAGCATCGGTTGGCCGGAGGAGCGGCTGGCGGCGCTGGTGACGCAGGATTCCATGATCGGCGTCTCGCGGCTGTAACGCCGGCCCGACGGGTGTTGACGTAGGGAGGGAATGCGATGGACGGCGTGCACGATCTCGGCGGCAGGCAGGGCTTCGGGCCGGTGCGGCACACGGAATTCGCCCCGGCCTTCCATGCGGGTTGGGAGAAGCGGATCAACGCGCTCTACTCCCTCGCGGTGAAGCGCGGCATCTTCAACATGGACGAGTACCGCCACGCCATCGAGCGGATGGAGCCGCGGCACTATCTCTCGGCCAGCTATTTCGAGCGCACCATGACCTCCCTCGCCACGCTCTGCGTGGAGAAGGGGGTGCTGACGCGGGAGGCGCTCGAGGCGGCCGCCGGCGGCGGCTTCCCGCTCGCCCGGCCCTCGGCCCCCGGCCGCGGCAATGCGCCGGACCGCGAGACCTTCCGGCCCGGTGACCATGTGCAGGTGCGGGACGAGCATTTCGCCGGCCATGTGCGCATGCCCGGCTATATCCGCGGCAAGCGCGGCGTGGTGGTGAGCGAGAGTCCGGCCTATCCCTTCCCCGACGCGCATGCGCATGGCGTCGAGGCGGCGGACGAGCCGACCTATGATGTCCGCTTCCGCAGCGAGGAGCTCTGGCCGAATGGCGGCGAGAGCGCCCTGGTGCATGTGGCGGTGTTCCAGAGCTACCTCATGCGGGTGCCGGCGCCCTGAGGCGCCGGCCGGCGTTGCGCGCCGCCCTCACCCCCGCCCCGCCATCTCCTGCAGCACCGGCAGCAGATGCGGCTTCAGCCCGGGCCAATTCTCGCTCATCGGGAAATGCCCGATCCCGGGCATGATCACCGCCTGCGCCCCCGGGATCGCCGCCGCCGTCGCCCGGGTGTCCTCCGGCCGGCAGGAATAGTCGAACTCGCCGGTCAGCAGCGCCACGGGGCAGCGCGTGGTGTCGATGCGGCCGAGCTTGCTGCGCAGGTCGCCCTCCTCGGCATAGAAATGCAGGTCGCCGCGGAACACGCCCGGGCCGCCCTGCATGTAGTGCCAGAGCGTCTCCCAGCGCGCCGCCTCCGGCGCCGCCGGGCCGATGAGGCCGGAGACCATGGCGCCGCAGACCTCGCCGCCATGAATGCGCGGATGGTGCAGCACCGAGAGGTCGTAATAGCTGCCGGTGAAGGCGCTGCCCTGCAGCCCGACCACGCCGCGCAGCGCCTCGGCATGCTCGGCGGCGAGGTCGAGCACGATCCGCCCGCCGATGGAGCAGCCGATGACGATCGGCCGCTCCAGCCGCAGCGCCCGCGCCACCGTCATGACCAGGCCGGTATAGGCCGCCGTGGTCAGCCGGTACTCCTCCTGCTCCCAGCCCGGCGGCGGCGAGGATTTGCCGTGCCAGGGCATGTCGAAGGCGATGCAGCGGAATTGCCGGGTGATCTCGGCATCGTTCAGCATCTCGCGCCATTGCCGCCCGTCGCTGCCGGCGGTGTGCAGCAGCAGCAGCGGGGTGCCGCTGCCCGCCTCCTCGACATAAAGGCGGTGCGGCCGCCCCTCGATGTCGAGGCGGAGATAGCGGCCGGCGACCGGCTCGAAGCTCGGCTCGCCCCAGGGGCGCGGCGGCACCACCTCGCGCAGCCGCGGCGGCCCCTGCCGCAGCAGGGCGAGCGCCGCCTTGAACCAGGCGAGATGGGCAAAGAAGATCGCGGTGTCGCCCTCGATGCCGAGCGCCCCCTGACGGCGCAGCGCCAGCAGGTCGTTCCAGCCCGGCACCGGCTCGGGGGCGAGGAAGCGGGCCATGCCCTCGGCCGAGAGGCGCAGCGCCAGGGTCCAGGAGGGCAGGGTGAAGGGGCCGCGGCGCAACTCGGTGACCAGGCCGCGGCGGATCGCCGCCAGCCAGGTGCGGTCGCCGATCTCGAGCAGCAGGTCCGCATCCAGCGTCGCGCCGCGGCGCGCCAGCCCCGGCGCCGCGGCGATGCGCGCCGGCCAGCCGGCCATGGCCTGGTTCATCCTCGTTCCTCCCCAGCAGACGGGGGAGGCTAGAGCGTGATCGCCTGAGGTGGAAACACCGAAGGCGTGAATCACGCGACAAAACAATAGGCTAGATCATGGTCCGTGAACCCGGGTGAACGGACCATGGTCTGGAGCGCATTTGTCCCGGCCGGAACACGGCGGAAGCGGCGATCGGGTCATTCCACCTTCCGCCGGGCTGTTCTAGCCTCGCCGGAACAACAGAGACGGGAGGACGGCATGACAGGGTCAGAGGAGCGCAAGCCCGGCCGGCGCGCGGCCATGATGCTCGGCGTCGGGACCCTCGGCGCGGGGCTCGCCCTCGGCGCCCGCGCGGCGCGCGCCATCCCCGTCGCCAACGTCCCGTCGCCCGGCTACCGGCCGGAGCCGGGCGCCCGGTTGCGGGTGCTGCGGCCGGCCAAGTTCATCGACCCGGACGAGGCGATCTTCAACGCCAATTCCCGCCGCTTCACCGAGCAGACCGGCATCGAGGTGCGGGTTGATTACGTGAACTGGCCGGACATGCCGGTGCAGGTGGCGGTCGCCTACAACACCGGGCAGGGCGCCGATGTCATCATCGGCTTCGGCGCCGACCCGCATCTCTACGCCGAGAAGGTGGTGGAGATGACCGACCTCGCCACCTATCTCGGCGCCAGATATGGCGGCTGGTACGACCTGGCGCAGGTCTATGGCCGCAAATACCGCAGCGACACCTGGCTCGGCCTGCCGATGGGCGGCAGCAGCAGCCCGGTGGTCTATCGCCGCTCCTGGCTGCAGGAGGCGGGGTTCGCGGCGATGCCGAACGATCTCGGCGAATTCCTCAAGCTTTGCCAGGGCTTGAAGCGCATCGGCCATCCCGCCGGCTTCGCCCTCAGCCACGCCCCGGGCGACGCGCCGGCCTATGCCAATTGGCTGCTCTGGTCGCATGGCGCGGCGCTGGTGGACGAGGAGGGCAAGGTCACGCTGGACAGCCCGGCGACGGCGCGGGCCCTCGACTACGCCCGGGCGCTGCAGGAGACGCTGGTGCCGGGGACCATGGCCTGGAACGGCGCCTCCAACAACCGCGCCTTCGTCGCCGGCGAGATCGGGCTGACGCAGAACGGCGTCTCCATCTATTTCTCGGCCAAGACCGCGAATGACGCGGCGCAGAACGCGGTCGCCGCCGATACCGACCATGCCGAGATGCCGCATGGCCAGGCGCCCAAGGCGCCGTCGACGGCGCTGACGCTGAACGCCATGGTGCCGCGCTATACGCGTTACCCGCAGGCCGCGAAGGAGTATATCCGCTTCATGATGGAGGCGGAGCAGTACGACCCCTGGCTCACCGGCTGCCTCGGCTACTGGTCGCAGCCGCTGAAGGCCTATGCCGAGAGCGCGGTCTGGTCCTCCGACCCCAAGCTCGCCGTCTACCGCGCCGGCATGGACACCCCCTTCTACGAGGGCTTCCGTGGCCCGATCAGCGCGGCGGCCGGGGCGGTGGTGGAGAACTGGGTCGTGGTCGACATGTTCGCCCGCGTCGCCACCGGCCAGCAGACGCCGGCCGAGAGCATGCGCGAGGCGCAGCGCGCCGCGCGGCGCTGGTACCGGGGCTGACGCGGATCGGCCCCCAGGAAAGACCAACAGGAAGGACGGGAAACGCACCATGCTCACCGAAGCCCAGAAGGCGGAATACGACCGGGTCGGCGCCATCGTCGTCCCCGATGTGCTGAGCGCGGCCGAGATCGCCGAGCTGCGCGCCGTGACCGACGGCTTCGTCGAGCGGGCGCGGCAGGTGACGGCGCATGACGCGATCTACGACCTCGAGGACAGCCACACGCCGCAGCAGCCGCGGGTGCGGCGGATCAAGGCGCCGCACCTGCACCACGAGGCCTATGGGCGGCTGGTGCGCCACCCCGGCATCGTCGCCTGCCTGCAATCCCTCTGGGGCCCGGACATCCGCTTCGACACGGCGAAGCTGAACCTGAAATCCGCCGGCTTCGGCGCCGCGGTGGAATGGCACCAGGACTGGGCCTTCTACCCGCACACCAATGACGACCTGGCCGCGGTCGGCGTCACGATGGACGACATGGAGCTGGAGAACGGCCCGCTGCTGATCATCCCGGGCAGCCACAAGGACCCGGTGGTCCATGACCACCATGGCGAGGACGGCTGCTTCTGCGGCGCCATGGACCCGAGCAAGAAGGAGGTGGACTACGGCGCCGCCGTGCCGCTGACGGGCAAGGCCGGCTCCATCACCATCCACCATGTGCGGGCGGTGCATGGCTCGGCGCCCAACACCTCGAACCGCGACCGGCGGCTGCTGCTGTTCCAATTCCGCGCCGCCGATGCCTGGCCGCTGCTCGGCTTCCCCGAGGGGATCGAGGCCTATGACCGGCTGATGGTCGCCGGCACGCCGGGGCTCTCGCCGCGCCTCGCCCCGGTGCCGGTGCGCCTGCCGCTGCCGCCGGCCGGCAAGCAGGGCTCGATCTACGAGAACCAGAAGGGGCTGAAGAACCGCTTCTTCGCCGCCGCGGCCGAATAGATGGCAGAGGTTTAATCGCCGCGTCCGCAACGAAGCCTGGGGCATGGGCGTTCCTCGCCCATGCCCCAGCCGCACCCCTCCCGCTTCGCGCGTGTCGCGCAATGGGCCTCCTGTCAGGCCGGGCGGCCCTGGGCCTTCATCCTGGCGCTGCTGACGGTGGTGGTCTGGGCGGTGAGCGGGCCGCTCTTCGCCTGGTCCGACACCTGGCAGCTCGTGATCAACACGGGCACGACCATCATCACCTTCCTGATGGTCTTCCTCATCCAGCATGCGCAGAACCGCGACACCCAGGCGATCCATGTGAAGCTCGACGAGCTGATCCGGGCGACGCAGGGCGCGCACAACCGCCTCATCGCCCTCGAGGACCAGAGCGAGGAGGACCTCGCCGAGGCACGCGCCGAGCTCAGGCGGGTGGCGGAGACGACCGAGGAGGCGAAGCGGCTGGTGCAGGCGCGGCCGTAATACCAAGCGAGCGACGGTGAAGCCGGCCTGCGCTCGGTATCAGGCGGCCGCCGCCTGTCCCGCGCCGGAGGACCGATGCCAGCAGGAAATCGCTTCTTCGTCATCACCGGTGGCCCGGGCGCGGGCAAGAGCACGCTGGTCGCGGCGCTGGCGGCATCAGGCCTCGCGCACCGGCCGGAGGTCGGGCGGGCCATCATCAAGGACCAGGTGGCGATCGACGGCCCCGCCCTGCCCTGGGCCGACCGTGGCCTCTTCGCCGAGCTGATGCTGGCCGCCGAGCTGCGCGCCTACCGCGAGGCCGCCGCCCAGGGCGGCACCGTGATCTTCGACCGCGGCCTCCCCGACGTCATCGGCTACCTGACGGTTTGCGGCCTGCCGGTGCCGGGCCATATGCGCCGCGCCGCCGAAGGCTGCCGCTACGCGCCCGAGGTCTTCCTCGCCCCGCCCTGGCCGGCGATCTTCGGCCAGGACGGGGAGCGGAAGCAGTCCTTCGAGGAGGCCTGCGCGACCCATGCGGCGATGCGCGAGGTCTATGCGGCGCTCGGCTACCGGACGGTGCCGCTGCCGCTGGCGCCGGTCGAGGCGCGGCTCCGCTTCGTCCTGGCCCGGATCGGGCCCCGCTGACCCGGCCTGCCCGAGACGCTACACTCGCGCCCAGACAGGAGCCTGCCCGTGGTCGCCATCACCTCGCCCGCCTTCAAGGAGAACGCCGCCCGCGCCCTGGCCGACCCCGGCCTGCAGAAGGCGCTCGGCACCGCCAAGGGCGCCTTCCTGCAACGGCGCGCCCAGGCCGTGGCCAACCTGCCGGAATTCGAGCAGCTCCGGAACATCGGCCGCGACATCAAGAACCACACCCTCGCCAATCTCGACTTCTACCTCGAGGCCTATGAGACCAAGGTGAAGGCGGCCGGCGGCCAGGTGCACTGGTGCAGCACCGCCGACGACGCCCGCGCCGCCGTGCTCGAGATCTGCCGCAAGGCCGGCGCCCGGACCGTCACCAAGGGCAAGTCGATGATCTCCGAGGAGCTCGGGATCAACGCGCATCTGGAAGCCCATGGCATCCGCCCGGTCGAGACCGATCTCGGCGAGTACATCCTGCAGCTCCGCCAGGAACACCCGAGCCACATCATCGCCCCCGCCTTCCACCTCAACCGCGAGGACTGGGAGGCGGATTTCCGCCGCCTGCACACCGACCTGCCGCCCGACCGCGTCTTCCACGAGCGGCGCGACATCCTGGCCGAGGCCCGCACCAAGCTGCGGGAGAAATTCATCGCCGCCGATGTCGGCATCACCGGCGCCAATTTCCTCATCGCCGAGACCGGCAGCAGCGTCATCGTCACGAATGAGGGCAATGGCGACCTGACCCAGACCCTGCCGCGGGTCCATATCGCCCTCGCCTCCATCGAGAAGGTGGTGCCGACGCTGGAGGATGCCTGCAACATGCTGCGGCTGCTGGCGCGCAGCGCGACCGGGCAGGATTTCTCCGTCTACACCACCTTCAGCACCGGCGCCCGGCGCGAGGCCGACCTGGACGGGCCGGACGAGTACCATGTGGTACTGGTCGACAACGGCCGTTCCAACATGATCGGCACCGAGTTCCAGGAGATGCTGCGCTGCATCCGCTGCGCCGCCTGCATGAACCACTGCCCGGTCTATGGCGCGGTCGGCGGTCATGCCTATGGCTGGGTCTATCCCGGCCCGATGGGCTCGGTGCTGACACCCTCCCTCGTCGGCATCGAGAAGACCGGGCTGCTGCCCAATGCGTCGACCTTCTGCGGCCGCTGCGAGAGCGTCTGCCCGGTGAAGATCCCGTTGCCCGGCCTGATGCGCCACTGGCGGGAGCGGGAGTTCGAGCGGCACCTGACCCCCGCGGCGCAGCGGACCAATATCGGCCTCTGGGCCTGGTTCGCCCGCCGTCCCACCGCCTATCGCTGGGCGACGCGGGCGGCGATCGGCGCGCTCGGCCTGCTCGGCCGCGGCAAGGGCGCCTTCCATTCCCTGCCGCTCGCGGGCGGCTGGACCAAGGGGCGCGACCTGCCGGTGCCCGAGCCCGGCGGCACCTTCATGGCCCGCTACGCCAAGACGCGGCGCGGCGGCCCCCGCGCATGACCAAGGACGCCATCCTCGGCGCCATCCGGCGCGGGCTGAAGCGCGGCCCGCTGCCGGCCGACCAGCAGGCGATGCTGGGCGGGCGGCTGGCCAGCCATCCGCGCCACCTGATCCCGGCCCGCTCGCGCCTGCCGCGGCCCGACCAGGTCGCGCTCTTCGTGCGCAACGTCGAGAAGGAGTTCGGCACGGTCGAGCGGGTGCCGGACCTCGACGGCGTGCCGGCGGCGCTGGCCGAGTATCTCGCGGCGCAGAACCTGCCCTCGCGCTTCGTCCTTGCGCCCAACCCGGAATTCGAGGGCATCCCCTGGGCCGACCGGCCGCTGCTCGCCTTCGAGCGCCGCCGGGCGCAGCCGACCGACCAGGTGAGCGTGCAGCATGGCTGGGCCGGCATCGCCGAGACGGGGACGCTGATGCTGCCCTCCGGCCCCGGCCGCCCGACGACGCTGAACCTGCTGGTCGAGACCGAGGTGGTGGTGCTGCGCGCCAGCACCATCGTCGGCGCCTATGAGGAGGCCTGGGACCGGCTGCGGGCGGAAAGCCGCGACGCCCGCTCGGGCGGCTTCATGCCGCGCAACATCATGTTCGTCACCGGCCCCTCGCGCTCGGCCGATATCGAGCAGACGCTCGAGCTCGGCGCGCATGGCCCGCGCCGCCTGCACGTCATCCTCGTCGATGACGACCCCGCCGCCCTGCCGCCTGGCGACGCCACCCCGCCGCCGCCGGCCGCGGTGCCGGGCGGGCCGGCCGCCCCGGGCGACTGAGGGTCGGGATGGCGCGGCGCAACGGGGCGGCGGGGGCGGGGCGTCCCGCGCCCGCGCAGCCCCGCCCGCGCCGCGGCCTGACCGAGGCGGAACGGGCGCTCTGGCAGCTCTACACGGTGCGGGCGCAGGTGGCGCCGCTGCCGGGGAAGGCGCTGCCGGCGCCGGCAGCCGCCCCGCCGGCGCCGCCGCCCGCCGCCCGCCAGGCGCCGGCGCCCGCCCTGGTGCCGAAGCCGGCCCCCGCGGCGCTGCCGCATCGCGGCGTCGAGCTGCAGATCGGCCAGGCGCCGGCCGGTCTCGATGCCCGCCGCTGGAAGTCGCTGCGCCGCGGCGAGACCCGGCCGGAGCGCACCCTCGACCTGCATGGCCGCCGCGCCCAGGATGCGCATGCCGCCGTCCGCCGCTTCCTGCACGAGGCGCAGCAGGACGGGCTGCGCTGCGTCGCCATCGTCACCGGCAAGGGCTCGATCGGGCAGGAGCCGGGGGTGCTGCGGCGGGAACTGCCGCACTGGCTGAACGCGCCCGAGCTGCGGCCCCTGCTGCTCGGCGCGGCGCATTTCGCCGCCGGCAACCCGGGCGCGGTGGTGCTGCTGCTGCGGCGGCCGCGGGGGCTGCGGGGATGACGCCCTTCGGTGCCCGGCTGCGCGCGCTGCGCGAGGCCTATGGCGTGACCCAGGCCG
>NZ_QLIX01000046.1 GCF_003258945.1 Roseicella frigidaeris | reverse complement strand
CACGTGCCCAGGCCCAGCGGCTCCGGCTCAGGCGGCGCCGCGCAGATCGCCGGACGGGTTATCCACTAAAATCTAACCCGGATCACTCGATGGGGGCTGGTCATCAAGGTGGCTGGATTTGGACGCGTGTGGCAGCCCGGTTGCGCGCCGCGGGCCACCTGGTGTTAGCACCGACGCTCGATGGGTGCGCCGAGCGCAACGCCCAGATCCGCCCGGGCATAACGACGGAAAGTCAAGCGGAAGAGCTTGCTTCCTTGCTATACTACGAAGACCTGCGTGACGTGGTGATGGTAGGCACAAGCACCGGCGGCATGGTCGTGTGTCGGGCGGCGGAGTTGGCGCGTGAGCGCGTGAAGCGGCTTGTTTTCGCCGATGCCCTGGCTCTGCGCGATGGTGAGGCATTGTCCGACATCGTGCGTCGGCAAAATGTCGAACGAACTGACCTGGCGACCGGACCTACACGAGAAGATGCGGAACAGCGATTGTTCGCCGACCTCGATGCTGCAACCCGCGCCTGGGCACTTGCTCGCTACACGTTGCACCCTTTGGCTCCCATGGAGGCGCCGGTCAGCTTGAGAGACTTCTGGACCCTGCCCTGGGATGCAAGCGTTATATGGTGCCAGCGCAGTGCGAATCCTCCGGAAGCCCATCAGCGTCGCACTGCCGAAGCTTTGCAGGCAAACTGGCATCAGCTCGATACCGGCCATTACCCAATGCTAACCGAACCCGAGCGGCTCGCTCGGTTGATTGAACTCGATTCTGAAAGGCTAACCTCCTGACGAAAGCTGCTGAATGAGCTTATTAATAGGGTATCCGAGCACTTCGTGACGATGCTCGAATGCGCTCGCCTGCGGGCTGTTGCGCTCAGTTGAAGTCCCTGCTCCCCGGCATCCTGACCCGTGGCCGGCTGCCCGGCTCCGGCCGCCTGACCTCGTCGGCCCGCGCCAGCGCCTGCCCTGCCCAGTCGCCGGCGGTCTCCGGCCCCGCCGCATCGAGATGGTCGAGCAGCGGCGAGAGGTCATGTAGCCGCCGGACGATGAGGTGGGTGATCGGCACCTCGGCCTCGGCGACCTCGCGCTCGATCCGCCCCTCGGCCAGCAGCAGCCGGCCGGCGACCAGGGCCGCGCGGTCGCGGGCGGCGATGTCGGGATAGACGACGAGGTTGCCGGTGCCGTGCTCGTCCTCGACAGTGAGAAAGACGATGCCGTGCGCCGAGCCCGGCCGCTGCCGGATCAGCACCAGCCCGGGCAGCCGCAGCCAGGCCCCGCCGGGGCGGTGGTTGAGCTGCGCGGTATCACCGTAGCCCTCGGCGTCGAGGATCTCCGCGGCAAGGTGGTGGGCATCGCCGACGGCGACACGCTGACCCTGCTGACCGAGCGCAGGAAGCAGGTCCGCATCCGCCTGTCCGACATCGACGCGCTGGAGCGGCGGCAGCCCTATGGGACGCGGGCACGCCAGATGCTGGCGGACCTGGCCTTCGGCAAGCCAGCCCGGATCGAGGTGCGCGACACGGATCGCTATGGCCGCACCGTCGGCTAGGTCTATGTCGGCGGGCAGGACGTCAACGCCGTGATGATCCGCCGCGGCGGCGCCTGGGTCTACAAGCGCTACAGCGACGACGCGGCGTTGCTGCGGCTCAAGCGGGAGGCGCAGGTGCAGCGTCGTGGGCTTTGGTCTCTGCCGGAGGCCGAGCGCATACCGCCTTGGGAATGGCGCGCGGCGCAGCGCAAGCACCGAGAGCCTATATCGCCGGCCGCACGGTGACACCGCAGGCTCGATCCCAAGCTTCAGCTATGCTGGTCCATCAGCGCTCTGCTATCGACCCAAGAGCAGGCATTCTACAATCACTGGCGCCCTGGCGGCAGCGAATGCCTGAGAGCCTGGAGCGGGGTTGCGCTACGTTCCGAGAACTCAGGATCCCGGATTGCATCCGGTCCGCAGACATGCAGTAGTTTCCAGCGCCGCAGTCTGGCCAAGACACGTGGGGAAAGCATGCGCAATTTCGATCATCCCACACGCTACGGGCGGATCTTTCCCCCGAACCCCACATGGCTCTCGCAACGTCCGCCGGAACCGGCGCTGGAGCCGGACCTGCCGATCATCGATGCCCATCATCACCTGTGGCATCGGCCAGATCAGCGCTATCTCCTGCCGGAGTTCCTCGCCGACCTGGATACGGGACACAAGGTCACGGCCACCGTCTTCGTCCAGTGCCACGCGATGTATCGCGCCTCCGGTCCGGAGGAGATGCGTCCGGTCGGCGAGACGGAGTTCGTCGCCGGCATCGCAGCGATGAGCGATAGCGGCGCCTATGGTCCGACGCGCATCGCCGCCGGCATCGTCGGCTTTGCCGATCTCACCCTCGGTGATCGCGTGGAGCCCGTCCTGGAAGCGCACATCCGCGCCGGCGGTGGGCGCTTTCGGGGCGTGCGCCACTCCGCCGCCTGGGATGCCGATCCGATCATCGGCAACGGTCATCCAGCGCCCCACTTGCTTGGCCGAGTGGATTTCCGCACGGGTCTGCAACGGCTCGCCGCACTCGGTCTGTCCTTCGACCTGTGGGTCTTCCACACCCAGCTTGGCGAGGCGCTGGACCTGGTGCGCGCCCATCCGTCGGCCTGCTTCATCCTGGGCCATTGTGGCGGGCCGCTTGGCTATGGCCCCTATGCCGACCGCAAGGAGGAGGTGTTCGCGCAATGGAAGGCAGGCATGACCGCCCTGGCGCAGTGTCCCAATGTCGTCGTGAAGCTTGGCGGCATGATGATGCGGCTGGCCGCTTACGACTATGGAGCGTTGCCCATGCCGCCGACCTCCGCGGAGCTCGCCGCGCATTGGCGTCCGTACATCGAGACCTGCATCGACCTCTTCGGGGCGGACCGGTGCCTGTTCGAGAGCAACTTCCCCGTGGAGAAGATGGGTATCGGCTATGCCGAGTTCTGGAATGCCATGAAGCTGATCGTCGCGGGCGCCTCGCATGACGAGAAGCGCGCGCTCTTCTCCGGCACGTCAGAGAGGGTCTATCGCCTGGAGGCGACATCGCCAGGCCGGCGATCCCCTGGCCCCTGACCGGTATAGGCACGCCGCGCAGGTTGCGCACGTGCGCGCTTTGCCGGTGTCATGCGTACCTCCGACGAGGCATTCACAAACGGCGAGGCTAACGAGGCGGGTGCGTCTTGCTGGCGGGATCTGGCGGAGCCGATCAATGAAGAGGGAGGGGAGATCGACATGGCGCTGCTGATTTATGGATTGGATATCAGCGAGATCGGTACCACGCAGGGCTGGCGCGATACGCTGGCCGAGGTCATGCCCGAGTTGGAGGTCCGCATCTTTCCCGATGTAGGCGACCCATCCGAGATCACCTACCTCGCTTTCATGCACCCCGACTTCGACGAGATCCCGTCGCTGCCGAATCTCAGAGCGATGTTCAGCCGCTCCGCCGGCGTCGAGAGCTTTGTCGACCACCCGAAAATGCCGAAGGTGCCGCTCGGCAAGATCGAGCCGGCCGGTGGCGATCCGATGATGACCGAGTATGTCATCATGCATGTGCTGCGGCTGCACCGTGAGATGCCTCTGTATCAGCAGGCCCAGGCCCGGCGCGAATGGCTGCGCCGGCCGATCGTCCGGCCGGAGGCGCGCCGCATCGGCTTCCTCGGGTTCGGGCTGATGGCGAAAACGCCGGCGCTGGTGCTGACGTCGCTCGGCTTTCCGGTCTCGGCCTGGGTGCGCAGTCCGAAGCCGGACGCCGAGATCCCGATCTTTCACGGCCCGGACCAGCTCGAGCCGTTCCTGAGACAAACTGACATTGCGGTCTGCCTCCTGCCACTGACCCGGGAGACCGAGGGCATCCTGTGCGCCCGCACCTTCGGGCTCATGCCGAGGGGGCGATGCTCATCAACATCGGGCGGGGCAGGCATGTGGTCGATGCCGACCTGATCGCCGCTCTCGATAGCGGCCAGCTCGCGCATGCGGCGCTCGACGCGCTGCATCCCGAGCCCTTGCCGCCGGACAGCCCTCTATGGCTGCATCCGAAGGTGACCGTCATGCCGCATGTCGCGCGGCGGCCGACGATACGCCAGCTGGTCAACGAGATCGCAGCGAATATCGCCAGCATCGAGGCCGGCGGCGACCTCCTGCAGGAAGTCGACAAAGCGATGGGATATTGAGCTGAGGCGGCCTCCTGCGCCGCTGCCCTCGCCATGCCGGCAGCATCAGTCTGGCTGGATCCCGGCCTCGCGGATGACGGCGCCCCATTTGGTCTGCTCGGCGCGGATGAGCCGGGCTGCATCCTCCGGGCTGCCGGGCAGTGGCACCGCGCCGAGCGCGGCCAACTTCTCGGCCGTCGCCGGCTGGGCGAGCAGCGCGGTCACCGCCTGGTTCAGCCGCTGCACGATCGCGGGCGGCAGATGCGCCGGGCCGAGCAGCGCGAACCACCCCTCGATATCGGCCGCGCCGAGCCCCGCCTCGCGCAGGGTCGGCAGATCCGGCACCAGCGGCGAGCGCTTCGGGCCCGTGACCGCGAGGCCGCGCAGCTCGCCGCGGCGGAGATAGGGCAGCATCACCGCCGTGTTGTCGAACATCATCTGGATGCGCCCGGCCAGCAGATCGGCCCGCACCGCGCCGCTACCGCGATAGGGCACATGCAGGATGTCGATCTGCGCGACGCGCTTCAGGATCTCGCCGCCGAGATGCCGCGCCGTGCCCATCCCTGTCGAGGCGAAGGCCAGCTTGCCGGGCTGCTGCTGTGCCAGCGCCAGAAGCTCGGCCAGGGTGTGCACCGGCAGGGCGGGATTCACCACCAGGATATAGGGCGTGCTGGCGACCAGCGCGACCGGTGAGAAGTCGCGCACCGGATCCCAGGACAGGTCCGGGTAGAGCGCCGGCAGGGTCGCGTGCGAGCTCGCCACGAAGAGCAGCGTGGTGCCATCGGGTGCCGTCCGGGCCACCGCTTCGGTGGCGACCAGGCTGCCGCCGCCGCTCCGATTCTCGACCACGACATTCTGGCCGAGCGACGCCGTCAGCCCCTCGGCGACGAGCCGTGCCATGACGTCGGTGGCGCCGCCCGGCGGGAAACCGACGACGAGGCGCAGCGGCTGTGTCGGCCAGGCGGCTGATGGTGTAGCCGGTTGGGCGGTGGCGCGATGCGGCAGGGCGAGGCCGGCCACGCAGGCGGCGAGCATGATGGCGACCAAGCGGCGCATGGCGCGGGTCTCCCAAGGCTATGGATCCGAAGGGGAGGGCGCCCGGCGGGGATGCCGCCGGGGCGCCCGGTCAGGCGACGGCGGCGACGGCCTGGATGAGCGTCTCGCGGTCGGCGATCGAGGGGTTGCGCAGAATGCGGCCAGTCACCCGCTCGCCCTGCAGCGAGCAGCGATGCATGACCCGCGGCTGGCTCTGGTCGAAATCGGCCAGGGCGACATGCATGGTGCAGCGGTTGTCCCACATCAGCACGTCGCCGAGGCTCCAGCGGTGGCGGTAGACGAATTCGGGCGCGATGGCATGCGCGTTGAGGAGGTTGAGCAGCGCTGCCCCCTCCTCGTCCGACAGGCCGAGGATGCCGCGGATGCGCTGGCCGATGAGCAGCGCCTTGCGCCCCGTCTCGGGGTGCACGCGCACCAGCGGATGGGCCACCGGCGGGTTGCGGTTGCGCATCTCGGCGACGATGGCCGGGTCGCGCTGCTCGATGCCCTTGATCAGCGAGGCGTCATGGACCGCCTCGAGATCCTCGATCAGCGCCTGGATGCGCGGCGTCAGCGTCTCGTAGGCGAGAGTTAGGTTGGCGAACATGGTGTCGCCCCCGACCGGCGGCTTCTCACGGCAGAGCAACAGTGCGCCTTTGGCGGGCCGCTCGGTGTAGCTCAGGTCGGTATGCCAGTTGCGGCCGGAGTTGCGCGTGCCCGAGGGCTTGCCCTGCACCTGCCGGTTGGTGAGCACCAGGATCTCGGGATGGCCGGGATGCAGCGTCGCCGGTGGCTGCGAGGCGTGCTGGTCGAGCTCGCCGAACTGTCCAGCGAAGGCGATCTGCTGTTCCGGCGTCAGCGCCTCCTGGCCGGGGAAGACCAGAACGCAGTGCTTGAGCCAG
Source organism: Roseicella frigidaeris (assembly GCF_003258945.1). Lineage (GTDB taxonomy): Bacteria > Pseudomonadota > Alphaproteobacteria > Acetobacterales > Acetobacteraceae > Paracraurococcus > Paracraurococcus frigidaeris. The sequence continues at coordinate 9,827 of NZ_QLIX01000046.1, read as the reverse complement.
GCGGCATTGATGGCCTTGCGGTCCTCCGCGGCGAGGGGCGCGCGCATGTCCACCCCCTGCACCTCGGCGCCGAGCGCGTAGCCGAGCGGCTTGACGGTGATCTGGCCCATGGGCGTCCTCCCCCTGTTTGCTTGCCCAAAGCCTAGTCGGCTGTCGATTGTCTGACAATAATGGAATGCCATGCCCTCTCCCCTGCTTCACCCTCCGAGCCGTTCCACCGCCCGTCGGGAAGCGCCATGACCGCGCCGCCAGCGCTGCAGCCAGAGGCCATGCCGCTCGGCAAAGCCGCCCGCTCCCTGCCCGACCTGCTCTCGGAGCAGCTCCTGGCCGACATCATGGCCGGGCGGCTGCCGTCCGGCGCTCGGCTCAAAGAGGTGGAGCTGGCGCGGGAGCACGCGGTCAGCCGGGCCACGGTGCGCGAGGCGCTGATCGCCCTGTCGCGCCGCGGCTTCGTCGAGCGGCTGCCCCGCTTCGGGGCGCGGGTCACCACCTTTGCCCAGTCCGATGTCTTCGATCTGTTCGAGCTCCGGGCGGTGCTGCTCGGTCTGGCGGCGCGCCGCTGCGCTGAGCTCGGTGGCGAGCTTGCATCCCGGCTGGAGGGGATCGTCGCGGCCATGGAGGCGCTGGCCGCCGATCCCGGGACGGACCCGCAGACATTCTCGGAGCAGGCGATCCGGGCGCAGCATCTGCTGGTCGGGGAGAGCGGCAACCGGCACCTGCCGGAGCTCTACGAGCACCTCGCCAGCATGAGCACTTGGCGCCTCATCCGCGGCCGCGCCACCAGTTTCCTGCTGGCCGAGCGGCGCCAGCAGGCGGCCGGCGACTGGCGGGCCCTGGTGACGGCAATCCGGGCCGGCGACGCGGCGGCGGCGGAGCAGCAGGCGCGCGAGCTCCTCGCGCATTCCGCCGAGGGCGTGCGGGCGCAGCTCGGTCGTGGCGAGTAGCCTGCATTCCTCGGGCGAGCGCAGCGACGCCGCTTACGAGCGGTCAACTTGGCAGACCGGCGACGCGGAGCGCTGCCTCGTAGCGCCGCGCCATGGCTTCGAGCGGCATCGGGATTCGGGCGAGGAAGCCGCCGATCGTCAACCCTGGCTCGATCCGCAGCAGGTCCCGCACCGCCTCCGCCGCCCGCCCCGTCTCGCCGAGCTGCACGCGGGCGACGGCGAGCACGCGCAGCGCGACGGCGAAGCGCCGGTTGCGCGCCAGCGCCCGCTCGGCCCAGGCCGCGGCGCCGGCATCGTCCCCTTCGATCATCGCGGCGAGGGCCAGCACCCCGTCCATCAGCCAGCCGCGCGGGTCGCGCGGGTTGAGCCGCACCGCTCTCAGCACCATGGCGCGCCCCTCATCGACATGACCGCACATGGTCTCGATCCAGCCCGCGAGCGTCAGGCCCATGGCGGAGTTCGGGTTGAGCAACAGGGAGCGGCGGAACAACGCCCGCGCCCGCCCACGCTCCTCGCCCGCGAGGTTCCAGATAGCGAAGGCGGCCTGCCAGAGAACCTGCGCGTCGTTCGGCGCCTGCTCCGCGGCCGCCCAGGCGAGGCGCAGCGCTGCCACGTTGTTGATTGCGGCATCGGACGCCGGCCAGCCCTGAAAATGGCACAGCGCACGGCAATGGGCGGCGGCCGCCATGGCCGGCGCATAGGTGGGATCGAGGGCGAGGGCCTGGTTGAGCGCCGCGAGCGCCGCCGCCAGCCCCTCGGCCGTGAAGGCGCTCTCTGCCGCCCGGGCGCGCAGCAGCAGGTCATAGGCCGTGAGCGTCGCGGGGGCGTGCTGCCGGTGCCGCTCCGCCTCGGCCGATTGCAGGGTCGGTTCGATGGCGGCGACGACGCTCTCCGCCACCCGGTCCTGCAGCGCGAAGACCTCGTCCGGCCCGCCTTCGAAGCGATCGGCCCAGAGATGCGCCCCGTTGCGGGCATCGATGAGGCGGCAGCTGATGCGCAGCCGGTCGCCATCGCGGCGCAGGCTGCCCTCGAGCAGGTAGCCGACGCCGAGCTCGCGGCCGATCTCGCGGATATCGACCTCGCGGTCCCGGTAGGCGAAGGCGGAGTTGCGGGCGATGACGAAGAGTCCAGCGCAGTGCGAGAGGGCGATGGTGATCTCCTCCGTGACGCCATCGGCGAAGTAGTCCTCCGCCGGGTCGCCGCCGAGATTGGCGAGGGGCAGCACGGCGAGCCAGGGCCCGGCCATCTCGGCTGACGGCGGCGGCGCGGTGGGGGCGGCGACCGCTTCCACCGCCCCGACGAAGCGCAGGCCGCGGCGCGGCAGGGTGCGGATCAGCCGCTGCGCCGCGCCGCTGTCGCCGATCGCCACGCGGGCGGCGTTGATGCGGCTGGCGAGCGTCGCCTCGGAGACGATGCGGCCGCGCCAGACGGTGGCGATCATCTCGTCGCGGTCGACCACGCGGTCCCGCGCCGCGAGCAGCAGGGCGAGCAGGTCGAAGACCTGCGGCTCCACCGCGACCGGTGCCCCGCCCCGGTGCAGCTCCCGCCGGTCGGTATCGAGCAGGCAGCTGTCGAAGCGGTAGAGCAAGCGGGGGTCCTGTGACGGTTGTGGTGGCGGGTGCCGGCCATGGCAGCGCATCGCCGGCAAAAATCAAGAGCTTCCCAAGTTGGTCTCAAGCCCGCCTCCAAGCGGCGGGCGCGGCGCCGGTGCAGGATCGTCGGCATCCGTTCCAGCGAGTAGAGACGCCCATGGACCGCATCGCCCTCCCCAGACGCCGGCTGCTCGGCACGACCGCGCTCGGCGCCGCCCTCGCCCGCGCCGCCCAGGCCCAACCCACCCAGGCGCAACCCGTGCCGGCACCGGCCGCCGCGCCGCCCGGCTTCGGACCGCTCCGGCAGGTGCGGGCCGGGGCGCTGGAGATCGGCTATGCCGAGGCTGGCCCGCCCGCCGGGCCACCGGTCCTGCTGCTGCATGGCTGGCCCTACGACATCCACAGCTATGCCGAGGTCGCGCCGCTGCTGGCCGCGGCCGGCTACCGGGTGATCGTCCCCTATCTGCGCGGCTACGGCACCACGCGCTTCCGCGCGGCGGATGCGGTGCGCAACGGCCAGCAGGCCGCCCTCGCCCTCGATGCCCTCGCGCTGCTGGACGCGCTGCGCCTGCCGCGGGCGGTGATCGGCGGCTTCGACTGGGGCGCCCGCACGGCGAACATCGTCGCGGCGCTCTGGCCGGCGCGCTGCAAGGCGCTGGTCTCGGTCAGCGGCTACCTCATCGGCAGCCCGGCGGCGAACCGTGCGCCGCTGCCGCCGCGGGCCGAGCTCGCCTGGTGGTACCAGTTCTACTTCGCCACCAGCCGCGGCCGCGCCGGCTATGAGGCCAACCGCCGCGACTTCGCGCGGCTCATCTGGCAGCTCGCCTCGCCGCGCTGGGCGTTCGACGACGCCACCTTCGCCCGCAGCGCCGCCGCCTTCGACAATCCCGACCATGTCAGCATCACCATCCACAACTACCGCTGGCGTCTCGGCCTGGCCCAGGGCGAGCGGCGCTACGACGCGCTGGAGGCCAGGCTTGCCGGCTTCCCCGGCATCGGCGTCCCCACCATCACGCTTGAGGGCGACGCCAACGGCGCGCCGCATCCCGAGCCCGCCGCCTATGCGGCGAAGTTCACCGGCCCCTACCAGCACCGGCTCATCACCGGCGGCATCGGCCACAACCTGCCGCAGGAGGCGCCCCGCGCCTTCGCCGAGGCGGTGATGGCGGCCGACCATGCCTGAGCGCCGCACCCTCCTCCGCTCCTTGCTCGCAGGCGCCACCCTCGCCCTGCCCCTGGCGCCACGCGGCATCGCGCAGATCGCCGATGCGCCTGCGCCGGACTTCCCCGGCATCGCCGACTGGCTGAATGCCGACGTGCCGCCGAGCCTCGCCGCGCTGCGCGGCCGGGTCGTGCTGATCGATGTCTGGACCTATTCCTGCATCAACTGCCGCCGCACCGTGCCGAGCCTGAACCGCCTGCAAGCGGAATACGGCGTGGCGGGGCTGCAGGTGATCGGCATCCACACGCCGGAATTCGGCTTCGAGCGCCAGCGCCCGGATGTCGAGGCGGCGGTGCGGAGCCTCGGCATCCGCTTCCCCGTCGGGCAGGACAACGGCTTCCAGAGCTGGCGGGCCTGGGGTATCCGCGCCTGGCCGAGCTTCCTGCTGCTCGATCAGACCGGCCGGATCGTGCTGCGGCGCGAGGGCGAGGGCCATATGGGGGAGATCGAGGCGGCAATCCGCGCCCTGCTCGGCCTGCCGCCCGGCGCGGCCGGGCGGGCCGCGGCGGAGGATCCGGACCTCTCCGGCATTCGCACGCCGGAGATCCATTTCGGCGCCCGCGGCGGCCCGGCATCCGCCGCCTATGCACTCGACGGGCGCTGGTCGAAGGAGGCGGAGGCGCTGGTGCTGCGCTCGGCGGAGGGCGGCCTGCGGCTGCGCTTCCACGCGGCGAAGCTGCACCTGGTCTGCGCCGCGCCAGAGCCGGCCGCACTCCGCGTCGTGGTCGATGATGGCACGCCGGCGACCGTCACGGTCGAGCGGCCGACGCTCTACACGCTGTACGATGGGGAGAGCTATGCCGAGCACCGGATCGAGGTTCGGGCGACGGCGCCCGGCCTCACCCTCTACAGCGCCACCTTCGGCTGAGGCGCGGCGGATGCTCAGGCCGTACCACGCCCTCGTCCTGCTGCTCCTCACCCTGCCGGCGGCCGGCACGACGCGCGCCGCCAGCGAAGCACCTGCCGCGCCGCTCTACGGCGTCACGCTGCCGGAGGGCTACCGGCGCTGGGAGCTGATCGCGCCGGCTCAGGAGACGGCGCCGCTCGACGAGCTGCGCGCCGCGCTCGGCAACGACATCGCCATGGCGGCCTACCGCGCCGGGACCTTGCCCTTCCCGGATGGCAGCGTGCTGGTGAAGCTCGCCTGGCGGCACCAGCCCTCGGCCGAGTATCCGCCCGCCTTCGTGCCGGGCGCCGCGACCACGGTGCAGGTGATGGTGAAGGATTCACGGCGCTATGCCGGGAGCGGCGGCTGGGGCTTCGGGCGCTTCACCGGCGGCGTCCCCGCGGATGAGGCGCAGCACGAGACCTGCTTCGCCTGCCATGCCGAGCGGGTCCGCGACCACGACCGGGTCTTCACCCGGCTGGCGCCGTGAGCCCCCGAGCGGGTGACGCAATACCCCATCGATTCAGGCCTTGTCATCGTGCCCAATGCCCGCGTGGCTGTGCAGGCCGACGCCGCTTGCGCTAGCTCGCCACGCCGGTCAGAGCGGCAAGGACGGAAGCTCCGCCTCGCACTCAACGTCCTTTTTCGGAATCAGGTCATAGGGTAGGGCAAAGCCCGGCAGGGCGGCCAGCCGCTGCGCCCAGCGCTGCAGATGCGGCCACCGGGCGATCTCGATGCCGCCCTCGGCCATGAAGACCATCCGGCCCCAGCAGCCGACATCGGCGATGGAGGGCGCGCCCTCGCGGCACAACCAATCCCGTCCATCGGACAGCGCACGGTCCACGTTGCCCAGAGCCGCTTCGGCCAGAGGCAGGAAATACGCCATCACCGCCGGGTCGACGGCACGAAAGCGCCGGTAGTGCCGCACCTTGGCGACGTTGGTGATGGCGTCCGCCTCCCAGGACAGCCACTCCCTCGCTACCCAGCGTGCCTGCTCCGACCTGCCCTCGAAGCGGCCTGTCGTGCGTGCGAGATAGTCCAGGATGACATTGGACTGGACGACGGTGAGGCCACGGTGCCGCAAGGCGGGGACCTGGCCATAGCGATTGACCGTCAGGTACTCGGGTGACTTCTGCACGCCGTTTTTCAGGTTGACCGTGCGGAAGCTGAACGGCAGCCCGCCCAGGGCCAGGAACAGCATCGGCTTGTAGGTAGAACTGCTGGTGAAGCTGCCATACAGCACCAGCCGCTCTGGATCCCCTGCCTCGGCAATGTTCACCATGCCGCCCCTCCCTCGGATACCGTCCCGCAGGATGCTCCCGCTTGGCGACAAAGGGCGTCAAGGACAGCTCGCCCTTGTCAGGTCTCATGTTGTGGACGTTGGTTCGGAAACGCGAAAAGCCCCGTGACCTCGGCGTGAGGTCACGGGGCTCTTGTGTGCCCGCCGCGCGGGCGGGCACGGGTGGGTGGCTAGGTCGCATCGCCCGTGGAGTTCGGGCGTGCCCGGCGGCGTGCCTCGAGCACCCGGGCCTGGAAGGCCCGGAACTCGGCCAGCCGCGCGAAGCGGACGAGGTGGCCACCATGGGTCAGGTCGCCATGGCAGGGGGCGCAGACCGGCCAGCCGAACTCGGGCCGGTTCAGGCCACGATGGTAGAAGTGGTCGAACTCGGCGCCGGGCCGCAGCCGGCTGCCCTCGGCGAGCACGCGCTCGCGGCCGCAGCAGGGACACTGACCGCCGTAGGGCGCGGCCGCCACCACCCGGGCCATGAGGGCCCGGCTCCGCTCCGAGAACTCGCGCCGGCCACCGAACAGCAGTTCCTGGCCCGAGAGGGCGAAGAACATGAGGTCGGCGGCGTGCCCCTCGAGCGTGTCGAGGCGGCGGTGCAGCTCACGGAACCGCACGGCGAGGTAGGAGATCCGTGGATCGGGATCCGCCGGGAGCAGGTTGCCCGGCCGCTCCATGGCGGCACGAAGGACGGTGCTGGCCCAGAGGTGGAGGGCCGGCGAGAGGGTGTGGGCATAGGACAGCGCCAGCTGCCAGGGTACCCAGGTCCCTCTCGTCGGGCCGCGGGCGGCGGCGCGGAGGCCGTCGGGGTCGCGGTGCCAGAGGTCGGTCGGGCCGGGATCGGCCGTGGCCGGCGCGTCGGGCGCGGTGTCCGCGAGGGCGAGCCAGTCGGCGGGCCGGTGGTTCTCCGGCCGGCCGACGGCGCGCCACAGGTCGGCGAGGTTCAGCAGGCTGCCGTGCAGGCGGACGCGCCTGCCCTGGTAGCGAAGGATGCTGATGGGGGTCATGCGATCTCCAGCAGTGTGTTTCGGCCTTGCTCAAGGGTCCGCTGCGGTCGGCTCGGAGCTGCCGAGACCGGCTGGAGGCCGGGATGGGCCGGCGTACCGCCCGGCGGCCGCGGTGCAGCGGCCGGGCCGATGCGGTCCTCGCCTGGGGCGAGGACACGCAGCCGGGCGATCCGTAGGAGGAGCCGCCCGGCACGCCGCGGCGCCGGTCCGCGCGGGACCGGCGCCGCGCCTGGCGGGCCCGCCAGGGTGATGGGCGCGGTCGTGGCCGCGCCGCTGCCGCGCGCACGCGGCAGGCCGGGCACCGTGCCTGACATGATGGGCCAGGGGGTGCCGGCATCCCCGGTCCGTTGCACCGCCGTGCCACCGCTGGCAGGGCTGGGGTTCGCAGAGGGCGGCCGGGCTCAATGCCGGATGCGCGGTGCCGGGCAGCCGTGCGCCAGGAGGCGCGGCGGCGGCCCGCCGGGTGCGAGGACGGGGGGAGGGACGAGAGGCAACAGCCGAAGCCCTGGGCCCGATCAGGGGCGGCACGGGCAGGCACCCGGCATCACGGGTGATGCTTGGCGCGCACATCGCGCCGGCCGGCTCTGGCTCAACCCTGGCGTGAGGTGGACTGCGTTGCTGATCAGGGGAGCGAGGGCGCCGGCGGGGTCTTGCCTCTCGTCCAGCATAGATGGGGACGACGCCCCGCTATTTCAATGCTCATTCAATATAAATAGCTTGCCAGGCGAGCTAACGAATCTCTTGGCATATCGCTGCGGTTGATAGCATTCATCCGGTGACGGAGCGCGGCCAAACGGCCTCGCCGCCGTCGCCCGATGCCGGTCCGCGCCGGCATCCCCGCTCGTAGAGCGGCGTCCAGGGACGCCGCGCGCTGGACCTGAGCAAGCCAGCCTCCCGGCCGCCCCGGCGGCCGGGCCACCCCGTCTGTCGCCGCTGGGGTGCGGCGCGGCCCGACGCCGTCGGGCGATGCGGAAACTTGTTCCCATGCCTGAAAGTCCGACCACGCAGCCAGCGGCTGCGCCGTCCTCATCGCTGACTCACTCCAATAGCCCGCCACCCGATCCCACCCCCGACATCGTGCCCAAACAGATACCGGCGGCGACCTTCGCCAAGCTGGTCGGGCGCGGCCTGCGCACGCTGCGCAACTGGGACCAGGCCGGCCTGACGCGGCCGGAGATGCGTCGCTCGCGTCGTTACTACGGCGCCGATGATCTGGCGGCGGTGCTGTCGTGCGGCCCCGGCCGCACGGGGCCGCGCGAGGGCAGCCCGATCAAGTACATAGCGGCCGATTGGGATAGTGGTGCCCAAGTAATGACGGGATTTACCCAAGTACCCTCTTCCCAAATTGCCGGCTCCGGCCCTACCCTGGCGGTGCGCCCATGAAAATCCCTGCCAATCAACTTCCGACGGCCGCCGAGGTCAAACGCGAGATCATGACCTGGGACGATCTGCCACTCATGCGGCGACGCACGCTGGTCTCGTCCGTGAACCTCCTCTGCCGGATCGGCGGCAAGAGGTCGCCGGCCACGGTGCTGCTCGATCCCGCCGTCTGCCTGCCCGCCATCGACACCGCCAGCGCGGTCGCCCTCGGCATCGCCTCCAAGACCCAGCAGAACCACCGGGCCAACCTGCGCTACGTCATGCGCCGCCGCGGCCTCCTCGCCCCCGTCCGCCGGCACGAGCCGACCAGCGATCCGGCCTGGGCGGTGCTGGAGGCCGGCCTGCCCAAGCGCTTCCACCCGCATCGTCTGCGCGCCTTCATGCGAGATTGCGCAACGGGGGGCCTGCCGCCCGACGGCGTCACCAGTGCCGCCCTCAACGACTACGCGCGGCACCTCACCACCAGCCATGGCGGCAAGAACGTCCGGGCGAACGTCCGCGAGGTAGCACGGCAGTGGAACAAGATGCGCGGGCTGATCCCCGGCTGGCCAGACACCGAGCTCGCCCTGGGCCCGCCCGAGGGACGGATCCAGACGCGGCCGCTCTCGGACTATCCCCTGCACCAGGAGGCGGAGGACTACCTCGCCTGGCTCGTCCGGAGCCCGGAGGATGCGGAGGAGGACGACGAGGCCCACGAGCCGGCCAGCCCCGAGACCGTCGTCACGCGCAGGAAGGGCCTGCGGCTGCTGTGCTGGGCCATGCTCCAGACCGGCAGCACCCCGGACGAGCTCACGGACCTCGGCGTCCTGCTGCGGTTCGACAGTGCCAAACGGTGCCTGCGCCTGCATCGGGACCGGCTCGGCAAGCCGCATCCGAACAAGCCCAACGAGAGGCTGCCGACGCACGGCACCGCCATGCTCGCCGCCACGCTGCAGTCGGTGGCGATCTTCCGGAAGCTTCCCAGCGAGGCCGATGCCAAACTGCGCCGCATGCTCAAGGTCTACCGGCCCAAGCGGCAATGCGAGATCGGCGACGACCTGGCTGACCTGCTCGACCGCCTGGCCGATCCCGAGATCGAGGCGAGGCTGCTGCACCTGCCGGCGCTGCTGCTGCACAAGGCCCGTCGCCTGCGCGACGGCTGGACCAGCAAGGCCGGCGTCAACCATCCACCCAAGCCGCAGGAGGCCTGCTGGATGGCCGCCCTCGCGGCGGCGATCGAAATCCTGCTGCACCTGCCGCTGCGTGTCCACGACCTGGCATCGCTGCGCCTCGGGCAGGAGCTGTCGATGCGGCAGGCAGGCGAGCGCGGCCCGGTGGAGGCGCGTCTGAGCGTCACCGCCAACAAGAACGATCGGCTGGTCGAGACCTGGATGCGCGGCGGGCCGGCCGCGGTCCTCGTCGAGTACCTCCGCTGTTGAATGCCAGTGAGAGCTGACCCGGGATTGCCATGAGGAATTGACCCGGGTTGTGGATGGAGGAGCGGGGTTTTCGGTCTGGTCAGGTGAGTTGTG
>NZ_QLIX01000045.1 GCF_003258945.1 Roseicella frigidaeris | reverse complement strand
CGCCTCCCAAAGTGTAACGGAGGCGCGCGATGGTGGGCTCAGGCCGGTCGGACATCGGCTGTTGAGTGCAAAGGCACAAGCCCGCCTGACTGTGAGCGCGACAGCGCGAACAGAGACGAAAGTCGGCCTTAGTGATCCGGTGGTCCCGCGTGGAAGGGCCATCGCTCAACGGATAAAAGGTACTCTAGGGATAACAGGCTGATCTCCCCCAAGAGTCCACATCGACGGGGAGGTTTGGCACCTCGATGTCGGCTCATCGCATCCCGGGGCTGGAGCAGGTCCCAAGGGTTCGGCTGTTCGCCGATTAAAGCGGTACGTGAGCTGGGTTTAGAACGTCGTGAGACAGTTCGGTCCCTATCTGCCGTGGGTGTAGGAGACTTGCGAGGATCTGTCCCTAGTACGAGAGGACCGGGATGGACGCACCTCTGGTGCACCAGTTGTCACGCCAGTGGCACAGCTGGGTAGCCAAGTGCGGACGGGATAACTGCTGAAGGCATCTAAGCAGGAAACCCCCCTCCAAACGAGGTCTCCCTCGAGGGCCGTGCCAGACCAGCACGTCAATAGGACGCAGGTGGAAGCGGGGTAACCCGTGCAGCCGAGCGTTACTAATCGCCCGATAGAACTCCCATCCCTCCCCAGCCCGCGTCGTCGCAAGACGACACCACACGCAGCACCAAACCGCGCCGCAAACCAACACAGCAGCACACACAACACACCCAATCCAGCCCCACATCCCAGGATCCGGCCGGGTGGCCCGGTGGTCATCGCAAGGTTGCAACACCCGATCCCATCCCGAACTCGGCCGTGAAACACCTCAGCGCCCATGGTACTGCTGCTCAAGCAGCGGGAGAGTCGGTCGCCGCCGGGCCACCCAGCCGGATCCCAGGAAACACCTCACCACCCACGCGGGGTGGAGCAGCCCGGTAGCTCGTCAGGCTCATAACCTGAAGGTCACAGGTTCAAATCCTGTCCCCGCATCCAAATCTGACATCGCCGCAGCCGCCTCGGACACCCTCCGCAGGCGGCTTTTTCGCGTCCGGGCCCTGGTATCAATTGGTATCTGTTGGATATCCGATAGCTTCCTGATTTTTTGGGTAGAGCCGCTACCGTAAAGCGGGCTGCGGTCATTCTCCGCCCACCTTTCTGGTGTTGTCCCTGAGCTTCCCGCAGGGAAGCAGGATGGGGACCCGGCGATGCAGCAGGACGACAGGTGGCGGACGACCGATCTGACGCGCCCCTATGACGCCGTGGTCATCGGCAGCGGCGCCGGCGGCGCCCCCCTCGCGCTGCGCCTCGGGCAACTCGGGTTGCGCGTCCTGGTGGTCGAGCAGGGCGATTTCCTGCGGGTCGAGCGCGGTGGCGAGGGCGAGCCGGTCGGCCGCTTCATCACCGACGTCATGGGCAGCCGCGACGCGCCGCTCAGCATCGTCGGCGGCCGCACCAAATTCTACGGCGCCGCCCTCTACCGGATGCGCGAGAGCGATTTCCGCGCCGTTGAGCACGAAACCGGCACCTCGCCCGCCTGGCCGATCACCTATGCCGAGCTCGAGCCCTATTACGAGCAGGCGGAGCGCCTCTACCGCGTGCATGGCGCGCCGGAGGGCGATCCGAGTGAGCCGCCGCGCGCCAACCCCTATCCGCATCCGCCGCTGCCGCATGGCGGCGTCGTCGCCGAGATGGTGCAGCGCCTGGCGCAGAGCGGCACGCCGGTCGCACCCGTCCCGAGCGGCCTCGATCACGGGCCGGGCGGCAGCTGCGTGCTCTGCCCGACCTGCGACGCGCATCTCTGCACCCGCGACGCCAAGATGGATGCCGAGACCGCCTCCATGCGGCCGGCGCTGGCGACCGGCAACGTCCATCTGGCGACCCGGACTGAATGCCTGCGGATCCTGACCGACGGCGCGGGCAGTCGCGCCACGGGCGTGCTGCTGCGGCGCCAGGGCGAGGAATACGTGGTGCGGGCCGGGGTGGTCGCCGTTTGCGGCGGGCTGCCCGGCTCGGCCCTGATGCTGCGGCGCTCACGCACGGACCGGCATCCGGAGGGGCTCGGCAATGCCGGCGGCGCGCTCGGACGTTATCTCGGCGGCCATTCCGTCGGCATGATCTTCCCCTTCACCGGCCTGCGGCCGGTGCCGGCCTTCTACACCAAGACCTTCGCCATCAACGCCTTCTACGAGGGCGGCCCAGGCTCGCCGCACCCCTTGGGCGTGGTGCAGGTCGCCGGGCAGATGCCCTTCTGGGAGGAGGCCTCGCGGCTGGTCCGGCCCATCGCCCGGCTGGTCGGTCGGCACAGCCTGATGTGCTTCTACATGAGCGAGGCGTTGCCCTCGCAGGAGGCCGGGCTGCGTTTCGATGGCGACCGGCTCGCCGGCCGCGTCGAGCCGCGGCACAACCTCCAGGCCTTCGGCCGCCTGCGCGACCTCGCGGTCGAGACTTTCCGCCGCGCCGGCTACCCCTCCCTCGCTCGCAAGCGGCCGCCCTATCTCTGGCACGAGGTCGGCACGGTGCGCTTCGGAACCGATCCGGCGAGCTCGGTGCTCGACCCGGATTGCCAGATGCACGACATCAAGGGTCTCTACGTGGTCGATGCCTCGACCCTGCCCTCGGCCGGGGCGGTCAACACGGCGCTGACCATCATCGCCCTCGCGCTCCGGGCGGGGGACCATATCGCCGGCGTGGCGGCGGCGGGCCAGCCGGCCCGGGAGCCGGCGCAACCGGGCCGCCGCATCGAGACGGTTCGCTGACCGCGGGGACGATCACCCATGCAGCTCGTCTACTACCGCAAGCAGGTGCCGAATTTCGGCGACGACCTGAACGCCGTGCTCTGGAAGGGCCTGGCGCCGGGGTTGTTCGACGAGGATCCGGAGACCGGCTTCGTCGGTATCGGCACCATCATCGGCATGCCCTGCGGCGGGCTGCGGCGGCTGCACGTCTTCTCCTCCGGCATCGGCAACGACCGGCCCGAGGCCTGGCGCGGCAAGCAGGTCGAGTACTGGTGCGTGCGTGGCCCGGTCTCGGCGCGGGTGCTGGGCCTGCCGGCGGAGCGGGCGCTCACCGATGGCGCCATCCTGACGCCGCTGGTCGCGGGCTTCCCGCAGGCGGCGACGGGCACCGGCGGCACGCTGGTGGTGCCGCATTTCCAGACCCTCGACCATCCCGGCTGGCCGGAGGTGGCGAGGCTGACCGGCTATGAGCTGCTCGACCCGCGTGGCACGCCGGAGGCGGTCATCGCCCGCATCGCCGGGGCGCGCCTGGTGCTGACGGAATCCCTGCACGGCGCGATCCTCGCCGATGTCTACGGCATCCCCTGGATCGCCTTCGCCACCTCGAAGAATTTCGGCATCAGCAAATGGGTCGACTGGACCCTCTCGCTGGGCCGCGACTTCGCGCTGGCGATGGTCCCGCCGCCCGATCCCGGGCCGGTCCTCGCCTTCGGCCGCCCCCCTGCCCCCTTCGGCCAGACCCTGCGCTTCGATGCCGAGGCGGCGCTGGCCCGCTTCGACGAGCGGGTGACGCCGGAGGTGGCGACGCTGGTCTCGCGGCTGAAGGGCCTGGCCAAGCGCTCGCCGCTGCTGCGTCCCTTCCTCGGCTTCAGCCCGGCCCGCACGGCGGAGGCGCTGGAGCGCCTGGCGCGGACCGAGCCGGCGCTGAGCGCCGAGCCGCGGCGCCTGGCATTGCGGGCGCGGATGCTGGAGCGGCTGGAGACCCTGGCGAAATCCGCCCAACCAGCCAGGGTTGCCTGATACGGCGCCTGGATGCCGCCTGAGGCCGGTGCAAGGCCGAGGGGCTACCTTTAGCCTTTTCACCCCTTCCTGGCCTCAGGGCGCATCCTGGTGCCTCAGCGGGGCGGTGTGGCGGCCTCCACCACCCGCAATCCGTTGACCAGGGTGCGCGGCACCGGTGATTTCGAGGGCAGCAGGCGCAGCCCGTGGCGCACCACCTCCACCCCGGCATCCGGATAGACCGCCAACACGTCCGGCAGCACCGCCTTGACCCGCTGGGCGAGGTGGGAGACGCGGCTGGTATCCGCCCCGACCTGGGCCGCCAGGGCCTGCCAGCGGAGCAGCAGGGGCTGCTCCAGCCGCTGCAGCCGGTAGGCGAGCAGGGTGTAGAGGTCGAGGCCGAGGGAGTTGTCCTTCAGATGCGCGATGGCGTCGCGCATGAGCGGCACCGCATGCTCGCGCAGGTGCTCGTGGAACTCCCGGGTCAGCTCGACCGTGGCCTGCCAGGGCGCGCCCTCCTCCTGGCCGTGCCAGAGCGAGAGGCCGGAGACCAGGCGCTGGTCGCGGATGATGGTCTCGTCGCCGCCGGAGGCGGAGCGCGCCGTCCATTGCAGGGTGAACTCGCAGCGGGCGATGCGCAGCGATTGCTCGCGGATCGCCTGGATGGTGCCGCGCGGCCCGCCGGTGACCGGCAGGCCGAGGGAGCGGATCCAGGCCGACATGCTGGGGCCGAGGCTGACGGTGCGGCTGCGCACCCCCTCGGTCTGCAGGAAGATCATGATCAGCCGGGCGCGGGTGCCATAGGGCACGCCGACACGGGTTGCCCGGCCATCCGCGCCGCGCACCACGCCGGGGCTGACCATGAGGTGGAAGCGCCCGGAATTGCGCTCCCAGATCAGGTCGTTGCTGGCCGGGCGGGCATGCGGCAGGCAGGTCTGGCAAAGGCCGGAATGCGAGAAGGCGAGGTCGTCCTCGGCCGGCTCGCCGAGGGCGGCGCTGGCGGCGGCGATCCGGTCGAGCTCGCGGCGACGCTCCTTCGGGTCCTGCAGCGCCGCGGCGACGCGCCGGAGGCCGTCGGTGCCGAAGAGCATGAGCTGGCGATGGATACCGGCCATGGAGATCCGATCACTGCGTCCGGGGCGAGCGGGCGCAGTCTAGCCATGCTGCGCCACGATGCTGCGCTGAATCGGCGGCCTTTCGGCATGGTGCCGTCGAATTCCGGCCGGCGGCGAGGGCCCCAAGTTATCCACGCTGAATCGGCGGCCTTGCTACGCTGAATCGGCGGCCTTTGAAGGCCGGGTTTACGCTGAATCGGCGGCCTTTGAGCGAGTTATCCACGCTGAATCGGCGGCCTATACCTATAATTAAGGCCTATAAGATTCTCCTATAGGGTAGCTTTGCCTCTCGAAATCGCGAGGATGCTGCTTGTGGATAATTCTAGACAGCCCCTTTTCCGGCCAAAGGCCGAAGCTGCGGCAGCAAGGCGGGGCTCAGGAGGAGGGAAGCTGCACCCTCTTCCGGACCGAAAAACCAAAGATGGGCTGAAGGCCGCCGATTCAGCGTAGGGAAACCCGGTCTGGCACTAGACCCGCAAGGTCAAGCCACGGTTCTTGCAGGAAGTTTCCCAGATGAGGTCTATCAACCTATACTTGATAATCCTCTGCGGCCCAGGCTAGGTGCATCCATGCCGCGCACCCTTCCCGACCCCTCTCCCGGCGCTGGACGCTTCCTGCACGGTGCCGCTTGGTCGGCCCTGAACGCGGCCGCCGGCGCCCTGCTGCCGCTCGGCATCTTCGTCGTCTTCGCCCGCTGGCTGCCAGCAGCCGAGATCGGCGTCGTGGCCCTCGCCGTGGCCGTCAGCGAGATGATCAAGGCCTTCGGCCTGCCCGGCCTCTACGAGGCGCTGCTGCAGCAGCGGGAGGAACAGCAAGAGGAGGACCGGCAACGCGCCGCCGAAACCGCCCTGGCCTGCCTGCTGCTAGGCGGCCTGGGGCTGTTGGGCCTGTACCTGCTGCTGACCCCCCTGCTCGTATGGTTGGTGCCGGGAGTCGAGCAGGCCGGGCTGGCGATCGCCGTCCTTGGCCTGCGCATCCCGCTCGACCTCGCCGTGCTGCAGCCGCAGGCGATGCTGGCCGAGCGGCTGTCCTTCCGCCGGCTAGCGCTGCGCTCGATCCTGGCGACGGCTGGCGCCGGGGTGGCCGGCCTGGGCCTGCTCCTGGCCGGTCATCCCATGGCCGGGCTGGTGACCTACCAGCTTGGCCTCTCGGTCCTGCTGCTGCTGCTGACCACCGCCGGCACCGGGACCCTGGTGCGGCCCAGGCTGCACCGTGACTGCCTGCGCCGACTCCAGCAGGAGGCCACGCATGCCTCGGCCGTGCGGCTGGTGGCGGCGGTGAACAACTACCTCGACCAGGTCCTCGTCGCCGGCCTGCTCGGCGGCCTGCAGCTGGCCTATTACAATCTGGCCAAGCGGGTGGAGACGATCCTGATCACCGCCGCGGCCTCCTTCGGCGGCATCCTGTTCCAGCCGGTCTTCGCGCGCCGCCGACCCGGCGACACCGCCGAGGGGCTGCGCCGTGGCCTGATGATCCTGACGGCCAGTTGCGGCCTGGCGACGGCGGTGATCATGGCGACCCATCTGCGGTTGATCACCTTGGTCTTCGGCCCGGCCTGGGCCGAGGCCGCGCCGGTGGCCGCCCTGCTGGCGCTCGGCGGCTTCCTGCGGGCACTCGGCAGCGCGCATGGGTCGCTGCTCTCGGTCTCGGGTCGCAATCGCCAGCTGCTGCGGGTCAGCCTCGGCTCGGCTGGATCCGGCCTGGCCCTGGTGCTGCTGCTGGCCCCGGTTGGCCTCATCCCCTGCGCCCTCGCCCTGGCGCTCCGTAGCCTTGGCTCGACGGCCGCCATGGCCTGGCTGACCCGGCACGACCTACCGAGGACCGGGCAGGTCTATGCATTGGAGGTCGTGCTGCCCTTCGGGGCGATGCTGGCCGGGGCCGGGGCCGGGGAAGCGCTGGCTGGCCGGGTCTTTGCCAGCGCGGAGCAAGGGCTGGCATCCGGCCTGCTGACCCTGGCCGCGGCCGCGACGGCCGCGACCGGGCTCATGCTGCTGTATCTTGGCCTTCGGCTGCTCTGCCGGCGCTGGTTTGCGATGCCGCGGCCGGCTCCGCAGGCCTGATCCATGTAGTAGCAATATGGTAACGGGAAGCCCGGATAAGTTGAAGAAGGGTTAAAACAACCCCGCCTTATCCTGTTGATTTTTCAAAAAAGAGCCTGTGCAGCCATGGGACGCGTCATGCGTCCCCTTGGGTCAGGCCCAGCCCGTTCGGATGCCTGCTGCATGATGAATGTCCAGAACCCGACCGAGATGCTGGCCGGCTCCCCGCATGGGCAGGACGCACCACCCTTCCGCTGGCTGCCCGGGATGCTGCGCTTCCTGCGCCGGCGCTGGCCGACCATCATCGGCTCGGCCGTCGCCACCCTTGGCCTGGCCATTCTCTACCTGCTGGTCGCCACGCCGCAATTCACTGCCACCACCGCCCTCCTGGTGGATGTCCGGCAGAGCAACCCCTTCCGCCTGCAGCCGCTCGTCACCGATGCGCAGTCCGAGAGCGCGCTGGTCGAGAGCCAGGTCGAGGTGATCCGGTCCGAGGGGCTGGCGCGCGCGGTCGTGCAGCAGAAGGACCTGCTGCACGACGCCGATTTCAACGCCATCGGCAAGGGCATCATCGGCAGCGTCGTCGGCTTCGTCGCCGATCTCGTCAGCAGCGACGGGCCGCCGGACGAGGAGCGGCTGCGCTCGCTCGCGGTCGAGAAGCTGATGAAGCTGGTTTCGGTGCGCCGCATCGGCCTGACCGCGGTCATCGAGGTCGCCGTGCGCACCCCGGACGGCGTGCTCTCGGCTCGGCTGGCGAATGCCCTGGCCGACCACTACCTGCAGCGCCAGGTCGCCGCCCTCGCGGATGTCTCGAGCATGGCGAGCGTCTGGATGCAGAAGCGCGTCGGCGAGCTGCGCGACGAGGCGATAGCGGCCGACGGGCAGGTGCAGGACTACCGCGCCAGCCACAACATCCTCGATACCGACAAGGGACAGTTCAACGCGCAGCAGCTCGGCGACTTCAGCCTGCAGCTGACCGCCGCGCGGGCCCGGCTCGCCGATGCGCAGGCGAAGTTCGACCGCATCAACGTCATCTCGCCCGACCGCCTGGTCGACGCACCGATGGCCGAGGCGATCGAGAACACCGTTATCGTCGCGCTGCGCAAGCAGTATCTCGACGCCCGCCGCCGCGAGTCCGAATGGTCCGCGCGCTACGGCAGCGGGCACACCGCCGCGGTCAATGCGCGGATCGAGATGGTCGAGCTGCAGAAGTCGATCAGGAACGAGCTGGCCCGCATCTCGGAGACCTATCGCAGCGAGCTCGACGTGGCGAAGGCGAATGAGGCGGAGCTGAGCCGGCAGCTGGCCGTGCTCGCCGGCGCCGCGGCCGAGGTGAACAGCGACCGGATCATGCTGCGCGCGCTGCAGAGCGCGGCCGACAGCTACAAGGCGATCTACGAGAATTTCCTGCAGCGCTACACCCAGGCGGTGCAGGACCAGTCCTTCCCCATCACCGAGGCCCGGGTGATGTCGCCCGCCGTCCCGCCGCTGCGGAAAAGCTGGCCGAAGGCGGTGCTGGTGCTTGGCCTCGGCCTGGTGGTCGGCCTGATGCTCGGCGGCGCCCTCGCCATCCTGCACGAGTTGCTCGATCAGGGGCTGCGGACCCCGGCGCAGATCAAGGCGGCCACCGGCCATGAGTGCCTCGGCATGCTGCCGCGGCTCTCCGCCTCCGTGCAGAGCCTCGATGGCCAGCCGGCCGATCCCGGCCTGCGGCGACTGCCGACCCGGGCGAGCGCGCTGCGCCATGTCATCGACCGCCCCGCCTCCGCCTTCGCCGAGACGATGCGCGGCATCGCGCTGCGGACCGTTTGGCGGCGCCGGACGCCGGGCGGCCAGGTGATCGGCTGCGTCGCGCCGCGCTCCGGCGAGGGCGCCAGCACCGTCGCCGCCAACCTCGCCTATGCCTTCGCCGATGCCGGCTACAACACGCTGCTGGTCGATCTCGACCTGCGCGGTGCGAGCCTGAGCCGGGCGCTGGCGCCGCAGGGCACCGGTGGTGCGGCCGAGATCGCCGAGGGCACCATGCCGCTCGAGCAGGTGGTGTGGCGCGACCCGCAGACCGGGCTGCACTTCCTGCCCGCCGCCGCGAGCAAATCGGCGGCGCAGCCGGCGCGGATCCTGGCGCCGCTGCGGGCGGACCGGCTGATGGCGGCGCTGCGCGCCGGCTACGACCGCGTGGTACTGGATCTGCCGGCGGCCGGCAGCGCCGCCGATGCCAGCGTGCTGGCCGAGTTGCTGGATGGTCTCCTGCTGATCTCGAGCTGGGGCGATCTCGAGGGCGAGGCGCTGGCCGAGATCCTGGACGGACTGCGTGGCAGCCGCGACCGACTACTCGGCGTGGTGCTCAACCGCGTGGAGATGCGCCGACTCGAGCAGTACGGCGTGACCGGCCCAATATCCGTGCCGCACCGGGAGACGGAAGCAACAGTCTGAAAGCTATAGACAAAACGCTGGTCTGAGCGTTGGGGTTCGATGGCATCCCCACTTGTTCCCGACGATCTCTGGGCGGCGATTGAGCCGCTGTTGCCGCCTGAGCCATCCTGGCCGAAGGGAGGCCGACCGCGGGTGCCGGACCGGGTGGCGCTGGCCGGGATCGTCTTCGTGCTGAGAACTGACATCCAGTGGCGGGATGTCCCGGCGGAGATGGGCTGCAGCGGCAAGACCTGCTGGCGACGGCTCGCGGAGTGGCACGCGGCCGGGGTTTGGGCGGCGCTGCACCGGGTGCTGCTCGTGCGGCTGCGCGGGGTGGACCGCCTGGACTGGCGCCGGGCGTCGCTCGACAGTGCCTCCGTGCGCGCTCAAAGGGGGGCGCGCAGACCGGGCCCAACCCGACGGACAGGGGCAAGGCAGGTACCAAGCGGCATCTGGTCGTCGATGGCGGGGGCACGCCGCTTGGCCTGATGCTGAGCCCGGCCAACCGGCACGACAGCCGCATGCTCGTGCCCACCCTGGATGCTGTCCCTCCGGTCCGGGGTCGCAAGGGCAGGCCGCGCCGCCGCCCGGACAAGCTGCATGCTGGGTTTGCCCCGCGTCAATGCTGAGGCTGGATTTCGCAGAAGCGCTGGCTGAAAATTGGTTCTCCCGCATTTCCCGTGCTCCCATTTCGGCATCAGGCCGCACGGAGGACGCGGGCGCGAAGAAGAGCGAAGCCGGCTCGGCCATACATAGTTCGCTTGATCATCTTGAGGCGGTTGATCTGACCTTCGACCGGGCTGGTGGTCCAGGGAAGGTCGAGTGCAGCCTGCACTGCGTCGATGTCCCGGCGCAGGCCTGAGACGAAGCCCGCGAGGGATGTGCGCTCGGCGGCGACCAGTGCGGCTTCGAGGCCTTCGCCATTTTCTCGGCGGAGGACGCGGCGGAGGTTCTTGGCAGCGGCGACAGCATTGGCCAGATCCGGCGCATCGGTGAGTAGTTGCACGACGAAGGCGCGTTCGGTTTCGCCGAGCGCATCGGTGTCGGCCATGAGCAGCCGTGCAAGGCCCCGCCGCGCGGGGAGCTGCCATACCGGGCGTGCCGGCCCGGCGGATACCGATCTGCTCGCCTGCCGCCGGCCCATGGCCCAGGCACGAACCGTCGTCGGCCGACCACTGAAACCGAGCGCGACCAGTTCGCGCCAGAGCTGCGCGGCATTGTGGCATCCCTCCGTCCATCGCCGCTCGAGGAAGCGCATATGGGCGTTGAGCACGCCGGTACGCTTCGGCTTTCGCCAAAGCGGTGCGTGACCGAGACGCAACCAACTGCGTACCGTCTTGCGCTCGGCACCGAGAAGATCGGCGATGCGACGCAGAGACATGCCGTCATCATGGAGCTTGGCTACCTCCTCGTAGCGCGCCTGCCGACGTAGGAGGGATGCCTGGCTCGCCTGTTCTGCCCGGCTCAGCGGCCGAGGTGCTGGCGATGGGGCTGGTGTCGCCGCGGCAATCTCCGCTTGTTCGGAGGCGACATGCCGCGCAGCGCGCCTGGCGGCAGCACCATGCCGATCGGCAAGGGACTGCACGGCATCGCCCAGATTCCGCAGCAGATGCCAGCGGTCCGCAACCTGCCTGGCAGCTGGGGCGCCCTGTCTGATCCCATCAGCATAGGCCCCGGCACGGTCGCGTGCGACCACCTCGGGTAGCGTCCGCGGAGGTGGTGGAAAATCCGGCTTTGGCCGGGGTGTAGGGCTTGGGTGGCCATCGGATCTGGCGGCTAGGGTGGAGTTGCGAGGCTCCCGCCCCTGACCGGCCGAGGACCCGATGACCGAGGAGAGATTGCCACTGGCTGACCTGCTGGCGAAAGCCGGCGATGGCGACTTCCTGCGCGGCGTCGCCGAGGCGGTGCTGCAGATGCTGATGGAGGTCGACGTGGAGGGCCTGATCGGCGCCGGGCGGCACGAACGGACCGGCGAGCGGCTGAACTACCGCAACGGCTTCCGCGACCGCACGCTGGACACGCGGCTGGGGTCACTGCAGCTGCGGATCCCGAAGCTGCGGCAGGGCAGCTATTTTCCGCCCTTCCTGGAGCCGCGGAAGACTTCGGAGAAGGCTCTGGTGGCGGTGATCCAAGAGGCCTGGATCGGCGGGGTCTCGACCCGGCGGGTGGACGAGTTGGTGCAGGCGATGGGCCTGACCGGCATCTCGAAATCGACCGTCTCCAAGCTGTGCAAGGACATCGACGAGCGGGTCGGCGCCTTCCTGGATCGGCCGCTGTCGGGCGAGTGGCCGTATCTTTGGCTGGACGCCACCTATCTCCGCCAGCGCGAGGGCGGCCGCATCGTCTCCGTCGCAGCGATAATCGCCGTGGCCTGCGATGCCGAAGGGCGACGCGAGATCGTCGGCCTGCACATCGGGCCGTCGGAAGCTGAGACCTTCTGGTCAAGCTTTCTCAAGAGCCTGCTCAAGCGCGGCCTGAAGGGCGTGAAGCTGGTCGTCTCCGATGCCCATGAGGGGCTGAAGGCGGCAATCGCCCGCGTGCTCGGCGCGACATGGCAACGGTGTCGAGTCCATTGGATGAGGAATGCCTTGGCCCATGTCGGCAAGGCCCAGCAATCCATGGCCTCAGCCGCGCTGCGTCAGGCGTTCCTGCAGCCCGACCAGGCCAGCGCGCAACAGACCTGGCGCCATGTTGCCGACCAGCTCCGCCCGCGCTGGCCAAAGCTCGGCGTGCTGATGGACGAGAGCGAGGACGACGTCCTCGCCTACATGTCCTTCCCCACCCCGCACAGGACAAAGCTGCACTCGACCAACACCCTGGAGCGGTTGAACAAGGAGGTGAAACGCCGCGCCGACGTGGTCGGCATCTTTCCCTCAGAAGCCTCCATCATTCGCCTGATCGGCGCTGTCCTGCTCGAGGCCAACGATGAATGGCAGATGCAGCACCGCTACATGGGCATCGAGGCCATGGTCGAGATGCTCAGCCCCGCGCCCACCAACGAAACCCTGCAACTGCCACCCAAGCCCGCCTGAGCCGTGGCCACCCACAGCCCATCAGCAAATTCCACCACATTGACGGACGCTACCACGGTGGATTCAGGTGGTCGTCGCAACACCGTGGCGGAGGGTGGTGCGATGGCGGGTCGGCGGCGTTCGGATCGGAAGCTACGGGGTAAGCTGCGTTCGCCGGGGCGGCCGCCTGTTGCGCGGCAGGAGCATCGGCATCGGTTCTGGGCGTTCATCGCTGCGGGCAAGACAAGCGAGGACGCGGCGATGGAAGTCGGGGTATCGCAGCCGGTTGGGACGCGCTGGTTTCGCCAGGCAGGCGGGATGGCGCCGTCGCACCTGGCACGATCCGCGAAGCCGCCTTCGGGGCGCTATCTCTCGTTTGCCGAGCGGGAGGAGATTGCGCTGCTTCGGGTGGAGGGACTGGGCGTACGGGAGTTGGCCCGCCGCGTCGGACGCGCGCCGTCGACGATCTCGCGGGAGCTGCGGCGGAACGCGGCGACGCGAGGTGGGGAGCTGGATTACCGAGCCACGACGGCGCAGTGGCACGCGGAGCGTGTCGGGCGTCGGCCGAAGGCGGCGAAGCTGGCGACGAACCCCGAGCTGCGGTCGTATGTTCAGGAGCGGCTGGGCGGTGCGGTCGGTGTTCCTGGCAGGGCTGCGGTCCCGGGTCCCGCGGTGTCGTGGAAGGGCCGGCGGCATGGGCGACGTCAGCACCGGCGCTGGGGACTGGCTTGGAGCCCGCAGCAGATCGCCGAGCGGCTGCGGATCGACTACCCGAACGAAGGGAGGATGCGGATCAGCCACGAGGCGATCTACCAGGCGCTCTACATTCAGGGCCGAGGGGCGCTGAAGCGCGAGCTGACAGCGTGCCTGCGGACGGGCCGGGCGTTGCGCGTGCCGCGAGCGCGCATGCAGGGGCGCGGCAAGTCGTTCGTCACGCCGGAGATCCTCATCAGCGAGCGCCCGGCGGAGGCGGAGGACCGCGCGGTGCCGGGGCACTGGGAGGGGGACCTGATCCTTGGCCTGAACCGCTCGGCGATCGGCACCCTCGTCGAGCGGACGACGCGGTTCACGATGCTGCTGCACCTGCCACCGATGGAGGGGCACGGGGTCGGACCGCGGGCGAAGAACGGGCCAGCGCTGGCGGGGCACGGCGCGGAGGCAGTGCGCGATGCGATCACCGGCACGATCACCACGTTGCCCGAGCAGGTGCGCCGATCGCTGACCTGGGATCAGGGATCCGAGATGGCGCAGCATGCACGGCTGCGGGTCGAGACGGGGCTGGCGGTGTACTTCTGCGATCCGCACAGTCCATGGCAGCGTGGCTCGAACGAGAACACCAATGGGCTGCTGCGGCAGTATTTTCCAAAGGGGACGGACCTGAGCGTCCACAGCGCCGACGAGCTGGCGGCAGTCGCTGCGGCACTCAACAGCAGGCCACGGAAGACGCTCGGATGGAGGACACCAGCCGAGGCGCTCGACGCAGCGCTGCAGTCGGTCCAGAAAGGCGTTGCGACGACCGCTTGAAGGTAAGCACCACCTCGGCACCAGGATGCTGCCGCAGCCATGTCGCCAGCGTCTCCGCCTGACGGTCCTGTAGGAGGTCAACTACGACGTTCCGCTCCAGGTCGGCCAGCGCCGTGCCGTAGCGATGTCCGCGGCGCCAGGCCCAGTCGTCGACACCGAGCACGCGAGGCGCCGGCCGCGGCACCTCGCCGGATTTGCCGGCTGCGCACGCCATTCGCAGCAGCGTGTCGCCGCTGGTCGGCATGGCCAGACGCCGCGCGAGCCGCGCGCCGGCCTCGCCGCCCAGGGCGAGGCCAAGGCAGCGCTGCACCCCGCCCAGCCGCTCGGTTTGCCGCGACGCCACCGCCGTGACGCCGGTGAGGCGTTCGGCGAAGGTCCGCCTGGAACAGGCCGGGTTGAGGCAGAGGAACCGCCGGGCCCTGATCCGCAGCGACATAGGGCGACCCTGCCAGGGCAGGTCGCCAAGGGTGCGGTCGTACCGGCTGTGCACCCGCCGGGACAGCACGGCGCAGTCCGGACATGCAGCCGAAGGTGGGCGTGGGGTGGCGAGGATGGTCAGGTGGTCAGGAGACGGCAGGACCTGCTGAACCAGCAGCCCTGCCGGAATGAGCGGCAACAAACGCTTGGGCAACGACAGCACTTCAATAGCGGAAAGGGGTTCCCCTCATGTGCTCATGCCGCCCCGGAACGACGACCCGCAGCACGGAAAATGCGGAAGAACCAATTTTCAGCCAGCACTTCCGGGGAGGATTCAGGCTCTCCCGCATTTCCCGTGCCGCGCATGACCGAACGGTTCGGGCAAGTCACTGAACTCTCGTAGAAATCCGCGTTGTCGTCCCGCAAGGTCCACTCGGCCACCGCGCAGGTTGAGAGAGCGCCGAATCTGCCCGCAAGTTCAATAACTTGTAGTGTATGGTTCGGCACCGTGAGCACGGGAAGTGCGGGAGAGCCAGGATTCACCCAGCCGCTACACCCCGTCTTGGTGGTTCTTCCACAGGAAGCGTGGTTGATGCTGCCAAGTGCGCTGTGGCTTGGCTGGTCCAGTAGTAAAATGCGGGATGACGGACCTTCACCTCCTGCCAGGATGCCGCATCTGGGAGATCACCCGCCCGGACGCGAGCAACATCCAGATCGCTGCTGAGACTCGGCAGCGGAGCGGCCGCTGCCCGGACTGTGGCGAGCCGAGCCATACTGTCCACAGCCGCGCAGTTCGGTACCCCGCCGATCTACCCTGCCTTGGCCGCCAGGTCCGTCTCGAACTGGCCTTGCGACGCCTGTACTGCCGCAATCCGGCGTGCTCGCGGCGGACCTTCGTGGAGCGGCTGCCGGGCCTGATCGCGCCCCGGGCGCAGCGCACTGACCGGCTGGCAACGGCACAGGGCCGGGTTGGCGTTGCCATAGCTAGAACGAGCGACACTGTCCGCGAAGCAACAATCTCGTCGCAGCAAAGGCAAGCCTAGCAGATGCGCGCAGCCGCACCCGCCGGCGACGCTTCGAAGGCTGGGTCGGCGATCCCGCTCCAAGGTAGAGACCGAGCAACCAATGTCCCGCCCACCCGGTCGCAAGTTGCCTATGCCCCGCGTACGCGCAGGAGGAAAAGCGATCGGTGAGCTAAACTACCAAGCGCAGTGAGGAACCTCGGACCAGCGTTTTCTGCACCGACGGTAGGCTCGACTTCATTGTGAGCCCGTGGCGCGACACCTCGATCCTGGCGTCCGGGTAGACGGCAAGGACCTCCGGCAGCGTCTCACGGATGCGCTCGCCGATGCTCGACATCGAGCCCTCTGCGCCGAGCTGGCCGCGCAGCTGCTGCCAGCGCAGCGTCAGGTTCCCCTTCAGCTGCGGCAGCCGGTATGCGAAGAGGATGTAGAGGTCGAGGCCGAGGCTGTTGTTGGACAGGTGCGCGATGGCGCGTTGGTCGAGCGGCACTGCGTGCTCCTTCAGGTGCACGTGGAAGCGCTCCGACAACTCGATCTCGCCGGACCAGCGGCCCCCGTCCGTGGTGAAGCCCCACAGCGACATTCCGTCCACGATCCGCGTGTCAGTGATGTTGACGGTCTCGGTGCCGGAGGGATCGATGTCCGTCCATTGCAGCGAAAAGGAGCAGCGGCCGATGCGCAACACCTGCTCCTTGAACTGGCGGATGGTGCCGCGCTCGCCGCCCGTCGCG
This sequence comes from Roseicella frigidaeris, assembly GCF_003258945.1. Lineage (GTDB taxonomy): Bacteria > Pseudomonadota > Alphaproteobacteria > Acetobacterales > Acetobacteraceae > Paracraurococcus > Paracraurococcus frigidaeris. The sequence continues at coordinate 1,766 of NZ_QLIX01000045.1, read as the reverse complement.
GTGAAGCCGAGCGAGCGCATCCACGCGGACATGCTCGGCCCCATGTTGACGACGCGGCTCTTCACGCCCTCGGTCTGGAGATAGATGAGGATGAGGCGTGCCTTCGGGCCGTAGGGTATGCCCACCCAAGTCCGCTCCTGCTTGCTCTGCTCGGTCGCCGCGCGCCAGGGGAGGTCGATACTCTCGTCGAGGTAGCCTGGCTGCACGATCAGGCGGAAGCGGCCGCTCTGGCGCTTCCAGACGTCGCGGTTGCTCGCGGGCCGGCGGTGTGGGAGGCAGGTCTGGCATAGGCCGCTGTGCAGGTAGGAGATGTCCTCGTTTTCCGGCGGCGACGACGAGATCTCGTGCGTAACCTCGACGCGCCGGCGGGCACGCGCGCGGTCGGCGGGCGCGGACCACTCCGCCTCAACGGCGCGCATGGCGCCGTCGAAACCGAGGAGTTCCAGCTGCTCGCGCGGCGACTTCATGGGCGAATCTCCATGAGGCGGGAGACTACCGCCAACTCGCGAGCGGTGTCGCGCAGAGTTTCCGATCTGCGGCATCGAACTGGCAGTTCGAAGTTATCCACGCAGAGTTTCCGGCGCGGTGCGCAGAGTTGACGATGCCAAAATTGCCCGATCTGCGCAGAATCTCCGATGCTGACCTCGGTTATCCACGCAGAGTCGCCGACACATACTTATAGAGTCTGATTCTAGTCTTCCTTATAGGGCACGAGAGGCGTCTACGCGGCCTCAAAGCGGGGGGGCCTGCAGCTTAGGAACGACTGCTGCTGTGCGTCATCGGCCTGCAGCTGGTACGGGACACGCGTCGGTGAGGCCGAGCGACTACCAAGGGGTGAGCGAGGGACGGTAGCGTCTGCAGGCCCAGTGGACTTTCCGGCCGTGGCCGGGGCGTAGGTTCCGGGTGGGGCACCGGCACGGGAGGCCCTACGACGGCTGGAAGATCGGTAAGTCTGCGCGGAACGGCTGAAGGTGGCGCAGAGGCCGGCTGGAAGATCGGTAAGTCTGCGTGTCCCATACCTCGCCACTATGGGAATGACATGTAAGTCATTGATTGACCCACCCGACGAGCCTGGGCCACGCAGAGTTTCCGATGTTCAGCGCAGAGCGGGCTACCAGACACCCGCCCGCCATGCACTCAGCCGCGAAGGTCGGGCTCGAAAGGGACGCGCAGCGCCTGGGCGAAGCGGTTGGTCTCCGCCGCCATGCCGACGATAGCCAGGAGCTCCCTGTACATCGCGTCCGTCATGCCCTTGGCTCGGGCAAAGACGGTGTGGCCGGCCGTGCAGTAAGCGCACCCAGCTACCATCGAGGCGACAAGGTACAGCAGCTCCTTCGTCAGAGAGTCTAGGACGCCGAGGGCCATCACCTCCTTCACGCCCGCTCAGGAGCTGGTCCAGCAACTCATCCGGGATCGCAGGCTGTTTGCGTCGCGGCATACGATGGCTCCTTCAGCAACATCGTACGGTCCCAAACACGAAAATTCCGACAGTCCCGGTCCGCGACCACCTCGGCGTGGAAACCCAGCGTCAGTGGTCGGACAAGGCCATCACCCGCACTACGCCGTGCCTGCTCGGGCTATTCTCGATCGTCACCCTGCTGGCGTCGCGCCTCGACGACCGTGCCCGGATCGCGGTCTCGACCAGCACCTAGTTGTCATTGCTAAGGACATTGTCGCTGGTGATGCGTGAGATGGGCGGCAAGCCCTTGAGGGCGGAGTGAGGCCTGAGGGTGTTGTAGGCGTGCAGCCAGGGGCGCATGGCGCGG
>NZ_QLIX01000044.1 GCF_003258945.1 Roseicella frigidaeris | reverse complement strand
TGCTCTGCCGTCCACGCCATTGCCTGCCCCCGCGAATCGCCCGCACGACCAGAGAATCACATCCGATTCAGCCGATTCAATTCCTTTCCGGATGGGCTCTAAGGCCAACAAGCCACCCTGTGGATTGCTCCCCAGGGTGGCCCTTTGCATCAGCCTCAATGGCGATCACATCCCCTACACCTCGTGCTGGCGCATCGGGATGAAAGAAATACCCCTACCGCCACCACGGACCATGGTTCGCAACGGAGCCGCTGGCGATGTGCGGCACGGTGATGTGGGCTTTGGCAATGTTGGCGAGAGAGTGAGAGGGGGCCATCCGGCCCCGGCACACTGCAGCGGCACTTCCCGGCGGCCTGCCCCTTCCGGCTCCCCAGGTAGGATACCCGATCTGCAACTGCGTTTCCTAGGCGGTGATTGGATGTGGCTCACATGCGATAAGTCCCGCTTACCGCAAGTGACCCAGGGCTTGCCGCAATCGCGGAAAACCGCCAGATTCCAGGCCTGACCGGGGGCGGGCAGGGAACCATGGGCGAGGCGGGGAGTGCGACGGCGGCCGAGGCCGGTCCGCCAGCGGTGGTGCCCCAGCAGGGTAGGGCTCTCGCCACGGCCGGCGCCGCGGCGCTCGCTGCCGCCCAGGCCTATGCCCGGGAGGCGCTCGCGCCGGAGACGCTGCGCGCCTATGCCGCCGACTGGGCGCATTTTTGCGACTGGTGCGGCGACACCGGCTGCGTTTCGCTGCCGGCCGAGCCAGCGGCCGTCGCCGCTTATTTGGCATCCCTCGCCGGCCTGTACTCGCGCTCGCTGCTCGAGCGCCGGCTGGCCGCCATCGGCCAGCAGCACCGCCTGCGCGGGCTCGACTGGTCGGCCGGCCATCCCGCCATCCGCACCACGCTGCGCGGCATCTTTCGCCGGCACGGCAGCCGCCGCCGCCAGGCCGCGGCGTTGACCTCGATCGAGCTCCGAAAGCTGGTGGCCGCCTGCGGTGGCGACCTGGCCGGCCTCCGTGACCGCGCCCTGTTGCTGCTGGGCTTTGCCGGGGCGCTGCGCCGCTCCGAGCTGGTCGGCATCGACCGCGAGCATCTGCGCTTCACCGGCGAGGGGCTGCGCCTGACCTTGCCCTCCTCCAAGACCGACCAGGAAGGGAAGGGCACCGAGCTCGGCATCACCCGCGGCAAGCGGGCCGAGACCTGCCCGGTGCGGACGCTCGAGGCCTGGCTCGCCGCTTCGGCCTGCGACTACGGCCCGGTGTTCCGCAAGGTCGACCGCTGGGGCAACATCGAGCACGCCCGACTCAGTGGCGAGGCCGTGCGGACCATCCTCAAGGGCCGGGCCAAGACGGCCGGGATCACCGTGCACAGCACCGAGCGGCTGTCGCCCCACGGGCTGCGGGCGGGCTTCGTGACCGAGGCCTACATGGCCGGCGCCCGCGACGAGCAGGTGATGGACCACACCCGCCACCGCGACCTCAAGACCATGCGCGGCTATGTCCGCCGGGCCAAGCTGGTCACCGAGAGCGCCAGCAAGCTGCTCGACCTGTGACCAGGGCCCAGGTCAGACGGCAGAGGTTGCCGGAGTCGGGCGGTGGGGCAGGGCAGGAGGCCGGCGCCCCAGCAGTCGAGGTGCTGGCACCGGCGCATACCGACTGGCTCTACCACCACCTCCGGGTCACCGGCGATCCGGCCGTGGTCGCGGCCTTCCGCCAGGCCGCCGCCGGCGCCGGGGTGATCCCCTGGCAGCACAGCCTCGGCCGCGCCGAGGAGGACTGGTTCCACCTGCTGGTCGCGCCGCCCCCGCCGCTCACCCGCAGCCTGAGCCTCGAGGGCGCCCGCATCCTCTCTGGCCAGCTGCGGACCGCGGCCGAGGAGCGGCTGCGGCTGGTGGCCGAGCGCTCGGGTGAGAGTTGCGCCTGCCCGCTCGACCTGCACCGGCTGCTGCCGGTGCCGGAGGCGATGCTTCGGCTTGGGCCCGAGCATCCGGAGGCGCGGGCCTGGCTGTGGTCACATTGGGGCACCACCGAGGCGCTGCGGCACGTGGTCGAGCTGCCGGTGCCGAAGCGCGGCCAGCCAGCCAGGCGCGACCCCAGCCTGCTGTGGCTGGGTTGCTGGTCGGCCGACTGGACACCCTGGGCCGCGATCCGGCAGCTGCGCGAGCGCTGGCCCGAGCTCAAGCTCGCGGTGCAGCCGCACTACGATGACCCCTGAGGCCGACAGCGCCGAGGCCTTCCTCGACGCCAGCCCGGCTGCGGTCGGCAACAGCGGCGCGCCGGCGCTGCGGCTCGGGGCCTATGAGGGACCGCTCGACCTGCTGCTCGAGCTGGCGCGGGCGCAGCGGGTCGACCTGTCGCAGCTCTCGGTCGCCACCTTGGCCGAGCAGTTCGAGGCGGTCGTCGCGGCGGCGATCGAGCAGCAGGCGGTGCCGCTGCCGCGTTTGGCGGACTGGCTGATCATGGCGGCGTGGCTGACGCTGCTGCGCTCGCGGCTGCTGCTGCCGGCCGCGGCGGCGGAGAGCGCCGAGGCGGAGCGCGAGGCGCAGGGGCTGCGGCGCCGGCTGGCGGACCGGGAATGGGCAAGCCGGCTGGCTGATTGGCTGGAGCAACGGCCGCAGCTCGGGCGGCAGGTCTTCGCGCGCGGCGAGGCGGAACCCAACACCACCATCAACGCCGGCGCGCCGCCGCTGGCGGACACGGCGGAGCTGCTGCGGGCCTGCCTGCGCCTGTTGGTGTTGCCACACCGGGACCGGGTGTACCGGCCGCGGCCGCCGACGCTGTGGCGGGTGCCGGATGCGCTCGAACGGATGCGCGAACTGCTGCCAAAGGTGGGGGAGGGGGCTGACCTCACCGCCTTCCTGCCGCCGCCATCAGAAGAGCGGGTCCGGTCACAGCTGCAGCAGCGGGCAGCACTGGCGACGACGTTCATGGCGGGGCTTGAGTTAGGTCGTGACGGACTTCTCGCCCTGTCACAAGCAGAGGCATTTGGCACATTGAGACTCATCCCTGGACGCGATGCTTCCACGCCTGAAGGCGAATTAAATGTGAGGCGCTGAAATTTGGTGGTCCAAGTTCAGCGTTAGCCTTCGAACCCTTCGTCGATCCGCAAGGACCTGTCTGCAAAAGGTATTCCTGCGATGTCTTCTACCCGAGAGCTATGTGAGGCCGGCACTCATCGTAGTCCTATCGCCAAGCTTCAACGATGGCACAGGCCTCGGCCAGCGTTTTGAACCGGTACGGGTTCGACAAGTGAAACTGCTTCGCTTTCAATCCGTTTCATGTTCTTGGCAATTCGGGCGTATGGACCATGGGTCGGATCTGGGCATTGCTGAAGGACACTGGTGAAGGCTTTATTTCAGACGATGCTCTGACCCGAGCGGCGGGTATCGCGTACTTCACCCTGTTTGCAATCGGGCCGCTTCTGTTCATCGCCACCGGTATCGCCAGTTTCGTGTTTGGCCGCGATCAGGTGGATGACGCCATCGCAGCCCAGATGACCGGCATGCTGGGCGACCAAGCAGCTGGTGAGGTCGGGAGGTTGGCCGAAGGCGCGCTGGGCAATGCGCGCGGCGGCTGGGCCATCGCCATTGGCCTCGGCACACTTCTGCTTACTGCGGGTGGTGCGTTTGGAGCGCTGCAAAATGCGCTCAATGCCGTCTGGAAAACCGAGGTTCCAGAAGCTGACTCACTTACAGAAACAGTCTCCCGCTTAGTGAAAGCAAAAGCTGCAGCGCTTGGATTGGTTGCGACAACAGGCTTTATTCTCATCGCCTCTCTCGCCATCAGTGCGGCCATTTCTTCGTTTGGCTCTTGGCTGGAAACCGCACTCCCAGGCGGCACGATCGTTGCGTTCGCGCTCAATCTCACCGTAACGGTTGGAGTGCTGACGCTCCTGTTTGCAGCAATCTATAAGGTACTACCTGATCGTAAGCTTGCTTGGCGCGACGTCTGCATTGGAGCTTTCTCAACCGCGATCTTATTCACCATCGGCAAAACCTTGATCGCGCTTTATATTGGCCAAAGCGATGTCGCTGCCGGCTTTGGTGCAGCGAGCACGATTATTATCGTGCTCGTTTGGCTTTATTACTCTGCGCTTATCTTTTTGGCTGGGGCTGAATTCACGCGGGCTTGGGCCAACCTCAAAGGGAGCAAGCAGTCAGCGCCGGTGCCAGCCAAGCCGGGGGAAGCGGTAGCTGTCTCGGATGCCAACCGAGACGTCCTGCAAGATCCTAATGGCTCATACGCGCGGAGGGAGCCCAGTGCCATCGTGCAGATCTTGGTTGCTCTTCTTCCACTTTTGGTCACCGGGATCGTCAGTGCCGTAATAAAGCGCCAGCGACGCTCGTCACACTATCGCTCACGCCCGCCGCGGCGAGGGTGGTGGACCTCCTTCAAGAATTTCGGATGAGCGCCACGCTCTAAGTTGCCGGTTGGTCGACGATAGCACCCCAGCTTGAATCGGCCAGCGTCGAAGGTTGGCAAGACGCCCGAGCACCGTCTTATCGGTCCAGCATCGACCCATGTATCCACCCGAAAGGTTGGTCCTCACCCACCTGTAGCCAGCCGCCAGGCGCCTCACCGAAAACTCGTAGTGTCGAGGCGCGCGGAACGATACGTACTACTGCCCCACTACCACCGGGTTGGCTGCGTATGTTCACCGGATGCGCTGCTTTGGTCGTCACCATTGGCAACGCAGCTATAGAGGGTGATGCAGGCCCCGGTGAAACCGGCACCGCTGAGCCAGTTGCGACCGGGGCTGGGGTATCAAGCGACGACGCTGCGCGCTGCTGCACACGTGACACGTCGAGTGGCAACGGCGGCAGAGCGCGCGCCTGCGGGCGTCCCGTTGGTGGGCCGCCGCCTTCGAAGCAGCGATCCAGCATCTCGACGAAGACGCGGCCGGCTTCTGAATTGGACATGCCAATTACCAAATCCGTCCGCTCCACCCTTCCCTCCTTGATGGCCACGACCGCGACAAATGGTATGAAGGGATCGGTGGCCTCACCGGTTGGGTTGATCTGACCACAAACAGCGATGGTATTCGACATCTGTTGTTGCCACGCCTGCACCGCACGCATTTGCATCTCACCCACCATGCGCAATCGGGTCCGCACTTGCGCCTCCGCAGCTTGGCGTGCGCTTGCGACGACGGACCCAGGACCAGGCATGTTCTTCGGCGGGTCATCGCAAGCCGCAAGCCCCACTGCAATCAGTGCGAGGAGAGGCACTACCAACTTACCCATCTTAAACCTTTATCAGCGGACGGGCTTTCTAAGCCAGGTGCAGGCAGAAACCAAAGAAAGCACTTCCTCGATGCGCCTTCGGCTAGCAGTTCGGGAATAGGCCAGTTGTCTGGCAGACTGGCTTGAGCGGCGGCCGCAGTTTGGGCGACAGTTGCCCACGCGCAGCGAGCTAGGCCAATCCATGACAACTACCGCCAGCGCGATACCGCTTGTCGCTACGGCGGCGCTGCTGTGCACTTGCTTGCGATTGCTAATGCTTCCGTACTGGAATCGAGTGTATCGACCGAGACCGCCCATGCTATGGCGGGTGCTTGATGGCTTAGGGCGATAAGGCGGTCGTAGATGCCGCCGGCGACCACGGCCCAAAGCCAGTTGTAGAAAGGCTTCTATCACGCTCCCGTTTGAGCCATAGCAGTGCCTTCCACGATAACCTGTCAATGTGCCGCTGCTGCTTGAGCGCGATCTATGAGGTGCACAACGATCCGGCGCTGGTTTTTCGGGTCGATTGATACGCTACCTGGCCGTGAGAGTGCCGCCACAAGTCGCATGCCCAAACCCTTGCCATTACCTGCCTTGGGAGCAAACCCGGGCGGAAACCCCGGACCGTCATCTGACACGGCCAGCACAACGCCGCAGTTATTGACGGCAGGTGGCCGCAGCAACTCGACACGCACCGGCCCAGCACCATGCTTCAAAGCGTTTGCGACCAGTTCTGCTGCAATCAACCCAAGGCGTGGTAAGAGCCCGGCGGGGACCGCCGCTGCCGTGCCGGGTTCCACATCCAGTACCAAGGGGGGGGCTGATTCCGCTGCCGTGGAGCCATCTAGCTCTGGCCGCTGGCCAACGCGTTGCAGCAGCCCCATAAGGTAGACCGCAGCATCCGATCCTCCTTCGTCCGTGTAGCGTCCAGATGTAGTGTGCAGGTGACGATGTGCTCCCGCCACTGCTTCGACACGGCGCGCAGCAGCTTGAATTACGTCGTAGGAAGGTGCGTCGGGGTCACGCTTCGCTTGCAGCAGCAAAGCGCTATGAAGCAGTTGTAGCCCGTTGGCGACCCGGTGGTCAGCCTCACGCTTCATTATATCTTTTTCAGCCATCGCCTCAGTGGTCCGGCGAATGCAGAGTCTTGCTTCCAGCAGTTCGGCTGCTACACCGGCCAGTGCTTCCACTCGATCTTGATCTAAGGAGGCTTCTGCTAGGTGCCAAGAATCAAAGGCGGCGATGTGCAGTGTGCCGATCTGGTGTCCGCTAAGTGCGTAGAGAGACGCCGTAGCGCAGATCTTAGTCTCGCGCGGCTCGACGTGCGTAACCTTCTCAAATACAGTTGCAGTAAGCGATGCCTCGGCTCGTAGTGCCGATCCAGCAATGCCAAGACCACCGGTTGTCTCGCCCGCATTGATCCAAACCATCATATCTGGTTTATCGAACAGAACACGGGCCAATGTAGTGAGACGATCGAATTCGTGCTGGCGTTGATCAGAGTGGTCGGGCAACCGCGGCTCAACGCCTGCTGCTTCATTGCTGGGTCTCCCCAGACAAAAGGATTGCTTGGCGTCCGTTTCAAACACCGACTGCTCTGACGAATGAAGTCGGCCCATCTGCGACACCTAAATAGCTGCCGCATTTAGCACACGACAATTTGAAATTGTCGAGAGGAATTCCTTATAGTCAACGAGGCCGTGGGGGATGGCGCCGGGTTGCAGTGCCCGTTCACGCAGTCAGGTGGCGGACAGTCGCCTGCAAGTGGGATGAGAGAGGCGGTGGATCATCAGGAGGATCATAGTCAGAATGAACAGAGTCTCGGAAACCTCGGCCAGCGCAGGTTCAGAAGAATGTCGAATAAGGCGGGTTACGGAAGCGCTACCGGTGTCGGTCCGCATTACCTCGGCCGTGCGATAGTTCGGGTAAGTTTGAAGGACCTGGACGAAGGAGAGCAACATGCTCGGCAGCAAGTCACCACAACCTGCCTGTTCGAGTCGGGCCTAATGGGGGGTTTACTCCCGCCCCTGAGCTGTCCACAGAACGCCCTATCACCCCGGGGGGAATATGTGACGCGGTGGGGGGTTTACTCCCGAAAGGCCAGTTATACCGGGGGGTTTGCTCCCGGACTCTACTAATTAGACTCAAATACCTTCTACTAGCCTGCGGGAGTAAACCCCCCGTTGACGCCGCTGGGGGTCGCCGTGGATGGTCGAACCACCTTGAGGGATTCGTCATGGCCGAGGCAGACGGAGGAGTGCGGCAGCTAGTGCTTCTCCATGGACGAGACCAGGCCCGTTCCATGGTCGAGCCCGAGAAACGGTTGCTGGTCGATATCGCTGCAGAGGTTATGGGAGACGAGGCCGGCAAGATCGGTATCACATATACCGGTTTCTGCCTCACTGGCCTACCACACCGTAGGCTACCCGACGACCAACCCTGGGAGAAGCGCGGGCATCAGGTGGTTCTGATGGTAGAACCCGGTCGTCTACGCCGTGGACTGGGCACTGCCAAGCTCTACGGCGTCCCCTACGGTGCCCGCGCCCGCATGATCCTCCTCTATCTGCAGACGGAGGCCGTTCGCACTGGCAGCCGTGAAGTCGAATTGGGACGCAGCATGCGGGACTGGCTGGGTCGCATGGGCCTGTCCTGGGGCGGAGAGACCGGCCCGCTGGCAGCATCCGTGCGGAAATTTGCGGTAAGGGCCTGATGCCGGCGTGCGGCGGCCCCAGGACCCTGGGTGCCGCGCGGCCGCAGGCGGCTGGCGGGGGCCCGCGTCGGGCGCGCCGCCGCCGCGGCGGTGGTTGCTCAGGGCAGGGGCGCCCCGACCAGCACAACGTGCAGGAAGGCCGGACCGTGGGCGCCGCGGACGTAGCTGCCCTCGATGTCGGTGGTGCCGCTGGCGCCGGTGATCAGGTTCAGGTTGCGCGGCGCCGGGCCGGCGACCGCCGCGTAGTCCTCCAGGTGCGGCAGGACGTCGGCGGCCCGCAGCGCGACCAGGTGGTGCAGGGCCAGGAAGTGGTTGAGCACCGCCGTCTCCGGCCCCGAGTGGAAGACCAAGGAGCCGGTCTCGGCGATGCCCCAGCGGGCTCGGCCGAGGGCCACCGCCTCGTCAGGCCGCGCCGCCTCGCGCAGCTCGAAGCCGGTCCAGTCCAGGCGCCGCAGCGCCGGGTCGGGTTGCAGCGTCAGCTCGCGCGGCAACTCGTGTCCGGCGAGGTAGCGCCGCACCGCCTCGGGCAGCTCCTGCAGGTCGCCGATGCGGTCCAGGGTGGCCCCGACCTTGGGTGAGACCACCCGCGCCGCGAAGGCCGCGACCGGGTCGGGCAGCGGCAGGGAGGGGCGGATCGCGTCCGGGTCGGCCAGCAGCGCCCCCGCCTCCGCGGCGACGGCGGCCGGGTCCGGGCTGGGGCGTCCGAGCGCGGCGCGCACGGCGCCGAGCACGGCCTCGCGCGCGCTCACCGGCCCCGCTCCCAATCTCGCAGTTGCTCCATGAAGGTGCGCCCAGCTGGCGCCGGCAGGTCGCGGTAGCGGGTCCAGGCGCCGGCGAAGGGCATGCGGGCGATCCAGCCGCCGCGGCGGAACAGCCGCATCGCCCGCACGGCCGCCGCGGTGCCGAGGCGGTAGAGCCAGGGCCGCTCGGCCGCGAAGCGCCACAGCCCCAGGCCGGACCGCACGCCGCGGGGCACCAGCCCCTCCTTCCAGCTCCGGTCGCGCCAGCCCCGCAGCAGGGTGGGCAGCGGGATGCTCACCGGGCAGACCTCCTGGCACCTGCCGTTCAGCGTGCAGGCGTGCGGAAGGTCGCGCGCCTTGTCCACCCCCTCCAGCGCCGGGGTCAGCACCGCGCCCATCGGGCCGGGATAGGTCCCGCCATAGGCGTGGCCGCCGATCTGGCGGTAGACGACGCAGTGGTTCATGCAGGCGCCGCAGCGGATGCAGCGCAGCATCTCGCGCAAGCCGTCCCGCAGCATCCGACTGCGGCCGTTGTCCACGAGCACGATGTGGAACTCTTCCGGCCCGTCGCGGTCGCCGGGCCGCTTCGGGCCGCAGTGGAAGGTGGTGTACTGCGTCAGGTCCGCGCCCGTGGCCGAGCGCACGAGCAGACGGAGCATCGCGAAGGCGTGCGCGATGGAGGGCACGAGCTTCTCGATCCCCGCGGTGACGACGTGCACCCGGGGCGGCGTCGTGGTCAGCTCGGCGTTGCCCTCGTTCGTCACGACGCAGACCGCGCCGCTGTCGGCGATCAGGAAATTGGCGCCGGAAATGCCCACCTCGGCCGAGAGGAAGCGGTCGCGCAGCTCCCGCCGCGCGCTCTCGACCATGGCCTCCACGGTGTCGGCCTCGTGCGGGACGCGGTGCGCGGCCTTGAACAAGGCCGAGACCTGCTCGCGCGTCTTGTGCAGGGCGGGCCAGACGATGTGGGACGGCGTCTCGCCCGCGAGCTGGACGATGTGCTCGGCGAGGTCCGTTTCCACCCGCTCGATCCCCGCCTCCTCCAGGGCGTGCGGCAGGCCGATCTCCTCGCCCAGCATCGACTTCACCCGCGTGACCCGGCGCGCGCCGGCCTCCCGGCAGATGCCCAGCACGATCCGGCACGCCTCGTCCGCATCCGCGGCCCAGTGCACCTTGGCGCCGCTCGCCGTCGCGTTGCGCTCGAACTCTTCGAGGTAGTGGTCCAGGTTGGCGACGACGTGGTCCTTGATCGCCGTCCCGCGTTCCCGCGCCGCGGCGAACTGCGGGTAGTCGGCCAGCGCCGCCGCGCGCTTGCGCTCCGCCGTGACGGTGGTTCGGTCGATGGCAAGCTTCAGGTTCGGGTCGGACAGCGCCCGGGCGACGCCGTATTGGAACACCGCCGCCATGGTTCAGCCCTCCTCGCCGATGGCCGGGCCGCCGCCCATGCCGGCCAGCACCTCGGCCGTGTGGAAGGCGCGCACCTTGCTGCCCCGGCGGTGCAGGGCGCCCGCCATGTTCATCAGGCAGCCGAGGTCGCCCCCCAGCAGCAGCTCCGTCCCCGTAGCCTCGATGAGCACGGCCTTCTCCTTCACGATGGCGTTGGAGATGGACGGGTATTTCACGCAGAAGGTGCCGCCGAAGCCGCAGCACACGTCGTTGCCGGTGAGCGGGCGCAACTCCAGCCCCTCGACCTCCCGCAGCAGGGCGCGCGGCTGGGCGAGGATGCCCAGTTCGCGCAGGCCGGCACAGGAGTCGTGGTAGGTGGCGCTGGCCGCGAGCGACACGCCCTCGGGCCGCCATCCCCTGACGTCCACGAGGAAGCTCAGCAGCTCGTGCGTCCTGCCGGCGAGCGCCTCGGCCCGGGGCAGCCACGCCGGGTCGCCCGCCAGCGCTTCGGGGTAGTGCATGCGGATCATGCCGGCGCAGGAGCCGGAGGGGACGACCACGTAATCGTAGCCCTCGAACGCCGCGATGACCCGGCGCGCGAGGGCCGCCCCACCCCGGCTGTCGCCCGAGTTGTAGGCGGGCTGCCCGCAGCAGGTCTGCGCCCGCGGCACCTCCACCGCGCACCCCGCGGCTTCGAGCAGGTGCAAGGCGGCGAAGCCGAGCCGGGGGCGTATCGCGTCGGCGAGGCAGGTGACGAACAGGCCGACGCGGGGGCACTGCTCGGTTCCCCTGGGGTTGGCGGTCATGGCGGCGCGGCCTCTTCCTCGGAGGGTTGGAAGGAGGTGCGCCGCGCGGGGCGGACCCGCCCCGCGCGGCTCGGCTCCTGAGTCTAGGGCACCAGCAGGGTGAAGGGATAGACGTAGGCCTGCAGCATCACGAACAGGCCGACCAGCACCGCCAGCGCGATGGAGTGGAAGAAGACGTAGCGCAGGATGTCGCCCTCGTGCCCGTACCACCTGGTCGCGGTGGAGGCGACGACGATGCTCTGCGCGTCGATCATCTTGCCCATCACGCCCCCGGAGGAGTTGGCCGCCGCCATCAGCACCGGCGAGAGGCCGAGCTGCTGCGCCGTCACCTTCTGCAGCCCGCCGAACAGCACGTTGGCGGCGGTGTCGGAGCCGGTCAGCGCCACGCCGAGCCAGCCGAGCAGCGTGCCGAACAGCGGGTAGATCCAGCCCGTCTGCGCGAAGGCGAGGCCGAGCGTGGCGTCCGTGCCGGAGTAGCGGGTGACGAAGCCGAGCGCGAGCATCGCCGCGATGGTGAGCAGCGAATAGCGGATCACCCAGAAGGTCTGGCCATAGGCGCGCAGCAGGGCGAGCGGCGAGTAGCGCATCACCAGGCCGGCGACGATCGCGGCGAGCAGGATGCCGGTGCCCGTCGCGGAGAGCAGGTTCAGGCTGTAGACCGCCGCCTCGGCGTGCGGCTCGGCGACCACCGGCGGCACCTTCATGACCATGTTGTGCAGCCCCGGCACCGGCAGGCGCCAGATCCAGAGGCCGTCGAGGAAGGCCCTCACCTGCGGCACGCCCCAGAGGAAGACGAAGACGGAGAGGATCACCCAGGGCAGCCAGGCGCGGAGCACCGCGCCGCCCTCGGCGCGCGCCGCCGCCGCGGCGCCGACCGAGCGGGGCCCGGAGGCCGGCGCGTTGTCCACCGTCGGGTCCTCGGTGCGGCTGGTGGCCAGCCACAGCGTCTTCGGGTGCCAGACGCGCAGGAAGCCGGCGAGGCAGACCATCGAGGAGATGGCGGCCACCACGTCCACCAGCCAGGGGCCGTGGAAGTTGGACACCAGGTACTGCGGCACGGCGAAGGAGAGGCCGCTGACCAGCAGCGCCGGCCAGACCTGGAGCATGCCGCGGAAGCCGGCGAAGGCCCAGATCAGCCAGAACGGCACGATCAGCGAGAACAGCGGAAGCTGCCGCCCGATCATGCCGGAGAGTTCGAGCAGGTCGAGCCCGGTGACGGCCGCCAGCGCGATCACCGGCGTGCCCAGCGCCCCGTAGGCCACGGGCGCCGTGTTGGCGATCAGCGACAGGCCGGAGGCGGCCAGCGGCGAGAAGCCGAGGCCGATCAGCATGGCGCCGGTCACCGCCACCGGCGTGCCGAAGCCGGCCGCGCCCTCGAAGAAGGCGCCGAAGGAGAAGGCGATGAACAGCAGCTGCAGCCGCCGGTCCCGGGTGATCGAGGCGATGCTGTCGCGCAGCACCGTGAACAGCCCCGCCTCCTCGGTCAGGCGGTAGAGGAAGATCACGTTGAGGATGATCCACCCGATCGGCAGCAGCCCGTAGGCGGCGCCGTAGAGGGTGGTGGCAGCGGCCATGTCCGCCGGCATGCCGAAGCCGATCACGGCGATGACGAGCGCAGCGAGCAGGCCGAGCGCGGCGGCGATGTGCGCCCTGATCTCGAGCAGGCCGATGGCGCCGAGCAGCACGACGATCGGCACGGCCGCGAGCAGCGTCGAGAGCCACATGTTGTTCAACGGGTCGTATACCTGTGACCAGACCATGAGACGTTTCCCTGGCTGGGGGATGGCGGGAAGGCGGTGGGCGGCCTCACCCGGCCGGCAGGCGGTGCGGGCGCGGCGCGGTGGTGGGCGGGTGGAGGGGGCCGCGGAACCGGGCCTGCCGGCCGGTCAGGGCGGCAGCCATCGGACCGGGTGCCACCTCGGGCACGCTTCCGGCCGGCGTCGGCGGCATGGAATGAGGGTGCGGGCGGCCGCGGGGGGCTGCGCCGCCGCGGCGGCGCCGGCAGCGTAGGGCCAAGCCCTGCCTGGTCTGTCACGCATCGCATCCTCCCACCGGGTCGGTCCGCTGCTGGCCCGCCCTGGTGGGCGGCGACAACGCGATTTCCCATTGAATAAAGCTTGGTAAAATACATTGACTAAAACTGTCAAATGGAAAATTGTGAAGCCCAGGCAATCTGTCTTGGACAGATCGCTTTCACGTGCCAGACTGCACGAGTGAAACCAACCGGAGGCGCCGGCCTTGCCCCCCGATTCGACGCAGAAACCGCCGGGACGCGCCGCCGCGACCGTGGCGCGCCACGTCGAGGCCCTGATCCTCGAGGGATCGCTGCGCCCCGGCGAGCGCCTGCTGCCCGAGCGCGAGGTCGCCGAGCGCCTCGGCGTCTCCCGCCCCACCCTGCGCGAGGGCATCCAGATCCTGGAGGAGAAGGGCCTGCTCGTCGGCGAGCCCGGCGGTGCCACCCACGTCGCCCCGCTCGGCACCAGCATCACCGACCCGCTGGCGGCGCTGCTCGCCTCCCGCGCCGAGACCACCTACGACTACCTGGAGTTCCGCGAGCTCATCGAGGGCGACGCCGCCGCCCTCGCCGCCGAGCGGGCGACCGAGGTGGACCTCGAGGCGATCGCCGCCTGCATGCGCCGCATCGACGCGGCGCATGGCGAGCGGGACCCAGTCCCCGAGGCCGAGGCCGACGCCGACCTGCACATCGCCATCTACGAGGCGACCCACAACGCCGTGCTGCTGCACGTGATGCGGGCGTTGTCGCGGATGCTGCGCGCCGGCGTGTTCTACAGCCGCGAGAAGCTCTACACCCGCCCCGAGGTGCGCGACCTGCTGCGCGACCAGCACCGCGCCATCCACGACGCCATCGCCGCGCGCGACCCCGAGGCCGCCCGCGCCGCGGCCGAGCGCCACATCAGCTTCACCCACGGCGCGCTGAAGGAGATCCGCGAGGCCGAGGCGCGGCTGGAGGTCTCGCTGCGGCGGATGGGCGCGGGGCGGATCGGCGCCGCGGCGGCCGCCACGCCGGCGCGGTCCGGCACCGGGGGCGGAGCCGGGTGACTGGCCCGGCCCGGGCCCCGCCGCCTCGACGCGCGGCCTCCAGCAAATCGTACGGCGACCCCTTGCACGCCGACGGCGGGCGCGAACTCGCGAAAACCAAGTCTTTGTCGTGAGCGGCCGGCCGGCACGCCGGATCCGGCCTTTCGCTTCACGACAACCCCGCAGCAATCAGTTGACGAATAACCCGCCCTGGCAGAGGTTGTCGTGAGCGGGCAGGGGCGCGAAGGCGATGGAATTGGTCGGCTATGCCCGGGTGTCCACCCGCGAGGAGCGGCAGGTGTTCGACCGCCAGATCGACGCCCTCCGGGCCGCCGGGTGCCAACGCATCTTCGACGACCGCGGCAGCGGGGCCAACGCCGACCGGCCGGGCCTCAAGGCGTGCCTGGACTACCTGCGCAAGGGCGACGTGCTGGTCGTGCTCGATCTCGACCGCCTCGGGCGGCTCGCCGGCGAGCTGATCCGGCTGGTGGACGAGCTGAAGGCCAGGGGCGTGGGCTTCCGCGCGCTGAACGCCGATTTCGACACCACCACCCCCATGGGCCGCGCCTTCCTGCAGATCCAGGCCGCCTTCGCCGAGATGGAGCGCAACGTCATCCGCCAGCGCGTGAAGGAGGGCCTCGCCGCCGCGCGCGCGAGGGGACGCAAGGGCGGCCGCCCGCGCCGGATGACGCCCGAACGCCTGCGCTACGCCCAGCACCTGATGGCCGACGGGAGCCGCTGCGTCCCCGCGATCTGCCGCGAGCTGGGCGGCGTGCCCGCGAGCACGCTGTACCACTACCTGCACGCCGACGGCACGCTCAAGGCGCCGGGCATCGCGCTGCTCGGCGCCGGGCGCGCTGCCGAGCGCCCGCCCCACGCGTCCTGACCGAGACCGCGGGTGGGCTCCCGGGCCAACGCACCTCGGGGCGACACGGGCGAGGACGCCCTCGCCCGGCGCTGGACACTGACCGCAGCGGACGCGGCCGAGGTGCTCCGGGCACGCGGGGCGGAGCACCGGCTGCGCTGCGCCGTCCAGCTTTGCACCCTGCGCGCCACCGGCCGCTTCGCCGCGGACTACCGGCGCGTGCCGCCCGAGGCGGTGAACCACCTCGCCGCCCAGCTCGGCCTCGACCCGGTGCTGGCGCTGCCCAAGCCGGAGCGGCCCGCCACCGAGAGCGCCCAGCTCGCGCGCATCCGCCGGCACCTGGGCTGGGGCGAGTTCGATCACGCCGCCGAACAGAGACTGCGCGACCGGCTGCAGGAGCGCGCGGCCGAGGGCATGACGCCCGGGCCGCTGCTGGCGCTGGCCGAGGACCTGCTGCGCACCGCGCGCGTCGTGCTGCCGGCGCCGGGCACGCTGGAGCGCCTGGTCGCCTCCGCCGCGGCGCACGCCGTCCAGGACCTGTTCGAGCGCATCGCCGCCGGATTGCCGGAACGGCTGCGCGACGCCATCGAGGACCTGGTGGACGTGCCCGAGGGCGAGCACCGCTCCCCGCTCGCCCACCTCAAGGAACCCCCGCCCGCGGCGCGGGCCAAGGCGATCTCGGCTCGTCTCGCCCGGCTCGACCTGCTGGACGAGCTGCTCGGGGCCGGAGCGGACCTCTCGGCCGCGACGCCGCAGCTGCAGCAGCATCTCGCCCAGCTCGGGCGCCGCTACGACGCCCAGGCGCTCAGGCGCTTCGCCCCGCCCAAGCGGCACGCCCTCGTCGCGGCCTTCCTGGTCGAGACCCGCAAGGGGCTGCTCGACCAGGTCGTGGCCATGCACGACCAGTACATGACCGGGTTCGAGCGGCGTTCCCGGCTCGCATACGAGGAGAAGCACCGCGCCCTGCGCCGGCGGGCCAAGAGCGGGCTGGACACCCTGCTCGGCGCCGTGGACGTGCTGCTCGACGCCGACCGCGACGCACCCATTTCCCGGCTTTACGAGGCCGTCGAGGAGGCCGCGCTGCGCGGGGCGGCGGCGGACTGCCGCGCCTTCGCCCGGTTGGAGGAGCGCGGCCTCCTGGACGAGTTGGCCGCGCGCTACGGCGACCTGCGCCGCTACCTCCCCGCCTTCCTCCGCCTGCCTTTCGAGGCGGCGGCCGGCAGCGAGGCCCTGCTCGCCGCCATCGAGGTCGCGCGCATGCTGGACGCGGGCGCCTCGGAGGCACTGCTGGACGACGCGCCCCGGCACTTCGTCCCGGCCGCCTGGCGCAAGCTGGCCTGCCCGGCCGGCCAGCGGCCACGCCGGGCCTTGTGGGAGATCGCGCTCGCCTTCGCGGTGCGCGACGCACTGCGTTCGGGCGACCTGTTCCTGGCCGCGAGCCGCCGGCACGTGTCGTTCTGGAACCTGCTCATGGGCGAGCAGCAGTGGGCCGAGGCGAAGGGGGACGTCTACGCCCGCCTGCCCGTGCCGCCCCGGCCCGACGAGGCGCTCGCCGCCCTGCGCGCCCGCTTCGACGAGGCCGCCGGCGCGGCGGCGTGCGGCCTCCCGCGCAACCTGTTCGCGCGCATCCAGGACGGCGAGCTGCGGTTGCGGCAGCCCGACGCACTGCCGGTCACGCCCGGGCTGCGCAAGCTGCGCGCGGTCATCGCCGCCAGCCTGCCGCAGGTCCGCGTCGAGGACCTGCTGCGCCAGGTGGACCGCTGGACCGGCCTGACCCGCGCCCTCGCCCCGCTCGGCGGCTACGAGCCGAGGGGCGGGGAGGACACCTACCGCACGCTGCTGGCCGCGCTCATCGCGCACGGCACCAATCTGGGCGTCGCCGCCATGGCCGGCAGCATCGAGGGCATGACGCCCGACCGCCTGCACCACGCCTCGCAGTGGTTCCTGCGCGAGGCGACGCTGAAGACGGCGAGCAAGGCGGTGGTGGACCACCACCACGCGCTGCCGTTCAGCGCCACCTGGGGCGACGGCACCCTGTCCTCCTCCGACGGCCAGCGCTTCGCCGTGCAGCGCGACGGCCTGCTCGGCGCGGTCTACCCCCGCTACTTCGGCT
This sequence comes from Roseicella frigidaeris, assembly GCF_003258945.1. Classification (GTDB taxonomy): domain Bacteria; phylum Pseudomonadota; class Alphaproteobacteria; order Acetobacterales; family Acetobacteraceae; genus Paracraurococcus; species Paracraurococcus frigidaeris. The sequence goes on along the minus strand of NZ_QLIX01000044.1, from coordinate 1,023 downwards.
ACTACGACCGGGCGATCACCCTCTACACCCACCTCTCCGACCGGTTCGGCGTGTTCGCGACGCAGGCGATCTCCTGCGCCCCGCGCGAGGCCGGCTACGTGCTGGACGGGCTGCTGGAGAACGACACGCTGGTCCGGCCGCTGGTCCACACGACAGACACCCACGGCTTTACCGAGCAATTGTTCGGGTTATGTCATTTATTGGGCATCGCCTTCATGCCCAGGCTGAAGGACCTACCCGACCAGCAGATCTACAAGCTGGACAAGAACACGGATCACGGCCCGCTGGAGCCGCTGTTCCGCGGCGTGGTGGACACGGCGCTGATCGCCGAGCAGTGGGATCAGCTCGTGCGCATCGCCGCCTCGCTGCGGGACAGGACCGCTCCCGCGCACGTCGTGCTGCAGCGGCTCATCAGCGCCTCGCCGGCGGACCGGGTCTCGAAGGCGCTGACGGCCTTGGGCCGCGCGTGCAAGACGCTCTTCATCCTGCGCTACATCCACGAGGAACCGACGCGCCTGGCCATCCAGCGCCAGCTCAACCGCGGCGAGGCGCGCCATTCGCTCGCGCGCTGGCTGTTCTTCGCCAACCGCGGCGAGTTCCGGGTCGGCGACTACGAGGAGGTGATGAGCAAGGCGAGCTGCCTCGGGCTGCTGTCCAACGCCGCCGTGCTGTGGAACACGGTCCAGATCGAGCGCGTGGTGGGGCGCCTCCGCGCGGGCGGGGCCGAGATCGATCCCGCCGACCTCGCCCACGTCTGGCCGCTCCAGCACGCCCGCATCATCCCCAACGGCACCTACTTCCTGGGCTGGCCGCAGGACGAGACGGCCGAGACGGCTTCGATCTGACCCCGCTCAGGCCCTTACCGCAAATTTCCGCACGGATGCTGCCAGCGGGCCAAGACGGCGAAAGCGATCGATACGTCAGAGCCCATCCGGGAAGTTCTGATTCAGGCGGAGGGGGTTGCGGCCAGCCGTCGCAGCATGATGCGGATCATGGCCAAGCGGACGAAGGCGCAAGCGATGC
>NZ_QLIX01000043.1 GCF_003258945.1 Roseicella frigidaeris | reverse complement strand
CTGACCGCCCTGGCCGGGCCGCGGCCCGGCCAGGGCGGTCAGAAGCGGCAGGTGGGCCAGAATTCGTCAGCACTGGTGGGCCAACATTCATGGACACAGCCAGGAATGCGCAGGTTGTCACCGGCAGACCTCGGTGACAGCAGGCACCGTAATGCACCGCAGCAAGTTGCCGCTGCGGACCTGGCTCACCGCGATCCACATCGTCACCAGCCATTCGAACGGGATCAGCGCTTTGCAACTGCAGGCCCAACTCGGCCTGGGCAGCTGGAACACGGCTTGGCTGCACACCAGCAACAAAGATGCGCCGTCAAACCGCGCATTTCTGCCGCCGCTGACACCGCAAGGTGGTGGGCAAGATGGCGGCGCCGGGTGTTCTCGCTGCTCAAACGCTGGGGCACCGGCACCTTCCACGGCTTCCGCCGGCCGCATCTGCAGGCCCACCTCGACGAGTTCGCCTGGCGCTGGGATCGCCGCAATGCCCGGTATACCAGCTTCGACCGGCTCCTCGGGCGTCTGACAGCGTTGCCACGGCGGACCTACCGCGATTTCGTGGCGCAGAAGAAGACCGCTTGAGCAGAGGTTCTGCCAACCAGGACGTCGGCTGAGCTCAGGCGAAATCCAGCTCGTCCCGGGCGACAATGCGTGTCCCGACGTGTCACCCCAGGGAGACTTCACGCTCTTTGCTGCCCGCTGACGCGCGCAAGGCGTGCTCTGCCCGACGCACCAGGCCCGGCATGTCGCGCACGGCAATCTCCAGGATGACACTGGCCACCTGCGCCGGGCTCGGATGAAAGCCGGCCTTGGACATTTCCTTGGCCGCCTCCGACACCGCGCGCCAGACCGTGTCTGTCACGGGTATCTTGCGCCGCTCGGCGTCGGGCAAGCCTGGCCGTCCGCCAGTCGATCGCAGCGCCTTGGCGACCTCCTGCCTGAGCGCCACGAAGCCCGGCGGGGTATCCGGCCCACTCGGCAACGGAACAGACTCCGCCGCCCCGAGCGCCTCCGCCAGCACGTTCGCTCCAACACGTCGCTTCGTCCGAAGCGCCACATTTGCGGGGCGCTTGGTGGTCGTCGTGAACACTGCGTTCCGAGCCATTCCGCCCTCCATCACTGGTCGTAGTCGCGGATCTTGAAAAGCACCCCTTGGAACTCACACACCACCTCGCCCTGGCCGGTTTCTCGGCCAAGACGGTGGAGATAGCGCCTCAGTTCCGACAGCTTCTCTTCCAGACGTTCCGGATCGATGAAGGTGTAGACGAGCACGACCTTCTCGCGGACCAGCGTCTGTCTTTCGAGATCGAGCCAAGCTCCGTCTGCCGGCGGCATCGCGGTAGCTCCACCGCCAATGCTCGAAAGCAGTTTCAGCGCATCTTCAATCCACGGTCCGGGATCAAACGCGACGCCATTGCGATCTTGGCTGGGAATGTAGAGCGTCAGGCGCTCCGCTGACCCTTCCTCCGCCGCGCCCAGCACGTCTCCGAAATCGATCTCTCCGGCCACGCCTCACCTCCGGAGCAGACCCTCCCACTTTTGGGCCCAAAAGTCAAGCGTCACGAGTGCGGTTCCGCAATCACGGACCTCGCGACACAACCTTTGGGGTTACCTGAGCCATCTGGGGAAGCCTTCAACTGTATCACGTCGTGCAAGGGATTCATTTGAAGCCACGAACCTCGTTCTCCCTTTCCGGAAGAAACCCGGACGGCCTACCATGCACTCCCCCCGGGTGGCGGCATCCCGCCTCCCCCGTGGCGTGGCCGAGCCTTCAGGCCTGGGAATCGTTCCTGAAGCCCTCTAGCCTGGGTGTAGGTGCGCGGAGGGCGTAGTGCTGAACTGGAGTAAGCTGCTCAGCGGCAAGCGTTTGGATGACATCGTCGACGGCCCGCCTGCCCAGAGCGCCGACGTCGCCGCGCCGCCTTGGCTGGCAAACACGCGAACGCCAGCGGAGCGCGACTACGACCGGGTTCGATTCGCGGCGCCGGTCCGGCGCCTCGCCGACAAGACCCAGGTGTTTCCGCTGGAGCGGAACGACAGTGTCCGCAACCGGCTGACCCATTCAGACGAGGTCTCCGCCCTGGCGCGGTCGGTGGGAACGCACCTGGCCTACAGCTTCCTCCCGGACCGCGGTATCGACGGCCACCAGCGGACCATTCCCGCCCTGCTGGCTGCCGCCGGGCTCGCGCACGACCTCGGCAACCCGCCATTCGGGCACCGGGGTGAGGAGGCGATGCGCCACTGGTTCGAAGCCCGGGCCGCGATCTGCTTCGGTAAATTCGACGATGGCCAGCCGCCCGAGGGCGCCCGCGGCGTCGAGCTCCGGGGCGCGCGGGACATGCGCGACGCGGCCCACCGCAGGCCGGACCTGATCCAGGACTTCTTGCGGTTCGAGGGCAACGCTCAGACCATGCGGCTGGTCATGCGCCTGCAGGCGTCGACGAACGGCTTCGGGCTGAACCTGACCTGCGGAACCCTCACGGCGCTGATGAAGTACGTCGTCCCCTCCGGTTCGGCCGTCAAGTCCGGGCCGGTCGGCGCCAGGAAGGTTGGCTTCTTCGCCTCGGAAGCCGCCTGGATCGAGAAGGCCAGGCAGGAGGCCGGCCTTGCGGAGGGGATGAGGCACCCGCTGGCCCATGTCCTGGAGGCCTGCGACGACATCGCCTACTCGGTCATCGACACCGAGGACACGGTCAAGAAGGGCCTGGTCTCGTTCTCGGACCTCATGGCCTACCTAGAGGCGGCCGCCGAGGGAGACGAGGGGGTTAAGTTCGTGGTGGCGCGATCGCGCATGGACCATGCCGCCGTCCGCAGCGCCCGCCTCGCGCCGAGCGAGCTGAACGACGTCTCGATGCAGAAATTCCGCGTGCACGCCATCGGCACGCTGGTGTCCGCGCTGGTCTACGCTTGGGGCGAGCGCTACGAGGACATTATGGTGGGAAGGCTGGACCAGCCGCTCCTGGAGGTGGGCCCAGCGGCCAGCCTGGTGGCGGCGCTGAAGAAGTTCGACGTCGAGCACGCGTTCCGCGACAAGGATGTCCTGGGCATCGAGGTGGACGGATTCAACAAGCTGCAGGAATTGATGTCCATGCTCTGGCGCGGCATCGTGGAACGCGAGAGCTACGCGGACCCGGGGTCGAAGCGCTCGAGCCCGTTCGCCGACTTGGCCTACCGTCACATCTCGGAGAACTACAGGACGGCCTTCGAGCAGGCAGCCAGGGAGGACCGGAGCGTCCCCATACGCTACAGGGAACTTCAGCTGCTGGCCGACATGGTGTCTGGCATGACAGACTCGTACGCTGTGTTCCTGCACCGGAAGCTCGGGGAGTACCACGTTGGTGCCAGCCTGCGAAAGGTTTGACCGCCTGCGGCGGCGCCTCAGCTGCTTTATCGGTGACTCTCGTGGCGGGCGCCGCTCCGTGGGCGAACTCGCCGTGCGCCTGGGGCGCTTCGGTGAGGTGGCGATCGTCGGGGGGATGCTGCGGGACCTGCTGCTCAGGGACGATTATGCGAGCTTCTGCTCGGACGTCGACCTGGTTGTGGACGCCCCGGAGACCCCGGAACTCCGCGCGCTGCTGCGCGAGTACGGGGCCGTGGAGAACCGGTTCGGTGGTTGGGCGCTCTCCACCACCTGGAAGGCGGACGTCTGGCTCCTCAACCGCACATGGGCCCGCGTCCATGGCCACCGAGAGGTCGCCAGGGTGGACGACCTGCTGGAGACCACCTTCTTCAACTGGGATGCTGTCCTGTACTCGCTGAGCAGGAAGCGGGTCGTCTGCCGAGACGGTTATCTGGCGGACCTCGACAACCGGTTCCTGGACGTCAACCTGGAGCCGAACCCGAATCGCGTCGGGAGCTGCGTGCGCACCCTTCGGTTCGCGGTGCTGTGGGGGGGCGTGGTTTCGCCACGGCTTGCAAGTTTCGTGCTGAACGTCATCGGGGACGTCGGGGCCTCCTCGCTGCTCATGGCGGAGGGCCGCTCCTTCGGGCACCGGCGCGTGCTGACGAAGGCCATCATCGATGACGCGGTCACCACCTTCGGCAGTTCGGTGGCAACCGGTATGCCGTCCCTGCCGCTACGGGCCGCCCACCGGGGTGTACAGAGGCAGCTCCCCTTGCCATCGGCGCCGGTCATGGAACCGCCAACACGGGGCCCCGAAATGGACAGGGTCACGCGCCCGTGCACGACGTCCGCTCTGCGCCCAGGCGGACCAAGCGGTCTTCTAACCCTTCCGTTGCATGGCTGTGCAGCGCCGCAGCAGGTGCCTGCCATCCATCGTTGAGCGCGAGGTTTTCGGCCTGATTGCGGCGGTCGCCGTGCTTGCAGGCCGAACATCGGCGAGGACTGCTACTGCCGCGTGAGTTGGCGGTGGGCTTCACCGGACAGCAGCACTACTTCATCTCCGAGGCGCCCGTCTGCCGCCTGCTGGAGGCATACGGCCTGATCACATGCCGGCGCTCTTGGCGGTCGTGAAAGTCTTGTCGGCCAAGTGACGGGCGAGTGGGCGGTGTCTGACACGAAGTCTTGGCACCCGTCTCGAGCACTTCCACAATCGCTGCTGTGAATGGGTCGGCGCCGCCGAGCGCGATGGCAAACACGCCGGCTGCCCAAAGGATCGGGGTGGCGGCATTTTGAGCGGCTAGATCCACTCGGCCTCCGGGCTCATGGTGTGCCCTGTATGAAGCCTAGTCTGGGCGCCCGGAATTAGGGATGTCTTCCGTTGAAAAGGTCTATGTCTCTGAGATAGGCCGATTTATCCCGCAAATCGACCGAATCGCAGAAATGCGGGAAAAACGCTTTTGGGACAATGGGTTATGATTTTGGTGGATCCCGACATCCTCGGCGGCTCAGAGGCGGTGATTAAGGGCACGCGCGTCCCGGCCCGCGACATCGCCTGCGCCGCCAACACCGGCGTACCAGTCGAAGACATCCTGCGCAGTTACCCCAGCATCACGGCCGAGCAGATCGCCGAGGCGGTCGCCTGGGACAGGGACAACCCGCCGCAGCCCAAACCACTCCGACCTCTGTCCGAACGGGTACCACCAGGTGCGCGGGTTCTCGTATCCGGCACCGTGCCTCAAAAGCCCAGCAGCTTGGGCGATTAGGTGCAATTAGCGGGTGCGCGTAGAGTTCAGGTCATTGCACGCTACGGAATTCCATCGTGCCTCTTCGCCGCCGCGCACTGTTCGCTCTACCCCTGATGCTGACCTCTTCTTACCCGGCTGTTGCAGCCTCAGCTGATGCAATGCGATGTTTGACTAACGGGTCAAGCGATCCAGCGTGTGCAGGCGGCGTCACGGGCACTGTTCAGCCCTTCCGCCTGCATCATGCATCCCGCCTACGCTTATCTGGAGGAGGCATCGCGCAGACTGGCGTGTCGGCCGCGGTTGAGACAGGTGAGCCCGCCGACTGGCTCGCCACCGCAGTTTACCTAGCGGAGCAAGTCACGCAGGGCGGTAGCGAGTACATCAAGGTCACCGTCTTCAGGGCGAGCCCCTGGGGTGATGATCCTCCGCAGCAGTACAAGGTGCTGGCAAAAGTCGGCCTGACACCGACAGACCCGCCAGACCAGCGATGGATCATGTCAGTGGCGCGTCGCATGCCAACTGTGATCGACATCGAGACCGATGTGCTGACGGCCGAGCTCTACAATCCAGACGAGCATGCGCGCGTGAAAAGGCCCAAGGAAACACCCGAGGACACAGCCCGCCGCCTCGTCATCCAGAGGCACCAATTGCCCAGGACATGGAAAAGCTCGCCGGAGCTTGGCGTTCGCGGCGTGAACCTCCCGCGCGAGCGAATCAACGTTGTCGTGCCTAGCAATTTTAATGTTGCCCAACTACGATCTTGTCTCCGGGCAGCCCAGACCGGCATCACCCGCTGTCAATAGCTTATGCGGATGGGGGAGCCGCGCGGTCCTTGGTCCCGACCTCGGGCTGTGACTGGTCCTGTCATGGCAAGATTATCGATCCGGCCTGGGTGAGCTTGATCTATGAAGCGCAGCGGAAGGTCTTGTGCCCGAAGAAGCTATGCACTCGGCCGGGCAGCTTCGACAGCTTGCGCAGGTGGCCGACCACGGTGCGCTTGAGCTGCGCCTTGCTGCGCGCCGGCTCCTCGCGGGTGACCGCCTGCTTCAGGTCGCCGTTGACGCCCTCATTCGGGTTCAGCTCCGGGCTGTAACCTGGGAGGTAGAACACCTCGATCTCGGCCTCGCGCCCGACGAGCCAAGCGCGGACCTTGGCCGAGCGATGGACCGGCAGGCGGTCGAGAATGAGGAAGACCTTCTGCCCGGCATCCCGGACCAGGCGGGTGAGGAAGCGGAGCAGGTCCAGTGCCTTGATGGCGCCGCCCAGCCCCATCCAGCGCAGCTCGCCCTGGTAGCCCGGATCATTCACGCGGTCTGACGGGCATGGTGCAAGCCGTTGAGGCTACGTAGGATTTGGCTGCGACCCCAGAATCCTTCGCCCGCCGGAGACCATGCCCGTCAAGGTTGAGAATGCCCTGCCGTTGCCCGGTCTGTCACCGGTCGGCGGCAAGTCGCTGGTAGCCCGCTTCGACGGCGGGCAGTTGTCGTCTGATGGCGGGGTGCTGGCGCTGTGGGAGATCGAGCGCCGCCTCGGCATAGCCGACCGGCTCGCCGCTTGCCTCGACGACCGGCGGGCGCCCGCGCAGGTGACGCACCGGCTGGCCAACATCATCCGCTTCCGCCTGTTCATGATCGCCGCCGGCTACGAGGACGGCAACGACGCGACGGCGCTGCGGCACGACCCGGCGTTCAAGCTCGCGCTCGACCGGTTGCCCGAGGCGGCGGCGCTGTGTTCGCAGCCGACCATCTCGCGGCTGGAGAACCTGCCCGGCACGCGCGCCCTGCTGCAGATGGGTCGCGCCATGGTGGCGCTCTACTGCGCGAGCTTGCGGCAGGTGCCGAAGCGGATCGTGCTGGATATCGACGACACCTTCGATCCGGTCCATGGCGAACAGCAGATGCGGCTGTTCAATGCCTATCACGACGGCTACGGCTTCCAGCCGCTGCTGGTGTTCGATGGCGAGGGTCGGCCGGTCACCGCCATGCTGCGCCCGGCCCGCCGCCCGACCGGCGTCGAGGCCCGCGCCTTTCTCCGGCGCCTCGTCCGCGAGATCCGCAGCCACTGGCCACGGGTCGAGATCCTGTTCCGCGGCGACAGCCATTTCTGCACGCCGGAGGTGCTGGACTTCTGCCGCCAGGCTCGCCTCGACTTCATCCTGGGCGTGGCCACCAGCAGCACGCTGCGCCGGCACGTCCTGGCGCTCGAGCAGAGCACCGCGGCCCGACAGGCTGCCCGCCCGGGCAGCGGCAAGTTGCGCCGCTACAAGGAGTTTCTCGACGGCGCCCGCAGCTGGTCGCGGGTCGAGCGCATCATCGCCCGAGTGGAGGCTGGACCGCTCGGCACCGACACGCGGTTTGTCGTCACCAACCTGGCGGGCGGCAGTCCGCGCACGCTGTACGAAAACCTCTACTGCCAGCGCGGCCAGGCGGAGAACCATATCAAGGCCTGGAAGCAGCACCTTGCCGCCGATCGCACGTCGTGCTGCCGGGCGACCGCCAACCAGTTCCGCCTGATGCTGCACACCGGCGCCTACTGGCTGCTCTGGTCCGTGCGCAGTCTGATGCCGAAGCGCTCGGCCTGGCGGGTCGCGCAGTTCGACACGCTGCGCCTCAGGCTGATGAAGCTCGCCGTGCGGGTCGTCGAGCTGAAGACCCGCGTCGCGCTGCACCTGCCCTCGGCCTGCCCGACCAGGCAATCATCCGCCTCGTGCTGGACCGCCTGCCGCGGCTCGCCTGCTGAACGGCGGGGCGTCGTGCCCCGCGAGTGTCCACGCGTTGCAACCCGCCAGACCTGCGATCCGCATCCCGACGTCCGGCATCACGACCGACGCAGGGCCGCCGTGTCCGCACAACCAGGCCGCGACCTACCCAGCAGCCGAAATGAAGCCGCGGATGCCGCCGTGAATGATCCGGGGTAGGTCACCGCCGAGATCAGGCCGAGGTTCGCCCGCCTGTAATCGACCCGCACCTCCGGTGTGTGACCTGAGGGTACGTAACCGCGACCGCGCACGTCATCGGAGCGAAGACCGGTCTCGTCACCCCAGAAGACGGTGCCTCCCTTTGCCTTGGCCCGGGCGGCAATTGCAGGGTAGTCCCACCGCAGCCAGCGCCGCACCGCCGCCGGGGCCTGCTCGTAGGCGCGCCGCAGCGCTTCTGGGCGGTGAAGCTCCAGCGCGCGAGGTAGGTGACCATGGTCCGCACCGCCAGCCGTACCCCGAAGCGCTGCCAGATCAGCTCCCGCACCGCCGCCCGGCTTCAGAGGGCGAAAGGCAGCTCCAACTCGTCAGGCGTGTGGCGCCGGATCAGGGCCTGGGCCTCCGCCTCCTGCTCGGTAGAGAGGAACCGGCCGTACCCGGGCTTGGGCCCGCGCGGACCAGTCTTCAGCCCGGCCGCGCCCCGCTCGGCGTAGCGCTGGCAGATGTTGAACACCCTGGTCGCGCTCAGGCCGACCTGCGCGCCGATCTCATCAGCCGATCTCATCATAGGTCAGGCCAGCCTGACGCAGTCCGATCACCTGTCGCCGGCGTTCCTCCTGCGCCGCTGCCGGCAGCTTGCGCTTGTCCACACGCGTTATGCTGCCCATCTGGGCCGATCCTACTTGCCCCCGATAGTACCCAGGCCGGATCAAAATATGTGCGCCTCAGGGCATCTGAGCGCCTCGCGCCTTTTGCATGTCTAACCAACCGGTGGCGTTGCGAAATCTGCAGCCAGTACGTCGTTGAGGGGATTCACGGTTTCCTTCGCCCATGCTTGAGTTGTGATTGATCGAGCAGGAGCGCGCTGATGCAACGGATGCTGGCGTTCGCCCGCGGGCGCGATGTGGTGCTCACGTTGCCCGCGGCCAACGAGGACGCGCTGCCCGGGATCGAGTGGGGCCGCTTCGACGCGCTTTTCACGCCAGCCTATTGGCGGGGCCAGGCGTGGCAGCACGAGGAGCTGGGGACCTACGCGCCCGGCCCGCTGGGCCGCGACCTCGCGGAGGAGGTCGCCGTCTGCTTGCTCGGCGGCCACGGCATCCCCGCCGAACTCGGTCTCGCGGCGTTCGAACGGTTGCGGCGCCTGGGCCTTCTGCGCGGCGCGCCGGACGCTGCCGAGCTCGAACGCGCCCTCGCGGAGCCCCTTGCGGTGCGCGGGCGGATGCGGCGCTACCGATTCCCCAGGGCCAAGGCCCGCGCGCTTTCGGGCGCCCTGCGCGCGCTACCCGGCATTGATCCCGGTCTTCCCGACCGGGCGCTCCGGGACGCCCTGGTGTCCCTGCCGGGCGTAGGGCCGAAGACGGCGTCATGGATCGTCCGCAACTTCCGGGCATCCGACGACGTGGCCATTGTGGACGTGCACATCGCCCGGGCGGGCAGGATCGCGGGGTTCATCGCGCCCGGTTGGGATCCGGCCCGGCACTACTTCGCCATGGAGGCGGCGTTCCTGCGCTTCGCCGCCGCCATCGGGGTCCGGGCCTCGGTGCTGGACGGGCTGATGTGGGACCACATGCGCCGCCTCGGCCCGCTCGCGCGCGAGGCAGAGGCGTGGGGGGCACAGCGAGGCCGCTACTGTTCGGCAGGCGCTGGGGTATTTGGAACGCCCAGCGCCGCCGCCCCGCAGGCAACAACGCGCGATTCGTTCGGGAACAGGGCCGCCGCGACCTCGCCGCCGAGCGCCCCCAATGGGCAGAAGCCCAGGCCGAGGGCGGAAGCGCAGAGATGCAGGGTGGCGAGCAGCGCCCCGGCATCACGCCAGAGCAGGCTTCCGGGGTTGGCATAGGCGGCGTCCACGAGGCCGAGATCGCCCAGCAGTGCGAGGAAGGTCGGCTCGCCGTCCGGCAGCATCTCGTGGAGGCGTTCCGCCCCGCGGTGCAAGGCAGCCCCGTCCGCCGGGCGCAGCGCCTGCAGCCGCCCCGACCAGGGATCCACGCGCATCGGCAGCGGACCCGGCCGCAGGACGACGACGGAGATCGGGTGTAGGGCGCCCGCGGAGGGAGCGGTTCGGCGGCTGCGGCCCAGGGGGTCGCCGGGGAGCAAGAAGCCCACGAGGGTGGCGGCCGCCACCACGTCCAGGACGTCGCCGAGCGTGGGCCTGGCGAGGGCGCGATGGCTCCGGCGCGCGGCGAGGAGGTCGGCGAAGCCGCGCCGGGGCAGGGGCCGTGGGGACCAGCCGCCGACCGTGCGGCGAACCGGCCATGCCAGTGGGGGCGGCGCGCCGGGATCGGGCCTTGGGGATGGGTCGTCAGTAGGGTGCGTGGCCGAGAGCCTCCAGCGTCTCGTAGTGCTTCTGGCAGCCCCGGCACATCCCGCAGGCGTGCTCGGCGACGTGGCAGGAGTGTGCCCACGCCAGGGTCTCGGGCGGCACGCCCGAGGCGCGGATCAGCTCGACCGCCGTCAGGCCGATGGCGGGCGCCTCCAGCCGCATGCCCCCTTCCTGCATGGCGAGCAGGCCGTCCATCGCCTCGACGAACGCCGCACGCCCGTCGGCGTGGGCGCCGTCCGTCGCCAGGCAGCCGATCAGCAGGCGCCGCGCGCCCCTCGGGATGACGGCCATGGCGGCGAGCGTGACGAGCATCTGGTTGCGGAAGGGCCACCACTCGGGGACGGGGGCCTCAGCCAGCCGCGGCCGCCCCGCCATGTCACCGCTGCCAAGCGCCGCCAGATCGACCCGTTGCACGAGGTGCTCGATGCCGAGTTCCGCGCAGACCGCCGCGGCGGCGCGGACCTCCGCGGCGGCGGCCCGCTGGCCGTAGTCGATGGTGACCGCGATCTCCGGGCGCCGCCACCAGGCGATGGCGACCGAGTCCATGCCACCCGAGAGGAGCAGGGCCGTGCTCATGCGCCCCAGGCGCAGTGGTGCAGGCAGGTGACGAAGTCGGTGAACACCCGGCACCCGGAGCCGGTCACCATCTTCAGGTCCTCCTCCGACGTCACCTGCGCGAGCCCGTAGACTGGCAGTCCGATGGCGCGCGCGTAGCCGACCTCGAACAGCGTGCCGCTGTCAAGGCCGTCGAGCAGCGCCAGGACCGAGCCGCACCCCTGCAGCGCCTCGAGGTCGGCCGGGGCGACCTCGTGGGCCGCGCCGCGCCCGATGTCGTGCAGGGGCGAGAACACCTGCATCCCGAGTTCCCGCAGCCCCCTGCGCGCCTCGTCCACCAGCCAGCGCTGGCCCATCGAGAAGAACGGCCCGGCGAGGTAGACCTTCCCGCCCTTCGCCGTGACGGGCTGGCGGGGCGGGCGCTCGGAGCGGAGCGCCGGGGAGATCGGCAGGCTCATGCTCTCCACGTAGTCGGCGACGGCGTAGGACGCGAAGTCCGCCGCCTCCTCCGGCGAAAGCCCGTCCACGGCCCAGGCCACGGTGAAGGCCGCGGCGAACACGTCGCCGGAGCCGACCGGCCAGACGTTCTCGGTCAGCCGCGCCGGGACGGTGCCGACGCCGGAGGCCGTCACCACGGAGGCACCTGCGCTACCCGCTTTGACGACGATCACCTCCGTCCCCGAGGCGAGCATCGACCCTGCTGCGGAGACGGGGTCCGGGTCGCCCCCGAGGGCGGACACCTCACCCCGGTTGCCGACCACGGCGAGGCGGGCCACGCGGCTTCCGTTCGCGGCGAACGCCTCCGGCGCGAAGGCGGACTGCGGGTCGTAGACGCACATCTCCGCCCTGACCCGCGCGCTTGCCTCCAGCATGCCGAACCGAAGGACCACCGGCGCCGCGGCGTCGAACACCCCGGGTGGCGGCAGCGCGGCGGGCGCGGGGGAGATCGTCGGGATGGACAGGCCGTGGACGTAGTCGAACAGCAGGCCGGGAGCGGCCGGTGCGAGCCGCACCTTGACCCCGTCGAGCCTCGCCTCGGCCTCGTACTCGGCCGCCACCTCGGGCGGGGCGGGCGTCAGGACCTCGACGCTGTCGACCAATGAGGCCACGGCCGAGGCGGCCCGGCCCGCCGAGCCGAAGGTCCGGCGCCAATCCGGCCAGACGCAACGTTCGCGGTAGACGCCCCCGGCGACTAGCAGCGCGCTCAACGGTGGATCCTCACCTGGCACACGCCGCCGCGGACTGTCACGACGTCGGCCACGTAGGTCACCCCTTGGCGGATGCACTCGATGATGCGCGGCATCTCGGGCGAGGTGATGCTGCCAGCGACCTGCCCGGAGGCCGTGCGGGCCTGGAGCACACGCGGCGGCCCCACCTGCAGGTGAACGTCCAGGATGTCGCCCGGTCGGAGCGTCGGTACTACGGCCGGATTGGGCGAATTCAGGTTGGTCAGGCTGACGATGTCGCAGGGATCCACCCCGGTCCCGCCGCCACCTCCGCCAGAGCCAGCCGAGGGCGGCCTTCCCGTCTCGGTCCAATCACTCCTGCCGCCGCCTCCCGACATGCGTCTCCTCCATCAGCGCGCACAGGAAACACCGGCTTGCCGCCGGAGTTCAAGCCGGGGTGCTGATGCGAGTCGTTCCTCGCTGCCCGGTGGATTGTCGTTCTCGACATCGGTGCATCGGCACTCGCCGCCGTGCCGCGCGCTCGGCATCCGTCTGACATCGCCAGCCCGGTCTGGCAGCCTGCAGTGTCCTGTTGCAGGCTCGATTACATGTCCGCCGTTGAAATCGCGCACGCCCCCTCCTATGTCGCGCAGCCGACTTTCTCTCACGCTGCAGTATGGAGGTGCCATGTCCGGCCGAAGCCCCGGCGACGATCCGAAGATCCGCGGCCCGCGCGACAACACGCGCATCAGCCTCAGCGAGCCCTATGAGGTGCAGGCGTGGTGTCAAAAGCTCGGCGTGACCGAGCGGCAGTTGCGCGACGCGGTGGCCGCTGTGGGGCCATTGGCCGCCAACGTGGCCCGTCACCTCGGCAAGCGGCTGTGAGGCGCGCCAGTAGGCGGCGGCCGACGACCACACCAAACCGATCCCTGGTACCGGACTGACATCCCCATTGCGGTACCTGTCTACCCGCTCTCTGCCATAGCGGAGTTCGATCTGCAGTCTCTGGTGGCGAACGCCGCCAGGGAGGACAGGACCACGGATTTCAAGCTCGAGACGTAAGTCATGTTCCCGCTCCCTGGCTGCCGTGCCGCGGGGGCGGCATGGCTGGCTCAAGGAGGCGCGGAACTCCTCGATCCCATCAGAGCAGGCCAACCTGGCCGAGGCTGCGGTACAGCATGAAGGCCGCGACCGCGACCAGGACGCCCGCGAACACCTGGTTCAGCAGCGCGCGCTCGCCTGACAGGCGGCCCGCGAGCCGTGCCCCGGCCCAGCCGCCCGCGACGCCGCCCGCGATGTATTCCGCCGCGATGGTCCAATCGACGAGGCCGGACAGCGCGTAGCTGACCGCGGTGGCCAAGCCGAAGGTCCCGACCGCCAGCAGCGACGAGCCCACGGCCTTGATGGTCGGCAGCCCGCCGCCGAGCGCCAGGCCGGGGACGATCAGGAAGCCGCCGCCGATGCCGAAGAACCCCGACATGCCGCCTGCGGCGAGCCCGACGCCGCCCAGCCGCCCGGCCAGCGCGGAGGAGAGCGCCGGGCACGCGCCGCCCGTGGCGGAGCGCCTGCGCAGCATCACCCAGGCGACCACGAGCATCAGCACGGCGAACATGGCGAGCAGCTTGCCCCCGTCCACGGCCTTGCCGACGGAGGAGCCCGCGACCGCCCCGAGCACGCCGGTGGCGGCGAACACGGCCGCGCTCGCCCAGCAGACGTTCCCGGCGCGCGCGTGCGGGACCAGGTTGGCGAAGGCGTTCACCGCGACCGAGACGGCGCTTGTGCCGATGGCGAGGTGCACGTTCCGCAGGCCGACGACATAGAGCAGCAGCGGCATGGCGAGGATTGAGCCGCCCCCGCCGATGAGGCCGAGGCTGAAGCCGACCAGGCTGCCGGATGCGACGGAGAGGAGGTGTCCGAGCATGATGCGAGTCCCCTGCTCACGCCGCCCGGGGCGGCGCCGCGGCGGCGCGGTCGAATGCCTGGAACGCGCCCATGCCCACGAGCATCGCGGCGACGAAGAGCATCGTCCGCCAGCCGCCGAAGCCGAGCGAGGCCAGCGCTGGCCCCGGGCAGTAGCCGACCAGGCCCCAGCCCACGCCGAACAGGACGGCGCCGACCACGAGCCGGGCGTCGACCCGGGTCTTGGTCGGCCCNTCCCAGTCCCCGGCCAGGTCGAGGAAGCCCAGCACCTTGGCCGGGTTGATCATGCCTGAGACGGTCAGGCCGAGCCCGAACAGCAGGCCGGAGATCAGGGCGACGAGAAGGCGCGGCATGGACTCAGCCTCCGACCACGTGGCGGGCAAGGAAAACGGTCGCCGCGGCGCTGGCCATGAACAGGCCGGTCGCGGTGATGGAGCGCCGGGAGAGGCGGGCGAAGCCGCACACGCCGTGGCCGCTGGTGCAGCCGCCGCCGAGACGCGTGCCGAAGCCGACCAGCAGACCCGCGGCGACCAGCGTCGCCGGTCCGGCCGCGACGGCGACGACCGGGACACCGGCCGCGAGCGCCCAGAGCAGCGGCGCCGCGACCAGACCGGCCAGGAAGGCGAGCCGCCAGTCGAGGTCGCCGCGCGGCGCGCCGCCGAGCCCGCCCAGGATGCCGCTAATGCCCGCGATGCGTCCGTCGGCGACCCAAAGGAGGGCGGCCGACAGGCCGATGAGGCCGCCGCCGATGGCGGCGGGGACGGGGGTGAAGTTCTCCATGTCAGTGCTCAGTCCTGCGGCTCGCGGACGGCTGCGCAGCCGGTCTCGCGGAAGTAGTTCAAGGGAATCTTCAGGTAGGAGACGCCGTTCGCCTCCGGCTCGGGCAGGCGCCCGCCCCGGATGTTCACCTGCAGCGCGTCCAGCAGCAGGGCGGGGAAGGAGAGCGTCCGGTCGCGCGCCTCGCGCGCCTTGACGAACGCCTCCTCGGTCACGCCGCCCCGCAGATGCGTGTTGTGCGCGCGCTGCTCGGCGACGGTGGACTCCCATCTCGGCTCCCGCCCGCCCGGCTGGTAGTCGTGGCCGGTGAAGACGCGCGTCTCCGGCGGCAGCGCGAGGATGCGCTGGATGCTGCGGTACAGCGTGCGGGCGTCGCCGCCGGGGAAGTCGGCGCGGGCGGTGCCGCCGTCCGGCATGAACAGCGTGTCGTGGACGAAGGCGGCGTCGCCGACGACGTAGGTGACGGAGGCCGCCGTGTGGCCGGGCGAGAAGATGACCTCCGGCTCCAGCCCGCCGACGGTGAAGCGCTCGCCATCCTTGAACAGGCGGTCCCACTGCGAGCCGTCGGCCGGGAAGTCGGGGAGGTTGTAGATCTCCTTCCAGATCTTCTGGACCGTGACGACGTGCTCGCCGATGGCCGTCGGCGCCCCGAACACCCCCTTGAGGTAGGGCGCGGCGGAGAAGTGGTCGGCGTGCGGGTGGGTGTCGAGGATCCACTCCACCGTCAGCCCCTGCTCCCGCACGAACCGCACCATCCGGTCGGCGAAGGTGGTGTGGGTGCCGCGGCAGGCGCGGTCGAAGTCGAGCACGGGGTCGATGAAGGCGCAGCGCTTGGTCGCGGGGTCCGCGGCGACGTAGGCGATGCTGTTGGTGTCCTCGTGGTAGAAGCCGGTCACGACCGGGCAGCGGTCAGCCATGGTCATCTCCTTGCAGGGGCGTTGGCGTGCGGGGCGGCGGGTGTCTCGGTTGCTGGCCGTCAGGCGCCGGGCGCGGTGGCATCCTCCGGCGGCATGCCGTCCGCCTCCCGGGAGGAGGCCGCGCCGGGGGCGCAGAACAGGCGGTAGAGCTCGACGAGGATCGGCCGCACGCGCTCCGAGGCGATCCGGTAGTGGATGACGACGCCCTCGCGCCGGGTCGCCACCAGGCCCTCCTCGCGCAGGTTGGCGAGGTGGCGGGAGAGGTTGGACTGGGTCAGGCCGAGCCGCCGGACCAGTTCTCCCACCGAGGTCTCGCCCTCAAGCAGGGTGCAGAGGATCATCAGGCGGTGGCGGCTGGCGAGCGAGCGGAGGAACGCCTCCGCCTCGGCGGCGCGCGCTTCCATCGTTGCGGGATCCATGTGCTTCAGGTCCGGATGCTCCATGTCCATGTGCAATTCATCAATGAGACATGACTCATATAAGATGGATTTGACGGCGCGCAAGAACCGGCGCGGGCGGCGATCCGCCCCGGGAGGGCGGGAAGCGCCTGAGTTCACCGCACGGAAAGGCCGGGCGGTGGTGACGGGCGTTACCCAGAGATCCCCTGATCGCACCATCGAGGGACCGCCGCCATGGCGTACCACTTCTCGACGAGGCTCGACCTGCCCTTCGACGCCGCGGTGGCCGCGACGACCGAGGCGCTGAAGCGGCACGGGTTCGGCGCGCTGACCGAGATCGACGTCCAGGCGACGCTCAAGAGCAAGCTGGGCGCCGCGTTCCGGCCCTACCGCATCCTGGGCGCCTGCAACCAGCAGATGGCCTACCGGGCGCTCCAGGCCGAGGACAAGATCGGGACCATGCTGCCGTGCAACGTCATCGCCCAGCGGCACGAGGACGGCGCGGTCGAGGTGCCGGCGGTCGATCCGGCCTCATTCATGCAGGCCATCGGTAACCCGGCGCTCGCCGAGACGAAGGTGCGCGACATGCTGAAGCAGGTGGTCGACGAGATCCCCATGTCGGGGACCTGAGCCACGACCAGGTGTCCGGGGCTCCCCCGGGCACGGGGCCTGCGGCCCCCCTCGGGTGCGCCCGCCGGAACCCACCCGCGGCCAGCACCGCGGCACTGGCCGCACCGGTCACCGCCACGGCGCCGTTCTGGCGCGCGCGTCGGCGACGACCTTCTGCAGGTTGTCGTAGGTCATCGCGCCGGGCCCCAGATACGACTCGATGACGAAGGCCGGGGTCCCTTGCAGGGCGAGGGCGTGCGCTTGCATCGGCGCCTGCCCCAGGCTGGCCTGCAGGTCGGCGCCGCGCGCCGACAGGTCGGAGTCCAGCCGGGCCAAGTCGGCTCCGGCCTTCTCCGCAGCCGCGCGCATCTTGGCCTCGCCCAGCGAGCGGCCGCGCTCGAACAGCGCGTCGTGCACCGGCGCGAACCTGCCCTGCCAGTTGGCCGCGGGCGCGACCTTTGCGGCGGTTGTCATGGTCCTCGGCCAGAAGGCGGTTGCGCACGCGAAGGAGAAGGTGGTGAACGGTTTCGCGTCGGACCTCCTGTCCAGGCCGGACTTCCCGCACCCCTCGGCAGCCTTCACGCTGATGGACCGTTAGCCTTGAGCTCCGCCAGCCCGGCGTACTCGTCGAACAGCTTGCGCGGGACACCGTACCCGATGTGGTTGCCCTCGTGCAGGGAGGCGACGATCTCGGCCACTCGCGCGGCGAGGGCGCGGCGCGTGGCTTCGGGCTCGTCGCCGAAGTGGACGAGGGCGAAGTCATGCGGATCCTGCCGCCCGCCTTCGGATACCGAGTAGGCCACATACGCCCTCACGGCCCCGTAGATGTCGTTGCGCCTCCTGACCTCGAGCTCGATGGCGGCCTTGTCGCGCGAGGCATAGGCGTCGTAGCGGGCCGCCGACTTCACGTAACCCTCGATGTACGCCTCCTTCAGGATGTCCGGCCGCCCCAGCTCGTAGAAGGCGACCAAGCCGCGCACATAAGCGGTCTTGTCCATCTCGAGGAACGACAGCGGGGCGATTCCCGCCTTGAGCAGGGGGATGTTGCAGGCGAGCCGCGCGGTGCGCTTGTTCACGTCCTCGAACGCCTGCAGGTAGGAGATGAAGGCCATCAGGAACAGCGACTGCTCGAACGGCTCCTCGATGGCCGACGCCGTCGCCGCCACCCTGGCCAACTGCTGCTCCAGGACGTGGGGGTTCGCCGTCGGGACGTAGGCCGAGCCCGTGATGTCGACCACGCGCCTGCGCACCGCCCCCACGGACGTCTCGTCCCGCATCAGTCCCCGGGAAAGGAGCGCGTGCAGGCTCTTGATCTCCCTCACGTCCACTTCGATCTCGCCGATGTTCTGAACCAGGTAGAGGATGGCCTCCTTGTGGTTCAGGATCATCAGCGTCTCCTCCGCCTCCTTGCCCTCCGCCTCCTTGCCGAACTCAATGAGGACTTGGGTGTCGAGATAGGTGTAGGTGTTCCCCTCGAGCGCCGACGAAGCGTACGAGAGGTCCACGAGCAGCTTCTGCGCGATCGCCCGGGCATAGGTCGAACCGTCCAAGTGCCTGTCGCCCCCCGCTGAACGCAGCTTGGCCAATTCCTCGGGAGAGAACCACGCCGTCTGGTTGGGACGGTAGCCGTCGAGCAGTTCCGGCCTGTAGCCGACCTTGGGACGCTTGCCCGGGGGGACGTTAAACCAGTCATGGTACGGGTCGCGGCGGTGCCGTGCGGCGCGTCCGGGACGATCCGAAATCACGTGTCGCCCCATCGCTAGGCGGGCGAGGCGACGGGATAGGGTCGGCTGACTGACTTTCTGGCCCGCTTTCGCGAGCGCGAGGGCGAGCTGAGGGGTCGTCAGCCCATCAGGGGCTGCTTTGAGGGCGGCGACGATCAGCCGATCAACATCGTCCAGACTACCGGCTGCTGCTGCCGCAGGCTGAGCGGCGCCCCCAACCTGAATAGCGCTGCGCATACCTTCGAAGCTCTCATCCAAGAATTCCAATGAGTTGAGTATATCATACGACCACATGAATAGCTGAGTGAATAGTTCGATCCGGAAAGAGTTGCGATAGCAGCGACGGCCAGGGCACCGGATGCCTCTGGCTCAGAGCGCGTCCTGAATGAGCGGATGCATAAATCCGGGCCGGGTCCATTGCCGATTCAATGGGTTGTCGCACCCGCCTGGGAACGTGAATAGCTCCGTGAATAGATGAGCTCGCACCGGGGGCTGAACCATCCTGAGGATGGCCGACCGGCCCTCAGGGCCTGACCGGCGGAGGTCCGCCGAGCCGTGCTGATGCCGCTGACAGGTTCTGGAACGCCGCGATAAGGTCCGTTCGGACGTCCGTAGGGGCGCATCCACGAATCCTTGCGAGCGCCCGCTCGGCGACCTGCGCGTCCGCCGGTTCGAGACGACGGTTGTTGAATGCCAGTGAGAGCTGACCCGGGATTGCCATGAGGAATTGACCCGGGTTGTGGATGGAGGAGCGGGGTTTTCGGTCTGGTCAGGTGAGTTGTGGCT
>NZ_QLIX01000042.1 GCF_003258945.1 Roseicella frigidaeris | reverse complement strand
TGCTCTGCCGTCCACGCCATTGCCTGCCCCCGCGAATCGCCCGCACGACCAGAGAATCACATCCGATTCAGCCGATTCAATTCCTTTCCGGATGGGCTCTCAGTGGCAACTTCACCCCAAACCAGGTCAGATCTCAGTGGCAATCAACACTGAGGACGATGCCGCCGAGCAGGCCAGCGTAGCTGACGGAATCGAGGCCGCCATTGCCGTTGAAGACGTCAGCGCTCGTGTCCGCAACGAACCGGTCGTTGCCTTTGGTACCATTCAGCACGGGCATGGGAGCGGTCTCGCTGTCAAACGCGAACCAAATACGGGAAATTATACGGAATGACAACGATTTTTTAGTTAACGCACCGAGTTATATCCCATTGAATTGATATCGTGCCAGATAGGAAATCAGCCAACGCCAATCGCAACGGTGGAGTGCATTCCGTCAGACCGGACATGCGGCTGGGGTTGCTGACTGCTGAGCGATGAACTCACGCGGCGAGAGCATGCGCAAGCCGCTATGAGGATGGAGGGCGGCTACACCTCGAACCAAGTGGGGAGCTGCTGCAGGACGGCGATGACGTCCGGACGAGGCTTTACCCGGACGTAGTCGCGCTTGAAGGTCTTCACGAACGCCTCGCAGGACGCCGTTGCTTTTGGGGCTGCGGACCTGCGTAAAGCATACCACGAGGATCAGAGCACCCGCGAAGTCCACCGTCTCGGCGGCCGTATAGGCGGAGCCGTTGTCGGCGAGGCACTGGACTGGCTTCGGGGCACGGATGACGTCGGACCGGCGCTCGACGCACTCCAGCATCATGTCGCGCACCATCTCGCCGCTGATGCCGGCGCCGATGGCGGCGACCTAGGCCATGACCTCGCGGTTGTGGGTGTCGATCGCAAAGGCGACGCGGGCCACCTCGCCGTTCCAGCAGGGGATCTCGAAGCCATTGGAGACCCAGCGGCGGTTCGAGGCCGGCGCGACGACGGTGCCCTCATGGGCGCGGATCGGCCGTCTGCCGGTGTGCGGTTGCAGCGTCAGCAAGGCCCGTTGCATGAGGCGGAGGACGCGCTTGCGGTTGTCCGGTCGAATTGGGGGGGCGCTCCAGCCTAGGCGTGAAAGGCTGAACCACAGCAGCGCCTTCGATGACCAGCCACCTCTCTACTCAGCCGGTAAGATCGGAGAATGGCCTTTCGCTCACGCTCCATAAGCTTCTTTCTGGAGCCTGTCACTGTCTTGCCCTAATCTCGGCAAGCCGCTGGAATCGCATCATGTCCGACCTCGCCCCGCTGCCCGCCACCGAGCTCGCCCGCGCCGCCGGCTACGCCCGCGCCGCGCTGGCGCCGGCGACGCTCGCGGCCTACGCCGCCGACTGGGCCGACTTCTCGGCGTGGTGCGCGGCGAGGCGCGCCGCCGCCCTGCCGGCGGCGCCCACCACCGTCGCCGCCTACCTGGCAGCACTCGCCACCAGCCACGCCACCGCCACGCTCCGCCGCCGCCTCGCCGCCATCGGCCGCGCCCACGCCATGGCCGGCCACCGCTCGCCAGCCGCGCACCCGGCGATCCGCGACACGCTCGCCGGCATCGCCCGCCGGCACGGCACGCCGCCGCGCCGCGCCGCCGCCCTCGGCACCGCCGAGCTCCGCCGCCTGGTCGCCACCTGCAGCGACGGGCTGCGCGGCCAGCGCGACCGCGCCCTGCTGCTGCTCGGCTTCGCCGCGGCCCTGCGCCGCTCGGAGCTGGTCGCGGTCGCGCGCGAGCACCTCACCCTCGCCCCCGAGGGGCTGCGGCTGCTGATCCCGCGCGGCAAGGGCGACCAGGAGGGCAGGGGGGTCGAGCTCGGCCTGCCGCGCGGCCGGCGGGCCGAGACCTGCCCGGTGCGCTAACATACATTTTGATTTGATTGCAAAACTGTCTCTCTCTGGAGTATCATCTTATGGTTGCGATCCTGATCCGGTTGCAACGTTTCGGTTGCTTGACTTGAACTAAAAAGGCCCCTCTCGCCGTGGAGGGGCCTTCTTTTTGGGCTCGCTCTGACCTCGACTTTGGCCGTTACGCTGCGAGGCAGGCGAGGTCGGTCAGATGGTCCAACATCGCGCGCGGCACTTCCACGCTGTCGGGTGCACGCGACGAGGCGGGAAAACGCGCTGCTTCGGCCCAGAGCGAGCGCCGCAGCGCTGCCATGGCGTCGCTGAATGTGAGCCCGTGCTTGCGGTACCAGGCCGCGCGGCGGTGCGGGAGGCGCCCCCGGGCGTGTAACTCACGTGCCCGGAGGGCGACGAGCGAGAAGAGCCCGAGCAGGGCCGGGGTGGTCCGCGCGATGGCGGCGTCCGACCACTACCGCTGCGTCTCCACGCCCAGGTGCCGCCGGGCCTCGGCGAAGGTCACCTCGACCGACCAGCGCCGTACGAACCAGCCAAGCGCCTCCGCTGACCCCGCGTCGAGGTCCGTGCACAGGAGCGCCAGCGGCTCGAACCGGCCCGCCGGGTCGCGGACCAGCTGCCAACGCAGTGGCGCGGCGGGTAGGCTGGTGTGGTGCCAGACGGCGGTGCCCGTCGCCACCTCGACCACACGGCGCCCGCCACCGCCGTACCAACCCTCGAATTCGAGCCGGCGCCACGCCGTGTCGGGCCGGCCGACACGCTGCGCCAGGGTCGGTTGCCGAGGGCCGACGATGCGCGGCCGGCCGATGCTGCGTGGCGTCCGCGGCGGCGAATCGAACAGGCGGGCGTCGAGCCGGAGCCGCGTGACAACGCAGATGTGGCGGCGCACGGCGTGCAGCAACTCCAGGGCCGCGTAGCTCCGGTCGGCCACGGCGACGATGCGCCGGCCGGGCAGCCAGCGGGAGAGCTGCAGCAGCGCCTGCCGCGCCCAGTCCGTCATCTTCTTGTGCCGCGTTCCGCGCCGACGCGCGTACTGCTTGGACGGAGCGAGTGCGGTCAGGAACGGCAGTGCCCACGCCCGCCCCGCCCAGGCCACGGGGGTGAGCAGCATGAGTGAGAACCAGCATAGCGCGCTCGCCTTGACGAAATGCCCGTGCGAGGAGCGGACCGGATCTCGATAGACGCCGCGCGCAGCGATGCGGCGTCCCAGCGTTTCGTCGAGACCAATCACCACCGCCGCGCCGGGCGGCACGAAGGCCCGGAGCAACTCGGCGAGCAGCAGGCGCGAGACCGCGAGGCCCGACCAGGGCCGGCGGCTGAGCACGCGGTGGTAGGCCGAGAAGCCTGGCGCCGCGTCGAACCCGGCTGCCCGCAGCGCCAAGGCGACGGTGCGCGGCCCCCGGGCGCGGATCGCGCCGGCAGCCAGCACCAGTGCTCTCCGTCAAGTCCGGAGGGCGAATGCTGGCGAAAGCGGCTCGAGCCAGGCGAGGGCCGCCGCATACGGATTCTCGTTCTCGGGCGTCGTGGCGCCTCGCGGTTCGGTCGGGCCTTCGTGCAGAACGCCCGTCCCGGTCCACGGCTACCAACCGCGCGGCGCACAGCTCCGAGGTTCGAAAAGGCCAAAAACCAGGTCAGAGCGAGCCCACGTTCCTGCAAGTCTGGCGTCTATTGTAGATACTTTCTGGTTGCGATTGTGGGCTAACCCTCGATCATGCAACCCTTTCCTGCTTACTTTTGCTCTTTGCTGCAGAGCCTGGGGCGCCGACCCAGTTCAGGCCGCTACCGGCCTGAACTCGATGGGTTGCGGTGCATGGCGATCCTGATCGTCATGATCTGGCACGCCTCGCTGAAGATCATGCGCTTCACCGCGACCAGCGGCATCACCGAGAGCGTGGACAATCCCAAGGTCGCCTGGATCCCGGATGGCGCCGTCGGTGTGGCGCTGTTCTTCTTCCTCAGCGGCATGGTGATCTGCCGGCCTTTCCTGTCAGGCACGTATCACACCACCAAGCGCTCATTGCAGGACTTTTATCGCAGCCGCCTGATCCGCATCGTGCCGCCTTATGCGCTGGTGCTGTTGAGCTGCTACCTAGTGATCGGTGTCCTCGGCCATACGCCGGAACGCGCATCGACCTTCGAGGTGAAGCAGATTTCCCCCGCCGCCAGCCTGGGCGCCAGCCTGTTCTATTTGCATGGGCTGATCTTCAGCAGCCCGCCCCGGCTGAGCCCGCCGGGCTGGTCGCTGGAGATTGAGATGCAGTTCTACTTGATCGCACCGGCGCTGATTGTCGCCTATCTCGCGTTGCGTCACCGAATGTCCCGGTTGCTGCTCGGTATCGCCGTCATCATCGGCAGCGTCGTGTTGCGTCTCTGGCTAGTCGAGACCTATGGCGAGTATGGCCGCTTCCGCTGGACGCTGCTGAACTACTTTCCGGTCTTCATGCTTGGCATCGTCGTGGCTGACCTGACTCGAGCCGAGGAGGTACGACCATCCCATGAGACGCTGCCGGACATGCTCTGTCTCGGCAGCGTCCTGCTCCTGCTCCTGCCCGGTATCTTCCGGCACCCGGTAGGTTGGACAGAACGCCTGGCAGCCGATGCCGCCACACTCGCTGCGCTTGTGGGCCTTTACTACGGCGTGACCCGCGGCCGCATTGCCAACCGCCTCTTCAGTCTTCGGGCGCTGACGATCATCGGCACCGCCTGCTACTCGATTTACCTGACTCATGTCCCGCTGATGCATTTCGTCGGGCAGTTGTTCTTCAAGCTGGTGCAGGTCGGAGATTATCCATCGGCCTGGAGCCTCGGCCTGCTCCTGCTCCTGCCGCTCTCTCTTATTTTCGGCATGATCTTCCACATTTTGGTCGAGCGGCCTTTCGTCCAGCTTGCCGCCAATCGCCCGGTGCCGGAGATCCGCGGCATCGCCATCCGGTCATGAGGGGCGTAGCAATGGCCGGAAGGCCTGCCGGCCAAGCCGGGATCGATTGGCCGATCTGGTGGACGACCTTCCTCTCCCTGACCGGCTACAACATCGCGGTCGGCATCAGCCCAGTGCTGACCGCGATGTTCCTGTTGTGCTGGAGCCTGTATTTCCTGGCTTGGCCAACCCGCAACCTGGACCGATTGCTGCTCGCGCCGCTGCCTTTCGCCCTGCCACTCTTCGCCCTAGCATCGACCCTCTGGTCGCAGGCGACGGCGGTCACCCTGCGCAATGCCATCGAACTGCTGCTGGTCACCGGCATCGGCGTGCTGATCGCACGGGCGCAGAGGCTGCGCGGCTTCCTCTCCGCCTTCATGTGCATGATGCTCGTGAGCGTGGTCGTCGGCGCCGCCACCGGCCGACGAGCAGCGGTCGGTGTCCATGGCGACATGGCACTGATCGGCATTTTCGGCAGCAAGAACTATTTCGCGCTGATGATCAGTATGATGATGTTGTCCGCTGCGGCCGTGCTGGCCGATATGTGGCAACCGCGCCTACTGCGCCTGCTCGGGCTGTTCGGCCTCGTCATCGGCCCGCCTTTGCTGGTGATGGCGAAGTCGCTCGGCGCCATGCTCACGCTCTTCCTCGCCCTCGGTTGCTTGGGTCTCTTCGCCCTTGCGGGACGACTGTCGCACCGGCTGCGGCCGGCCCTCTACATCCTTGCCGCCCTTCTCGTCCTGGCGATGGTGGCAACCTTCCTGCTCCTGCAGGATTCCGGCGTGTTCGAAATGCTGCTGCGCTCGGCCGGCAAGGATACCAGTCTCACGGGTCGGACCTTTCTCTGGTCGCGGGCCGATGGGCTGATCCCGCTGCATCCGCTGCTCGGCGTCGGCTACCAGGCCTTCTGGGTGCAGGAGAGCGTGGAAGCCGAGGGACTCTGGCGCTTTTCCGACATCATTTCGCGCTTCGGCTTCCACTTCCACAACCTCTACTACGAGACCGCGATCGAGCTCGGCTATGTCGGCGTCGTCATCCTCGGCACTACCCTGGCGGCCGTGACGGTGGCGGCGCTCATCGCGGTCATCCGCCGTCCCTGCCCGGAGCATGCCTTCCTCGTCTCGGCCACCGCGATCTTCCTCTCGCGTGCCTATGTCGAGCTCGATTTCCTCTCGCCCTTCTCCATCGGCTCGCTGCTGCTGCCGATCTTCTGGAGCTACGGCGTGCAAGCGGTGGCGGAGACGCGGCGTCTGGGCAGGCGACCGGTCTGGCAGGCGGACATGCGTCCAGGCGAGCAACCGATGCCCATCCCGGCACGCTGATTGAGCGGCTTGGCGTCCGGTGATGGATCGCATCCGGGCGCGAGTACGATCCGCGTTGGTCGCTCTAGCAGGCTGCTGAAATTCCCCCTCGCGACCGGCCCCGGATCGTGATTCGCTTGTCTCCATCGGAGGGGGTGAGGTTGGGATGCGTGGCAAGGACGAGGTCCGGGGCTCACTGTTCAGCTATGTTGATCTGGAGCGACGGATCCGCCCCGACCACCCGCTGCGGACGATCCGGAGCATCGCGAACGCGGCGCTGGCCGAGATGTCGGCTGGGTTCGACGCGCTCTACCCGCCGACGGGCCGGGATTCGATCCCGCCGGAGCGGCTGCTGCGGGCGCTGCTGCTGCAGGCCTTCTACTCCGTCCGCTCGGAACGCCAGTTGGTCGAGCGGATCGACTTCGACCTGCTGTTCCGCTGGTTCGTCGGCCTCGGCGTGGACGACCCGGTCTGGGACGCCACCAGCTTCACCAAGAACCGCGACCGGCTGCTGGGGGGCGAGGTGGCAGCCCGCTTTCTCGCCACGGTGCTGGCCCAGCCTGGGGTTCGGGCCCTGCTCTCGAGCGAGCACTTCTCGGTCGACGGCACGCTGCTCGAGGCCTGGGTCAGCACCAAGAGCTTCCGGCCGAAGGACGGCTCCGACCCGCCACCCGATGCAGGCCGCAATGCCGAGCAGGACTTCCGTGGCCAGAAGCGCAGCAACGAGACGCATGCCTCGACGACCGACCCGGATGCCAGGCTGTTCCGCAAAGGCCCGGGCAAGGAGGCTAAGCTCTGCTTCATGGGACATGCCCTGATGGAGAACCGCAACGGCCTGATCGTCGGCGCCCTCGCCACCCGCGCCTCGGGCCATGCCGAGCGGCTGGCCGCCTTGCACCTGATCGCGCCGCACGCCGATCGGCCGAACCCGGTCACCCTCGGCGCCGACAAGGGCTTCGACGCCCGCGACTTCGTCGCTGAGCTCCGCGAGGTCAACGTCACCCCGCATTTGGCGCAGAACACCGGCCGGCGGCGCTCGGCCATCGACGGGCGGACGACGCGGCACGCAGGCTACGCCGTCAGTCAGCGGATCAGGAAGCGGATCGAGGAGGCCTTCGGCTGGGCCAAGACGGTGGCCGGGCTGCGCAAGGCCCGCCACCGCGGCCTGCCCAAGGTCGGTTGGCAGTTCACCCTCGCCATGGCCGCCTACAACCTGGTCCGCCTGCCGAAGTTGCTCGGCGCAGCAGCGTGACACCCGAAGACCGCCCGCACGACACCCTCCGAGGGGACGGAGCGGCGCACCCGCCGCGCCATCACCGCCTCAGCCGCCCATCCAAACCAAAAAAGCAACCCACACCCGCGCAGCAGACAGGCTTTTCAGCAGCCTGCTAGACCATGATCCGTTCACTCTGCTTCACGCTTTGCGGTGAGCCCACCTCAAGCGATCACGCTCCAGGGGAGTAGCAGCTCGTCCTATTCGTCGAACTGCCAGGCGCGGATGTGGTCGATCAGCATCCGGGCCGGGAAGGCCGTGGTCTCGTCCGGCGGGCCGGGCCAGCTCCCCGGCCCGCCGACCGCCAGGTTGGCCAGCAGGAACATCGGCTTGTGCATGTCCGCCGGCGTCGGCAGCGCGGCGATCTGCCGGTCATCGAGGAAGTAGCAGATTTCCTCGGCCCGCCAGCTTACCGCGAAGCTGTGGAATCCGTTCGAGACGTCGCCGACCTTGACCGGCAGCGTCTTCGCCTCGCGCCGGCCGGTGGCCTTGGAATGCGTCGAGACATAGATCACGCCGGGCTGGTGGCCGAGCATCTCCACGACATCGATCTCGGGCGGCCAGGTCTTGTCCGCCGGCAGCAGCCATAACCCCGACCAGAGGCCCCGCCCCCTGGGCAGGCGGGCCCGCATCTCGAAATAGCCGTAGCGCTGCGCGAAGCCGCCCTGCGTGGTGATGAGGCCGGATGTGTAGGGCAGGCCGCCGCGATTCTCGCCCGGGGCCGCGGTGATCTCCAGCACGCCGTCCCGCACCATGAAGGGATGCACGCCGACGCTCGCATCCGAATAGTACTGCGCCTCCTTGTTGCTCGGCAGGGTGCGGCCATAGGGAAAGTTGGTCCGCCACCCCTGCCGGCCATCGGCCGACCAGACGAAGCGGGAGAATTCCTCGGCGAAGGTCAGCCGCATGCCGGGACGGCGGGCCTCCTCCGGCGCCTGCGCGGGCAACCACTGCGTCTGCAGCGGCGGTGCCGCCCTGGCGCCAGGCTGGGAGCCAAGGAGCACCGGTAAGGCAAGGGCGGTCCGCCGGAACATCGGCAGGCCCACGGGCGCGTCCCGGTGCGGCGAGGCCCCGGCCGGGCGAGGTGCGGCCGGATCGGTGATCCGGTGCAGCAGGGCACGGCGCGTCGCGCCCGGCGAGCTCGGCCCGGGCGCGGCCCTGGCGGGAGGTGCCGGTGCGGCGGGGCGGGATGCGGTCCGGTCGGTCATGCCGCGCTCAGCCCCCCATGCTTCGACGCGGCGGCGGCATCCTCCGTCCGCCCCGTCGCCAGATAGCCAAGCAGCCCGGCATAGCAGGACGCGGCCGAGAAGCGCTCGCGCGCCACCTGCAGCGAGGCCGCCGCGCGCTCGCCGCGCAGCACCGGGTCGAGCAGCAGCGCCACGACCTCGGCGGCGAAATCCCTTGCCTCGTCCACCGGCAGCACAGCCGGGGCGCATTCCTCCTGCACGCCCTGCAGCGTGACGCTCGTCGCCACCACCGCCTTGCCCTGGCTCAGCGCCTCGACCAGCTTCACCTTGAGGCCGGAGCCGACGAGCAGCGGCGAGACCACCACGGCTGCCGCGCGGTAATGCGGCGCGAGATCCGGCACCAGGCCGAGGATCTTCACGGCGCCGGCCAGCGCCTCCGGCAGCGGGCCGATGGCAGGGCCCGCCTTGCCGGCCACATGCAGCTCGGCCTGCGGCACGGCCTGGCGGATGCGCGGCAGCACCTCCCGCAGGAACCAGCGCAGCCCATCCAGGTTCGGCGCGGTGTCGCTGCCGACGAAGAGCAGCGAGACGCCCTCCCCGAGCTGCGGCGCCGCCACCGGTTCGGCCGCGAGCGGCGCCACGATCACCTGTCGCCCGGGCAGCGACTGGCGGATGAAGGCGCCCTCCTCACCCTGGATCGCCACCACCGCATCGGCGGCGCCGAGCAGGCGCAACTCGCTCGCCTGGTCGATCAGCGCCACCGAATCCATGCTGCCGGCCCTGGCGAATTGCGCGGCGCGGCTCGAGAAGAGGTCGTGCATCACCACGATGCGCCGGGCCGTGGGGCTGAGCGCATAGGGAAAGGCCGGGGTGAGGAAGGCGTAGTCGGCCACCACCACATCGGCCTCGCCGCGGATGCGCGTGGCGACATGCAGCAGGTCCTCCGCCCGCCAGGGCACGGCGACGGCATAGGGCGCCTTGCGCACCAGCCCATCCAGGCCGAGCCCGGCCTTGCGCAACAGCCGGTCGGCGATGCCGAGGCCGGCGGCGGCCCAGATCGCTGGGTCCCGCGCCACCAGGAAGCGCCCCATCCGCCAGGTGCCGCGCATGTTGACGGAGCGGAAGACCGCCATCTCCGGTCGCAGGCGCAGCACCGGCGTGCGGCCAAGCGGGGCGGGCGAGGGCCAGGTGAGGTGCAATTCATGCCCCGCCTCGGCCATGGCGCCGCAGAGGCCGAGCAGATAGGCCGAGCTGCCGCTCTCCCGCCCGGTGACGCGGTTGCGCGAGACGACATGCACGCGCAGCCGCCGCGCCGCGCCCTCCGGCGCCGGGAGGGGCGCCGCCACGGGCCGCGGTCGGGCGAGCATCCTGGCCAGCCGGTCGCGCAGCGGCAGCCGCAGCAGCGCCGCGCCGCCGGGCGAGCGGATCGCCTCGCGCAGCGCCGCGGCCGGGTCGCCTGCCTTCAGCGCGGCGAGGATGCCGTCATAGGCGAGCGCCCGCTCGATGCTGGCGCGACGGCGGCGGAAGGTGGCCTCGGTCGCCGCATCCTGCGGCCCGATCGCGGCGCGGAAGGCGCTGTCGGAGGCCAGCATGGCGGTGAGGTCGGTGCGGCGTAGCCGGTGCGAGGTCGAGGCATCGTGCCGGCGGTAGAAATAGGTGAGCTCCGGCAGGATGCGGAACCGCGCCCCCGTGGCCAGCAGCCGTGCGACCAGGTCGTAATCCTCGGCGATGCGCAGGGCCGGGTCGTAGCGGATGCCGCTCCGCCGCAGTGTCTCCGCCCGCAAGAACGGCTTGAGGTAGCCGAGCGCCGGCAGCCGCCCGAACAGCACATTGGCGCGGACATAGGTGGCGAGGTCGATCTCCGCCGGCAGGGCGAGGCGGCCGCGCAGCAGCGGCCGCGGCGCGCTGCCATCCGCGAAGAAGGCCAGCATGTCGTCGGCGAGGATGTCGCAGCCCGTCTGCTCGGCGACCTCCAGCAGCCGCGCCAGCCGCTCGGGATGCATCAGGTCGTCGCTGTCCATGACGGCGATCCAGTGGCCCCGCGCGGCGGCGAGGCCGCGGTTGCGCGCCGCGCCCGGGCCACCATTGGGCGCCGACGGCAGGATAACGAGGCGCCGATCCTCGGCGGCGATGGCCCGGGCGATGGCCAGGCTGTCATCGGTCGAGCCGTCATCCGCCAGCACCACCTCGATGGCGGCGAGGCTCTGCGCGAGCGCCGAGCGGAGCGCCTCGGCCAGGAAGCGGGCGCCGTTGTGGTTGGCCATCACCACGCTCACCAGCGGGCGCTCGAGGGACAGGGTCATGGCGGGCTCCGAAAGCGGCGAGGCGGGCCCGGCCGCATCGCGGCCAGAGACCGAATGACGTTCGACCGGGTCCGTCGAGCAGGGGCTTATCAACTATTACTAGAAAATTCAGTGTAGAATTTAGGCAATCAATCTATTAACCGTAAGGAGAATTTCGCCTCGGCATTTCCCGTTCTCGTCTGGGTCCCGGTTCCGGGCGCAGCACGGTCGCCGCGGCCCCTGTCCGGAGCCCGAGCGACCCGCCCATGCGCCTCGCCTATATTGTCCACGACCTCGCCGATCCGGCCGTGGCCCGCCGGCTCGCCATGCTCGCCCCGCATCTGGCCTCGGCCGTCGTCATCGGCTTCCACCGCGATGCCGCGCCGCCGGCACGGGTGGCGGGCTGGCCGACCGTGCCACTCGGCCGGACGGAGGATGCGCGGCTTGGCAAGCGGGTGCTGTCCGTCCTGCGGGCCCGGTTGCAACTCGGGGCCATCGGGCCGCATCTCGCCGGAGCGACGGTGGTGATGTCGCGCCAGCTCGAGACGCTGGTGCTGGCCCGCGCGGCGCGCGCGCGCTTCGCGCCGGGGGCGATGCTGGTGCAGGAATGCCTCGACGTGCATCGGCTGCTGGTCGGGGAGACATGGAAGAGCCTGATGATGCGGCGGCTGGAGGGGCGCCTGCTGCGCGCCTGCGACCTGCTTCTGGTCAGCTCGCCCGCCTTCCTGCGAGAGCATCTCGTCCCGGCGCATGGCGCGGCGCTGCCGCCGGCGATGCTGGTGGAGAACAAGGTGCTACAGGCGGAGCTGGCGCCGCCGGCGCCGGCGCCGGCGGCGCGGCTGCCGGCCGTCCCGCCCTGGCGGATCGGCTGGTACGGCGTCATCCGCTGCCGCGAGAGCCTGATGCTGCTGGCCGAGCTGGTCCGCCGGCTGCCCGGCCGGGTCGAGGTGGAGATCCGCGGCCGCCCGGCGCCGAGCGCCATCCCGGATTTCGAGGCGGTGGTGGCGGCGACGCCGGGCCTGCACTTCCTCGGTCCCTATGACCGCCGGCGCGACCTCGCCGCCATGTATCGCGGGGTGCATTTCGCCTGGGCGATCGATTACTTCGAGGCTGGCGCGAATTCCGACTGGCTGCTGCCGAACCGGCTCTACGAGGGCAGCCTGCACGGTGCGGTGCCGATCACCCTGGCGCGCACCGAGACCGGTCGCTGGCTGGCCCGTCACCGGGCCGGGGTGCTGCTGCAGGAGCCGTTGCAGCAGGCGCTGCCGGCCTTCTTCGCCGGGCTCGACGCGGCCGGCTACGCGGCGGCGGCGGCGGCGGTCGCCGCCATCCCGCAGGCCGATCTGGTGGAGGATGGCGCGGCGCTGGCCACGGCCCTGCTGCAGGCCCAGGCTCGCGATGCCCGCCTGCCCCTGCCCGCGGCCGGTGCGCCGGTGCCGGTCTGAGCGCTGGCTGCCTGCCTCCGGCGCACAACAGGGAATTCACGCCGGCCCACATGGCCCGGCCATGTGGGCCGGCGGCAGGATGGGCGGCCATGCCGGGGGCACTGGGAGGATCCAGCCATGCCCCGAGGACAGCACAGCACGATGGTGCTGCGGCCGCTGCTGCTGGCAGCCCCGCTGCTCGCCCCGCTGACCTGCGCCATGCCGGCGCACGCCGATGACTGTGCGCCGGTGAAGGCCGCCATGCTGGGGGCGTTGAGGACGCCGCACACGGCGATCATCACGCGGCAGAAGGATGGCAAGCCCAGCGAAATCAGGATGATCCAGACCCGGGACAGCCGGTATTTCGAGATCCGCGGCCAATGGCGGTCGGTCCCGCTCGATGCCGATGACCTCGCCGAGATGGAGAAGGGCCTCGACGAGGCGAAGATCGCCTGTCGGCGTCTCGGCGCGGAGCAGCTCGAGGGCAAGGCCGTGACGGTCTATGCGGCGCATGTCGAGAAGGAGGATTCCGTCAGCGACAACACGCTGTGGATCGGATCGAACGGGTTGCCACTGCGGGTCGAAACCGTGCTCGAGGGCCAAACTCATTCCACCCTTCTCGACTACGGCCACGCCGACCCGCCGGCCGGCGCGGCAGAACTGCTTCTGTCCGAAAATACCTTTTATCGGACATAATGGCGCATGCCGCGTTGGGCCGCGGTTGGGCCCGCCGGAAAACCCCCCGAGCGGCGAAACCGGAAGCGCATCAAGGGTTCAAATCGGCCTACAACATTCTGAATATGAAGGCCGGATGATGGGGCGGGAGGCGGAAGAGCCGACGGAGGGCACCGAAGCAGAAGGGCAGGAGCCCTGGCGCCCGGTCTGGGAGGATGCAGCGGCGGAGGCCATGGCGATGGCCCCGCCGTCCTGGCTCGCCCCGTCCCGCCGTTGGCCGGAGCCCGATTGGCGTGCCCTGACCGCCCCCCTCGCCGCTGCCGAGGATGCCCTTTCCCGGCTCGATGCCGGTGCCGAGGCAGCCTCCCCCGCCCTCCGCGAGGGGCTGGTCGCCCGCATGGCCTTTGCCGAGGCCGCCGGTTGGCTGGCGAGTGCGGCCGACCGGGCCTGGATCCACCCGCGGGACTTGGCGCTGGCCGAGGCAGGGCTGCTCGGCGACTTCATCGCCGCGGCCCTGGGCGGCCATGCCCGGACGGCCCTGCCGGCCACGGCCGGCGCATCCGGGCCCGGCCATGCCGGCGCCCTCCTGGCCGCGGAGGCTGACCGGCTGCCGGATGGCGCCGTTCTCGCCCAGGGCCTGGCCCTGGCCCGGACGCTGCGTCGCCTGGCGCGGCTGACGCAGCGGGATCCGCTCACCGATCCGGCCGCATTGCTGCAGCCCCTGGCGATGGAGGCGGGGCCGCTCCGCCTGCGACCGGAGCGGCTGGCCGCCTGGCGCGGGGCGGCGCTCGATCCCGCCCAACCGCCCTTGCTGGCCGCCGCCATGGCGGCGGCGGCCTGGATGACGGCCAATGCGATCGAGGACGAGCAGCCCATGCCGGTCCAGGCCCTGCTGCTCGCCGCCGCGGTGGCGCGGCGCCGCGGCCGGCTGCGGGCCATCCCCCTGCCCTTCTGGGCGATGACCGGCCCCGGACGGGCAGCCGCACTGCCGCTGCGCGATCCGGCCGTCTGGCCGGCCGTCTTCCTCGACCGTGTGGCGCTGGCGGCGCGGCAGGGTCTCGCGGAACTGGCCCGGCTGCGCGAGGCCGAGGCGGCGGCCCGGCAATCGGTGGGGATGGGACGGCGTGGTCATCTGGCGGCCGCCGCCGAGCTGGTGCTGCGCAGACCGGTGGTCACGGCCCGCGGCCTGGCCCGGCAGCTTGGCATCACGCCGCAGGCGGCGCTGCGGCTGCTCAAGCGCCTGGAGGCGGCCAGGGTCATACGGGAGTCGACGGGGCGTCGCAGCTTCCGGGCGTATGGGATTTTTTGAGCATTGGTAGTATTCGCCCTGTATCCCGCATGGCAGCGCCCCAGATGATGCTCCGGGCGGCTTGTGCCGTGCTTCCTCGCGACTGTTCGAGAATTATCTCTTGCACCTCAGCCCCGAAGACATCGCTGCCGCGGAAGCCTGCGGCGTCAATTTCCTGCCCGCCTCCGATGCCCAGGTCCAGCGCATGGCCATGCAGCGGAAGATCTTCTACCGGGCCGGCGAGCCGATCCTGGCCACTCGCGGCGACGGCTTCTTCGAGACGGTCGGCACGCTGCAGCAGCTGATCGAGGAAGGGCGCCGGCAGCAGCAGGACCTGGCGCAATGGCTGCAAGCGGAACCGGCCGGGCCGGCGACGGAGGCAGCCGCCACGACTGCGGCGGAGCCGGTCGAGGCGGTGGCGGAGACGGCGGCTGAGATGCCGGCCGAGGAGAACCCTGCACCGGCCGAGGCGGCGGAGCCAGCGCCGGAGCCCATGCCACCAAAGCGGCAGCGCCGACGCCGGCCGCCCGCTGGCGAGCCGGACCATCTGCCGGATTTGTCCGATCGGGATCCCGGGCTGACGGCGACCTTGCCCGCCGATGCCCCGCGGCCGACATCCCGGGACCGCAGCCAGCGCTGGCTGGTTGCCGGCGCGGCGCGGCGCGGCCGGGCGGGAAAGCATTGGAGCACGCGTCAGCGCGGATAGCTACTTGGTAGCTATCGGATACGTCGTGCGGCAATCCGCCCCGCCACAGCCTGGGGCTGCCGGGACGGCATCCCGCCGCGCCGTATCGCTCAGCGCTTGCGCGCCTGCAGCTCCCGCGTGAGGGCGGCGATGGCGCGGGCGAAGGCATCGCCCAGCACCCAGCCCTGGGCATCGGCGATGGCGTAGAAGGTGGCGGCATCCTCCGCCCGGACCTTCAGGTTCAGCTGCTGGTTCCGCCCCGTGCGGTAGCGGCGCTGCTCGCGTCGTCCGGCAGGCGCCTCAGGTGGTGTGGGCGGCGATGCGGGGACCCTGGCTGGCGACGGTCCGCGGCTGCGGAAGCCGGCCTCCTCGGCCACCGCCTTCACCTGCTCCGGCCGGGCCGGAGGCTTGGGCGCGAAGCCGCTGATATCGAGCTCCTCCTCGAAGAGCCCCGCGCGCTTGTCGCTCATGCCATGCTCTCCGCCGGGATCCCGCTCGGCTGCGCCGGCCGCAGCATCGCCACCACCTCGGCCGCGAAGGCGCGGGCATTCCTCACCGCCCCCTCCAGCCCGCTGACCTGG
This sequence comes from Roseicella frigidaeris, assembly GCF_003258945.1. Classification (GTDB taxonomy): domain Bacteria; phylum Pseudomonadota; class Alphaproteobacteria; order Acetobacterales; family Acetobacteraceae; genus Paracraurococcus; species Paracraurococcus frigidaeris. The sequence continues at coordinate 4,527 of NZ_QLIX01000042.1, read as the reverse complement.
CCGGGATTCAGGCCGTCGACCGTGCCGCCGAAGCTGAAGATGGCGCGGAAGGCCTCACGCTCATGCATCTGGGTTTGCAGCGCCGGCACGCCATGCGCGTCGAACTCGCTGCGGATGTGCTGCAGCGTGCGAGGCCGGATGGCGGCACTGGTGCGGGTGAAGAGCACGGCATGCGGGATCCGCCGGGCGAAGGCCTTCTCCTGCTGGCGGATCAGCCGGATCGCCTTTGCCGCCTCCGCGGCATCGAGCTGGCTGCCCTGGGAGGGGATGACGACCAGGTCGGCGCGGCTGATGGCGTAGGCGACGGTCAGGCTGGCCGTTCCCTCGAGATCGACGATGACGAAGGGCACGCGCGCGGCGGCGCCCTCGATGGCGTCGATCACCGTCTCCTCGGTGACGTCGGCGATGACCTCGAGCCCTTCCGGCCGGCCAGGGCGGCGGGCCCAGGCGGAGACGGGGCGGTTCGGGTCGGCATCGATGATGGTGACGGCGGCGCCCCGGCGGGCGAGCTCGCAGGCCAGGACGACGGCGGAGGTCGATTTGCCGGCGCCGCCCTTGGGGCTGGCGAAGACGATCGAGGGCATGGGGATGGCGTGCTCCGCCGGAGCCTCATCCGCTCCGGATGGCGAGGGCATATCTGAAAGCTATCGGATAGACAATAGATATCCACTAGATATCCAAAACCCGCCGCATGCCTGTTGCAGGATGTCATCGATCGTCCCGGCGCCGTTCCCAGGGCACAAAAAATTCAATCGTTCACTTGTAATGTGGTTCATGTACTTAAAAATCGAAAAATAAACCAAATAAAAACAAACAAAGAAATTTATTATAATTTGGACATTGCAGAAAACACACGAAATTCAGCTTGCTTGTTGCTTATGCGAGTTGACTGATCCTGGCGAAATCACAACCATAGATTGTCCAGCCCGCGGCATACGCCCGCCGGGCGCTAACATTCCACTTCATTTGTTGCGATATAGTAACAAGGAGGAGAGATGACGAGCATCACGGGCGGGTACAACGCAAGCGGCGTATGGCTGGCGGCCAGCGGTGCCCCGACATCCTGGCTCAGCGGCTCGAATGTCGGCCCTGGCGGCTCGCTCTACGGCACCGGCGGGAACGACTTCATCTCGCTGCCGGGCGGCGGCACCGCCTATGGCGGGGCGGGCGACGACAGCTACTACCTCTGGAACATCAAGGACCGGGTCGTCGAACTGGCCGACCAGGGCATCGACACCCTCTATTCCTATGTCGGCTCCTACCTCCTGCCGGACAATGTCGAGAACATGGTGCTCGACAGCGCCAAGACGTCCGGGACCGGCAATGCGCTGGCGAACATCATCGCCGGCGGCAGCGGGTCGCAGACCATCGACGGCGGCGCCGGCAACGACATCCTCTCGGGCGGGGCCGGCGCCGACCGCTTCCTCATGCGGGGGGGCACCGGCTGGGACCTCATCCGGGACTTCGAGACCGGCACCGACCAACTCGCCATCGGCGGCGCCTTCACGCAGTTCACCAGCTTCGCCGCCGTGCAGGCCGCCCTCACCCAACTCGGCACCGACACCGTGCTGCAGCTCTCATCGACCGATGCGGTGACCTTCCAGAACAGGGGCGTGGGCGACTTCACCGCCGCCGATTTCATCCTGCCCGCGGCGGCGCTGGCGGCCAGCCTCACCCTGACCTTCAGCGACGAGTTCACCAGCTTCTCGGCCACGCCGACGGGCCTCGATGCCAGCGGCAGCGCGACCTGGAAGACCATCTTCATGGGGGGCGGCCGGACGCTGTCCTCCAACAAGGAGGTCGAATACTACTCGGACACGACGGTCGGCGCCGATCCCTTCACCCTGCATGCGGAGAATGGCGGCAGCCTCGACATCACCGCCACCCCGGCCAGCGGCCTGCCGAGCGGCCTGAGCTACGTCAGCGGCCTCATCACCACCGAGATCTCGGCCGTGCAGACCTATGGCTACTTCGAGATCAACGCCAAGATCCCGAGCGGCGCCGGCTTCTGGCCGGGCTTCTGGCTGCTGCGCGCCGACGGCACATGGCCGCCGGAGATCGACGTCATGGAGATCCTCGGGAACACGCCGGGGCAGCTCTACATGACCGCCCACAGCCAGGCGACCGGGAGTCATACCCAGGACAGCGCCAGCATCTGGACCGAGGATCTCTCGCTCGCCTACCACAGCTACGCGGTGTCCTGGCGGCCGGACAAGCTGACCTTCTACCTCGACGGGACGGAGCTTTTCTCCACGGCCACGCCGTCCGACATGCACAGCCCGATGTACATGCTCGCCAACCTCGCCGTGGGCGGCACGGGCAGCTGGCCCGGCGCGGCCGACGGCGTCTCCAGCGCGACGATGTCGATCGACTCCATCAAAGCCTATCAGTTCGCCGACCTCGCCGGGCCCTATCGCCCGGCGGCGGTCGAGGCCGATATGCTCAATGGCAGCTGGTCCGCCGACAGCCTCCTCGGCAGCGACGGCAACGACCGCATCGAGGGGAAGGGCGGCAGCGACACCATGACCGGCGGCGCCGGCGCCGATGTCTTCGCCGTCGCGGCCAACGAGGGCAAGGACGTCATCACCGACTTCCAGGTCGGCGTCGACAAGCTGCTGCTCTACGGCGTCACCGCGGCGAGCGTCGCCAGCACGAGCGTGGGCCTCGTCGTCACCGTCAACCCGTACAACACGGTGACGCTGAAGGGCGTGACCGCGCTGGCGGCCGACAGCATCGTCTACGGCGATGCGCCGGTCAGCGGCACCACGGGGGCGGATACGATCGACCTTTCCGCCAAGACGCTGCCGCAATACGTCTCCGCCTCGAGCGGCGCGGACACCGTCATCGGCGGCGCCGGCGACGACTTCCTCCTGGGCGGGCAGGGGAACGATACCCTGACCGGCGGGGCGGGAGCCGACACCTTCGCCTTCTCGCTCTGGGACGGGCGTGACCGGATCACCGATTTTCAGTCGGGCATCGACCGCATCATGCTGCGCGGCATCGACGCGGATACCGTCTGGGTGAACCCGTCGCGCGATGCCGCGGGCAATGCCGGCCTCGAGATCGACTACGGCACCGGGCAATCGATCTTCCTGCCGGCGCTGACGGCGTTGGCGGACGGGGACATTGTCTTTTCCGTCTGACGGGCGGTGCGCCTGGTGCAGGGCTCCCGGCCATCCCCGCAAACAGGGCATGGCTGATCGCGAAGGAGTGCCGCTTGCGCCGGGCGGCAACCGGGCTATTTTGTGCATCGCAGCAAAGCGGTTCGCCGCCTGCTGCTTTCTTGGACGTTTCCTCCCTAAACTCGGCGGCGCCTTCGGGTGCCGCCCTTTTTTTGCGGGCCTGGGCCGGGCGATGCCCATCCGGGTCGGCCAAAGGGAAGCGGCCGGGAAAATAGGGTGTTGACGTCGGCCGCAACTGGCGTCATAAGCCGCCCCCCCACAGCGACGCGGTTTTGCCTCGCCAGCCTGCCAAAGACGCCGATGGCGTCGCTGGCACAGGGTTCAGGCGAGGGGATCAAGTCGCCGGGGTTTCTGGTCTTTGTGCCCTCGGGCACATGTTCTTTCGTCCTACAGAAATGTAGGGTGCCCTTGCTTTCGGTTTTCGCGGCGCCTATATGGTGCCGGCCGGATGAAACGGCACGGATCTTTGAAAATCGCATCGGTCTTTTGGAAGCAAGTGCGCTGATGGCGTGCTGTTGACTTGGTCCCGTGACGGGGCCGGGATGCAGTATTGTCGATCAAGCAGCGTATTTTGCGTCGAGAGTAGTGAGCGGAGCCTGGTCGAATAGGCATCCGCGGGACTGGGCTTCGGCCTGGTCGCGCAGATGAACCTGAGAGTTTGATCCTGGCTCAGAGCGAACGCTGGCGGCATGCTTAACACATGCAAGTCGCGCGGGCGGTTTTCGGATCGTCAGCGGCGGACGGGTGAGTATCGCGTAGGAATGTATCCTGAGGTGGGGGACAACCCTGGGAAACTGGGGCTAATACCGCATGGGGCCTGTGGGTCAAAGCCGCGAGGTGCCTTGGGAGCAGCCTGCGTCCGATTAGGTAGTTGGTGGGGTAAAGGCCTACCAAGCCTGCGATCGGTAGCTGGTCTGAGAGGACGATCAGCCACACTGGGACTGAGACACGGCCCAGACTCCTACGGGAGGCAGCAGTGGGGAATATTGGACAATGGGCGCAAGCCTGATCCAGCAATGCCGCGTGGGTGAAGAAGGTCTTCGGATTGTAAAGCCCTTTCGGCGGGGACGATGATGACGGTACCCGCAGAAGAAGCCCCGGCTAACTTCGTGCCAGCAGCCGCGGTAATACGAAGGGGGCTAGCGTTGCTCGGAATTACTGGGCGTAAAGGGCGCGTAGGCGGCCTTGTTAGTCAGGCGTGAAATTCCTGGGCTCAACCTGGGGACTGCGCTTGATACGGCAGGGCTTGAGGGCAGGAGAGGCTCGCGGAATTCCCAGTGTAGAGGTGAAATTCGTAGATATTGGGAAGAACACCGGTGGCGAAGGCGGCGAGCTGGCCTGTGAC
>NZ_QLIX01000041.1 GCF_003258945.1 Roseicella frigidaeris | reverse complement strand
GGTGATCGCCGCCGTCAGCGACGTCTTCCCATGGTCCACGTGACCAATCGTCCCAATGTTGCAGTGCGGCTTCGTCCGCTCAAACTTCGCCTTCGCCATCGTCGTCGTTCCTCGATCGGTGTCCGGATTACCAGCGGTAGTGGCTGAACGCCTTGTTCGCCTCGGCCATCCGGTGCGTATCCTCGCGCTTCTTCACGGCTGTGCCGCGGTTGTTCGCCGCGTCCATCAGTTCCGCCGAGAGGCGCTCTTCCATCGTGTTCTCGCCCCGCTTGCGCGAGGCCTCGATCAGCCAGCGGATCGCCAGAGCCTGCCGGCGCTCAGGGCGAACCTCGACCGGCACCTGGTAGGTGGCGCCACCGACGCGGCGGCTCCGCACCTCGACGGCCGGCTTCACATTGTCCATCGCCTCATGGAACATGCGCAGCGGGTCACCGTTCAGCCCGACCCGGCGCTTCAGCGTATCCATGGCGGCATAGACGATCCGCTCGGCGGTGCTCTTCTTGCCGTCGTACATCAGCACGTTCATGAAACGGCTGAGGACGAGGTCGCCGAACTTCGGATCCGGCAGGACTTCGCGCTTCTGCGCGCTATGGCGGCGAGACATCCGTGCCCCTCCTTATTTCGGCCGCTTCGCGCCGTACAGCGACCGGCGCTGCCTGCGCTTGGCGATGCCCTGGGTGTCCAGCACGCCGCGAAGGATGTGGTAGCGGACGCCCGGAAGGTCCTTCACGCGGCCGCCCCGGATCAGGACCACCGAGTGCTCCTGCAGGTTGTGACCCTCGCCGGGGATGTAGCTCACCACCTCGTACCCATTCGTCAGGCGCACCTTGGCGACCTTGCGCAGCGCCGAGTTCGGCTTCTTCGGCGTGGTCGTGTAGACGCGCGTGCAGACGCCGCGCTTCTGCGGGCAGGCCTGCAGCGCGGGCACCTTGTTCCGCTTCGCGTTCGGCTCGCGCCCCTGGGCGATGAGCTGGTTGATCGTCGGCATGACGCCCCTTCGAATCCCGTCCGTCCGTCCCGCGGCCGCGAAAAGCCAATGTGCCCGCAGGAAGCCGAATGCTCCCCTGCAGGCGCCCTGACCCGCCCTCGACCTGATGCCGTCCCGAACAGGGGACCGCGGTGCCGAACGCGCAGCGTTGTGGACCAAACACCTTCGGCAGCCCGCGCGGCGATGCGCCCGGCCGTGCCAAGGGACGGCTAACTACGCGCCGGGCCGACCAGAGTCAAGCGATGCGGCACCTTGGAAAGAAAAAGGCCGGGCCCTCGCGGACCCGGCCTTCCTCGGTTCAATACAGGCCGACTACTCGGCGGCCTGCTGGCCAGGCTCCGGCAGGGCCGGGGCATTGGGCAGGCGCGTGCGGTCGCGCTGCGCCGCCAGCGCCCGCAGCCGGTTCATCACCGAGCCCGTCCCGGCCGGGATCAGCCGCCCGACGATGACGTTCTCCTTCAGCCCAGCCAGCGTATCCACCTTGCCGGCGGTCGCCGCCTCGGTGAGCACCCGCGTCGTCTCCTGGAAGGAGGCCGCGCTGATGAAGCTGGTAGTCTGCAGCGAGGCCTTGGTGATGCCCTGCAGCACCGGCTCGGCCCGCGCCGGCCGCTCCTTGGCCGCCAGCCGCTTCTCGTTCTCGATGTCGAACTCGATGCGGTCGACCTGCTCGCCGATCAGGAAGGTGGTGTCCCCGGCATCCAGGATCTCCACCTTCTGCAGCATCTGCCGGACGATGACCTCGATATGCTTGTCGTTGATCTTCACGCCCTGCAGTCGATAGACGTCCTGGATTTCATTCACCAAGTAGTTCGCCAAGGCCTCGACGCCGAGAACGCGCAGGATGTCATGCGGCACGCGGGGGCCGTCGACCAGCGGATCGCCGGCCTTCACATAGTCGCCCTCCTGCACCGAGACGTGCTTGCCCTTCGGCACCAGGTACTCGCGCGGCACCGGCGGCTCGTCACCCACCTGGTCGGGCACGACCAGGATGCGGCGCTTCGCCTTGTAGTCCTTGCCGAACTCCACGCGCCCATCGATATCCGAAATGATCGCGTGATCCTTCGGACGCCTGGCCTCGAACAGCTCCGCGACGCGCGGCAGACCGCCGGTGATGTCGCGGGTCTTCGAGCTCTCGCGCGGCAACCGCGCCAGCACGTCGCCCGCCTTCACCGTGCCGCCGTTCTCGACGTTCAGCACCGAGGCCGGCTGCAGGAAGTACTGCTGCACCTGGCCGGGGAATTGCGGGTCGTCGGCCGGCGAGCGCAGCAACAGCCGCGGCCGCAGATTGGCGTTCTTCGCCTTGTCCACCGGCTCGCGCACCACCTTGGAGGACAGGCCCGTCACCGGGTCCGTCTCCTCGTAGAGCGTCACGCCCTCGATCAGGTCGGCGAATTCCAGCATGCCGGCCCGCTCGGTGATGATCGGCAGGGTGAAGGGGTCCCACTCGGCCAGCTTCTGGCCGCGCGTGACCGCCGCGCCCTCCTCGGTCAGCAGCCGCGCACCATAGGGCACGCGGTAGCGCGCCCGTTCGCGGCCCTGCATGTCGCTCAGGATGATCTCGCAATTGCGGCTCATCACCACCGGTGCGCCGGCGCTGTTGGCGACGACGTTGCGGTTGGCGATCTTCACCGTGCCGTCCGAGGTCGCCTCGACCGCCGACTGCTCGGCGCCACGCTGCGCCGCGCCGCCGATATGGAAGGTGCGCATGGTGAGCTGGGTGCCCGGCTCGCCGATCGACTGCGCCGCGATGACGCCCACCGCCTCGCCGACATTCACCGGCGTGCCGCGCGCCAGGTCACGGCCATAGCAGTGGCCGCAGACGCCCGAACGCGCATCGCAGGTGAGGACGGAGCGGATATAGACCTCCTCCACCCCCGCCTTTTCGATGCGCTCGGCATCCGGCTCCTCGACCAGCGTGTTGCGCGCCGCGATGAGCTCGCCCGTCACCGGATCGGTCACGTCGCGCTGTACCGTCCGGCCAAGGATGCGCTCGGAGAGCGAGGAGATGACCTCGCCGCCATCCATCACCGCGCGCACGGTGATGCCGCGCTCGGTGCCGCAGTCATTCTCGACGATGATGCAGTCCTGCGCCACGTCGACGAGACGCCGCGTCAGGTAGCCCGAGTTCGCGGTCTTCAACGCCGTGTCGGCCAGGCCCTTGCGGGCGCCGTGCGTCGAGTTGAAGTACTCGAGGACGGTCAGGCCTTCCTTGAAGCAGTTGATGATCGGCTGCTCGATGATCTCGCCGCTCGGCTTCGCCATCAGGCCGCGCATGCCGGCGAGCTGGCGCATCTGGGCGGGCGAGCCGCGGGCGCCGGAATGCGACATCATCCACACCGAGTTGGTGGGCTTGCCCGCCTCCTGCTTCGAGATCTCCTTCATCATCGCCGCCGCCACCTCCTCGGTGCAGCGCGACCAGGCATCGACCACCTTGTTGTAGCGCTCGCCTGCGGTGATAAGGCCGTCGAGATACTGCTGCTCGAACTCCTTCACCTCGGCCTTGGTCTTGCCGATCAGCTCCGGCTTGCTGTCCGGGATGACCATGTCGTCCTTGCCGAAGGAGATGCCGGCCTTGGCCGCTTGGCGGAAGCCGAGGCCCATCAGCCGGTCGGCGAAGATCACGCTCTCCTTCTGGCCGCAATGCCGGTAGACGGCATCGATGACGTCGGAGATCGACTTCTTCGTCAGCTGGCGGTTCACCAGGCTGTAGGGCGTGCGCGGGTCGACCGGCAGCAGGGCGCCCATCATCAGGCGGCCGGCCGTGGTCAGGACCGTCTGCATCTCCTTGCTGCCCGGCGCCGACGGCGCCGGCACGCGGACATGGATCGCCGTATGCAGGGTGATGGCGCCGGCGGCGAGCGCCTGCTCCACCTCACCCAGGCCGCGATGGACATGCGGGCGGAAGGCCAGCGCCTCCCGCTCCTCCGCCGTCAGGTCCTTCCCGCCCTTGGCGTCGATCGAGGCGATCAGCGCCTTGACCTCGGCCACGCGCTTCGAGGCGGCGACGAATTCCGGCGTTTCGAGCGAGAGATAGTAGAGGCCAAGCACGATGTCCTGGCTCGGCACGATGATCGGCTTGCCGTTGGCCGGGCTCAGGATGTTGTTGGTCGACATCATGAGCACGCGGGCCTCGAGCTGCGCCTCGAGGCTGAGCGGGACGTGCACGGCCATCTGGTCGCCGTCGAAATCGGCGTTGAAGGCGGTGCAGACCAGCGGATGCAGCTGGATCGCCTTGCCCTCGACCAGCACCGGCTCGAAGGCCTGGATGCCGAGGCGGTGCAGCGTCGGGGCGCGGTTCAGCAGGACCGGGTGCTCGCGGATCACCTCCTCGAGGATGTCCCAGACCTCCGGCCGCTCCTTCTCCACCATCCGCTTCGCGGCCTTGATGGTGGTGGCGTGCCCGTACTTCTCGAGCTTCGAGTAGATGAAGGGCTTGAACAGCTCGAGCGCCATCTTCTTCGGCAGCCCGCACTGGTGCAGCTTCATCTCCGGCCCGACCACGATGACCGAGCGGCCGGAATAGTCGACGCGCTTGCCGAGCAGGTTCTGCCGGAACCGGCCCTGCTTGCCCTTCAGCATGTCGCTGAGCGACTTCAGCGGCCGCTTGTTGGCACCGGTGATGGCGCGGCCGCGGCGGCCGTTGTCGAACAGCGCGTCCACCGCCTCCTGCAGCATGCGCTTCTCGTTGCGGACGATGATGTCCGGGGCGCGCAGCTCGATCAGGCGCTTCAGCCGGTTGTTCCGGTTGATGACGCGGCGATAGAGGTCGTTCAGGTCGGAGGTCGCGAAGCGGCCGCCATCGAGCGGCACCAGCGGGCGCAGCTCGGGCGGGATCACCGGGATGACGCCGAGGATCATCCAATCCGGCCGCGCCCCGCTCTCGGCGAAGGCCTCGATCAGCTTCAGCCGCTTCACCAGCTTCTTGCGCTTCGCCTCGGAGGTCGTCTCCTTCAGCTCGGCGCGAAGACGGGTCGCTTCCTTGTCGCACTCGATGCCGGTGAGCATCTGCTTCACCGCCTCGGCGCCGATGCCGACGGAAAAGGCATCCTCCCCGAACTCATCCATCTTCGCCTGGTACTGCTCCTCGGTCAGAAGCTGGTGCAGCTTCAGATCCGTCAGGCCCGGCTCCAGGACGACATAGGATTCGAAGTAGAGGACCTTCTCCAGCTCCTTCAGCGACATGTCGACCATCAGGCCGACGCGCGAGGGCAGCGACTTCATGAACCAGATATGCGCAACCGGCGAGGCCAGCTCGATATGGCCCATGCGCTCGCGGCGCACTTTGGCCAGCGTCACCTCGACGCCGCACTTCTCGCAGATGATGCCGCGGAACTTCATCCGCTTGTACTTGCCGCACAGGCACTCGTAGTCCTTGATCGGGCCGAAGATGCGGGCGCAGAACAGCCCGTCCCGCTCCGGCTTGAAGGTGCGGTAGTTGATGGTCTCGGGCTTCTTGATCTCGCCATAGGACCAGGAGCGGATCTGCTCCGGCGAGGCGATCGAGATCTTGATCTGGTCGAAGGTGAGAGCCTGGCCGGTCTGGCCCAGGATCTTCATCAGCTCGTTCATGCGGCCTTCCTTGTGGTCCAGCCTGCCGCCCGGGGAGGCGGGCGGCGGTGCATTCGGAATGGAGCGGCCCCGGCGCCAGGGCGCCGGGGCGCCGCGGTCAGCTGCCGCGGTTCTCGAGATCGACGTTGAGGCCGAGCGACTTCAGCTCCTTCACCAGGACGTTGAAGCTCTCCGGGATGCCCGCCTCGAAATTGTCCTGGTCGCGGACGATCGCCTCGTAGACCTTGGTGCGGCCGGAGACGTCGTCGGACTTCACCGTCAGCATCTCCTGCAGCGTATAGGCGGCGCCATAGGCCTCCAGCGCCCAGACCTCCATCTCGCCGAAGCGCTGGCCGCCGAACTGCGCCTTGCCGCCCAGCGGCTGCTGGGTGACGAGGCTGTAGGGGCCGATGGAGCGGGCGTGGATCTTGTCGTCCACCAGGTGGTGCAGCTTCAGCATGTAGATGTAGCCGACCGTCACCTTGCGCTCGAACACCTCGCCGGTGCGGCCATCGGTGAGCCAGACCTGCCCCGAGCTGTCGAGCCCGGCGCGCTCCAGCATGCCCTCGATGTCCGACATGCGGGCGCCGTCGAAGACCGGCGTCGCGATCGGGATGCCCTTCCGCAGGTTCTCCGCCAGCTCGATCAGCTGGTCGTCGCCCATCGGTGCGATGTCGCGCTCGAACACCTCCTCGCCATAGGTGATGCGGAGATGCTCCAGCAGCTCCTCGCGCATCGCCCCGGTGCGGCGGTAGTCCTCGACCAGCTCGCCCACCTGCTTGCCGAGATTGGCGCAGGCCCAGCCGAGATGGGTCTCGAGGATCTGCCCCACATTCATCCGCGACGGCACGCCGAGCGGGTTCAGCACCAGATCGACCGAGGTGCCGTCCTCGAGGAACGGCATGTCCTCCACCGGCACGACGCGGGAGACGACGCCCTTGTTGCCGTGCCGGCCGGCCATCTTGTCGCCCGGCTGCAGCTTCCGCTTCACCGCGACGAAGACCTTGACCATCTTCATCACGCCGGGCGGCAGCTCGTCGCCGCGCTGCAGCTTCTCGACCTTGCTCTCGAAGCGCTTCTGCAGCCGCTCGACGGCGGCGTCGAACTCACGCTTCAGCGCCTCGATCTCGACCATCGCCGCGTCGTCCTGCACGCCGATCTGGCGCCAGGTGGCCTTGGCGAACTGGTCGAGCACCTCGTCGGTGATGACCGTGCCCGCCTTCACGCCGCGGAAGCCGCCGGAGGCCTTGCGGTTCAGCAGCCGCTCGCGCAGGCGCGAATGGAAGCTGCGCTCCTGGATCGCCTTCTCGTCGTCGCGGTCCTTGGCCAGCCGCTCGATCTCGGCGCGCTCGATCGCCATGGCGCGCTCGTCCTTGTCGACGCCGCGGCGGGAGAAGACGCGGACATCGACGATGGTGCCGGCGACGCCCGGCGGCAGGCGCAGCGAGGTGTCGCGCACGTCGCTCGCCTTCTCGCCGAAGATGGCGCGGAGCAGCTTCTCCTCCGGCGTCATCGGGCTCTCGCCCTTCGGCGTCACCTTGCCGACCAGGATGTCGCCCGGCTGCACCTCGGCGCCGATATAGACGATGCCCGCCTCGTCGAGGTTGCGCAGCGCCTCCTCGCCCACGTTCGGGATGTCGCGGGTGATCTCCTCCTGGCCCAGCTTGGTGTCGCGGGCCATGACCTCGAACTCCTCGATATGGATCGAGGTGAAGACGTCATCGCGGGCGATCCGCTCGCTGATCAGGATGCTGTCCTCGAAATTGTAGCCGTTCCACGGCATGAAGGCGACGAGGACGTTGCGGCCGAGCGCCAGCTCGCCGAGCTCGGTGGAGGGGCCGTCGGCGATGATGTCGCCGGCCAGCACCGCATCGCCCACCTTCACCAGCGGGCGCTGGTTGATGCAGGTGGACTGGTTGCTGCGCTGGAACTTGCGCAGCCGGTAGATGTCGACGCCACGGGTCGTGCCGTCCTCGCCCGTCGCCCGCACCACGATGCGGGCGCCGTCGATGGAATCCACCACGCCGTCGCGCCGCGCCACGATGGTGGCGCCGGAGTCGCGGGCAACCGCCGCTTCCATGCCGGTGCCAACCAGCGGCGCGTCGGCGCGCACCAGCGGCACCGCCTGGCGCTGCATGTTCGAGCCCATCAGCGCCCGGTTGGCGTCGTCGTTCTCGAGGAAGGGGATCAGCGCCGCCGCCACCGAGACGAGCTGCTTCGGCGAGACGTCGATCGCCGTCACCTCCTCCGGCTTCACCAGGCGGAAGTCGCCGCCCTGGCGCACCGAGACCAGCTCCGACTTGAACTCGCCGGTCGTGGCATCGACCTCGGCATCGGCCTGGGCGACGACCAGCCGCTCCTCCTCCATCGCCGAGAGGTAGCGCGGCTCGCCGACGATCTTGCCGTCCCGCACCAGGCGGTAGGGCGTCTCGATGAAGCCGTACTTGTTCACCTTGGCGAAGGTGGCGAGCGAGTTGATGAGGCCGATATTCGGGCCTTCCGGCGTCTCGATCGGGCAGATGCGGCCGTAATGCGTCGGGTGCACGTCGCGCACCTCGAAGCCGGCGCGCTCGCGCGTCAGGCCGCCCGGACCGAGCGCGCTCAGGCGGCGCTTGTGCGTCACCTCGGAGAGCGGGTTGGTCTGGTCCATGAACTGGCTGAGCTGGCTGGAGCCGAAGAACTCGCGCACCGCCGCCGCCGCCGGCTTCGCGTTGATCAGGTCGTGCGGCATGACGGTGTCGATATCGACCGACCCCATGCGCTCCTTGATCGCGCGCTCCATGCGCAGCAGGCCGACGCGGTACTGGTTCTCCATCAGCTCGCCGACCGAGCGCACCCGGCGGTTGCCGAGGTTGTCGATGTCGTCGATCTGCCCGCGCCCGTCCTTCAGGTCGAGCAGCACGCGGACGGTGGCGATGATGTCCTGCTTGCGCAGGGTGCGGATGGTGTCCGGCACCTCCTCGGCCGAGAAGCCGAGGCGCATGTTCATCTTCACGCGGCCGACCGAGGAGAGGTCGTAGCGCTCCGGGTCGAAGAACAGGCCGCGGAACAGGGTCTCGGCGGTCTCCGGCGTCGGCGGCTCGCCCGGGCGCATGACCCGGTAGATGTCCATCAGCGCCTCGTCACGGTTGGTGTTCTTGTCCACCGTGAGGGTGTTGCGCATCCAGGGGCCGACCGACTGGTCGATGGCCAGCGTCGGCAGCCGCTCCGCCCCGGCGCCCTCGATCACCGCCAGCTTCGGCTCGGTCAGCTCGTCGCCGGCCTCGGCCCAGATCTCGCCGGTCTGCATGTCGACGAGGTCCTCGGCGACGAAGCGGCCGAGCAGGTCGGCGCGGCCGACCAGCACCTCCGTGGTGCCGCCCTCGGCGATCTTGCGCGCCGCGCGCGGGGTCAGCTTGGCGTCCTTCTCGGCCACCACCGCGCCGGTCCTCGCATCGATCAGCGGCTCCTGCAGCTTCATGCCGCGGAAGGCCTCCGGATCGAAGGGGCGGGACCAGCCCTTCTGGCCGCGGGTGAAGACCACCTGGCCGTAGAACTCGTTCAGGATCTCCTCGGCATCCATGCCGCGGATCTCGTTCGGCTCCAGGCTGCTGCCCTTCTCGGCGCGGAGCGTCTCGGTCCGGGCGGAATCGAGGGCGAGGAGCAGCGTCGAGGCCGGCAGCTTGCGCTTGCGGTCGATGCGGACGTAGCAGATGTCCTTGGCGTCGAACTCGAAGTCGAGCCAGGAGCCGCGATAGGGGATCACGCGCGCGGCGAAGAGATACTTGCCGCTGCTGTGCGTCTTGCCCTTGTCATGATCGAAGAAGACGCCCGGGCTGCGGTGCATCTGCGAGACGATGACGCGCTCGGTGCCGTTGATGATGAAGGTGCCGTTGTCCGTCATGAGCGGCATGTCGCCCATGTAGACATCCTGCTCCTTGATGTCGCGAACGGAACGACTACCGGTGTCCTCGTCCACGTCCCACACGATGAGGCGCAGCCGCACCTTGAGCGGGGCGGCGAAGGTCAGGCCGCGCTGGATGCACTCCTCGACGTCGTATTTCGGCTCTTCCAGCTCGTACTGCACGAATTCCAGCCGGCCACGGCCCGCGAAGTCGTCGATCGGGAAGACGGACTTGAACACCTCCTGCAGGCCGGCATGCAGCCGCGCATCGGGGTTCACCTCCATCTGGAGGAAGGCTTCGTAGGAAGCCCGCTGCACATCGATGAGGTTCGGCATCGGCGCCACCTCGGGCAGCCGTCCGAAGCTCTTGCGGATGCGCTTGCGCCCGGTGAACGACTTCGTGATAGCGTTCATGCCTGTCCCGTGTCCCTGTCACCCTGGCCCGGCGGCCGAGGGTCTACCGCGTCCCTGTCCGCCCCACCCCGCACCGGCGCGGCGGGGGCCGCGCGGCGCAGAAATGGCGGCACGGACGGCAACCCAAGGGGTTCCCGCCCGTACCTTCGCAATCCGGTCCCCCGGGAGCCAGCGACGGACGGCCGGCCCCGGGAGCTGCACACCAGCGGCTGCTTACTTGACCTCGACGGTCGCGCCGTTGTCCTCGAGCACCTTCTTGATCTTCTGGGCCTCGTCCTTGGACACGCCTTCCTTGACGGTCTTCGGCGCGCCCTCGACCAGGTCCTTGGCCTCCTTCAGGCCAAGACCCGTGATGGTGCGGATCTCCTTGATGACGTTGATCTTCTTGTCGCCACCGGCGGCCAGGACGACGGTGAACTCCGTCTGCTCCTCGACCGGGGCCGCGGCCGCGGCGCCACCGCCAGCGGCAGGCGCAGCCACCGCGACCGGCGCCGCGGCGGACACGCCCCACTTCTCCTCCAGCATCTTGGAGAGCTCGGCGGCCTCCAGGACGGTCAGGCTGGAGAGCTCATCAACCAGCTTTGCGAGATCGGCCATATCTGTGTACCTCGTGATCTAATGGCTTGGCTTGCCGTTTGCAACACCCAGGCTCGGCGCTTGGTCTTTCGACCCCGCCCGCCCGGTTCCATTCTCCGGTCCGGTCGGCTTTCGCCCTCAGGCCGCCTCGTCCTTCTTCGCGAAGGCACTGAACACCCGCGCCAGCTGCGAGCCAGGGGCCTGCAGCACGCCCGCGATGCGCGTCGCCGGGGTCTGGATGAGACCCAGCAGCTGCGCCCGCAGCGTCTCGAGCGAGGGCAGCTCGGACAGCGCCTTCACCCCATCGGGGGTGAGGGTCTGTTCCCCGAGCGCCCCGCCCAGGATCACGAACTTGTCGTTCCCCTTGGCGAACTCCACGGCCGTCTTGGCCACGGCCACCGGGTCCTTCGACCACGCGAGCGCGGTCGGACCCCGGAGCAGCGGCTTGACGCCCTGGAAGCGGGTGCCGTCGAGGGCGAGGGTGGCCAGCCGGTTCTTCGCGACCTTGTACGTCGCCCCAGCTCCCCGCATGCGGCGCCGCAGATCGCTCACATCCGCGACCGTCAGACCCTTGTTCTGGGCGACGAGCACGAAGGAGGTATCGGCGAACACCGCAGAGAGCTGGGCGATGAACTCGCGCTTTTCCGTGCGGTCCAAATCCCGTCTCCAACGATGACCGGCGCCTGGTGGAGGGGCTCCGGCCGGTTCACACGCAGGCCCCGGCGGCGGCTTGCCGCCCGGGCCCTGGTTCGCCTGTCTGAGCCGGACCGCCAAGCCATGCGCGCCGGCCGGGCACCTGGCCCGGACGGCACGGATCTCTCGGCACCCCGTCTATCGCTGGCGGGGCCATCGCCCCATCAAAGCCTTCGAAGGCCCAGGCCTCCGGCGGCTACCCGCGGTCTCGGACAGGTTTCGGGCGAGGCCTGGACCCCACCCTGCCCGCCCGCCCCAGGGGGCGGGCGTATCTCGCGGACCGGGCTGCCCGCCCGGCCCAGCCCCGATCAGGCCGCCGGAGCGGCGAGCGAGGCGACGTCGACCTTCACGCCCGGCCCCATGGAGGAGCTGACAGCCACCTTCTTCACATAGGTGCCCTTGGCGCCGGCCGGCTTGGCCCGCTGGATCGCCTCGATGAAGGCATGGGCATTCTCCAGCAGCTTCGCCTCGTCGAAGGAGGCCTTGCCGATGCCGGCATGCACGATGCCCGCCTTCTCCGCCCGGAACTCCACCTGGCCAGCCTTGGCCGCGGTCACCGCGCCCTTGACGTCCATGGTGACGGTGCCGAGGCGCGGGTTCGGCATCAGGCCGCGCGGGCCGAGGATCTTACCGAGCCGCCCGACCAGGCCCATCATGTCCGGCGTGGCGATGCAGCGGTCGAAGTCGATCTTGCCCTCCTGCACCGCGGCGGCCAGCTCATCCGCCCCCACCACGTCGGCCCCGGCGGCCTGCGCCTCCTCGGCCTTGGCGCCGCGGGCGAAGACGCCGACGCGCACCGTCTTGCCGGTGCCGTTCGGCAGCCCGACCACGCCGCGGACCATCTGGTCGGCATGCCGCGGATCGATGCCGAGATTCATCGAGATCTCGATCGTCTCGTCGAACTTCGCCTTGGCGTTCGCCTTCACGGCGGCGATCGCCTGCTGCAACGGCACGATCGCCTCACGGTCGAAGGAGGCGTAGATCGCCTTCAGGCGCTTGCCCTGCTTGGCCATCGCTCAGCCCTCCACCACGGTGAGGCCCATCGAACGGGCCGAGCCGGCGAGCATGCGCACCGCCGCCTCCACGTCGTTGGCGTTCATGTCCTTCATCTTGGTCGCGGCGATCTCGCGCAGCTGGGCCTTCGTCACCCGGCCGACATTGCCGCCCTTGCCGGGCGTCGTGCTGCCCTTCTCGACCTTCGCCGCCTTCAGCAGGAAGTAGGTGTTCGGCGGGGTCTTGGTGATGAAGGAGAAGGTGCGGTCGGAATAGGCCGTGATCACCACCGGGGTCGGCGTGCCCGGCTCCATCTGCTGCGTCGCAGCGTTGAATTCCTTGACGAATTGCATGATGTTCAGGCCGCGCTGACCGAGCGCGGGGCCAACCGGCGGCGAGGGGTTCGCCTTGCCGGCCGGGATCTGCAACTTGATGTAACCGACGATCTTCTTCGCCATGGCACGTCCCTGGGGTCAGGGAGAGGCGGTGCTGACGGCGCCGGAGCCTGCCGCATGGCATGGCTCCGGGGCGCCTCCCGCGTCCCGAATGAGGTGAGCGGGCGCCTATGGGCGTCCCGGGCGGCGAAGTCAAGCGAAATCACCACCCGGCCGGTCTTCGCTGCGGGATCTGCCCGAGGCCGCGCCGCCGCCCCATGTTGCAGCGCACCAGACGGCGGTCCCGACCGCATCCCGTCCTCCCGCGACGGGGGAACCCAAGGGGTGCCGGCTGCCTGATCCTGGCATTGTTGCCGGTCCCCTGCCCCTGGCGGCCCACCCCATGGCCGCCAGGGGCAGCGCACCGGGCGGAACACGGCGGAGGCGCGCCCCCTGATGTCCTTGCTTCCCGGCTGGCGGGACTGGCTGTTCTCGGCCCGCTCCTTCGCGGCGGCGAGCCTCGCGCTCTACCTGGCCTTCTGGCTCGACCTGCCGCGGCCCTACTGGGCGGTGGGCACCGTCTACATCGTCGTCCAGCCGCTCTCCGGGGCGCTGCGCGCCAAGGCCGCGGCCCGCTTCCTCGGCACCTTCGCCGGCGCCGCCTTCAGCGTCGCCGCGGTTCCGAACCTGGTGGACGCGCCGCCCCTCCTCGCCCTGGTCCTTGCCCTCTGGGTCGCCCTCTGCACCATGGGCTCGCTCTACGACCCGACGCCGCGCAGCTACGCCTTCCGCCTCGCCGGCTACACCGCCGCGCTGATCGCCTTCCCCGGCGTCGAATCGCCGGGGACGATCTTCGACACCGCCCTCGCCCGGGTGGAGGAGATCGGCCTCGGCATCCTCTGCGTCACCCTGATGGACCAGGTCTTCCCCCGCCCGGCGACGCCGGTGCTGCTCGCCCGGCTGGAGGCCTGGACCGCCAGCATGGCCCGCTTCGGCGCCGAGGCGCTGGCCGGGCGGATGGAGGAGACGCGCTTCGTCGCCGAGCGGCGCCGCGTCGCCCGCGACGGCGCGGCGCTGGACGGGCTGTTCCAGGAGGCCCGCTACGAGGCGGCGGCGCAGCGCGCCGGCCTGGCCTGGGTGCGGGCGCTGCGGGCGCGGGCGCGCACCGTGCCGGCCCTGATCTCGGCCGTCGCCGACCGGGCGCGGGCGCTGCGGCGGGACGACCCCGCCGGCCAGGCCAGCCTGGCACCGCTGCTCGAGGCCGCGGCCGCCTGGCTCGTCGAGACCGCCGATCCGGCGCGGCGGCCGGCGGCGCAGGCGGCCGCCCCCGATCTGCTCGCCCGGCTGCGCGCGGCGGAGCGGCAGGCCGCCGCCGGCACCGGCTGGCCGGCGCTGCTGCGCGAGGGGCTGCTCGCCCGGCTGCGCGAGCTGGTCGCGACCTGGTCCCGGGCGCTGGCGCTCGAGCCGCGCTCCGGCGGCCTCGCCGCGCCGCCGCGCGAGGCCGTCGCCCCCGTCACCAGCGCCCATATCGACCCGCTGCTGGTCGGCCTGACCGGCCTCTCGGTCATGCTCGCCGTGCTGGTCTGCAACCTCGTCTGGATCGCCACCGCCTGGCCGGAGGGGGCGACGGCGGCGATGATGGCCGCGGTCGCCACCGCCATGTTCGCCCAGCTCGACGACCCGGCGCCGGCGATCGCCAGCTTCATCACCTGGACCCTGGCCTCGGCGGTGCTCGGGGCGCTCTATCTCTTCGCGGTGCTGCCGGCGATCGACGGCTTCCCGCTGCTGCTCTGCGCCCTCGGCGTCATCTACCTGCCCTTCGGCGCCCTGCACGCCCAGCCGGCGCGCATCGGCATGGCCCTGCCGCTGCTGGTGAACACGGTCGCCCTGATCTCGCTGCAGGAGACCTATGCCGCGGATTTCGCCGGCTATGTGAACGGCGCCGTGGCGCTGCTCGGCGGCTTCCTGGTCGGCCTGCTCAGCACCCGCCTGGTCCGCGCCTTCGGCATCGACTGGCGCCTGCGGCGGCTGGTGGCGGCGGACCGGCTCGACCTGGCGCGGCTGACCGAGGGGCGGCGGGTGGATCTGCGGCGGAGCGTCGCGGTGATGCTGGACCGCTTCGAATTCCTCGCCGGACGCCTCGGCTCGGCCGATGCCGCGACGCTCGAGGTGAGCGAGCTGGCCGAGCTGCGCGCCGCCATCAACGTCCAGCGGCTGCGGGAGGCGTCGGAGCGGCTGCCGCCCGGCCCGGCGGCCATGGTGGCGGCGGCGCTGCAGGCGGTGGCCGGGCAGGTCCGCGGCCGGATCACGGAGGCGACGGTGCTGACGCGGCTCGATGCGGCCCTGGCGGCCACCATGCCGGGCCGGGACCCGGCGTCGCGCGCCGCCGCCCTGGCGCTGTCCGGCCTCCGCCGCGCCCTCTACCCGGCGGCCGGCGCCCCGGCGCTCGGCTCCGCCCCCGCGCCGCTCGGCCAGGCCGCATGATCGGCGAATTCGACCTGCACGGCATCTTCGTGCCGGCGCTGCTCGTCTGGTCGGTCCTGGCGCTGCTGGCCAATGCGCTGCTGCGGCGGCTGCTGCAGCATCTCGGCCTCTACCGGCTGATCTGGCACCGCCCGCTCTTCGATCTCGCCCTCTTCGTCATCCTGCTCGGCCTCATCGCCGCCCTCGGCAACCGGATCCTCGCATGACCCTCTCCCTCCATCCCGGGCCGGCGGTGCGCCTCGGCGTGACGTTGCTCATCGTTCTCGTCGCCGGCCTCATCGGCTGGCAGCTCTGGCGCTACTACATGGAGGAGCCCTGGACGCGCGACGGCCGCATCCGCGCCGAGGTGGTCGGCATCGCCCCGGACGTCTCGGGCCTGGTGACCGAGGTGCTGGTGCGTGACAACCAGCCGGTCCGCCGCGGCGAGGTGCTGTTCCGCATCGACCGCGACCGCTTCGCCCTGGCGCTGCAGCAGGCCGAGGCGGTGCTCGCCTCCCGCCACGCCACCCTGCTGCAGGCGCAGCGCGACCAGCAGCGCTACACCCGGCTGGACCAGACGGCGGTCTCCATCCAGCGGCAGGAGCAGGCGATCACCGATGCGCAGGTGGCCGAGGCGGCCTGGCGGCAGGCGGAGGCCGACCGCGACGTGGCGCGGCTGAACCTGGAGCGCTCGGAGGTGCGGGCGCCGGTGAACGGCTTCGTCACCAACCTCGAATTGCGGCCGGGCGACTACCTCGCGGCCGGCCGTGCCGCCCTCGCCCTCGTCGATTCCGACAGCTTCCACATCGCCGGCTATTTCGAGGAGACGAAGCTGCCGCGCATCCGTCCCGGCGACCGCGCCACGATCCGGGTCATGGGCGAGGCCGGCCTGATCCTGGGGCATGTCGACAGCATCGCCTCGGGCATCACCGACCGCGAGCGGGGCGAGAGCAGCAACCTGTTGGCCAATGTGAACCCGACCTTCAGCTGGGTGCGCCTCGCCCAGCGCGTGCCGGTGCGGATCGCCATCGACCAGGTGCCCGAGGGGCTGCGGCTGATCTCCGGCCGCACCGCGACGGTGACGGTGCTGCCGGGCGAGGCCGCCGCCGCCGCAGCCCCCGCGCGGTGATCCCCGGCCGTCAGGCGATGACGCCGTCCCCGAAGGTCGAGCGCCCTTCCAGCGCCCCGTATTGCAGGTAGTGCAGCAGCGGATCGACCCCGGCATCGGCGACATCGGCATAGGCCGCCAGATAGGCGCGGGTGTCGAAGCCGGCGGCCGGATCGCGGCCCTCTCGCCAGCCATAGGTGTCGTAGTGCAGCAGGGGGTCGAGGCCGGCCGCCTGCACATCGGGGTTGGCGGCGAGGTAGTCCTTCACCTTGAAGACGCTGTTCGGGTCGCGCCCCTCGCGCCAGCCGGAGGCCTGGTATTGCGCATAGGCCCTGGCGGCGGGGTCCCCGCCCGCCGCCAGGGCCAGCCGCGCCACGTCGGGATTGGCGAGGAGGTAGTATTCGGCATCGAAGGCGCCATGGGTGAAGCTGTCCGGCGCGCCGATGGCGGAATAGGCCGCGCGCCCCTCGAAGCGGCCGAAGCTCAGGTAGTGGACCAGCGGATCGACGCCGATCGCCGCGACATCCGGGTTCCGCGCCAGGTAGAGGGTGGTGTCGAACCAGGCGACGGCGTCGCGCCCCTCCCGCCAGCCGAATTGCTCGAAATGCAGCAGCGGGTTGAGGCCCGCCGCCGCGACATCGGAATTGGCGGCGCGGTAGCCGAGGGTGGAGAAGGCGGCGCTGGGATCGAGCCCGTCGCGCCAGCCCCACTGGTTGTAGTGGTCGACCGCCGAGAGCCGCGCCGCGGTCACCGCGGGGTAGGTCGCGGCATAGAAGAAGGGATCGAGCAGCGGATCGCCATTGACGCCGCTGATCACCGGCAGGCCGATATCCTTCAGCATGGCGAGGTCGAGATCGGAGATCGGGTAGCGGCGGCCGGTGACCGTGGCGACGCCGTTCATCAGGTCCCAGCCGATCTCCTCGTTCAGCGAATTGCCGATATGCGAGTATTGCTCGCCGTTGCGCAGCGTCGTCACGGCCACCGGGCCGCCATGGACGGCCCGCGCCGTGGCGCCGCCGAAGAAGAGGCCGTTGGCCGTCTCCAGTAGGGCGGCATCCCAGGTGGAAGCGGCGCCGGCGAAGGCGCCGGTATCGGGGTTGCGCAGGCTGACGAAGCCGAGGCCATGGCCGATCTCGTGCATCATGAGGCCAAGCCCATCGGCCTTGCCGGTCGGTGGCGCGCTGCCCGGATCGAGCGAGAAGAAGGCCAGGAAGCCTGGATCCACGTTGATGAGGATATCGGGCGCCGCGCCATTCAGGTCCCGGCCGGTCTGCAACTCGGTCGCCGGGCTCGTTTCATACAAGGTCAGCGAGCCGCTGGTGCCGATCGGGTTGGTGGTGGCAGCACGGGCGTTCGCCCGCGTCGTGGCCGTCACCGTCACCTGGATGTCGATGCTGCCGAAGCCATGGATGTATTGCGACCACTGCGCCGCCGCGGCCTCGGTGAGGGCGCGCAGCGCGGCATCGTCGACGGCACCCGCCGCATCGATCACCGAGACGGTGTAGGCGAAGGCCATGGCGCCGCGTCCTCCCGTGTTGCGCGCATGCCATGCCCAGAAGCCAAGTGGCCGGACGGAGCGTCCAACCGCTCTCGCAGCTCAAATCGACAGCCCGGGCGTTGGCGACGCGAAATAAGCCCGAGCCTAGGCCGGATCGGACGCGGCAGGGAACGACAATCGCCCGCCCCGCTCCGCTCCGCTCAGCGGAAGAGGTTGGTCCGGGCGAGCGCCACCACCTCGTCGCCGCGGCCGCTCAGGATCGCCTTGGCCAGGTAGAGCCCGAAGCCCTTGGCCTGCTCCAGCGTCGCCTTGGGCGGCAGGGCGAGCTCCATGCGGTTGGTGACCACATCGACCAGCGCCGGCCCGTCATGCCGCAGCGCCCGCTGCAGCCCCTCGCGCAGATCGGCCGGGTCCTCGACCCGGATGCCGAGCAGCCCGGAGGCCTCGGCCACCGCCGCGAAATCCGGGTTGCGCAGCGCCGTGCCGGTATCGAGGAAGCCGCCCGCCTTCATCTCCAACTCGACGAAGCCGAGCGTGCCGTTGTTCACCACCACGATCTTCACCGGCAGCCCCACCTGCCGCAGGGTGAGGAGGTCGCCCATCAGCATGGCGAAGCCGCCATCGCCGGAGAGCGCGACCACCTGCCGCCCGGGGCTCGCCGCCTGGGCACCGATCGCCTGCGGCATCGCATTGGCCATGGAGCCATGCCAGAAGGAGCCGAGCAGGCGGCGCCGGCCGTTCATGGTCAGGTAGCGCGCGGCCCAGACCGTGGGCGTGCCGACGTCGCAGAGGAAGACCGCATCCTCCGCCGCCACCTCGTCCAGCACCCGGGTCAGGTATTGCGGATGGATCGGCCGCTGGCCGGGATGGCCGACCGCGAGTTCGTCCAGCCCCCTGCGCGCCTCCCGGTAATGCTTGAGCGCGCGGTCGAGGAAGCGGCGGTCCTGCTTCTCCCGCAGCATCGGCAGCAGCACGCCGAGCGTCCGCTTCACGTCGCCGATGACGCCGAGATCAACCCGGCAGCGCCGGCCGATCACCTCGCCGCGCAGGTCCAGCTGCGCGATGCGGGCCTCGGTCGGGTAGAATTGCCGGTAGGGGAAATCCGTCCCCAGCATCAGCAGCGTCTCGCACTCCTTCATGGCGTGGTAGCCCGAGGAGAAGCCGATCAGCCCCGTCATGCCGACAT
This sequence comes from Roseicella frigidaeris, assembly GCF_003258945.1. Classification (GTDB taxonomy): domain Bacteria; phylum Pseudomonadota; class Alphaproteobacteria; order Acetobacterales; family Acetobacteraceae; genus Paracraurococcus; species Paracraurococcus frigidaeris. Next base: position 2,255 of record NZ_QLIX01000041.1, on the reverse strand, counting down.
CATAGGGGTTGTCGTACTCGACATGCTCCTTGCCGCGGAGCGCATGCACCACCGGCGCCTTCAGCGCCGCGGCGAGCGCCACCACCTCGTCATGCGCGCCGGCGCAGCCGCCGCCGCAGAGCAGGGTGACGCGGGAGCAGTCGTTCAGCATCCGGGCGAGGGCGGCGAGATCGGCCGGGTTCGGGTAGACCTCCGGCGGCGACGGCGCGACCCAGCGCGCGGGCGGCGCCTCCGCCGCCTCGGCCAGGGCGACATCGCCCGGGATCACCACCACCGCGACGCCGCGCTTCGTCACCGCCTCGCGGATGGCGATCTCGAGCGTGCGGATCACCTGTCCGACGGTCGCGACCGGCCCGATGTAATGGCTGCATCCGGCGAAGAGCTGCCGCGGATCGGTTTCCTGGAAATAGCCGCTGCCGAGCTCCTCGCTCGGGATCTGCGCGGCGATGGCGAGCACCGGCACCCGGCTGCGATGGCAGTCGTAGAGGCCGTTGATCAGGTGCAAGTTGCCCGGGCCGCAACTGCCGGCGCAGACTGCGAGCTCGCCGGTCAGCGCCGCCTCGGCGCCGGCGGCGAAGGCGGCCGTCTCCTCGTGGCGGACATGCACCCAGTCGATGCGGCCCTTGCGCTGCAGGGAATCGGTCAGCCCGTTCAGGCTGTCCCCGACCACGCCGTAGATGCGGCGCACCCCGACCTGCTGCAGCGTGTCGGCGATCAGGTCGGCGACGGAGTGCCGGGCCATGCGCATCCCTCCTTCGGCCGGTCGCGGCAGCGGACGGGGCCGCCGGGCGGAGGGGCATGCGACCGGTGTGCTGGTGCTGCTGGCGAGCCCGCCCCGCCGGCGGAACGCGGCGGCGGCGCGGCGGATCATTGCCAGGGCGTGACCAGGGGCGTGACCAGGGGCAGGGACAGGCGCCGCGCCGGGCGGCGGAGCCGTCGATGGCAGCCCATCGACGGCCGGCGGCGTCAGGCCTTCTCGACCTGGCCGTATTCCAACTCGACCGGGGTGGAGCGGCCGAAGATGGAGACGCTGACCTTCACCCGGCCACGCTCCTCGTCCACCTCCTCCACCGTGCCCATGAAGCTGGTGAAGGGGCCGTCGGCGACGCGGATCTGCTCGCCCACCTCGAAGATCACGGCGGGCTTGCGCGGCTTCTCCACGCCTTCCTTCACCTGGTTGACGATGCGCTGGGCCTCGGCCTCGGTGATCGGGCTCGGCTTGTTCTTGTTGCCGAGGAAGCCGGTGACCTTCGGCGTGTCCTTCACCAGATGCCAGGCCTCGTCCGACATCTCCATCTTCACCAGCACGTAGCCGGGGAAGAATTTCCGCTCGGAATTCACCTTCTGGCCGCGGCGGACCTCCGTCACCTCCTCGGAGGGGACGAGGATCTCGTCGAACTGGTCGCCGAGTCCCTTCTGCGCCGCCTGTTCCTTGATCTGCTGGGCGATCTTCTTCTCGAAGCCCGAATAGACATGCACCACGTACCAGCGCTTGGCCATCGTTCCGCTCCCCTCACCCCATTCCGAACAGGCTGCGCATGCCGAGCGCGATCACCTGGTCGACGACCAGGAAGAACACGGCCGCAAGCACTGACATCGCCAGCACGAGGCCGGTGGTGATCAGGGTTTCCTTGCGGCTCGGCCAGGTGACCTTCGCCACCTCCGACCGCACGTCCCGGACATACTGCGCGGGATCCAGCTTGGCCAACGCGAGGAACCTTCCCAGGCTACGGGTGAAACGCTTCGCGGGCGGACGCCCGGCCCCGGAGGATGGGGAAGGGCGCCGCCCTGGTCAGGACATGGTCCGGCGTCCCGCCGGTCCCGTCCAGCCGCCGCGCGGCGGCCCGGGGACAGGGTCACGGGGCGGGGTGCCGAACCGCCCGGCGGGGCCGGGCAGGTGGCAGGGGCGGAGGGTCTCGAACCCCCAACCTCCGGTTTTGGAGACCGGCGCTCTAGCCAATTGAGCTACGCCCCTTCACGCCGGGCCGGGGCCGCGACGCGCGGCGACGCCTATAGGGCGGCGGCGCGGCACTGTCGAGGGGCTGCGGCGCCGTCCTGGCCGGCATCGGCAGGAGGGCCGCGGCGCCGACATGCGAAGGGGGCGGGCCGCCGCGCGACCCGCCCCCTCGCTGCGATCCCGGACTTCCGGGACCTTACTTCGTGATGCCGGCGACGACGCCGGCGCCGACGGTGCGGCCGCCCTCGCGGATGGCGAAGCGCAGGCCCTGGTCCATGGCGATGGGGGCGATCAGCTC
>NZ_QLIX01000040.1 GCF_003258945.1 Roseicella frigidaeris | reverse complement strand
CCCCGCTCCTCCATCCACAACCCGGGTCAATTCCTCATGGCAATCCCGGGTCAGCTCTCACTGGCATTCAACAGTAGTACATTGTCAGGCTGCTGATGGCCTCCTGGAGGGCGTCGCCCCAGTTGGATTTATAGAAAATGCTGGGTGTGTATGCATCTGCCTGAGAAGGCGTCCGGATAGCGTGGCTAACCCAGAACTTGGTGTGCTCGGAAGACTGGAACCTTCCAATCTCTACCGTGATGGGGGTTTTCAGTTCGCCCAGCCGGAAAGTGAAAGTTCCTGCCTCGTCGTGTCGGTCGATGACGTGAATCAGGTCATCGCCGAGTGCCTCATCTACCGTGAAAGCCAACGCGCCTATCCTCCGCAGATACGGTGCCAGGAAGTAGGGGCGGTAACGCTGTTCCAGCGGCTTCGGACGCAGATAATTCAGCCGTCTGATTGACTAGGGGTGTTGGGCATATAGATAACGGTTGCGGAAGTAACAGCAATGTGATATAAGTATTTATAGAGGTGCGCCCGGGGCCGGTCAGGCTGCCGGGCGCTTCCGTTGCCTGGGCTGGACCCGGCGCGTGCTCAATCTAATGGTGCAAGCGACGGGGGGATAAGATGCGCCGCCCCCGGGGTAGCCGTCAGGGCCCGGCGCGATTGACCCTGCTCAGCTTCTTATCGCGGTAGAGTTCGACAAAGCGGTCCCGGACGATGATGAAGAAGTCCGGCGGCAGGTGGCCGTAGTGGAAGGTACCGGGCTGCCTGGGCAGCGGGCGCAGGTCCATCGGCCAAGAGTCGATGTTGCACTCATTGAGCAGAATCCACTGCTGGGCGCTATCCAGCCCCGCCTTCCTCTTCACGTCGTCGGGCAGCTCCAGCCCGATCTCCTCCTCGTTCGGCGGCGAGTGAGAGATCGGCAGGTACATCACATAGTCCTCGGGACGCCCCTCCCGCTTGAAGGTGGCGACCACGCAGGCGGGGTGGTCCTTGTCTGCGGTGTGCGCCCCTTCCTGCTCGCGCCGCTTCCAGAGGTATTCGTAGCGGACCACCAGGCCCAGCGTCAGCGTTGGTAGCGGCACGTCCCAGGCGTCACTTCGCGTTCAGAAAATCGAAGCGGGGGTCCATGGTGGACGAGGCGATCTGGTCAATCAGGTCCTCGGGCAGTTCCTCAATGGCCAAGCTCATCTTGTCCCGCCGCTTCAGGCGCTCGTACTCGTCTGCCTGCACGATGACCACCGCGGGCTTGTTGTAGTGCAGCACCCGCACCGGCTCCGGCGCGGCGCCGCGGGAGCCCTCGGCCTTCTCCCGGTAGACACCGAAGCTCTTCGAGACCTCGGCCGAGCTGACTTCGAGCATCGACAAAATCCCCTTCAAAGTTCCATAGAAAGTTACGGAACATCCTCCGGAACTTCAAGGGATAGTCGGATCACGGGGTGGCGATTAGCGCCCAGGGTGCCGAGAGGGGCCAGATGGCCCTGTCTTCTTAACCCCTATCCCGCCTCACATGTCGAAGCGGCTTTCCTCGGCGGCATCCTCGGCGGCCACTCGCTTGCTGTACTCGGCGTGGTTTCGCATGTCCTGAGCAACCGTCGCGGCACCGTCGGCAATCCAATCCAGCGCACGAGCCACGAGACCGCGCCGCGACTCTGCCAATTGACGCCAAACGGCGGCCGTTACGGTGAGCTCCTCGACCGTAACAGAGGTCGCGGTCACAGTTGTCCTTTGTACGGTTGCAGACACATGGATCTGCTCTGAGTGCCGGCGGCGCTGCTGCCGGAGCTTGTCACCGACCGACGACATTGGCGCCCTGCCCTGGCCGGCACGCGCGGCCTCAGCACGCGCCGCGGCAAGGCGCTCCCTCTCAATTTCCTCCCGCACCCGGCGCCGCGACCGCTCTAGCTCGATCTGAGCAAGGCGGGCCTGCTCCCGCATCCATGCCAGCATGACCGGGTCGCCGCCGCTCGCCGCGATCTGAAATGCCGTCGTGAAATCTTGTGGGCCAGCGTACGGATTGCGTCGTACGGCCTCCAGTTGCGCCAGCACCCGCGGCGGCAGGCGCCGCTTCTCCGACTGAACCGGCGCCGACGCCGAGGGCGAGGCGGCCGGCTTCGGCTCACGCTTCTGGATCTCGGCGAGCTCATCGTCGCTTGGCATCCCCGACCACCTGTTGCGTACCTCTGGCTTCGGCTCCGGAGCGGGCGCAGGAGCGGCCGGCGGCTCGACCTTCCGCCCCGGCCAATCGCGCATGATTTCGTCGAGGACGTTGCGAGCATCGCGGCTGACCGGCGGCGGCGCCTGGAGGCGCGACCGGGCTGGTGCCACCGGCGCCGTGGGTTGCTCAGGCTGCGGAACCTCGGTCGGGGCAGCCTGGACCTCGGCGGCCTCAATGATCGCCTCGGGCTCGATGTCCGACAGATCAAACTCAACCTCGACCTCGGCCTTGGGGGCCTGCGGGGCATCCGACAGGGAGCGGATGAGGGCACGTACCTCGTTGACGGAGCTCAGACGTAGGCCGGCGATCTTGGCCCGGACGTCGGGAGCGCTGATGCGCGGCAGGTCGGACGCCTTGGACACTGCGCCGAGGGTCCGGGCGAGGTCGTGAGTGGCGCCCGTGCGGTCCAGCAGCTGCACCGTCTTGCCACCCTGGCCGAGCCAGAGGCCACGATCGAGCAGCGCGGCTGAGAATGCCTCGGCGCTGTCCGATGCCTGCCAGGCGGCCAGGACGTCACGCTCGACGTCGGCGAGCTGGATGCCGGTGCGAATCTGCTGCTGGCGCTGAGGGCGGTTGATCTTGGCCTTCCGGCGCGGGCCGAAGCGGGTCGGCTCGGCACCAGGCGGATCGGGGAGGCGCGGGAAGTTCGCTAGCAGCCAATCCGCGGCCTCAGTCCGGCCGTTCGCCACCAGCCAGTCATGGACCTTATCGGGGTGAGCAATCGCCGGGCAGGACAGGCCGAAATCACGAGCGACCTCAACCGCAATGCGCTCCATGATGAGGAAATTGTTGCCGATATTCGCGACCTTGCCGGCGTCGGTCCGGCGGAGGCTGATCTCGTGCAGGTGGATGCCGCGCTTACCCCGGCTGTCGATCAGGTCGTGCCGTACCCGCATCCGTGGCTGGTTCTGGGTGCCATTCGACTCTGCAACACGATCCAGGAACACCTCCTGAGCCTCGAGCGGGGCATCCTCCAGGGATGGCGAGACGATCGTGTGCAGCAGGGGGGCCTTGCTCTTGATACCAGCAGCCATCGCAGCAAGGCGGCGCAGCTTGGCGTGGAGCGTGTCACCGCTCACCCCACCGGGGAGCAGCGTCACAACCTGACGCTTGCCGGCATCCAGATCCTTGCTGAGGTGGTCGGCGAGGGCATCGACCGCGGGCTTGGCCCGCGGGAAAACGCCCCCGATGCTAAGGAACGACATCCCGGCGGCCTTCGGCCACGGCAATCAGGGTTTCGGTGCGCTTCATCAGCCCCTCGACTTCGAGGACCAGGGCATCAACCCGGTCGAGAGCGGCGAGCATGGCGGGGATCACGTCCTCCCTGCCGGTCTCGCGGAGCGGGGCTAGGTACTGGCGCAGCGTGCCATGGACCATCCGCAAATCATCTCGGGTGGTGTCGACCTTAATGAGAGCCTCGGCCAACGCAGTCACTTGGACAGTGGGCTGCGGGGTCACGCGGCGCTTGGGTGCCGGGCGAGCCATCTCCTCGGTGACCAGCTGCGTGAGCAGGGTCGCCCTCTCCATCCCATGCAGGGCGGCGCGGGCGGCAAACACCTCGGCGGTCTCCGGATCCAGGCGGCACCCAACTACCACAGAACGCAGATCCGCATCGGCGGTGCGGCGGGGCCGACCGCGCTTCCGGACGAACTCCGTGCCTGCAGGGGCAGGCATCGGAACGCGCGATGAAGGCATGGGAACGCTGGGGGCATTTCCGGGGGCGTGGCGGGTGTCGAGCACCTTTTCCATGGCCGCGTGGTCCTGTTTCTTCAGGCGCTGGGCGCCTGCGGGGTCCACGGGGCGGAGCCCCTGGCAAGGTTATCGCGTTTACGCGATATTCCTTGCGCGAAGCAATCCGACCCCGTCGCACCCGAAACATACCGGCGAGAACGGAAACTACCTGGGTACCGTGAACAGAAATAGGCGGCCGGAAACGTGACAGAAGCGTGAGTCTCTGAAGAGAAAAACGGGTCGCTCGGAGACCCTATAGACGGCCGAAAGGCCGTTCTGCTTGGCACTGCAGTGGGCCCATGCTGGTACCACCAATAGTGCCGTTCGGCGCTATTGGTAGGACCGTGGTGGTACCATGAGGCATTGGAACGCTACCCCGCTTCCGGGGCCTTTTCGGTCGCTGCAAACACATGGGCAGGGCGTTTCCCGGGATGTTGAAAGGCGATCAGGCCAACGATCTCGATCCACCGCAGATGGCGCCGGAGATGTAGATCGACGCCGTGCGCTGATCTTGTCGCGCCACGGGCGTGGTGCCGCGTTGGGGTGCGGCACGGTTCGATGAGACAGCCGGCTGCGGTAGAGGTCACCGCAACCGGAGGTCAGACCGATGGACCAGAACCACAGCGACAAGCCCGTGGGGGCGCCGGCGGGCGCCCAGAACGTTGACGCCGGGGCCCCCACGGGCGGTGCCGGGCCGGAGCGTCGCAATTCCGCCCGGCGCAAGCTGGCCGCCGTCACCCGCCTGCTGCGCGGTGAGCCGCTGGAGACCGTGGCCCGCGAGCTCAACGTCACCGTCGCCCGTCTGAGCGAGTGGCGCGACCGCGCCCTGGTCGCGGCAGAGGCGGCGATGAAGGAGCGCGAGCGCGACAGCCGCGACGAGGAGGTGCTCCGTCTCAAGGCCAAGCTCGGCGAGGTCACCATGGCCAACGAGCTGCTGGAGCAGAAGATTGCGGCCCTGGAGGGCGGCCGCCCTTTGGGCCGCCGGAGGCCGAGGCGGTGAGCCGGGCCATCTCGTCGGCCACGGGCCGCGCCTACGGCCTGGCCCGGGTCACCCGGGTCTGGCACCTCTCCCGCGCCACGGTCTACCGCCATCGCATGGCGGCCGATGCTATGGGATCGGCTGGCTCGGTGCGCCGGGGCCCGGTCGGCGTCTGCTCCGATACCGTATTGCTCGAGCACATCCGCGCCCAGGTCCTCGGCTCGCGCCTGCACGGCGAGGGCTACCGCAAGATCTGGGCCCGGCTGCGCCATGGCGGCATCCGCACCTCGGCCCGGCGGGTCCGGCGCCTGATGGGCCAGCACGGCCTGTTGGCGCCACACCGCATCGGCCGTCCCGAGCAGCGCGCCCATGACGGCACCATCACCACCACGGCGGTGGATGTGATGTGGGGGACAGATATGACCGAGACCATCACCCTGCGCGAGGGGCGGGCCCGGGTGTTCGTTGCCGTCGACCACTGCTCCGGCGAGTGCGTCGGCAACCATGCCGCCCGCTCCGGCAACCGCTTCGAGGCACTCGAGCCAGTCCGCCAGGGCGTCTTGCGACACTTCGGCGGCATCGAAAAGAACGCGGCCAAGGGTCTCTCCCTCCGCCACGACCACGGCTCCAACTACATGTCCGGCGACTTCGTAACCGTCGTCGCGGCCCCACGGGGAGCGTCTGCTGACCTGCTTCGCGGCGGGTTTTTGCGGCGCCTGCTGGCGCGGTAGCCTGGTCGCTCCGACGTGGCGGGGTGGGCATGGCGGTCGAGGACGATCTGCTGGCGCGGCTGCGCAAGATCGAGGTGCTGATGGCCGGTGCGGGGACGGTCGGCGAGCGTGAGGCGGCGGGCGCGGCGCTGGAGCGGGTCAAGGCGCGGCTGGCGGAGCAGGCGCGGCGGGATCCGCCGGTCGAGCTGCAGTTCTCCATGCCGGACGCCTGGTCGCGGCAGCTCTTCGTGGCGCTGTGCCGGCGCTACGGCCTCAAGCCCTTCCGCTACCCGCGGCAGAAGCGCACGACGGTGATGCTGCGGGTGCCGCGTGGGTTCAACGACACGGTGCTCTGGCCCGAGTTCGTGGAACTGGATCGGGCGCTCGCCGCCCACTTGCAGGAGGTCACGACGCGGATCATCCACGGCGCGGTGCACGCCGACACGAGCGAGGCGGAGGAGATGCCGGCGGCGCTGCCGACGCGATAGCCCTACGCCGCGGCGGCGGTGCCGGGCTGGCGCCAGGCCCAGGGCAGCAGCGAGGCGAGCTCCGTCGAGCGGACCTCGCCGCGGACCATCCGCTCCAGCACGTCGGTCAGCCAGGCCTGCGGGTTGACGCCGCTGAGGATGGCGGTGCGGATCAGCGTCGTGGCGATGGCCCAGTTCTCGCCGCCGCCCTCGCTGCCGGCGAACAGCGCCGCTTTGCGCGTGACGACGACGGGCCGGATCTCCCGCTCCACGCTGTTGGTGTCGAGTTCGAGCGTGCCGTCGTCCAGGAACCGGCAGAGGCCCTCCCAGTGCCGCAGGCCGTAGCGGATAGCCGCGGCAAGCGCCGAGCCCTGGCTGACGCGGCCGAGCTGCGCATCGAGCCATAGGCGGAGATCGCGCACGAGCGGCGCGCTCTGCTCCTGGCGGACGGCCTGGCGTTCCTCGGCGGGTCGGCCACGAACCTCGCGCTCGACGGCGTAGAGCGCGCCGATGCGCAGCAGGGCCTCGGCCGCGATTGGCGAGGCGGTGTGGGCGTGGATCTTGTGGAAGCGCCGGCGCAGATGCGCCCAGCAGAACGCGAGCGCGACCGCGCCGTCGTTCCTGCGCTCCGCCAGCGCGCGGAACCCGCCATAGCCGTCCACCTGCAGCGTGCCCCGGAAGGCGGCGAGATGCCGAGCTGGCCGGATGCCCTTGCGGTCCAGGGCGTAGACGTAGGCGACCGCCGGCGGCCCGGTGCCGCCCGAGGCTCGGTCATCGGCGGCATAGGCCCAGATCCGCCCGTCACGCATCCGTCCCCTGCCTGGCGCCAGGGTGGGCAGCGGCGTGTCGTCGGCGAACACCCGCGCATGGCCGACGACATGGGCAAGGACCAACTCGTGCAGCGGCCGGAGCCACCAGCAGGCCTGGCGCACCCAGTCGCAGAGCGTCGCGCGGTCGAGATGGATGCCGCCGCGGGCGAGGATCTGGCACTGGCGGTAGAGCGGCAGGCCGTCGGCGTACTTCGAGACCAGAACATGCGCCAGCAGCGCCTCGGTCGGCAGGCCGCCGGCGACGATCCGTGCCGGTGCTGGCGCCTGGTGCACACCCTCGGCGCAGCGCCGGCAGGCATAGCGCGGCCGGACGGTGACGCGGACCCGCAACTGGGCGGGTACGACGTCCAGCCGCTCGGCCCGGTCCTCGCCGAACCGGTGCATCTCGCCCCGACAGCAGGGGCAGGCGCGGTCGGCGATGTCGATCACCTCCTCGATGCGCTCCAGATGCACCGGCAGCGCGCCACGGTTGCGCCGACGTTCGGCGGCAGGCTTGCGCTCCGGCACCGGGGTGTCATTGCCATTCGCCGGCGGAGGTGGCGGAGCCGCGCCGAGGGCCAGCGCGAGCTGGCCCGGATCGACGCGCTCGATGCTCGGGCCGAACCGTGCCCGTCGCAGGTCGTGGATGATCTGCTCGAGCTGCGCGATGCGCGCCTCCGCCGCGGCAAGCGCGGTGCGCAGTTCCACCACAACAGGGGGCGGAGTGTCGGGCACGGCAGAATCGTCGCCGACGCCCGCGCGTCGCACCAAGCGAAAGCAGCGTGTTGCGCGATCACACCGCCGTAGGCCGCCAGGCCGGCTGCACCCGGCGCCACTCGAGGCCCTCGAGCAGCAAGGACATCTGAGCCGGCGACAGCACCACCTTGCCATTCGGCGTCGTGGGCCAGGGGAAGGCACCCTGCTCGATGCGCTTGGTCAGCAGGCACAGGCCGACCCCGTCGTGCCAGAGACATTTCACCAGCCGCCCCTTGCGTCCGCGGAAGGCGTAGAGCGAGCCGTCGAACGGATCGGCGCCGAGCGATTGCTGGACCAGCGCAGCCAAGCTGTCCATGCCGCGCCGCATGTCAGTGACGCCGCAGGCGAGAAGGACGCGGGCGCCCGGCGGGGGACCGATCATCGGCCGCGCAGCACCGCCAAGACCCGGCGCAGCGCCTCAGCCCCGACATCCTCGTCGAGCCGCAGCAGCGTCCCGCAGGGCAGCACCACCTCCATGCGTGCCGGCGATCGTGCTGGGGTATCCAGGGCGGACGGCGGCGGCATCGCCACATCCTCTGCCATGGCGACCTGCGCGAAAGCGGGCAGCGGCATCGGCACCGCGCCGAGCTCGCCGCTCATCACCTGCCGCCGCCACGTATAGAATAGGCTCGAGGTAAGGCCCCAGCGCCGGATCACCTCGGTCGGCGTCACACCGGGCTGCATCGCCTCCACGACGATCCGACACTTTTGGTCCGCCGACCAACTCCGCCGTCCCTCGCTGCGCGTGACAACCTCGACTACCTCGTCGGGCCGCGCCTTGCGAGCAGTCCTACGACCAGTCCTATGACCGGTCTCGACCGCCTCCGCCTCCATCTCCAACGCCACCTCCGCCGCATGCCGACATCCGACACGGCATCATCAGGGGGGCGTTTCGCAAGGTGAGGTCAGGACGACGGTTACGGAAGGTGTAGAGCCGGCGGTCTTTGAGATCGCGCAGGCGCGGCGCGAAGCGGATGCCGAGCAGCGCGAAGAGGCCGAAGACCTGGTCGGTCGCGCCGCCGGTGTCGGTGTAGTGCTCGGCGAAGCGCAGGCCTGTGCCGTTGCGCAGCAGGCCGTCGAGCACGTGCGGCGCCTCGGAGGCGGTCGCGGCGATGACCTTCGTGTGGAACGGCCCGAACTGGTCGGAGACGTGGGTGTAGAAGGCGACGCCGGGCTCGTTGCCGTGCCTGGCGTTGACGTCGCCGACTGCCTCGCCGCGGCCGCCGGCGCGGAAGAACTGCCCGTCCGAGCTGGAGGTGGTGCCGTCGCCCCAGGCCGCGGCGAGCGGCAAGGCGCGGTGCGCCTCGATCAGGCGGGCGAGGGCCGCCGCGTAGCATTCCTCGCGGACGTGCCAGTCGTGGGTCCAGGCAAGCTGGCGGAGCGCCGGACCGCGGCAGGATTCCGCCATGCGCGTGAGGCCGAGATTGATGCCGTCGGCCAGCACCGCGGTCAGCAGCGCAGCGCGGTCGGGTGCGGGCCTGCCGCTGCGCGCGTGGGTGAAGCACTCGGAGAGGCCGGTCCAGCCGTCCACCTCCAGCAGCAGGTCGGTGATGCGGATCCGCGGGAGGAGGGCGTAGGCATCGGCCGCGAACCGTTTGACCTCGGGCGGCGCCTCCGCCCGGATCGGCGTGATGTGCAGCCCGTCCTCGTCGAGCGTGGCGTCGGGCAGCCGACCGGCCCCGGCGAGTGCCGCGACCTCGGCCATGGCGGCTTCCAAGGCTTCCTGTCGCGATGCGAGGTGAGCCTCGATGTCCTCGGCCACGCCAACCGCCAGCGGCCCCTCCGCGCGCAGCGCTGCGAAGGTCGGCCGCGGCAGGAGGAGATCCTCGAAGTTGCGGTAGCGCCGGCTGCCGCGCACCCAGACGTCGCCGGCGCGGAGCCGGTCGCGGAGTTCAGAGAGGACGCAGACCTCCCAGGCCCGGCGGTCCGGCTTGCCGGCGCCGCCGATCACGAAGGGCCGCCAAGCACGCCGGATGAAGCCCGTTGGCGCATCGTCCGGCAGGGTGCGCCGGCCGGCGGCGTCCATCTCGCGCAGCACCGCCAATGCCTTGCGCAGGCCTGCGGTGCCGGTCGCGCCCTCGAAGTCGAATGTCTCCAGCAGCGCCGGGGCGAAGCGCCGCATCGTCGGCCAGCGGCCGACCAGTTCGGCACGCATGTCGATCGCCTCCGGCCGGGCGAGGTCCTCCGCCTCGGCCACGGCGCGCAGGAACGGCGCCCAGCCCACTGCCTGCTCGACGGCGTCCGCCGCATCCGTCCCGCCCTCGCGGGCGGCGATCACGGCCCGGCCGGCACGGGCGAGCAGGCGGAGGTGGGCCTGCGCGTCCCGCAGCGCGCCGGCGGCACCCTCCGTGGCGCCCTGCTCGGCGCGGCGCGACAGGGTGCCCATGAGCTTGTCGAACATCAGCAGGGCGGCGTCGGTCAGCTCCGCCTCGAGCCGCAGGACGGCGGCGGCGAGGGTCGCGCCCCGCCGCGGCTGGGCCAGGTCGCGCAGGTGCTGCGCCGTCATGCGCAGGCCCTCCCCGGCGAGGGCGTCGAAGGCGATCGGCGGCACCGCGGCCTCCCGGCTCCGCTCGATGCCGAGCGCTCGGACTGCGCGCAGGCGCTCGACCAGGCCGTGCAGGTTGGCCGCCGCGGGCGAGACGGAGGCGCCGCGCAGCCATGCCAGGCGCGACGGGCTGCCGCCGGGCGCGGCCGCTATCAGCCCGTCCAGCTCGGCAAGCCGCGCCACGTCGAGCCCGTCCGTCAGGGCGCGGTGCGCGACCCGCTCGGCCCGGGCGCGCGCCTCGTGGATCAGCCCCTCCAGCACCCCGGGCGTGGGCAGCAGGATGCGCCGACGGCGGAGCTCCTCGATCAGCGTCGTGGCGAGTTCCGCCGGTGTGCGGCGCGAGCCGGCGATGGCGGTCAGCCAAGCGACGATCGCACGCGCCTCGGTGCGGCCGAAGCTCCGGAACCCGCCCTGCCGCATCAGCTCGGCCAGATACTCGCGCCGGCTCTGCGGACGGAGACGGTGGACCTCCAGCGCCGTCGGATCGGCGTCGACCTGCCGGGCCACGTAGGCGGTCATGAGTGCCGGTGGCACCTCGGCGGCCTCCAGCGCGCGGCCGGGGTGCCGGAGGGTGAGGAGCAGGAGCGCGTAGGCGAGCCGGCCGTGCGGGCTGCGCTTGGCCGCGACGAGGGCGAGGTCGTCGGGGGTGAGGGTGCAGTGCCGCACCACCTCCAATTCCTCGGTCGGCAGCGCGAACACCCCTGCCCAGAACGCATCACCCAGCAATCGCCGCCTCGCCATCCGAGCCTCCCGTGAAGGGCCGGCACGTTACGGGCGGCTGTCCGACAAACGAACCCCAGCCGGCCAGCCCCGGGATGTCCGGCAACCCTGGCGCGGGGACGGGAAAGCGGACATGCTCCATTCCGGACGGCAATCCGGACAGGTGCAGCGATGGCAGCAGTCGGTTACGTCCGGGTTAGCACGGCGGACCAGGACCCCGCGCTGCAGCTCGACACGCTGGCCGCGGTGGGCTGCGCCAAGGTGTTTGAGGATCGCGCCTCCGGCGCCCGCACCGACCGGCCCGGGCTGCGCGCCGCCCTCGACTATGTGCGCGAGGGCGACGTGCTGGTCACCTGGAAGCTGGACCGGCTCGGTCGTAACCTGCCGCACCTCATCGAGACCGTGGCGGCGCTGGAGCGGCGCGGGGTGGGGTTCCGCTCGCTCACCGAGGCGATCGACACCACCACCCCCGGCGGTCGCCTGGTGTTCCACCTGTTCGCCGCCCTCGGGCAGTTCGAGCGCGACCTCATCCGCGAGCGCACCCGCGCCGGCCTTGCCGCCGCGGCGGCGCGGGGGCGCACCGGCGGGCGCCGGCCAGCCGTGACGGAGGAGAAGCTCCGGCGGGCACGCGCTCTCATCGCCAAGGGCCTGAGCGTTCGCGACGCGGCGGTCCGGCTCAGGGTGGGCAAGACCGCACTCTACGAGGCGCTCCGCGGCCCACGAAAAGCGGCATCGGATCAGCCACGGACGGAGTAACGGGGCCGTCGTGCCCGGCATGCATCGTCCGGGTCATTAGGCTATGCCGCTCAAGCAGGTAGGGCGTTGGGGTTCAAGTGGGCCTTCCGGTCCAGAGCCCGCGCTCGCCACGAAAGGCAGAAATTATGGCGCCGTTCGCACCCTCACCGGCCGACGAAGCGTCTCGGCGCGACGAAGGGCGACCTGCGGGCCGACCGAACCGGCAGCCCGAGCCTCCGCGGCGGCGCTGGCCAGAGCTTCGGATCGTGCTGCCCTTTGCCATGCTGGCTGGCACCCTCTGGGGCTTCGTCTGGCTAGCGGGCGAGGTGGTGGAGGGGGACACCCGTGCCTTCGATACCCGCCTGCTTCTGCTGCTCCGTAACTCTTCAGACCCGTCTGATCCCATCGGCCCCCTCTGGTTCGAGGAAATGGCCCGGGACTTCACTGCTCTCGGCAGCGTCGGCGTTCTCTCTCTCGTCACGGTGGCCGTGGCTGGCTTCCTCCTTTTCGCTCGGCGGCGGGGGGCGGCGCTGCTGGTGGCCATGAGCATCGGGGGCGGATGGTTGCTGACCGAGGCGCTCAAGCACGGGTTCGAACGGCCGCGGCCCGACCTCGTGCCGCACGGCACCGTCGTCTTCACCTCCAGCTTCCCCAGCAGTCACGCGGCGATGTCCGCCGTCGTCTATCTCACTCTCGGCACCCTGCTTGCCCGCCTGCAGACCTGTCGCAGCCTGAAGATCTACGTCATGACCTCGGCCACGTTCCTAGCCCTGCTGGTCGGCGCCACCCGCGTGTACCTTGCGGTGCACTGGCCGAGCGACGTCCTGGCCGGCTGGGCTGTCGGTGCGGCCTGGGCGCTAGCCTGCTGGCTGGCCATGCGCTGGTTACAACGCTGCGGCCGGGTCGAACGGAACCTGCCCGAGCGAACCGAGGCATAGTGAGCGGAGCATAAGCAACCGTCTTGCTCGAGGGCTTGACCCGGCATGAAGCCCTCCGGCGAGGGATGCCGTTCCGCCGCTCGGGGCGGCACGCCGTCGCTGACCTGCTTGCGTGGAGAGAAGNGGTGGCTGTCCTTTGGCCGGGACGCCCCAGCTTAGCCAGTCACTCGCTCCGCCGCTTCAGCCCCCGCAAATGGCCAAACTCGAGCTTAGAGCCTGTTTGAGAATCAGCGGTGGGCGACGCGACGGAGTAGGAGGGCGCCCATGCTGACGTGGATCATGGCTTCGGACACGTCGAGGCGCCTCTCGTAGTCCCGCACAAGACGGCGCCAACGGATCATCCAGCCGAAGGTGCGCTCTACCACCCAGCGGCGCGGCAGGACGTGGAAGCCCTTTGGATCGGAGCGCCGGACAATCTCGACGACGAAGTCAAGGAAGGCGGCCTTGTCCATCAACGTCGTGCGGTCGTAGCCCGCGTCGGCGAAGAGGTGCTTCAGTAAGCGTCCGGTGACGGTGCGGAGCACGGTCAGGCAGCGTGCGCAGTGCTGGTCGGCTTGAGGTTCCAGGGCAGGAGTTCGGCGACGCGGTTGACCGGGTGATCGGCGATGCGCTCCAGAACGGTGCGGAGATAGGCCTCTGGGTCGAGGCTGTTGAGACGAGCGGTGGCGACGAGGGATGCGATCGCCGCGGCGCGGTGCCCGCCTGCATCGGAGCCTGCGAACAGCCAGTTTTTCCTGCCCAAGGTCAGCGGGCGGATGGCGCGTTCGACGGGGTTGTTGTCCGGCTCGAGCCTGCCGTCGCTGACGTAGCGCGTCAGCGCCTCCCAGCGGGCAAGGGCATAGCGGATTGCCCCCGCAAGATCGCTCCGAGCTGAGATCCGGCCGAGGGTGGCGGTGAACCAGGCGTGCAGTTCCGCCAGCACTGGCCCGGCCCTGGCCTTGCGGATCCTGGCCCGACGCGCGGGCGGCTGGCCGCGGATCCGCTCCTCGACGGCGTAAAGCAGGCGGATGCGCCGGAGCACCTCGGTGGCCAGCGGCGCCTGGCCGGTCAGGTGCAGGTCGTAGAACGGGCGCCGGACATGCGCCCAGCAGGCGGCCTCGACGACCTGCCCGCCTTCATACAGGCCCTCGAACCCGCCATAGCCGTCGGCCTGCAGCACGCCCCGGAAGTCGCGCAGGTGCGCCTTCGGGTGCTCGGCCTTGCGGTCGGGGCTGTAGCGGTAGAGCACGGCGGGCGGGATCCGGCTCCGGTGCGGGCGTTCGTCGCGGAGGTAGGCCCAGAGCCTGCCGGTCCTGGTCTTGCCGGTTCCTGGCGCCAGCACCGGCACGGGTGTGTCGTCGGCGTGCAGCACGGCCCCGGCCATGACGTGGCGGCCGAGAGCCTCCACCAGAGGCTGCAGCAGCGCCGCCGCACCCCCAACCCAGTCGGCCAGCGTCGAGCGTTCCAGCGTGACGCCCGCGCGGGCGTAAATGTCGCTCTGGCGGTAGAGCGGCAAGTGGTCGGCGTATTTCGCCACCAGCACATGGGCGAGCAGACCCGCGGTGGCCCGGCCGCGGGCGATCGGCAGGGAGGGCGGCGGCGCCTGGGTGATGGTCTCGCAGGCCCGGCAGGACCAGCGGGGCCGGACGTGGCGGATGACGCGGAACCGGCCCGGCACATAGTCGAGCACCTCCGTCACATCCTCGCCGAGGCGCCGCAGGGCGCCGCCGCAGGCCGGGCAGGCGCAGGCATCGGCCCCGTGCTCGACCGTCTCGCGCGGCAGGTGGTCGGGCAGCGGACGGCGGGCGGGCTTGCGCCGCTCGGGACGGCCCATCCTGCCCTCGCCAGCCAGCGGGTTGTCGGCCACCGCCGGGGCGGGCGCATCCGCCTCCAACTCCTCCAGCGCCAGCTCGAGTTGGTCCGCCTCGCCGGCGAGGCGCTCGGAGGAGCGGCCGAACTGCATCCGCCGCAGCCGGGCGAGTTGCAGGCGGAGGCGGGCAATGAGCTCGCGTTGGCCGGTGATCTCGGCGTGCTGCGCCAGCACGATCGCGCGCAGCGCGTCGACGTCGCCAGGCAGGGATGCGGGATCGAGTTCCACGGCTGCATGGTCGCGCATCGCGCCGCGTCGGGCCGAATGAATCCGCCGCGAGGGCGGACTACCCCGCCATCTCCGGCCGCCAGGTGCGCGCGGGCATGCGCCAGTCGATGCCCTCCAAGAGCATCGAGAGCTGTGCAGGCGTCAGCGAGACGACGCCGTCCTTGGCCTGCGGCCAGACAAACCTGCCACGTTCGAGGCGCTTGGCGTAGAGCACCAGGCCCTGGCCGTCCCACCACAGCACCTTGACCAGGTCGCCGCGGCGGCCACGAAAGACGAACATCTGCCCGCTGAACAGGTCCTGCCCCAGCGCCTCCTGCACCTGCCGCGCCAGCCCGTCGAAGCCGCGGCGCATGTCGGTCGCGCCCGCGGCCAGCCAGACGCGCACCCCTGGCGGCGGCCCCGAGATCACCCGCGCAGCGCCGCCAGCACGCGCCGCAGCGCGGTCGCACCGACCTCCTCGCCGACGCGCAGCCGCACGCCATCCGGCAGCTCGATCTCGATGACGCCAGGAGAGCGCGGCGCAGGTGATGCCCGTCGCGCGGGCGCCGCCGTTGGTGCCGATGCCGCCTCGGGCGAGGCCTCGCGGGGCAATGGCGGTGCGGGTGGCTCCAGCCGCACCGGCACGAAGCTCGGCATCGGCTCGGCCACCAGCAGGCCCTCGCGCGCCTGCCGCCGCCATTGGAACACCAGGCTGCGGTAGATCCCATGCCGCGCTGCCACGGCCGAGACCTGCGCGCCTGGCTCGTCGCACTCGGCCAGAATGCGGAGTTTGTCGGCCACACTCCAGCGCCGACGCCGCTCGCGCCCGGTAATGATCTCGACCGCCGCCTCACCAGCCATGACCTTACAGCCGTCCTTACGCACGACGTTAAGATCGCCACCCTCCGCGCAGGTCAGCCACAGTGGAAGGCGGGGGAGGCCGAACGCTTACAGAGAAGATGAGATGATCGGCAATCCGCTGTCGTCCTGGCAACTCTGGGCTTGCCTCTCGGCGGCCTTTGCAGCGCTTACCGCCATCTTCGCCAAGATTGGGGTCGAGGGCGTGGGGTCGGACTTCGCCACCTTCGTCCGCACCATCGTCGTCGTGCTGGCCTCCGGCGCCCTGCTGGCGGTGACGGGCGGATGGCAGCCGCCGGGTTCGGTGCCTGCACGGAGTTGGCTGTTCCTGCTCCTCTCCGGCCTCGGCACGGGGGCGTCATGGCTGTGCTACTTCCGCGCCCTCAAGCTCGGCGATGCGTCGCGCGTCGCGCCCATCGACAAGCTGAGCGTCGTGCTGGTCGCGGTGTTCGGCGCGGTCATCCTCGGCGAACGGCTCTCGGCCGCGAACTGGATCGGCGTGCTGCTGATTGCCGCGGGTGCCGTCCTCGCGGCATGGAAGGGCTGATCCCGGGCGAGGACGGCGGCTCGATCGGGGCGGCGCTCCCGGCGCCAGCCCTCATTGCTGAGCCGCCGGAGGTTCTTGGTCCGTGGGGATCCCGGCGGTATGGCGAAACATTGCAACGGCCCGATTGATCGACGACGCCTTGTGCCCCGAGGTGAATGCGTTCGTTCGCAGACCCCACAAGCCGTAATAGCCCCAGGTGCCACGCTCCGGGAGCCGCTCAAGGAAGAAGGTGGTTTGCAGGTCACCTGGCGCGAACAACGTCAGGAGGAACAGGCGCACCGGCGTCACGTTGTCGACCGAGATGACCAGCCGTTCCGGCTGCTTTTCCAGCACGCGCATCCGGTACACGACTTCCCCCGAAGAGCGGCTGTCGGATTGCACGAAGTAAAGCGCGCCGCCCTCGCCCATCTCGCCGGGAGTGAAGTCGGGGCGCCTTCTGGCCGGGTCGGGACCATCGAGGGCGGCGGCGTCGGTCACCAGCGTGCGCCAGCGATGGTCGCTGACGGACCAGTACCGCGTTCCGACCAGAGCGGAAATACGTCCGAATGCGGCCAGCAACGCCTCGACCCCGCCGTCATGCTCGAAGGCCCCCACCACCGCGACAAGCAGGGTGGAGCGCCCGGAGGTCCACCCAACGCAGGGCGCTGCCGTCCAACCATCGACTTTCATGGTGCGGATGTGGGGCGGATGACCCGGCGCGGCATAGGATGGCACTGGTGGGCCCCCGCAAGGGGGACGCACACCCTCCTGGGCCAAGCTGCCGGACGTGCAGAACAGGATCGCGACGACCACCATCCCAAGTCTCATGCCCGACTCCTGCGGCTTGGACTTCGCTCATCATACCGGCAACGGACACTCCCGGCGCAGGCAGACACGACCGGGCCCGGGAAACCGGGCGCCAAGCCCTGACAGCTCCGATTGTGCCCGCCCCGTTCCATATCGGCTACGGCATGCAGATGCCCACGGGCGGCGGGCCGGCGCGTTCCTATCGCGCGGCGCCGTCAGGCTGCAGGCTGGTCCATGATCTGGAGCAGTTCGGTCAGCGTCCTCTCGCAGTTGGCCCTGTCCGGCGTGCTCGCCCGCAACGCGGCCAGGGCACGATCAATGGCCTTGTCGATGCGGTGCCACTCGGAGGGCGCCCGAGGCTTCAGCCCCGCTTCCGCGTCATCCCACGAGGCCTCCAGGTCCTTGATACGCGTCCTTGCCCCGACGAGGTCGCCCTTGTCGACCAATGCTTTCGTATCGACGACGACCGCGCGGAAGGCGGAGAGGTCGCCGAGCTGAGATTGCGCGGCAAGCGCCGGCCTGGTCCACGAGACCGCCAGGACGGGCGTGGCGGCTGCGCCGCCAAGCAACGCGAGGGCGACAAGATACCGGGCAGTGCGCATAGGCGGTCTCCTTCCGTAGGCAGGTCAGCCGCATTCGGCTGGCCCAGCCGGAGCCGGGCGGTCGAACCCCGTGACGCTGACCCAGGTCACGAGGGCGACGATCACGGCGAGGAAGACGATACTGGTCACGATCGTCCCGAGCCCCAGCCCGCCGTAATTCTGCGATTGCGACAGCAGGTCGCCAAGCGACGCGCCGAGCGGGCGCGTCAGGATGTAGGCGATCCAGAAGGTCAGTACCTCGCCGGCGCCGAGCCGGTACGCGACGTAGGTGGCTGCGATCAGCGCGCCGAACGCCAGCACGCCTATCGTGAAACCCATGCTGAGCGCTTCGGTGGCAAGGTCACCTGCCGCCGTGCCGAGTGCGAAGGTGAACAGGATCGCAAGCCAATAGAACGCTTCGCGCCGGGTCGTGTCGATCGAATGGATCGAGAGCGTCCGTTCGATCGAGTACCAGATGGCGAAGACGCCGGCCAAGCAGACCGCGAAGGCGGCGGTGCTCACATAGAGGCTGACCTCGAGCTCGTCGGTCAGGAAGTCAGTGATCTGCGTGCCGACGACGCTGATCAGCACCACCGCGAGCCAGTAGCGCCAGGGGATGTATTCGCGTGCGGCGAATTGCGCGCTGAGGGAGAGGAGCAGCAGCGTCAGTGTGATCACGTCGGTGACAAGGGTGCCGAGCCCCACATGCACCGCGAGGTAGTCGGCGCCGGTCTCGCCCACGGTTGTCGACAAGATTTTAATGATCCAGAAGGCAAGCGTGACCTCCGGAACCTTGTTCAGCATCGTCGCCAACACGGTGCGTCGTCCGGTCGCCACCAATCCCCCCATGAGCTCGAGAGGGAGGTGGACTACCCGGGCCGGGGTTGGCTCGACGTGGACTGAACCTTGGGAATTCCCAATCGGAAGCGCCCTCCGAAGTTCCGAGCGGCCGGCATGCGAGTGTGCGGGGCGCCCACCCCGCCTTTGGCTGAAAGCCTCCCGCGCTCACCCAACCGGCAGCAGCACTTCGACCCGCAACCCGGGCGCGGCATCCTGGAGGCTTACGCTGCCTCCGTGCCGCCCGGCGATGGCCTCGACGAGACTCAGGCCGAGCCCGCTGCCCGGCGTCGTGCGGCTGGCCTCCAGCCGGTAGAATCGCCGGAACACCCGGTCGCGCTCGGCGGCCGGGATACCGGGACCGTCGTCCTGCACCCAGAGCAGGACGAGCTCGCCGCGCACCTGCCCCCCGACCCGGATCCGGGTCCCGGGCCCGGTGTGGCGACAGGCATTGTCGACCAGGTTTCCCAGCATCTGGATCAGCAACTCGCGGTCCCCGCGGAATCGGAAGTCCTCCGCTTCGCCGCTCAATGCCTGGCCCCGATCCTCGGCGAGCGGCTGGTAGAGCTCCACCACGGTGGCAACGAGTGTCGGCGCGTGCACCGGTGCGAGTCTCGCCTCGTCCGCGATGGACTCGATCTGGGCGATGCGCAACAGCGCCGCGAAGGTGTCCAGGATGGCGTCACTGTCGGTGATCGACCGGTCGATGGCCGCCTCGTATTCCGCGGCACCGCGGGGCCGCCGCCGCACCTCGCCGAGCCGGTTGCGCAGCCGCGACAGCGGCGTGCGGAGGTCGTGCGCGATGTCGTTGGTGACCTGCCGCATGGCCTCCATCAGGGCGCCGATGCGGTCCAGCAGCGCGTTGAAGCCCTCGACCAACTGGTCGAGCTCGTCGTCGGTGCCGCGGGTCGGCAGGCGGCGCGCCAGGTCGCCGCGCATGATGGCTTGCCCGGCCTGCCCAATCCCAGCGATCCGCCGCAGGACGCTCCGGCTCACCAGGAAGCCGCCCGCCAGCGCGAGGGCGAGCGTCAGCGCCCCGCCAAGGGCGAAGGCACGGAGGATGAGCTCGTCCAGTTCCTCCGCCGTGAAGGCGTCCTGGCCGATCAGCAGAGTGCCGCCGTCGGGCAACCGGATGGCCTGGGTCAGGATCGGGTGGGAATCGCCGCGATCATCCTCCGGCCCGGGCAGCCGCAGCGTGACCCAGCCCGTTCCCTCCAGCCGCGCCGGCGGCAGATTGCCGGCGAGCCGCCGCCCGGCGGCGTCGAGCAACAGGCCGTAGGCGCCGGGGTTCTCGGCGATCGTCTCGGTCACGCTCCTGGCCAGGCCGGCGCTGTTCGCCGCGTCCTCATCCGCCAGGATCGCCTCGAGCCGTGCGGCCACCGTGCCGCGCAGCTCGGCCTGCAGCGTTCCCACCGCATACCAGTGAATCGTTGCAAACAGCACCGCAATGCACAGCAGGAGTAGCACCGCGAAAAGCCCGGTCAGGCGAAAGGCTGTGGTCCGGAACAGCCTAGGCAGACGCACGGATCATGTACCCGGCGCCGCGCACGGTGTGGATCAGTTCGGAGCTGAAGCCCTTATCCACCTTGCCGCGAAGGCGACTGACATGGCTCTCAACGACGTTGGTGCCGGGGTCGAAGTGCAGGTCCCAGACGCCCTCGAGCAGCATGGTCCGCGTCACCACCTGCCCGGCGTGGAGCATCAGGTACTCCAATAACTGAAACTCCCGCGCCTGCAGCTCGATGTCACGCCCGGCGCGGCGAACCACACGGGACAGGCGGTCGAGCTCGAGATCGGCGACCCGCAGCACCCGCTCCTCCGTCACCCCGCCGCGCGGCCTGCGCCCGAGCGCCTCGACCCGGGCGGCCAGTTCCGCGAAGGCGAAGGGCTTGACCAGGTAGTCGTCGCCTCCGGCCTTCAGCCCGGCGACCCGATCGGTGACCCCGCCCATGGTGGTCAGGAACAGCACGGGCGTGGCGACCTTCGCCGCGCGCAGCGCCGTCACCAGGGCGAGACCGTCCACCCCGGGCAGCAGGCGGTCCACGATCAGCAGGTCGTAAGCGTCGCCGTCTGCAGCCCGGAACAGGCCCTCTCGGCCGTTGCCGCTGCGGTCCACCGCATGACCCAGTTCGGCCAAGCCGTCAGACACAAAGTCGAGCGTCTCGGGATCGTCCTCAATGACCAGGATGCGCACCGCCTTCCTCGCATTCACCCTGCCGTACCGATATAGGGCCTGACCCTTGCCGCGGCACCGCGAGGCCGCTGCCGGGCCACCCGGTCCTCTGCGGCATCCCGGCCAGGTGCTGGATGGGGCGTCACCGGGATTCGCCTGGTTCGTGCCCCTCGGGCTTTTCCTGCTCCGTCCGTGCGGCCTGGCGGACAGTACCGTCGGCGGGATTGACACGGAAACTGTGGATCTTGCCGTCCATGGGCACGTCCACGGCCACGACCCACTGGCCGTTGCGGAGGCTGTAGTTCGCCTCCAGCGCCCGGCCACCCGCCGCCTGCTCGGCCGCGGCGACGGCGGCGGCCAGGGAGCCTGGTGCGGCGGAGGCGTGCCGGAGCGCCGAAGCGGGCAGCCCATCCTCGGCGAGAGCGCTGGCGTTCACCACCTTGCTGCCGGCAACGGCGCCGGTCGAGGGATTGACCTGCACCAGCCGCAGCCCGGTCGGGGTCTGCACCGTCACCTCGTAGGCATTGGTGTTCCGGTTCACCTCAAAGCCGAACACCAGCGCCCTGCCGTTCGTGTGGCTCTCGGCCGCCTCGACGGCCGCAGTGGGCGAAATGGACGCACTTTGCAGCGCGGTGATCTCCTGGCGCTCGGTCGCGTTCGGCGGAGCGGCCAGCGCTGCGGCGCCGCCGACCACCATCGCGCTCGCAAGTGCCGCGTGCACCATCCAGGACTTCGTCTTCGCCATCATCTCGATACCCGCCCATTCCGCCCCGTCATGGGGCGGAATGGGTGCCAGGATGGGAGCGGGCCGGTTACCGGCGCCTGTCGGCATCTGTGGGGATCTGTACACCGGCGGCGCGCTGCCACAAGAGCAGTTTCAGGAGTACGTCGGCGATTCGGGGACGCGGGTGGGCATGGTCACGAGCCATGGTTGCAGCGATGCCAGCGCTTCCGAACGAAGCGGACCACGGCCAGCACGGCGAAGGCGGAGATGGCGTAATCGAAATAGTGGAAGGCCTGGTTCAGCCCGGGGGACGAGCCCCACTGGTCGCCCAGCACCAAGCCGACATAGGCGAGCAGGAGGCACCAGGGCCAGGAGCCAATGAAGGTGTAGATGTGGAAGCGCAGCTGCGGCATGCCGGCGATGCCAGCCGGCAGCGCGATGAAGGTGCGGATCACGGGCAGCATGCGCGCGATCAGCACGGCGGCGCTGCCGAAGCGCTGGAAGAAGCCGTCGGCACGCTCGAGATCCTTGTGGGTCAGCAACACGTACTTGCCCCAGCGCTCCACCGCGTGCCGGCCACCGTAACGGCCCACAGCATAGGCTACAGCCGAGCCAAGATTGCAGCCGAGCGCCCCGACCGTCGCTACCAGCCAGAGATTCATCTGTCCTTGCGAGACCAGGTAACCGGCGAAGGGCAGGATCACCTCGGAGGGCAGTGGCAGGCATGCGGATTCCGCCGCCATCAGCCCGGCCAGCCCGACGTAACCGGCGGCCGAGAGGACGCCGACGATAGCCTGCGCCAGCGTGCCGGTGACGCCTGCCTGCATGGAAAGCCTCTACTCCCGCGGCCGCCTCAACTCGGTGCCGCGTATTCGCCGGGATGGCGGCCGGCGCGCTGCGGCAGGACCAGGATCAGGACGACCATAATGCCGGCAATGACCAGCGATGCGCTGATGCGGCTCAGTGCCAAGCCGCCGTGCGTAATGGGCTTGTCGAGCAGGTCGCCGAGGGTGGCTCCGAGCGGCCGCGTTAGGATGAAGGCAGCCCAGAACAGCAGCGTGTGCGACAGGTTGGTCCGGTAGTAGGCCGCCGCGACCAGGGCCAGCAGGGCAAGGAAAACGAGGGCGCCGCCCTCGTAGCCGAGCCCGGTCGAATCTGCCATCCAGTCGCCGAGCGCAGTACCAAGGGTTTGTGAGAAGGTGATCGTCATCCAGTAGAAAGCCTCCACCCGCGGCGTGTTGACGGTTTCCACCGAGACCGTCCCCTCCCACCAGTACCAGGCGGCGAGCGAGAGCAGCACGCAAAGCAGCAGCAGCGATGATCCGCCGACATAGCCGATGCCGAGCGAGCGGTCGGCAAAATCGGCCATCGTCGTGCCGGCCGTAGTCGAAGCAACGATCGTCGCCCAGTAGAGGGAGAGGTGAAACCGTTTGGCCGCGATCTGCCAAATGACGAGCGACACCAGGATGGCGAAGAACAGTGCGGTGCCGATGAGGTAGCCGCCGTTATGGGCATCCTGATCGGCGTGAAGGAGCGTCATCGTGAAGGCGTCGCCCCCGGTCTCGCCGAGCGTCGTCGCCAGGATCTTGATCACCCAGAAGGTCAGGGCGACCTCGGGCACCTTGCTGCAGCTTAACTGGTCGAGTCGGGTCATGCCTGCGGCGGGTCCCTCTCTGGTTCAATGGCCGGGGCATGATGGGCAGCGCGAGTTGGGCGGTGCAGTTCGCCGGATTGGGAATCGGTAACTTCCTGATTGCACAGTCGGATCCCACCGCGAGGGCTATTCAAGCCTTCCGAGCGAGTTCATGGTTCGTTCCGGATAGCGGACACTCAGCGCACTTTCGTGTCCTGACCCCTACAAGGACCTCACCGGCTTTGACTTCGCCGGCAGCCAGCTCAACGAAGCCTTGGTGCGCCAGCTTCACGCCGGCGCCTTCATGGAGAAAGCCGACAACG
>NZ_QLIX01000004.1 GCF_003258945.1 Roseicella frigidaeris | reverse complement strand
ACTCCAGGTCCCCCGGGTCACCCGGGAGACCGTAGGTTGAGGGACGGCAGGTGGGCCAAAATTCGCCAGCACGCCTGGGCCAACATTCAGTAGCAAAGCCACGAGTATTTCGGCCTGATCTGGGACGATGCCGAGGAGATGGTACGGCTGGCGCGCCTCTCCCACCCGCGGGTGGTGGTGGACACCTCGGGGCTCTCGGCCGAGGCGACGGCGCTGGCCAACCGTCTGGCGCGGGAGATCCGGCGCCTGTCCCCGGAGACCATCGCGGCGCTGGCAGCGGTGCTGGAACGGGCCGCGCCGCGGGAATAGGCCGCGCGGGGTGCGCTTGATGCCCGGCGGAGGACGGTCCGACCTGCGGCCCGCAGGGCGGTGAAACCGTCCTGCGCTCGGTATCAGCCCCCGGCCAGCGGCCCGCTGGTCAGCCGCACGGCATGCGTCACATGCCGCAGGCCATGCGTCTTCCTGCCCACCAGCACGCCGGTATGGCGGTTGTCGTAGAGCATGGCGATGCCGAAGCCGTAGCTGCGCAGCAGCAGGAAATGGTCGGTGATGCGGAGCAGGTACCAGCCCTCCTCCAACCCGTTCCGGACGAAGGTCAGCAGGTTGCGGCGCCGCTCCGGCAGGGCGACGGGCGCATGCGCCACGCCGAGCAGGTCGAGGACGCCGAGCAGGTCGCGCCAATAGGCGGTGACGATCGGCCCCTCGGGCGGATACCAGCCCGGGGCGATGTCGCGCAGCAGCCGGCTCGCCTCGGCATAGCCGCGGCCGGTGGCCAGGGCGAGGGCAGCCGGGCCGCACCAGGGGATCTCGCCCTGGTTCTCCTCGAGCAGAGCGAGATGGCCGCGCAGCCGGACCGGCTGGTCCTTGCGATGGCCCGCCTGGTCCTCGGCGGTGGCGTTGGTTGGCCGGGAGGGTTGGCCCATGGAGGCAGTGTTCCGCATCGCGGCGGTCACGCGACCGCCTTGCTCACAAAGTCGTGTATAATCACTTTTATGTCAATGAAGGATGCGGCGTCACGGGTCGGGCGACTTCGGTGCCCGCCCCGATGCAAGAGCGCCATGGGGGTGTCTCAGGCGCCGTGCCCCGGATGAAGGGGGCAACCCGGCCTGCACCTCCCTCATACAGCCGAAGCCGGCGGCGCATCACCGGCTGCGGCGGCGTCGCGTCCCGCTTTCGCCGCGCTGTCTCAGCGCAGCAACACCCCGTGCCCGCGCAGGAAGTCCAGCAGCGGCAGCAGCGGCAGGCCGAGGATGGCGCCGTGCTCCCCCTCCACCCGGGCGAAGAGCTGCACGCCCGGCCCTTCCAGCCGGTAGGCCCCGACCGAGGAGAGCACCGCCTCGCCCTCCATGGCGAGATAGGCCTCGAGGAACTCGTCGCTGAAATCGCGCATGGTCAGGCGCGGCCGAGCCAGGTGCTGCCAGATCCGCATCCCCTGCCGCCAGCACACCATGGCCGAAACCAGCTCGTGCGTGCGGCCGCGCAGCGCCCGCAGATGCGCCCGCGCCGCCGCCATGTCGGCCGGCTTGTCGAACCAGCGCGGCCGCCCCGCCTCGTCCGGGCAGACCAGCATCTGGTCGGCGCCGATGACCAGCGCCTCCGGATATCGGCGGGCGATGCGCTGCGCCTTGGCCTCGGCGAGCAGTAGGGCGGTCTCCCCGGGCGGGATGCCCTCGGCCTGGGCGCTCGCCTTGATGGCGGCCTCGTCGACCGCCGCCGCCTCGGCACGGAAGGCGAGGCCCGCCCCGCGCAGCACCGCCTGCCGGGCGGTGGAGGCGGTGGCGAGGATGAGGGGCGGGGCCTCGCGCTGCATCGGGGCAGGGGTCATGCCCCTTGGCCCGCCCCTTGGCCTGCCCCCTGGCCCGCCCCCTGTGCGCCGGGCGGCGGGGCGGCCTGCGGCCCCCCCTGGTTGCGCCGCATGTGCCAGGCCTCCATGAGCTGCAGCACGGTCGCCGCCGTCTCCTCGATGCTGCGGCGGGTCACGTCGATCACCGGCCAGCCGCGGGCGGTGCAGAGCCGGCGCGCGGCCAGGATCTCCGCCTTCACGCTGTCCGGGTCGATGTAGTCGGTGGTGCTCTGCCGCACGCCATCGGCGCCGATCAGCCGCAGCCGGTGCCGGCGGATCTCGATCAGCGCCGCCGTCTCGATGGTCAGCCCGACCACCGGGCAGCGCGGCGTCTCCAGCTCCGGCGGCAGCGGCGCCCCGGGCACGATCGGCACGTTCGCCGCCTTGATGCCGCGGTTGGCGAGGTAGAAGCAGGTCGGCGTCTTGGAGGAGCGGGAGACGCCGACGAGGCAGACCTCTGCCTCGTGGATCCCGGCCGTGCCCTGGCCGTCGTCATGCGCCAGCACGAAATGCATGGCGTCGATCCGGCGGAAGTAGTCGGCATCCATCACGTGCTGCGCCGCCCGCTTCTCCTTCGCCTGGGCGCCGATCTGCCCCTGCAGCAGGTCCATCACCTGGTCGAGCACCGAGAGGCAGGGCACGCCGAGCCGCTCGCAGACCTCCTCCAGCGCATGCCGCAGGCTGCGGTCGACCAGGGTGAAGAGCACCGGCCCGGGCTCGTGCTGCAGCCCCTCCAGCACCCGGTCGAGCTGCAGGCGGGAGCGGATGAGGCTCCAGCGGTGGTGGACGACGTGATGGTCCTCGAAGCGAGCGAGGGTGGCCCGGGCGATCGAGTTCAGCGTCTCGCCGGTGCTGTCGGAGACCAGGTGGAGGTTGATGGCGCGCTGGGACATGGGCTGGAGAATAGCGTGGACCGCGGGGGATACCGGGGAAAACCCTTGGCTCCCGACGGGTTGCCTGGGAAACAGGTTGACGAGTCCGATCCGGACCGACCGGCGGGAGGATAGCAGGGGGGTCCGATGGGGGAATCCGCACGACTCCGATTCATCCCCGGGATTCCACCGAGTCGGCGGCCCGGGCGCCTGTGGACCGGGCTGTGGATGGTTCGCGAAACAATTGTCTCCACATCATCCACAGGGCTCCACAGCCCCCCCATCTTTCAAGACTCCTGTTTTCTTGCGAGAGAGTAGGGCCATGGAGAGCGAACGTCCCGCGGCGGGCCCATCGAAGCCCCTGCTCCGCGCCCTGGGCGGCGAGGCCGTCTGGCCGCCGCCGCTGTGGCTGATGCGTCAGGCCGGCCGCTACCTGCCGGAATACCGCGAGGTGCGGGCCCAGGCCGGCGACTTCGTCACGCTCTGCACCACGCCCGAGCTGGCGGCCGAGGTGACGCTGCAGCCCATCCGCCGCTTCGGCATGGACGGGGCGATCCTCTTCTCCGACATCCTGATGGTGCCCTGGGCCATGGGGCAGCCCCTGCATTTCGCCGAGGGCGAGGGGCCGCAGCTCCAGCCGGTGCGCGAGGCCGGGGCGATCGAGGCGCTCGACCACAACCTGGTGGTGCAGCGGGCGGCGCCGATCTTCGAGACGGTGCGCCTGGTCCGCGCCGCTCTCGACGCCCATGCCCCGCGCGTGGCGCTGATCGGCTTCGCCGGCAGCCCCTTCACCGTCGCCTGCTACATGGTGGAAGGCCATGGCAGCCGCGACTTCGCCATCCCCCGCAGCCTTGCCCTCACCGACCCGATGCTCTTCGGCAAGCTGATCCGCCAGCTCGTCGAGGCCACCACCGCCTATCTGCTGGCCCAGGCCGAGGCGGGGGCCGAGGCGCTGATGCTCTTCGACAGCTGGGCCGGGCTGCTGCCGCCCTCGCAATTCCGCCGCTGGGTGATCGAGCCGACGGGGCAGATCGTCCGCGCCATCCGCAAGGTGAACGCCAGCATCCCGATCATCGGCTTCCCGCGCCTCGCCGGGCCGATGCTCGTGGAATACGCCCAGCGCACCGGGGTGCAGTGCCTCGGCCTCGACACGACGATGGAGCTGCGCTGGGCGGCCGGGGCGGTGGCGCCGAGCC
This sequence comes from Roseicella frigidaeris, assembly GCF_003258945.1. Lineage (GTDB taxonomy): Bacteria > Pseudomonadota > Alphaproteobacteria > Acetobacterales > Acetobacteraceae > Paracraurococcus > Paracraurococcus frigidaeris. The sequence goes on along the minus strand of NZ_QLIX01000004.1, from coordinate 344,158 downwards.
AGGCGCTGCAGGGCAACCTCGACCCGCTGGCGCTAGTCGGCGGCGGCATGGCGCTGGAGGCGGAGGCGCGCAGCATCCTCGGCGCCATGCGCGGCCGGCCCTATATCTTCAATCTCGGGCACGGCATCGAGAAGGTGACGCCGCCCGAGCACGTCGCGGCCCTGGTGCGGCTGGTGAGGACGGGGTGAATGCCGGCGGCCGGGCTTGACCTGCCCGGCCGGCATGTCATCTCCGGCGCATGGACCAGACCGCGTCTGCCGGCCCGCCGGCCCCGCTCGAGCACCCGGCCGGCGCGGCGCGGCGACGCGTCGCCATCGTGCTGTTCAACCTCGGCGGGCCGGACCGGACGGAGAGCGTCCGCCCCTTCCTGCGCAACCTCTTCCTCGACCCCGCCATCCTGCGCGTGCCGGCCTATGTCCGCCCCTGGCTCGGGCGGCTGATCGCCTGGCGCCGCACCCGGGCGGCGACGGAGAACTACGCCATCCTCGGCGGCGGCTCGCCCCTGCTCGCCCTGACCGAGGCGCAGGCGCGGGCGCTGGAGGCGGCGCTGGCGGCGACGCCGGATGGTGAGGCGGCGACCCATCGCTGCTTCATCGCCATGCGCTACTGGCACCCGATGAGCGAGGCCTGCGCCCGCGAGGTGGCCGCCTGGCAGCCGGACGAGGTGCTGCTGCTGCCGCTCTACCCGCAATTCTCCACCACGACGACCGGCAGCAGCCTGCTGGCTTGGGCGGCCGCGGCGCGGGCGGCCAGGCTCGCCGTGCCGACGACCACGCTCTGCTGCTGGCATTCCGATCCGGGCTTCGCCGCGGCGACGGCGCGGCTGGTCCGCCAGGCGCATGAGGAGGCGCGGGCGGCGCTGCCCCCCGGCACCCGGCTGCGCCTGCTCTTCTCCGCCCACGGCCTGCCGGAGAGCATCGTCAAGGCCGGCGACCCCTATCAGTGGCAGGTGGAGCGGAGCGTCGCCGCGGTGACGGCGGCGCTCGACCTGCCCGGCCTCGACCACATGGTCTGCTACCAGTCCCGGGTGACGCCGGAGACCTGGCTCAGCCCCTCCATCGAGGCGGCGCTGGAGCAGGCGGCGAAGGACGGGGTAGCGGTGCTGGTCTGCCCCATCGCCTTCGTCTCCGAGCATTCCGAGACCCTGGTCGAGCTCGATGTCGAGTACCGCGAGGTGGCGGAGCGGCTTGGCCTGCCCGGCTATTTCCGGGTGCCGGCGCAGAACAGCGACCCGGCCTTCATCGCCGCCCTCGCCGACCTCGTGCGCTCGGCCCGCGCCGGCGGCCGCGCCCTCTGCAGCTTCGCCGGCGGCCGGCAATGCCCGAAGCCCTTCGGCGACTGCCCGCATGCCGGCGCGGCGCGCCGCGAGAAGGTTTCTGCATGAGCATCCCACCCCCGACCCAGCCGCCCGGCCCGCCCCGGGCGGTGCTCTTCGACTGCGACGGCGTGCTGGCCGACAGCGAGGGGCTGGTGAACCGCATCGTCGCCGAGGACCTGACGGCGCGCGGCTGGCGCCTCTCCGGCGCCGAGGCGCGCGAGGCCTTCCTCGGCATGGCCGTGCCCGACATGCTGCCGATGATCGAGGCGCGGGTCGGCCCGCTGCCGCCGCGCTGGGCGCATGACCTGTCGCACCGCATCGCCGGGGCGATGCTGGCGGGGCTGGAGCCGGTGCCGGGGGCGGTCGAGGCGGTGCGGGCGGTGATCGCCGCCGGGCTGCCGGTCGCCGTCGCCTCCAACTCCGCCCGCGAGGAGCTGCGGGCCAAGCTGCGCCGGCTCGGCCTCGAGCGGGATTTCGGCGAGCGGGTGCTCAGCTTCGAGGATGTGGCGCGGCCGAAGCCGGCGCCCGACCTCTATCGCGCCGCCGCCGCGGCCTGCGGCGTGCCGCCGGCGGACTGCGCGGTGGTGGAGGACAGCCTGCTCGGCGTCCAGGCCGGCATCGCCGCCGGCTGCCGGGTCTTCGGCCTGACGCGGGAGAGCCCGGCCGCGGTGCTGGCCTCCCTCGGCGCCCGGCCCTTCGCCGCCATGGCCGAGCTGCCCGGGCTGCTCGGCCTCGGCGGGGCGGAAGGCAAGGGGCGGGCATGACCATCGCCGCGCTGGAACCCTGGTATCTCTGGGTGAAGTCCGTCCACCTGATGGCGGTGATCGCCTGGCTGGCCGGGCTGTTCTACCTGCCGCGTCTCTTCGTCTATCACAGCGAGGTGCCGCTCGGCGGGCCGCAGGACGCGCTCTTCGCGCTGATGGAGCGGCGGCTGATCCGGGGCATCATGAACCCGGCGATGATCCTCGCCTGGCTCTGCGGCCTCACCCTGGTGCTGACGCCGGGGGTGGTGAGCTGGAGCGCCGGCTGGTGGCATGTGAAGCTCGCCGGCGTGCTCGGCATGACCGGCTTCCACCACCATCTCTCCCTGGCGCGGAAGGCGCTGGCGCGCGGCGAGCGGCGGCACGGGGCGCGCTATTGGCGGGCGATGAACGAGCTGCCGACCCTGCTGATGGTGGCGATCGTCCTCATGGTGATCGTCAAGCCGTTCTAGGCCGCTTCCCCTGAACACCGGTTCAGGGGAAGCGGCCTAGACTATTGTTTCCAGAGCATCTTCACCCGATCAGGTGAGTCCACCTGATCGGGATCTGCTCTAGAAACGACCCAGGAAGCCGCGTTGCGGCTTCGCCGATCCCAGGAAGCATCACCGCCCGCCGCGGCAGGGCCAGGGGCCGCGGATCGGCAGGCCGCGCGGCCTCCAGGGGGTGCCGGACTCTTGATCCGGGGCCGGCGGAGACCCAAATCGCCGTTGACGGAGGGCGGTGCGATCCCTAGGGTTGCGCTGCTCACCCGGGCAGCCAGGGGCGATTCGCGCCGTGCTGCCCTCCTCCCTCCTCTCCTTGGGACTTCGCCGGCCGACGGCTCCGATCAATTCCTGGCTTCCAGGACCTGATCGTGTTCGCGGCAGCGGCGGAACGGCCGGGGCATCGGTGCGGCTCCTCCGCGCCACTGCCGGCCCTACTGGGAAGGGTCCCGCTTCCTCGCATCCGGACGCACAGCGCCATGCATCTTTCCGAACTCAAGGCCAAGAGCCCCGCCGATCTGCTCTCCTTCGCCGAGGAGTTGCAGGTCGAGAACGCATCCTCCCTGCGCAAGCAGGACATGATGTTCGCGATCCTCAAGCAGCTCGCCGACAACGACCAGGCCATCTACGGCGAGGGCACGCTCGAGATCCTGCCCGACGGCTTCGGCTTCCTGCGCAGCCCGCAGGCCAATTTCCTGCCCGGCCCCGACGACATCTACGTCTCCCCCGCCCAGGTGCGCCGCTTCGGCCTGCGCACCGGGGACACGGTGGAGGGCCAGATCCGGGCGCCGAAGGATGGCGAGCGCTATTTCGCGCTGCTCAAGGTCAACGCCATCAATTTCGAGCCGCCGGAGAACCTGCGGCACCGCATCAACTTCGACAACCTGACGCCGCTCTACCCGAACCGGCGGCTGAAGATGGAGAATCCCGAGCTCGAGAACGCGGCCAAGGGTCCGACCAAGGACTACACCCACCGCGTCATCGACCTCATCGCGCCGATCGGCATGGGCCAGCGCGCCCTGGTCGTCGCGCCGCCGCGCACCGGCAAGACGGTAATGCTGCAGAACATCGCCAAGTCGATCACGGCGAACCACCCGGATGTCTTCCTCATGGTGCTGCTCATCGACGAGCGGCCGGAGGAAGTGACGGACATGGCCCGCACCGTGCGCGGCGAGGTCGTCGCCTCCACCTTCGACGAGCCGGCGACGCGGCACGTGCAGGTGACGGAGATGGTGCTCGAGAAGGCCAAGCGGCTGGTCGAGCACAAGCGCGACGTCGTCATCCTGCTCGATTCCATCACCCGTCTCGGCCGCGCCTACAACTCGGTCGTGCCCTCCTCGGGCAAGGTGCTGACCGGCGGCGTCGACGCCAACGCGCTGCAGCGGCCGAAGCGCTTCTTCGGCGCGGCGCGCAACATCGAGGAAGGCGGCAGCCTCACCATCATCGCGACCGCGCTGATCGACACCGGCAGCCGCATGGACGAGGTGATCTTCGAGGAGTTCAAGGGCACGGGCAATTCCGAGCTCATCCTCGACCGCAAGCTCTCCGACAAGCGCACCTTCCCGGCGATCGACATCACCAAGTCCGGCACCCGCAAGGAGGAGCTGCTGGTCGACCGCAACACCTTGTCGAAGATGTGGGTGCTGCGCCGCATCCTGAACCCGATGGGCACCCAGGACGCGATGGAGTTCCTGCTGGACAAGCTGAAGTACAGCAAGACCAACCAGGACTTCTTCGACGCGATGAACACCTGACCGGATGGGGCCGCCGGCCTCGCGCCGGCGGTCCGCCCGGGCCAGGATCCGGCCATCGGCCTCTTCCATCCGCGAGGGCGACTCCCGATCTTGCCGCTAGCCATGGACATCGCCCTTCCCGCCGAGACCGACCTCGCCCGCATCCTCCGCGCCGCCAGCTTCGCCGCCCGCGTCCATGCCACGCATCGCCGCAAGGGCGATGCGGCCGAGCCCTATGTGAACCACGTGCTGGAGGTGGCCGAGATCCTCGCCACCCATGGCGCGCCGCCCGTCGCCGTCATCGCCGCCCTGCTGCACGACACGGTCGAGGACAGCGACGAGGATCCCGATCCCTGCACCCTGCCGCGCATCGAGGCCGAGTTCGGCCCCGAGGTCGCCGGCATCGTCGCCGAGGTCTCGGACGACAAGTCGCTGCCGAAGGAGGTGCGCAAGGGGTTGCAGATCCGCGGCGCCCGCGGTGCCTCGGCGGCGGCCCGCCAGCTGCGGCTGGCCGACAAGATCTCCAACCTCCGCGCCATCGCGGCCAGCCCGCCCAAGGGCTGGGACCATGCGCGGCGCCTCGAATATGTCGGCTGGGCCGGGCGCGTCGCGGCCGGGCTGCGCGGCGTGAACCCGGCGCTCGATGCGCTGTTCGAGGCCACCTACCGCGAGGCCGTCGCCCGCCTCGCCGCCGAGGGCTGACCGCGGCCGCCCGGCGCGGCATGCTGGCGGCATGCCCGATCCCCTCGCCCCCGACCTGCCCCCGATCGGCGCGCTGGAGCGCGCCTGCCTCACCGCCCTGCCCGCGCCGCGCCAGGCCTGGGACGGGCCCTTCGTGCTGAAGGCCTTCCTCGGCGGCACCGGCCGCGCCAATGCCTGCTGCTCGCTCGATCCGGCGCCCGATCCCGAGCTTCCCGCCCGCATTGCCCGGATCGAGACGCTCTACCACCGCCTCGGCCTCGCCAGCCGCTTCCGCTCCACGCCGCTCGACCCGCCCGGCCTCGGCGCCGCGCTGGAGGCGCGCGGCCATGCCGGGGAGAAGGCCGAGAGCCTGGTCAATTGCGGGCCGCTCGCGCCGGTCGCCCGGGCCGATGCGGCGGTGCACGACGAGGGCGGGCCGAGCGAGGCCTGGATGGCGCTGGTGGCCACCGCCGAGTACCAGACCCCGGCGCGGCGCGCCGAGAAGCTCGGCAACAAGGACCTGCTGGCGGTGCCCGGCGCGTGGCTGGTGCTGCGTGAGGACGGGGTGGATGCGGCCTGCCTCGCGGCGGTGGCGGATGGGCCCTTCTGCGGCATCTTCGACCTGGCGACGCGGCCGGAATTCCGCCGCCGCGGCCTCGGCGCCCGCATCATCGGCGCCGCGGCGGACTGGGCGCGGGGGCTCGGGGCGCAATGGCTCTATGCCCAGGTGGCGGCCGACAACCATGCCTCCTGCGCCCTGCAGGCGCGGCTCGGCCTGCGCGAGGCCTATCGCTACCGGTACTACGTGAAGCCCGCGCCCGGCTGATCCCTGGTGCGCGACGTCCCGACCTGCGGCCCGCGGCTGATCAACGCGCGCGCAGCCGCGGCTCGGCCGCCGCCTTCTCCACCAGCAGGTCGAGCACGGCGCGCACCCGACGCGGCAGGGCCCGGCCGCCCGGCCAGACCGCGTTCACCTCGCGCGGCTCGGCCCGCCAGCCCGGCAGCACCGAGACCAGCCGCCCCGTCGCCACCTGGCCCATCACCCGCCAGGGGGCGAGCAGCGCCAGGCCGAGCCCGGCCTCCGCCCCGACCAGCACCGTCTCCACCTCGTCCGAGGTGATGCGGCCATGCACCGGGACCGTCGCCGCGGCGCCGTCCGGGCCTTCGAGCGTCAGCCCCTCGCCGGGCCGGTTGCCGCGGAGCAGGCAGAAATCATGCTTCACCAAGTCGTCCGGTGTCTCCGGCGTGCCGGCCCGGGCGAGATAGGCGGGGGCGGCGAAGAGGGCGAAATCCACCCGGCCCAGCCGCCGCGCGATCAGCGATTGCTGGCGGATCGGGCCGATGCGGATGCCGAGATCGATGCCCTCCTCGATGAGGTCGACCGTCTTGCTCTGCAGCCTGGCATCGATCGAGAGGCCGGGATGCGTCGCCAGGAAGGGGCCGAGCCAGGGCATGACGACGGCGTTGAAGAAGGAGGCGACGCAGGCGATGCGGACGAGCCCGGTCGGCGCGCCCTGCAGCCCGCGCGCCGAGGCTTCCGCCTCCTCCAGCGCATCGAGGATGCGCACCGCCTCCAGGTGGAAGGCGGCGCCGGCCTCGGTCGGGGAGAGGCCGCGCGGCGAGCGCAGCAGCAACGGCACGCCGAGCCGGTGCTCGAGCTCGCCGATGATGCGGGAGACGCTCGGCTGGCTCATCGCCAGGTCGCGCGCTGCGCGGGTGATGTTCCCGGTCTCCATCACGCGACGGAAGACCTGGAGCTGTTGCAGCCTGTCCATGTCGGGAGGATGGACCGGACAATTTCCTGCCGGAAGACGACCGGTCCAGCTTCTGGGCGCTCCGGGGAATTACGGGATGAGGACCGTGCTGCCGGTGGTCTTCCGGGCCTCCAGCGCCTCATGGGCCTTCGCGGCGTCCTTCAGCGGGAAGGTCTGGTTCACCGCGATCTTCACCGCGCCGGATTTCACCGTCTCGAACAGGTCCTGCGCGGTCCGCACCAGGTCCTCGCGCTTCGCGGTGTAGGTGTTGAGCGTCGGGCGGGTGACGTAGAGCGAGCCCTTGGCAGCGAGCACGCCGAGATCGGTGGTCACCGGGCCGGAGGCATTGCCGAAGGAGATCATCAGCCCACGCGGCCGGAGGCAGTCGAGCGAGGTGACGAAGGTGTCGCGGCCGACGCTGTCATAGACCACCGGCAGCATGGCGCCGGCGGTGATCTCCTTCACCCGCGCCGGGATGTTCTCGCTGGTCAGAAGCGCGTGGTCGGCGCCGAGGGAGCGGATGAGCTCGGCCTTCTCCGGCGTCGAGACCACGCCGATCACGGTCGCGCCGAGATGCTTCGCCCATTGCACCAGGATGCTGCCGACGCCGCCCGCCGCGGCATGCACCAGGATGGTGTCGCCGCGCTGGACCGCATAGGTCTCCTTGACCAGGAAGCGCGCGGTCATGCCCTGCAGCATCATCGCCGCGGCCTGGGTGAAGTCGATCCCCTCCGGGATCTTCACCAGCTTCTCGGCCGGCACGCAGCGCGCCTCGGCATAGGCGCCGAGCGCGCCGGCATAAGCCACGCGGTCGCCGACCTTCAGATCGGTCACGCCATCGCCGACGGCATCGACCACGCCGGCCCCTTCCATGCCGATCGTCACCGGCATGGACGGCGCCTTGTAGAGGCCGGTGCGGAAATAGACGTCGATGTAGTTCAGCCCGACCGCATGCTGCAGCAGGCGCACCTCGCCCGGCTTCGGCTCCGGCTTGGGCAACTCCTCCCAGACCAGCGTCTCGGGACCGCCGTGCTCATGGACGCGGATGGCATGGTTCATCGAGGGGTTCCCTGGTGTTGGCCGCATGGCGGCAGCTCGGGCTGCGGCGGGGCGAGAGGCAATTCGCCCGCCCTGGCCCCGGTGGCGGCCCGGGCCTCCAGGGCGAGCAGGAAGCGCTTCGTAGCGGCGCCGTCGCCGCCCGAATAGCCACCGAGCGTTCCGTCCGCGGCCACCACGCGGTGGCAGGGGATCAGGATCGGGATGGGGTTGCTGCCATTGGCCTGGCCGATGGCGCGGGGCGAGCGGCAGCCGATCTCACGGGCGATGTCGAGATAGCTGCGGGTCTGCCCGGGCGGGATGCGGCACAGCGCGTCCCAGACCTGGCGGCGGAAGGCGCTGCCCTCCGGCGCCAGGGGCAGGTCGAATTCCAGGCGCCGGCCGTCGAAATAGTCCTGGAGCTGCCGCGCCGCCTCGCGCAGCAGCGGCGTCGCCGGCTCCGGCGGCAGGCTGTCCGGCCAATGGGCGCGGCCCCAGTCGAGCGCGACGATGGCGCCGGAGCCGGCGGCGTCGTCCTGGCCCGGACCCTCGAACAGGGTGATCTCGCCAAGCGGTGTATGGATCGTGAGATGGGGCATGAAGTTCTTGATGGCACACCGACCCCGTCCCGTCGTCAAGACGATGCCGGCGCCGGCAAAATCCATGCGATTTCAAGTAACTGGCGTCCCCGCCGGGCGTGCGAGGGCGCGTCGCAACAGGACCGGGCTGGTCAGGGGAAGCCCGCAGCGGCCGGCGCGACAGACATAGGCGGCGGGTTGGCCCTCCACCAGGCCCTTGCCCGCTGCCGGGCCTGCCGCCGGATGGTCCGGCGGCACTCTCCCCGTGCCGCCGCGCAGCAGGAGCGTGGCCAGGTCGGGATGCGCCAGCACCGCCTCGGCCAAGGCCTGGGTCCGGGGGTCGCCGGGATCGCCCGTCACCACCACCGTCGCCGCCTCGGTCAGCAGATCGGCGGCGACGAGCAGGCCCGGCCTGGCCCCTGGCTGGCGGCGAAGCCGCCGCCCTCGGCGATCATCTCGCGCTGCAGCCAGCCGACGGTCTCGGCCGCGCGGGCGGCCAGGCGTGGATCGGGGCGGGCGGCTTGCAGCAGCGCCAGCAGCTCGAGAAGTTGGGCGTTGTCGGACAGCATCTTCTCGAAATGCGGCACCAGCCAGAGCGCATCGGTGCTGTAGCGAGCATAGCCGCCGCCGAGATGGTCATAGAGGCCGCCCTGCGACATGCGGTGCAGCAGCAGCGCCACCGCCTCGGCGCAGGCCGGCGCGCCGAGCCGCTGGCCCATTTGCCACAGGAAGCGGAAGAGCGGCGGGCTCGGGAATTTCGGCGCTCCGGCGAGCCCGCCCTCGATGGGATCGAGATGGCGCAGCAGGTCTCCGGCAGCCCCTGCCAGCGCCTCGCCCGAGGGCAGCGGGCCCGGCCTCGCCGCCGCCAGGCGGCCCAGCGCCTGCCGCAGCGCGGCGACGTTCTGCCGCACCTTGTCGCCCTCGGTCCGATAGGCCTCGGCGACGCCCCGCAGCACCTGGCGGAAGGAGGGGCGGCCCTGGCGCGGCTCGGGCGGGAAATAGGTGCCGCCCCAGAAGGGCTCGCCCGCGGGCGTGAGCATCATGGTGAGCGGCCAGCCGCCCGGCTCGCCCATGAGCTGCAAGGCGTTCATGTAGAGCGCATCGATCTCCGGCCGCTCCTCCCGGTCCACCTTGATGCAGACATAGAGCGCGTTCATCAGCGCCGCGGTCTCGGGGTCCTCGAAGGATTCACGGGCCATGACATGGCACCAGTGGCAGGCGGCATAGCCGATGCTGAGCAGGATCGGCCGGTCGGTCGCCGCCGCCTCCTCCAGCGCCGGCCGGCCCCAGGGGCGCCAGTGCACGGGGTTGCCGGCGTGCTGCAGCAGATAGGGCGAGAGGGCGTCGCGCAGCAGGTTTTCGGGCGGGAGGATCGGCATCTGGGGCACCCTGGCCGCAGCGGGAGGGGATGGCTACATGAAGAGGGCGGCGCCGGCTTCCAGCAGCCTCGCACCGGCCCCTGCGGAGAGACGCCTTGCCCGACAGTCCCGTTCCCCCCGATCCGCCGCCCTATTTCCGCGCCCATGTCTTCGTCTGCTGCAACCGGCGGCCCGATGGGCACCGGCGCGGCTCCTGCGCCGCGCGGGGCTCGGAGAAGCTGCGTGACTACATGAAGGTGCGGGCGAAGGAGCTCGGCCTGGCCGGGGTGCGGATCAACCAGGCGGGCTGCCTGGACCGCTGCGAGTTCGGCCCGGCCCTGGTGATCTATCCCGAGGGCATCTGGTACCGGCCGGAGACGCCAGCCGATATCGACGAGATCCTGGAGACGCATCTGCGCGGTGGCGGCCGGGTGCGGCGGCTGATGCTGACCGAGACGGATGTCGTGCCGAAGGGCTAGGCCATGCGCATGCTCTATCGTGTCGTGGTGTGGGCATCGTCACGCGTTCGGATGATCCCGTCTGACCGCGATCGGCTTTAGGGCAGGCGTCATGACCGGCGGGACCATCTTCGCCCTTGCCTCCGGGGCCGGGCGGGCGGCGGTCGCCGTGCTGCGCCTTTCCGGGCCAGGCACGGCGGCGGCGGTGACGGCCCTGGCGGGCCGGCTGCCGGCGCCGCGCCTGGCCTCGCTGCGCCGCCTGCGGCATCCGGAAACCGGCGAGGTGCTGGACCGGGCGCTGGTGCTCTGGTTCCCGGGGCCGGCCAGCTATACCGGCGAGGACAGCGCCGAGCTGCATCTGCATGGCGGGCCAGCCGTCATCGCCGGGGTGGCGGAGGCGCTCGTCGCCGCCGGGGCCCGCCCGGCCGAGCCCGGCGAGTTCACCCGCCGCGCCTTCGTGCACGGCAAGCTGGACCTCACCGCTGCCGAGGGCATCGCCGACCTCATCGCCGCCGAGACGGCGGGCCAGCGGCGCCAGGCGCTGCGCCAGGCCGAGGGCGCCCTGGCCGGGTTGTATGACGGCTGGACGCGACGCCTGACGGGGCTGCTCGCCCGGCAGGAGGCCTTCATCGAGTTCGAGGAGGAGGACCTGCCGGCGGGGCTGGACGATGCCGTGGCCGGCGCGGCGGCGGCGTTGCGGGGCGAGATCCTGGCGCATCTGGCGGATGCCCGGCGCGGCGAGCGGCTGCGGGAGGGGGTGCTGGTTGCCATCCTCGGCGCGCCGAATGCCGGGAAATCCTCGCTGCTGAACGCGCTCGCCGGGCGGGAGGCGGCCATCGTCTCGGCCCGCGCCGGCACGACGCGCGACGTGGTGGAGGTGCGGCTCGACCTCGGTGGGGTGCCGGTGACCCTGGCCGATACGGCCGGGCTGCGGGAGGCGGTGGACGAGATCGAGGCCGAGGGCATCCGTCGCGCCCGCCGCCGGGCCGAGGAGGCCGATCTGGTGCTCGTTCTATTCGCCGCCGATGAGAGGCCGGATGCTGGGACCCTGGGCTGGCTGGGGCCGGATGCGCTGGTGGTGGCGAACAAGGTCGATCTGGCACCGGCCCCCGCGGTGATCGGGGATCGCGCGCCGCTCCCCCTCTCGCTCCGCACGGGCGAGGGATTGGAGGCGCTGCGCAGCCGCCTCATTGAGGAGGCCGTCGCCCGGGCCGGGCTTGCCGCCGAGACCAGCCTCACCCGGCCGCGGCATCGCGCCGCCCTGACGGAGGCGGTGGACTGGCTGGCCGAGCTGGAGGCCGCGCCGCTGCCGGAGCTGCGGGCCGAGGCGCTGCGGGCGGCGCTGCGGGCCATCGGCCGCATCACGGGCCGGGTTGGCGTCGAGGCCGTGCTCGACGTGGTCTTCGGCGAATTCTGCATCGGGAAATGACGTCATGGCGATGACCGGCGACGAGATCCGCGATTTCTATGCCCGCTGCGCCGCGGCGCGGCAGCGCTTCCAGGACATGGCCCTGCAATCCCTGCCGAGGCAGAAGGTGCTGGACCAGATGGAGCGGCTGGGCCTCGCCCTGGATCCCGAGATGAGCCAGGTCTCGGACGCCGAACTGGCCTATGCCTTCGACCTCGCCATCTATACCGCGCCGCCGGGGCGCTCGCGCGCCATCGATCGGGTGGTCCGCCGCCATGCCGGCTTGCCGGGCGAGGCAGCGCTGGTCCTGAATGCGCTCAGCCAGGCTTGGCTCTCCATCTTCCGCGTGCTGGACCGGCACCCGGAGGAGGGGCTGATCCTGAAGGACGAACTGCGTGGCGGCGAGGTCTGGCTGGTGGACCAGGCGATTACCGAGACGGCGCCGCCGGGGACGGTGATTGCCAGCCGCATCGGCCGCGTGCTCGGCTTCTGCATCTCCACGGGCGTGGTGGCGGAACTCGACGAGGACCGTCTGGCCGGCATCAAAGCCATCACCTCCACCAGCGGGGTTGCCGCCGAAGCCCTGCTCGACGATCCACGCTTCGCCACCATGATGTGGCAGGACGGGCTCGGCTTCCGCATCGGGTGAGGCTTCGTGCCGGGGCGCGGCTTCGCTATATCCCCGCCATGTTTGATGCAGTCTTCGATGTGGTGGTGATCGGCGGCGGCCATGCCGGCTGTGAGGCCGCCGCGGCCGCGGCACGCTGCGGCGCCCGCACCCTGTTGCTGACCCACCGGATCGAGACGCTAGGCGAGATGTCCTGCAACCCGGCGATCGGCGGGGTGGGCAAGGGACATCTGGTGCGCGAGGTGGATGCGCTGGACGGGCTCATGGGCCGCGCGGCCGATGCCGCCGGGCTCCATTTCAAGCTGCTGAATCGCAGCAAGGGTCCGGCCGTGCGGGGGCCGCGGGCCCAGGCCGACCGCAAGCTGTACCGGCAGGCGATCCAGGCCCTGTTGCGCGCGACCGAGGGGCTGACCATCGCGGCGGAGGCGGCCGAGGATCTGGTGATCGGGGCGGGTGGCGAGGTTGCAGGTGTCGTTACGGCCACCGGTCGGCAGATCGGCGCCGGCGCAGTCGTCATCACCACCGGCACCTTCCTGCGCGGCATGATCCATATCGGCGAGATGCGCATCCCGGCAGGCCGGGTCGGCGAGGCACCCTCGATCGGCCTTGCGGACACGCTGCGCCGGCTGGGTCTGCCGCTCGCCCGGCTGAAGACCGGCACGCCGCCCCGCCTCGATGGCCGCAGCATCGACTGGGCGGCGCTGGAGCCGCAGCCGGGAGACGACCCGCCCGAGCCGCTCTCCTGGATGACCGAGCGGATCACCAATCCGCAACGGCCCTGCGCCATCACGGCGACGACGCCGGCCACGCATGATCTCATTCGTGCCAATCTGCACCGCACGGCCGTCTATGGCGGCCGGATCGAGGGCGTTGGGCCGCGCTATTGTCCCTCGATCGAGGACAAGGTGGTGCGCTTCGCCGACCGGCAGCGGCATCAGATCTTCCTCGAACCCGAGGGGCTGGATGACGACACCGTCTATCCGAACGGCATCTCCACCAGTCTGCCGGAGGCGATTCAGGCGGCGTTGATTGCCTCGATCCCTGGGTTGGAGCGGGCCCGCATCCTGCGACCGGGCTATGCCATCGAGTACGACTATGTCGATCCGCGTGCGTTGACGCCGGCGCTGGAGCTGCGCGCCACGCCGCGCCTGTTCCTGGCAGGGCAGATCAACGGCACCACCGGCTATGAAGAGGCGGCGGCGCAGGGCGTGATGGCCGGGCTGAACGCCGCATGCCGATCCTCCGGCCGCCTGCCAGACCGGATTCTCAGCCGGAGCGAGGCCTACACCGGCGTGCTGGTGGATGACCTGATCCTGCAGGGCGTGACGGAACCCTATCGGATGCTGACCGCGCGCTCGGAATTCCGTCTCGCGTTGCGGGCCGACAATGCCGGGCTGCGCCTGACGGAGAAAGGCATCGCCTGGGGCGTGGTAGGCAGCGAGCGAGCTCGGGCGCATCGCAGCTTCGTCGCAGCGCTGGAGGTGGCGCTGGCACGGGCGCGTGCGGAAGGCGGCTCGCCCTCGTGGTACGCAGCGGCCGGCGTCGCGGTCAACCAGGATGGACGCTGGCGCAATGCGCTGGAGGCACTGGCCCTGCCGGCCATGACGGCAGAGGCAGCAGATCGCATCTTCCCTTGGTTGCAGGGCTTGCCACCGCGGCTGCGAGCCGAGTTGGAGGCTCAGGCCCTCTACGCCCCCTATCTGGAGCGGCAGGCCGTGGAATTGCGGGCGCTGGCGCGGGAGGAGCAGATGGCGATTCCGGCCGGGATCGATTTCGCACTCATTCCCGGCCTTTCGGCGGAAATGCGGCAGCGGCTCTCACGGGCCCGGCCAGCAACCCTTGGCAGCGCCGGCCGCCTGCCAGGCATCACGCCGGCGGCGCTGGCGGCCCTGGCCGTGCATCTGCGTCGCACGGAGGCGCGTTTCACGTGAAACACCTCGGCCTCAATGTTCCACGTGAAACAGAGGACAGGCTTCATGAGTTCGTCGCACTGCTGCAGCGCTGGAATACGCGCATCAACCTGACCGCCGAGCGCGATCAGGCAGGCCTCTGGCAGCGCCATGTCCAGGATTCGCTACAGCTCTGGCCCCTGCTGCCCGAGGCCGAAGGCGTCCTGGTCGATCTCGGCTCTGGCGCCGGCTTCCCGGGCCTCATCCTGGCAGCCGTCACCGGGTGGGAAACGCATCTGGTGGAAGCCGACCGGCGAAAATCCGCCTTCCTGATTGAGGCCAGTCGCACCCTGGCCCTCCCTCGGGTCCAAGTACACGCCCAGCGGATCGAAGCGGCGCATTTGCCCAAAGCCGCCATCCTGACCGCCCGGGCGCTGGCGCCCCTGACCACCCTGCTCGCCTATGCCGCATCCATCCTGAGGCCGGATGGGATTGCGCTCTTCCCCAAGGGCAGGACCGCGGCGCAGGAATTGACGGAGGCCTCGCGCGCCTGGATCATGCGCACCGAACGCTTTCCGAGCCGCACCGACCCGGCCGCCACCATCTTCCGTATCAGCGAGATTCGTCCTGCCGGCTCCCCGACCTGACCGGGCCCATCCCCGCGTCATCGCCTTCGCCAACCAAAAAGGTGGCGTCGGCAAAACCACGACCGCGATCAACCTCGCCACTGTCCTGGCGGCGCAACACAAGGTTCTGCTCCTCGATCTCGATCCGCAGGGCAATGCCTCGACCGGCCTTGGCATCGAACGGGCGGACCGCGGGGCCGGCACCTATGCTCTGCTGGTCGATGGCCGCCCACTGGCCGAGTTGCTGCGGCCTACCCCGGTGCCGACGCTGCAGCTTGTCCCGGCTGATGCCGATCTGGCCGGGGCGGAAGTCGAGCTGGTGGCGATGGAGGACCGCGAGCGCCGGCTGACGCAGGCGCTCGCGGCCGATCCCGCCCTGAGGGATAGCTTCGACTATATCCTGCTGGACTGCCCGCCTTCGCTGGGGCTGTTGACCCTGAACGCCCTGGTTGCCGCGCATAGTGTTCTGGTGCCGCTGCAAACCGAGTTCTTCGCCTTGGAAGGCGTCAGCCAGATCACCCAGACCATTGAGCGGGTGAAGCGGGCGCTCAACCCGGGCCTGGCGCTCGAGGGTATCCTGCTGACCATGTATGATCGCCGGAACAACCTCTCCGAGCTGGTGGCGCAGGATGTGCGCGGCTTCTTCAAGGACAAGGTATTCGAGACCGTGATTCCGCGGAATATCCGGATCAGCGAGGCTCCCTCGCATGGGCTGCCGGTCAGCCTCTATGATGCGCGCTCGCCCGGGGCACAGGCCTATGCCGCGCTCGGGGCCGAGATGTTGCGGCGGGAGAAGCGGGCATGAGCGGCGCCAAGAAGCCGATGCGCCTGGGCCGTGGCCTTTCGGCCCTGCTCGGCGATGCGCCTCCCGCGCCGATCCCGTCCACGGGGACCGCGCCCGCCGGCGAGGGCGGCATCCGCACCCTGCCGGTCGAGATGCTCGAGCCCGGCCCCTTCCAGCCACGCGGCCCAATCGATCAGGGCCCCTTGCAGGAACTGGCTGACAGCATCAAGGAACATGGCGTGCTGCAGCCGATCCTGGTGCGGGACAAGCCGGGCAGTCCCGGCCAGTACCAGATCATCGGCGGCGAGCGCCGCTGGCGCGCTGCCCAGCTCGCGCAGCTGCATGAGGTGCCGGTCCTGCTGCGGAACCTCGATGACCGGGCCGCCATGGCCGCTGCCCTGGTCGAGAATCTGCAGCGCCAGGATCTCAACGCATTGGAGGAGGCGGAAGGCTTCCGTCGGCTGATCGACGAATTCGGCCTCACCCAGGACCAGCTCGGCCAAGCCGTGGGCAAGAGCCGCAGCCATGTGGCGAACACGCTGCGCCTGCTGGCCCTGCCCGAGCGGGTGCGGGAGCTGCTGCGCGACGGGGCCTTGACCGCGGGCCATGCCCGCGCCCTGCTGACCGCGCCGGATGCCGAGGCGCTGGCCCTCCAGGTGGTGGATCGCGGGCTGAATGTGCGCCAGACCGAGGCGCTCGTCGCCGCCAAGCCGCGCGAGCCCAGCGCCAAGCCGGCCGCAGCGCCAGAGACGCTGGCGCTGGAGCAGGACCTGTCGACCCGCCTCGGTCTCAAGGTCAGCATCCGCCATGGGGGCCGCGGCGGCCAGGTGATGATCCAGTACCGGGACCTGGATCAGCTCGACGGTCTCATCCGCCTACTGAACCCCTGACGCCTCAACGCCGGCTGGCGGCCTGACGGGCCAGGCCGGTCACGGCGTTGCGGGCGATGGTCATGGCCGGCAGGCCGGTGGTCTTCGTCCGCCGCTCCGCCTCCAGCAGGGCCGCTCCGGCCGCCTGCAGCGCATCGGGCCGCCAAAGCCGGAGGGCTCGTTCCATCGCCGGCCGATGGCGGAAGAAGACCGGCGGCCGCAATGTCTCCAGCGCCCCGGCCGGCGCCGCCCCCGCCGCCACGGCCAGGGCCGCCTGATGCAGGCGCTGCATGTGCCGCAGCGCGGCCCTCACCACCTGCACGGCATTCGCACCCTCGGCGAAGGCGGTGTCGAGCGCCTTGTCGGCGGTCGCCACCTCGCCCGCCATCGCCGCCATCAGCGCCTCCTCGAGGTCGAGCGCCGAACCCTCGGCAACGCAGGCGATGGCGGCTTCCGGCGTCACCTTGCCGCCCTCGCCGACGAAGAGGGCCAGCTTCTCCAGCTCCCGCCGCAGCAGCATCCGGTCCTCGCCCAGGCGCTGCGCCAGCCACTCGGTGGCAGCCGGCTCGGCCGAGACGCCCAGCTCCTGCAGGATGCGCGCGATGGAGGCGGCGAGCTCCGCCCCCCGTTCCCGGTAGCAGGCGATCACCGCGCCGGCGGCCGAAGCCTCCACTAGCTTGAAGAGGGCGGCGCTGGTCCGCAGCTCCGGCGCCTCGATCACCACCAGCCCCGGCCCCGGCCCCGCCAGCGCCGCCCGCGCGGCCTCGACCACCGGCTTGCCGTCGCCGGCATCGCGCAGCCGCACCAGGCAGCGTCCGCCGGTCAGGGGCGCGCTCGCCGCCTCATTGGCCAGGGAGTGCGGCGCCCGCAGCATCTCCCTCGCCGCCTCGACCAGGCGCAGCGCATCGCCCCCGGTCACGCTGCGGATCAGCGCCTCGCAACGCTCGCGGATCAGGCCGGGATCATCGCCATGCAGCAGCACGACGCGGCAGGCGCCAGGATCGGCGAGGAAGGCGCCAAGGCGCCGCGCATCCAGCTTCGCCACGGTCAGCCCGTGGCCCTGGACCGGCTCTCCCCCCGCCGGCGCAGGGCCAGCGCCACTTGGCGGGTGATCTCCTCCGCCATCTCCTCCATCGCGCGGCCCTCCATGGCGTCGCGGGCGCTGTCGGCGGAGAAGAATTGCAGGTCGGGGATGTTGAAGGAGTCGATCGCCCGATAGGGAATGTCGGAGCGGGCCACCGGCACCGGTGGGACGGAGAGCGTCGCCAGGTCCCAGGTGCCGGTGAAGGTGTAGCGCACCCGGGTGATGGTGCCGTCGCGCCGGTAGCCCAGCACCTCGACGCCGGGGGTGTAGGAGACGTTGAGCTGGTAGCGCGCCGGCGTGCCCGGCGCCGCGTCTTCCAGGCGCCGTTGCAGGTTCCGCCGCAGCAACTGGCCGGTCCGCTCATGGATCGGTCCGACGCGCACCGCGGCCAGCTCGGTGACGATGTCGGCATTGCCGCCATCGGCCGCCGTGTCCGGCGCGTAGAGGGGCCGGAAGCCGCAGGCCGAGAGGCCGAGCAGCCCGGCCGCGCCGAGCAAGCGGCGGCGCGTCGCCGCCTCAGACAACGAAATTGACGACCCGGCCAGGGACATGGATGCGCTTCCGGATGGGCTTCCCAGCGATGCTCCGCTGCACATTCTCCTCCGCCTCGGCGAGCGCGAAGATCGTAGCCTCGTCCGCATCCACCGCCACCTCGATCGTGCCGCGCAGCTTGCCGAGCACCTGCACGGCGAGCGTCACCGTCTCGGCCCGCAGCAGCGCCGGATCGGGCTCCAGCCAGGGCAGCTCGGCGACCAGGGCGGTCTCGTCGGGCCGCAGCAGCGACCACAGCTCCTCGGCCAGATGCGGCATCATCGGCGCGACGAGGCGCGTGATCGCCTCCAGCGCCTCCCGCTTCGCCGCGCCCGTGCCCTCGCCCGCCTCGCCGATGGCATTGGCGAATTCGTGGATGCGGGCGACGGCGACGTTGAAGGCGAAGCTGTCCAGCGCCTCGGTCACCGCGGCGATGGTCCGGTGCGTCGCCTGGCGGAGCTTCTTCGCCTCGCCCGTCGCGCCCTCCGCGCCGGTGCCGGCCGGCGGCAGACCGTCCAGCGCCGCCGCCACAAGGCGATAGAGGCGCTGGCTGAAGCGATAGGCGCCGGCGACGCCCGCCTCGGTCCACTCCATGTCCCGCTCCGGCGGGTTGTCGGAGAGGATGAACCAGCGCGCGGTGTCGGCGCCGTAGCGGTCGATGATGGCGCCCGGATCCACCGTGTTGCGCTTCGACTTCGACATCGCCTCGACCCGGCCGATGGTGACCGGCGCGTTGCCGCCCTTCAGCGTTGCGGTGCGCGAGCCGTCGGCGGCCGTGCCGAACTCCACCTCCTCCGGGTAGAGCCAGCGGCCATCGGCCGACTTGTAGCTCTCATGCGTCACCATGCCCTGGGTGAAGAGGCCGGCGAAGGGCTCGGCGATCGCCAGATGCCCGGTGTCGCGCATGCCGCGGGTGAAGAAGCGGCTGTAGAGCAGGTGCAGGATCGCATGCTCGATGCCGCCGATATACTGGTCGACCGGCAGCCAGGCATCGACCGCCTCCCGGGTCACCGGCACCGCGGCCCGCGGCGAGCAGAAGCGGGCGAAATACCAGGAGCTGTCGACGAAGGTGTCGCAGGTATCGGTCTCGCGCCGCGCCGGCTGGCCGCAGGACGGGCAGGCGACGTGCTTCCAGGTCGGGTGCGTGTCCAGCGGGTTGCCGGGCTTGGAGAAATCCACGTCCTCGGGCAGCCGCACCGGCAGCTGGTCGTCCGGCACCGGCACCACGCCGCAGGCCGCGCAATGGATGAAGGGGATCGGGCAGCCCCAGTAGCGCTGGCGGGAGACGCCCCAGTCGCGCAGGCGCCAATTCACCAGGCCGGTGCCCTGCCCCTTCGCCTCCAGCGCCTCGATCGCCCGCCGCTTGGCCGCCGTCACCTCCAGCCCATCGAGGAAGCCGGAGTTGAAGATGGTGCCCTCGCCCGTATAGGCGGCGCCCTCCAGCGCGAAGCCCTGCGGGTCGGCGCCCGGCGGCAGCACCACGGGGGTGATCGGCAACCCGTATTTGGCGGCGAATTCGTAGTCCCGCTCGTCATGCCCGGGGCAGCCGAAGATCGCGCCGGTGCCGTATTCCATGAGCACGAAATTGGCGATCCAGACCGGAAAGCTGGCGCCCTCGATGAAGGGATGCGCGACGCGGAAGCCGGTGTCGTGGCCGCGCTTCTCCGCCTGCTCGATCGTCGCCTCGCTGGTCCCCATGCGCCGGCACTCGGCGACGAAGGCCGCCGCCTGCGGATCCCGCGCCGCGGCGGCCGCGGCCAGCGGATGCTCGGCGGCGACGGCGAGGAAGCTCATGCCGAACAGCGTGTCCGGCCGCGTGGTGAAGACCTCGATGTCGTCGATGGGCGGCTGCGGCGCCGCGGCCTCGACCGGCGCGGTCAGCCGGAAGCGCACCCGCGCCCCCTCGCTGCGGCCGATCCAGTTGGCCTGCATCAGCTTCACCCGCTCCGGCCAGCGGTCGAGGCCCTCCAGCGCCCGCAGCAGGTCGTCGGCATATTTGGTGATGCTGAAGAACCACTGGCTGAGCTGCTTCTTCTCGACCAGCGCGCCGCTGCGCCAGCCGCGGCCATCGATCACCTGCTCGTTCGCCAGCACCGTGCCGTCCACCGGGTCCCAGTTGACCCAGCTCTCCTTCCGCTCGACCAGGCCGGCGCGATGGAAATCGAGGAAGAGCTTCTGCTGCTGGCCGTAATATTCGGCGTCGCAGGTGGCGAATTCCCGGGCCCATTCGATGGAGAGCCCCATGCGCTTCAGCTCGGCGCGCATGTTGGCGATGTTCTGGTAGGTCCAGGTGCCGGGATGGATGCCGCGCTCCCGCGCCGCATTCTCCGCCGGCAGGCCGAAGGCGTCCCAGCCCATCGGGTGCATGACCATATGGCCGCGCGCCCGCTTGTAGCGCGCGACGACATCGCCCAGCGTGTAGTTGCGGACATGGCCCATATGGATCTTCCCGCTCGGGTACGGGAACATCTCCAGAACATAGTATTTCTTCGCATCGGCCGGCGGCACGTCCGGCACGGCGAAGCAGGCGCGCCGCTCCCATTCCGCCTGCCAGCGCGGCTCGGCGGAGCGGAAATCGTGCCGGAGCTCCTGCTGGTGGCTGTCCCGGCGGGTGGTGGTGCTGGCGTCGTTCATCGACCGTCGATATGGCTGCTCGGACAAGGGAATAAGCCGTGCTCCGGCGCCTGGGAAGGGCGCGCTTGCGCCCCGTCGCGGCGCCGGTCCCGCCCGGCTCAGCTCGCCTCGAGCCAGTGCACCTCGCCGTCATCCAGGTCGTAATGCGCCGGCACGATCCGCAGCCGGCCGCGGTCCAGCGCCTCCTGCAGCACCGGGCTCTGCGTGCGCAGCCGCAGGGCGACGCGCCGCGCATTGGCGCGGACCGCGGCGCCGAGCGTGGTGTCGCCCGCGCGCCGCGCCGAGAGCACGGCCGGCAGGATGGGCTGCACCATCTCGCCGATCACGCCGGGGAAGGTGGTGTTGCGGTCTACCACATCGACCGCCGCGGCGACGGCGCCGCAGCTTTCATGCCCGAGCACCACGATCAGCGGGCAGCCCAGCACGCCGACGCCGTATTCGATGCTGCCGAGCGCCGCGGTATCGACCGTGTTGCCGGCATTGCGGACGATGAAAAGCTCGCCGAGGCCGCGGCCGAAGAGCAGCTCGGGCGGCACCCGGCTGTCCGAGCAGCCGACCAGGACGCAGAAGGGCGCCTGGCCGCGCGCCAGTTCCAGCCGCCTCTCCCGCCCCTGGACCGCGCGGAAGGGGGCATCGGTCTGGAAGCGCTGATTGCCGTCGCGCAGCAGGGCGAGCGCCTGGTCAGGCGTGAGGTTGGTCCGCGGCACCGGGTCGGCGGCGCGCAGCGGCCGGGGCAGGCCGGCGAGGGCCGCCCCGACGGCGAGCCCGGCGAGGCCGCGCCGGCCTGGCGCGACCGGCAGGCGGCTGCCGGTTCGGCAGCAGGGGCAGGCGGGATCGGGGTGATGCATCGTCTGGACAGTCCCGGCGGGACGCGGCTGCGTCGGGCGGGCCCGGTTGCGCCGCTCTCCTCGTTGCAGCCGCCGGCGGATGGGTCGGCAGCCGAGCCGCGCACCGGCATCGGCCGGTAGTCGAACGCGGCGCGGGGCGGCCGGTGCCCGCCGCTCGCCTGCGATGGGCCCGGGCGGTGGCGGCGCGATGCCGGCTTGCGGCCGGATTTTCAATTCAGAAGGACAACGCCCGGGTCTATAACGCAAAAGACGATATTCTGGCGTGCCATGCGCGCCCCTGTCGGGTTTGCGGATTTCGGTTGTCGCATGGACCAATATGATCTGCCGCCAGCCTCACGGGCGGCGGCCAAGCCCGGCGAGGGCGTGCCCGGGCTCTGGCCGGCGGCACTGGTTGCCCTGCTCGCCGGCATCGCCGGCTGGGCCTGGCTCGATGCCGTGGCGAAGGGCCCGGATGGCGCATGGGCCCTCGGCGATGCCCGGGCCGTGCTGGCACAGGTCACGGAGGAGGAGCGGGAGGCCGCCCTTGGCACCATGGCCGGGCCCGAGACGGTCCTCGCCGCCTTCCGCGGGCAAGAGGCCGGTTGCCCGGTCCCGCTCGCTTGGGTCACGCTCGCAGCCGCGCCGGGCCAGCCCGCCAGCGCGCTCCGCCTGCGTTCCGCCGGCTATGTCTCGCCGCTCTACCGCCTCTCCGAGCTGCCGGTCCGGGTCGCCATCCCCTATCCCGGACCCTATGCGGCCGGCCATGGCGCGCTGACGGTCGTGCCGGCCGGGCAGCCGGCCGTGATTGCCTTGCAGCCCGCCTGGCATGTTGCCGGCGCCGTTGCCCAGACGAGGGAGGTCCGCTGGCGGCCGATCGAGACCTGTCGGCGCGCGCATGGCTGAGATCGGCGCCTGGCTGCGGGCCGTTCTAGGGCCGCAGCCGCTCATGGCGGTCTGCATGCTGCTGCTGACCGGCCTCGCCCTGCTTTCGGCCTTCCGGATCACGCCGAGCCTGCCGCCCTGGCTCGGCATCCTCTGCCTGCTGGCGCTGATGGGGGCGGCGACGCTGTTCTGCGGCCTGCGCATCCTCCGGCTCTGGCCCCGCATCGGCTATGCCCGCACCGGTCGGCATTTCCTCCGCCCGGCGCCCCGCCGGCGGCCGGATCGCAACGGGGGCGACGCCGCCCTCGACCCGCAGGCGGCGCTGGCCGGCATGGTCGGGCTCGAACGGGTCAAGGCGGAGATCACCACCCTCGTCCAGCGCCTGAAGGTCGAGGCGGCGCGGCGCGAGCAGGGGCTGCCGGTCACCCCCCTCTCGCTGCACATGGTCTTCACCGGGCCGCCCGGCGTCGGCAAGACGGTGGTGGCCCGGCTCTACGGCGCCGTCCTCCGCGATCTCGGCGTGCTGGAGAAGGGCCATCTGGTCGAGACCGACCGGGCCGGCCTGGTGGCCGGCTTCGTCGGCCAGACGGCGTTGAAAACGCAGCAGCGCCTGTCCGAGGCGATGGACGGCGTCCTGTTCATCGACGAGGCCTATACGCTGGCCGCGGGCCAGGGCGATCACGGGGATTCCTTCGGCCAGGAGGCCATCGACACGCTGCTGAAGGCGATGGAGGACCACCGCGACCGGCTGGTGGTCATCGTGGCCGGCTATCCGGAACCCATGGAACGGTTCCTCGGCAGCAATCCGGGGCTGCGGTCGCGCTTCGCCAAGACCCTTCATTTCGAGGGCTACGGGCCGGATGCGCTGCTGGCGATCACCCATGATATGGTGCAGCAGGCCGGGATGCACCTGTCCCGGTCGGCGGATGGCATGATCCGGGACTATTTCGCCGCACAGCTCGGCCAGCGGGGCTTCGGCCATGCGCGCGCCGCCCGCACGCTGGTCGAGCGCGCCCGCGAGGCGCAGGCCCTGCGGCTCGCCCCGCATCTGGACGATGGCCGCCTGGATCTGAGCGAGCTGCGGCCCGAGGATGTCTCGGCCGCCATCGCCGGTGACGCATGAGGCGGTTCCTCGGCCGGCTCGGCTTCATCCATCGCCATCTCTGGCGGCGCGATGGCCTCTACCGGGTGGCTCTCCTGGCCGGACCGGCGCCCCTGCTGGGCGTCCTGCTGGCCTTGGCCGCCTGGGCCGGCCTCCAGGCGCTGGTGGCGCCGCGCACCGTGCCCCCGCCGCCGGCCTGGGCGGCCCGGCCGGAGCCCGGCCCAGGGGCCGCCGCGCCGCTGGTGATCGCGCCGGACCTGCCCCTGCCGCCAGGGATGGGCGAGGGCGCGCTGGCCGACCAGGCGAGCGGCTGGGCAGCCACGATCAAAGCCCTGCTGCTCCAGCTGGGGTCGCAATTCGAGATCCCGGACCCGCCCTTGCGGCGCTTCGCCCTGCAGGGGCCCGTCATCGAGGCGGCGCAACTCCAGGCGATGCTGCCGACACCGGTCGGTCTCCATGCCATGACGGGCACCGCCTTCCTCGCCATCCGCCAGGCCGGCCGCCATGCGCTGACGCTGCGGGTCGAGCGCCAGGCGGGCGAGCGGGCGACCTGCCTGGGGCGGCTGGACTTTGGGGGACAGCGGATCATGGAGGTTCTCAACCTCAACATGCAGGGCGGGCAGGGCCGCACCTTCCCGCCGCGCGGCCTCGAATTGCAGCGGGCCTCTATCGGATCGAGTTCGCCTTCAGCTGCTGGCGCGACCAGACGGTGGCGGGGCCGGCCAGGATGACCCTGCTGCTCGCCCGCCCCGGCGATGCGGCGCCGCTGCCGCTGCGCGCCGAGGACATCCTGCGGCGGAATTGAGCATTCCGGAGGGGCGGCCGGGCCTTGCGGCCGCCGGCGCAGGCGGTACACCCGCAAGCGTGCTGCATCTCATCAAGCTTTCCGTCGGCCCAAAGGATGTCGGCCAGCTCCGTGCGCTGCAGGCGGGCCGCGCGGTCGCCGATCCGCCGCTGCGGCATCAGACGCGCATGGTCCCGAAGCGGGCGGCCGAGATCACGGCCGGCGGCTCCATCTACTGGGTGGTCGCGGGCTTCGTGCAGGTGCGCCAGCGCATCCTCGAGATTCGCGACGAGGCCTGGGAGGACGGCACGAGCTGCGCCGGGCTGGTGCTCGACCCGGCGCTGGTGCCCGTGGCGGCCCGACCGGTGAAGCCCTTCCAGGGCTGGCGCTATCTCGAGCCGGCGGCGGCGCCGCCGGATGTCGCCGATGGCGCCACGGCCGAGGGGCTGGAGTCGCTGCCGGCCCGGCTGCGGCAGGAATTGCGCTTGCTCGGCCTGCTCTAGGACCGCCCCACGAAGCCACCGCGCGGCTTTGCGGGCACCCGTGCGTCGCCTCCCGCCCTGAGGAGCGGGTCACGGCCTGCCGTGGCAGGGCCATGGGCAGCGATGGGTCCGGCTGGCGTTCCAATGCCGCTGGCCTGGTGCCGGCGGCGCGCTCAGCCGCCGAGCAACGCACGGACCGCGACCAGCGCCGCCAGCCCGGCCAGCAGCGCCGGCAGCAGCCGCCCGCCTCCCCACCACCAGGCAAGCAGCCCGGCCGCCAGGCCGACGAGGCGCGCCGCCAGCGGCAGGCTGGCCGCGGCGCCGCCCGGCAGGACCACGGCGAGGGCGACGAAGGCCGAGAGCGTCGCCTGGCTGACCGCCGAGGCCCAGGCGATGAGCGGATGATCCGGCCGCAGCCGCCCCGCCACCAGCAATCCGAGGGCCCGCAGCCCCAGCATCGCCGCGATGCTCAGCGCCAGGGCCAAGCTCCGGCCATCCAATCCCGCCATGCCTCCGCCCTCAACCGCCGCCGCGGCGCCAGGGCCGGCGGGCGAGGAAGGCCAGCGTCCCGCCGAGCAGCCCCGCCGCGAGCAGCCCCCAGGCCGCCGGCAGCAGCACCGCCAGCGGCGCCGCGGCGATGCCGGCCAGGATCGGCAGGCGCGAGGCCGGGAGGCGGCCCTCGGCGGCCAGCAGCAGGGCGAAATACAGCGGGTTGGCGAAGAGCAGCGCCGCCAGCAGCGGCGGCCGCAGCCAGGGCGCGGCCAGCAGGCCGAGCCAGGTCGCCAGCCCCGCCACCAGCCAGGAGACCAGGGCGAAGCCGAGGAACCAGCGCAGCCGCGCCGCCTCCGGCAGGCCGGGCAGGACCCGCATCGCCGCCGCCCAGGGCGTGATGGCGATGAAGGGCAGTGCCAGCCAGCGCCGCCGCGGCCCGGCCCCGAGCCAGGGCGCGAGCGCCATCGCCATCGGCAGGAAGCGGGCATTGGCCGCCGTCGCGCCGAGGGTGGCGCCCGTCGGGTCGCCCGTGCCGGCGGCCTGCAGCAGCACGAGCTGCCCGGCCATGCCATAGACCCCAAGCGAGGCGCCGAGCGCCCAGCCGGTGCCGAGCCCGGCGGCGGCGACCGCCGCGCCGAAGGCGAGGAAGCTCACCCCCATGGCGAGGGCCGGGGCGCCGAGGGCCGCGCCGGCACCGGCGCGGAAGGGAGAGCGGGGGGCGTGGGAGGACATGACCGGCGCTGCATCCTGCCATGCCGGGGCGGCGGCGCCACCACCTGGGCGACAAGGCGCGCCGCCGCCGGCCTCGGCATGGCATCGCCGTAACCTGCTTGCCTCGCGGGATGGCGAAGCCTTAAGCCCCGCCCAATGGCGGCGGCAAGCCGCCACATGCGAGAACGACGCGCCGGGCAAGGCATGGCCGCGCCCAAAGCAGTGCCCACGCCCCTTGCCCCTGCCGCATCGCGGCCGTCTGGACTGGAACCCGCATGCGCCACCTGGTCGCCTTCGCCCTGCAGAAGCGGGCGCTCGTGATCCTGCTCTACGTCGCCTTCCTCGGCATCGGCTTCGCGGGCTTCCGGCAGCTCAACATCGAGGCCTATCCCGATCCGGTGCCGCCGACCGTGGTGGTGATCACCCAGAACCAGGGGCAGAGCGCCGAGGAGATCGAGCGCTACATCACCGTCCCGATCGAGGTCGGGCTCTCGGGCATGCCGAACCTGGCCAAGGTCCGCTCGACCTCCCTCTTCGGCCTCTCGGTGGTCTCGGCGCAGTTCACCTTCGCCTTCAACTACGAGCAGTCCCTTCAGCAGGTGCTGAACCGGCTCGGCCAGATCAGCGGGCTGCCGAACGGCGTGCAGCCGCAGATCAGCCCCTGGAGCCCGATCGGCGAGATCCTGCGCTACCGCGTGGTCGGCCCGCCCGGCTTCGCCGTCACCGATCTCCGCGTGCTGCAGGACTGGGTGCTGCAACGCCGCTTCAAGCGCGTGCCGGGGGTGATCGACGTCACCGCCTATGGCGGCCCGACCAAGGCCTACAACGTCATCGTCGACCTGCCGAAGCTCACCGCCTACGGGCTCTCCCTGCCGCAGGTGGTGCAGGCGATCGGCAATGGCGACGCGACGACGGGCGCGGGCATCATCGATGTCGGGCCGCAATCCGCCGTGGTGCAGGGCGTCGGCCTGATCCGCTCGATGGACGATGTCCGCAACGTCGTGCTCGGGGTGAACAACAACGTCCCCGTCCTGCTCTCCGACATCGCGCGGGTGGAGGTGGGCAACCTGCCGCGGCTCGGCATCGCCGGGCAGGAGGCGGATGACGACGTGGTCATGGGCGTGGTGCTGATGCGCCGCGGCGAGCAGACCCTGCCGACCATCCGCGCGGTGGAGCAGGAGGTGAAGGCGATCAATGCCGGCGGCGTGCTGCCGCCCGGCGTGCACATCGTGCCGATCTACGACCGCAAGGACCTGGTGGAGGTGACCACCCACCACGTGGTCAAGAACATCATCATGGGCATCGCCCTGGTGGTCTTCATCCAGTGGCTGTTCCTCGGCGACCTGAAGGGCGCCATCGTGGTGGGCGCGACCATCCCCTTCGCCTTCTTCACCGCCGTCATCGTCATGCTGCTGCGGGGCGAGAGCGCCAACCTGCTCTCCCTCGGCAGCCTGGATTTCGGCCTGCTGGTCGATGCCACGGTCATCATGGTGGAGAATGTCTACCGGCACCTGCACCTGACCCATGGCTCGCATGGCCACCGGATCGCGCACCCGACGGCCTCCCGCGGCCTCTCCGGCGTGCCGCTGATCGTGCTGCGGGCGGCGGGCGAGGTGAGTACGGCGATCTTCTTCTCGGCGCTCATCATCGTCGCCGCCTTCATCCCGCTCTTCACCATGGGCGGCATCGAGGGGCGCATCTTCGGCCCGATGGCCAAGACCTATGCCTATGCCATCGGCGGCGCGCTCTTCGCCACCTTCACCGTCGCCCCGGCGCTGGCCGGCACGCTCTTCAGCGACGAAACCAAGGAGAAGGTGATGCCGATCGTGCGCTGGCTCGGCCGGGCGCACGAATACCTGCACCACATCGCCATGCGGCGGCGGATCACCACCATCGCCGTCTCCGGCGTCCTGCTGCTCGGCGCGGTGGTGCAGTTCAGCCGCATGGGCGGCGAGTTCCTGCCGACGCTCGAGGAGGGCAGCATCTGGATGCGGGCCACCATGCCCGCCACCATCTCGCTCGAGGAGGGCAACCGCTACGTCAACCGCATGCGGATGGTGCTGAAGGAATTCCCCGAGGTCATCACCATCACCTCGCAGCAGGGACGGCCGGATGACGGCACGGACAGCGCCGGCTTCTTCAATGCCGAGTTCTTCGTTCCGCTGAAGCCCATGGACCAGTGGACCACGGCGAAGACCAAGGATGCGCTGGTCGAGAAGATCCAGGGCCGTCTGGCGCAGGAGTTCATCGGCGTCGACTTCAATTTCTCCCAGTACATCTCCGACAACGTGCAGGAGGCGGCCTCGGGGGTGAAGGGCGCCAATGCGCTGAAGGTGATCGGCCCCGAGCTCGACGTGCTGGCGCGGGTGGCGGAGCAGATCCGCCAGCAGATGGAGAAGGTGGACGGCATCGCCGACCTCGCCGCCTTCCGCACCCTCGGCCAGCCGACCGTCTCCATCCGCATCGATCGCGCCAAGGCGGCGCGGTACGGGCTCGCCGTCGACGACATCAACCAGGTGATCCAGGCGGCCATCGGCGGGCAGGAGGCGGCGCGCCTCTATGAGGAGGGCGGCGACCGCAATTTCCCGCTCGTCGTCCGCTTCGACGCCCCCTTCCGCACCAGCCTGGATGCCATCCGCCGCATCCCGATCAGCCCGCAATCCGGCGCGACGCTCGGCGACGTGGCGAAGGTCGGCCTGGTCTCCGGCGCCAGCTATATCTACCGCGAGGATGCCTCGCGCTACGTGCCGGTGAAATTCTCGGTGCGTGGCCGCGACCCGCAATCGGCCGTCGAGGAGGCGCAGGCGCTGGTGGAGCAGAACGTGGTGCTGCCGCCGGGCTACAAGCTGGAATGGGTGGGCGAATTCCGCAACCTGCAGGAGGCGATCGCCCGGCTGAAGATCGTGGTGCCGATCGCCCTCGCCCTCATCGCCATGCTGCTCTACGTGCAGTTCAGCAGCCTGCGCGACACGTTGCTGATCTTCGGCCTGCTGCCGCTCTCCTGCATCGGCGGCGTCACCGCGCTCGAGCTCATGGGGCTGCATTTCAGCGTGCCGGCCGCCATCGGCTTCCTCGCGCTCTTCGGCATCACGGTGATGGAGGGCATCATCCTGCTCTCGCATTTCCACGGGCTGCGCGATGCCGGCATGCCCTGGCGGCAGGCGCTCGACCAGGCCGGCGTCGACCGGATGCGGCCGGTGATGATGACCTGCCTCGCCGCCATGGTGGGGCTGCTGCCGGCGGCGGTGGCCACCGGCATCGGCTCGGACCTGCAGAAGCCGCTGGCGGTGGTGGTGGTGGGCGGCACGACGCTGTTGCCGGTCTTCATCCTGGTGGTCTTCCCGACGATGATCGACCTCTTCGGCAAGCCGGCCGCGATGCGTCGGCGCCAGCCGCGGGGGGCCGGCGCGGTGGTGCGCTGATCGCCCGTCCCGCCCCGCGACGCCGCGGGGCGGGTGCCACGCCGGCGCCGCTATCCGCGCTGCGTCCGGCCGGGTGGCGATCGCCCGTGGAGAGGGTCAGGGCCGTCGTGCCCCGGCAGACGGAGCCCAGGCGCCCCTGCCCGTGCGCTCACCGGCTTGGGCGAGGATGCTCTGGAAAACAATGGCCTGGGGCGTGATCGCTTGAGGCGGACGTACCGAAAAGCGTGACTCACGCGATCGAACCGCAGCCCAGAGCAGGCCGCGGTCGTGCAGCACGCTCCACCTTATTGTCCTGCGGGCATCTTCACCCGATCGGGTGGGTCTACTTGGTCAGGAACCGCTCTAGCGCGCGGCCGACTGGCTCCGCAGCTCGCGGGCCCGGGCGAGGACCTTGTCCTCCATCTCGGAATTGGTCGCGGTGGAGACCGGGCTGTCGATCCACTGCCCGCGCTCCATGGTCTGGCGGAAGACCTGCACGCGCACGCCATCCGAGCGGAGCTGCCGGCCGAGCACATAGGCCTGGGCGCGGAAGCGCTCGCTGCCGGCGCCGGGGGGCGTGTACCAGTCGGTGATGATGGTGCCGCCGAAGGGATCGGCCGAGGCCAGCGGCATGAAGGAGAGGGTGTCGAGCGTCGCGCGCCAGAGATAGGCGTTCACCGAAAGCCCGGTGCCGGCCGCTGCCGCCTCGCGCGCCTCGCGGTCCTTGTCGACACCGAAGACGACCAGCCCGGCGCTCGCGCCCTGCGGGCGGTTGCGCGCCCGGCCATTGCGGTAGTCGCCATACTCGTCGTTGTTGACCAGGCGCTGATTCGCGTCGCCGCAGGCCGCGAGCAGCGGCAGGAGAATGGCGACGGCGGCGAGATGGCGTTTCATGGCGGCCGCACTATGGCGCTATCCCCGGCCGGATCAAGGGCGAAAAAGCAGGGGGAAATCTTCTGTAAATAAAGATGAAAAAGGGCGGCGGATCGCTCCGCCGCCCCCTTCGAAGGTCCGGTCCGCCGATCAGAAGGCGAGGCGGGTGCCGAGGATGAAGACCTTCGCGGTGCTGCGGTCCTGCACGCCCGGGTTGGACGGGTCGAGGTCGCGGCCGCGCTCGGCGATGGTGTAGCTGCTGTACTCAGCCACGATGTCGAGGCCCGGGGCCAGGCGGTAGTTGCCGCCGATGCCGTAGCCGAGGCGGCGCATCAGGCCCGCGCCGGCCGGGTTCGGGGTCGCCGTCAGCACGCCGCCCGTGTAGCCATAGGCCGTGCGGCTCGCGCCCTCGACCGTCTGCATCACGTAGTTGCCGCCGACGGTGATGGGCCCGACGGTGTAGCTGGCACCGGCGAAGAACTGATCCATCGGCCGGTCGCCCTTCATCGGGTTGCCCCAGAAGAAGTTCGAGGTGCCGTGCTCATACTGCGCGCCGACCGTCAGGCCGTAGGCGGTGGCCTGCGCGCCCACCTGCCAGACGCCGAGCGGCTGGAAGATCGAGCGCTGGACGTTGAGCGGGCTGAGTTCCTTCGCCGCGCCCGAGCCGACATAGCCGCCGGTGACCGAGAGGCCGACGCCGGCCAGGCTGCCGCGCCAACGCAGCGCGCCCTGGTACTCGTTCCGGCGGACCGACATCTCCGGGCCCGCCGCGGCGATGCCGAAGTTGGAGGCGCCGGTGAAGGCGTAGGAGCTGTCGCACCAGCCGCTCGACTGGTTGGAGGAGCAGCCCGTGTCCTCGCCGACGCCGTAGTTGAAGGCGAAGGAGGCGCCGAAATCGAAGCCGAAGAACTGCGGCGAGAGGTAGATGATCTTGGTGTTGTCGCCGAGGCCGCCCGGCGAGGTGGTGGTGCGGTCGTTGCCCTGGCGGGTGACGAAGGATTCGCGGTCGCCGTAGACGCCGCCGGTGCCGAAATTGGTGATGACGCCCGAGTTCATCAGGCCGCCGACCGGGCCGTCCTCGTCGCCGAAGCGGATCTGGCCGAAGGTGGGCGAGGCGATGAAGGCGTAGTACTCGTCGATCGAGGCGGTCGTCTTGCCCGTGCTGGCACGCTGCTGGACGATGTTGCGGCCTTCCTGCTGGTTGAAGGCGATCTCGATCACCGCACCGTAGGACAGGCCGTTCGCCGTCTTGCCGTTGACGAAGACATGCACCTCGGCATCGGTCGAGAAGTCGTTCTTCGACAGCCGGGCCACCTCACCCGCGCCGGCGCCGACATTCGACTCCGTGGTGGGAACGGTCGTGCCGCCGACGGTCAGGCTCGACTGCGCCAGGTTCGCCGTGGCGCCCGCGGTGTTGTTGGCCAGGCCGGACGGCGTCGTCGAGTTACGCGCACTCTGCTGCGTATAGCCGTAATAGGCCCGGAAGAAGCCACCGATGCGGACCGTCGGGGCTTCCTGCGCCGCCGCGAAGGACGGAGCCAGGAGCGCCGCGCCGACCACCGCGGTCGTGCCCAGCAGAATCTTACGCATCTCAATCCCTCCTCACGCGCCGGCGGCGCCCGGCTGTTCCCTGCGACCCCTGCCCTGCCCCCTGACAGGACGCGACCCCCGCAAAAGCCTGCGCCAAGCACGGATGCGCCCGGGTCCCGCCAAACTATGATCCACGGCGACAATGACCGGCAACCGGTCGGAGACGGTGACCGCGACTTCCCCGAGACACTGTGGCGGACCCGCCACATGCGTATGATGCACTGCAGTTACGCGTGATGCGGGAGGCCGAGGGCGCCGATGGCGGCGAGCCCGCCGGCCCAGCGCGGCAGCCTGCCGGCATTGTCCCCGGCGATGCCGCCAAGCGCGACCGCCGGCCGGCCCGCCCGCCGGGCGAGCGCCGCCCAGCGGCAGGGACCGAGGCCGGCGGCGCCGGGATGGCTCGCCGTCGGGAAGACGGGCGAGAGCAGCACCGCATCGGCGCCGAGGCGGCGCGCCCGGGCGAGGCCGGCGCGGCCATGCGCCGCGACGGTCAACAGCCGCCGGCGGCGGCGGCGGGCGAGCAGGAAGGGCAGCAGCCCGGTCGTGCCGCGCCGCTCCGGCAGGTGCAGCCCGGCGCCGAGCGCCAGCGCCGCGCGCCCCTCCGCCGCCACCAGCAGGTGCAGGCCTCGCCGCCGCGCGACCGCCGCGAGGCCGGCGGTCACGGCGGGGGCGAGGCCGCGGGCGATGACCGCCGCGCCGGGCGGCAGGCCAGCGGCAGCCGCGCGCGGGTCCGGCAGCCGCACCGGGTCGCCGAGCAGCCAGAGGCGCGGCAGCCGCGCCCCGCCGCGCGGCGGATGCAGCCGCCGCGCGGCGGCCAGCAGCCCCCGCCGCTTCCAGCCCCCGACGCCAGGGGCTAGCCTCGGCACCGCATGAGCCTTTCCGATGACATCGCCCATAACCTCGCCCGCATCGCGGCGAGGATCGCCGAGGCCACCGCCCGCGCCAACCGGCCGGACGGCGCGGTCAGCCTCGTCGCCGTTTCCAAGACCCATCCAGCCGCGGCGGTCGAGGCCGCGCTCGCCGCCGGCCAGCGCGTCTTCGGCGAGAACCGGGTGCAGGAGGCGCAGGGGAAATTCCCCCCGCTGCGCCCGGCCTGGCCCGGGCTGCGGCTGCACGTCATCGGCGCCCTGCAGACCAACAAGGCGCGGGACGCCGTCCGCCTGGCCGATGTGATCGAGAGCCTCGACCGGCCGCGCCTGGCGGCGGCGCTGGCCGAGGCCATGGCGAAGGAAGGGCGGCGGCCCGACTGCCTTATTCAGGTGAATGTCGGGGAGGAGCCGCAGAAGGCCGGCATCCCGCCCGGCGCGTGCGACGCCTTCCTGCGCGAGTGCCGCGAGGAGCACGGGCTGCCGGTGCGCGGCCTGATGTGCATCCCGCCGGCCGAGGGCGATCCGCGCCGGCATTTCGACTGGCTGGCCGAGCGCGCGGCGCGGCACGGGCTGCCCGTGGTCTCGATGGGCATGAGCGCCGATTTCGAGCAGGCGATCGCCTGCGGCGCCACCCATGTGCGCGTCGGCTCGGCCATCTTCGGGGCGCGGGGCTGAGCCGCCGCCCCGCCGCGGGGCGCGCCTCGGGCCCTTGGGATTCAGGCCCTGGGATTCTCCGGCGCCAGGGCGGCGCGGAACATCAGCAGCATGCCGCAGCCGAGAATGGCGATGACCGCCGGCTCGTCGAGGCCGAGGCTGCCGAGGCCGAGGCCGACCAGGAAGAGTATCGGTGCAACGATGAAGGCATGCGTGAGCGCAGCCTGCAGCAGGGCCTGCATGGTTCAGCCTCCTCCCTTGTCCGGGTCTTGCCCGTTTCTGTCTTCTGAATGAACGGACCGTAATCCATCCGGGCGCAAAATGCCCTGCGCCGAGGCGCCCTGTCCAGCCAATTGCGCCGAGTCGCAGCCCGTGCGGGGGCTGCACCGCCGCAGCCTCCTACCGACGGCATGTCGTATCAGCCCGGCCGCACCTCGATCGCCGTCAGCCCCGCCGCCAGCGCCGCCCGCAGGTCGCGCTCGGCCAGGGCGACGCAGCCTTCGGTCGGTGCCAGGTCGGGCCGGGCCAGGTGCAGGAAGATGGCGCTGCCGCGGCCGCGCACGACCGGGGCATCGTTCCAGCCCAACACCCCGATCAGGTCGTAGAGCGCATCCTCCCGCCACAGCGCCTCGTGCCGCGCCGGGTGCGGCAGCCGGACCCGCTGGTTGTAGGCGGCATCGCCGGGGTCGTCGCACCAGCCATCCTGGGACGAGAGCGGCTCCACCGGCACGCGGCAGGCGGGCGGCGCCACCCGGTCGGCCCGGTAGAGCAGGCGGCGGAGCGGCAGCAGCCCGACCGGCGTGGCGCCGTCCCCCTCCCGCTTGTCGACGCGGATGCCGCCGCGTCCGAGGGCGCAGCGCCAGGCCAGCCGGCCGAGTCGCAGCACGCCCTCCGGCCCCAGCATGGCGAGGCCGGGATCAGGCGCGGCCATGGTGGCGAGCAGGCTCATGCGGGGCGGGATGCAGGGTCATGGGGGTGGCTCAGGCAAGCAGGTGGCCGAAGCGGCGGGCCTTGGTGGCGAGGTAGTCGTCGTTCACGCCGTTGGGCGGATAGGCATGCGCCACCCGCCCCTCCACCGCGATGCCGCAGGCGGTCAGCGCCGCCAGCTTCTGCGGGTTGTTGGTCAGCAGCCGCACCCGCTCGATCCCGAGCTGCTGCAGCATGGTGGCGGCGACGAGGAAGCTGCGTTCGTCGGCGCCCCAGCCGAGGGCGCGGTTGGCGTCCAGCGTGTCCAGCCCGGAATCCTGCAGCGCATAGGCGCGGAGCTTGTTGACCAGCCCGATGCCGCGCCCTTCCTGCGCCAGATAGAGCAACACGCCCGCCCCCTCGGCCGCCATGCGCCGGATCGCGCCCTGCAATTGCGGCCCGCAATCGCAGCGGAGCGAGCCGAGCAGGTCGCCGGTGAAGCATTCCGAATGCATCCGCACCAGGGGCGCGGCGCCGGTGGCCGCTTCCGGCTGGCCGATCAGGATCGCCAGGTGCTCGATCCCGCCATCGGCGGCGCGGAAGGCGACGATGCGGGCATCGGCGGCCGCTTCGAGCGGCACCACGGCCTCGGCCACCTTGCGCAGCGTGGTGGCGGCGCTGGCGGGATAGGCCAGCACTGCGGTGGCCTCGACCTCGAGCAGATGGTGTCGCGGCGGCTCGGCGGCCGGGGCGAGGGGCAGGGCGACCAGGGCGGGCAGCAGGCGGCCGAGCTTGGCCAGGGCGATCGCTGCGGCGGCGAGGGGCGGCGGCGGCAGGCGCTCGGGGCGAGGGCCGTCCGGCAGGAGCCGTTCGGCCGTGGGATCGGCGAGGCTGCGCAGGGCCTCGGGCGCGAGCAGCCTCGCCGGCAGGCGGAGGGCGACCGCCTCCTCGGGGGCGGCCGCCTGGGGCCGGGGGGAAGGCTGGGCCACCGCCGCGGCCCGGGCGGGGGCGAGCAGCAGCACCGGCGGCGCGCCGGAGAGGGCGGCGAGCTCGGCCAGGCCGGTCGCGCCGACGGTCTCGGCCGCGGCGACGGCCAGCCAATCCGCCGGCGCGTCCGGGGCGCCCCGCAGCAGGACCGGCGTGCCGCGGCGCAGCTCGGCGGCGGCGCGATGGACGGCACGCAGGGCGAGGGCCTCGGCATCCGGCAGCACCGGGCGGTCATTCATGCTATGATGCGAGGCCACTGGGATTGTCATGGTCAAGACTGTAGGTCCAACCTCGGTGCATAACGCAGGGGGAATGTGGCGACGAAACGATGGCTGACAGTGGGAGAGGCGAAATAATCCGCTTGCCGCCCGGCTTGCGCGGGGCGGGAGGGCGCTCCCATCTAAACTTGACAACGGCGCCATAGCTTCGCCATCGAGCTGGAGGAAGAGAGCGTCGTATCGAAACGCTGAACGAACTGGGAGAAGGTATGGCCGGTCCACGCCCCGTGCTGATTGTGGATGACGACGCGGCGCTGCGGGCGACGCTGGCCGAGCAGCTCTCCCTGGAGGGGGAGTTCGCGCCGGAAGAGGCTGGCACGGCCTCGGAGGCCGAACAGATCCTCACCGGCTCGAGCAGCCGCTTCGACGCCGTGCTGCTCGATATTGGCCTGCCGGACGGGGATGGCCGGGAGCTTTGCATCCGCCTGCGGCGGCAGGGGCTGAAGATCCCGATCATCATGTTGACCGGCGCGGATGCCGAGCAGGATGTGGTGCGCGGGCTCGATGCCGGGGCCAACGACTACATCGCCAAGCCCTTCCGGCTGAACGAGCTGCTGGCCCGGCTGCGGGCGCAGTTGCGCGTCTTCGACAATTCGGAGGACGCGACCTTCATCATCGGCCCCTATTCCTTCCGGCCCTCGGCGAAGCTGCTGATGGAGGCGGCGCGCAACCGCAAGATCCGGCTGACGGAGAAGGAGAGCGCGATCCTCAAATACCTCTACCGCGCCGGCGGCCGGCCGGTCGGGCGGCAGGTGCTGCTGAACGAGGTATGGGGCTACAACAGCGCCGTCACCACCCATACGCTCGAGACGCATATCTACCGGCTGCGCCAGAAGATCGAGCCGGACCCGAGCAATGCGCAACTGCTGCTGACCGAGGGCGGCGGCTACCGGCTCGACCCGGCGGCGGGCCAGGCCGCGGCCTGAGCGCCCACCGGGCCCGATCCGGGCAGGGTGCCGGATAGGACCGGCATCCAGGGGGTGAGGGCCGTGCCGGCCTTCCATGCCCTAGACCATTGGTTTCAGAGCCTCTTCACCCGATCAGGTGCGTGCACCTGATCGGGATCTGCTCTAGCCGGTGTGCCCCCATGCAGGGCGCCGCCCGCCGGCATGGGTGATCCTGCCGCTGATTTAAGCAGCTATTGCCTGATTCCCGCGCAGATGCGCCCGTATCTGAGGATTGTGGCAATTGTGCCACGGCCTGTGGCGGAAACTTTTTCGCGCACGCTCCGGCGGATATCTACTATAAGTTGCGAATGATCCATAGGCCCACCGCTCTATAGGAGCTTGTTCAGGGCGTGAGCATGAATATCTTCTCCTTGCCGAACCACCATCGCCGCGGCGGCACCACCGCCCAGGATGTACGGATCGCCGCCCGCTTTGTCTTCGCCCGGCCGGGCTGGAGCGCGACCGAGCGGCAGGATGTGTTGAACGACCCCTATCTCGAAATCACCGTCAGCCGTGCCCCAGGCCGCAAGATGCTGGCCTGGAGCCTGGTGCGCCGCGACTCCGGCCTCCTCGTCCAGTTTGTCGAGGAGGCCCGGCCGATGGGCCCCTATGCCAGCATGAACGAGGCGCTGCTGGCGGTCTGGGAGGATGCCGAGCAACGCTCCTCCCAGCTCGAGGCGCGGCCCTGCCTGCTGCTCTTCGGACTAGACCCGACCTCGGCGGCCGAGATCCAGGATCTGGCCACCATCACGGGCTTCGACCCGTTGCTCGCCCCCTCGGCCGATCCGGAGACGGTGCTGACGCCGGGACTCGACCTGGCGGGCGTCGTCATCGACCTGCAACTGCCCGAGTTCGGCGGCGATGGCCGCGCGGTCATCAAGCGGATCCGCCAGAGTTGGGCGCGGGTGCCCGTATTGGCCCTGACGGTCCATCCGCACCATGCGCCGGAGGCCGATCTGCACGGCCTCGGCGGTCCCACCCAGCGGGAGAGGCGGCCCTGCAACCAGGATCGCGTGCTGCAATGGCTGCACGGGGTCTACGACCTGCATGGCGGCGAGCGGGTGGGCGGCACGGGCAGGGATTAGGGTGGCCGCCCGGGCTGGGCGAGCCCGCTACTCCAGCCGGCAGGCCTCGTCGAAGCCGAGGCGGGGGGCGCGGGGCGGCAGGGCGGATGGCTCGCCATGGCCGAGATTGACCAGGAAGTTGGATTTCCAGCTCTCGCCCGGGAAGAAGGTGGCATCGACGAGGGCATTGTCGAAGCCGCTCATCGGCCCGGCATCCAGCCCCACGGCGCGGGCCGCGAGGATGAGATAGGCGCCCTGCAAGGTGCCGTTGCGAAAGCTCGTCTCGCTCGCCAGCCGGTCGTTGCCGGCGAACCAGCCGGCGGCATCGACGCCCGGCAGCAGCCGCGGCAGGGCCTCGAAGAAGCGCTCGTCATGGGCAACGATGCAGGTGACCGGCGCGCGCATCGTCGTCTCGACATTGCCCGCGGACAGGGCGGGCCGCAGCTTCTCCTTGCCCTCATGGGTGCGGAGGAAGACGAAGCGGGCGGGGCAGGTATTGGCGCTGGTCGGGCCCCATTTCAGCAGGTCGTAGAGTTCCTGCAGCTGGGTGTCGGGGACGGGCCGGTCGGTCCAGACGTGATGCGTCCGCGCGGCGCGGAAAAGCAGCTCGCGCCCGGCCTCGTCGAGCGTCGTGGAATCAGGGATCATGCGCCTCTCCTGGCGATTGGCGGGGCGGGCCATGGCGTCGGCCCGTGATCCGCCGGCGATCGGCTCCATCGCCCTGCAGCAGCCGGGAGTCCAGGGCTGCCGCCCGTCGCTCAGGACCTCGGGAGAGAGTCCGCCCACCCGGCCAAGGCTGGGAGGGCGGGGTGCGGCCTCAGCGCCAGAGCAGGCGCTTGGCCGCCGTCAGGGCGCTGAAGGGGATGGCCATGAAGGCCAGCGTCCGCGCCACGCCGAGATAGGCATGCGGATCGATCCAGGAGAAGTCGCGCAGCTGGATCTGGAGCCGCGAGACCAGGGTCCGCTTGCGCTTGGAAGCAGTGATGCCCTGGTTGCTGACGATGTAGGTGGTCAGCACCTCCGGCAGGTTGGCGAGCTTGTAGCGCCGCCCGACGCGCACGAAGAGGTCGTAATCCTCGGCCGCCTTGTAGCGGTCGGAATAGAGGCCGACCTCGCGCAGCGCCGCCGCCCGCAGCATGATGGCGGGGTGCAGGAGCGCCGGCACGTAGCGCTGCTTGCGCAGGATGGCGGCGTGTTCGGTTGGGAAGCGCAGGGTGTAGAGATACTCGCCCGCATCGTCGACGCATTGCACCCAGCTGCCGAGGATGCCGATCTCGGGATGCGCGTCGAGATAGGCCGCCTGCGCGCCGAAGCGGCCCTGGATGGGCGTGTCGCCGGCATCGAGGCGGGCGATGTAGTCATAGCCGCGCTCGAGGATCGCCTCGAGCCCGGCATTCAGCGCGTGCTCGATGCCCCGGTTCGGGGTGAGCCGGAGGAGGGTGACGGCATGGCCGCCGCACCGCTCCGGCGCCCGGATCGGCGTGCGGCTGCCGTCATCCACCACGACGATGTCGAAGGGATGCGGATCGGCCGCCAGCACCTCGAGGCTGCGGTCGAGCCCCGCCTGGTCGTTGTAGACCGGCATGAGGACGCAGACCCCGGGGACCGCGGGCGTCTGCGCGCCCCTCTGGTCCCCGGCCGCGGAGGGGATGGTCTGCGTGCTCACGCGCGCTCGGTCTCCGCCGCGGAGCTGTGGTCGAGCGGGATCGCCCGCGGCGGGTAGCGATAGGCCGAGGCATCGGCGCTCGCCGCGCCGCGAAGCAGCGGACGGTTCAGCCCGGTCGTATCGGTCATCTCGGCCTGGTTGACGATGAGGCCGGAGACCCGGATGCCGCGCGCCCGCAGATCGGCGACGCCGGCGCGGACCGTGCTGAGCGGCGTCGAGCGCCACTTGGTCACCATCAGGCACTCATCGGCGTTGTAGCCGACGAAGAGGCTGTCCGAGGCGACCGAGAGCGGCGGCGTGTCGAGGATGACGTAGTCGAAATTCGCCGCCAGCGAGTTGATCAGGGCCCGGAACTTCGGCGAGGAGAGGATGACGTGCGGGTGCGCCACGGCGGCGCTGAACCGCACCATGTTCGGGTGCTCCGCCCCCGCCCAGTACATCCGCACCTCGAGGTCGCTGTCCTCCTCCGGCAGGTCGCGCCACTCGGTGAGATGGCTCGACTGCTGCGGCAGGGCCGCCGGCTGCGGCTTGCGCAGGTCGCAGTCGACGACGACGGCGGTCTGCTTGGTCAGGGTCAGCGCGGCGGCGAGCGCCATGCAGAAGGAGCTCTTGCCCTCGCCCGGCTGCGAGGAAGTGACCATGATCACCCGCCGGCTCATGCCCTCGAGCCGCACCTGCAGCGAGGCGCGGGCCCAGTGCAGCGCCTCGGCATAAGGAGAGTAGGGATTCTCCGAGACGAAGCGCGAGATCGAGCCGCGGTGATGCGGGATCTTCGGCAGGTAGGTGACGTCGAGCGCATCGCTCAGCGCCTGCTGGCCGAGGATCACCGGATCGTTCTGCCGCTGCCGGCGGCCGCGATAGACCGCGATGGACGAGCCGATCAGCAACCCGCCGAGCCCGCCGAGGCCGGTCAGGGTCGAGGCGGTGGCGCCATTCGGCTTCAGCGGCACGGTGGCGGCCGAGAGCAGCCGGGTGCTGAGCTCGGGCAGGTCGCGCCGGCCGTTCAGCTCGCGCTGGCGCAGCAGGAAGTGGTCATAGACCTGGGCCAGCGCCGTGGCCTGCCGCTCCGCCTGGCGCAGCGCGGCATGCGCATCGGCATTGGCGGCGATCGCCTTCTCCTGCTGGCGCAGGGTCTCGACGATGTTGACCTCCTGCCGCCGGGCCGCGTTCACCTCGGTCTGCAGGCTGCGGGTGACGCGCGAGACCTCCTCCGCGATCAGGCGGCGGGTCTGCGACAGCTCCTGCCGGACCGAGCGCACATTCGGGTGCGACGGGCCGAGGGTGGAGGAGAGCTGTGCCTCCTGCCGGTCGAGCTCGGCTTCCTGCTTGCGGAGCTGCTGGATGGTCGGCGAGCTCAGCACCTCGGTGGCGGCGGCGCCGCCGGCCGAGCCGGAGCCCTTGGAGGCGGCGTCGAGCCGCGCCTCGGCATTGGTGAGCTTCATGCGGACCGTGAGCAGCCCGGTCATGAGCTCCGTCGCCTGCTGCTGCGTCAGCGCGCCCGAGCGCAGCTCCTGCAGCCGCACCTGCTCGCGCATCTGCTGCGTGTTGCGCTCGGCCGCGCGCAGCTCCTCGGAGAGAGAGGCGAGCTTGGCCTCGAGCGTCGCCGCGGTCTCCTCGTTGTTCTGGCTCGTCAGCTCGGTGCGGTAGGCGAGGTACTGGTTCACCACGGCATTCGCCATCGCCGCCGCGACCTGCGGGTCGGAGGCGGTGTAGGCGACGCGCACGGTGTAGGACCGGCCGGTGTTGTCCACCTGCAGCTTCTTCGCGACATAGGCCGCGAGGCGGCGGCGCTCCTGCACCTCGGCCGGCTCGTTCGAGGCCGGCTCGGCCGGCGGGGTGAAGAAGTCGCAGACCGTCTGCGCGGGCTGCTGCAGCACCGCCGGGAGATGCCCGACCAGGCCGGCGGCGCCGGGCGCGCAGGGCGACCAGGACGGCTTGCCGTTGCTGTCGCCGAGCGCCTCGCGCGTCAGGGTCGCCTGGATCGCGGGCGGCAGCGAGCGCAGGGCACGGTCGATGATCAGCGGCGAGCTGACCGTCTCGACCGTCGTCCGGGTGATGGCCGGGTCGGGCGGCATCTGCACGCCGTCCGGCGCCAGCTCCGACACCGTGCGGGTGCGCACGCTGGGCGGCTCGGCGACCATGGTCGCCTCGGCGAAGTAGGATGGCGTCAGGACGCGCGAGAAGGCCAGGCCGCCGAGCGCGCCAATCCCGCACATCGCCAGAAGCAGCAGCTTCCGCTGACGGAGAGACTTGGTCAGATCGGAAAGACTAAAGGCTTCGCGATTCGTGAAGCGATCAAAGTTGGCATCGGCTGCGAAGAACATCGCCTCTGGGCCCTCAATACGCGCCACGGCGACGTACCACGACCGCGCCGGTACATGCCAGGATCGCAAGATCTTTTCGCAAGGATGGGAACTGCACATAAGCAACATCGAGGGCGATGCGCTGCGCGAAGCTGGTGTCGCTCCGCCCGCTCACCTGCCACGCCCCCGTGAGGCCCGGCCGGACCGACATGTAGTCCTCGGCGGCACCGGCCGGCACGTAGTACTGGTCGAGCTCCTCGCGCAGGACGGGACGCGGTCCGACCAGGCTCATCTCGCCGCGCACCACGTTGATGAGCTGCGGCAGCTCATCGAGGCTGGTGGCGCGCAGGATGCGACCGATGCGCGTCACCCGCGGATCGGCCCGCAGCTTCCGCCGCTCGTTCCATTCGGCCCGCGCCTCCGGATCCCGCTCGAGCAGTTCCCGCAGGGCCTCCGCGGCATCCACGCGCATGCTCCTGAACTTCAGGCAGCCGAATTCGCGGCCGCCGCGGCCGACCCGCCGGTGGCTGAAGAATACCGGACCGCCGTCCGCCGCCACGCAGACGGCGAGCAACAGGAGAGCGGGCGCCAGAACCAACAGCAGTCCGGCGGCACCCACCATGTCCATTCCGCGCTTCACGGTCGGGCGCATGGCCTTCCGGAGTCTGTAGTGCCACCGGAAATCTTGTTCTTGCGCCGTGTCGGAGGAGAAAGATGAATCGTGCGTCCAAGAGACTTGCGTCATTTCTTCCTCAGATCGGCAGGTTTGCTGCGACGCCATATAGCACCGTATGGCCCCTCGATCAGCAACACACGAAATCCCCAGCCCAATAACAACCTGCTCATATACCACCTAAAAGTTGAGTGACAGGGCCGTTCTATCATTCCTCGGTGATCAGAACGATCCACCGCGCAATCCGTCTCGACATCATACTGTTCGTCGTGATCCGCCGCCAAACCACTGAAAAAGCCAAGTTCCCACTCAATCAAAAGGTAGGTTGTTGCCGCTATGATCTCACGATTACCGGCGGTGTGCGCTGCGAAATTCTCACCGGCTTGTCAATCCGTCCAGGGAGGGTCGCATGTCATGTCTCACCGGGTGAATGGGCATGCCGACAGGCCGGCCGGCGGCCCTGGCCGTCACACGACCGTGGAGTCATAACCACGGGTGACGGCCGCACAGGTTACGTAATCTTTTCACCAGCACTATCCCGGCCCTGATAGAGTGTTTTCCGGGCCGCAGACGATCATCCAGTGGTGCCCGGCCCCGCCCCGCGCCGCCTGCCACGAGAAGGACCTCATGACGCAACTTGCAGGTCTGGCTGAGACCATCGCCAGCAAGCTGACCGGCCCCAACGCCCTCGCCTTCGCGGCGGTGCTGGTGACCAGTCTGATCGCCTCGGTCGCGATGTATCTCTGGTCGCACCCAGGGCCGCGCGACCTGCGGACCTGGCTGCGCTACGCCTTCCCGCGCGAGATCCTGACGCATCCTTCGGCCCGGGCGGATCTCTTTTTCTGGGTGACCCGCAAGCTGGTCATGCGGGTCATGTTCATCCCCGCCTCCGCCAGCGTCATCTTCGTGGTCGGCTATGCAACCTCCGCGCTGCTGACCCAGGTGCTGGGCGTCAACCAGACGGCGGCGCCGGCAGGCCCTTGGACCATCATCTTCTTCACGCTCACCGGCCTGCTCGCCTACGACCTGTCCTATTACCTCTATCACCTCGCCCAGCACAAAATTCCCATCCTGTGGGAACTGCACAAGGTGCATCACTCGGCCGAGGTCATGGTCGGCATCACCAAGGACCGGATCCATCCGGTCGACGAGCTGATGAACCGCGTCTGGGACGGGCTCTTCGTCGGTGTCGTCTACGGCATCTGGTACTACTTCGCAGTCGACCTCGTCGAGGCGACCATCCTCGGCGTCAGCGTCTACGTGGTCCGGAACATCCTGATGATGGATTTCATCCGGCACACGCATCTGCGCGTCTCCTTCGGGCCCCTCAACGGCGTGATCCTGTGCCCGCACTGGCACCAGCTGCACCACAG
This sequence comes from Roseicella frigidaeris, assembly GCF_003258945.1. Taxonomy (GTDB): domain Bacteria; phylum Pseudomonadota; class Alphaproteobacteria; order Acetobacterales; family Acetobacteraceae; genus Paracraurococcus; species Paracraurococcus frigidaeris. The sequence goes on along the minus strand of NZ_QLIX01000004.1, from coordinate 300,683 downwards.
CGTCGACCCGAAGCATTACGACCGCAATTTCGGCCTGCTGCTGTCGGTCTGGGACCGCATGTTCGGGACCGCCTGCGTGCCGGAGCCGGGGGAGCGCTTCGAATTCGGGATCGGCCCGCGCGAGGGCCGCGAGTACCAGTCGCTCTACGGCCTCTACATCCTGCCGCTGCGGCGCATGGGGGAGACCGCGCTCTCCTGGTTCCGGCCGGCGGCGCCGGCCCGCCAGGACGGGCTGTCGCTCGAGATCGTCCATGACGCGGCGCGCCTCGAGGAGGTGCGGGAGGCCTGGGAGGCGCTCGAGGCCCGCGCCCATGCCGGCGTCTTCCAGTCGCATCGCTGGATCACGGCCTGGTGGCAGGGCGGCGGCGAGGTGCAGAAATTCCACCTCCACATCGCCCTTGCCTGGCGGGGCCAGGACCTGGTCGGCGTGCTGCCGCTCGTGGTGCAGCGCCGGCGCGGCCTGCGGATGCTGGGCTGGGCCGCCAATGACTGCACGGATTATTGCGATGCCCTGCTGGCGCCCGGCCTGGCCGCCCCGGCGGTGCTCGCGGCGCTCTGGCAGGAGGTCGAGCGCGAGGGCGGCTTCGACATCGCCAGCATCAACCACCTGCGCGCGGATGCCGCGGCCCGGGCGCTGCCGGAGCTCAGCCGGCGCGTGCGGCTGCTGCCGGACCGGCGCACCGTGCTGGCCACGGGCGTGCGCCTGGATGCCTGGCGGGATGCCGCGGCCTTCTTCCAGGATCTGGGCAAGAAGGGCCGGAACAACGACCTGCGCGGCCGCCGCATCCTCGCCCAGACCGGGCCGGTGCGCTTCCGCGTGGTCGAGGACGCGGCGGAGGCGGAGCGGCTCATCGAGCAGATGCGGCTGCTCAAGACCGACTGGCTGAAGCGCGAGAACCTCACCTCGCCGCTGCTGCAGGACGACGGCACGCTGCTGCGGGCGCTGATCGAGGCGCTGGCCGCGAAGGGCTGCCTCCGCCTGATGGTGCTCGAGGCCGGGGACAGGCTGACGGCCGGCCTCATCAGCATGGTCGAGGGGCGGCGCCTGAGCGGCTTCCTCTCCGCCTTCGATCCCGAGTTCTATCGCGCCTCGCCCGGCACGCTGATCCTCGTGGACTATATCCGCTGGGGGATCGAGAACGGCTTCACCGAGGTCGATTTCCTGCGCGGCGACGAGAGCTACAAGGGGCGGCTCGCCAACCGGCAGGAGGTGCTCGCCTCCTGCATCGGCGCCGGCACGCTGCTCGGGCGGCTGGCGATCGCCTATGACCGGGCCGGCAGCGACTGGCGCCGGTTCCGGGACTGGCTGCGGGCGAAGCGCCGGCAGGCGCCGCAGCCCAGCGGCGAGGCCGGCCTGGAGACGAGCATGGCGCTCGGCGTCGGCGCTCCGGGCGCCCCCATGTCGGAAGGGACGCACGCGACGCCCTGACGCGACGGGCCGCTGGTGGGCAACCATCAGCGGCCTCCCCGCCCCTGCCTGCTCGCAGAGGCCCCCTGCTCGCAGAGGCTCGGAAAGCGCCGCGGCCGAAGGTTCAGCCGAGACCCGGCAGCGCGGTGGCGATGCGCCGTTCCGCCCAGACCCAGGCCAGCAGCCCCGGCAGGAAGATGACGAGATCGCGCAGCCGGCGCGCGATGGCGAGCGCCGCGGCCATCTCCGCCGGCAGGCCGAGCAGCAGGCCGAGGCCGAGGAAGCCCGCCTCCTGCAGCCCGAGCGCCCCCGGCACCAGGAAGGCCGCCGAGGAGACGGCCTGGATCAGCGCCTCGATCGCCAGCGCCTCGGCCAGGTCGACGGGATGGCCGAGGAAGTACAGCGCCAGCCAGATCTCGAGCGCCCCGGCCGCCCAGCCGGCAAGCTGCCAGAGGAAACAGCCGAGGATGGCGCCGCGCACCTGCCAGAGCCGGCGCGTCATGCGGTCGATCCGGGCCGAATGCGATTCCAGGGCCGGGAAGCGTCCTGCCGCCACCCCGTTCAGCAGCCGCGCCAGGCGCGAGAGGATGTCGGCCCGCTGTGCCAGGATGAAGCCCGCGGCGAGCGCCAGGCCGCACAGCATGGCCAGCGCGATCCCGCCCCAGCCGATGCCGGCCCCGGCCCAGGCCAGCAGCGCCAGGCCGAGCAGCGCGAAGACGAGCTGGCTGAGGATGGAAATCGCCATGTCCACCATCAGGCTGGCGGCGGCCGGAGCGACGGCGACGCCCTCGCCGCGCAGCAGGCGGTAGGAGGCGATCTCGCCGCCGACCCGCGCCACCGGCAGCAGCCCGTTCACCGATTCCCGGATCCAGACATTCGCCGTCATGGCCGCGAGGGAAGGCCGGCGCCGATGCGGCAGCAGCAGCCGCCAGGCATGGCCGTTCAGCGCCATCGAGGGGATGTGCGCCAGCGCCGCCAGTACCAGGCCGAAGCCGGCGCTGGCCAGCAGCGCGCCGATCTCGGTGAAGTCCTGCTGCGCCAGCAGCAGCAGCGCCAGGACGAGGCCGCCGAGCGCGAGCAGCAGGCCGAGGCGGCTCATGCGGCGAGCATCGCGGTGTAGCCGCCGGTCGGCAGGGGCGCGGCGGCGGCGCGGACGCGCGGATCGGTCAGGGCGGCCAGCTCCTCGGCATAGCGGTAGCCCGGCGCCGCGCCGGGGAAGCCGCCCGCGGTCGCCGGGTGCAGGTAGATCTCGGTCACGCCCGCCGGCAGCCGGGGCAGGGTGGCGGCCAGCCGCTCGGCGGTGAAGGCGCCGGTCCAGCGCAGCCCGACCACGCGGTCCGGCGCCCGCAGCCCATGCCGCGCGGCGAGCCGGCGCAGCCAAAGCAGCATCGGCAGCAGCGCCCGCCCGGCGCCGGGGACGAGGGTGGGCGGCTCCCAGGGGATGCGCACGGCGCGGATGCCCTGCCGCGCCGCCTCGGCGAAGGCGATGCCGGCGATCACCGGGTGCAGGTGGTAGTGCTTGTGGGCATTCAGGTGGTCACAGGCGAGGCCGGTGGCGCGGAAGGCGGCGAATTGCGCGGCGATCTCGGCCCGAAGCTGCGCCCGTGCCGCGCCGGAGACGGCGAGCGCGAGGCCGAGCCCGGCCATGTCGTCGCGGAAGCGGCCATCGGGCCGGACCAGCGCTGGGATGCGCTCCGGCGGCAGGGTCGGGGTGCCGTCGGTGAGCGTCAGGTGCAGCCCGACCGCGAGGCCCGGGTTGCGCCGGGCCAGCGCCACGCCCGCGGCGGCGACCGGCTCGCCGACCATCAGGCTCGCCGATGTCAGCACGCCCTCGCGGTGCGCCTGCTCGATGGCGTCGTTCACCTCGGGCGCGAGGCCGAGATCGTCGGCATTGAGGATGACGCGCGCGGTCATGGCGCGGCAGGCCGCGCCGGCGGCCGGGAGCGGCAGGCGCTCACGCCAGCCCTGTCGGCAGGCCGTCCAGGCTGCGGGCGTTCTTCTCCGCGCGATAGGCGGCGAGCCCCTGCTCCCCCTTGCGCCGCGCCCAGTCCTCGAGGGTGCGGCGCTCGCCGACATGCTCGAAGAGCGGCACGCCATAGCCGCAGGAGGTCTGCACGAGGTCGACCGCCAGCCGCACGATCTGCCGTGCCCCCGGCACCTCCTCGCTGCCAAAGGCCTCGGCGAGGAGCGCCGCATAGGCCGCGCTGCCCCGCTTCAGGCTCTCGCCGCGGCCATAGAGGCGGAGGATCATGGGCGGCCCGGCGAAGGCGCAGAACATCAGGGTGAGGCGGCCATCAGCGGCCAGATGCGCCGCGGTCTCGGCGCCGCTGCCGGTGCGGTCGAGCCAGCAGACGGCATCGGGGCCGAGCACGCGCAGCGCCGCCGCCTCGCGCGGCGAGAGGTTCACCCGCGCGCCCGGCGCCGCGCTGGCGGCGAAGAAGATGTGCTGCCGGGCGATGAAGGCGCGGTGCGCCTCCTCGATGCGGGGAAAGCGGCGGGCCATGGGCGGCGGCTCAGGCCGCCTTCTGCGTCAGCTTCCCCTGGGCGCTCGCCTTCGCCCGCTCGCGCAGGAAGCCGAAGAACTCCACGCCCTCGCGCAGCCGGCGCACCAGCATCTGCCGGTCGCGGATCATCTCGCCGCAGATGGAGGCGATCTTCGGCGCGCGGAAATAGAAGCGGCGATAGAAGGTCTCGACGCTGTCGAAGATCTCCTGATGCGACAGATGCGGATAGGCGAGCGGCGCGATCTGCACGCCATGCGCATCCACGTATTCCGTGTTCGCCGTGTCCAGCCAGCCCTCCCGCGCCGCCTGGTCGAACAGGTGGGTGCCGGGATAGGGCGCGGCGAGGGAGACCTGCAGCGTGTGCGGGTTGGTCTCGATGGCGAAGCGGATCGTCTCCTCGATCGTCTCCTTCGTCTCACCGGGCAGGCCGAGGATGAAGGTGCCGTGGATGGCGATGCCGAGCTCGGCGCAGTCCTTGCTGAACTTCTTGGCGACCTCGATCCGCATGCCCTTCTTGATGTTGTGCAGGATCTGCTGGTTGCCGCTCTCGTAGCCGACGAGCAGCAGGCGCAGCCCGCCATCCTTCAGCACCTTCAGCGTCTCGCGCGGCACGTTGGCCTTAGCGTTGCAGGACCAGGTGACGCCGAGCTTGCCCATCTCGCGCGCGATGGCCTCGGCGCGCGGCAGGTTGTCGGTGAAGGTGTCGTCGTCGAAGAAGATCTCCTTCAGGCCGGGGAAATTGGCCTTGATGTAGCGGATCTCCTCGATGACGTTCTCGACCGAGCGGGTGCGGTAGCGATGCCCGCCGACCGTCTGCGGCCAGAGGCAGAAGGTGCAGCGGCTCTTGCAGCCCCGGCCGGTGTAGATCGAGACATAGGGGTGCTTCAGGTAGCCGATGAAGTAGTTCTCGTAGGTGAGGTCGCGCCGGTAGACGGGCGAGACGAAGGGCAGGCTGTCCATGTCCTCGAGGATCGGCCGGTCCGGGTTGTGGACCACCACCCCTTCGGCGTTGCGGTAGCTGAGGCCCTGGATCGAGGCCCAGCTCCGGTCGTCCGCCACGTCCTTGATGGTGAAGTCGAACTCGTTGCGGGCGACGAAGTCGATCACCGGCGCGTCGCGCAGGCTCTCGGCGGCCTGCACGGCGACCTTGGCGCCGATCATGCCGACCTTCAGCGACGGGTTCACCGCCTTCAGCGCCTCGGCCACCTTCACGTCCGAGGCGAAGGAGGGGGTGGAGGTGTGCAGCACCACGAGGTCGTGCTGCTTCGCCAGCGGCAGCACATCCGCCATGGTCTGGCGGTGCGGCGGCGCATCCACCAGCTTCGAGCCCTCGACCAGCGCCGCGGGCTGCGCCAGCCAGGTCGGGAACCAGAAGCTCTTGATCTCCCGCCGGGCCTGGTAGCGCGAGCCGGCGCCGCCATCGAAGCCGTCGAAGGAAGGCGCCTGGAGGAAGAGGGTCCGCATCGTCACTGGCTGTCGCCCTTCATCATGCCTCGACCACGGGCCGGCCTGTCATCCTGCCGCGTCATTGTCCCGTCGGGGCGCATCCGGTATCGCCGGCCCTGCCACGTCACCGTGCCGCGGGCCAGCCCCAAGGCCCATATAGCGAAAGAGAGGCCGTCGCGCAGGGGCAGCAATGCCAGCCGTGCCGGACTGAGGCGGCGGTGCAACGCCCGGTCCACCCGAAGCGCCAGCGCCAGCCGCGCCCCCAGCGCCAGCGCCAGCGCCGCCCAGCCCAGGGGCGAAAGGGCGGCCGGCAGCAGCAGCACCGCCAGCGCCCCCCAGGCGAGCGGGAAGGTCACCCCCATGCCGGTATAGCCGCCCGGGTCGAGCAGCCGCAGCGTCCGCGCCCAGCGCAGCTCGTGCCGCGCCAGCGCCCCGGGACCGGGCTCGGCCATGACATGCCCCGGCAGCACCGGCGCCACCACCACCCGCAGGCCGAGCCGGCGCACCGCCACGCCCAGAGCATGGTCGTCGGCCAGCAGGTCGGCCAGCACCGCGAAGCCGCCCAATCGCCGCAGCGTCTCCGCCCGCAGTGCCATGGTGGCGCCGTAGCAGCCATTGGCCCGGCCCATCGCCTCGCCGAGCGCGGCATTGGGCAGGAATTGCCAGTCGATCCAGAGGGCGGCGAGGCGCGACCACAGCCCGGCATCCCCCGCCTCGCCGCGGTAGAGGCAGGTCACCAGCCCCACCGCGGGGTCGGCCAGCGGCGCGGTCACCGCGGTCAGCCAATGCGGCGGCACCGCCATGTCGGCATCGGCCACCACCAGCACCGGGTGCCGGGCCAGCCCCTCGAGGTTCACCAGCTGCGAGACCTTGCGGTTGGCGCCGTGCAGCCGCGGGTCGCGCAGCAGCCGCGCCGGCACCGCCGGATGGGCGGCCATCGCCGCCTCCGCCAGCCCGGCCGCCGGGTCCGCCGGGTCGCGCACGGCGAAGAGCACCTCGAAGGGCGCGGCGTGCCGCTGCGCCAGGGTGGAGGCCAGCGCCGCCTCCAGGCCCGGGGCGGTGCCGTGCAGCGGCTTCAGGATGCTGGCAGCGAGGGCCGGGCCGGCATCCGGCGGGGTCGCGGCCAGCCGTCCAAGGGCGCGCCCGGCCAGCAGCGCCGTCGCGCCGCCGGCGAGCGCGGCCAGCGCGGCGAGCAGGCCCGGCGCCGCAAGCAGCAGTTCAGCCATGATATTTCAGCACCACCCCGCATCGCTGCCCGGCCCCGGCCTGCGTTAGCCTGCCGCCCCCGCCTCTGGTAACCCTGCCGCATGACGCCGCCGCCCGCCGCACTCCTCAGCCTCGCCCTCCTGCTCGCCGGCTGCGCGCAGCAGGCCGGGCCGCGACACCAGGCCGACCGGCCGCAGCAGGTGGCGCAGGCGAGCGAGACGCCGCCGGTGATCGTGACCGACCGGCCCATCGACCCGGCCGACCCCTTCGAGGCGACGAACCGCCGGATCCTCGCCTTCAACTTCACCATGGACGACGCGCTGTTCAAGCCGATCGCCGAGGGCTACCGGGCGGTGCTCGGCCCCTGGCCGCGGGCCCGCATCCACAACGTGCTCGAGAACATCAACGAGCCGGTGGTCACCGCCAACCGGCTGTTGCAGGGCAAGCCGATCGAGGCCGGCACCTCCTTCATGCGCTTCGTCATCAACACGACGCTCGGCCTCGGCGGGCTCTTCGACCTCGCGCCCATCGGCGGGCCGCCGAAGCAGCTGGCGGATTTCGGCCAGACCCTGGCGAATTGGGGACTGCCGGACGGCCCCTACCTCATGGTGCCGATGATCGGACCCTCCACGCCGCGCGACTTCGCCGGCATGGTCGCCGACGGCTTCATCAACCCGCTGAGCTACACCATGCCGGTCGGGGCCAATCTCGGCCGCACGGGGATGGAGGGGCTGGACCAGCGCGAGCGCAGCATCGAGGCGCTCGACGAGCTGCGCTCCGGCTCGCTCGATGTCTATGCCCGGCTGCGCAGCCTCTGGCGGCAGAACCGCGATGCCGAGCTCGGCCGCGAGAGCGAGCCCGACCTGCTGGAGGATCCGGGCGCCCCCGCGCCGGGCCCGATCCGCCGCCCGAGCGTCACGCGGCCGGGCGTCACGCCCCAGCCGCGCCAAGGCCTCGCGCCGCAGGCGAAGCGCGCGCCGGCACGGCCCGTGGCGAAGCAGGTGGCGAAAGCGGCAAAGCCGCGGCAGGGCCGGGGCGTCGCCCTGCACAAGGCGGCGAAGCCGACGCGGATGGCCGCGGGACAAGCCCGGCCGGGCGCCTGAGGCCGGGCCAGGGCGCCACCCGCCACCCGGCCGGCCTCGCCCGGGGCCGGTCCGCCGAACCCTGGCTATATGCCGGCGATCAGTGCGCCGGGGCGTCTTGCCGCTGCGACTGCGGATTCGCCGGCTGCTGCGGCGCGGCGTCCTGCTTCTCCGCCTTGTGGCGTTCATGCAGGCCGAGCGCACAGCCCGCCGCGGCGCCGGCGACGCCATGGCCGCTGCCGACCATATGGCCGGCGACGGCGCCCGCAGCGCCGTATTTGAGACAGCCGCCCTGCTTCGCCAGGGCCGGCGAGACGCCCAGGGCCAGGGCGAGGAGGGTGGCGGCGAGGATGCTGCGCAAGGGCCTGTCTCCGAAGCTGCCGCGGAGCAACGCTGCCGCGCGGCCCCGGTTCGGCCCTCTCCGGGGCCCGTATTCCGACGCCCGGGCGGGGCCGGATCGCCGGCCCCGCCCATCGCGCCGCCCAGGCGAGACTGCCCCTTCCGCCGCGGCGCGGGACCGTCCCACGACCGCGGCGGTCAGGCCATCAGGCGTAGCGGCGGACCGCCGCCGCATTGCGGGTGCCGACCCGGGCGCCCAGCACCGCGGCGACGGCGCCGAGCAGCATGGCCGCGAAGATCCAGTAGGCGGCGACCGCGCCGGCCGTGGCGGCCGCATCCGCCGCCTCGCGGGCGCGGGTCTCGGCCTCCTGCAGGGCCTGGTTGGCCTGGGTCTCCACCTGCTGCAGGCGGCGCGAGGCCTCCTCGGGCGGGATGTTGTACTCGGTGGCCACCAGCCGGCTGAGGCGGTCGCGGTCGCCCTGGTCGAGATTGCCGTTGCTCACCCGGCGGGTCAGCAGCTGCGCGATCTCGGCGTTGCGCTGGTCGCTGGTCATCTGCGCCGGATCGCCGCCGGTGCGCAGCGCGTTCTGGGCGCGGTCGACGAGCTGCTTCGGATCCACCCGCTGCGCCGCCTGGCTGATCGGGCCGGCCGCCGAGGAGGCGGCATTGCCGGCGCCCTGCATCAGGCCGCCCAGCGCGGAGGAGGCGCCCTGGACCGTGGTGCTCGCCGCGCCGGCGATGACGTTGCCGAGCAGGACCGCCGAGAGCAGGAAGCCGATCGCCCAGACCGAGAGGCCGTGCAGCACGCTGTCCGTCACATCCGCCGAGCCCGAGAGCCGTGCCGCGACATAGCCGCCGGTGGCGAGGCCGATGAGGTTGGCGACCAGCAGCCAGATGCCCGCGCCGATGCCGAAGCTGGAGGCGCCCGGCGTGCTGCCAGCGCTGGCATCCACGGCGCTCGCGCCGATGGCGACGCCGAGGATGTTCAGCATCGTCGCAACGGCGACGGCGACCACGCCGCCGGCGAAGACCGCGCCCCAGGAGATGCGGCTCGGCAGGGGCGGGGTGCCGTCCGGCACGCCAGTGCCGTAGCCGGCGGTGGTAGTTGCTGGGCTGGGCATGCTGGCGACCTCCGGTTGTGATGCCGGCGGAGAACGCAGGTGCCACGCCGGGGTTTGCTGCCGCCGCCCTTGAGTCTTTGCCATGGCCTGCACGCCACGCTGTGGCCGGACTGCACCGGTGGGGCGATTTCGGCCTTGCCCCTGCCGCTGGCCCGGTCCAAACCCCGGCTGAGCCCGCCCCGCTGCTGATCCGGAACATGCGATGCAGGTCTATCTGCCGATCGCCGAGATGTCGGTGGATGCCTTCCTTCTCATGGCCATCGGCTTCGGCGTCGGCTGGCTTTCCGGGCTGTTCGGCGTCGGCGGCGGCTTCCTGCTGACGCCGCTGCTGCTGCTCATCGGCGTGCCCTCGCCGGTCGCCGTCGCCTCCGGCGCCAACCAGACGATCGGCGCCTCGGTCTCCGGCCTCATCGCGCAATGGCGGCGCGGCAATGTCGATGCCAAGATGGGCGGGGTGCTGCTGGCCGGCGGCTTCACCGGCTCGGTGCTGGGTGTCCAGCTCTTCGCCCTGCTGCGCCGCATCGGCCAGGTCGATCTCGCCGTCTCCGTGTTCTATGTGGTGGTGCTGGGCACGGTCGGCGGCCTGATGGTGATGGAGAGCGTGCGGGCGATCCGCCGCCGCCGCAGCGCCACGCGGCGCAAGCTGCACGCCCATACCTGGATGCACGGGCTGCCGCTGAAGACCCGCTTCCGCAAGTCGCGGCTCTACATCTCCGTCATCCCGCCCTTCCTGATCGGCGCCGGCATCGGCCTGCTCTCGGCGGTGATGGGGGTGGGCGGCGGCTTCATGCTGGTGCCGGCGATGATCTACCTGCTCGGCATGCCGACCTCGGTCGTAATCGGCACCTCGCTCTTCCAGGTGGTCTTCGTCGCCGCCAACGTGACCCTGCTGGCGGCGGTGCAACTCGGCACGGTGGATGTGCTGCTGACCCTGCTGCTGCTGGTCGGCGGCGTGGCCGGGGCGCAGTTCGGCGCCTCCATGGGCACGCGGCTGCGGGGCGAGGAGACGCGGGCGCTGCTCGGCCTGCTCGTCCTCGGCGTGGCCATGAGCCTGCTCTGGGGGTTGCTGCGGCCGCCGCAGAACCTGTTCAGCGCGGGCCCGGCGCTGTGATCCGCCGCCTCCTGGCGGTGCTGCTGCCGCTTCTGCTCGGCGTCGCGGCCCGGGCGCAGGACCAGCCGCTGGTGGCGGCCCTCTCGCGCACCGATATCGAGGTGACCACCGGCTTCACCGGCGCCTCCCTCGTCGTCTTCGGCAGCACCGAGCAGCCCATCGGGCCCGGCGGCGACGAGGTGATCATCGTCGCGCGCGGCCCGACGCGGCCGGTGGTGGTGCGGCGGAAGGTCGCGGTCGCCGGCCTGGTCTGGGTCAACGGGCCCTCGGCCCGTTTCGCCGGCGTCCCCGGCTATTACGTGCTCGCCGGCACGCGGCCGGCCTGGCAGATCCTGCCGGAGGAGCAGCGGCAGCGGCACGCCCTCGGGCTGGATGCCCTGCCGCTCGCCAGCACCGGCGCCCGCTCCCCGGCCTTCCGCCGGGCGCTGCTGGAGCTCGAGCGCGATTCCGGCCTCTGGATCGAGGACAGCGCGCCGATCGAGATCGCCGGCAGCCGGCTCTTCTTCGTCCGGCTGCCGCTGCCGGCCGAGGTCCCGACCGGGGATTACCGGGTGGAGGTGCTGCTCGTCCGCTCCCGCCAGATCATCGCGCGGGAGGATCTGCTGTTCCGGGTCGACCGGGTCGGCACGGCGGACCGCATCGCGACCGTCGCGCAGGTCCAGCCCTTGCTCTACGGTCTCGCCTGCATCGCCGTCGCCGCCCTGGCCGGGTGGCTCGGCAGCGTGCTGTTCCGGAGGGGCTGATGGGCGAGACCGCAGCGGAGAAGGCGGCGACCGCCAAGCGGGACCGGGTGTTCCTGGTCGTCGTGGACGACAGCGAGGAACGGGAGGTGGCGCTCCGCTACGCCTGCCTGCGCGCCCGCAACGGCGGCGGGCGGGTGGCGCTGCTGCGGGTGCTGGAGCCGGTCGGCATGATCGAATGGGCCGGGGTCGGCGTGCTGATGGCCGAGGAGCGGCGGGAGGAGGCGGAGAAGCTGCTCTCCGGCCTCGGCGCCCAGGTGCAGGAGATCACCGGCGGCCTGCCCATCGTCCTGATCCGCGAGGGCGACCCGCGCGACGAGCTGATCGCCCTGCTGGAGGAGGACCCGCGCATCTCCATCCTGGTCCTGGCCTCGGCGCCGACCGGCAGCGGGCCGGGGCCGCTGATCTCGGCGCTCATTGGCCGCTATGCCAGCCGGGTGCGGGTGCCGCTGACCATCGTGCCCGGCGGGCTGGACGATAAGGAGCTCGAGCGCGTGACCTGAGGCCGGGCCGCAGCACCGCCGCGGGATCGCATGCGGGCAACGCACCCGTTGCATGCCCGCCGCCTTGCGCCCCGGGGGGAACCCGACCAATTTGCTCTGGAAATACCGACGCCAGGATCCAACGCATGTTCATCGAGACCGAAGGCACCCCGAACCCCGCGACGCTGAAATTCCTGCCGGGCCGTGAGGTGATGGGCGATCGCGGCACCGCCGATTTCGCCTCGGCCGAGGCGGCGCTGCGCAGCCCGCTCGCGGCCCGCCTCTTCGCCCTGCCGGGCGTGGCGCGGGTCTTCCTCGGGACCGATTTCGTCACCGTGACCGAGGATGGCGAACAGGGCTGGGGCGCGCTGAAGGCGCAGGTGCTCGCCGCCCTGGTGGACCATTTCGTCTCCGGCCAGCCGGTGATCGAGGCCGCGGAGGAGGATGGCGAGGGTGACTACGACCCGGTGGATGCCGAGGTCGTGGAGCAGATCAAGGAATTGCTCGACACCCGCGTCCGCCCCGCCGTCGCCGGCGATGGCGGCGACATCGTGTTCCGCGGCTTCCGCGACGGCATCGTGCGCCTGCACCTCCAGGGCGCCTGCTCGGGCTGCCCCTCCTCCCGCGCCACGCTGAAGCATGGCGTGGAGAACATGCTCCGGCACTATGTGCCGGAGGTGGTGGCGGTGGAGCAGGTCGAGGCCTGAGGGCCGCGCCGGGCCGCCTGCTCCTCCGGCGGCGGCCCGGCCGCTTTCAGCCGCGGCGCCGGCGGTTGCGCTTGAAGTCCGCCACCTCGAAGCCGCCGCCGCGGCCATAGGTGTGCACCCCCGTATAGCCGGGCGGCGCCCCATGACGCGCCACCACCCGTTCCCGGAAGCGTTCGCGCGACAACTCCTCGATCTCGCACCAGACCAGGCCGGCGCCATAGGAAGCGGTGCAGTCCTGCGCGGGGCGGAAGAGCCGTCCCTCCCATTCGACCAGCGGCCCGGCGGGCCGGGCGGTGCCGGGGTCGAATTTCACCGGGTTGCCGGGATGCGGCGTCCAGGGCCCCTCCAGCCGCTCGCTGCTGAAGAGCGAGAGGGTGTCGTGCGAGCAGCTGCCGAACTCGGTCACGGCCGCGAACATCCACCACAGCCCGGTGCGCCGATCGAAATGCAGGGTGGTGTCGGCGGCCTCGATATCCTCGAGCAGGACCGTGCGCAGGCGCCAGCGATCGGGGAAGCGCTCCGCCTCCCAGAGCTGGACGGTGCGGTTCTCGCTGGATTCCGGGATCATCAGCACCGTCTCCCCGACCTGGAAGACGAAGGGGTAGGAGAGGTGATAGGGCAGGGTCAGCGTCTCGGCCGGGGCGCTGGGGTTGCCCTCGGCATCGAGCACGACATGGCTGATCCGGCCGCGATGGGTCGCGTAGTCGTAATCCTCGAAGAAGATCGCCGTCACGCCGGCATGGGAGAAGAGCACCGGATCGGCATAGAAGCGGTCCGGGCTGGATTCGAGGATGCGGAAGCTCGCGGCATCGAGCGAGAGGTCGAGCGGCGAGCCCGTGCCCTGCTGGCGGCGATAGCCGAAGCACCAGTCCTCGTAGCGCAACAGCGGCTTGGTGAATTGCCGGCCGATCTTGGGCAGGGTGGCGGAGGCGAGGCGGCGGGGCCAGTAGCCGAGACCCGGCAAGGCCGTGTCCGCGGCCGGCAGCGGCGCCGGCTCGGGCAGCGGGCGGCCGGTCAGCAGATGCTCCGCGGCGAGGCGGAGCAGGGTGACGGCGCGGCCGAGGATGCTGTCCAGCGCGTGCCCCAGCGTGTCGCGTTGCGGCACGGCGAGCCGGGCGCCCTGCAACAGCCGGCTTGCCTCGGCCGTGCCGAGCAGCACGCCGAGATGCGGCGCCTCGCCGGCCAGCAGCGGCGCGGCGAGGCCGCCGATCTCGAAGCGCCCGTGATAGAGCGGCGAGAGGATGCGGGCCGCGCGCAGACCGGCCGGCAGGGTTTTCGGGTCCTGTCCGGTGGCGTTGACGATCAAGGCCGTGGCCGGGTCTATGCCCTCGGCCGAGGGCAGCGCCGCCGAGGGCAGCCAGGCGGCGAGGTCCTGCCCGGTGCTGCCGAAGAGGCGGCGCTCGATGCCTTCGGAGGGCAGGGGCGGCTCGGCCGGCAGCGGTGCCCGCATCAGGCGGACCGGCACCGCGAGCCTGTGCCCGAGGGCCTCGGCGAGACGCGGCAGCCAGGCGCGCATGCGGTCGGATGGGGCGAGGAGGATGAGTTCGGTGGGCGTGGCGGCGAGACCGGGCGCCGGATGGGCGGCCATGGTATCGCCGGCGAGCGGCGCGGTGGGCAGGCTCATGCCGAGCGCGCCATCAGGGGGGCGCCGGCCGGTGGCGTCGTCCAGGACATATCGCTGCCCTTCCTTCAGTGGCCTTCACGATGGGTGCGGGAGATATCGCGATGTGGCGGCTGCGGACGGGCTTCTGCGATCAGGCGCGGTGGGTGCGCGGGCGCGGCAGGGGCGGCCGGCTCAATCGCATCGGCCGCAGCTTCTGCAAGGCCTGCTTCAGCCGGAGGCGCAGCATCATGCGCAGCGACATGTCGCCGAGCCAGGTGCCTTCCCAGTGATGGATGCAGAGGGTCCGTGGCGAGATGTTCGATTGCAACGGCTTCTGCTTCAGCACCGTCGAGCTGTAGGGGTTGTACGGGTAGAAATAATCCTCCGGCAGCACCAGCGCGTCGTCGAACTGCCGCGAGGCAAGCAGGCGCGTCACCATCTCCGGCAAGGGCTCGAAGCTGAGCGTGCCGGAGGCCGCCTCGGCGTCGAGTTGCTCGAGGGCGGCCTTCAGGAAGGGATGGCCCTTCACCGCGCCGATGACGCCGGCCCCGACGCTGTTCGGCAGCTGCAGGCCGATGAAGAAGCGCGAGCCCAGGAGCTGGTCGAACGGCTTCAGCGCCTCGACATCGGTGTCGAGATAGATGCCGCCATGCTCGTACAGCACCTTCAGGCGGACGTAATCCGCCACGAAGGCGAATTTCCGCTGCCGATAGGCCATGTCGACATAGGGGATCGACCGGTCCAGGCGTGCCTCCGTCCAGGCCTCGACTGTGTAGTCGGGCATGACGGCATGCCAAGTCTCGAGGCAATGACGGCTGAGCTCGCTGATCGGCGAGCTGCCGAACCAGCAGTAATGAATGACCTTCGGGATGCCGCTATCGTGTGTCATCCACCCTTTCCTCCCGAAGCATCAGCCAATCGTCCCGCTCTCGCACACATCGATGATATGTCCCGCATATCCACCATTATAGGTTTTGCTGCGACGTGCGCATCTAAACTTGTGCGTACCGATCTCATATGTACGTTACATATTCGGCAAAATATCTTTCCCGAATCTTTCCCACTCAGGACGCTCGATGCGAGGCCCGGCTTACCGTTATGAAGGCATATTGGGTGGGAATCGGTGCCTTTTGCGAAGACACCAGGCGGTGAGCATCGCCTGTCGGGTCTTCATCGCTGCGAGAGGTTTTGAAATCGGACCCAAGGTCCCCGTCAGCCGGTCGACCCGGCTGCGGCCTGACCTGTGCCACCCCTCCTTTTGCGGGGCGGCACGAACCGTGGCCCGTCTCAGGCGCCGAGATGCTGGAACCGCAAGCTGGCTTTCCGCAGGGCATTCTTCAGCCGCAGCCCAACCATCATGCGCAGCGACATGTCGCCGAGCCAGGTGCCTTCCCAGTGATGGACGCAGTAGGTCTGGGCCGAGATGTTGCACTGCAGCGGCTTCTTGCGGAGCGTCACCTCGCTATAGGGGTTGTAGGGGTAGAAATAATCCTCGGGGAATATATTCAGGTCCTGGTGGCCATGTGACGCGACCAGCTCGGTCACCAGCTCCGGCAGGGGCTGGAAGGTGAGCTTCCCGGTCAGCGCTTCCTTGTCCAGCGCATCCATCATCTGGCGGAGGAAGGGATGCCCCTTGGCGCCACCGATCACGCTGACGCCGACGCTGCCCGGCGACTGCAGGCCGAAGAAGAGCGACAGCGGCAGAAGATCGTCCATCGGGCGGACCGCCTCGATGTCGGTGTCGAGATAGATGCCGCCAACGTCGTAGAGGATCCGCAGCCGCATATAGTCCGCGACGAAGGCGAATTTCTTGAGCTTGTAGGCCGCCGTCACATAGGGGCTGCGCAGGTCGAGCGCATTCTCGTCCCAGCGGCGGATCTCGTAGCTGGGCATGACGTCACGCCAAGTCTGCAGGCAGCGCTGGCTGAGGCTGCTGAGCGGCGCGCCGCCATACCAGCAATAATGGATCTGTCGCGGGATCTGCTCAAGCTGTCCGGCCTGGTTTTCAGAGTTCATTCACCATTCCCCTCGAAGCGGACATTGCCGGCCGACCTCTTTGCGGGTCATTTCTTCCCTCGGCGTGCGCCCTGGCCACAAGCGCCTCGTCATTCCACCGGGAAGGCGGTCCTGCCGCCCCGAAGGGTCGTGACCGCCTGGCTGATCTGCTGCCAACGCGTCGCTGACATGATCGCCCCATAGAAGACTGCCCCAAGTGCCACGCCAACAGCAAGCAGGAGCGGCGCGGGCATCGTGGGCACCACCTTGTCGAGGCAGAGCAGCACGAAGCCGCCCATCGCCAGCGACACCAGGAGACATTGCGCGATGGCGCCGACGAAGCTCCGGATGCGGATGCCAAGGCAGGCGCGCAGCAGCACCGCATAGGTCGCCGCCACGAGCGACTCCCGCACCAGCAGGGCAAGGGCGATGCCGAGGATGCCGAAGGTGGCCATGGCCCCCAGCAACACGGCGCCGGCCGCCGCGGCCACCATCTCGATGACGAGATAGAGCTTGGCGCGGCCCGTGGCCGAGATGGCGGTGCCCGCCATGACGTTGAGCGCAAGCGGGATGCCGCCGAGGGAGAGAAGCTGCAGCAGCAACTCGCTCTGGCCCCAGGTCTTGCCGAAGAGCACGTGCACCGCCTGCGGGCCGACGGCGGCCAGGCCGGCGAAAGCCGGGAAGGCGACGAAGGCGAGCCCTTCGAGGCTGCGGAGGAAATTCGTGCGCAGCTGCGCCGCGTTGCCCTGCACCCGCGTGTAGGTGACGAAGAAGAGCTTCGAGGCGGGCGCGAGCAGCGTGGAGCCGACGGATTCGAAGATGCGCGCCGCGAGCTGGTAGGCGCCGAGCACGTCTGGCCCCCAGAGCCAGGCGATCAGCAGCCGGTCCATCTGGTTGCGCAGGAAGAAGGCGATCCGCTGGCCGCCGATCGCGGCGCCATAGCCATAGAGGTCGGCGACATGCCGGCGGGAGAAGCGGGCGACGGGGGCGCGGATGGCGCAGATCAGGGCGCCGGCGCCGTAGACCACCTTCTCGGTGAGGAAATAGGCGACCAGCGACCAGATGCCCCAGCCGAGGAGCATCAGCACCACGCCGATGGCGCAGCCCGAGACCGCGCCCACCACCTGCAGCAGCGAGATCAGGTGGAAGCGCGCCTGCCGCCGCAGCACGCCGACATGCGCCGAGGCGAAGCAGAGCACGGCGACGCTGCCGATCATCCAGGGCAGCACATGCGCCAGCTCCGGCACCGCGAAGGCTCGCGCGAGCGGCTCCGAGGCGAGGATGCCGAGGACGGTGCAGAGGCTCGCCACCACCACGGCCATGCCGATGGCCGCGCCCATATGCCCGTCCTCGAGGGAGGCGCGCTGCACCACCGTCTCGGACACCGCGTCGAAAACGCCGTATTCCAGGATCAGGACCAGGGCGCTGGCGAGCGCGAAGACGCCGATCTCGTCGGGCGCGAGCAGCCGCGCCGCCATGATGTAGAGCACCAGCGTCGAGGCCTGGCGCACCCAGGCGGCGGCCGAGGACGACAACAAGCCCGTCAGCATCTGCCGTGTGGAGATCGCGGTCACGCCGTCACCTGCCACACCATGCGCGCATCCGCCGTCATTACCGGGTCATCCTCTGCAGCATGCCCTGCTTCGCACCACCATCTCGAGACGGCCGGCCTGTGTTCTCGCGCATATCCCGCTGCGGCCGACGCCGCTAGGATGCCGCCCGCTGCTGGTCCTGGCCGCGCTTCGGCAAGGGCGGGCGCGAGGGGCGGCCTTCTGCCGTCTCGACGCGTATGGCAGGCCACACACCGTTCCGCTTGTGGGACTGACAGGCCCATATGCTGTCATGTAAGTCAATTCACCAGACTGCCGTCTCGCCCAAGGGTGAGAATGCCAGGCCCGCCATGCGCGCAACCATCGAGGCTGCCGGGACGGAATGGCCGCATCAGGGCCGGAACGGGCGAGGCTGCGGCCATCGCAAGACGCCCGTCCGGTCGTGCCATCCCGATGCGGCAGCCGGTGGTCACGCCGCGTCGATCGCGGCGGCGCGCCAGGTCGGACGGGAGGGCGTCGCGGCCGCATAGACCGACAGGACGTCCTCCACCATCTGCTGCACGCCCGCCGTCTCGCGCCGCGGTTGGCGCGCCGCTTCCGCCATCGCGCCGCGCAGGGCGCCATCGGTCACCAGGGCCGAGAGGCAGGTGGCGAAGCGGCCGACATCCTCGACCGGCACGCAATAGCCGTTATGCCCGTCGGTGATCAGGTCGCTGGCGCTGCCGGTGGCAGTGGTGATGACCGGCAGCCCGGCCGCCATCGCCTCGAGCAGGCTGTAGCTGGCGGCCTCGTAGCGGCTCGGCATGGCGAAGACGTCGAAGGCGCGCAGCAGCGGCTCCGCCGGGCGGGCGCCGAGCCAGAGCACCCTGGCGGCGATGCCGAGCGTCTCGGCCTGGCGCCGCGCCTGCGCGGCGAGCTCGCCATCGCCGATGATCACCAGCCGCGCCGGCGCCGTGGCGGGCACCTGGGCAAAGCCATCGAGCAGCCGGTCGATCCCCTTCTGCTCGCTGAGGCGCCCGACGAAGCCGATGGCGACCTCCTCCTCGCCGAGGCCGATCTGCTGCCGCGCCACCGCGCGCGGCAGGCAGTTCGGCTCGCCGACGGTGTTCGGCACCAGGGCGAGGCGCGTGTCGCGGATGCCGAGGCGGCGGCACTCCTCGAGCTCCGCCCGGCTGACGGCGATGATCTTGTCGGTCAGCCAGGACAGGCTGACCTCGGCCGTCCGGTAGAGCTGCCGCATCCTCGGCGTGAGGTTCGGCGACATGGTGTAGATCGCATGCGGCGTATAGACCACGCGCGCGCCGAGGCCGTTGGCGGCGAGGCGGGCCAGCAACCCGGCCTTCGAGCTGTGGCAGTGCACGATGTCGAAGGGGCCGTGCAGGCGCATCACCCGGCGCAGTGCGAGCACCGCCTTGGCATCGGTCGGATGCGGCCGGCTGCGCATCGTCATGACCGTCTGGCCGACCTCGGTGAGGCGTGCGAGGCGCTCGGCGAACACCCGGTCGCAGCGGCCGGAGGAATAGGCCACGTGGATCTCGCAGCCCCGCTGCAGCAACCCCTCCGTCAGGTCGAGCACATGCCGCCCGACGCCGGTCGCCGCACACTCCACGACCTGCAGGATGCGCGGCGGACGGCAGGCCTCGGCCGCGCCTGCCTGCGGCCGCCGACCCTCGGCTTGCCCGCTCCGGCCGGCCTGCGACAACCTGGGCAGCCAGGTTGGCGGCAGGCCGCGATCGGCGTGCAAATCCATCATCCTTGCCATCACGATGTCCCCGCGATCACCGAGCGAGCAAGCTCGCCCAAGCCACAATCGCGCCGCATTTGGACCGCTGGACTGTATTCACCACAACAAACAATATCTTTACCGCTTTCAACTAACAGCAACAATAATCAGCGGTTGAGAGAGCCCCATCCTGCACAAGTCGAGCGTAATCACACAAACTGAAGTGAGGCACGTTACGGACCTGTGACCAAGCGTGAAGACCCCTCAATTTAAACCACAAGGGGTTAGTGGTCCGCGTGCATTAAACTACTTCAGGTTGAGTACTGACCTGGATTTCGCTTGTGGCGTGATGGCCCGGAATCGTTGCTGTGGCGAACATCGCCTCCCCACCCGCGGTCCAAGGCGGCGTTCTGAGCCGCTACAACAACCCGCCGGACCATGCAGTTGCCCAGCGAGGATCCGGCGCCGGTGCGGCGCAGCCTTCGGCGACGGCCATGCGCCATTGCCCTGCTTCCAGGGCACCGACGCACCAGCACCGCCACATCGGCAGCAGGCCCCTCACACCAAAGGCGCCTTGCCGTGACGCCTCTCCCTGGCGAGGGCCTGTCGCCCGCCCGCTCTGGCGAGTTGACGCGGCGATCTGCCCTGCTGAGACAAGGTCGCCACCCGCCCTCATGCGCGAGCCTGTTCGACCCGGCGACGATCCTCTCGCCCAACCCGTTGGGTGGGTCAACACAATTGCTGCGGTGCAACCGACTCTGGGGCGCGACCTAGCATAAAGTTGAGTTTTCAGTCTAACATCAGGCCATAAGCAGGTACTTCACACGCGCGATCGCGAGGCCAGTCGCAAGGATGTGGCGGTGCCATGCCGGGAGGCCGGGAGCGTGGTGGCGCTTCCGTCTCCCTGCCGGTGTCGCGTCCTCCCGTGTCGCGTCAGCCTCGCCGCCGGTCCGGTCCCATGGCGGCGAGCGGCGGCCGGCGCAGCGCATCGGGCGCGGGGCGGCGCGGCTGTGTCGGCAGGCCGATCCCGATGCCCATCGCAATCCAGCCGCCGAAGAAGCGGAAGCTGTCGATGCTGAGGCCCAGCAGCAACACGCCGATCAGGGTCATGCCGACCGCGAAATGCATGTCGCGCAGGCTGGCATCCAGCGCCTGGTTGCGCGCGTAGCGGAAGGCGCGCCAGGTCAGGGTGCCGACGAAGCCGAGCCAGACCAGGTAGCCGGCGATTCCGGTTTCCGAGAGCAGGCGGGCGTGAATCGAGTAGCTCGGCGGCCATTTGATGTTGCCGTCATCGATGTACTCGCGCACCTCCCAGCTGCGCAGGTCGTCCGCCCGGACGTAATCGGTGTAATGATAGCCGAACTGACCGAAGCCGACACCGAAGAGCGGCCGTGTCTTGAACATCGAGAGGGCGGCGCGGATGCCGACCGAGCGGGTGATGTTCGAGGTGTTCTCGTCGCTGTCAGCCTCCAGCGGCTTCGGCGTCCCGTACTCGATGACGTTCGTCAGCAGGGTGGCGGTGCTGCGGTAGAGGCCGGTATTGCCGGCCAGCAGCACGACCGCCACGCCGAGAGCGGCGACGGCGTAGACCACCTTGTCCATCCGGGTCCGGGCATGGGCCCAGAAGACGATGACGAATTGGAAGCCGACGACGAGCATCGCCGTGCGCGACTGGGCCAGGATAACCAGCACCAGGGCCAGCGGCGCGTAGAAGCGGGAGGCGCTTTGCTCGCCCGGCAGCCGGACGACAGCGAAGGGCAGGAAGAAGCTCAGCAGCGCGCCGGCCCAGGACACCTCGAAGGCCGTCATGCGAAGCCGCTCGACATAGAGCGGCCCGGAATCCGAGTGCACGACATTCGCGAGCGCGGTGTGGATGTCGGTGAGCCCCGGCACCGAGTACCAGGAGGCGAATTCCAGCACGCCCATGAAGGCCATGACCAGGATGGCCCCGCGCGCCCCCTTCACCACCGCGGCGGTCATGCCGAGCCGCGCCACCCGGTGGTAGACGATGATGACCAGCACCCCGAAGGCCAGGATCATGCTCTGGGTCAGGATGCGCCCCATCCCCGAGCGGCCCTTGAAGAAGGCGTGTGAGATCTCGCCGTAGTTGAGGGCGATGCTGGCCAGCACGACGAAGGTGAAGGCCAGGGTGAAGCGGGCCACGGGCTGCGGCAATTCCAGCCCGCCCTCCGACAGCATCAGGCGCAGCGCCAGGATCGGGAAGATGACGATGAAGGCGTCATGCGCGATCTCGCCGAGCGGCAGGAACTCGACGAGGTCGTTGAAGGCGACCAGCACGATCGAGAGGGCGATCAGCGCCTGCGTCACCTTCGCGCGCGAGGCGGAGGCGCCCGTCGGCTGGGGGCGCACGAGCGGCCGCGGACGCATTGCCCCGAGTTCTATGGCCAAGGCGGATCTCCGACGCTGGACGCGATGTCTCTGTCTGCTGGTGCAATCACGGAACGGGCGGCCGGGCGGCGCGGGCGGGCCGCGCCGCCCGGTGGCGGTGCTCCGGCCGGCCGGGCCGGAGGCGGCTCATGGCGTGGCGACCGCCGCATCCACCTGCCGCCGCGGCCGCTGCTGCCGCAGCAGCAGCAGGATCGGCTTCTCGAGGGCGTAGTAGACGGCAATGGCGGCGCCCATGGCGAAGAGGCTCGCCGAGATGACGAAAGCCCAGGGATCGTTGATGTGCGTCCAGCGCCAGAGGATGGCGAAGACGTTGATCGAGAAGGGATGCGACAGGTAGAGCGAGTAGGAGGCGTCGCCGCCGAGGCGCAGCAGCTGCCCGATCCGCCCGATCCGCCCGATCCGTGCCGGCTGGCTGCCGAGGATCATGCCGGCCGCCAGGAGCAGGCAGGGCAGCCCGTTGCGGATCAGGCGCGACGGCGTCTCGAAGGGCGCGCGGTCCGGCGTGACATGCGCCATGGCGGAGAAGCCGAAGGCGATCGTCAGTGCCACCGCGAGGCCGACCAGCGCGGCCCGCGTCGGCATCGGCAGCCGCCAGCCATCGGCGTAGAGCATGGCCAGCCCGATGCCCAGCAGGAACTCGATGATGATCGCGCTGCCCCAGAAGTGCAGCGGCCAGACCGTGGCCGGCACCAGCGCCCCGAGCAGGATCAGGGCGGCGAAGGCGCCGAACAGGATGGCGATGCCGGTCTTCCGCTCGAAGCGCAGGGCCAGGGCGAAGACGGCGTAGAACAGCATCTCGAAATTCAGGGTCCAGCCAAGGGCGAGGACCGGCAGCAGCTCACCCGAGGCATTGGGCCAAGGCAGGAAGAAGAAGGAGGCGATGATGTGCTCGGGACTCGACATGCTCGCCGTGACCCGCCCCGGCATCAGGGCGAGCGCCGCGATCATGGCCAGGGAGAAGCACCAGTAGAGCGGCACCACGCGCAGGATGCGGCGGCTCATGAACTTGCCCGGGGCGCCGCGGCGGCCGAACTCCTCCTTGCCGATCAGGTACATGATGAAGCCGCTGATGATGAAGAACAGGTCGACGCCCATTCCCCAGTCGATCGCCGAGAGCAGGCCGAAGGTATCCGGCCGGGCATAGCCCAGCTCCATCGCCTCGTGCTGCACATGGCCGAAAAGGACCACGGTGGCCGCGACGAAGCGGAGCACCTGCACGTTGTGTAAAATGGATCGCGGCTCTGTCATCGACGTCCCTGAAGGGTGGCAACCCCGCTGATGCGTGTGCCACAGGCACAATCGTCCCGACAATGACGCGCTGCGTGATTCGATGTCACGTTCAGTCTCCCTGCCTCGCAACTGCGTGCGGAGAGGCGCCTGATCCCGGCAGGCGAGGGTCGGCGGACCCGCCACGGCCACCAGTCATAATCTGGCAAAAGCGAGAAACATTTCGTTTCGCCGTGGGATAATTCGGCCCCGGAAAAACAACGGGCCGGGCTACCGACAGCAAAATCCTTGCTACTCAATGATCATAACTAAATCGAGATTTTCTCTTGTTGGTTCCAAAACGACCGTGTTAGTCGTGCATCAACCCATCCTACTCAACCTAAGGTAGAGATCGGGCCTTCATTCGGAGGCAAATTCGCATGGCGACAACACTTGGCTCCCTTGGCTTCGCGACCCCGCTCGGCGAACTGTCGACCCTGAGCGACGACCAGCTGGCTGCGAAGCTTGCCGACTACAAGGCGACGGGTGCCACCTGGCTGCGCACCGACTTCTGGTGGGACCTGGTCAAGCCAACGGCCAGCGGTGGCTACGACTGGTCCACCGTCGATCGCGTGGTCGCGGCTGCCAATGCCCAGGGCCTGAAGGTGATCGGCGAGCTGCTCGGCCTGCCCTCCTGGGTGCAGAATGGCGGCGGCGTGGCGGCCAACGTCTCGGCCTATGGCGATTTCGCCAAGGCCGCCGCGCAGCATTTCGGCGACCAGGTCAACTACTGGGAGATCTGGAACGAGCAGAACCTCTCCGGCTTCTGGGGCGGCCAGCCCGACGCCGCCGCCTATACCCAGATCCTGAAGGCCGCCTACACCGCCATCAAATCGGTC
Source organism: Roseicella frigidaeris (assembly GCF_003258945.1). Taxonomy (GTDB): domain Bacteria; phylum Pseudomonadota; class Alphaproteobacteria; order Acetobacterales; family Acetobacteraceae; genus Paracraurococcus; species Paracraurococcus frigidaeris. The sequence continues at coordinate 277,152 of NZ_QLIX01000004.1, read as the reverse complement.
GATGGCAATGACTTCGTCATCTCCGGCGGCCTCTCCCCCGCCCCGGATTCGGGCAGCGGCTGGCAGAGCGCCGTCTCCTTCCTGCAGCAGATGTATGCCAACGGCGCCGAGGCCTATTTCGACGCCCTCGGCTTCCACCCCTATTCCTGGCCGCTGATGCCGAACGACACGGCGTCCTGGAACGGCTTCCAGATCATGCAGAGCGGCATCCGCAGCCTCATGGTGGCCAATGGCGACGCCGACAAGCAGATCTGGATGACCGAGTTCGGCGCGCCCACCGATGGCGGCAGCGGCGCCGTCAGCGAGGCCGACCAGGCCACCATGCTGCAGCAGGCGATCACCTTCCAGCAGAACACCAGCTGGGCGGGGCCGCTGCTCTACTACTCCTATCAGGACCGCGGCAGCGGCAGCTGGTCCGGCTACTCGACCGAGAGCTTCTTCGGCCTCGTCCATACCGATGGCTCGCACAAGGCCGCCTATGACGTGTTCAAGAACGGGGCGGTGCCGGCCAGCAGCGGCGGCTCCGGCAGCACCGGCACCGCGGTGACGGCGACGCTCGGCAGCGGCAGCGACGCGCTGGTGCTGAGGATCTCGCAGGACGCCTATCTGGGCAGCGCCCAGTACACCATCGCGGTCGATGGGGTGGCCATCGGCGGGACCCAGACGGCCGGCGCCCTCTCCGGCAAGGGCGACGACCTCATCACCGTCAAGGGCAACTGGGGCGCGGGCAACCATACCCTCACCGTGACCTTCCTCAACGATGCCTGGGGCGGCACCAGCACCACCGACCGCAACCTGCATGTCGACAGCATCAGCTTCAACGGCGCCACCCTCTCCGGGGGCACCGCCACGCTCGGCTCCAACGGCCCGGTGAATTTCGCCTTCGTCAAATCCGCCAGCTCGACCAACGACACCGCCCCGGCGATGCAGTTCGGCACGCCGGGCAGCTGGGGCCAGGACAGCAAGGTCTCGGAGAGCCACCTCACCTATGGCAGCCAGGACTACCACGCCTTCCGCGCCACCGCCGCCTGGGGCGCGGTCGATACCGTGAAGTCGGCGCCGGCCAGCTGGGCGGCGACCAACAACACCCATCTGGCGGTGGACAATTTCAAGCAGGTGCAGCTCGACCTCCGCGCCGCGGGCAGCACCGGGCTCGACGTCATGGCGGTGGCGGCCAAGGGGGGCGCCATCACGACCGGCAACGGCAACGACCTGATCACCTGGGTCGCCCATTCCGACGCCTCCGGCACCGGCAACACCATGCTCATCACCACCGGCGCCGGCAACGACACCGTCAGGATCACGGCCGCCAGCCTGTCCACGCTCGACCAGTACGACGTCTCGAACAATGGCAGCCTGTTCAACGCCAGCTACAACGGCAAATACTCGACGGCCGATGTCTATACCGGCGCGGGCACCGACATCGTCACCACCGAGGGCAGCGTCCGCCTGGTGCTGCATGCCGGCGCCGGCCCGGTGACGGCGACCGGCGGGGCCGCCTCCGACACCTTCTTCCTCGGCAAGGGCACGGCCGACCTGACCGGCGGCCTGGGCAATGACCTCTACGTCATCACCCAGGGCAGCGGCCATGCGGTGATCGAGGACTTCGCCACCGGCGCCGACAAGCTGCGCTTCACCGGCATCACCTCGGGCAGCGTGACGAGCAAGGTGGCGACCGAGAACGGCGTCTCCGGCCTCAAGGTCACCTATGACTCGGCGGGCGACAGCGTCTTCCTCGCCCATGTCACCAAGCTGGCCGCCGCCGACATGGTCTTCGCCTGACCCTGTCCCCGCCGGGCCCTGCGCCCGGCGGGGACCCGTTGCGGTCGCCGCCGGCTGCCGGCGCGTCCGCGCACGAGCGCTTGTGCTGCGCGGCGCTGGCGGGCGCCGGGCGACCCAGGATAAACCCTTGTGCTGCAAGGGCTTCGCCGGCGCTGCGGTTGCCGCAGGACGGCAGGCCGGCCTGCCGCGCCGGAGCCTTGCCGCTTCCCTGCACCGCCCGCCCGACGCGACAATGGCGTGTCGGCAGGGAACGGCGGGTGGCCGCCCTCGCTCCTCCGGCATGGATTGCCTGGGCGAATGGAGGAGCAAGATGCGACGCGTGCTGATGAAGGGCTGTCTTGCCAGCCTCCTGGCCGGGCCGGCCCTGGCCCAAACCCGGCAGAAGGCCCCGCCGGCCGCCGCCCCGGCCGGGAAGGGGGTCGAGCTCGGCCTGGCGACGCCGCTGCAAGACCTCCTCGGCCATTCCCCCGCCGAGATGCAGACCCAGATCGCGGATTACGCCCGGCTCGGCGCGACCTGGCTGCGCACGGATTTCTGGTGGGACCACATCCAGCCCTACCGCCGGCCGATCTACGACTTCGACAAATTCGAGCCGATCGTGACCACGGCGAAGCGGCATGGGCTCGAGGTCCTGGCCGAGCTGCACGGCATGCCCTCCTTCGTCGCCGATAGCGGCGGCATGGGCTTCGAGGGCAACCGCAGCGCCTATATCGACTATGCGCTGGCCACCGCCCGGCGCTTCCGTGGCCGGATCCGCTACTGGGAGATCTGGAACGAGCCCAACATGCAGGGCGCCTGGGGCACGCCGCCGGATGCGGCGGTCTACACCCGCGTCATGCGCGACACCTACACGGCCATGAAGCGCGAATTCCCCGATTGCTTCATCGTCTCGGGCGGCCTGTCCCCGGCGCCGGAGACGGCCGGGGACCATGTCGGCGCCATCGATTTCGTGAAGCGGATGTATGCGAGCGGCGGCAAGGGGCATTTCGACGCCCTCGGCTTCCACCCCTATTCCTGGCCGCTGACGCCACGGGACGCGGTGCCCTGGAATGGCTGGGACATCATGGAGCGCAGCATCCGCCAGATCATGGTCGGGCAGGGCGACGGCGACAAAAAGATCTGGCTGACCGAGTTCGGCGCGCCCACCGATGGCGGCAAGAACGCCGTCTCGCCCGAGACCCAGGCCGAGATCCTCCGCCAGGCGATCGACCGCGTCGGCCGCGAGCCCTGGGCCGGGCCGATCTTCTGGTACTCCTACCGCGACAAGGGCGGCAGCCGCACGGATACCGAGAACTGGTTCGGCCTGGTCGGCCCGCGCGGCGAGCGCAAGCCGGCCTACGACCTGTTCCGCACCACCGGCGCCGCGGGCCGGCAGGAGAAGCCGCGGCCGCAGCGCTGAGTCCATCCCGGCTCCCGGGTCGGCCTCAGCGCCAGTAGAGCAGGGGGAACCACTGCTCGAGGTGGCGCAGCACCGCCGGGGTGATCGCCGCATCGAGCGCGGCGGTCCCCGCCGCGACATCCGCCGCCCGGTCGGCGGTGCGCGGCACCTCGATCGGCGGCAGGAAGCAGGCCTCGAAGCGCGGGTCGCCCGCCGGCCCGGGCAGGCGCAGCGCATAGGCGGGGAGGATCGCCGCGCCCGCCAGCCGGGCCAGCTTCACCGCCTGCACGAGGTTGCCGCCGAGCGGCGCCGCCCGGCCGAGGCGCGGCGCCATCACCCGGCCCTCGGTGACCTCGTCCACCAGCATATAGAGAATCTCGCGGCCCTCCCGCACCGCCCGCAGCGCCGGCCAGGTCGCCTCGCGGCCGAGCGGCAGCAGGCGGGCGCCGGCGCGCAGCCGCTCGCGCACCAGCAGCTGGCCGCGGAACTCGGCCGCCGGCGGCGGGTCGTGCACCACCGCGACCGGGATGTCGAGCCGGTGCGCCGCCAGGCCGAGGATCTCCCAATTGCCCAGATGCAGCCCGGCGAGGATCACCGGCCGCCGGTCCCGGTGCAGCGCCAGCAGCGCCGCCTCGCCCCGCATCGTCACCCGCCCCTCGTCATGCAGGCGGATGTAGCAGGGGACCTCGCAGGCGGTGCGGGTGGTCGCATCCCACAGCGCCGCGACCGCCGCATCCGGGGCGAGGTCGGGCCGCAGCCGCGGCACCGCCGCCCGCGCCATGGCGTCCAGCCGGGGATAGAGCCTTGGCGCCACGTGGCGGGCGATGGCGCCGGCCAGGGCCTGGCCGGCCGGCGTCGGCAGGTGCCGCATGGCCGCGGCCACGCCGCGGTCGAAGCCGCCCACCAGCCACCGGCGCGGCGTCATCGCGGCGTCAGCAGCATCGGCAGCGCCTCGCCCGGCCGCAGGGTCAGCCGGCAGACCGGGAAGACCCGGGCGCCCGGGGCGAGGCGCAGATGGAAGGCGGGCAGCAGCGTCGCCAGCACGATCACCGCCTCGGCGAGGCCGAAGCCCATGCCGGTGCAGACCCGCGGACCGAGGCTGAAGGGGACGTAGGCATGGCGCGGCCGCTCCGGCCCGCCGGGCAGGAAGCGGTCGGGCAGGAACTGGTCCGGCCAGCGCCACCAGCGCCGGTGCCGGTGCAGCAGCCAGGGCACCACCATGACGAGGTCGCCGGGATGCACCGCATGGCCGGCGATGGTGATGCTCTCCTGCGCCTGCCGCGCCAGCAGCGGCACCGGCGGGTAGAGCCGGAGCGTCTCCTCGACCACGGCACGGAGGAAGGGCAGGCGCGGCAGGTCCTCCCAGGTGGCGGCGCGGCCGCCGAGGGCGCCCGCCTCGGCCACCGCCCGCGCCTCCGCCGCCGGCGCCTGGGAAAGCAGGTAGAAGGCCCAGGCCAGGGCATTGGCCGTGGTCTCGTGCCCGGCCATGAAGAGCGTCGCCGCCTCGTTGCGGAAGGCGGTGGCATCCATCGGCCGGCCGCTGCCCGGCAGCGCCGCCTCGGCCATGGCGCGGATCAGCGAGGCCTCGCCTCCCTGCATGGCCTCCTGCACCAGCCCCTCGATCACGGCATGGATTTGCCGCACCTCCGCGGTCACGCCGCCGCGCCGCCGCGGCAGCCAGTCCGGCAGGCCGAGCACGCTGAACAGGTCGAGATGGCCGATCCGCGCCTGGTAGCGGGCGAAGGCCTGCACCACCGTCGCCGCCGCCTCGCCGCCGAGCCGGCGGCCGAAGAGGGTGCGGCAGATCACCTCGGCCGCGAGCTGGCCCATGGCGGCGAGCAGGTCGAGCGGCTGCCCCGCCGGCCGCGCCCGCCAGGCCTCGCGGAACTCCGCGGCGACCTCGGTCATCACCGGCGTCAGCGAGGCGAGGCGCGAGGGATGGGTGACGGCGGCGACCACCCGCCGCCGCTCCTTCCAGACCAGCCCGTCCGAGATGAACAGCCCGTCGCCGAGCAGCGGCTCCAGCGCATGGCGCATCTGCGGGCTCTTCCGCTCCAGCGCCGCGTGCTGGTCGATGAAGGCGTCCTGCACGCTGTCCGGGCTGTTGCAGATGAGGATCCGCCGGGCGAGCAGCCGGGTCGGGATCATCTCCTGCTCGAAATGCGCGTCGAGCCACACTTCGAGGAAGCTGCGCCGCGCCCTCCGCAGCAGCTCGGGCAGCGGCAGGCGGGATTTCGGCCGCTCCGGATAGGGGGGGACGAAGAAGCCGGACACGCCGTTCATTCGCGATGGACGCGCAGCGGCCCGAAGCTCTGCACCACCGGCATCACCTGCAGGGTGTTGACGTTCACCCGCGCCGGCCGCGTCGCCACCCAGTGCACGGTATCGGCGATGTCCTCGGGCGTCAGCGGCTCGGTCCCGGCATAGACGCCCGCGGCCTTCGCGGCGTCGCCGCCGAAGCGGATGGCGGAGAACTCGGTGCCGCCGACCAGGCCGGGCTCGATCTCCGTCACCCGCACCCGGGTCCCGAAGAGGTCGGCGCGGAGGTTCAGGCTGAACTGCCGGACGAAGGCCTTGGTCGCGCCATAGACATTGCCGCCGGGATAGGGCCATTCGCCGGCGGTCGAGCCGATATTGACCACATGGCCGCGGTCGCGCGCCACCATGCCCGGCAGCACGGCGCGGGTGACGTAGAGCAGCCCCTTCACATTCGTATCGACCATGGCCTCCCAATCATCGAGGCGAGCCGACTGCGCCGGTTCCAACCCAAGGGCGAGGCCGGCATTGTTCACCAACAGGTCGATCGCGGCAAAGCCGTCCGGCAGGGCGGCGAGGGCCGTTTCCACCGCGGCGCGGTCGGCGATGTCGAGCGGCAACGCATGCACCCGCTCGGCGCCCAGCTCCTCGGCCAGCGCCGCCAGCCGCGCCTGCCGGCGGCCGACCGCCACGATGCGGGCCCCGTCGGCGGCGAAGCGACGCGCGATGGCAAGGCCAAACCCGGCGGTCGCGCCGGTGACGAGGACGATCATGCGGCTTTCCTTCTCGGCTGCGTGATCCCTACGCCAAACTCGGAGGGGTTGAAATACCTTACAAAGCGTCCATTATCCCGCGTGTCGGCCGGCGTTGCAGACCGTCGCAAGGCGGCGCGTCCGGTGAAGAGGACCTAATTGTGCCGACGCGTGCCAGTTGAGCAGTTTGGGCTATCGGCACGCACACCATTGGGTGCTGAGCCGTGCGCCTCCCAATCCCGGCATGTTTTGGGGGCTGAACCTGTGTTTTCTGGGAATGCGGCGCGGCGGTGGCTCTGCGTGCTGGCCTTGGCGGCGCTTGCGCCGGCCATGCCCTTGCGCGCGGCCGAAGGTCCGACGGGCGAGATCCTCATCCCGATGGATGAACGGCGCGCCCGTGCCGCGGGCATCGATGTCACGCGGGTGCAGGCGGAGGCCGGGACGGCGCAGACCATGCTGCCCGGAACCGTCGCCGTGCCGCCGCAGCAGCTCCGCATCGTCGCCGCCCCCGCGGCCGGCCTGGTCGAGACCGTGCTGGTGGCGCCGAACGAGCCGGTGAAGGCCGGCGAGGCGCTGGCCCGGCTGCGCAGCACCGACCTGCTGGAGGCGCAGCGCACCTATCTCCAGGCCCTCTCGGCCGAGGAGCTGGCGAAGCAGCGCCTGGCGCGCGACGAGCAGATGTACCGCGAGCGGATCATCGCCGAGCGGCGGCTGCTGACCACCCGCGCCGACCACGAATTCGCCCGCACCAACCTGCAGGAGCGCGAGCAGATGCTCGCCCTGCTCGGCATGGCGGAACCCGACATCCAGGCCGTGCGCAAGACCCGGCGCATGGCCGCCGCCCTCACCGTCACCGCGCCCGAGGACGGCGTGGTGCTGGAGACCCGGACCAGCGCCGGCGAGCGCGTCGCCGCCTCCGCCCCGCTCTTCTCCATCGCCCGGCTGAAGCCGCTCTGGGTCAACCTGCAGGTGCCGCTGCCGCAGGCGATGGCGATCGAGCCCGGCACGCGGATGAGCATCCCCGGCACCGCCGCGCAGGGCGAGGTGATCCGCCTCGGCCGCAGCGTCGACCCGGCGACGCAGAGCGTCACCGCGGTGGTCGAGGTCGCCGACGGGGCGGAGACGTTGCGCCCAGGCCAGGTGGTCACCGCCGCCGTCGCGCTGCGGCCGAACGGCACGCCGCAATGGAGCGTGCCGGCCGGGGCGGTGGTGCGGCATGCCGGCCGGTCCTGGGTCTTCGTGAAATCCGCCGACGGCTTCCGCGCCAAGCCGGTGACGGTGATCTCCGAGAGCCCCAGCGCCAGCTCGATCCGCGCCGGCCTCACGCTGGATGACCAGGTGGCCACCCGCGGCATCCTGACGCTGCTCGCCGAACTCACCGAAGTCTACGGGGGCTGAACCGGGCATGCTCGGACGTCTCGTCGCGCTGGCGCTGCGCCAGCGGCTGATCGTGCTGCTCGTCACCCTCGGCCTGATCGTCTGGGGCGTCGATTCCTACCGCAAGCTGCCGATCGACGCCTTCCCCGATGTCTCGCCCACCCAGGTGCTGGTGGCGATGCAGGCGCCCGGCCTGCCGCCCGAGGAGCTGGAGGCGCAGATCACCAACCCGATCGAGATCGCCATGCGCGGCATCCCGAACCTGGTCGGGATCCGCTCCATCACGCGCTACGCCATCGCGCTGATGACCTTCGAATTCGCTCCCGGCACGGATGTCTACTGGGCCCGCACGCAGGTGGACCAGCGGCTCGACGATCTGGAATCGCAATTCCCGGACGGCGTCTCGGGCGGCCTCGCGCCGGTGGTCACGCCGCTCGGCGAGATGCTGATGTTCACCCTCGAGGGCGGCAGCATCTCCCCCATGGCGCGGCGGACCATCCTCGATTGGGTGATCCGGCCGCAGCTCCGCGGCCTGCCCGGCATCGCCGACGTGAACACCCTCGGCGGCTTCGTCCGCACCTACGAGGTGGCGCCCGACCCGGCGGCGATGGCGGCGCGCGGCATCACCACCGAGATGCTGGCCAACGCGCTCGGCGAGAACAACCGCAACGACGGCGCCGGCCGGGTGCGCGACGGCGAGGAGGCGCTGCTGGTGCGCGCCGAGGGCCGCATCCGCAACCTCGACGACATCCGCCACATCGTCGTCGCCGCGCATCCGACCGGGGTGGTGCGGGTCTCCGACATCGCCGATGTCCGCTTCGGGGCGCTGGCGCGCAACGGCGTCGTCACCCGCAACGGTGAGGGCGAGGCGGTCTGGGGCATCGTGCTCGGCCTCCGCGGCGCCAATGCCAAGACGGTGGTGAACAACGCCAAGGCGAAGCTGGCGGAGATCCAGAAGACCCTGCCCGAGGGCGTCAAGATCGACATCTTCTACGACCGCAACGAGCTGATCGAGAAGGCGGTCTGGACGGTGCAGAAGGTGCTGCTGGAGGCGATCGCCCTCGTCGTCGTGCTGCTGATACTGTTCCTCGGCAACCTGCGCGCCGCGCTCGTCGTCTCGCTCTCCCTGCCGCTCGCCGTCCTCACCACCTTCGGCGTCATGCGCATGACCGGCATCTCGGCCAACATCATGTCGCTCGGCGGCCTGGCCATCGCCATCGGCCTGCTGGTGGACTGCGCCGTGGTCATCGTCGAGAACACGGCGCACAAGCTCGGCACCGCGCATGGCCGGGCCGACTACCGCGGCCGCATGCGCATCACCGCCGAGGCGGTGCGCGAGGTGGCGGTGCCGCTGGTCTCGGGCGTCATCATCATCATCACCGTCTTCCTGCCCCTGCTCTCGCTGCAGGGGCTGGAGGGGCGGCTCTTCGCGCCGGTCGCGCTGACCATCGCCTTCGCCCTCTGCGCGGCGCTGTTCCTCTCGCTCACCTTCGTCCCGGCCCTGGCCGCGACGCTGCTCAAGGTCGGCGGCCATACGCGGGAGCCCTGGCTGGTGCGGCTGCTGCACCGGGTCTACGACCCCTTCCTCGCCTGGGCGATGCGCAACCCGATGAAGGTGGGCGCCGCGGCGCTGGCCGGGCTGGTGCTGGCCGGCTTCCTCTTCACCCGCATCGGCTCCACCTTCATGCCGGTGATGGATGAGGGCACGCCGGTCATCACCGTGCGCAAGCACCCGACGATCAACGTCGAATCGGCGGCCGCCACCGACCTCATGATCCAGCAGCAGATCATGGCCGCGGTGCCGGAGGTGCGCGGCATGATGGGCCGCGCCGGCGCCGACGAGATCGGCATCGACCCGGTCGGGCTGAACGACAGCGACCTCTTCCTCGACATCAAGCCGCGCTCGGAGTGGCGCGAGCCGAAGAACCCGGACTTCGTGGTCAACGAGCTGCGGAAGGTGCTCGACCACATCCCGGGCATCAGCTACGCGATCAACCAGCCGATCGACATGCGGGTGCAGGAGATGATCATCGGCGCCCGCGGCGACGTGGTGATCAAGGTCTTCGGCTACTCCATCCCCGAGCTCAACCGGATCGCAACCGAGATCGAGAAGCTGGTCGAGGGCATCCACGGCTCCTCGGAGGTCTTCGCCCTGCGCAACGAGGGCATGAAGTATCTCAAGGTCGAGATCGACCGCTTCAATGTCGGGCGCCTCGGCCTGAACGTGCGGGACGTGCAGCAGGCGCTGCGCGTCTGGGTGGATGGCCGCGAGCTCGGCATCGTGTTGGAGCAGGAGCGGCGCATCCCGCTGGTGCTGCGCGGCGAGGGCAGCCTGCGCCGCTCGGCGGCCGACCTCTCGCGCGTCATGCTGGCCCTGCCGGGCGGCCGCACCGTCGCCCTGTCGCAGGTGGCGAAGATCTCGGAGGAGGAGGGCCCGATCCAGGTGATCCGCGAGGGCACGCAGCGCTACGCCACCATCCTCTCCAATGTCCGCGGCCGCGATCTGGTCGGCTTCGTCGCCGAGGCGCAGGCGGCGGTGGCGCAGCAGGTGAAGCTGCCGGCCGGCTACCGGCTGGAATGGGGCGGGCAGTTCGAGAACCAGCAGCGCGCCTCGGCCCGGCTGGCCGTCGTCGTGCCCATCGCCCTCGCCCTGATCTTCCTGCTGCTCTACTTCACCTTCAACTCGGTGCGCGAGGCGCTGCTGGTGTTCTGCAACGTGCCCTTCGCGGCGATCGGCGGCATCATCGGCCTCTACCTCTCGGGCGAGTTCCTCTCCGTCCCCGCCTCGGTCGGCTTCATCGCCCTCATCGGCATCGCGGTGCTGAACGGCGTGGTGCTGATCTCCTACATCAACCGCCTGATCGCCGAAACCGGGCTCGGCCTGCAGGAGGCGGTGCTGGAGGGCGCGCGGCGGCGCATGACGCCGGTGACGCTGACCGCGACCATCGCCGCCTTCGGCCTGGTGCCCTTCCTCTTCGCCGAGGGGCCGGGCTCGGAGATCCAGCGGCCGCTCGCCGTCGTCGTCATCGGCGGGCTGGTCACCGCGACGGTCCTCACCCTGGTGCTGCTGCCGATCCTCTATGCCCGCTTCGCGGTCCGGGGCGAGGCGGCGGAGGAGGGGGCGGCGGCGCCCTCGGCCGCCGCCGATGGGACGCCGCTCCCCGCGCCGCCGGCCGAGGCGCGCCGTCCGGCGGTGGCGAAGTAGCCGCCATGCGACGCCCGCTCCTCGCCGCGCTCGGCGCCGCCGCCCTGCTCGCGGCCACGCCCTCGGACCTGGCGGCGCAGCAGACGCCGCTCGCGCGGCCGCCGCTCCGCTCCTATCCGGATCTCGCGGCGCCGCAGGCGCGGCCCGTGCCGCCGGTGGCGCAGCGCCCGCCGCAGCCGCCCGAGACGCCGCCCGAGCGGCGCGCCCCCCGCCCCGGCCGGCGCGGCCAGCCCGCCCCGGCGCCGGAGGTCGCGCGCGCCGCCCCGGCCGAGGCCGCGGGCCTCGCCGAGGATCTCGACGCCGCGCTCGCCATCGATGCCGGGGCGCGGGCGATTCGCGGCCAGCGCGAGGCGGTGCGGGCGCGCGACGCCCAGGTCCGCTCGCCCATCGCCGGCTCGCCGGCCATCGGCAGCTCCTTCCGCTCGGACACGCGCGGCCCGCGCCTGGCCAATGAATGGGATGTCGAGATCGGCGCCCCGCTCTGGCTGCCGGGCCAGCGCAGCGCCCTCGCCGGCACGGTCAATGCCGGCGTCGAGGAGCAGGAGCGCCGCTTCGCCCTCCGCCGGCTCGAGCTCGCCGCCCAGTTGCGCGACGCCTATTGGGCGGTCGGCCTGGCCGAGAGCGAGTGGCGGGTGGCGCGCGACCGGCTCGCCACCGCGCGCGACATCGGCCGCGACGTGCAGCGCCGCGTCGAGCTGGGCGACATCCCGGCGACCGAGGCGCTGCTCACCCGCAACGAGGAGCTGACGGCCGAGCTCGACCTCGCCCGCGCCGAGGCGGCGGTGGCTGCCGCCCGCGCCGCCTACCGCACGCTGACCGGCGGCAGCGAGGCCGCCTTCGAGGCGGGCGGCCGGGTGCCACGGCCCCTCGGCGGGCCGGCGAATGGCGAGGCGCATCCGGCGATCCGCGCCGCCGAGGCGGCGCTCGCCACCGCCGAGGCGCGCGCCCGGCTGGTGGCGGCGACGCCGATCGACAACCCCGAGCTCGGCCTCTTCACCCGCGGCCAGGGCGGGCCGGTGACCGAGAACGGCACCTCGCTCGGCCTGCGCGTCCGCATCCCGCTGCCGACCGAGGCGCGCAACGCCCCGCGGCGGGCGGATGCCGAGGCGGAGCGCACCCGGGCCGAGGGCGAGCTGCTGCAGGCCCGCCGCCTGGTCGAGGGCGAGATCCGGCTGGCGCGCCTCGGCCTCGGCGCGACGGAGCGGGCGCGGCAGCTCGCGGCCGACCGGCGGGCGGTGGCGGAACGCCAGCTCGCCGCCGGCCGCACCGCCTTCCGCTCCGGCGAGATCGGCGCCTTCGACCTGTTCCGCATCCGCCAGCTGCAGATCGAGGCGGCGGCGGTGGATGCGCGGGCGGAGGTGGATGTCGGGCGGGCGCGCAGCCGGCTGAACCAGGCGCTCGGCCTGGCGCCGGGCTGATCGCCGGCGCCTATCGCACCAGGCGCAGCGTGCCGGTGCTCGGGATCTCGCCGGCCGATTTTTGCAGGTTCAGCAGCTCGGCGGTCAGCGCCAGCACCGAGAGCGTCAGGTCCTCGCGGTCGTCCTGCTCGGCGACCCACCAGCGCTGCCCGCGATACTCGACCGCCAGGCGCGGGCGCGGCGGCGGCGCCGGCCAGAGGCGGAAGAGGCGCGGCTGGGTCGCGCCGACCAGGATGCGGTAGGGCCGCCCCGCCTCCTCCCGCCGCTGCACCGCGCCGAGATAGCGCATCAGCTCGTCCACCGAGCGGAGATACCAGCCGAAGCCCGGCGCCGCGGCATGGCCGGGCGGGATCGCCTGGTCCGCCACCTCCTCGGCGGTGCAGGGATCGCCGGCCTGCCCCATGGGTGCGATCTGCGGCGCCTCGGTGTCCATCGACAGCGCCTGGTAGCGCCCATCGGGCCCGGCGACGCAGAGCGCGACCTGCCCGACCGGGCGGAAGACCCGCCAGCCCGGCCCGTCGGGGCGCAGCGAGATGCCGGGCTGGCGCAGCTCGGCCAGCACCTCGGGCGCCGCGGCCTGCGCCGCGGTCAGGCGCGGGCCGAGCGGGACGAGACGGGTGTAGCCGTTGAATTGCAGCCGCCCGTACCGTGTCAGCCGGTCCACCATGGCGGCGAATTCCCCGCTCGCCGGGCTCTCCGGGTCGTTCGGGATGACCCGTCCGCCCGGCCCCTCGTCGAAGCGCGCGACCAGCAGGTGCAGCAGCAGCGGGTCCGGCAGGCCCCGGTCGGCGAGCAGGCGGAACAGCGCCGGGTCGATCGGCCGCATCAGCCCGCGGGCGAATTCCTGGCGGTCGAGCGGGCCGATGTCGAAGCTCGGGTTGGAGGCGACGAGGCCGGCCGGCTGCACGCCGTTGTTCACCGCCGTCAGGTCGTAGCCGATGCCGGCCGAGAGGGTGAAGGCGCCGTGGATGGCGCCGATGGTGGTGAAGTGCAGCGGCGCCCGGTCGCGCGCCCGCAGCAGGTTCAGCACCAGCAGCGTGTCGGTCGCCACCTCGACGCTGTGGTTGTAGTCGATGCTGTGGGCGCCGATGGCGCCCGAGAGCGAGCAGCCCGGCAGGGCGAGGGCGAGCAGCGCGGCGGCGAGCCGCCGGGAGGGCCGCCGGGCGCGCGGCACGGCTCAGCCCCGCAGCAGCGCCTGCGTCCGCCGTTGCAGCTCCGCCGCCAGCCGTTGCGGGCCGCCGTCGCGCAGCAGGGTGGTGAACTCGGCGCGGCGGCTGGCCAGCTCGCTGACCGTGCCGCTCAGATAGACATCGACCACCTGCCAGGCGCCGCCGGCGTTGCGCAGCCGGTAGTTCAGCGCCACCGGCTCGTCGCGTGGCCGCACCAGCAGGGAGCGCACCAGCCGGTCGCCATTGGAGAGCTCGCTCTCGCCCTCGATGCGGAAGCTCTCCCCGGCATAGCCGTCGAAGCGGTTGGCGAAGGTGGCGACCGACCAGTCGGAGAAGGCGCGGATCAGCGCCTCCTGCTCGGCCGGCGGGATCTGGGTCCAGGCCGGGCCGATCGAGATGCGGGTCATCGCCGGCAGGTCGAAGGCGGTGCCCATGGCCGGGCCGAGCCGCTGGATGCGGCCGCGGATGCCGAGGCGCTGGGCGTTGCGCATGATGTCGAGCAGCACCGCGTGGAAGCCCTCGATCACCGCGGTGGGTGAGCCGGCCGCGGCCTGGGCGCGGGCGGGCCCGGCCGGGGCGGCGAGCGGCAGCAGCGCGGCGGCGAGGAGCAGGGGGCGGCGGGGGAGGGTGCGCATGGCGCGGGGCTTACCATGCCGTCCGGCCAGGCGGCGACCGGCGGCGGGATCACGCCGACTGGAAATGTGGCGCCGGCCGGTCCACAACCCGGGCCCATGAGATCCTCTCGACCGGATGGGGCGAAGCGGCAGGCCGGGGGCGCATGCCGGAGCGCGTGATGCTGACGGGCGGGACCGGCTTCCTCGGCTCCGCCATCGCCCGCGCCCTGGTGGCGGCCGGGCATGGGGTGCGGGCGCTGGCCCGGCCGGGCACGCCGCGCGCGGTCCTCGCCGGCGTCCCGGTGGAATTCGCGCCGGGCGACCTGACCGATGCCGCCTCCCTCGCCGCTGCCGCCCAGGGCTGCGATGCCCTCATCCACTGCGCCGCGGATTACCGCATTTGGGTCCCCGATCCGGCGCGGATGTGGGCGGTGAACGTCGCCGGGACGGAGGCGGTGATGCGGGCGGCGCTGGCGGCGGGCTGCCGGCGCGTCGTGCATGTCTCCTCCGTCGCCACGCTGCGGCCGCGCCCCGATGGCCGGCCGGCGACCGAGGCGGATGCCGCCCGGCCGGAGGAGGCGATCGGCCCCTACAAGCGCAGCAAGACCGAGGCGGAGCGGCTGGTCGAGCGGCTGGTGGCCGAGGCCGGGCTGCCGGCGGTCATCGTCAACCCCTCCACCCCCATCGGCCCGCGCGACCGCCGGCCGACGCCGACCGGCCGGGTAATCCTGGAGGCGGCGCGGGGCAAGATGCCGGCCTATGTCGATACCGGCCTCAACCTCGTGCATGTCGAGGATGTCGCCGCCGGCTGCGTCGCGGCGCTCGGCCGCGGCGCGGTCGGCGAGCGCCACATCCTGGGCGGCGAGGATGTGCCGCTCGGCGCCTTGCTCGGCCATATCGCCGGTCTGTTCGGCCGCCGGGCGCCGGTGCGGCTGCCGCGGGCGCCGCTCTGGCCGCTGGCGCTGGCCTCCGAGGCGACGGCGCGGCTGACCGGGCGGGAGCCGATGCTGACCCGCGACGGGCTGCGCATGGCCGGCCACCACATGTATTTCGCCTCCGACAAGGCCGGGCGGGTGCTCGGCTTCCGGGCCCGGCCCTGGCAGGCGGGGGTGGCGGATGCCCTTGCCTGGTTCCAGGCCGAGGGGATGCTGCCGGGGCGCGCCGCGGCATGATGCTCGGGCTCGGCCTGGCCGCCTGCCTCGCCTGGGCGGTGCTGCTGTTCGGCCGCGGCTTCTTCTGGCTGGCGCGGGACGATGACCGCGACGCCGTCCGCCTGCCGGATCCGCCCGCCTGGCCGCGCGTCACCGCCGTGGTGCCGGCGCGCGACGAGGCGGCGACGATCGGCACGACCGTCGCCTCGCTCCTCGCCCAGGATTATCCGGGGGCGTTCCGCCTGATCGTGGTCGATGACCGCTCCACCGACGGCACCGGCGCGGCGGCGCGGGCGGCGGCGGCCGGCGATGCCCGGCTGACCGTGCTGCGCGGCGGCCCCCGGGCGCCGGGCTGGACCGGCAAGCTCTGGGCGCTGGAGCAGGGGCTCGGGGCGGCGCTGGCCGACGGGGCGGACCGGCCCGACCACCTGCTGCTCACCGATGCCGATATCCGGCACGCGCCGGACAGCCTGCGCCTGCTGGTCCGCCGGGCCGTGGCGGAGCGGCGGGTGCTGGTCTCGCTGATGGCGCGGCTGCGCTGCGAGAGCCCGGCCGAGCGCTGGCTGATCCCGGCCTTCATCTTCTTCTTCCAGATGCTCTACCCCTTCCGCTGGTCGAACGACCCGCGCGCCCGCACCGCCGCCGCGGCCGGCGGCTGCGTGCTGCTGGAGCGCGCCGCCTTCGAGCGCGCCGGCGGCCTCGCCCCGATCCGCGGCGCGCTGATCGACGACTGCGCCCTGGCGCGGCGGATGAAGGCGGTGGGGCCGATCTGGACCGGGCTGACGGAGCGGGTGGAGAGCCTCCGCCCCTATGAGACGGTGGGGCCGATCCGCCGCATGGTCGCCCGCACCGCCTATGCCCAGCTCGGCTACCGGGTGGCGGCGCTGCTCGGCATGCTCCTGGCGCTGGCGCTGGTCTTCCTGGCGCCGCCGTTGCTGGCGCTGCTGGGCAGCGGCGCGCCGGCCCTGCTCGGCGGCCTCGCCTGGCTCGCCATGGCTGTGGCATTTGCGCCGACATTGCAGCGATTCCGCCTCTCGCCCCTGCGCGGCTTCCTCCTCCCGGGCATCGCCGCCGCCTACATGGCGTTCACGCTCGACTCGGCCATCGCCGAGTGGCGCGGCCAGGGCGGCCTATGGAAAGGAGAGACCGGCCCGCGGACTGATCCGGGACCAGTGTGACTTCGCACCAAGGCACAGTGCCGCATTAAAGTCGCACCATCTGACATCGTGGTCTTCGCACGCGCGAAAAACAGACGTATTCGATCTGGAATGGCGCCATGCCGCATCGGCGCAGCCCTCCTCGCGGGGCGGGCACGGCGGGGCTGGCAAGGAGTATGTTCGACTTGTCGATAATGCAGGACCTTGCCGCGGCAGCGGCGCGGCCGGACTTCGCTCTCGCCGGGGGGTTGACCGAGGGGCCGGACCGAACCGGCCTCGATGCCGCCATCGGGCGTGCCACCGACCACCTCCTGCGCTGCCAGCAGGCGGATGGTCACTGGGTGTTCGAGCTGGAGGCGGATGCCACCATCCCCGCCGAGTACATCATGCTCCGGCGCTTCTTCGGCCGGCGCGACCCGGCGCGGGAGGTGCGGATCGGTCGCTATCTCCGCCGGGTCCAGGCGCAGGAAGCCGCGACGGCCGGCGGCGGCTGGCCGCTCTTCCATGGCGGGCCGATCGACGTCTCCTGCTCGGTGAAGGCCTATTTCGCGCTGCGCCTGATCGGCGACGCGCCGGAGGCGCCGCATATGGCGCGCGCCCGGGCGGCGATCCTCGCCGCCGGCGGGGCGGAGCGGAGCAACGTCTTCACCCGCGCGACGCTCGCGCTGTTCGGCGAGGTGCCCTGGCACGCGGTGCCGGTGATGCCGCCCGAGATCTGCCTGCTGCCGCGCTGGTTCCCCTTCCACCTCTCCAAGGTCAGCTACTGGGCGCGCACCGTGCTGGTGCCGCTGACGGTGGTGATGGCGCGCCGGCCGGTGCCGCTGGTGCCGACCGGCGTCTCGCTGCGCGAGCTGTTCCGCACCCCGCCCGAGCGGGTGCGCCGCTGGCCCGGCGGGGCGCATGCCGCCGAGCCCTGGAAGACGCTGTTCGCCTCGCTGGACTGGGTGCTGCAGCGGACCCAGCACCACTTCCCCGCCGGGGCCCGCGCCCGGGCGGAGGCGAAGGCGGAGGCCTTCGTGACCGAGCGGCTGAACGGCGAGGACGGGCTCGGCGCCATCTACCCGGCCATGGCCAATGCCATCTGGATGTATCACTGCCTCGGCGTGCCGGAGGACGACCCGCGCGTGGTCACCGCCTGGTCGGCGGTGGAGAAGCTGGTGCTCGACCGGAAGGCGGAGCCCGCGACGGCCGGGGAGGATACAGGAGAAAGCCGGGAGGAGAGCTACGTCCAGCCCTGCCTCTCGCCCATCTGGGACACCGCCCTGGTCAGCCACGCGCTGCTCGAGACCGGCGAGGCCCGGGCCGAGGCGGCGGTCGCCCGGGGCCTCTCCTGGTTGCTGGAGCGGCAGATCACCGATGTCGCCGGCGACTGGGCGGAGGCGCGGCCGGGCGTGCCGCCGGGCGGCTGGGCCTTCCAGTACGCCAACCCGCACTACCCCGACGTGGACGACACCGCCGTGGTGGTGCTGGCCCTCGATCGGGCGGAGCGGCAGATCGGGCCGGCCGGGGGGCGGGTGGCGAAGGCGGTGGCACGGGCCACCGACTGGGTGGTCGCCATGCAGTCGAAGGGCGGCGGCTGGGGCGCCTTCGATGCCGACAACACGCACCACCACCTGAACTCCATCCCCTTCGCCGATCACGGGGCCCTGCTCGACCCGCCGACCAGCGACGTCTCCGGCCGCTGCCTGGCCATGCTGGCGCAGCTTGGCCATGGGTCGGACCACCCGGCGGTGCGCTCGGCGATCGACT
Organism: Roseicella frigidaeris; assembly: GCF_003258945.1. Taxonomy (GTDB): domain Bacteria; phylum Pseudomonadota; class Alphaproteobacteria; order Acetobacterales; family Acetobacteraceae; genus Paracraurococcus; species Paracraurococcus frigidaeris. The sequence continues at coordinate 259,144 of NZ_QLIX01000004.1, read as the reverse complement.
ACATGCTGGCCGAGCAGGAGCCGGACGGCTCCTGGTACGGCCGCTGGGGCGTGAACTACGTCTACGGCACTTGGTCGGCGCTGACCGCGCTGAACGCGGCCGGCCTGGCGCCCGAGCATCCGGCGATGCAGAAGGCGGTCGCCTGGTTGAAGGCGCGGCAGAACCCGGATGGCGGCTGGGGCGAGGACGGCTTCACCTATCCGCGCTGCGGCGGCACCCGCGCCGACACCGACCTCGCCATGGGGCCGAGCACGGCGAGCCAGACCGCCTGGGCGCTGCTGGCGCTGATGGCGGCGGGCGCGGTGGACGATCCGGCGGTGGAGCGTGGCGCGCAATGGCTGCTGCGCCAGCAGCGCGCCGACGGCGCCTGGCCGGAGGAGGACTATACGGGCACGGGTTTCCCGCGGGTCTTCTACCTCCGCTACCATGGCTATGCCCGGTTGTTCCCGCTCTGGGCGCTGGCGCGGCTGCGCAACCTGCGGCGGGGCAATTCGCGGCAGGTGGTGCACGGGCTCTGACCGGCCCGCCGCGACGGTCCCGGGCGGCGTCTCGTCAATTCGTACGGCCCGGGCTCGTCCGGCCGGCCCGGGGGGCAGGCGGGATGCCGGGCGCCGCGGCGCAAGTCGCTGAACGGCGGCGTCTTTCGATCGGAAGACGTCGTGCCGCCGAGGGCGTGAATCACGCTCGATCGATTATGGCAACAGTATGATTTTCGATCTGCCCGGCAACGCCAGCGGCCTCTATACTTTCCGGTAATCACCACAGGCTGGAGCCATTCTGCTGTCCATGTCCCTCTCCTCGATCCTGGCGGTGGTGGGCATGCGGTCCGAGGCAGCGCTGCTGCCGCGCGAGATGCCGGTCATCGTCAGCGGCGGCGACCCGACCCGGCTGCGGGCCCTGCTGCAGCAGGCGCCGGAGGGGCTGGTCGGCGTGTTGAGCTTCGGCATCGCGGGCGGCCTCGACCCGGCGCTGCTCTGCGGCGACCTGGTGGTGGCGACCCGGGTGCGCGGCATGGGCGGCGCCTATGCCGCCGATCCGCGCTGGTCGGCGGCGCTGGCGCGGCATTGCGGGGCGCGGCTCGGCATGGTGGCCGGCACCCCCGCCGTGGTCGGCGAGCCGGCGCGCAAGCGGATGCTGCGGGCGGCGACCGGCGCCCTGGTGGTGGATCTGGAAACCGAGGCGGCGGCGGCCTTCGCCGCCTCCCGCGGGCTGCCCTTCGCGGCGCTGCGCGCGGTGGCCGACACCGCCGAGGAGGTGCTGCCGCGCGCCGCCGCGGTCGGCCTGACCCCCGATGGCCGGCCGGCGGCGGGGAAGGTGGCGCTCGCCCTGCTGCGCCAGCCGCAGGAATTGCCGGCCCTGCTGACCGTGGCGCGCCGCAGCCGGGTGGCGCTGCAGGCGCTCGGCGGCGCGAGGGACGCGGTGCGCCAAGCCTGCGCCGCTTGATACGGGCGGCCGTTGCTGGTGACCCATCAACGGCCCCTCGGTCGCCGGGCGGCTTGCTCCGCGAACCTTGGCACCACGCCGTCGCGCCGTCAGGCGCGCCTGACGGCGCGACGCGCGGCGCCCGTCCGGGCGCTCGTCAGGAATGACGCATTCATGCCGTTGGTATGAGACGGCCCACCCGCAATGCCATGCGCTGAGAGCGGAAGCGCCGGCTCGGCCGCGCGTCCGGCACATCTCTGCGGGCGTGGCGTCCCGGGCTAGGCTGCGGCCATGTCCTCGGTCCTGACGGCTGCCCCGGCCACCCCCGCATCCGCCACCGAACCAGTGCCGCGCATGCCTTGGGCGCTGCTGGCCGCGGCCTGCCTCGGCATGTTCGCCGCCTCCTCCTCCGGCACCACGCGGGCGCCCTTCCTCATCGCCATGGCCGGCGACCTCGGCACCTCGCTGCCGCTCATCGCCAACCTGATGGCGCTGACCTCCATCGCCTGGGGCGCCGCCTCGCTCTGCGCCGGGGCGGGGTCGGATCGCTGGGGCCGGCGGCCCTTCCTGGTTGGCGGGCCGGTGGCGCTCGCCCTCTGCATGGCCGGGGTCTCGACGGCGGAGAGCTATCTCGGGGCTGCCCTCTGGGCGACGCTCGCCGGCGCCTGCGCCGGGGCCTTCACCGGCGTGCTGATGGCCGAGGCCTCGGCCCGCACGGTGGACCGCCAGCGCGGCCGGGCGCTGGGCTGGGTGATGGCCGGGCAGTCGCTCACCCTGCTGGTCGGCGTGCCCCTGGCGGCGGCGATCGGCAGCCTGGTCGGCTGGCGCGGCGTCAATCTCTGCGTCGCGGCCCTCGCCCTGCTCGCCGCGCTCGGCCTGTTCCTGACGACGCTGCGGCCGGTAGACGGGCCGCGCGCGGCGGGGCGGCCGGCGCCGCGCCTCTCGGCCGCGCTGTCGCCGCGGGTGCTGAACCTGCTCGCCATGGGGGTGGCCGAGCGCATCTGCTACGGGCTGACGGCGGTCTACTTCGCCACCTTCCTGCAATCCACCTATGGCCTCGGGCTCGGCCAGGTGGCGCTGCCGCTGGCGCTCTTCGCGCTCGGCAACATCGTCGGCACCGTGCTCGGTGGCCAGCTCGCCGACCGGCTGGGCAACCGCATGCGGACCTTCGCCATCGCCATGGCGGGTTCGGCCGTCGTCGCCCTCGCCCTGTTTGGCTGGACGCCGGCGCTCGAGGCCAGCGTCGCGCTCGGCTTCGCCTATGTCCTCGTCAATGCCATCGCCCGGCCGAGCCTGATGGCGGCGCTGGCCAATGTGCCGGACGAGGTGCGGGGCACGGTGCTCGGGCTCAACGTCACCTCGGCGAGCTTCGGCTGGCTCGGCGCCGCCTCGCTCGGCGGCTGGATGATGGCGGAGTTCGGCTTCGCCGGCTTCGGCCCGCTCGCCGCCGGCGTCGCCCTGTTCGGTGCGGCGCTGGCGGTGTTCGGGCGGCGCTAGGGCGCTTCCCGTGAACGCCGGTTCACGGGAAGCGCCTTAGACTGTTGTTTTCAGAGCATCTTCACCCGATCAGGTGAGTCCACCTCAGGCGATCACGCTCTCGGGCGCGCGGCCCGCGCCTCAACCCAGCCGCGCCGGCAGGTGCAGGAAGCCGCGGAAGCGGGCGCGGCCGCCGCGCACCGGCGGCCCGGCAAGGGCATAGCCGGGGAAGCGGGCGAGGAAGCGGCCGATCGCCACCCGCCCCTCCAGCCGCGCCAGGGCGAGGCCGGCGCATTGGTGCGGCCCGGCGGCGAAGGCCAGGTGGCGGTTCGGGTGCCGGGCGATGTCGAAGCGCTCGGGATCGGCGACATGCGCCGGGTCGCGGTTGGCCGCGCCGATGCAGAGGGTGAGGCGCGTCCCGGCCGGCACCGCGACGCCGCCGATCTCGCAATCCGCCGCGACGCCCCGGTTGCCGAGCTGGTTCGAACTCTCGAAGCGCAGCACCTCCTCGACCGCGCTGCCGATCAGCCCGGGCTCGGCGAGCAGCCGGGCCCGCTCGGCCGGGAAGCGCAGCAGCGCCTCGAGCCCGTTGCCGATCAGGTTGGTGGTGGTCTCGTGCCCGGCATTGAGCAGGAAGATGCAGTTGTGCAGCAGCTCCGCCTCGCTCAGCCGCGTGCCATCCGCCTCGCCCGCGATCAGCCGGGTGAGCACATCGGTCGCCGGGTCGCCCGGCGCGGCGCGGCGGCGGGCGACCAGGCCGCGGAGATAGGCGAGGAATTCGCTGACGGCGGCATTGCCGCGCGCCGCGGCCTCGGGCGTCAGCGCCGGCTCCAGCGCGCCGAGGATCGCCAGCGACCAGCCACGCAGCGGCCCGCGCTCCTCGGGCGGCACGCCGAGCAGGGTGCCGATCACCTCGACCGGGATCGCCGCGGCGAAATCCTCGATCAGGTCGGCCTCGCCGCGCGCCGCCATGGCGTCCAGCAGGCGGTCCACCAGGGCGGTGAGGGCGGGCTCCATCCCGGCGATGGCGCGCGGCGTCAGCGCGCCGGTGATCAGCCGCCGGACGCGGCCGTGCAGCGGCGCGTCGTTGAAGACGAGGCTCGTCGTATGGTGCTCGTAGAGCGGCGTCGCGCCGAATTTCGGGGCGAATTCCGCGTGCTTGTCGGAGGTGAAGGTCCGGCTGTCGCGGTAGACCTGGTCGAGATCCGCCCAGCGGGTGAGGAAGAGCGCGCCATCGGGCAGGCGCCGCACCGGCCACCGCTCGCGCAGCAGCCGGTAGACCGGGTAGGGGTCCTCGTAGAAGGCGGGCGGCAGCGTCCGCAGGTCGAACCCCTCCGCCATCGCCTCCGGCGTGGCCATGGCTCAGCCCGGCGCCAGGTCGCGCGGCACCGCGACGGTCAGCGATAGCAGGCGGAAGGAGTTGGTCTTGCCATGGCCGTCGAGGTTCAGGCTGCCATTCACCCCGCCTTCCAGCACGTCGTCGACGACGAAGTTGAAGGCCTGCAGCCGCGGCAGGTCGTAGCGCGTCACCCGTGTCGCGCCGCGGTGCCGGAACAGCGCCAGCACCCGCGCCTCGGTCACCTGCTCGGCCAGCACCGGCCAGAGCCGCGGGTCGTAGGGCATGAGGGAGAGGTTGCAGCGATTGCCCTTGTCCCCGGCCCGGCTATGCGCGACCGCGTGCAGCGGCAGCTCGATCGCATCCATGCGCACCTCCTGCGGAACCATTTTCATGAAATCACGTTAATCTTCAAGTAAGGCGCCGGACAGGCGGGGCATCGGGCCGCGCCATGCGCCTTCAGGAGACTGGGTTCTACTCATGTTCACACGACGCCTGCCCCTTCCGGCCCTCGCCCTGGCCGCCCTTTTCGGCGGTGCGACGGTGCCGCTCGCGGCAGACGCCTATCCGCGGCTCTCGGGCGGCGATGACGACCAGCAGGTCACCTATGGCCCGATCCCCGGCGACACCATCGTCGGCGGCGCCGTCGCCGGCATCGAGGGCGGCGGCCGCAAGCAGACCGGCTATATGGCCGCGCCCGGCGGCCAGGCCCGCGAGGGCCGCATCGGCGTGCTGCAAGGCGGCGGCCGCGACGCCGCGGTGCAGTACCTGGACGGCAGGCCGCATCTCTGGGCCGACACCGCGGCCGATACCGATGATCGCGGCCATGGCGGCTGAGGCCTAGCCACCAGGGGAGGCGGCCACGGAGGCAGCCGCGGCTGCCTCCTGCCCCACCATCTCGCGCGCCGTGCGGGTGACGACCCGGGTCGGCACCCTCTCGCGCAGCACCAGGTAGCTCCGCGTCAGGATGCGCGGCGTCAGCCGCCAGCGGGCGCCGCCGGTGCCGGCCGTGCCGCAGCAGAGCAGCGCCAGCACCTCCCGCGCCGCCTGGTCCACCGCATCGCGGTCGCTGCCCTCGGCGGCGAGGCGGATGCGCACCTCCGGCGGCTCCGGTCCCTCATAGCGTCGCCACAGCGCGCCATCGTCGCTGTCATGCACCGAGGCGACGCCGATGAGGTCGACCCGCACCCGGACCGGCAGGCCGCGCATCTCCATCCGTCGCAGCAGCACCTCCGCCGTCGCGCGCGCCCGCGCCAGGGCGTTCGGCCCGGCGACCGAGACCTCGCCCTCGCCGAGCCAAGTGCCCTCGAAGCAGGCGGTGACCTTCAGCGTGTCCGGCGCCGGATGCCCGGCGAGGCCATGCACGGCGACGCGGTCCTTCCCCACCTGCTCCACCGAGCAGCCGGAGATGTCGAGCACCACATCGGGCGTGATGTAGCGCGAGGGATCGTGCAGCTCGTAGAGGAGCTGCTCCTTCACCGTGCGCAGGTCGACGATGCCGCCGGTGTCCTCGGGCTTGGTGATGACGAGGCCGCCCGCCGCCGTCACCTCGGCGATCGGGAAGCCGATGTTCCAGGGATCGGGGATGTCCTTGCAGCCCGGATCCCAGAAGACGCCGCCCGTTACCTGGCTGCCGCATTCCAGCAGATGCCCGCAGGCAGCGCCGAGGGCGAGCTTCTCCCAATCCTCGAAGGACCAGCCGAAATGATGGGCCAGCGGCGCGATGGCCAGCGCCGGGTCCGAGGTGCGGCCGGCCACCACCACATCGGCGCCCTGCCGCAGCGCCTCCACCAGCGGCCCTGCGCCGATATAGGCATTGGCCGAGACGAGCCGCGCCGATTTCATGTCGAGGCTGTCATCGGCCTCGTGCACCGGCAGCTGGTCGAGCGCGATGGAGGAGGTGACGTCGTCGCCGGTGACCACCGCGATGCGGCACTCCGGCAGGCCGAGCCGCATCGCCAGCCGCGCCACCAGCCGCCCGGCGGCGGGCGGGTTGGCGGCGCCGAAATTGCCGAGGATCGGGATGCGGTGCGCCACGCAATCGGCGAGGATCGGCTCCAGCAGCCGTTCCAGCATCGGCTCGTAGCCGAGCTCCGGGTCGCGCCGCCGCTCGAGCTGGGCCAGCGCCACGGTGCGCTCGCCGAGCGTCTCGAAGAACATCGCCGCGGGCAGGCCGCGGGCGATCAGGCTGCGCACGACCGGGATCGGCGCATCGACGCGGTCGCCGGAGAAGCCGCCGCCATTGCCGACGAGGAAGGTGTTGCTCATGGGCGTGTCCGGATCCTCCGCCGCGAATGGGGTCCTGCCGCGCCGATCGGGCGCCGGCGGCCATCGTCCCGGCCATCATCCCCTCGGCCCGCCCGTCCGGCAACGTCCCGGGCCCATCGGGGGCGGCCATCGACGTCGGCACCTCGACGGCCGCCACCCGGTGCCCCTCGGCGCCAGGCGCAACATCCGGTTCATCGGGCTTCGGGTGGCACCTGCCATCACCCGGCCGTTGAGGCGCCGGCGCAGCCCTGCCGGGGCGCCGCGGGTCGTGGCGGCGCAGAGCCTCCGCGCGGCTGACCCGACATGCGTTCAGGACGCGCAGAAGCGGGTCGGCGCCCCCATGAACCATCCTGTCGGCCGGCTCAACCATGCATGCAGCGGGCGTCTTTCGGGTCCGGAAGGCGCATGCCATGCTTCCCGACAAAGGGGGGATGCGCCATGCCGGAGGCACGGTTCGACGTGCTCGCCGTTGGATGCGGCGTCGCGACGCTCGAACGGGCGGCGCGCCAGGAGCGGGGCGGCCAGAGCCGCCACACCGAGGCCCATCTGCGCATGAATAGCGAGATGGCGGTCACCGACGACGGCGAGACGCATCTCGCCGGGAACAGCAGCGGCTGTGTCGATCCAGACCTGATCGAGGAAAGTGCCAGGCCGGTCGGCCAGCGTGCCGCCTATGCGATGCGCGCTCCATCGCGGAGCCCGCCTTCATCGCCGCTCCGCGGACTTCCTAGCAGGGGCGCGCACGGCGCTCGGCCTCACGGTCAGCCGGGTCGGGCATTATGCGAGGTCGCCCGCCGGGATGCTGGCACGGGCGCGGGACGCCGGTCGAGGGAGGAACACGCATGATGCGACGCTGGGCCATTCTGGCGGCCGCGCTGGCCGGCTTCACGGCGCTGCCCGCGCTGGCGCAACCCCCGGCGAAGCGCGAGGCGATCCGCATCGGGATCCTGAGCGACCTGTCGGGGAGCTTCGCCGATGTGGCGGGCCCGGGCTCGGTGGTCGCGGCGCAACTGGCAGCCGAGGATTTCGGCGGCCGCGCCGCCGGCTTGCCGGTGCAGATCCTGTCTGGCGATCACCAGAACCGTGCCGATACCGGCTCCGCCCTGGCGCGCCGATGGTTCGACACGGAAGGCGTGGATGCGGTGGTGGACCTGCCCAACTCCGCCATCGCGCTCGCGGTCGGCGAGGTGGCGCGCACCGCCAACCGCGTTGCCCTGGTGACGGCGGCGGTGGCCAGCCGGCTGACCGGGGAGGCATGCTCGCCCAATCTGATCCACTACGCCCTCGATACCTGGTCGATGTCCAACGTCCCGAGCCGAGCGCTCGTGCAGGCGGGCGGCACGAGCTGGTTCTACGTGACCGCGGATTACGCCTTCGGCCATGATCTCGAGAAGCAGTCCATGGAGGCGGTGACGCGGGCCGGCGGCGCGGTGCTCGGCGCGGTGCGCCATCCGCTCGGGACCACCGACTTCTCCTCGGTGCTGCTGCAGGCGCAGGCCTCGCGCGCCAAGGTGGTGGCGCTCGCCAACTCCCAGGCGGACTTCATCAACAGCATGAAGCAGACCTCGGAATTCGGCCTCGCGCGGCGCGGCCAGCGCGTCGTCGGCCTGGCGGTCTACATCTCGGATATCGTCTCGCTCGGCCTGGAGGCGACCCAGGGGGCCACCGTGGTCGGGAGTTGGTACTGGGACCTGAACGACGGGACGCGCGCCTTCGCCCGCCGCTTCGGCGAGCGGATGGGCGGCCGCATGCCGACCGACCTGCAGGCCAATGTCTATGCGGCGGTGACGCATTTCCTGCGGGCGGTGGAGGCATCGGGCCAGTCGACGGATGGGCAGGCCGTGGTCGCCCGCATGAAGGCCTTGCCGACGCAGGATGCGATCTTCGGTCGCGGCGCGATCCGCGCCGACGGGCGCCGCATCAGCCCCGTCTATGTCTTCAACGTCAAGGCGCCGGCCGAATCCCGCGGGCGCTACGACGTCTACAAGCTCGAGCGGGAGGTGCCGGCGGAGGAGGCCTACCGCCCCATCGACCAGGGCGGCTGCCCGCTGGTCCGCGGCGGATGAGCTCGGTCCGGGCCGCCCCGGCTGCCGTATCGGCACAGGCCGATCAGCGATTCGCCGCCGGCTCGACGGCGCCGGCTCGCAGGAGGAGAGGACGGATGCAGGCGATGGTGTTGGCGAGGACGACCGGGGCGCCTCCCACCATGATCGCGCTCGATCGCTGACGCCGACCAGGATGGATCCCGCCCGTCGCCTCGCACCGCGTCTGCCGTTCTACTATGGCTGGGTGGTCATCGCCGTCGCCTTCGTCACCATGGGCGTCGCGGTGAGCGCGCGCACCGCCTTTTCGCTCCTCTTGCCGCCGCTGCTCGACGAGTTCGGCTGGGAACGCGGGATCGTGGCCGGCGCCTTTTCCTTTGGCTTCCTTGTCTCGGCGGTCCTGAGCCCGGTCGCCGGACGGGCGGTGGACCGGCAGGGCCCGCGCTTCGTGATCTGCATCGGTGTTTGCATGATGGCCGCCGGCCTGCTCCTGGCGCCGATGATCGTGGCGCCCTGGCATCTCTACGCCACGCTCGGCGTGCTGGTCGGGGCCGGGACGAACCTCATGGGCTTCACCGTGCAATCCCTCTACCTGCCCAACTGGTTCGTCCGCCGCCGCGCCATGGCCATCGGCCTCGCCTTCGCGGGCGTCGGCGCCGGCGCGGTGGTGTTGCTGCCCTGGTTCCAGGCGGCCATCGACCGGGATGGCTGGCGGGCGGCCTGCCGGGCCATGGGCCTGCTCGTGCTGGTGGTCATCGGTCCGCTGGCCCTCCTGGTGCGGCGCCGCCCGGAGGATATCGGCCTGCTGCCGGATGGTGCGGCACGCGCCGCGGGTCCCGCCGGTTCTCGGCGCGGCGCGAACATCGTGGATCCGGCCTGGGCATCGGTCGAGTGGACCCTGGCGAAGGCGGTCCGGACGGGCCGCTTCTGGTGGATTGCGCTGGGCTATTCCTGTGCGCTCTTCGCCTGGTATGCCGTGCAGGTCCACCAGACGAAGTATCTGGTCGAGATCGGGTTAAGCCCCGCCGTGGGCGCCTGGGCCCTCGGCATCGTCGCCGTCGTGGCCATTCCCGGGCAGATCGGCCTCGGCGCGCTGTCGGACCGTATCGGGCGCGAGTGGGTGTGGTCGATCGGCTGCCTCGGCTTCGCGGTCTGCTACGCCACGCTGATCGCGCTCGGCCATGTGCCGTCGCCGGCGCTGCTCTGGGTGATGGTCCTCTCCCAGGGGTTGCTCGGCTACGCGCTGACCTCGGTGATGGGGCCGATCGTCGCGGAGATCTTCGAGGGGCCGCATTTCGGCACCATCTTCGGCACCCTCAACGTCGCGATGATCGCGGGCGGGGCCGCCGGCCCCTGGGTCGCCGGCGCGGTCCATGACGCGACCGGACGCTACGACCTTTCCTTCCTCCTGGCCGTCCTGCTGTGCGTGGTGTCCGCGGCCGCGATCTGGATCGCGGCGCCGCGCGGCGTCAGGCTGGTTCCGGGCCGCGCCGCCGCCTGAGGGGCTCGCCTGGCCGCTCATCACGGGCTTCCGGTTTGCTCCGCAGTCTTCGTCACGCCGGTCCCGCCGCCTGGTCCCTGGCCGCCGCGGCAACCGCCTCGGCGGTGATGCCGAAATGGCGCCAGAGATCATCCTCGGCGCCCGAGGCCCCGAAGCCGGACATGCCGATGAACGCCCCCTCCGGTCCGATCCAGCGATCCCAGCCGAGCCGCACCGCGGCTTCCACCCCGATGCGCGGCGCATCGCCAAGCACGGCGGCGCGGTAGTCCCGCGGTTGCTGCTCGAACAGCTCCCAGCAGGGCATGGAGACGACGGCGACGGGCAGCCCTTCGGCGGCCAGGAGGGCGCGCGCCCGCAGCGCCAGCGCGACCTCCGTGCCCGTCGCCAGGAGGGTTGCCGCGCGCGGCCCGCCTTCCGCCTCGGCGAGGACATAGGCGCCGCGGGCGCTGCGGTTCCCGCCGGCCTCGCGCCGCACCGCCTCCTGCGGCTGGCGGGCGAAGATCAGGCAGGACGGGCCGCTGCGATGGCCGATCGCCAGCTCCCAGCATTCCGCCGCTTCCACGGCATCGGCGGGGCGGAAGACCAGCAGGTTGGGGATGGCGCGCAGCGAGGCCAGATATTCGACAGGCTGATGCGTCGGCCCGTTGCGGCCGATGCCGATGCTGTCATGGGTGAAGGCGAAGAGGACCGGCAGGCCCATCATCGCCGCCATGCGGAAGGCCGGCCGCTCGTAATCCGAGAAGACCAGATAGGTCACGCCGGAGGGCACCACGCCGCCATGCGCGGCGATGCCGTTCAGCATCGATCCCATCGCATGCTCGCGCACGCCGTAATGCAGGTAGCGGCCGGCGCGGTCCTCGGCGGTGAAGGCGTGGAGCCGGCGCTTGTGCTGCGTCGCTGCCTCCAGGTCCGGCGCGCCGGCGAGCATCTCGGGGATCGCCGCGGCGGCGAGATCGACCAACTCGCCGCAGGTCTTCCAGCCATGCTGGGTCAGGCCCTCCGCCGCGGCGCGGCCGGCATAGGCGCGCAGCCCGTCCTGCCAGCCCTCTGGCAGGCGGCCCTCCCGCAGCCGGTCCAGCAGGCGGCGCTTCTCCTTTGGGAGCGCGGCCACGCGGCCCTGCCAGGCCTCGTATTGCGGCAGGCTGCGCCGCCCGGCCTCGCGCCAGGCCGCGGCGATCTCGGCGGGGATCTCGAAGGCGGGATGCGGCCAGTCCAGCGCCCGGCGCGCCGCATCCGTCAGCGCCCGCGTGAGCTTGCCGCTATGCGCCGCCCTGGTGCCCTCGATGTCCGGCAGGCCACGGCCGATGATGGTGCGGCAGGCGATGAAACTCGGCCGCGGATCGCGCCGCGCCAGGCGCAGCGCGGCATCCACCGCGTCGATGTCGTGGCCGTCCACCTCCAGCACCTGCCAGTGGGCGGCGCGGAAGCGCGCGGGCAGATCCTCGCTCTGCGCGATGCCGATGGCGCCGTCATCGGTCATGCGGTTGTCGTCCCACAGCCAGCACAGCTTGCCGAGACGCAGATGCCCCGCCAGGGAGGTGACCTCCTGCGCCACGCCTTCCTGCAGGCAGCCATCCCCGAGGATGGCGTAGCTGCGATGATCGACGATCCCGGGCCCGAGCTGCGCGGCGAGGAAGGCTTCGGCGACCGCCATGCCGGCGGCATTGGCGACGCCCTGGCCGAGTGGCCCCGTCGTCGCCTCGATGCCATGCGCCGGGCAGTATTCCGGATGCCCTTCGCAGGGTGAGCCGAGCTCGCGGAAGCTGCGGATCGCCTCGATCGGCATGCCGGCATAGCCGGTGAGGTGCAGCAGCGCGTAGAGCAGCATCGAGCCATGGCCCGCGGAGAGCACGAAGCGGTCGCGGTCGAACCAGAGCGGATCGGCAGGGTTGAATTTCAGGTGCCGGGTGAACAGCGCCGTCGCGGTCTCGGCGGCGCCGAGCGGCGTGCCCGGATGGCCTTCGCCGACGCGCTCGCAGGCATCCATGGCGAGGAAGCGGATCGCATGCGCCAGGCGGCGGGGATCGACGGACATGGGCTCCTCCGGGTTTTGGCCGGGATGTGCCCCTTCATCGGTTTCACCGACAAGCGAGAATATTGCGTGCATCGGTGAGCAGAGTTCATGCTTGGCCATGGCTCCGCACCTGCCCCTGACCGCGCTGCGCGCCTTCGAGGCCGCGGGGTGCACCGGCTCCTTCCGGCTTGCCGCCGACGATCTCGGCCTGACGCCGAGCGCGGTCAGCCATGCCATCCGTGGCCTCGAACGCGATCTCGGCGCGCTGCTTTTCGAGCGCGAGGGCCGGTCGATCCGCCTGACGCCGGAGGGCGAGACCCTGATGCGCCATGTCGAGCGCGGCTTCGGCGAGTTGCAGCTCGGCATCGGCAGCGTCGCCTCCCGCCGGCCGCAATTGCTGAAGCTGCACAGCGCGCCGAGCTTCGCGGCGCAATGGCTGGTGCCGCGGCTCGGGCGGCTGCTGAAGGACTGCCCGGGGCTGGAATTGCGCATCGCCGCCGGCACCGACTACACGAAATTCCTCGCCGATGAATTCGATGCCGATATCGTCTATGGTGCCCCGCCGCCGGAGTTCTTCGGCGGTGCCGGCCATCCCGGCATGCTGGTGCTGCCATTGGGGACGGAGACCGTGACGCCGCTTTGCTCCCCCGGCCTGGCGGCGGCGATCCGCACGCCCCGCGACCTCTTCGGGCAACCGCTGATCGAGAGCGACAACAAGCGCGTGCGCTGGCCGGCCTGGTTCGCCGCCAATGGCCTGGCGGCGCCGCCGCCGCGCGGGCCGCGCTTCGACCGCAGCTTCATCTCGCTCAGCGCCGCGGCGGACGGGCTCGGCGTCGCGCTGGAATCGACGCTGCTGGCGGAGCGGGAGCTGGACTCCGGCCGGCTTGTGCAGCCGCTGCGGGGCATCGCGGAGGATGTGATCTATACCGGGCACTGGCTGCTGGCGCCGCGCGCCAAGCGCTATGCCCGGTCCATGGTGCTGTTCCTCGGCTGGCTGGCGAAGGAGCTGCATCTCGACATCCATCTCGACGAGCCAGAGTGGATCGCGGGCGAGCGCGAGCGGGCAGGGGTGCGGCCGCAGGTCGCCGGGTGACGGCACCCGCCTCGCAACCTCGGATCGATGAGCTGAAGTCACCGATCGGCGCAAATTACTCGTTTGCCGGTGAAGCGGTTGCTGCGGCATTCCTTCCGAAAGAAACGAGGAGGACGTCGCCCATGCTGCTCGCCAACAAGACCGCCGTGATCTCCGGCGCCGCCAGCGCCCGCGGGATCGGCCGCGCCACCGCAAAGCTGTTCGCCGAGCATGGCGCGCGCGTCGCCATTCTCGATCTCGACGACGAGGGCGCGCGCAAGGCCGCCGCCGAACTCGGCGAGGGAAATGTCGGTATCGGCTGCAACGTCGCCGACCTCGGCAGCTGCCGCCAGGCCGCGGAGCAGGCGATCGCCGCCTTCGGCAGGATCGACATCCTCATCAACAATGCCGGCATCTCCCAGCCCGTGAAGACCATGGAGATCACGCCGGAGGACTGGCAGCGCGTCGTGGACGTCAACATGACCGGCGTGCTCTATCTCAGCCAGGCCTTCATCCCGCATATGCGGGCCCGCAAGCAGGGCGCCATCGCCTGCATGTCCTCCGTCTCCGCGCAGCGCGGCGGCGGCATCTTCGGCGGCCCCCACTACTCCGCGGCGAAGGCGGGCGTGCTGGGCCTGGGCAAGGCCATGGCGCGGGAGCTCGGGCCGGACGGCATCCGCGTGAACATGGTCACGCCCGGCCTGATCCAGACCGACATCACCGGCGGCAAGCTGACGCCCGAGATGAAGTCGGAGATCCTGAAGGGCATTCCGCTGAACCGGCTCGGCGACGCGATCGACGTGGCGCGGATCTATCTGTTCCTCGCCTCCGACCTCTCGGCCTATGTCACCGGTGCCGTCATCGACGTCAATGGCGGCATGCTGATCCATTGATGCCGGGCCGCGGCGGCTGCCGCGGCCCTTTCCACGAAACGTCAGGAGGAAGCGCGCCATGGAAGCGCCATCGGCGGTGCGTGCCAACGCACCGGGCCTGGAGGAGCGTGCCTATCGCATCCGCCGCAACGCGCTGCGGATGGGCGAGGTCCAGGGCCAGGGCTACATCGCCCAGGCGCTCGGCATCGCCGATGTGCTGGCCGTGTCCTATTTCCACGCCCTGCGCTACCGGCCGGAGGACCCGCACTGGGAGGGCCGCGACCGCTTCCTGCTGTCCATCGGCCATTACGCCATCGCGCTCTATGCCGTGCTGATCGAGGCCGGGGTGATCCCGGAGACGGAGCTCGAGACCTATGGCACCGATGACAGCCGCCTGCCGATGTCGGGCATGGCGAGCTACACGCCGGGCATGGAGATCAGCGGCGGCTCGCTCGGCATCGGGCTCGGCATCGCCGTCGGCATGGCGCTGGGGCTGAAGCGGAAGCGCTCCGACCGCTTCGTCTACAACCTGATGTCGGATGGCGAGCTGGACGAGGGCCCGATCTGGGAGGCCGCGATGTCCGCCGGTCACCACAAGCTCGACAACCTGATCTGCGTCGTCGACGTGAACCGGATGCAGGCCGATGGCGTCTCGACCGGCGTCCTGAATTTCGAGCCGCTGCAGGACAAGTGGCAGGCCTTCGGCTGGTTCGTGCAGCGCGTGGACGGCAACGACACCGCGGCGCTGGTCGCGGCCTTCGATGCCGCGCGCCACCATGCCGCCCCGCAACCGCGCGTCATCATCTGCGACACCAGGATGGCGAAGGGCGTGCCCTTCCTCGAGGCGCGGGAGAAGTCGCACTTCCTGCGCGTCGAGGCGCATGAATGGGCGGAGGCCATCAAGGCCCTGGACGACGGGAGGACCGCATGAACCGCACGCAGCGCCGCTCCTGGCGCGGCATCCCGGCCGCGCCGCAGGACCCGTCGAAGCCGCGCCTGACGACCTCGGCGATGATCGCCTCGCTGGCGGGCGCCGATCAGCGCACCAGCCCCGCGCCCTTCGGCCGCGCCCTGGTCGAACTCGGCCGGACGCGCCCCGAGGTGCTGGGCCTGACCGCCGACCTGGCGAAATACACCGACCTGCACATCTTCGCCCAGGCCCATCCGGACCGCTTCTACCAGATGGGCATGGCGGAGCAGCTGCTGATGCTGGCCGCGGCCGGCCTGGCGCATGAGGGCTTCGTGCCCTTCGTCACGACCTATGCCGCCTTCGCCTCGCGCCGCACCTTCGACTTCATCAGCCAGGGCATCGCCGAGGAAGGCCTGCCGGTGAAGATCTGCTGCGCCCTGCCGGGCCTGACCACCGGCTACGGCCCCAGCCACCAGGCGACCGAGGACGTCGCGATCTTTCGCGGCATGCCGGACCTGACCATCGTCGACCCGTGCGACGCGCTCGACATCGAGCAGGCGGTGCCCGCGATCGCCGCGCATGACGGCCCGGTCTACATGCGCCTGCTGCGCGGCAACGTGCCGCTGGTGCTGGACGAATACGACTACCGCTTCGAGCTCGGCAGGGCGAAGCGCCTGCGCGACGGCGGCGAGGTGCTGATCATCTCCTCCGGCTTCATGACCATGCGGGCGCTGGAGGTTGCAAAGCGGCTGGAGGCCGACCGGATCGGCGCCGCCGTCCTGCACGTCCCGACCATCAAACCGCTGGACGAGGCGACCATCCTCGCCGAAGCCGGCCGCACCGGGCGCATGGTGGTCGTCGCCGAGAATCACAGCGTCATCGGCGGTCTCGGCGAGGCCGTGGCGACCCTGTTGCTGCGGAGCGGTGTGATCCCGCCGCGCTTCCGCCAGGTGGCGCTGCCCGATGCCTTCCTCGATGCCGGCGCGCTGCCGACGCTGCACGACCGCTACGGCATATCCGCCGAGGCGATGTCGGCCAACATCAAGGGCTGGCTCGGCTAGGGCATTTCCCACTCGAGTGGGATCTGCTCCAGCACCCCATAAAACGGAGGAAACGACCATGAATATCCCGACCACCCGCCGCGCCGCGCTGCTCGGCGCCGCGGGCCTGCTCGCCATGCCCGGCCTCCTGCAGGCGCAGGGCCAGCTCAAGCTCACCCTCGGCCATGGCGCCGCGCCGGGCAATCCGCGCAGCCTCGCGGCCGAGCGCATGGCGGCGCTGCTGAAGGAGCGCAGCAACGGCCGGATCGAGATGCGGGTCGCCGGCTCCGCCCAGCTCGGCGACGATGCGGCGATGCTGACGGCGCTGCGCACCGGCACGCTCGATCTCTCAGTGAACAGCCAGGGCGCCGCCTCGGCGGTGCTGCCCGAGCTTGCCGCGCTCGGCCTGCCCTTTCTCTTTGCCGATGCGACGGCGCCCTATGGCGTGGTCGACGGCGCGATCGGCGAGGAGCTGGCCAGGCGCTTCGAGGGCGTCGGGCTGATCTCGCTCGGCTTCTGGGACAACGGCATCCGCCACACCACCAACAGCAAGCGCCCCATCGCGCAGCCCGCCGACCTGAAGGGGCTGAAGATCCGGACGCCGCCCGACCCGATGACGATCGACATCTTCCAATCGCTCGGCGCCGCCACCCAGCAGATCAATTTCGGCGAGCTCTACGTCGCGTTGCAGCAGGGCGTGGTGGACGGGCAGGAGAATCCGCTGGCGAACATCCAATCCTCCAAGCTGTTCGAGGTGAACAAGTACATC
Source organism: Roseicella frigidaeris (assembly GCF_003258945.1). Taxonomy (GTDB): domain Bacteria; phylum Pseudomonadota; class Alphaproteobacteria; order Acetobacterales; family Acetobacteraceae; genus Paracraurococcus; species Paracraurococcus frigidaeris. Next base: position 242,422 of record NZ_QLIX01000004.1, on the reverse strand, counting down.
TCCCTGACCGGCCATAAATGGGAGTGCAACCCGGTCCTGGTTTCCCGCATCGCCTGGGGCCGGCTGAAGCCGGAGGATCGCAAGCTCCTGCAGGAGACGGCCCGGGAGGCCGCCACCTATCAGCGCGGCCTCTCGCAGGAGATCGACCGGAAGCTGCTGGCGGAGTTCCGCGCGAATGCCGCGCTCGCGGTGAACCAGGTCGATCAGGCGCCCTTCCGCGCCGCGACCGCCTCGGTGGCCGAGCGCTGGGAAGCCAAGCCCTTCGGCGATTTCGTGAAGCGCCTGCGCGCGGCCGCGGCGGCGTGACATGGCGCGATCCGAGGACGTCGAGGCGGCCGCCGCCGGCTCGGCCATGGCATCCGGCGGCGCGGCGCCGAAGGGTGGCCTGATCGCGGCGACCGAGGCGGTCGACCGCGCCATCGCCCTGCTCTGCCAGGGCGTGCTGCTGCTGGCGGGCACGGCGCTGATGACGGTGCTGACCGCCAATGTCATCGCCCGCTACGTGCTGGCGACGGGCGGCTTCGACTGGGCCGAGGAGGTTCCGCAGCAGATCTTCCCCTGGTTCATCATGGCCGGCGTCGCGCTGGCGGTGCAGCGCGGCGGCCATATCGCCGTCGAATGGCTGCTCGGCAAGCTCACCCGCGGCGGCAGGCGCGCGCTGCTGCTGGCGGGCCATGCGCTGGTCATCCTGGCCTATCTGGCGCTGTGCCGCCAGGCGCTGGAGGTGGCGGAGATCGTCGCCATCGAGCGCAGCCCGGCCCTTGGCCTGCCGGGCTCCTATGGCTACTGGGCGATCGCCGCGGGCTGCGCCCTGCTGGCGCTCGGCACGCTGACGATCCTGCTGCGCATCGCCGTCCTGGGGCCCGAGGCCCTGCCGCAACCCGTGCCGGAGGAGCAGCCGACATGAGCCTCGCCCTCATCCTCTCCTTCACCATGCTGATGGTCGCGGTGGTCCCCGTGGCGCATGCCCTGGTCATCGCCTCCGGCATCGCGCTGCTTTGGGACGGCACCATGCCGCTGATGCTGGTGGCGCAGCAGATGTTCCAGCAGACGCAATCCTTCCCCATGCTGGCCCTGCCCTTCTTCATCCTCGCGGGCACGCTGATCATGGAAGGCAAGCTCGGCGAGGAGCTGCTGCGCTTCTCGGGCGAGATCATGCAGCGGCTGAAGGGCGGCGCGCTGTCCACGACCGTCGTCGGCTCGGTCGTGTTCGGCGGCGTCTCCGGCAGCGCGGTCGCCAATGCCAGCGCGCTCGGCTCGGTGCTGATCCCCTGGCAGAAACGCCAGGGCTATCCGGCCGGGCTCTGCGCCGCCAACAACGCGACCTCGGCGGTGATCGACATCCTGATCCCGCCTTCCATCCCGATGATCCTCTATGCCGTCGTCAGCGGCGTCTCGATCGGCGACCTGTTCATGGCCGGCGTGCTGCCGGGGATCCTGATGGCCGGCGGCTTCGTTGCCGTCTGCTGGTGGCAGGCGCGGCGGCTGAACCTGGCGGCGGAGGCGCCGCCGCTCGACCTCGGCCGGCTGCTGCGGCTCGGCCTCTACGCCCTGCCGGCGCTGATCCTGCCGGTGCTGATCCTGGTCGCGCTGCGCTTCGGCTTCGCCACCCCGACCGAGATCGCCGTCATGGCGGTGCTCTACGCGCTGGTGGCCAGCCTGGCGCTGTACCGCGACATGACCTGGGCGCGCTTCCGCAAGGCGATGATCGATGCTGGCATCGCCACCGGCATCGTCATGATGGTCATCATGGGCAGCGCGGCGGCGAGCTGGATCCTGACCTATGACGAGGTGCCGCAGCGCTTCGCCGACTGGGTCTCGACGACGCTGCACGCGCCCTGGCTGGTGATCCTGGCGATGAACCTGATCATGCTGGCGATCGGCGGGCCGCTGGACCTGGCGCCGGCGATCCTGCTGCTGGCGCCGATCTTCGTGCCGCTGGCGCAGACGATCGGGCTGGATACGCTGCAGCTTGGCCTCATCATGGTGATCAACCTCGGCATCGGGCTCTACACGCCGCCGGTCGGCACGACGCTGTTCATCTCCTCGACGATCGCCGGCAGCTCGATGGCGGAGACGACGCGGGCGCTGTGGCCCTTCTTCTGGGTGGCGATCGCCCTGCTGGCGCTGATCAGCTACGTGCCGGCCCTCACCATCCGATTCTGAACGCGCAGCGTCGAGGGGTGATTGGGCGCCGCTTGAACGGCCGCGTCTCCCTCGGTCACCACGACCGGGTCTTCACCCGTCTGGCGCCGTGATGGCTGGGGCGATGGGGCAGCCGGCAAGGATGGGCCGGGTCGCGTGCGACCCGTGCCGCCCTTCATCACCATGGACGGCGCGCCACCCCTTCACGGCCAGCCGCCGCTGGCGGTCGCCCCCTCTGGACAGCAGGCTCTCGCGGTCGCCAAGCTCGCATGGCACGGAGGAACTGTCCGATGACGATCATCGATTCACAGGTGCATGCCTACGAGGCTAATACGCCGCAGCGCCCTTGGCACACGGTGCCGAACTGGCCCGCCCATGTCACGGGCGACGAGATGGTGGCGGCGATGGACAAGGTCGGCGTCGACGGCGCGATCTTCATCTCGTCGTTCTCCATGTACCGCTACGACGCCAGCTACGCCGTGGATGTGCAACGCGCCCACCCCGATCGCATGGCCATCGTCAAGCCCGTCGATCCGGACGATCCGGCTGTTGCCGATGTCATCGCGGATTGGAAGCGCACGCCCGGCACCGTCGGCATCCGCATCATGCTTCCCAAGGAAGCGGAGCGCGATCCAGCCGATCCCGGCCTCGACCGGATCCTGCGCGCGGCCAGGCAGCACGATTTCCCGGTGAACATCCTGTGCTGGGGCAATCTGGAGGCCGGCGCCACGGTCATCGACCGCCATCCGGAGACGCGCTTCATCATTGATCATCTCGGCATCGTGCAGCCGCGCGTGCCCCCGGCGCCGCCGCAACCCTGGGCCGATCTCCCGAAGGTGCTCGAGCTCGCCAGGCGCCCGAATGCCGTGATCAAGGTCAGCGGCGCCTGCACGCTGTCGCGGGAGCCGTATCCCTTTCCGGATATCTGGGATCCGCTGGCCCGCATATTCGATGCCTGGGGCTTCGATCGCTGCCTGTGGGGCACCGATTGGACCCGCGCATTCGCCGTCGTGAACTACGAACAGGCCGTCAGGCCCTTCCTCGACACCGATCGCCTGACCGATGCCGAGCGATCGATGCTCATGGGCGGAGCCTGTGCGAAGGCCTATGGCTGGTCACCGAGGAGGTCGTGACCCGCAAGGGCCTCAACGCCTGACATAACCGGCGCTTTTCGTCACCCCGTATCATGGCGCGATCTCGACCTGGAGGCGGAACCGTCGCGCCGGCGTCCCCGGCTCCCAGGGCCGGCGATAGGCGAGCTGCAGCGTCTCGCGGCCGGTGGCGGCGGCGGTGAAGTCGAAGACCTGCGTCTCGGTGCCGCCCGGCCGGGTGCGTTCCGGCGCCTCGACCTGCTGGCCGGTCGGCCGCAGCAGCCGGGGCGCGGGATCGGGCGCCCAGGAATAGCCGGTGCCGAGCTGGGCCGGCAGCCGCAGCCGCAGCCGCTCCCCGATGCGGAGCGCGATGCTGGCGCCGTCCTGCTCGGGCGAGACGACGACCATCCGCGGCGCCTCCGCCGCGCCGCATCCTGCGACCCCCAGCGCGGCCGCAGCCATGGTGTGCAGCAGCACAGCACGCCTCTTCATGCCTCGTTACTCCTCATCCGGCCGGCCGGGCCGAGGGGCCGCCATCGCGTGCGCCCATCCTCGCCCGCCCGGGCCGGCGGTTCCAGCGCGTGTCCTGCCCACGGGGTCCGGGGGAGGTCCCCTGGCGGGCGCCGAGCGGCAGGCCACGCCATGAGGAGGAGACTGCATGCAGAATGGCACGGTCCGGAGCACGGTCCGGACGGGCATCGCGGGCCTCTGCGCCGCGATCCTCGGCATCGCGGGCGCGCGCGGCCAGCCCGCCGCCCCCGCCGCGACGCAGGCCATCGCGCCGGCCGAGGTGCGACGCGTCCTGTCCTTCTCCCCCGCGGAGGCGGTGACGCGCGAGCAGGCGCTCTCGCCGGAAATCCAGAACAGGCTGGCGAGCATCCGCGCCCAGGTGGCGCAGCAGGGCGGCCGCTTCAGCGTCGGCTACACGCCGGCCCTCGAATTGCCGCTCGAGGTGCTGGCCGGCACCCGCATCCCGCGGTCGCAGCCCGGCATCGCCGCGACGGTCAACCAGCGGGCGGCAGCGCTCCGGCGCATCGACATCGACAGCGCGCGGCTCGGGCGGGTCGACCTCTCGAAGCTGCTGGCCGCCTGCTCACCGCAGGCCGCGGCCTTCGACTGGCGACGGAGCGGCAAGGTGACGCCGGTGAAGGCGCAGAGCTGCGGCACCTGCTGGGACTTCACCGCCATGGGCGCCTATGAGGGCAGCTACGCCATCCGCAACGGCGCGCAGATCAACACCTCCGAGCAGCAGATCCTGAACTGCGCTGGCGCCGGCACCTGCGCCGGCGGCTGGTGGATGCCGGTCTATGACTACATGCTGACGCATGGCGCAGCCCATGAGCAGAGCGCGCCCTTCACCGGCGATGACCACCAGTCCTGCCCAGGCAACATCGCCACCCCGTTCCGGGCGGCGAGCTGGGGCTTCGTCGCCAATGATGTCGGCACCATCCCGCCGGTGCAGGCGATCAAGCAGGCGCTCTGCGCGCATGGGCCGCTCGCCACCGCCCTGCAGGCGACGCCGGCCTTCTAGGCTTACGACAGCACCGATGCGGTGTTCGACGAGAGCAGCCAGCATTTCGATTGGATCAACCACGGCGTCGTCATCGTCGGCTGGGACGATGCGAAGCGCGCCTGGCTGATCAAGAACTCCTGGGGGCCGGCCTGGGGCGGGACCGGCGGCTTCGGCAGTGAGCGGGGCTATGCCTGGGTTGCCTGGAATTCCAACAATATCGGCATCGCCACGGCCTGGGTGGATGCGGTCAGCAACCGCTTCGTGCTGCGGCCCGAGTGGTTGCAGAAGATGAAGCAGCTCGACCTGAAGGTACAGCCGCCGCCGCGGCCCGAGGCGCTGAACCTGATCCTGCGGCCCAACGGTTAAAGCGTGATCGCCTGAGGTGGACTCACCGAAGGCGTGACTCACGCGACCAAACAGAGCGCTGGACCATGGTCCGCACCGGGGTGAGCAGCCCGCGCTCGGCTGGACACGGCCCTGGGTCCCGATGCGGTCGCACATCGGGGCCCATGGCCCAGCAGCCCCGGAGACCTGATCCCGGGAGGCCGCCGGCAAAGCTGATCGCGCCGTGACAGACCCGGCCCGTGCTGGGCGCTACACTGGCCCGCCTGCCGACCCGGAGCCTTTCCATGCCCGTCCTCAACCGCATCGCCGCCCTCGCACCCGAAATGACCGAATGGCGCCAGGATTTCCACGCCCATCCCGAGCTCGGCTTCGAGGAGCACCGGACCAGCGACATCGTCGCGCGGAAGCTGGAATCCTGGGGCATCGAGGAGCATCGCGGCCTCGCCACCACCGGGCTGGTCGGCGTGCTGCGCAACGGCGGCAGCGGGCGCAGCATCGGGCTGCGGGCCGATATGGACTGCCTGCCGATGACCGAGCAGAACGACGTGCCGCACCGCTCGACCGTGCCGGGGCGGATGCATGCCTGCGGCCATGACGGGCACACCGCGACCTTGCTCGGCGCCGCCCGCTACCTCGCCGAGACGCGGAATTTCGACGGCACGGTGCATTTCATCTTCCAGCCGGCCGAGGAGGGCGGCGGCGGCGGCAACGTCATGGTGCAGGAAGGGCTGTTCGAGCGCTTCCCCTGCGATGCCGTCTACGGCATCCACAACGACCCGACCCTGCCGCTCGGCGAGGCGAAGGTGGTGCCGGGCACGGTGCTCGCCGCCTCCGACCGCGTCTCGATCACCATCCGCGGCATCGGCGGCCATGCGGCGCGGCCGCATGCGACGATCGACCCGGTGCTGATCGGCGCGCAGGTGCTGGTGGCGCTGCAGGGGCTGGTGTCGCGGCGGACCGATCCGCTCGACAGCGCGGTGCTCAGCATCACCATGTTCCAGGCCGGCAGCGCCATGAACGTCATCCCCGACGCGGCCGAGCTGAAGGGCACCGTCCGCACCCTGCAGCCTGAGACGCGCGACATGATGGAGCGACGGATCGCCCAGATCGCCGAGGGCATCGCGGCGGCGCATGAGGCGACGGCGGAGGTGGTCTACACCCGGCTCTATCCGCCGACGGTGAACCACCCGGAGGAGACCGCCCGCGCCGCCCGGGCGGCGGCGAAGGTGCTGGGCGCGGCGAAGGTGATCGGCGAGGCGCCGCCGATCATGGGCGGCGAGGATTTCTCCTTCATGCTGCTCGCCCGCCCCGGCGCCTTCGTCATGATGGGCCAGCAGGAGGCGGCGCGCGGCGGCGTGCCGGTGCACCACCCACGCTACGACTTCAACGACGCGATGCTGCCGGTCGGCGCCAGCTACTTCGCCGCCCTGGTCGAGCAGGAGCTGCCGCGCGGCTGAGGCGCCTCGCGGGCGCGCTCCGGGCGCGCCCGCCGGGGGCATCGCCGCCCGGGATCACCCCTCCCGCCGCAGCAGCTCCAGCGCCGCGAGCAGCATCCGCTCGTAGCGCTCGCGCGCCGCCTTGGCGCTCTCCGGCGTCCATTCCCAGAAGCCCTCGCCGGTCTTGGCTCCGAGCTTCCCCGCCTCGACCAGCCGGGTGATGGTCGGGCCCGGCGTGCTGCGGTTGCAGAGCGAGGGATAGATCGTCGCCTGCGCCGCAAGCTGCGTCTCCAGCCCCGCCAGTTCCTTCTGCAGGATCGGCCCGGCGCCCATGATGCGCATGCCGAAGGTGAAGCGCACCGCCTTGTCCACATCCTCGGGCGAGGCGAGGCCCTCATCCAGCGCGTTGAAGGCCTCGCGCACCATGGCGTGCTGGATGCGGTTGGCGAGGAAGCCCGGCACGTCGCGCGCGACCCGGATCGGCACCCGGCCGAGATCGGCCATGATCGCCGCCAGCCGCTCGCAGGCGGTGTCCTCGGTGTGCTCGCCCTTCACCACCTCGACGCCGGGCACCAGATGCGCCGGCAGGAAGAAGTGCAGGTTGGCCATGCGGTCGCGCGTCGCGCAGCCCTCGGCGATGTCGGTGATGCGGAAGCCCGAGGCGTTGCTGGCCACCGGGATGCCCGCCGGCACCAGCCGGTCGAGCGCGGCGAAGACCTGGCGCTTGAGGTCCAGCCGCTCCGGCACCGCCTCGATCACCGCCTCGGCGTCGTTGAAGCCGACATCCTCGAGCGCCGCGACGAGATCGAGCGCATCCACCCGCGCCGGGGCGGCGCCGAGCTGGGAGAGGGAAAGGGCGACGCGATCGAGCCGCGCCGGCCAGTTGGCGCGGTCGGGCTCGACCGCCGTCACCCGCCATCCCCCGGCGAGGAAGATGGCGGCGATGTCGCAACCCATCAGGCCGAAGCCGATGATGGCGGCGTGCCGCTGCGGCGGCTCGGAATCCTCTGGCATGCTGGATCGTCCTCCTCGATCCGCAGGCTATAGAGCGTGATCGCCGGAAGCGGAAACCGCGGCGCCCACGGCCCGGCGGCAGGAGGCGGCGGCGATGGCCGGATGGCCGGTCATCGGGACCAGATGCCCGGCCGCACCGCCGCGGCGGTGATGGCGCCGTAGGCGGTGATGCCGAGTGCGACTGCCAGGAACTGCCCGGGCAGGCCGAGGCCGAGCACATCCGCCAGCAGCCAGCCGCCGCCGACCGCGAGGGTGATGCGCGAGACCGCCGCCACCACCGGCCAGCGCATCCGCCCCGCGCCCATGGAGGCGAAGTAGAGCGCCATGCCGACGCCGAAGCCGGGCAGCGCCCAGCCGATGATGGCGAGCGCCTGGGTGGCGATGGCGACCACCGCCGGATCGCCGCTGAAGGCGCGCGCCGTGGCGCCGGGGAAGAGCGCCACGGCGAAGCCGACGCTCGCCGTGACGGCCAGCGCCAGCAGCGCCCCGGACCAGGCGGTGCGCCGCGCCGTCGCCCAGTCGCCGCCGCCGACCGCCCGGCCGACCAGGGCGGTGAGCGCCGAGCCGACGCCGAAGGCGAGCGGCACCATGAGGAATTCCAGCCGCGCCGAGACGCCATAGGCGGCGACCGCGGCGGCGCCATGCGCGGCGATGCGGGCCGTCACCAGGATGGTGGTGAGGTTGGCGATGGTCGCCATGACGCAGGCGATCAGCCCGACCGAGAGGATGCGGCCGAACAGAGCGGATTGCAGCCGGAGGCGCAGCGTCGGGCGGAAGCCGGCGCCGCCGCGCAGCACCACCGCCGCCATGCCGATCGTCGCCGCCGTCATCATCACGGCGAAGGCGATGCCGGCGCCGGCGAGGCCGAGCCCGGCCGGCTCCATCAGCGCCCAGGCGAGTGGCGGGTAGAAGAGCCAGGCGAGCAGCAGCACGCGCGAAGCGAGGGCATGCCGGCCGCCGCCGCGCAGCACCGAGGCGAGGGTGTTGGCCAGCCAGGCCGGGATGGCGCCGAGGCCGAAGAGCCAGGCGCAATAGGCCGAGGCCGCCTCGGCCGCCTCGGGCCCGCCGATCAGGCCGAGGATCTCGCGCGGGAAGCCGGCCAGCAGCACCGCATAGGCGAGGCCGAAGCCGAGGGCGATGACCACGGCGTGCAGCACCAGCGCCGAGGCCTCCTCCCGCCGCTGCGCCCCGAGCGCCCGGGCGATGGCCGAGACCACGCCGCCACCCATGGCGCCGGCCGACATCTGCTGCAGCAGCAGGGCGAAGGGCAGCACCACCGCCCAGCCGGCGAGCGCCGCCGTGCCCTGCCGCGCCGCCAGCCAGGGCTCGAAGAGCTGGCAGAGCGACTGCACCGCGGCGACCAGGGTGGTGGGGGCGGCGAGCTGCAGCACCCGCCGCAGCAGCACGCCGAGCGGCGGCGGCGCCGTCATCGCAGTGGTCGGGGCGGCGGCCGGGGCGGTGTTGCTCGCCGGGGCCGCGATGGCGCCGTCAGCCATGCGCCGCCTCCCCGCCGAAGCGGGCACGCGTGGCGCGGCCGGCCCCCGGCCCGGGCAGCACGCGGATATCCTCCGGCCGCAGCACCCGGCCATCGGCGCCGAGCGGCGGGGGCGACTCGACCGGGCGGCCTGTCGCCGCCTCCTGCAGCACCACCAGCGGCCCCTCCGGCCCGGTCATCCAGCGATCCGCCCAGGCCTTCAGCGCCAGATAGGCGGGGAAGAAGTCGCGTCCCTTCTCGGTGAGACGGTATTCGTGCCGGGCGCCAGGGCCCTTCGCCTCGCCGAGCGGCACCCGCTCCAGCAGCCCGTGCTCGGTCAGGTCGCGCAGCCGGGCGGAGAGGATGTTGGGGGCGATGCCGAGATGCCGCTCGAAGGCATCGAAGCGCGTGGTGCCGTAGAAGGCCTCGCGCAGGACCAGCATGGCCCAACGCTCCCCGAGCACCGCCATGGAGCGGGCGACGGGGCAGCGCATCCCCAGGAAATCGGTGCGGCCCATGGACGGTTTCCCTGCTGGCTTGCGACATGCAAGCATCGGAGCTTGCGTGATGCAAGCCGCTTGCGGGCCGCAAGCCAAGGTGCCGGCCCTCCGCCCTGGGCGGCAACGGCCTCCCCGGGTCGGGCGCCGAGGGGGGCCGGGCTCAGCCGCGGCGGGCGAGGGCCGCCAGCCCGACCATCGCCGCATCCGGATGCATGATCACCCAGGCCGGGATCGGCGCCAGCCAATCGCGGAAGCGGCCCTTCGCCTCGAAGCGCTGGCGGAAGCGGGACGTGGCGATGAATTCCGGGAAGCGCGGGCTGATGCCGCCGCCGACATACACCCCGCCGCGGGCGCCATAGAGCAGCGCCAGGTCGCCGGCGACGCCGCCGAGCACGGCGCAGAACATCTCGAGCGCCTCGCGGCAGACCGGGCACTCGCCCGCCAGCGCCCGGGCGGTGATCGCCGCCGCCTCGAGTTCCGGGCGGCCGCCGCCATCGAGCGCGACCAGCGCCGCATGGATGTTCTCGATCCCCTGGCCGGAGAGCAGCCGCTCCGCCGAGACATGGCCGTGCCGGCCGCGCAGCCACTCCACCACCGCCGCCTCGCGCGGGTCGTGCGCGGCGAGGCTGGCATGCCCTCCCTCGGTCACCAGCACCCGGTCCGGCGGCAGGAAGGCGCCGACGCCGAGCCCGGTGCCGGGGCCGAGCACCGCCATGGGCGCCCCCGGCTCCGGCGGGCCGCCGCCGAGGGGGAAGAGATCCTCGCCCGTGAGGTCCGGCAGGGCGGCGGAGAGGGCGGCGAAATCGTTCACCACCCGCACCTGGGGGATGCCGAGCAGACCGGCGATCTCGGCCCCGTCCACCACCCAGCCGCGATTGGTCAGCCGCACCCGGTTGTCCTTCATCGGGCCGGCGACGGCGAAGACCGCCGCCTCCGGCTGCGGACGGGTGGCGAGATAGCCTGCCGCGGCCTCGGCGATGCTGCCGACCGTGTCCAGCGCCAGCCGGAAGGGCGGGCTGTAGGTCCGGCCGTCGAACAGCGCGAAACGGGCATTGGTGCCGCCGATATCGGCGATGAGCGTGTGCATGCGCCCCGTTCTACCGCGCCCGGGGGCGTGAATCGACGATCCCGCGCCCGGTGGCACGGTCCGGCGGCAAGGCCCGGTGGCGCGAGGCGCCGGGCGCCGGTAGCGTCTCCCTCCAGGGAAGGAACGCCGCCATGCAGATCGACCGGGTCTCGCTCACCCTCTTCGCCTGGGACGGCATCCCGCCGACCCGCTACCACGCCGCCTCGCGGATGGAGAGCGGCGCCTCCGCCCTCGGCCTGCTCAGCATCGGCACCGATGCCGGGCTGACCGGCCACGCCTTCCTCGGCTCGGCGACGCATACGGCGGCGAATGACGGGCCGGGGCTGATCCGCTTCCTCAAGCCCCTGCTCATGGGCCGCGACCCGCTGGAGCGCGAGGCGATCAACGCCAGGCTCTGGCCCTTCTCGCGCCTGGTCTCGGTGCGCTCGATCGGCGCGGTCGATGTCGCGCTCTGGGACCTGGCGGGCAAGGCGGCGGGGATGCCGATCCATCGCCTGCTGGGCACCTGCCGGCATGGCATCCCGGCCTATGCCAGCTCGCAGGTGCTGGACGGCGCCGGGGCCTATGCCGAGGAGGCGGTCGCCTTCCGCGATGCCGGCTGGGCCGCCTACAAGATCCACCCGCCGCAGCATCCCGCCACCGACATCAAGGTCTGCGAGGCGGTGCGCCGCGCGGTCGGCGACGACTTCCCGCTGATGCTCGATTCCACCTGGTCCTACGACTTCCCCGCCGCCATCCGGGTCGGCCGCGCCATCGAGCGGCTGGGCTTCCTCTGGTACGAGGACCCGCTGCACGACCAGGACATCACCAACTACGTCAAGCTGCGCCAGAAGCTCGACATCCCGATCATGGCGACGGAATACCCGGCCGCCGGGCTGGAGAGCTACGCGCCCTGGATCATGCTGCAGGCAACGGACTATCTCCGCGGCGATGTCGCGGTGAAGGGCGGCATCACCACCCTGCTGAAGACCGCGCATCTCGCCGAGGCCTTCCGCATGACCTACGAGATCCACCACGGCGGCAACAGCCTGAACAATGTGGCGAACCTGCATGTCGCCTGCGCCATCCGCAACACCACCTATTTCGAGGTGCTGCTGCCGGACGGTGCGCACAAATACGGGCTGGCGAAGGAGATCGAGCTGGGGCGCGACGGGTTGGTGCGGGCGCCGGAGGGCCCCGGCCTCGGCGCCGAGATCGACTTCGACCTGATCGCGCGGAAGACGGTGGCGGTGCTGGACTAGATTCTGTGGACACGATCCAGACCGGTCCACCGCCGACCCGGACGCGGGTGGCCACGAACCGGGCCAGGAGCGGGCCCTTGATGCCCTGCCGCCAGCACAGTGGCGCGTCGTCCCAGGCCGCGCTGGCGATGACGTGCTGCAACTGATCGTGCCCGCCCAGCCCCAGGCCGGCCGCCATCGGTTGCCCGCAGCCGCCCATTGATCTGTTCCGGCGTCAAACGCTTCCCTGCCATCCTGACCTCCTCCAGGAGGCCAACTCTCCCATCCTTCCCGGATCCAGTTCAGGGGCGCAGGTCAATCAGCGGCACGGTCGGCCGTCGCCGCACGCGGCACGACGCCCATGCATCGCCGCCGCGCCGCTGTCAGGTCCAGCGGATGGGGGTTGAGAAATTGCAGGTCGCCCTGGCGATGCTGGCAATGGATTCCACCACGTTGTTGGATTCGTCGGGGCGAAACATCATTGCGTAGGTGACGGCGGGCAGCGGCGGGTCCGTCGAGATCACCCATAGCTTGCCCTGCTCAACGAGGCCGTCGAAGCATGCCTGGGGCAGGTAGCTGACCCCCGTTGCCGCCAGCGTCAGACCGATCAGCGCAACCAAGCTATTGCTGGTGAGCATCCGTGGCAGCTTGATGTTCTTCTCCTCCAGCCAGTGACCGAAGACCAGTCCCGAGCCCGAACGCTCGCCTTGCGTCAGGATGTTGAAGCGGGCCAGCTCTTCCAAGCGCATGACGCGCCGCTCGTGGAAGAGCTCGGGACTGCACATCCAGGAATTCTGCACGTTGGCCAGGGGCACGCGGCGGGCTCCCGCCGCGCGGAACGCAGTCGGCACGATGATGAAGTCGAGCGTTCCCTTCTTCAGGGATTCGAACAGGTCGGCGCTCAGATTCACCTCTGGCTCCAGCACGACGTTCGGATAGGAGGCACGCAGTTCGCCAACGAAGGCGGGCAGCCAGGTCATGGCCGTCAGCTCCGTCACGCCGAAGCGCAGATGCCGCATCGCAACAGCATGGCTTGTCCCCACGGCGAGGATGCGGTCGCGCACCGACAGCAATTCCTCCGCAAGCGCCATGATGACCTCGCCCTTCGTCGTCAGGCGGGAGCTGCGCTGGGCCCGGTCAAACACCGGCGTCCGCAACTCTGCCTCCAGCTCCTGGATCCGCTTCGAGATCGCTGACTGGGTGGTGTGAAGCCGCTCGGCGGCCCTCTCGAAGCTGCCGAGAGCCACGATCCAACGCAGGGCTTCCAGCTGCTTGATGGTGGGCATGACGGGCCAGCATCTCCTTCGCCCATACATTCCTTAATAGCATGTATTAATATTGCATCAAATCGTTTTTTTCCATCCGCCAGTGATGGCATGTCTCCGGTCATCGGAGGTGCCAATGCCAGCCATCACAGTCTTCCAGCCGATCCTGCCGCCCACGCTGACGCCGGTGGACGAGGCCGCGCTCCGCGCGCTCGCCACGCCGCTGCTCAGCGACAACATGGATCGTCTCATCGGCGCGACCGGCCTCAACAGGTACGATCGCCAGGGAATGCTGGTGGGGACGGCCCTGACCGTCCGTTCGCGCCCGGGCGACAATCTCGGCATGTACCAGGCGCCGGCGCAGATGCGACCGGGCCATGTGCTGGTCGTCGACGCGGGCGGCGACCTCAACAACGCCCTCTGCGGCGACCTGATGTGCGCCTACGCCGTGTCGCGTGGCTGCGCCGGCTTCGTCATCGATGGCGCCATCCGCGACGTTGCCAGCTTCGCCAGCGGCGACTTCCCCTGCTACGCGCGCGGCGTCGTCCATCGCGGCCCGTACAAGTCGGGCCCGGCACATCTGAACGGCCCGGTCATCATTGGCGGCCAAGCGGTGAACCCGGGCGACATCGTCGTGGGCGACGAGGATGGGCTCGTCTTCATCGCACCCGACCGCCTCGCCGACACGATCGCCGCCGCTCAGGCAAAGCTGCGCGCGGAACAGATCATCATGGCCGAGATCGAAGAAGGCACCGAACACCAGAGCTGGCTGCACGGCCTGCTCGGTCAGATGGGCATCCGAGCCTGAACGCCAAGCCCACGAAAAAGAGCGGACATCATGACTGAGATCACCATTGCTCGCCGCCCGGCGGCCATCAAGCCCTCGCCCAGCATGGCAGCGCGTGCCCTGGTGCTGAGCCTCCGCGCCGAGGGCCGCAGCATCATCGACGTCTCGGCGCTGACGCTGGCCGAGATGGGTATCTGCATCCTCGGCGTCAGTGACCACACCGCCTGCTACTATGATCCGCGCGGGCTGGATCTCATGGAGATCGAACGCCACGTGGCGGCGCACGGAGTACTCGCCGGCTTCTCCAGCGAGTTGGTCTTCGATCCGGCGGCGTTGCTGGTGCAGCCCTGTGACATCCTGGTGCCGGCCGCGGTCGAGCGGGTGATCGATGCAGACGTCGCGCGTCGGCTGCGCTGCCGCATCCTGGCAGAGGGCGCGAATGGCCCCACCACGCCGGAGGCGGACCGCGTGCTGGAGGAGCGCGACGAGATCTTCGTGCTGCCGGACATCCTGTGCAACTCGGGGGGCGTGATCGTCAGCTACTTCGAGTGGGTGCATGACATCCAGAGGCTATTCTGGGAGGAAGATGAGGTGAAGAGCCGCGCCAACCAGATCCTTGATCGCGCCTTCAATCAGGTCCAGCAACGCGTCCAACGGGAACGCATCTCCCAGCGCATGGCGGCGATGGCGATCGGCGTCGAGAAGGTTCTGGATGGCAAGAGGCGGCGTGGACTGTTTCCATGAAGTGGTGGTGGGCTTCGCCCGCCATAACAGAATGGATTCCGCGACGGATGTCGCAGACAGGGACGCTGCCTTCTGAACCGCGCTGGGTGTGCCGGAGGCTCCAACCGTTGAAGGGGTGGAGCAATGACGGCGAAGAAGGCGGTGCGGCTGGCGCCGGAGAGCAGGACTCGCACTCGGCGGCAATCGCTTCAGGGGACAAGCCGTCATGACGCGCCAGGGCGCGGAGCGCCCTCGCCCTCCCGCAGGGCGGCGAGGCGCAGCGCTGCCGTCAGCTGCCGCAATTGCCGCCGCCGCAGCCAGAGCAGCAGCCCACTGATCCAGAGCGCCGGCAAGGCGAGGCCAGCCAGCAGAGCCAGGAGCCTCCCGCCGAGGCCGAACAATGCGCCGCTGTGCAGCCAGATCAGGTCCTTGTGCATGCGCGCGCCGAGCGGCCCGTGCCCCTCGCCGAGCAGCCCGAGCACTGCGCCGCTGGCGGGATCGATCCAGGCCAGGCTGCGCGACCGCAGGCGCGGGTCGCTTCCCATGGGTCGCAGTCCAACCTGCCAGCTGTTGCGCCCGGGATGCGGTGGCGACAGGTAGCCCGCCTCGGAGCCCGGCAGCGCGGCCTCTGCCCTGGCCTGCGCGGCGGAGGCATCGATCGCCGGTGGCCAGGCGAAGCGGTCGGGGGCGACCGGCGGCGCGTCGCGCACCGGCGTGACGAGGCCGATCACCGGCCCGATCACCCCCGGCAGGCCGAGCCATGCGCCGGTTGCGGCGCTGAGCACCAGCAGCGCCCCCAGCCAGGCCCCAACCAACTTGTGCAGGTCAAGCAGCAGGAGCTGGCTCGGCCGCCGGCGCAGCCGCAGCATGGCCGCGCCCAGGCCCTCCCGCGGCCACCACAGCCAGAGCCCGCTGCCGATCGAGAACAGCGCAAGGAGGCCAAGGCTGCCGACCAGCAGCCGGCCCCAGAGCGGCTTCAGCAGCAGGTTGGCGTGCAGTCGGAAGATCTGCTGCGGCAGCGAGGCCTCGAAGTCCCGGCTGCCCAGCACCCGACCGCTGGCGGGATCGACATGCACGGTCCAGAGCCGCGGCCCGTCCGGCCCGCGCCGGGTCTGGTTCACCACGATCACCGGCCAGACCGGGTCGGGGAGGCGGATGATGGAGACGCGGCCGCTGCGATCCTCGGCAAGCGCGGCTGCCAGCGCCTCGGCGGCGCCGGCCCTCGCAGGGCCAGGCCCAGGGATGAAGAGCGCTGGGTTGGCCCAGGCATCGATCTCCCGCTGGAAGACGGAGAGGCTGCCCGTCAGGCCGATCAGGGCCAGCAGCGTCCCGAGGATCAGTCCCAGCCATTTGTGGATAGCGATCCAGGCGCGGCGGGCCCGCATGCTCAGAACCGGAAGGCAAGCGAGGCGATGATGGTGCGCGGCGCGCCCGCATAATTCTCGGTGCGGCTCACCGGCATCTCGATGTAGCGGACATCGGTCAGGTTGCGGGCGGTGAGGGCGAGGCGTGCCTGCGGGATCACGGGATAGCTGACAGTGGCGTCGATGCGGGTATAGCCGCTGACCTTGAAGCTGTCGTTGAGGTCGCCGGCGCGCGGCCCGGCCATGAAGGCGCCGGCGCCGAGCAGCAACCCCTGCAGCGGGCCGTCCTGCAGCTCGTAGGTGGACCAGACGCTGCCGCTCCAGAGCGGTACGCCGGTCAGCCGCCGGCCGGGAATGAAGGTGGTGTCGGCGGTGATCTCGGCATCGGTGTAGGCGCCGGAGCCGATGACGCGCCAGCCGGCCATGATCTCGCCGGCGATGTCGAGCTCGAATCCACGCGAGCGCTGCTTACCGGTCTGCACCGAGTAATTGCTATCCTGCGGATCGGTCGCCAGCACGTTCTCGCGGATGATGTGGAAGGCGGCGAAGGTGGCGGTAAGGCGGTCCGGCACGATGTCGTAGCGAATACCCGCCTCGTACTGCTCGCCCTTCTCGGGATCGAAGGCCCGGCCGATCCGGTCGGCGCCCACCTGCGGCAGGAAGGAACGGCTCCAGCTGGCATAGAGGGCGAGCCGCGAGGTCGGCTCGCAGACCGCGCCGAAGCGCGGCGTCCAGGCTGAGCCGTTGGTGGCATTGAGCTGTGTCGCGCTCGGCGTGATGATGTTGTAGCTGTTGTCCCGCTGGTCGTAGCTGTCGAAGCGCAGCCCGGCGAGCAGCTTCACCTGCGTGCCGATGGCCACTTGGTCCTGCAGGAAAGCCGATTTCAGGTCGAGCGTGTTGTTGCGCACCGTGCGTAGCGAGAAGCGGCCGGGTTGGGCACCGTAGATCGGCATGTAGATGTTGATGGGCGCGAGCGTCGCCTGCGAGAGCTCGAGGCTGCGCTTGGCGTGCACATACTCGCCGCCGAGCGTCACCGCATGGGCGAGCGGGCCGGTCGCGAAGCGCGCCGTGGCGTCGAGCTGCAGGTCGATGCTCTGCGATTCGTCCGTCTGGTCGGTGGCGCGGCGCGACAGGGTTGGGCCGGCGAGGCTCACCGGGTCGGCGCTCAGGCGGCGCGCCGTCGCCCAGTCGAAATGCGTCACCTGTCGGAGCGTCAGCCAGTCGGTCGCCTGATGGTCGATACGCAGCGCCACGTCCTGCCGGGTGGCGCTGGCGCGCGACCAATTCTCGCCGAAATACCGCTCGCGTGGCAAGGTGACGGCATGGCCGACCGCCGGCAAGCCGCGGTCGAAGGGGAGGCGTTGGTCGAGATAGGTGGCATCCAGCGTCACCCGCGTGCGATCATTCGGCTGCCATTGCAGCGAGGGGGCAAGGAATTCCCGCTCGGCGATCGACATGTGGTCGCGGTAGCCGTTCTCCTGCTGCGCCGCGCCGATCAACCGCGCAGTGACGCTCTTGTCGGCGCTGATCGGGCCGGTCAGGTCGAACTCGCCGCGGTTGAAGCCATAGCTGCCGGTCATGATGTTGAGCCCGGCGGAGGGCCTGACATCCGGGCGGCGGGTGACGATGTTGATGACGCCGCCTGGGTCGCCGCGGCCATAGAGAACCGAGGCCGGACCCTTCAGCACCTCTACCCGCTCGACATTGGCCAGGTCGCGGGTGGTCTCGGCGAATTCCAGCGCCGGGTTCAGCATCACGCCGTCGACCGACTGCGTCTGGGTGCGAAAGCCGCGCAGGATATAGCTCTGCGAGCGGTTGCCGGCGCTGCCGGCCGGCCTCACGCCGCTGACGTTGCGCAGCGCGTCGTCGAGGCTGACGGCCTGCTGGTCCTCAAGCACCTGGCGCGGCACGACAGCGATGGATTGCGGTATGTCGCGCAGCGGGGTGTCGGTGCGCGTGCCGGTGGCGGAGCGGGTAGCGCGGTAGCCCTGCACCGGGCCGTCGGCGCGCTCCGCCTGGTCCTGCACCTCAAGCGTCGGGAGCTCGATGGAGGAGCTGGCTTCCTCGGCGACTGCTGCGAAGGGCATCAGCGCGAAGACAAGCGCCGCGCGCGGCGGGCGATCGAAAAAGGCGAGACGCATCGGTATCCTGCGACTTCGACCTACCTATCCGCCACATGAATCCGCAGGAATTCAGTCGCTACTGGGACCCCGAAGAACGCAGCTTGGCGCCCCTTGTGCGCGACGTGATCAGGTCCGACACAATGGTGAATTGGCGACAGGGAATGGGGTCCTTGGCTCGACAGTGCTCGCTCATGTCGCGTCCTGCCGGAAGCGTGCTTCCTCAGTCGTCGCCATAGCTTTCCCGCGCTGCCGCCTCGCTGACGAAGCCGAGCAGGACGTCGCGCCGGAGCTTGTCGCGGTCGCGGCGGCGCGGCTCGCCATAGCCCCCACCGCCCGGCATCTCCACGACCAGCCGCTCGCCGGGCGGCACTTGCTGGAAGCCCTTCGGCTTGAGCTCCGCGCCCGAGCCGAGTGACAGCCGCCCCCGCTCGCCGGCCAACCCGCCCTCCCGGCCGCGCGCCGGGAACCTGACCCGCTCGAAAGTAGCGTGAATGCCGAAGCCGCCGCCGTGGCGGTGCGCCACCTCCATCACCTGCCCGAGGCCGCCGCGATGCTCGCCGGCCCCGCCGCTGTTCGTGCGGTACTCCTTCTTCCAGATCACCAGCGGGGTGATGCTCTCGGTGATCTCGACCGGCACGTTGCGAACGCCGGACGGGAAGGGCGTCGCGCTGAGACCGTCCTTGCTGGGACGCGCCCCGGCGCCGCCACTATGGAAGGTGGTAACCTGGAAGGGTGGGTTGCGGCTGCCGCCGGCGGCGGTGATGCCCTGCCCGGCCGCCAGCTTCAGGTTCCACAGGTTGCTCGTGCCCTCGGCCGGCACACGGCCGGGCAGGCATTGGTGCAAGGCGCCGTAGACCACGTCGGGCAGCATGTGGCCGATGGTGCTGCGCGCATTCACCGCTGCCGGCCAGGGCGCATTGACGATGCTGCCCTCCGGCGCCGTCACCCGCACGGCATCGAGTGTGCCGGCATTGTTCGGGATCGTTGGCGCGACCAGGCATTTCACCCCGAAGGCGGTGTAGGCCTCGGTGTAGCACATGGGGCAGTTGATGCCGGCGCTGACGACCGGCGAGGTTCCGGCGTAGTCGACCGCGACATGGTCGCCGGCGATGGTGACCTTCGCCTTCAGGTCGATCGGCGCGTCGTAGCCGTCGATGCGCATCTCGCTGTGCCAACTGCCCTGCGGCAGGGCGGCGATGGCCGCTGCCATGCCGGCGCGGCTGCGGTCGATGATATGCCCGCCCAGCGCGTCGAGCTCGGCGATGCCGTATTCCCGCATCATGGCCGAGAGCCGCCGTTCGCCCGTGGCGTTGCAGGCGACGAGGGCATGGATGTCGCCCTCCACCTGCACCGGCTCGCGCACATTGGCGCGGACGATCTTCATCAGGCTCTCGTCCATGGTGCCCGCGCGCGCCAGGGGCAGCAGCGGCAGGAAGAGTCCCTCGTGGAAGACCTGTCGGCTGTCTGGAGATTGCCCCCAGCCGCCGATATCCACGACATGGGTGGTGGAGGAAAACAGCGCCACCAGCCGGCCCTCGTGGAAGGCCGGCGAGGTGACGACGATGTCGTAGAGGTGCCCCGTTCCCTTCCAGGGGTCGTTGGTGACGTAGTGGTCGCCCGGCCGCATCGTCTCGACCGGGAATTCCCGGATGAAGTGGACGACGCTGCGCGCCATGGAATTGACGTGCCCCGGCGTGCCGGTCACCGCCTGGGCCAGCATCCGGCCCTCGAGGTCGAAGACGCCGGCGGAGATGTCGCCGGCCTCGCGCGCCGCCGTCGAGAAGGCGGTGCGCACCAGCGTGCGCGCCTGCTCCTCGACCACCGAAAGCAGGCGGTTCCACATCACCTGCAGGCGGATATCGGCCAGCGTCTGGCTCATGCCATGTCCTCCAGGATGATCTGGCCGAGAGCGTTCACCCGGGCGGCGAAGCCGCGCGGCACCACGGTGGTGGTCTCGTCCTCGACGACCAGCGCCGGGCCGGGGAAGCCCATGCCCGGCCGCAGCATGGTACGGGCATAGAGCGCCGCTTCTTCGGTCACGCCGCTTGCGGGATCGAAGACGTTGCGATCGCCAACTGGTGCCGCTGCCGAAACCGGACTTGGCGCTGCGACCGCCTTCGGCAGCGGCCGGTCAGTGGCGAGCGCGAGCGTCCAGGTCAGGGCCTCGACCTCGAGCCGCGGGATGGTGCGGCCGAAGAGTCCGGCATAAGCCGTGTCGAACAGCTCGTGCAGCTCCGCGGCGTCTCCGGCGGCGAAGGCGCGGTTCGGCAAGGGCACCGCGATCTCATGGCCCTGGCCGCGATAGCGCATGAAGGCAGTGCGCGTCTCGATCATCGTTTCGTCCGGCGCGCCCAGGCGGACCACGGCCAGGGCCTCGGCGCGCATGGCGGCGAAGAGGTCGTTCAGCAGCGCATGGTCCAGCGCCTCCAGCCGCATGTGCCGGGTGCGCACCACCTCATAGGCGATCGGCGCCCGCAGGAAGCCATGGGCACTGCCGACACCGGCGCCGACCGGCACCACCACCCGTCGCATGCCGAGCTTGCGCGCCAGCCGCGCCGCGTGCAGCGGCGCCGCGCCGCCGAATGCGATCAGCGTGCGCTCCGCGGTGTCCTTGCCATTCTCCACCGCATGGACCCGCGCGGCGCTCGCCATGGTTTCGTCAACGATCTCGGCGACGCCCGCCGCGGCGATCTGCGGATCGGGATTGATGCGCACGAGCGCCGCCGCGGCCCGGTCCGGGTAGAGCGGGATGCTGCCGCCGGCGAAGCGCGCCGGATCCAGCCGGCCGAGCGCGGTGTCGGCATCGGTCACCGTCGGCGCCTCGCCGCCGCGCCCGTAGCAGGCCGGCCCCGGCACGCTGCCAGCGGAATCCGGCCCGACCTGGATGCGGCCGAGCGCATCCAGCCGGGCGATCGAGCCGCCGCCGGCGCCGATCTCCACGAGCTCGATCACCGGGATGCGCACCGGCAGGCCGCTGCCCTGGATGAAGCGATAGGCGCGCGCCACCTCGAACTGCCGGCTGCGCTGCAGGACCAGGTCGTCCAGCAGTGTCAGCTTCGCCGTCGTGCCGCCCATGTCGAAAGCGACGGCGCGGGCGATGCCGTTCTCCGCCGCCACGCCGAGCGCCAGGATGGCGCCGCCCGCCGGGCCGCTCTCCACCAGCCGCACCGGGAAGCGCCGCGCGGTCTCGACGGTGGTGATGCCGCCCGAGGACATCATCAGCAGCAGCGGCGCGGCGAGGCCCGCCTCGCGCAATCCGGCGTCCAGCCGGCCGAGATACCGGCTCATCACCGGCAACACATAGGCATTGGCGATGGTGGTGCTGGCCCGCTCGTACTCGCGGATCTCGGGCGCCACCTCGCAGGAGAGGCTGATGGCGACGCCAGGCAGCTCCTCGGCGAGGATCGCGCCGGCGCGGCGCTCATGTGTCTCGTTGGTGAAGCTGTGCAGGAAGCAGACGGCAACCGCCTCGATCCCCTCAGCCCGCAGCCGCGCCGTCTGGGTGCGCAGCGCGGCCTCGTCCAGCGGCAGCAGCACCTCGCCATCGGCCGCGACCCGCTCCGGCACGCCGAGGCGCCAATGGCGCGGCACCAGCGGCTCTGGCCGCTCCATCTCCAGATCGTACTGCTCGAAGCGGTGCTCCCAGGCGATCTCGACGGAATCGCGGAAGCCCTCGGTGGTGATCAAAGCCGTCCGGGCGCCCTTGCGCTCGATCAGGGCGTTGGTCGCCAGCGTGGTGCCGTGTACCACCAGGCCGACCGCCTCGGGCGGACAGCCGGCCTGGGCGAGGATGGCCCGCATGCCCTCCAGCACGGCCCTGTCCGGTGCCTCGGGCGTGGTCAGCAGTTTGGCGGAGAGAGTGCGGTCCGGCAGGTCCAGCACCAGGTCGGTGAAGGTGCCGCCGATATCGACGGCGAGGCGCGCCTTGCTCAATCGCTGTCCATCCGGATGTTGCCGGCCCGCACGACGCGGGCCCAGGTTTCGGAATCCTGCCTGAGGAAGGCGAGATAGTCGGCGCGCGGCAGAGGCGCCGGATGCAGCCCGGCCT
The DNA here is from genome assembly GCF_003258945.1 of Roseicella frigidaeris. Classification (GTDB taxonomy): domain Bacteria; phylum Pseudomonadota; class Alphaproteobacteria; order Acetobacterales; family Acetobacteraceae; genus Paracraurococcus; species Paracraurococcus frigidaeris. The sequence continues at coordinate 220,287 of NZ_QLIX01000004.1, read as the reverse complement.
CCTCGAAGCGCTGCGCCGTGGCGGGCTCGGCCAGCACCTTGCGCACCGCGGCCGCAAGTCGCTCGATCACCGGCTCCGGCGTGCCCGGTGGGGCGGCAAGCCCATACCAGTTCTCTGCCGCATAGCCGGGCACGGCCTCCGCCGCAGCCGGTGTATCGGGGAGCAGCGGCCAGCGTCCGGGCGAGGTCACGGCAAGAGCAAGCGCCTGGCCCGAGCGGATCAGGCCGAGCGTCGCCGGGTCGCCGAAATAGGCATCCACCACGCCCGCCGCGAGGTCGTTGAGCGCCGGGCCGGTCCCGCGATAGGGGATATGGACCATCGACAGCCCCGACATCTGCCGAAACAGCTCGCCGGCGAGGTGCTGGCTGGTGCCGATGCCGCCCGAGGCCCAGCGCAGCTCGTGCCCTCGCGCCCAAGCCATGAAGCCCGGCAGGTCGGGGGCCGGGAAGCCGGTGCGGAGCGCGATGATGAAGGGCATACGCACGAGGCGCGTCACATGCGCGAGCCCGAAGGGATCATAGGGCAGGCGCCGCAGATGCGGCCCGGCGGTGATGGTGCCAGCGCCGGTGAGCGAGAGGGTGAGGCCATCGGCCGGGCTGTTCGCCATGGCCTCGACCCCGATCACCCCACCCGCGCCGCCACGGTTCTCGACCACCACGCCCTGGCCGAGCTCACGCGCCAGCGGATCGGCCAGCAACCGTGCGGTGAGGTCCACCCCGCCGCCTGGTGGAAAGGGCACGATCAGCCGGATGGGACGGCTGGGCGTGGCCGGTTGCGCCTGGCCGAGAGCAGGCGCGAGCAGTATCCCGGCGGATAGCGAACGTCGTGTCAGGCGCATGGGCGAAGGCTAGCCCGGGCCCGCCCTGGGTGGAAATCCACCGAAACGTCGCTACTGCGGCCGGCGGCGCCGTGCAGGTTTGCGTATAGGATAAGGCTTATCCAAATCGGCTGTTGCCTGCAGCAGTGCGCCTGACCCTTCAGGATCTACCTGTCGAGCGTCAGCTCGGCCACGGCCCGCTTCAGCCGGGCACAATGATCTGTTCCGCTGCCAAACGCTTCACCGGCATTCTGACCTCCCTCAGGAGGCCAACCCGGATCCAGTTAGGGGAGCAGATCACTATCGGCACCTGCGGTTTCCGCACCCGCCACGAGCGGCACCTCCACGTCGCAGATCAGGCCGGAGGCCTCCCACACCAGCGAGACCCGGCCGCCCAGTTGGCCTTGCAGGGTCCCTTCCAGGACCCGCGAGCCAAAGCCCCGGCGACCTGGGGCGCCGACGACCGGCGGGCCGCCAGTCTCGACCCAGCGCAGCCTCAGCAACGGGACGCCGTCCGATCTCGATGCGAGATACCAGGACACGGCGAGGCGACCGGCCGCGGCCGACAGCGCCCCATACTTCAGCGCGTTGGTGGCCATCTCATGGATCGCCATGGCCATGGGCTGTGCCGCACCTGGCGGGAGCGCCACGCGCGGCCCGCTCAACTCGGCCCGGTGCTCGCCCAGGAAGGGCGCGAGCTCGCCCGCGAGCAGAGTGCGCAGATCGGTGCCATGCCAGCGATCCTCGGCCAGCAGCGTATGCGCCCGCGCGAGCGCCGCGATCCGCCCCGCCACGGCGCGTTTGAACGCCGCCGGCTCCCGGGCATCGGTCAACTGCACCAGGCCCTGGACCACGGCCAGGACGTTCTTGGCGCGATGGTCGACCTCGCGTGCCAGCAGCGCCTGACGCTCTTCGGCAGCCTTGCGCTGTCGCATGTCGCGGAAGATCGCGGCGACGCCGATGACCCGCCCATCACTTGCGAGCATCCGTGAGGCAGTCACTGTGACGGGGATCCTTTCGCCGGACTTCGTCACCCGCACGGTCTCGTGCTCATGCACGCGCTCCCCGCGCATGGTGCGGTGGAAGACCCCGGTCGGCTCCCCATCAGGCTGGTCCGGCGGCACCAACAATCCGGCCGGTGCGCCGAGTGCCTCGGCCTCCGCATAGCCGAACAGCGCCTCAGCTCCCTTGTTCCAGCTCAGGATTCGCGTGTCGTCGGCGGCGAAGGCGATGATGGCGTCCGTCGTCGAGGCGACGATCGCGGCGAGGCGCGCGTTGGTCTCGTCAGCCCGTCTGCGTTCCGTGACATCCGAGCCCTCGCAGAGGATGCCCGCCACGGTGCCATCACCGTCGCGGATGGGCTGGTAGATGAAGTCGATGAAGCGCTCCTCGGCGGGCACACCGGCGCTGTGCTCGACCAGCACGCGCTGCCCTCGCCCGACATAGGCCTGGCCCGTTTGGTACACTCGGTCGAGCAGCTCGAAGTAGCCCTGACCCTCGATCTCCGGCAGCGCCTCGCGCACCGGCAGGCCGGTGGGATCGCGCCCGCCGATCAGGGCACGGTAGGCCGCGTTCACCAGGTCGAAGACGTGGTCGGGTCCACGGAGAACGCACAGGAAACCAGGCGCCTGGTCGAAGAGCGAGAGGAGGCGCCGCGCCTCGGCCGCCTTCTCCCGTTCCGACCGCATCTGCGCGGTCGTCTCGGTGCAGATCACGAGCACGCCGCCGATGCCGCCTGGCGTGGCCTCGTCGTGGATCGGGCCGTAGGAATAGGTCCAATAGACCTCCTGCAATCCACCATGGCGGATGATCGGAAGGTACTGGTTCTCGTGCCACGTGGCCTCGCCCCCGGCCATCACGCTCTCGATCTGCGGGCCGATGACAGACCAGATCTCGGTCCAGGCGGTGCGGCCCGGCATGCCGAGGATCGCCGGATGCTTCTCGGGCCCGAGCGAGGCGCTGTAGGCGTCGTTGTAGAGACAGAGATGCTCCCCGCCCCAGAAGATGAAGACCGGGTGGCGCGTGGTCAGGGCCGTGCGGACCGTCGTCTTCAAGCCCGCAGACCAGCCCTCCGGTGGGCCGAGCGAGGTCCTCGACCAGTCATGCGCGCGGATCCGGGCACCCATCTCGCCCCCGCCCAGTAGAAAGGCGGGCACGACATCAGCGTCCATTGGCACATTCCCAAGATGACTTCCGATCGATTCCCACTGCCCTTGCCGGCAAGGGTCCCTCCCGCCGTCGTGCGTCCTCCTCCGGCAGGCCGGAGCCGGTGCGGACCGCCCGGCTCGTGCGCCGGTAGCGCCCAGACGCCACACATCCATCGATGATGGCCTCGCGTTCGGGGGTGGCCGAGAGGCGCTTGGCGAGGCTGGCAAGGTGGTCGGCGACCGTCGCGAGTGCGGCGGGCAAGGCCTGGCGGCCGGCGAGGGCGCACCAGTCGAGGAAGGCCTGCCAACCGACCTGGTGGGCGCGCAGCGTCGCCGGAGAGAGCGAGGGCCGGGCACGGGCCTCGGCAGGCTGCGCTACCTGCGCCGGTGAAGGCAGGGCGGGCAGGACGGCGGGGGCATTGGGCACGGTGCGATTCCAGCAGCTTGCCGGCGGGCGGGCAAGGAATAAGGCATGCCCGGCATGCCATGCGGGAAGTGAGGACCGCGTGTTGGATAGCAGGCGCCGGGCACCACCGCCCAGGTGAGGCACAGACCACAATTGAAGGCCATGGGCCGAAGGAGGCGGCTTCGGCCAACGCCGGATATCTACAGCGTGTCGCCCCTGGCAAAGTCCGCGGTCGCCTCGGCCAATTCGGCCATGCAGCCAGTGATGCGATGCAGCCCGTCGCGGCGGAACACCACCCAATACGGCAGCGGCGGCAGCGCAGGCTCCGTCGTCACCTCCTGCAACCGGCCGGCCACCACCTGGGCGGCAAAGCGGGCTCGCGGCAGCAGCGCGGTGCCAAGACCGGCAATCGTCAGGCTGCACAGCGCGGAGAGGCTGTTGCTGGACAGCACGACGTCCGGCGTCGCCCCCTGTTCTGCCAACCAGGCATTGGCTGCCGCCTGCAGGCCGGAGCCCTCGCTTTGTGCCAGCACCACATGGCTGGAGAGGGCCGCGGCGGGGATGGGGCCGGCCTCCGCCGCGGCAACCGGGCGGCGCATCCAGGCCATCTCCACCGCCCCCAGCGGGCGGCTGTCCAACAGCGCTTCCACCGGCCGCTGGCCGGGCAAGATCGCAAGGTCCAGTGCCGCCTCCCGCAGGCCGCGCAGGAAGGTGCCGGCCAACCCGACCTCGGGCCGCAGCCGCAGCCGCGGAAAGGCCTCCCGCACCGCCGAGACCCAGTTCGGCAGGAAGGTCAGTGCCACCAACTCGGTCACACCGATCCGCACCGTGCCGGCGAACAGTGTCGGGTCCAGCACCGCATTGGTCATCCGCGCCCGCAGATCCAGCATCGCCCGGCTCTCCGGCAGCAGCATCTCGCCGGCCAGGGTCAAGGTCACCTGCTTGCGGCTGCGGTCGAACAGCACCACGCCCAGCGCCGCCTCCATCTCCGCGATGCGCTTGGAGATGGCCGGCTGCGTGGTGCCCAGGCGGCGGGCGGCGCCATGGAAGGAGCCGCTCTCGACGACAGCCTGGAAGGCTTCGATTTGGCGAAGGGAGAGCATGAGCGGGGCCTCTGGCTTAGGGCCCTTTTGATATCTTTAGGTTATCAATAATCATAACGATTAATCGCTTTCGCTATTTCGGTGCCCTCCGCATGCTTCGGCCCCGCTGTCTGCAAGGTCGCGCATGTCCAACCTGTCCAACGCCATTCCCGGCTTCCGCCGCCCTCCTTTGGCCCCACTGGCCGATGCGGCGCTGATCGAGGCCTTCCGCGGCCGCGCGGTCGCCAACATCAGCGACAACATGGAGCGGCTTTCCGCCGCGGTGGGCCTGCGGCCGCTGCATCAGGGCGGCATCATGGCCGGCACGGCGCTGACCGTGCGCACCCGCCCCGGCGACAACCTGGCCATCCACCAGGCGCTGGAGCTGATGCAGCCGGGCTATGTGCTGGTGGTGGATGGCGGCGGCGATGTCTCCCGCGCACTGGTTGGCGAGATCATGAAGGCAATCGCGCAGAGCCGCGGCTGCGTCGGCTTCGTCATCGACGGCGTCATCCGCGATGCGGACGCCTTCGCGCGCGACAGCTTTCCCTGCTTCGCCCGCGGCGCCATCCATGCCGGCCCATACAAGTCTGGCCCGGGCGAGATCAACGTGCCGGTCTCCATCGGCGGCATGGTGGTGAATCCGGGCGACATCCTCGTGGGCGATGCCGACGGCGTTGTCGCTTTCCCGGCCGCCGCGGGGGCCGCCCTGCTGGCGGCAACGCTGAAGCAGGAGGAGAAGGAAGCCGCGATCCTGCGCAGCATCGCCGAGGGCACCTATGCCGGCGCCTACGCCAAGGGTGGCGCGTGAGCCCCGCCGCGATGCCGGGGCGGCGCTCCCTGCTGGGTGGCATGGGGCTTGCGCTGGCCTTGCCAGGCGCGGTGCGGGCCGAGCCCGATTGGCCCGCAGCCCGGCCCATCGAGATCATCGTCCCTTACCCGCCGGGCGGCGGCATCGACGTGATGGCCCGCCTGCTGGCCCGTGCCCTGCCGGATCACCTGCCGGGGGCGCGTTTTGTCGTCACCAACCGGATCGGTGCCGGCGGGCAGACGGGCAGCGAGGCAATCTTTGCCGCCAGGCCAGACGGCTACACGCTGGGTGCGATAGCCAGTCTCGCCTTCAGCTCCATTCCGCTGGAGCGCAAGGTGCGTTGGGACATCGAGGCCTTCACCTACCTGGCCAATGTGGTGAACGACCCCGGCGCCCTCTGGGTGCGGGCCGACTCGCCGCTGCGCACGCTCGATGACCTGAAGCGTAGTGCCGCACGAGGTGCCGAGGCGGTCTCCATTGGCAGTGCCGCGGGCGTGGGTTCGGACGACCACCAGCTGATCCTGGCTTTCGAGGAAGCGGCTCAGGTCCGCGTGCTGCACTCGCCCTATAACGGCACGGCGCTGGCCATCCGCGACCTGTTGAGCAGCCAGCTGGATGTCGCGGCCTACAACCTCAGTGAGGGCCTCGCCCTCTTGCGCGAAGGGCGTACGCGCTGTCTTGGCCAGGCGGCGGTGACCCGGTGGTCGGCCATGGCGGAGGTGCCGACCTTCCGCGAGCAAGGCTTCGACGTGGTCGCCGGGTCCGCCCGCGGCTTCGTCGCCCCGCCCGGCCTGCCGGGGGAGATATACGCGAAGCTGGTGGAGGCCTTCGCGGCCATCCTGGCCAGCCCCGGCTTCGTCGCCGAGGCCGAGCGCCTGAACCTGCCGCTGCAGCCCGAAACCGGGGATGCCTTCCGCAGCATGGTGCGGCACGAGGCGAAGGCGTCCGCGCGCTGTTTCAGCGCCGCCCATGGAGCCAGTGACGCCTGGCCCGCAGCACCCCCTGACCCACCATAAGAATCCAGAGGAAACGATGATCACCATGATGCAGCGACGCCGCCTGCTTGCCGCGGCCGCGGGCCTCGCGGCCCTGGCCCGCCCGGGGCTGCTTTCCGCCGCGATCAACTACCCGGCCAGACCCGTTCGCATCATCTCGCCCTTCCCGCCGGGGGGCGCGGTGGATGCGGTTTCCCGCAAGCTGGCGCAGCGGCTGACGCAGCAGCTGGGCGGGCAGGTCTTCGTCGAGAACAAGACCGGCGCGACCGGCACCATCGGCATCGGCGAGGCGGCGCGCGCTCCGGCGGACGGCTACACGCTGTTCGGCATGGACAGCACCTATGCGATGCTGCCCAGCGTCTTCAAGCGGCTGAGCTGGGACCACGCTCGCGCCTTCACGCCGATCACCGACGGCGCCTGGATGCCGGTGGTGCTGGTGGTGCGCGCCGACGCGCCCTTCGCCAGCTTCCAGGCCCTGGTCGAGGCCGCGCGCAAGGAGCCGGAGAAGATCAGCTATGGCAGCGGCGGCATCGGCAGCGTGCTGCATCTCTACGCCGAGGCGCTGCAGCAGGCGACCAACACCAAGCTGTTCCACGTGCCCTACCGTGGCGCCGGCGAGGTGATGACGGCCCTGCTCAGCGGCCAGGTGCAGCTGGCAGTGGCGCCCACCGCGGCGACCGTGGAGCACGTGCGCAGCGGCACGATGCGGGCGTTGGCGCTGGGCGGGCCGGGCCGCTCCTCGGCCATGCCGCAGGTGCCGACCTTCGCCGAGCTCGGTCTGCCGCAATTCTCGCCGGTCTACCGGACCGGGCTGGGCACCCCGGCCGGCACGCCGGAGGAGATTGTCCGCCTGATCCAGTCCGAGGTGGCGAAGTCCATGGTGACCGACGACATGAAGGAATTCCTTGCCGCCCAGGTCGCGGAGCCGGGTGGCTCCACGCCAGAGGAATTCGCCCGCGTGCTGCGGGAGGAAACCGCGCTGTGGTCTACCGTGGCTGAGCGCGCCGGCATCGAGAAGCAGTGACGCCAGGAGCTTCCGTCCACCGCCCACGCGCCGCGAGACGCGCGGGCAGACCGGACCGAGGCCCTCGGGCGCCGGCCCGGCATCCAGGAAAGCGTCCGGCGCCGTGCCTGGTGTTGCCGCGGAGGGACAAATCCCGATCAGGTAGCCTCGCCTGACCGGGTGAAGATGCTCTGAAAACAGGAGCCTAGAGCAGATCCTGTCCGGATGAACTCATCCGGACAGGTGAAGATGCTCGTAAAAACAAATACCTAGAGCATTGCAGGTGAACGGAAGTTCGCAGGACATGCTCTAGGGCGCTTCCCGGGGCTTACTGGCCGCCGACGGTGACGACCTGCTGGGAGGCGGCGGAACCGCGGGCGAGCGCCGCATTGCGGTTGCTGCCGCCGGAGACCCGGTCGAGCGAGCCACGGCCGATGGCCGAGCCGCCCATGGTCAGCACCTGCTGATCGGCCTGGCTGAAGCGGCCGGCGGCGAGGTTGGAGTTGAAGCCGCCGGAGACCTGGCTCTGCGCGCCGCGGCCGAGGGCCTGCCCGCCGAGCGTGGTGGCCGACTGGGTGGCCAGGCTGCCGAAGCCACGGGCGGCGTTGGTGTTCAGCCCGCCGAAGGTGCTCGCCTGCGCGCCGCGGCCGAAGGCGGTGCCGCCGACCGTCGTGGTGTCCTGCAAGGCGGTGCTGTTGCGGCCGCTGGCGAGGTTGCGGTTGAGCCCGCCGAGCGTCTTGACCCGGCCGCCATTGCGCGCCATGCCGCCGATCGTCGTCGCCGCCTGGCCCGCGAAGCTGTTCTTGGCCGCGGCGGTGTTCACGTTGCCGCCGCCACGGGTGATCGAGATACCGCCGGTCTCGAGGCCCTCGGCCGCGGCGGGATGGGGCAGGTTGGCCGCGCCGGCGAGCAGAAGGGCAGCAACCGGGAGGATCATGGCACGCATCGGGGTGGTCCTTCTCGCTGATTGCCCGAGACCTGTGCGGCCCGGCCTGTCGTCCATCAACGAGAGCAACCCTAGGGACCAACGGCCTCGCCGGCTGTGAACCACGCCACAACGATCGAGATTTCCAGCGCCTGCGGGCAGTCAGGGTGGACAAGGGGAAGAGCGACAAGCTGCTTACTGGGGAGACCGGGAGCATGCCGAGGCTTGTCGTCGGCATGCGGTAGCGCGGCGTCGGCGGCTCTGGCAAAAAGCCGCCCAATCGGCGTCCATGGGACTCGGCGTTTCCGGAGGCAATCGGCCCTGGGCTCGCCCCTGGCTGCGCTCGAGAACGAAGGAAACTCCATGACCTGCGCCTCGCGCCGCCTGCTGCTCGGCGGCCTCGCTGCCTCCCTCACCGCCCCAGCCCTGGCCCAGCCGGCCCGGCCCGTCACCATCGTCGTGCCCTTCGCCCCCGGCGGCAGCACCGATGTCCTCGCCCGCCTCATGGCGGAGCGGATGACGGAGCTCCTCGGCCAGAACGTCCTGGTGGAGAACCGCGCCGGCGGCAACACCATCGTCGGGGCCGACTATGTGGCCCATGCCCAGCCGGACGGCGCCACCCTGCTGATAGCCGCCGGCACGACGCTGACCATCAATCCGGTGGTGGTGAAGAACCTGCCCTATCAGGTCGAGGATTTCGCCCCGATCAGCCTGGCCACCACCTATCCCTCCGGGATCCTGGCGCAGAACCGCGGCCCGGCCGACATCCCGGCCTTCGTCGCCGCGGCCAAGGCGAAGCCGGGGCGGATCACCTACGGCACGAACGGCCCGACCACGCTCACCAACGTCGCCATGCTGCTGGTCTGCGACCGCCTCGGCATCCAGATGCAGGATGTCACCTATCGTGGCGACTCTGCCGCGCTGAACGACTTCCTCGCCGGCAACCTCGATACCCTGGTGGTCGCCGGCAGCACCGCGGTGCCGGTGTTCCGCAACGGCCAGGGCCGGCTGTTGGCCTGGACGAGCAAGCAGCGCATGCCGACCACCCCCGAGGTGCCGACCATCGCGGAGTTCGCGCCCGGGACCGAGGCGCTGAGTTGGTTCGGCCTGCTCGCCCCGGCCCGGACCCCGGCCGAACTGGTGCAGAAGCTGAATGCCGCGGCCGTAGGATCCCTGCGTGACCCGCGCATCCAGGAGCGGCTGACCCGCGATGCGCAGTTCATCGTGGGGAGCACGCCGGCCGAGTTCGCCCAGTTCCTGCGCGACCAGGATCGCCAGTGGCGGCCGATCCTCAGCAAGCTCGACGTGCAAAACCAGTAGAGCCGCACCCCCTGGCGAGCGGCTCGCCACCGCTCCCGCAGCAGGGCCTCCTAATCGCGTGCCGGCAGCGGCCCCTGCCGGCCCCACCACCGTGATGACGTGATGGCCATCGAGGCCATGTTGACCGCGTCGGTTGGTGCGGCGATCGTTTCCTCCGACAGCAGCTCGCGGTGCCGCCGGATCACCCGCTCGATGGCGCGCCAGGGGCCGTGGCGCCTCGCTGCGCGACTGTGCTGCCTTCAGGCGGTCGAGCCCATGGCGTCAATGCCGAAATGCCGGACCGGTTGCCTGTGGCGATGTCGTTCAGCGGCCCCCGCGCCTGGGACGGGTGTTGTGCCCGGTGCCCAGGTCAGCGAGAACCTCCGGCGGGAGGGCTTCAGCCCAGCCCCTGCTGTGGCAGGATCAGGAATTTCTCGCCCGTGGCGCGCCGGCAATAGGCCCGCATGGTCTCCGGCTGCAGCGTCTCGGCCAGGGAGATTTCCGCGGTGTAGTGGCTGGCGAAGGTGGTCTTCAGGTCGGCGGCCACGCGAGCGCGCAGCCGAGCTTCCGTCGCCGCACCCAGCTTCTTCAGCGTCGGCATCAGCAGCCAGCCGCCCAACCCCCAGGCAAAGCCGATCGGTCCGCGCTCGAAGGTGGTAGGCCCGGTGTTCAGGCGGCCGTAGAGGTAGACTTGCTTGTGCCTGTCCGAGCCGTAATGGTTGTAGCCGCTGGCGGACTGCCGTGCCGCGGCCTCCATGGCAGCCAGGATCTGCCCAGCCAGCGGCCCACCGCCGACCGCGTCGAAGCCCAGGGTGGCACCGGTCTCCGCCAGGGCTGCGGTCAGCACCGCAGTGAAGTCCGGGGCGCTGCTGTCGACCACGTGGCGGGCCCCTTGGCCCCGCAGCAGCGCCTCTTGCTGCGGGTTGCGCACGATGTTCACCAGGCCAATTCCGTCCGCCCGGCAGATGCGATTCAGCATCTGGCCAAGATTGGAGGCCGCGGCGGTGTGCACCAGGGCGGTATGGCCCTCCTGGCGCATGGTCTCGACGAAGCCCAGCGCCGTCATGGGATTGACGTACCACGAGGCACCGTCGCGCGGTGTTGTCCCCTCGGGCAGCACCAGGCATTCAGTCATCTTTGCGCGGCGGTACTGCGCCCACATCGCCCCACCGAACACCGCGACCTGTTTGCCGAGCAGGTCAACGGCATCGGTGCCGGCACGCACCACAGTGCCTGCCCCTTCATTGCCTACGGGCAGCGAGGCATCCAGTCGCGCGGCGATGGCCGGCAGCGCTGCCGCCGATACCGGCGCGCGCACCACCGGCCGCGCTGCGGTCCCGCTGAACTCGGCCGCATCGAGCGCGGCCGGACCGAGCAGAACGCCGATGTCCGAGGGGTTGATCGGTGTCGCCTCGACCCGGACGATGATCTCGTCGGGTGCCGGCTCGGGCACCGTCGCCTCCCGCAGGGACAGCTCGAGCATGCCGTCCCCGCTGATGCGCGAGCGCAGTTCCAGCCCGTTCAGCCCGTCACCTTCGACCATGTCGTCTACCCCGTGATATTCGGTCGGGATCGCTGGGCGCGATCCCGTTCGCCGGACAACCCCGCCCCTCGATATGCCCTGCATGGCATTCTTCAGGCTGGGGGTCGGTTATCACATCCGATACTTCGATCCGCCGCCTCAATAGGTCCCGGTCTTCACCGGCTGCGGCGCGGGCGCCACCGCCGCCTCGCCCGTCAGCATGGCCCGCATCCCGGTCCCGTTGGTGCGCCACCAATTGTACAGGATCCGCACGTCCCAGCCGATGCAGAAGTGCTTCACTCCCATCTCGAGATACGGCTTCGCGTCCGAGATGTCCGCGAGCTCCACACGCGGGTGCTTGCCCAGCTTCAGCGCCGTCTCGATCGTCTTGCGCTCCGCCTTCACCACATCCGGATGCGACCGCTGCCCTGTCAGTCCCAGGCTCATCGAGTAGTCGGACGAACCGAACTGCACCATGTCTATGCCCGGGATCGACAGGATCGCCTCAAGGTCCTCGACGCATTCGCGCTTCTCGACCATGATGGCAATCACCACTTCATTCAGCGCATCGACATAGGCCGGCGAGCCGCCCTCCAGCACGGTACCGACATCGCGCCGCATACCGACACCGAGCCGACCACCGGTGCCAGGGGTTTCGGCGCGCACCGCGGCGACGCACAACTCGGCGTCGGCTACCGTCCGGATATCGGCGAAGAGCACGCTCTGGAAACCTGATCCAATCGCCCGCATCGCCTGATGCGCATACTGCTTCTGCTCAACCTTGATCATGCCAGCGAGGTTTTTCAGCTCGAACGCACGGCCGAGATTGTCGAGGTCGTGCATGGTGAACGGCGCATACTCGGCGGTGAACTCGACATAGTCGTAGTTCTCGGCGTCGCCAATCAGCTCCACGAGCGTGGGCCAGCTGGACAGGATGTGCGTGCCGATCGTCGGCTCTCCGGCGTTCAGCTTCTGGCGCAGATGGTTCGGGCGCATGGTGTCGTTTCCTCCAGCAAATCGACGCTGGCCACGAGTGTCGCCCGATCAGCGTAGGCGTACAACCTGAGCGGCACCATTGCGGCCGACGTTGAGGGTGCCGCGGTTCATGCTGCTGGCGCCGGACGTGATGAGACGGCCCTGTTGGTGGTCGTTCAAGGCGAAAACATCGCAGGGGGACTGTCGGAATTTCCGTGTGTGGGGCCGTACGATGCTGCTGAAGCAGCCATCGCATGCCACGACGCAAACAGCCTGCGATCCGGGGCGCGCCCTTCAGGCGGCCGTGGGCGCCGCCTCGGGCGTCGCGTTGCGCACCGTGCCGCCCCATTCCTGCACCACCTCGCCGCCGGGCTGGCTGAAGGCATTGCCGCCCGGCGCCTGCACCAGCACGTCCGGGCGCAGCAGGCGGACCAGATCGAGCGGCGTCTCGCCGCCGAAGCGGGCGATCAGGTCGACCCCCGGCAGCTCGGCCAGCACCTCCGCCGCCGGATCGGCATCGCCGAGCGCGACCACCAGCCGGTCGCACCAGCTGCGCGCCCGGGCCACCAGCTCGGCCGCGCCTTCCGCCCCACGGCAGACGAGGAAGCCGACGCGGCAGCCGGCGCGGCGCCAGCGCTCCACCCGCTCCGCCGCCTCCGAGCGCGTCACCAGCTTGCGCGAGGCCAGGCGGCCGGGGGTCAGGACCTCGAGGAGCTCGTCCTCCCGCACCACGGCGATGCCGGTCTTGCCGAGCACGATGCCGGCCGCCAGCGCGCCGAGCCGGGCGATGACCGGCAGCGGCAGCCCTGCGGCGAGGCCGGCCGCGGCCACCGCCACCACCGCATCGCCGGCGCCGGAGGCATCGACCACCTCCGCCACGTCGCTCGGCATGTGCTGCACGGTCTCGCCCTCGGCGGCACCCTCGATCAGCGTCACGCCCTGCTCGCCGCGCAGCACCATGACCGCGCCGAAGCCATGGGCCCGGCGGAGGGCGGCGGCGGCGATGGCGATCTCCGCCTCCGTGCCGGTCGGCAGGCCAGTGGCCTCGGCCAGTTCCTCGGTATCGGGCAGGACGAGGTCGGCCCCGGCATAGCGGGCCGGGTCGCCGCCCTTGGGATTGACCAGCACCCGCCGCCCGGCGGCGCGCGCCGCGGCGATCAGGCGGGAGGGCGTGTCGCCGGTGAGCACGCCCTTGCGGTAGTCGGAGAGCACCATCACCGCGGTCGCGGCCACCGCGTCGCCGGCGATGCGCACCAGCCGGTCGGCCAGGCGCTGGTGGATCGGCGCGATCTGCTCGTGATCGGCGCGGAGGAGCTGCTGGCCGGTGGCGACGAAGCGGGTCTTGGTGGTGGTGGCGCGGCCGCCCTGGACCAGAAGCCAGGGCTCGACGCCCGGCTGGCCGCCGATCAGGCCGGTGAGGTCGCTGCCCGCCTGGTCGTCGCCCACGACGGAGACGAAGGCGACCGCGGCGCCGAGCGCGGTCAGGTTCCGGACCACGTTGCCGGCGCCGCCAGGCAGCGCCACCTCGCGCTCCACCGACAGAACCGGAATGGGTGCCTCGCGGCTCACCCGCTCGACCCGGCCATAGACGTAACGATCGAGCATGGCATCGCCGACCACGAGGGCCGTGCCGCGCTTCAGGTGGCGGACGGCATCGGACAGCACGGCGGGCAACGGACCAGGGGGGCCAGGGCGGGGGGCAGGCGCGGGTCCGTGCATCTCACTGCGGTAGCGCAGTCGCGGGTCAAGGTGCAAGGCACGGGACCTCGATTCGAAGACAGGAAGGCTGGCAGCAGAATGGTTGCGGAGACCTGACCCGTCGCGGGGATTATCCCCCATCCTCAGCCGACCAGGAAGCGCAGCCGCTGCCCCTCCAGCACCAGGCAGGTGAGCATGCCCCCGAAGCAGGCGCCGGTGTCGATGCCGATGCGATGCGAGCGGATCACCGGCGCCGGCGCCGGGGTGTGCCCATGCACGACGATCTGCGGCAGGTCGCCGTCGAAGGAGAGGAAGGGCTCGCGGATCCAGATCAGGTCGAAGGGGTCCTGCCGGTCGAGCGGCACCTCCGGCCGGATGCCGGCATGGACGAAGAGGTAGTCGCCCACCGCCCAGAGCCGCGGGCAGCGGTGCAGCAGCTCGAGATGCGCGAGCGGGATGGCGGCGCGGAATTCCGGGTCCTCGGCCGAGGTGCCGTAGCTGGCGAGCGTCGCCGCCCCGCCATTCTCCAGCCAGTAGGGCAGCGCGTCGGGCGGTGCCCACCGGTCGCAGGCCGCCAGCATCATGGCCTCGTGGTTGCCGAGCAGCGTCACCATCGCGGCGCCCGGCACCGGGGCGGGCGCGAGCAGCTGGTCCAGCACGCCGGCGCTGTCGGCGCCGCGGTCCACATAGTCCCCGAGATGGACGAGCACGACGGCCTCCGCCGGATCGTCGCGGGCATCGCGCGCGATCTCGGCATGCAGGGCCGCCAGGCGGTCGGCGCAGCCATGCACATCGCCGATCGCGTAAATGCGGAGCCCGGGCCGCAGGGCGCCAGGCGCTATCGCGTCCTTAACCATCCGGCGCGACCCTAGAGCAGATCCCGCCTGGGTGGAAACACCCTGGCAAGTGAAGATGTTCGTAAAAACAAGAGGCTAGGGCATTCCGCCGGCGCGCCCGGGCTCGCGGCGGGGGCGCTGGCCGGGTACCGCGCCCCCGCGCAAGGACTGCGCATGACCGTGATCGTCGCCGGCAACGGCCTCGCCCCGCCCGGCCTCCCGCTTTTCGCCCTGCCGGTGCCGCACCCGGCGCCGGGCTGGGGTCTCCTGGCCGCTGCCCTGGCCGTGCTGCCGGCGGCGCGGGGGCGGGCGGCGCTGCTGCTGCCCGACCATCCGCGCCTCGGTGCCGACCCGGCCCGCCGCCGCATGGCCGGCGCGGTGCTGCAGGAGGCCGCCGCGGCGGGCGGCGGCACGCCGTTGCGCGCGCAGGGCGGCACGCTGCTGCTCGGCACCTCGGAGGCAAGCGCGCGCCGGGCAGCGGCCGCGCTCGGCACGCTGCTCGGCCAGGCCACGCCATTGCCGGTCTGGCTGCTGCCGCGGGATGCCGATGCGGTGCTCGGCTGGGCGGCGGCGCAGGCGCCGGCGCGCGACGACCGGCCGGCCTCCGGCCCGCCGCCGCCGGGGCTGCTGCATGCCGCGCTGGATGGCCTGTCCGCCGATGCGGTGCTGCGGGCGGAGGTGCTGCGCGACGCCGCCGGCGCGCGCCGCGGCCAACGCCTGCGCCTCTCCCGCCGCGCCGTCGCCGCGGCGCTCGGCCCGCTGGCCGCGGATCCCGACCTGCTGGCCCAGGCGATGGAGCGGATGGCGGCTCGGCTGCGCCCCGGCCTGGCCGCCTGGGCGCGCGACCTGCCCGGGCTGCGGCTGGTGCCGCTGGCGCGCGATGCGCTGCCGGCGCCGGCGCTGCGGCCCGGCGCCATCGGGGTGCTGCCGCTCGCCGCCGCGGCGGGGCCGGATTTCCCCGGCTTCCGCGCCCGCCTGGCCGAACGCGGCTGGGCGGTGGCCCTGGCCGGGCTGGAGGCGGCGACGCTCGCCCTGGCCGATCCGGCGGCGCTGCCGGCGACGCTGCTGTTGCTGCGCTGGTCGCCGGCCCTGGCGGCCTTGCCCCCGGCCCCCGGCCCGGATCGGCTGGTGCTCGAGACCGGCGGCGATCCCGCGGCGGCGGCCTTCGCGCGGGAGCGGGGCCTGCTCCTGGTCGGCGCCGCATGACGCGGCCGGGGATCGGGTCATGGCACGACCCGGCGCGGCCGCCGCCGGAGGCGCGGAGCGCGGCGGATGCGCTGGCGCTGGCGCAGCTGGTGCGGGAGGCGGTTGCCGCCGAGGTGCCGCGGCAGGCGCTGCATCTGCGCCTCTCCCGCCTCGCCCCGACGCTCCGGCGAGAGCATCACCGCCGCCTGCTGCGGGAGGCGCTGGAGCCGGCCCTGCGGCCGCTGCGCAGTCGGCTCTTCGAGCTGCCCAATGGCGACCTCGTCGCCGTCGCGCCGCCGGGGGGGCGGCATCTGCGCGAGGCCGAGGCGGTGCTGGCCGTCGTGCTCGGCGAGGACATGCTGGCCGAGAGCGGGCTGCATGCGCTGCTCGACCTGCCGCGCGACGCCGCGGCGCTGCTCGCGGCGGTCGAGGCGGCGCTCGGCCCGCCGCCGGCACCGCGGCCGGAGCTGCCGCCGGCGGGCGGCTTCACCCCCGATGACCTCGCCGCGCTCGAGGGGCTTCTGCGCGCCGCCTGCCTCGCTCGCTTCCTCCGCCCGCGGCCGGTCTGCCGCCTGGCCCGCGGCGCCGAGGCGCCCGATCTCGCCTGGAAGGAATGGCGGCTGGCCTGGCCGGAGCTGCGCGCGGCGCTGGCGCCGGAGGCCGACCCGGCGGCCGCCCCCTGGCTGGCCCGGCGCCTGCGGCGGCTGCTGGACCGGCGGCTCCTGGCCGAGCTGACGCGGCCGGGCGAGACGCCGGGACGGGGCCCGCTCGGCCTTTGCCTGGCGGCGGCGACGCTGGGGGCACCGGAATTCCTCCGCCTCGACGCCCGGCTCGATCCCGCCACCCGCGCCGGCACGGTGCTGGCGCTGCCGGCCGAGGATGCGCTGGCCGATGCCGAGGGTTTCGCCTTCGCCCGTGACTTCGCCCGGGTCCGCGGCTATCGCTTGGCGCTCGACCTGCCCGATCCGACCCTGGTGGCGGCACTGCGGCCGGCCCTGGCGCCGGAGGGGGGGGTGGAGCTGCTCCGCCTGCCCTGGTCGCCGGCCTTGCCGGGCCTGGCGCCGGCCCTGCCGCCGGGCCGCGTGGTGTTGACGGGGGCCGACCAGGCGGCGGCGATCGGCTGGGGCTGGGAGGCCGGGGTGACGCTGTTCGAGGGCCAGCTGCTGCAACCCCGGCGCTGAGGACATCTGGCCGAAAGCCCCCCTTGTCGATACTGAGAATCAATTGCAAATCACCCGGGCAGGGCGGCGGTACCGCCCGCTGATGACGAGCCGGGTTTGGTGATCGAAACGATGCAGGATGCCCCAGCGCTCCGCCACGGGTGGCGGCCATCCTGGGCGGTGGGCCGGATCGACTGGCGCCGGATGCGGTCCTGGCACTGGCCGGGCGTGCTGTCGCGCAGCCTCGCCGCGGTGCTCGGCGGCTATGCGGTGGCGGCGCTGGCGGCGACGGCGCTGGCGCTCTGGCTGCCGACGAGCCGCGCCGAGGCGGTGCTGACCGGCACCATGCTGAGCTTCGCCCTCTATGCCGGCGCCGTGCTCTGGGTCTTCGCCGCGGCGAGCGCCCTCCGCGCCTGGGTCGGGCTGCTGCTGCCGGCCGCGCTGCTCGGCGCCCTGGTCTGGCTGGGAGGTGGCGCGGGATGAAGCAGGGCTTCCGCCAGTGCATGGCGTGGCTGCACACCTGGTCCGGCCTGCTGGTCGGCTGGATCCTCTTCGCCGTCTTCCTCACCGGCACGGCGAGCTATTTCCGTGGCGAGATCTCGGACTGGATGCGGCCGGAGCTGCACGCCCCGGCCGCGGGGGGTGAGCCGGCCATCCTCGCCATCGAGACCCTCAAGCGTCTCGCCCCGGACTCGCCCACCTGGTTCGTCTTCCCGCCGGGCGAGCGCAACAGCGAGCTGCGCGTCGTCTGGCGCAACCCGCCCGGCAAGCCCACGCCGCCGGGCAGCCGCGGCTTCGGCAACATGGTGCTCGACCCCGCGACCGGCGAGCCGGTGACGGCGCGCGAGAGCTATGGCGGCGAGTTCTTCTACCGCTTCCATTTCCAGCTCCACATGCCGCCGCTCTGGGGCCGCTGGGTGGTCGGCTTCTGCGCCATGATGATGCTGGTGGCCATCATCAGCGGCGTCATCACGCATCGCCGCATCTTCGCCGACTTCTTCACCTTCCGCCCCGGCAAGGGGGCCGGCCGGTCCTGGCTGGACGCGCACAACGCCCTGGCGGTGCTGGCGCTGCCCTATCACCTGATGATCACCTATACCGGCCTGATCACCCTGATGCTGATGTACATGCCCTGGGGCGTACAGGCGGTCTACAAGGGCGACCGCGGCGGCTTCCAGGCGGAGGTGTTCGGCGTCGCGCCGCCGGTGCGGCGGGCCAACCAGCCGGCGCCGCTGGCCCCCGTCGGGCCGCTGCTCGAGGAGGCGATGCGGCGCTGGGGCGGCCCGCCGGGCCGCATCGAGGTGCAGCAGCCGGGCGACGCCAGCGCCATCATCCGCCTGACGCGGCGCGACAGCGAGCAGATCTCGTCCAACCCGCAGACCCTCACCTTCGACGGCGTGCGCGGCACGCTGCTCGGCGCGAGCGGCGAGCCGGGCGCGGCGGCGGCGACGCGCGGCGTCGCCTACGGCCTGCATCTCGGCCGCTTCGCCTCGCCGCTGGTGCGCGCGCTGTTCGTCCTCTCCGGCCTGGCGGGCACCGCCATGGTGGCGACCGGCCTCGTGCTCTGGGCCGCCAAGCAGCGCCACCGGCATGCCCGTGCCGGCCGCGCCGGCTTCGGCCTGCGGCTGGTGGAGGCGCTGAACCTCGGCACCATCGCCGGGCTGCCGACCGCCATGCTCGGCTATTTCTGGGCCAACCGCCTGCTGCCGCTGCACCTCGCCGACCGCGCCGACTGGGAGGTCTACTGCTTCTTCCTCCTCTGGGGGCTGGCGGCGCTGCAGGCCTTGTTCTGGCCGGGGCTGCGGAGCTGGGCGACGCAGTTCGCCGCCGCGGCGCTGCTCGGCCTGCTGCTGCCGGTGCTGAACCTGCTGACCACCCACCGGCATCTCGGCGTCAGCCTGCCGGCCGGCGACTGGGCGATGGCCGGGACCGACCTGCTCGTCGCCGCGTTCGGCCTGCTGCTCGGCCTGCTGTCCTGGCGGCTGTTCCGCCGCGCCGGTCGGGCGCCGGTGACGCGGCCGGTGCGCGGGGCGGGGCTGGCGCGGGCGGAGGGCGCCTGATGGCCGCGCTCGGCTTCGGCCTCGCCTATGCCGGCTTCCTCGGCCTGTGCCTCGCCATGGACCGCCACCATGCCGAGCTGCTGCGCGGCCGGCCCGCGGCCGGACGGCGGTGGCTGCTGCGCGGCGTCGGCTGGCTGCTGCTCGGCCTGTCGCTGCTGCCCTGCCTCGCCCTCTGGGGCGTCGGCATCGGCATCGTCGCCTGGCTCGGCCTGCTGACCGTCGCGGCCTACAGCCTCGTCCACCTCATCCCCTATGCGCCGCGGCTGGCGCTCTGGCTGGGGCCGCTGCTGCCGCTCGCCGGGCTCGCCCTCAGCCTCGCGCCCACCTGATAACCCCAAAGCCTCCGGGAGACGTTGCCACCATGCCGAAACGCCGCCTTGCTTCCGCCTTGCTTGCCGTGGCCCTCGCCGCCGCGCCCCTCCTCGCCCGGCCGGCCGCCGCGCACCAGCTCTGGCTGGAGCGCGAGGGCGACAGCGCGCGCCTCTATTTCGGCGAGCCGATCGAAAACCAGCGCGAGCGCAGCGGCGGGCTGCTCGACCGCATCCCGAACCCGAAGGTCTTCGCCGCGGATCCGGCCGCCGCGCTGCCGGTGCAGCGGCGGGAGGACCATTTCGCCATCAGCCTGCCGCGCGGCACCGGCGATGTGCGCATGATCGAGGATGGGCTGGCGCCCTTCGGACGGCCCGGCACCGAGAAGGTGAAGCCCGTCATGCTGGCCCGCGAGGGCCGCGCCGAGACGCGCCAGGTGCTGGACCTGGAGCTCGTGCCCGTGGCGGCCGGCGGCAACGCCTTCACCCTGATGCTGCACGGCAAGCCGCTGCCGCGCGCCGAGGTCACGCTGGTGGCGCCGCCGCGCTGGGAGCGGCGGCTGCATACCGATGCGGAGGGCCGCGTGACCTTCGAGACCCCCTGGGCGGGCCGCTACGTCGCCGAGGCGGTGCATGTCGACAACACCCCGGGCGGCAGCGGCGACGGCGCCTATGCCAAGGTCCGTTACGTCTCGACCCTGTCCTTCACCGTGGACAAGGGCATCCCCTGGACCGAGCGCTGATCCCGCGCCGCGGGGGGTGAGGCGGGGCCGCGGCCCCTCCCCAGCCCCCATCCGGCCCGGCGGGAGAGCGATGCGACGGCCGAATGCGGGTTGGCGCCGCCCGCCGCCGCCGGCATACCGGGCGCAATGACCAAGCCAGTCCTCGTCCCCCCGGGGCTCCCCACGGGCGCCGGCGGCGCGCCCGCGATCCTCGCCGAGCACCTGACCAAGCGCTACGCGCCCGCGGCGGCGCCCGCGGTGGAGGACCTCTCCTTCACCATGCCGCGCGGCGCCACCTGGGGCCTGCTCGGCGGCAACGGCGCGGGCAAGACCACCACCATCGCCATGCTGCTCGGCCTGCTGGTGCCGAGCGCCGGCCGCATCGCCTGCCTCGGCCACGACATGGCGCGGGACCGCTTCACGGCGCTGGCGCGGATGAACTTCTCCTCGCCCTACATCGCCTTGCCCTCGCGCCTCTCGGTGGCCGAGAACCTGCGGGTCTACGCGCATCTCTACGACGTGCCGCTGGCCGAGAAGCGCATCGCCGAGCTGGCGGCGCAGCTCCAGCTCACCGAGCTGCTCGACCGGCCGGCGGGGCAGCTCTCGGCCGGGCAGAAGACGCGCGTCGCGCTGGCCAAGGCGCTGGTCAACCGCCCCGAGCTGCTGCTGCTCGACGAGCCGACCGCGAGCCTCGACCCCGATACCGGCGACTGGGTGCGGAGCTGGCTGGAGCGCTACCGGGCCGAGACCGGCTGCTCCATCCTGCTCGCCAGCCACAACATGGGCGAGGTGGAGCGGCTCTGCGCGCATGTGCTGATGCTGAAGCAGGGGCGGGTGGTGGACCAGGGCAGCCCGGCGGCGCTGCTGGAGAAATACGGCCGCGACGACCTGGAGGATGTCTTCCTCGACATCGCCCGCGGCCGCAGCCGCGCGGAGGTGCCGGCATGAGGCCCAGGGCCGGGCAGGCCGGCATGCTCGACGGGTCGCGCGCC
Source organism: Roseicella frigidaeris (assembly GCF_003258945.1). GTDB lineage: Bacteria > Pseudomonadota > Alphaproteobacteria > Acetobacterales > Acetobacteraceae > Paracraurococcus > Paracraurococcus frigidaeris. The sequence goes on along the minus strand of NZ_QLIX01000004.1, from coordinate 199,344 downwards.
GCGCTGCGCCGCATCTGGGGCCTCGTCTACCGCCACCTCGCCCTCTATCGCCGCTCCTGGCCGCGGGTGCTGGAGCTGATGTACTGGCCGATCCTGCAGATGATCGTCTGGGGCTTCGTCACCGCCTATCTCGCCGGCGTGCAGAACGACGTCACCAGCGTCGCCGCCGGCGTGCTGCTCGGCGGCGTGCTGCTCTGGGAGGCGGCGCTGCGCAGCCAGATGGGCTTCTCCATCTCCTTCCTCGAGGAGATCTGGTCGCGCAACCTCGGCCATGTCTTCGTCAGCCCGCTCAGGCCGCGCGAGCTGGTGGCGGGGCTGATGGTGATGAGCGTGATCCGCGTGGTGGTCGGCGTCACCCCGGCGGTGCTGCTGGCCTGGCTGCTCTACGGCTTCGGCCTCTTCGCCATGGGCCCGGTGGTGGTGGTCTTCTTCGCCGCGCTGCTGATCATGGGCTGGGCCGTCGCGCTCGGCGTCACCTCGCTCATCCTCCGCTACGGCGCGGGGGCCGAGGCGCTGGCCTGGTCGGTGCTGTTCGGGCTGACGCCCTTCGCCGCGGTCTTCTACCCGGTCTCGATCCTGCCCGCCTGGCTGCAGCCGGTCGCGCTCGCCCTGCCGGCGGCGCATGTCTTCGAGGGGATGCGCGCGGCGCTGCTGCAGCACGAGATCGCCTGGGGCCATCTGCTGGCCGCCTTCGTGCTGGACGCGCTCTGGCTGGCGGCGATGGGCTGGGTGTTCATGCGGCAATTCCAGGGCGCGCGGGTGCGCGGCGCACTGCTCAACATCGGCGAGTAGCGTCGCCCTCGGCCTGATGGACGAGGTCCGCGGGGCTTCGGGATCAGGCCAGGAGGTGCTCCACCAGCCGCCGGGCATGCGAGGGCAGGGCCGCGCCGCGCCGCGTCACCAGCAGCAGCCGTCGCTCCGCCCAGGGATCGGCCAGCCGCAGCATGGCGATCGCGCCCGTTGCCGCGAAGCGCGCCGCCGTCACCGCCGGCACCACGGCGAGGCCGGCGCCCGCGGCGACCAGGCGGCAGGCGGTCTCCAGCCCGCGCACCCGGAGGCGCAGCCGCCGCCGCACCCCGCTGCGCGCCGCATGTCCCTCCAGGTGCTCGCCGAGGGCGGTATCGCCGGCCAGGCCGATCATGTCGTTGCCGAGCGCCTCGGCGAAGCCGACCTCGCCGCGCCCGGCCAGCGGGTGGCCGGGCGGCGCCGCCAACACCAGCCGGTCCTCCCGGAAGGGCCGCGCGTCGAGGCCGGCGAGATCGGCATGGCCGGCGGCGATGCCGATCTCCGCCAGCCCCTCCGCCACCGCCCGCGCCACCTCCGGGCTCGGCCGCTCGTCGAGATCGATGTCGATGTTCGGGTTGGCGGCGAGGAAGCGGGCCAGCGGCTCGGGCAGGTATTCGGCCGCCGCCGCGGTGTTGGCGAGCAGCCGCACATGCCCCTTCAGCCCGCGCGCGTAGTCGCCGAGCTCGCCGCGCATCCGCTCCACCTGCCCGGCGACCAGCCGCGCATGGTGCAGCAGCGCCTGCCCGGCCGGGGTCGGCACCACGCCGCGGCGGCCACGCTCGAGCAGCGGCAGGCCGGCCTGCGCCTCCATGCCGCGCACCCGGGCGCTGGCCGAGGCGAGGGCGAGGCCGGACCGCGCGGCGCCGGCCGTGATGCTGCCCGCCTCGGCGATGGCGAGGAACAGGCGGAGATCGGTGAGGTCGAAATGCACGGCGCAAGCCTCTGTTCCTGCCGAAGGCAGGCTATGCCACTCCCGCATTGTGGCGCGAGCCCGCCCGGCCGCAGCATCCCGGCCCATGACCGAACCGCTCCCCGCCCTGCTGCTCGTGACCGCCACCTTCCTCCTGGCCGGCCTGGTGAAAGGCGTCATCGGTCTGGGCCTGCCGACCGTTGCGATGGGTCTGCTCGGCCTCGTCATGCCGCCGGCCCAGGCCGCGGCGCTGCTGCTGGTGCCTTCGTTGGTGACGAATCTGTGGCAACTCTTCGCCGGGCCGCGCTTCGGCGCCCTGCTGCGCCGGCTGCGGCTGATGATGCTCGGCATCCTGGCCGGCACCCTGGCCGGGTCCGGGATGATCGCTGGCCCGGGGGATGGCGCGGCGAAGGCCGGGCTCGGGGCCGCCCTGATCCTCTACGGGGTGGTCGGGCTGCTGGCGCCGCGGCTGCGCCTGCCGCCCCGCATCGAGCCCTGGGCCGGGCCGCTGGCCGGTGCCGCGACCGGGCTGGTGACCGGCGCGACGGGCGTCTTCGTCATTCCCGCCGTGCCCTATCTCGGCGCCCTCGGGCTGGAGCGGGACGCGCTGGTGCAGGCGCTCGGCCTCTCCTTCACCGTCTCGACCCTGGCGCTGGCGCTCGGCCTCGCCTGGCATGGCGCGCTGCCGGCGCAGGTGGCCGGGGTCTCGCTGCTCGCCCTGTTGCCGGCGCTGGCCGGCATGGCGCTCGGCGGCTGGCTGCGGGCCCGGGTGCGGCCGGCCACCTTCCGCCTCTGCTTCTTCCTCGGCCTGCTGGGGCTAGGGGCGGAGCTGCTCTGGCGCGGCCTCGGCTGAGCTGGCCGTCCCGGTTGTGCGCCGGCCGGCGGCGGACCACCATTCCGGTGGCCCGGGAGACCACGACCATGCTGCACCCCGCCCCGCCCACCCTCTCGCCGCCGCGGTAGCGCCGCATGGACCTCGCCCTCGCGCATCTCACCGTGCTCGACCTGCCGCCGCCGGCGGTACTGCGGGTCGCGGCCGCGGCGGGCTGCGCCGCCGCCGGGCTGCGGCTGCTGCCGGTGGCGCCCGGGGCCGCCGGCTACCCGTTGCAGGACGACCCGGCGCTGCTGCGCGAAACCCTGGCGGCGATGGCCGAGACCGGTGTCGCGGTGGCCGATCTCGAGATCGTCATGCTGCGGCCGGAGACCGAGATCGCCGGCTTCCTGCCCTTCCTCGCGGCCGGGGCGCGGCTCGGCGCGCGACATGTGCTGGTCGCCGGCTACGACCCGGATCCGGCGCGCCTCGCCGCCAGCTTCGCCGGCTTCTGCGAGGCCTGCGCCGGTTTCGGCCTGACCGCCGATCTGGAGTTCATGCCCTGGACCGCGGTGCCCGACCTCGCCGCCGCCATCCGGGTGGTGCGCGAGGCGGCGCAGCCGAATGCCGGCGTGCTGGTCGATGCGCTGCATTTCGACCGCTCGGGCAGCCGGCTCGAGGACCTCGCCGCGGTGCCGCGCGGCTGGCTGCATTACTGGCAGCTCTGCGATGCGCCGGCCGAGCATCCGGGCACCACCGAGGGGCTGCTGCACACGGCGCGGGAGGAGCGCCTCGTCCCCGGCGAGGGCGGGCTGGCGCTGGCGCCGCTGATCCGTGCCCTGCCGTCGGAACTGCGGGTCAGCCTCGAGATCCCGACGCTGCGGCTCGCCCGCACCCTTGGGCCCGAGGCGCGGGTGCGGCGCGCCGTGGCGGCGGCCCGCCAGACGATCGCGGCGGCGCGGTCGGGCGGCGTGTCGGCCGCGTCCTGAACCGCTGGAGCAGTGTCCGTTCACCTGCGTTCCCGGCAATTGCTTCAGCCTTTTGTTTTCGGAGCATCTTCACCCGTTCGCGTGTTTGAACAGGATCCGCTCCGGGCAACGGCCCGCGGCCGGTGGCCTTGACCCCCGCGCCGGCCTGGCCCAACTGGGAGGCGCGGGGCCACGTCCCCGCTCCCTGTCCAGGGGTCCAGGTCCGGGACGGCCCGGCAGCTCGCTCGCGGGAGGCTGCCGTGGCTTGGCTTGTTCTTGTCGTTGCCGGTCTGTTCGAGGTCGTCTGGGCCTTCACCATGAAGCAATCGGGCGGCTTCACCCGCCTCTGGCCCTCCGTGGTCACGCTCCTCGCCATGGCGGTGAGCTTCGGCCTGCTCGCCTGGTCGATGAAGACGCTGCCCCTCGGCACCGCCTATGTCGTCTGGACCGGCATCGGCGCGGTCGGCGCGTTCCTGGCCGGCATCCTCTTCCTCGGTGAATCGGCCAGCGCCGCCCGGCTGCTGGCGGCCGCGCTGATCCTCGGCGGCCTGGTGCTGATGAAGCTGTCGAGCCCGGCCTGAGCCGCTGCGACGGGGAGCTTGGCGCGCCCCGGCGGCCGGGGGATCATCGCCGGAGGCCGGCCGGGGCCGTCGTGGAGGGGAGCGGATGGACGGACTCAGGGACAAGGTGGCGCTGATCACCGGCGCCAGCCGGGGGCTCGGCGAGGGGGTGGCGCGGGCGCTGGCGGCGCGCGGCGTGGCGGTGATGCTGGCGGCGCGGGACGGCGCCGCGGTGGCGACCGTGGCCGAGACGATCGTGGCGGCGGGCGGCCGCGCCGCCTCGGCCGCCTGCGACGTCTCCGACTATGCCGCGGTGGAGCGGCTGGTCGCGGCGACGCGCGAGCGCTTCGGCGGGGTGCAGATCCTGGTGAACAATGCCGGCGTCATCGAGCCGATCGCCGAGATCGCCAGCTCCGACCCCGCCGCCTGGGCGCGCAACATCGAGATCAACCTGATCGGCGCCTATCACGTGGTGCGGGCGGTGCTGCCGGGGATGCTGGCGGATGGCGGCGGGACGATCCTCGACGTCTCCTCGGGCGCCGCCTACCGGCCGCTCGAGGGCTGGAGCGCCTATTGCTCGGGCAAGGCGGGGCTCGCCATGCTCACCCGCGCCGTCGCGCTGGAGACGGCGGGGCGCGGCCTGCGCGTCTTCGGCTTCTCGCCCGGCACCATCGACACCGAGATGCAGGTGAAGATCCGCGCCTCCGGCATGAATGTCATCAGCCAGATTCCGCGCGCCGAGCTGTCGCCGGTCGCGCATGCGGTGCGCGGGCTGGTCTATCTCTGCACCGCCGCGGCGGATGACCTGCACGGCACCGATGTCTCGATGCGCGAGGAGGAGTTCCGCCGCCGCATCGGCCTCGGCTGAGGGGGGTGACCGGTGATGCCAGGCATCACCGGTTCCCTCCGACGCCGGGCGCTTCGCGCCACCGGGCGCGGCTCCCGTGCTCTTGCCAGCGGGCGCCCGGCGCGGGAAGCTTGGCGGAGCCCGAGGGGAAACGCATGCAGCGCGACACGCTGGAATCGGCGCCGGATGCGGCGGCCGACTGGCCCGACCAGATCTATGGCCTGCTGAAGCAGCACGGCATCCGCCAGGTGGCGCTGGTGCCGGATGCCGGCCATGCCCGGCTGATCCGCCGCTGCCTCGCCGACAACGACATGCAGGTGGTGACGCTGACCACCGAGGAGGAGGGCATCGCCATGCTCTTCGGCGCCTGGCTGGGCGGCGAGAAGGGCGTGCTGCTGATGCAGAGCTCGGGCGTCGGCAATTGCATCAACATGCTCTCGGTGCCGATCGCCCACCGCACGCCCTGCCCGATGATCGTGACCATGCGGGGCGAGTTCGGCGAGTTCAACCCGTTCCAGGTGCCGATGGGCAACGCGACCGGCGCGGTGCTGGAGGCGATGGGCACGCTGGTGAAGCGCGCCGACACGCCGGAGGATGTCGCGCCCACCGTGGATGCGACGCTCCGCCTCGCCTTCAACACCTTCCGCCCGACCGCCACGCTGATCGGCCAGCGTGTCATCGGCGCCAAGACCTTCGGCAAGTAGGGGGCAGCGCATGAGCCTCGATGCGATCGAGCTGGCAAAGAGCGGCCGGCTGGAGCGGCGGTCCGTGGTGCGGGCGCTGCTCGCCGAGCGCGGCGACATGCTGGCGATCGGCGGCCTCGGCGCGCCGGCCTGGGACATCACCGCCGCCGGCGACGGCCCGCTGAACCTGCCGCTTTGGGGCGGCATGGGCGGTGCCGCGATGATGGGCCTCGGCCTGGCGCTGGCGCAGCCCTCGCGCCGGGTGCTGGTCATCACCGGCGACGGCGAGATGCTGATGGGCATCGGCAGCCTCGCCACCATCGCCACCAAGCAGCCGCGCAACCTCTCGGTCGTCGTGCTCGACAACGAGCATTACGGCGAGACCGGCATGCAGGAGACGGCGACGCACCATGGCGTCGACCTCGCCGGCATGGCGCGGGCGGCCGGCATCACCGACAGCCGGCGGGTGGACAGGCCGGACGAGGTGCTGGCGCTGCGCGACGCCATCCGCGGCGGCGCCGGGCCGCTCTTCGCCCAGGTGAAGATCGACGACGCCTCCCTGCCGCTGGTGCTGCCGCCGCGCGAGGCGGCGATCCTGCAGGCGCGGATGCGCGAGGCGATCCTCGGCCCGGCGGCGCATCTGCAATGAACCGTCGGGCGCCCTGCCCCCCGCCCGGCGACACCGCCGACTGAACCGAGGACCCATCGCATGCCCCATGTCGTCTGCCTTCGCTCCGTCCATGAGGAGGCGCTGGCGATGCTCCGGAACGCCCCGGGCGTCACGCTCGAGGTGCTCGATCCGGTGAACGAGCAGACCATCGCCGCCTCCGTGCCCAAGGCCGATGCGGTGATCGTCCGTGCCACGCCGATCAACCGCGACTTCCTGAAACACGCGCCCAACCTGCGCATCGTCGCCCGGCACGGCGTCGGCTACGACGCGGTGGACGTGCCGGCGCTGACCGAGCGCGGCATCCCGCTGACCGTGACGCCGGACGCCAATGCCGTCTCGGTCGCCGAGCATGCGATGATGCTGATGCTGAACATCGCCCGCGGCACGGCGCAGTACGATGCCAAGGTGCGGGCGCTGACCTGGATCACCCCGCCGGTGCCGGCGACCTTCGACCTCGCCGGCCGCACCGTGCTGGTGATGGGCTTCGGCCGCATCGGCGGCCGCGTCGCCCGGCTCTGCGCCGCCTTCGGCATGAACGTCCTGGTGCGCGACCCCTATGTGGCGCAGAACACCATCAAGGGCGCCGGCTTCACCCCGGTGAAGGATCTCCAGGCCGGGCTCGCCGCGGCCGATGTCGTCACCATCCATCTGCCGAGCAATGCCGAGACGCGGGGGCTGGTGAATGGCGGGTTCATCGCCGCCATGAAGCCCGGCGCGGTGCTGATCAACACCGCCCGCGGCACGCTGGTCGAGGAGGCGCCGCTCGCCGCCGCGCTGGCCAGCGGGCATCTGGCAGCCGCCGGGCTCGACGTGTTCTGGGACGAGCCGGCGCGGGCGGAGAACCCGCTGCTGAAGCTGCCGAACGTGGTGCTGACGCCGCATTCCGCGGCGGCCACCGAGCAGTCCTTCCGTCGCATGGGCCTGTCCTGCGCCGAGAGCATCCTCGCCTGCTTCGAGAACCGGCTGGACGAGGATGTGGTGATCAACAAGGAGGTGCTGCGCGGCAACGCGTAGCGTCGGCACCCGAGGGAGACGCGCCATGGCGGAGAACCCGCTCCTCATCCTGGCCGAGCATGCCGCCGCCTGGCGGAGCCGGCCGCTGCCGGAGGCGGTGGCCCGCCATGCCCGCCGCACCCTCGTCGACTGGTTCGCGGCGCTGCTGCCCGGCCTCGGCAAGCCGCCGGCGACGCTGCTCGCCGCGGCGCTGGCCGGTGAGCGGGGGCCGGGGCGCTCCATCTGCTATGTCGACGGCGTGGCCTCGCCGCTGCGCCATGCCGCGCTGCTGAACGCGACGGCGAGCCACACCGTCGAGTTCGACGACATCTTCCGCGATGCCGGCTACCACCCCGGCTGCCCCACCATCGCCCCCGCGCTCGCCGCCGTGCAGCAGCAGGGCGGCACGATGGAGGACCTGCTGCGCGCCATCACCGCCGGCTACGAGGTCTCCTGCCGCATCGGCATGGCGGTGCAGCCGAGCCACTACAAGAACTGGCACACCACCGGCACGGTCGGCACCTTCGGCGCCGCCGTCGCCACCGCCGTCGCGCTCGGCTGCGATGCGGAGCGGATCGCCCATGCCATCGCCACCGCGGCCACCTTCGCCGGCGGGCTGCAGCAGGCCTTCCTGTCGGATTCCATGTCGAAGCCGCTGCATCCCGGCCATGCCGCCGATGCCGGGGCGCTGGCGGCGATCGGCGCCGCGGCGGGCGTCACCGGGGCGCTGGATGCGCTGCACGGGCCGAAGGGCTTCGCCGCCGCCACCAGCGAGGATACCGGCAAGTGGGACCGGGCGCTGGCCGATCTCGGCAGCCGCGTCTGCATCACCGAGATGACCTTCAAGAACCATGGCTGCTGCGGCCATATCTTCGCCGCGCTCGACGCCATGCGGGAGCTGCAGCGCGAGCATGGCTTCGGCGCCGCGGATGTCGCCGCCGTGCATGTCGGCGGCTACGGCCCGACCAAGAGCATCTGCGACCGGCCGGAGGCGGCGACCGAGCAGGAGGCGCGCTTCTCCGTCCAGTACACGATGGGGGCGCTGCTGGTCCTCGGCGGCGTGCGCATCGCCGCCTTCACGCCGGAGAACCTGGCGAACCCGGCCATCCGCGCCATCATGCCGAAGGTGACGGTGGAGCTCGATCCCGAGCTGGCCGATGCCTATCCGGCGAAGCGGGCGGCGAAGCTGCGCGTCACCCTGGCGGACGGGCGGGTGCTGGAGCGCTACCAGCCGACCCGCAAGGGCGATCCCGACGCGCCGCTCTCGGATGCCGAGCTATCGGAGAAGTTCCGCGAGCTCTGCGACCCGGTGATCGGCGCCGATGCGGCCGCGGCGCTGCTCGAGGCGCTCTGGCAGGGCATGGCGGCGCCCGGCGCCCTGCCCGGGCGGCTCCGCCAGGCGGCGGAATAGGGCGCCGGCCCTATTCCACCCCTGCCGCCGCGCTATTTCGGCGCGGTGGCGACGGCCTGGAAATTGGCCAGCGAATCCTCGGCGACGCGGAACCACTGGATCTGCTCGACCCGGAACGCGTCCCAATGCGCGTGGATCTTCCTGAAGCGCGCATTCTGCTCGCCGATCTCGGCATAAAGCTCCTGCGCCGCCTTGTAGAGCGCCGTCATCACCTCGCGCGGATAGGGTTTGAGGACGGTGCCGTTCGCCACCAGCCGGCGCAGCGCCGGCGGGTTCGCCACGTCGTACTTCGCCGCCGTGGCGTTGTAGGCCTCGGCGCAGGCGGTCTCCAGCATCGCCTTGTAGTGGTTCGGCAGGGCGTCCCAGGCCTTCAGGTTGACCATGAAGTCGGTGTTCGGCCCGGCCTCCTGGAAGCCGGGGAAGTAGTAGTATTTCGCCACCCGGCCGAAGCCGAGCTTCTCGTCGTCATAGGGGCCGATATATTCGGCGCCGTCGATGACGCCGCGCTCCAGCGCCGGGTAGATGTCGGTGGGGGCGATCTGCTGCGGCACCACGCCGAGCTTCTGCATCACGCTGCCGCCGAGGCCGGCGATGCGGAATTTCAGCCCCTTCATGTCGTCGAGGCCCTTCAGCTCCCGCTTCGACCAGCCGCCCATCTGGGCGCCGGTGCAGCCGGCCGGGATCTGCCAGATATTCGCCTCGGCGAAGACATCCTTCAGCTGCTCGCGGCCGCCGGCATAGTTCAGCCAGGCGAAATTGCCGCGGCTGTTCATGCCGAAGGGCAGGGTGGAGCCGAAGGCGAAGCTCGGATCCTTGCCGAAGTAGAAGAGCGAGGAGGAGAAGCCGCATTCCACCGAGCCCTGGCCGACGGCGTCCAGGATCTGCAGCGCCGGCACCACCTCCCCGGGGCCGGAGACGGTGATCTCGAAGGCGCCCTCCGACATGTCCCGCACCCGCCGGGCCACGATCTCGGCCGCGCCGTAGAGCGTGTCGAGCGTCCGGGGGAAGCTGTTCGGGCAGCGCCAGCGCAGCCGCGGCTGGGCGGCGGCGAGGCGGGGCGTGGCGAGGGCAACGCCGGCCGTGCCGGCGACGAGGTGGCGTCGGTTCATGAAGCGGATGTTTCTCCCTGTCGCGCCTGGCGGCGCTTTGCCGGAAGCCTGCCGGGAGATGACCGCCACGGCAATAGGCTCGCGATCGGAACGCTCAGGCCCCGCTCCGCTCGCTCGGGCCCCTGGACCATGGTCCGGCGTGTTGTTCGGCCGCGTGATGCACGCCTTCGGTGAGGCCACCTCAGTCGCGCAGCGCCGCCAGCGCGGCGAGCAGGGCCGCCAGCATCGCCCCGCTCGCCGGCACGGCCAGCGCCGCATCGCCCCAGCGGGTCTGCAACGCCCCGCCGAGCAGCGCGCCGCCGACCATCGCGCCCCAGCAGGCCGCCTGCTGCGCCCAGGCGCCGTGCCGGGCGCGGCCGAGCAGGGCCAGCACCAGCCCCTCCATGGCGCGGGAGAGGGCGCCGGTGACGAAGGTGACGCCGCCGACCCCGGGGAGCGCGGTGTTCAGCATCCCCATGGCCGGCACCATCCCCCAGGCGGCGGGCGGCAGCTCCCAGCCTCCCGCGGGGGGCGCCAGCAGCGCCGCGGCGAGCAGCAGGGTGACCGTGCCCAGCACCGCCACGCTGCGCCAGCGCCCGGCGGCGGTCCCGAGCAGGGCCCCGAGCAGCGCGCCGGCGGCGAAGAGCCCGACCACCGTGCCGAGGGCAGCGGCCCGGGCATGGTCGGCCTCGGCCGCGGCGATGCCGAGCATGGTGCTGGTGCCGCTGATGAAGCTGACGAAGAGCTGGTCGAAGCGCAGCCAGCCGATGGCATCGACGCAGCCGGCGAGCGCGACCAGCGGCACGGCCGCCCAGGGGTTGGCCGGCCGGGGGGTGGCGGCCGCGGCGGCAGGAGGGGGGAGGGGCGTGGGCTTTTCGTTCATCGGCAATCGCATTACATCGCCGTTCCTTCCGGGAGATCCGCCATGAACCGCCGCCTTCTCCTCGGCGCCGCGGCCGCCGCTGCACCGGCCGCCCTCGCCGCCCCCGCCCTGGCCCAGGCCAATCCGGAGGTGCGCTGGCGCCTCTCCTCGGCCTTCCCGCGCAACCTCGACGTGCTCTACGGCACCGGGGAGAGGGTCGCCCAGCGGGTGGCGCAGCTCACCGACAACCGCTTCCAGATCCGCTTCTTCGCGGCCGGTGAGATCGTCCCCGGGCTGCAGGTGCTGGATGCGGTGCAGGCCGGGACCATCGAGGCCGGCCACACGCCGGTCTACTACTACACTGGCAAGGACCCGGCCTTCGCCTTCTTCACTGCCCTGCCCTTCGGCCTGAACGCCCGGCAGAACATGGCCTGGCTGACCCAGGGCGGCGGCGGCGAGCTCGCGGCGGAGCTGTTCAAGGACTACAACATCGTCGGCTTCCCGGCCGGCGACACCGGCGCCCAGATGGGCGGCTGGTTCCGCAACGAGATCAAGTCGATCGACGACCTCAAGGGGCTGAAATTCCGGGTCGCCGGCCTTGCCGGCGAGATCTTCCGCCGCATGGGGGCGGTGCCGACGCAGATCGCCGCCGCCGACATCTACCCCTCGCTCGAGCGCGGCACCCTGGATGCGGTCGAGTTCGTCGGGCCGCACGATGACGAGAAGCTCGGCTTCGTGCGGGTGGCCAAGTACTACTACGCCCCGGGCTTCTGGGAGGCGGGGGCGCATCTGCACCTGCTGGTGAACCAGGCGGCCTTCGAGGCGCTGCCGCCGGCCTACAAGGCGGCGCTCGAGGTCTCCTGCGGCGAGGCGAATGCCGACATGCTGGCGCGCTACGACCACCTGAACCCGCAGGCGCTGCGGCGGCTGGTCTCGGCGGGGGCGCAGCTCCGCTTCTGGCCGCGCGACATCATGCAGGCCGCCTGGAAGGAGGCGCACGCCCTCTACGACGAGATGTCGGCGAAGAACGAGCGCTTCAAGAAGGTCTGGACCGCCTACCGGGCCTACCGGGACGAGGAGTACCAGTGGTTCCGGGTGGCCGAGAGCAGCTTCGACAATTTCGCCTTCCCCGAGGCGGCCCGGCGGGGCTGAGAACGCCCCGCAAAACCGCTCCACGGCTTTGCGGGGCCCCCATGGAGTCCCCCTCCCGCCCAGGAGGCGTCACGGCCTGCCGCGGCCAAGCTGCGGCAGGACAACGGGCAGCGACGGTTCCGAGAGGTGCTCCAGGGCGCTTCCCGTGCAGGCCGGTTCATGGGACCGGATCCTGCTGGTGGGGCGCTGCCGCTTCCGTGTTGGACGCGGGCCCCCAACCAGGGATATCTGGGCGCCTTCGCTCTCGGGATTAGCCGTCTTCATGCCCATTGCCGATTTTCTCTCCGCCCTCGCCATGGGGGTGCTGGAGGGGCTGACCGAATTCCTGCCCATTTCCTCGACCGGCCATCTGATCCTGCTCGGGCGCCTCATCGGCTTCGAGGGGCCGCCGGGCAAGGTCTTCGAGATCTCCATCCAGCTCGGCGCCATCTTCGCCGTGATCTGGGTGTTCCGGCAGACGCTGCTCGGCCTCGCCCGCGGCATGTGGCATCCGGGGCCGGAGCGGTTCTACGTCACCAACATCCTGCTTGCCTTCCTGCCGGCGGCGGTGATCGGGGCGACCCTGCACAAGACCATCACCGAGCGGCTGTTCAGCCCCTGGGTGGTCTGCACCACGCTGATCCTGGGCGGCATCGCCATCATCCTGATCGAGCGGCTGCGGCGGGTGCCCAGCATCCGCTCGGTGCCCGAGATCGGGCCGGTGCCGGCGCTGCTGATCGGCTTCGGCCAGGCGCTGGCCATGATCCCGGGCACCTCGCGCTCGGGCGCGACCATCATCACCGCCCTGCTGCTCGGGGTGGAGCGCAAGACGGCGGCCGAGTTCAGCTTCGTCCTCGCCATCCCGACCATGCTGGCGGCCACCGCCTACAGCCTGTTCAAGGTGCGGCACGAGATCGCTTTCACCGGGCTCGGGCAGATCGCGGTCGGCTTCGTCGCCGCCTTCCTGGTGGCGCTGGTGACGGTGCGCTGGGTGCTGGCGGTGATCGGCCGGATCGGCTTCACGCCCTTCGGCTGGTACCGCATCGCGCTGGGCCTCATCGGCTTCGCCGTGCTGCTGGCGGGCTGAGCCGGGCGCCGGTCCGCAGCCATGCAGGGGCCGCAGACGGCACGGGCCGGGCAGCCGCGGGGGTTACCCCGCGAGGCTGGCCGGGTCGCAATTGGCGCCGCAGACCAGCACCCCGACCCGCGCTCCGGCGGGCGGGCGCCAGGCGCCGCAGAGCAGCGCCGCCAGCGCCGTCGCCCCGCCCGGCTCGGCCGGGAGGCGTGCCGCATCCCACAGCCGGCGCTGCGCCGCGCGGATAGCCTCGTCCGGCACCAGCACGGTCCCGGCCACATGCTCCCGCGCCACGGCGAACATCAGCGCGCCCACCTGCTTCGCCCCGAGGCTGTCCGCGGCCAGGCCGCCGACCGGCGCCGGCACCGGCCGGCCGGCCCGCAGCGCGCTGGCGAGGGTGGGGCAGGCCTCCGGCTCGACGCCGATCACCTGCACGCCGCTGCCGGCATACCAGGCGGCCATGCCGCCGATCAGCCCGCCGCCGCCGACCGCGACCAGCAGATGCGTCAGGTCCGGCGCCTGCTCCTGGAACTCCAGCGCCACGGTGCCCTGGCCGGCCAGGACCTCCGGCTGGTCATAGGCATGCACGAGCAGGGCGCCGGTCTCGGCAGCGCGGGCCTCGCTCGCCAGCCGCGCCGCGTCATAGGCCTCGCCGCCCACCACCAGCCGGGCGCCATAGGCTTCGATCCGCGCCCGCTTGGCAGCGCCGGTGATGGCGGGGACGAAGATCTCCGCCGGCACGCCGAGCGCCCGCGCCGCATGGGCGACGGCGGCGCCGTGATTGCCGCCCGAGGCGGCGATCACCCCGGCCGGCGGCAGGGGGTTCGAGAGCATCCGGTTGAAGGCGCCGCGCGGTTTGAAGGAACCGCTTGCCTGCAACCCCTCCAATTTCAGTACAATATCGTTATCGATGCCGAGCTCCGTCCCGGCCAGCTGCAGCAGGGGGGTGCGCCGGACATGCGGAGCGATGCGGAGCGCGGCGGCGCGGATCGCCGCCTGATCAGGATGGGTCGACATGGCACGCCAGGGGTGGCATGCGCGATGCTGCGACGCAACCACGGGTGCCCTTGGAAGGCAACCGGCTTTCTGCCAAGGTCGGTCGCCTGTGTGGTGGCGACCAGGATGCTGCTTCATGCCAGTTCTGTCGCCCGCGGAGGGGACGCCGTGCTGTTGCTGGGTCCTCCGGGCTCCGGGAAGTCCGATCTCGTGCTGCGCCTGATCGATCGCGGCTGGCGGCTGGTGGCCGACGACCAGGTGGCGCTCGCGGCCGCGGCCGGGGAATTGCAGGCCGAGCCGCCGCCCGCGCTCCGCGGCATGCTGGAGGTGCGCGGCCTTGGCCTGTTCCGCGACCTGCCGGTCGCCGCGCCGGCGACGCTCCGCCTGGTGGCGCGGCTGGTGCCGCGGGCGGAGGTGCCGCGCCTGCCGGCGCCGGAGCGCTGGAGCGAGGCGGGCATCGCCCTGCCGCTGATCCGGCTGGACGCCTTCGCCGCCTCGGCCGCGGCGCGGCTCGCCCTGGCGCTCGATGCCGCGCTCGGCCGTGCCCGGCAGCAGGTGGGCGCCTTCGCATGACCGAGGCGCCCGCCGTGCGGCCGGTGGTGCTGGTCACCGGCCTCTCCGGGGCCGGCAAGGCCTCCATCCTCCGGGTGCTGGAGGATCTCGGTTTCGAGACGGTGGACAACCCGCCGCTCAAGGTCCTCGAGGAGCTGGTCGAGGACGGCGACGCGCCGATCGCCGCCGGCATCGACACCCGCACCCGCGGCTTCGTGCCGACCGGGGCGCTGGTCACCCTGGCCCGCCTGCGGCGCAAGCCTGGCATCGCGGTGACGCTGGTCTTCGCCACCGCCGAGGATGCGGTGCTGCTGCGCCGCTTCACCGAGACGCGGCGGCGCCACCCGCTGGCGCCGGGCGGCTCGCTCGGCAACCGGGTGATCGACGGCATCGCCCGGGAATCGGCGCTGCTGGCGCCGCTGCGCGACGCGGCCGACTTGGTGGTGGATACCTCGGACCTGCCGCTGCCGGGCCTGCGGCAGATGATCGAGCGCCGCTTCCGCCCGGAGGGCGCGACCGGCCTCGCCATCCAGGTGATGTCCTTCGCCTTCCCGCGCGGCCTGCCGCGGGAGGCCGACCTGGTCTTCGACATGCGCTTCCTGCGCAACCCGCACTACGTCCCGGCCCTGAAGCCGCAGACCGGGCGCGACCCGGCGGTGGCCGCCTATGTCGAGGAGGACCCGGACTTCCCCGCCTTCTGGGCGCGGCTGACCGGCTTCATCGACCCGCTGCTGCCGCGCTACGTGGCCGAGGGCAAGAAATACCTGACCATCGCAGTCGGGTGCACCGGCGGCCGGCACCGCTCGGTCCTTGTCGCGGAGCGCCTGGCTGACCATCTTCGCTCGGCTGGATGGCGTGCGGATGTAACGCACCGGGAGCTGGCCCAAAGGGAGTTGGCTCAGCGGGAGCTTGCGGGCATGGACCCGGGGGCGCTACCCGCTCATCGCAGTGCCCCGTCCCCCGCATCGCGCGAGGGGGCAGGCGGAGATGCCGTCCCCTCTCCACAGGCCGGGACGGGGGGTCGGGAGGCCCTGACACGCACCCCATGATTGGATTGGTTCTCGTCACCCATGGCCGGCTTGCCGATGAGCTTCGTCTCGCCATGGAACATGTCGTCGGCCCGCAGCGGGCGGTCGCGACCGTCTGCATCGGTCCGGACGACGACATGGAGCGGCGGCGGCAGGATATCCGCGAGAGCATCGCCGCCGTCGACCAGGGCGACGGCGTGGTGGTATTGACGGACATCATGGGTGGCACCCCCTGCAACCTTGCCGTCTCGCTCGCCGACCGCAAGCAGGTCGAGGTCATCGCAGGGGTGAACCTCCCGCTGCTGGTCAAGCTCGCCAAGATCCGCTCATCCGAACCCCTGGCCGAGGCGGTCGACCATGCCGCCGCGGCCGGCCGCAAATACATCGCAGCCGCCGGCGACCTCCCGAACGGGATCGCCCGGGTCAATGGCCGTGCGAACGGAGGAACCAAGCCGTGAGCCACACTGCCACACAGCCGTTCGACATCCACGCCGCCACCTGCGGCTGCGGCGAGGGCGAGATGGTGCTGCGACGGAGCCTCACGATCCGCAACAGCCGCGGCCTGCATGCCCGGGCGGCGGCCAAGCTGGTGACGCTGGCCGAGCGCTTCTCCGCCTGCCTGCACGTCTCCTGCGGCGGGCAACGGGTGCCGGCCTGCTCCATCATGGGGCTGATGATGCTCGGCGCCAGCCAGGGCACCACGATCGAGATCGAGGCCGAGGGCTGGGACGCCAAGGAGGCGCTCGAGGCGGTGGCCGGCCTGGTCGAGGCCGGTTTCCATGAAGAATGACGGCACCGAGCCAGCGGAGGGGCTGAGCGCCAAGGGCCCGGGAGGGCCCGCGGGCAGTGCCCCGGGCGGGTTGGAGCGCGCCGCGGAGACGCCGCGCCGGGCCGGCCGGACCATGCGCGAGCAGGTGGTGCGCGGCATCGCCATCGCCCCCGGCATCGCCATCGGCCCGGTCTACGACACCACCGAGATCCCGGCCGAGGCGCCGCGCCGCGGCATCGCCCCGGCCGAGGTGGAGGCGGAGCGGCAGCGCCTGGCCGATGCCGTCGCGCTCTCGCGCAAGCAGATCGGCAAGCTGAAGACCCGGCTCGGCATCCTGCCCGAGGAGGCGCAGGAGGAGCTGGCGCCGCTGCTCGACGCCTATGTCCTCATGCTCGGCAATTCCCGGCTGCTGCGCGGCGCCCGCAAGCGCATCGAGAGCGGGCTGGTCGCCGCCGAGACCGCGGTGGGGGACGAGGCGGAGGCGATCGCCGCCCTGATCATGGCGGCCAAGGACGACGACCGCGCCGGGCTGAAGCGCCGCGCCGACGAGGTGCGCGAGATCGCCCGCCGGCTCACCCGCAACCTGACCGCGACGCCCTTCCGCAGCCTCAAGGACGTGCCCGAGGGGGCGATCCTGGTGGCCGAGGAGCTGACGCCGGCGGATGCGGCGCTGCTCGACCCCGCCCGCATCGCCGGCGTCGCCACCGAGGAGGGGGGCGCCGACGGCCATACCGCCATCATGCTGCGCGCCCTCGGCATCCCCTCCGTCCTCGGCTGCGTCGGGCTGACCGGCAGCGTGACCCGCGGCGACCGGGCGGTGCTCGACGGCAGCGCCGGCACCATCGTGCTGCGGCCGGGCGAGAAGGCGCTGGAGAAGGGCAAGGAGGCGCTCGCCGCCTTCGCCAAGGAGCGGCAGAAGCTCGCCAAGCTGCGCCGCCTGCCGGCGGTGACGACGGATGGCGAGGCGGTGGAGCTGCAGGCCAACCTGGAGATCCCGGCCGAGCTGCCGCTGATCGCCCAGGCCGGCGCCCAGGGCATCGGGCTGCTGCGCACCGAATTCCTCTTCATGAACCGCGAGGACCTGCCGGACGAGGAGGCGCAGACCCTGGCCTATGCCCAGGTGCTGGAGGCGATGGGCGGCGACCCGGTCACCATCCGTGTGCTCGACTGGGGCGGCGAGAAGGACATGGAGGCGCTGAGCCAGGGCATCGCGCCGACCCATGCCGGGCCCAACCCGGCGCTCGGCCTGCGCGGCCTCCGGCTGCTGCTGAAGCGGCCGGAGCTGCTGGAGGCGCAATTCGCCGCCATCCTCCGCGTCGCCGACCGCGGCAGCACCCGCATCCTGCTGCCGCTGGTCACCAACCCCTCCGAGGTGAAGCAGGCGCGCGAGATCTACGAGCGCGTCGCCCGCCGGCTGCGCCGCAAGGGCGTGCACCTGCCGGAGAAGCTGCCCGAGCTCGGCTGCATGATCGAGACGCCGGGCGCCGCGCTGGCCGCCGATGCCATCGCGCTGGAGGCCGATTTCTTCGCCATCGGCACCAACGACCTCGCCATGTACACCCTGGCCGTCGACCGGGCCGAGGCCGAGGTCTCGCATCTCTACGATCCGCTGCACCCGGCGGTGCTGCGGCTGATGCAATTCGCCACCGAGGCGGCGCTGCGCCTGCGCATGCCGGTCTCGGTCTGCGGCGAGATGGCGGGCAACCCGCGCCTGGTGCCGCTGCTGCTCGGCCTCGGCATCCGGACGCTGTCGATGAATGCCAGCGCCATCCCGCGGGTGAAGCAGATGGTCCGGGCGCTCGATATCGGCGACTGCGCGCGCTTCGCCCGGCGGGTGATGGAGCAGTCGGACCCGCAGCGCATCCATGAGCTCGTCATGAATTTCGGCACCGGCGGGAAGGACTAACCCCGGCGGCTGCCGGGGGAGCGATTCGGGGGCTCAGCTCCGGCGCGTCTTGCGCCGGGGCGGCCGCGCCGCCTTGGTCGCCGCCCGCTTCATGGCCGCCGAGGCCTCGCGGCGGGCCGCCGTCGCCCAGCGATTGGCGGCGCTGAGCCAGAGGCTCATCAACGGGTTCTTCTTCGTCCACGGTCTCGGCATCGCGCGCATCCCCGATGATGCGCTGCAAAACGCCCTATCGGGGGCGCTGTTCCCGGCCGCGGCGCGGCTAGGGCGCCGGCGCCCCGGGGCCGTTTATACCAGGCGCAGGACGGGGCAACCGTCCTGCGCTCCTTATCAGACAAGCCGGAAATTCGCCTCGTGCAGCGCCGCCGCATGCAGCCCGGCGAAGGTCACCGCGCCGCCGGCGAGCGTCAGCACGGCGTTGCCGGTGCCGTCGTCATGCAGCGCCGCCATCACCTCGGCCAGGTTGTCGATGCCGTCGGGATCGGCGGTGACCTCGACCACCGCGCCGCGCGCCGCGCCGAAGCCGATGATGGTGGTGTCGGCATACTGCGTCGTGCCGACGACGAGGCCGGTCGAGAGGTCGTGCAATGTGGCCTGGGCCGCATCCAGATGCACGGCGTTGCCGCTGCCGCGCAGGGTGATGTCGCCGATGCCGGAGAAGGTGACGTCGGCACCGCCGCTGCCGGCGACGATGACGCTGCCCGCCATCGCCCCCGGCGCCACGATATGGTTGCCCACGCCGCCGAGATGGAGGTCGTAGAGGGTGCCGCCGTAGTCGCTCATCTGAAAGGCGATCTCGGCGCCGCCGCTGCCGCCGGAGACCGTGGCGTGCGAGGCGATGCCGTCCACGCGGTTGCCGGCGCCGGCGAGGCGGATCGTCACGTCCGAGCCGATGCCGTAGATGCTGCCCACATGCACCGTGTCGGCGCCGCTGCCGGCGGTGATGTCGTAGGTGCCGTAGCCGGTGGTGATCTCGTTGTGCAGCCCGCTGGTCCGCAGCGTGCCGGTGCCCCAGCCGAGGTCGTAGGTGCCCTCGCCGCTGCCGCCGATCAGGGTAATGTGGCCGTCGAGCGGATAGCGGCCGCCGGTCGCCTGGTTGCTGAAGCTGTTGCCGAGGCCGCTGAAATGCACGGTGGTGGCGACCGCGTAGCCGCCATTGCCGTAGAGGTCGAGGCCGCTGACCACCACGCTGGCGGCGCCGGCGCCGGCGACGATGTCGTTGGTCCCGAGGCCGACCGTGACCTGGTTGCCGCTGCCGCCGAGGCTGACATGGTTGGTGCCGTTGCCGAGCTCGAGCGTGGTGCCGCCGCTCCAGCTGGTGACGGTGAAGTCGGCATCGCCGCCATGGAGAATGTTGCCGGTGCCGTTCAGCTTGATGGTGGTGGCGAGGCCGAAGGCGCCGTCATAGAGGCTGCCGGCGAAGACCTCGGCCTCGCCATAGCGGCCGGCGCTGATCGTGTCGCTGCCGCCATTGCCGTAGAGGGTGTTGCCGGCGCCGGCGGCGATGATGAGATCATCGCCCGCGGTCCCCTGCAGGGTGGCATGGCCAGCCGCGGGTCCGATGATGGTGGTCATGCTGTGCCTCGATACGCTGAAAGCGAGACAATCATAGAGTATTTAAACCAGAAGTTATATTAACTTTGGAACAGAGGCGCCAGGGGAGCGTGGGGCATCGCCCCCCTGCGCGCGCCCTTCAGGCCGGGTCGGCGCCGCTCAGCACCCGGGCCGGGCTTGGCGCCGCCAGGATCGCGTCGGCGATCTTCTCGGCCGTCATCAGCACCGGGAAATTGGTGTTGGCGCAGGGCACCACCGGGAAGATGGAGGCATCCACCACCCGCAACCCCTCGATGCCGCGCACCCGCCCCTCGGTATCGACCACCGCCATCGGGTCGTCCTCCGCCCCCATGCGGCAGGAGCAGGAGGCGTGCCAGACGCCGATGGTGGCCTTGCGGATGAAGGCCTCCAGCGCCTCCTCGTCCTCCATCACCTGGCGGAAGGTGAAGCCCTCGACCACGTAGCGCTCGATCAGCCAGGAGCGCAGCGCCTGCGGCCCGTCGAGCAGCGCGGCGACGGCGCGGGTCAGCCAGCGGTTGCGCTCGTTCACCACGCCGATCGCCCGCACCCGGTCGCTATAGGCGGCGGGGAAGGGGTCGGT
The DNA here is from genome assembly GCF_003258945.1 of Roseicella frigidaeris. Classification (GTDB taxonomy): domain Bacteria; phylum Pseudomonadota; class Alphaproteobacteria; order Acetobacterales; family Acetobacteraceae; genus Paracraurococcus; species Paracraurococcus frigidaeris. The sequence continues at coordinate 179,146 of NZ_QLIX01000004.1, read as the reverse complement.
GGTGACGGCGGCGAGCGGGCCGCTGAGCTGGATCGCCGCCAGCATGCGGAAGCCGGCCATCAGCCGGTCGAGGTCGCGGCGGTCGGAGAGCAGGTTGAACTCCACCTGCGGCTCGTCCTGCCAACGGGTCGAGGCAAGGCGGACCTGGCCGCTCTCGGAATAGGTCTTGTTCACGAAGGCCAGCAGCGAGCCGATCTGCTGCCCGACGGAATGCCAGGCCGACTTGCTGGCGACGCAGACGAACATGTCGCCCTGCGGCGCCTCCGGGATGCCGGAGGAGTAGCGCAGGCCGAGCAGGATGTGCCGGCGGGACTGCGCATCGTCCAGCCGCGCCGGGCGGCGGATGAAGGAGGAGAGGGCGATGGAGGGGTGGTCCATCAGCCGCTGGCCGACGCCGGGCAGCGCCGCCCGCACCGCGATCCCCATCTCCCGCAGATGCCCGACCGGGCCGATGCCGTTGCGCAGCAGCATGGCGGGCGAGTGGATGGCGCCGGAGGAGAGGATGATCTCCCGGCCGCGGAACTCCCGCTCCTGGCCATCGACGAGGGCGGTGACGCCGACGCAGCGCGTCCCCTCGAAGAGCAGCCCGGTCGCCTGGGTGCGGGTGGAGATGGTGAGGTTGCCGCGCTGGCGCACCTGCTCGCTCAGGTAGCCGAGGGCGGCGGACATGCGCTGCTTGCCGTCGATCGAGACGGTGACGGGGAAGTAGCCGTCCTCGAAGGGGCCGTTCTGGTCGGGCAGGTATTTGAAGCCGGCCTGGCGGAAGGCCTCGGCCGCCGCCCGGCTGTGCTCGCACCAGCGCTCGCGCGGGATGCGGGTGACGGTGATGTGGCCGTCCTGGCCGTGCCACTCATCGGCGATGTCGAGGTCGCGCTCGACCTTGCGGAAATAGGGCAGCACCGCGTCCCAGTGCCAGCCGGCGGCGCCGCGCGCGGCCCATTCGTCGTAATCGGTCGGGGCGCCACGATTGGCCATCTGGCCGTTGATCGAGGAGCCGCCGCCCAGCACCCGCGCCTGTTCGTATTTCCGCAGCGGCGGCGGCGCCGCCTCGGGGTTGTTGTGCGAGACGACCTGGGTGCGGACCTTCAGATCGGTCCAGTGGAAGCGCGGGTCGAAATAGGCGGTGCCGGGATAGGTGTCGGCGATCTCCTTCGGCACCTGCCCGGGCGGCGTGTCCTGGCCGGCCTCGAGCAGCAGCACGCGGTTGGCGCCGCGCGCCGAGAGGCGGTTGGCCAGCACCGAGCCTGCCGAGCCGCCGCCGACGATGATGTGGCTGTAGTCCACGCCCTGTTCCCCCCGACCGTTTCGTATCGGGGAGAGAGGCTAGAACCGATTGCCGCGGGGTGGAACCGGCCGCCGGCGCGCGGCCCCGTCACGGCGCGGCCGCGCCGGCCGATGCGGGGTCCGCCGGGGCGCCCATCGGGGAGGCCGTGGCCACCGGCACGGCCTTCCGCTCCGGCTCCGCCGGCCGCAGCTTGCCGACCACCCCCTCGATCGCGGCATCCAGCGTCTTCAGCACCGTCTCGAGCGCATAGCCGAGGAAGAAGGCCCAGGCCGCGATGGTCAGGCTGACGCTGCCGAGCGTCACCGGCGCGTCGGTGCCGAAGACCAGGGCGAGCAGCCCGCCGAAGACCGCCGCGAGCACGATGCGCCCGATGGCTGCCAGGCCGTCGCGCGCCGTCAGCGTCGCGGTCCGCAGCACCTCGTTCATGCGCCGCAGCACATAGACGCCGCCGCCGATGCCGCCGAGCAGCAGCGGCAGCAGATAGCCCGAGAGGCCCTGCACCGCTTCGTTGGTCCGCAACTCGGTCCGCCGCCAGTCGGCGGCATGGTCGGGCAGCAGCTCGGCCGGCGCCGCCGCGCAGGGATCGCCGCCCCGGCCGAACCAGTGCAGCGGGTTGAGCCGCAGCATGTCGCAATTCCAGGCGGCGAGGCGGGCAAAGACCAGCATCTCGCGCTTCTGCTGCTGCACCAGCTCGCTGCACAGGGTCTGGGCCTGCGGCTTGACCGGCAGCAGCCGGTATTCGACCGCGGTGAGGCCGGCTTTCGGCGGGTCGATCGACCAGCACATCTCGAGGGCGGTGAGCGCCGAACGCCTGGCCACCGCATCCTCCTGGGGGATCAGGGTCTCCTCGCCCTGGTAGAAGCGCCGGAGCTCGAAATCGGTCTGGCGGTCGAGCTTCCAGAGCGCGCCATAGCTGCGGTCGAGATCGGCCCGCACCAGGGCGAGCTGCCCGACGACGCGCCGCCCCTCATCGGCCTTGAGCAGCAGGAAGATCGCGGCCAGGCCCGCCAGCAGCAACCCCAACTGGATGCCGAGCACGCAGTGGCGCAGCCGGCGGGCGCGCTGCGCCTCGGCGGGCGCGATGCCGGCCTCCGCTCCGAAGAGATAGGCCCGGGTCAGGCGGATGGAGGTCGCGGTGGCCGGCGCCGCGGCGCGGCCGAGCAGGTCGACCGAGCGGACCAGCGCGGCGAACCGGGCCGGATCGGCGGCGACCGCCGCGGGCTCGGCGATCATCAGCCCCGGATCCACCTCGTCCATCTCGCGCGGCGAGGCTCCCACCAGGGCGCGGCTTGGCCGCTCGGCGAGGAAGGTGAGGAGCGCGAGGCCGTCCCGCTGCAGCCGGGCGATCTGCGCCAGGGGGGCTGCATCCCCCGGGCCTGGCAGGCTCTGCTCGTCTCTCGGCATGGCGGGATTCCCATCCTGGGCGGGCCCGCGCCGCGGGCCGCACGGCGCGACGGTCCGTTCCAGCGGTCCTTTCCGGCGGTCCTTTCCCTGGCCCGAATCCGCCGGCCCCTCTATGCTCCGCCGCACATGCCGCCGGCCCCCGCTGCCCGCGCGCGCCGCCCGGCAGCCCCCGCACCGGCCCGGGCGCCGCGGTCGGCCCCCGCCGCCTCCCCCCGCCCAGAACCCGCCCGGTCCCCGCGCCGGCGCGGCCGCACGCTGCTGGGCCTGGCGGTCCAGGGGGTGATCTTCGGCCTGCTCGGCCTCTGCCTCGTGCTGCTCTGGTTCTGCTGGGACCTGCCGCGGGTGGATGGCATCCCGGCGGCGAGCCGCCGCCCCTCCGTCACCCTGGTCTCGGCCGATGGCGCCATGCTGGCCACCCAGGGCGACCTTTATGGCGAGACGGTGCGGTTGCGCGACCTGCCGCCCTATCTGCCCGCCGCCCTCATCGCGGTGGAGGACCGGCGCTTCCGCAGCCATTGGGGCCTCGACCCGTTCGGCATGGCGCGCGCCGCCCTGGCCAATTGGCGGGCGGGGGAGGTGGTGCAGGGCGGCTCCACCCTCACCCAGCAGCTCGCCAAGAACCTCTTCCTCTCGACCGAGCGCACCACCCGCCGGAAGGTGCAGGAGGCGCTGCTCGCCCTCTGGCTGGAGCGGCGCTTCAGCAAGAACCAGTTGCTGGAGATCTATCTCAACCGCGTCTATCTCGGTGCCGGCGCCTTCGGCGTGGATGCCGCGGCGCGGCTGTTTTTCGGCGTCCCGGCGAAGCGGGTGACGCTCTGGCAGGCGGCGATGCTGGCCGGGCTGCCCAAGGCGCCCTCGCGGCTGAACCCGCGTGCCTCGCCCGACCTCGCCGTCTCCCGCGCCTCCGAGGTGCTGGAGGCGATGGTGGCGACGGGCGCCATCACCCGCACCCAGATGGAGGGGGAGCTCGGGCGGATGCACCTGCCGCAGCCGGCTTCCCGCCAGGCCGGCTGGTTCGCCGACTGGGCGCTCGAGGACCTGGCCGAGACCTTCCCCGGCAATGCCGACCTGCTGCTGCGGGCGACGCTGAACGCCCGGCTGCAGGCCGGGGTGGAGGCACGGCTGGAGGCGCTGCTCGCCGGGCCAGGCGCGCGGGCGGGCGTCGGCCAGGGGGCGGTGGTGGTGCTGGAGGCGGCGACCGGGGCGGTCCGCGCCATGGCGGGCGGCCGGGATTTCCATGCCAGCCAGTTCAACCGGGCCACCAGCGCCCGCCGCCAGCCCGGCTCCGCCTTCAAGCCCTTCGTCTTCCTGGCCGCGCTGGAGAAGGGCCTGCGGCCGGAGGACGAGGTCTCCGACGCGCCGCTCACCCTCGGCGGCTGGTCGCCGGGCAACGGCGCCTGGCGGCCGCGCGGCGAGATCAGCCTGGAGGAGGCACTGGCGCAATCGGTGAACACCGCCGCGGTGCGGGTGCTGTTCCGCGGCGGCGGCCCGCGGGCGGCGGCCGATGTGGCGCGCCGGCTCGGGCTCGATGGCCGCTTCCCGAAGGATGCCTCCATCGCGCTCGGCACCGGCGAGGTGACGCTGCTGGACCTGACGGCGGCCTATGCCGCCTTCGCCAATGGCGGGATGCGGGTGACGCCCTTCAGCATCGCCGGGGCCAGCGCGACCGGCGCCAGCCTGCCGGTGCCGCGTCCGGCGCCACGGCGGGTGGTGGCGCCCGAGGACGCGGCGGCGATGCGGCGGATGCTGGAGGCGGTGGTGCGGAGCGGCACCGGCCGGGCCGCCGCCTCGGCCCGGGTGGCGGGCGGCAAGACCGGCACCACCCAGGATTTCCGCGATGCCTGGTTCGTCGGCTTCACCGGCGCCGGCCATGTCGTCGGCGTCTGGCTGGGCAATGACGATGGGCGGCCCATGGACAGCGTCACGGGCGGCAGCCTGCCGGCGCGGCTGTTCCGCGAGATCGTCGAGATGGGACTGTAGCCGGATTGCCGCAGTGTGGCGGATTGCATCAGCCGCTCGGCTGCGTGATCGCGGCTGGGGTAGTAATGGATGCCGCGTCAGACAGCGGGATCGGATCGATGCGATCGGACGAGGCGAGGCTGCGGCGCCAGGCGGAGAGGATGGCGGCGATCGGCCGGCTGGCCCGCACGGTGCAGCACGACATCAACAACCTGCTGACCGTCATCCTCGCCAACCTCGAGATGCTGAAGCGCACGGCCGCCGAGGGCGCGCCGCAGCGCCAGCTCAACCGGGTGGAGGAGGCGGCGCGGCGCTTCGACGGCACCAGCCGCGCCATCCTCTCCCTGATCCGCCGCCCCGCCGGCGAGGTGGTGCCGATCCGGCTCAGCGAGACGCTGGAGGCCCTGCAGCCGCTGCTGCACATGATCCTGCCCGCCCCGGGCGCCTTTGCCCTGACCCTGGCGAAGCAGGACCCGCCGGTGCTGATCGAGCGCAGCGCCTTCGAGGAGGCGCTGCTCGCCCTGGCGCAGCAGATCGCCGAGGCGCAGCTCCGCGGCCCGGCCCTGGACCTGCGCGTGGCCGAGGAGGCGGAGGCGGGCATCCTCGACCTGACCTTGCCCGCCGACCTCGCCGAGGCGGCCCGGGCGCAGCTCGCCACCCTGGTGCGCGGCGCCGGGGGGCGGGTCGAGCCCGGCCCGGACGGGGAGGGGCTGCGGCTCCGCCTGCCGCGCCACGACCCGGCCTGACGGCCGCCGCCGCCGCTTGTCGGGGCACCGAGTGCCGCCAAGCCGGGCAGGGGGGCCTGCCGGCAACCCCGGCGGGGCCGCGGATCACGGCAGCTTGCGTCGCAAAATCATGGGCTTCCCGGTAACCGCCAGGGCCGGCCGGCGGGAACGCGGCGATGCGCATTGCGCTTCCCCGTCCTGCTGGCGCAGCATTTGCTGGGCATAACGACAGGGAACGCCGCCCCAAGGCGGCAGGAACGGGAGACGTGGTTTGATGCAGCCCTGTGGGCTTTCGCTTGCGCGCGCCTGTGTGCAGACCCTGGGCGCCGCGGTGCTCGGTCTCGGCCTGACGCTGACCCCATCGGCGCGGGCGCAGCAGACGCCGGCCAATACGCTGGATGCGGTGAAGGCGCGCGGCCAGCTCGTCTGCGGCGTGAACACCGGCCTGGCGGGCTTCGCCCAGCCGGACAGCCAGGGCGTCTGGCGCGGCTTCGATGCCGAGTATTGCCGGGCCATCGCCGCTGCCCTCTTCGGCGATGGCAACAAGGTCCGCTTCGTGCCGACCACGGCGCAGGTGCGCTTCACCGCGCTGCAATCCGGCGAGGTGGACGTTCTCTCGCGCAACACCACCTGGACCCTGTCGCGCGACACCTCGCTCGGCCTCGATTTCGCGGCGACCAATTTCTATGACGGCCAGGGCTTCATGGTGAAGACCAGCCTCGGCCTGAAATCGGCCAAGGAGCTGGAGGGGGCGACGATCTGCGTCCAGCCCGGCACCACCACCGAGCAGAACCTCAGCGACTGGGCGCGGGCGAACAAGGTCCGCTTCACCCCGGTGGTGATCGAGCGGCTGGAGGAGCTGACCAGCGCCTATGTCTCCGGCCGCTGCGATGCCTACACCACCGATGTCTCCGGCCTCGCCGCGGTGCGCAGCGCCCAGCCCAAGCCCGAGGACCACAGCATCCTGCCGGAGGTGATCAGCAAGGAGCCGCTGGCGCTTGGCGTGCGGCAGGGCGATGCCCGCTTCGCCGACATCGTCCGCTGGACGCATTTCCTGCTGCTGTCCGCCGAGGAATTCGGCATCACCCAGGCCAATGTCGACAAGATGGGCAATGATCCGCGGCCGGAGGTGCAGCGCATCCTCGGCAAGAATGGCGGCCTCGGCCCCATGCTCGGCCTGAGCGAGGACTGGGCGGTGAAGGTGATCAAGGCGGTCGGCAATTACGCCGAGCTCTTCGACCGCACCCTGACGCCGATCGGCATCAAGCGCGGGCCGAACGCGCTCTGGAACAATGGCGGGCTGCAATTCTCGCCGCCCTTCCGGTGATCCCGGGCGCCGGCCCCCATCGGTGGCCGGCGCACCCCCATGGCGGCGGGCCGGATCGCGCCCGGCCCCGCCGGCTCTCCGCCTGACAACCCCTGCCGAGGAAGAGGGCGCCCATGTCCCAGTCCACCACCGATCCCCGGGCGTTCCGGGCGCCGCCGAGACGCCCGCTGCGCCTGTCCTGGTCGGATGAGCGGGTCCGCGGCATCGTCTGGCAGGTGCTGGTCGTCGGCCTGCTCGGGGCCGTCGTCTGGTGGCTCTGGTCGAATACGGTGCACAACCTCGAGGTGCGGCGCATCGCCACCGGCTTCGGCTTCCTCCGCCGCGAGGCCGGGCTGCCCATCGCCGAGAGCCTGATCGAGTACAACCCGACCGACACCTATCTGCGGGCGCTCACCGTTGGGCTGCTGAACACGTTGAAGGTGGCGGTGGTCGGCATCGTGCTGGCGACGTTGATCGGCACGCTGGTCGGCATCGCCCGGCTGTCGCGCAACTGGCTGCTGGCCAGGCTCGCCGCGATCTATGTCGAGGTGATCCGCGACCTGCCGCTGCTGCTGCAGCTTCTCTTCTGGTACGCGATCCTGCAGGGCCTGCCCGGGCCGCGCCAGGCGATGCAGCCCGTGGCCGGCATCTTCCTCTCCAACCGCGGCCTGAAGATGCCCTGGGTGGAGTGGCAGGACGCGCATTCCTTCGCCCTTCTCGCCTTCGTCCTCGGCGCGGTGGGCACCTGGCTGTATCGCCGCGCGGCGCTGCAGAAGCAGATGCAGGACGGCCAGCCGCGGCGCCTCTGGCCGGTCGCGCTCGGGGCGATGGTGGCGCTGCCGCTGGCGGTCTGGGCCGCCTTCGGCGCGCCCTGGACCATCGACTGGCCGGAGCTGCGCGGCTTCAACTTCCGGGGCGGCATGACGATCTCGCCCGAGTATTTCGCGCTGCTGCTCGGCCTCACCCTCTACACCGCCGGCTTCATCGCCGAGATCGTGCGCGCCGGCATCCTGGCCGTGCCGCAGGGGCAGTGGGAAGCGGCGCAGGCGCTCGGCCTGCATCCCGGCCAGGTGCTGAACCGCATCGTGCTGCCGCAGGCGCTGCGCGTCATCATCCCGCCGATGACCAGCCAGTACCTCAACATCACCAAGAACAGCTCGCTCGCCGTCGCCATCGGCTACCAGGACATCGTCTCGATCGCCAACACGACGCTGAACCAGACCGGCCAGGCGATCGAGGGCATCGCCATCATCATGCTGGTCTACCTGACGATCAGCCTGAGCATCAGCCTCTTCATGAACTGGTACAATGCGCGCATCGCGCTGGTGGAGCGCTGAGCCATGAGCGACCTGACGCTCGAGACCTCCGTCGCCAAGGTGCCCGAGGCGGCGCCGCGCAGCCCGCCGGCCAGCCAGATCGGCCTCGTCGGCTGGCTGCGGACCAACCTTTTCTCCTCCTGGCTGAACAGCGCGGTGACGCTGCTGGTCGCCTATCTGGTGATCCGCTGGCTCATCGGCTTCGTCGAATGGGGCATCGTCAACGCCGTCTGGTCGGTGCCGAACAATCAGACCCAGGCCTGCCGCGACCTCAAGGGCATCGGCGCCTGCTGGGCGGTGGTGACGGAGAAGCACCGCTTCATCCTCTTCGGCACCTACCCCTATGAGGAGCATTGGCGGCCGGCGCTCTGCATCCTGCTCTTCGTCGGACTCTATGTCGTCTCCGCCATGCGCCGCTTCTGGCGCAAGGAGCTGGCGCTGGTCTGGATCGCGGTGCTGGCGGCGATCGGCGTGCTGATGTGGGGCGGCGTCCTCGGCCTCTCCTACGTGCCGCAGGAGCGCTGGGGCGGCCTCGTCATCACCCTGATCCTGGCGACCTTTGGCCTCGCCTTCGCCTTCCCGCTGGCGATCCTGGTGGCGCTCGGCCGCCGCTCGAGGCTGCCGGCGATCAAGGCGATCTGCGTGCTGTATGTGGAGCTGATCCGCGGCGTGCCACTGATCTCGTTGCTCTTCATGGCCAGCGTGATGTTCCCGCTCTTCCTGCCGGAGGGGATGAACATCGACAAGCTGCTGCGGGCACAGATCGCCATCATCCTCTTCGCCGGCGCCTATCTGGCGGAGGTGGTGCGCGGCGGGCTGCAGGCCCTCTCCAAGGGGCAGTACGAGGCGGCGGACGCGCTCGGCCTCTCCTACTGGAAGAAGACCGGGCTCATCATCCTGCCGCAGGCGCTGCGGCTGGTGATCCCGCCGCTGGTCAACACCTTCATCGGCTTCTTCAAGGACACCTCGCTGGTGCTGATCATCGGCATCTTCGACCTGCTGACCGCCGGCAAGACCGCGATCATCGAGCCGGCCTGGCAGGGCTTCGGCGTCGAGGTCTACCTGACGGTCGGCGCCATCTACTTTGTCTTCTGCTTCGCCATGTCGAAATACAGCCAGCGGCTGGAGGCGGAGTTCAACCGCCACCGGCGGCGCTGAGGAGGATCAGCCGATGAGCGAGACCCTGGAGCACATCGCCTCCGCCGCCCGCGCCGACGCGCCGCCGGCCATCGTCCTCGACAAGGTCAACAAGTGGTTCGGCACCATGCATGTGCTGCGCGACGTTTCGCTGAACGTTGCGACCGGCGAGCGGGTGGTGATCTGCGGCCCCTCGGGCTCGGGCAAGTCCACCACCATCCGCTGCATCAACCGCCTGGAATCGCACCAGGAGGGCCGCATCCTGGTCAACGGCATCGAGCTGACCGACGACGTGAAGGCGCTGGACGACATCCGGCGCGAGGTCGGCATGGTGTTCCAGAGCTTCAACCTCTTCCCGCACCTCACCATCCTCGAGAATTGCACCCTCGCCCCGATCTGGGTCCGCCGGATGCCGAAGAAGGAGGCCGAGGCGCTGGCGATGGACTACCTCACCCGGGTGCGCATCCCGGAACAGGCGAAGAAGTATCCTGGCCAGCTCTCGGGCGGCCAGCAGCAGCGCGTCGCCATCGCCCGCGCCCTCTGCATGAAGCCGAAGATCATGCTCTTCGACGAGCCGACCAGCGCCCTCGACCCGGAGATGATCAAGGAGGTGCTGGACACCATGGTCGGCCTGGCCGAGACCGGCATGACCATGATCTGCGTCACCCACGAGATGGGCTTCGCCCGCAAGGTCGCCGACCGCGTCGTCTTCATGGACCGCGGCGAGGTGGTGGAGATGGGCACCCCGGCGCAGGTCTTCGAGAACCCGCAGACGGAACGGCTGAAGACCTTCCTCAGCCAGATCCTGCGGGGCCACTGAGGCGGGGCCGGCGGGCGGAGCCAACTGCTTGCAAGGGCCGTGGCCGCAGCTTAAGCCTGCCGGCCGACCTCCCCCCGGAGCGCCCGCTTGACCGCCTCTCCCCAACCCGCCCAGAGCAGGGCGGTCACCTTGCCCCTGCTGCTTGGCGTGCTCGGCGTCGTCTACGGCGACATCGGCACCAGCCCGCTCTACGCGCTGCGCGCCGCGTTGCTGCATTTCTCCGCCGACGGGATCGAGCGCTGGGAGATCCTCGGGATCCTCTCCCTCATCATCTGGGCGCTGATCCTGACGGTGACGGTGAAATACGTCCTGCTCATCCTGCGGGCCGACAACAAGGGGGAGGGCGGGATCCTGGCGCTGATGGCGCTCGCCCAGCGCATCGCCGGCAGCGACCGCTCGCGCCGGGCCGTCATGCTGCTCGGCATCACCGGCGCCGCCCTGTTCTTCGGGGACGGCATCATCACCCCCGCCATCTCCGTCCTCTCGGCGATGGAGGGGCTGAAGGTCGCCTCGCCGGTCTTCGAGCCGATGATCATCCCCGGCTCCATCGTCATCCTCATCGCGCTCTTCATCGTGCAGTACCGCGGCACCGGCAGCATGGGCGCGATCTTCGGCCCGGTCATGGCGCTCTGGTTCGGCGTGCTCGGCCTGCTCGGCATCGTCGAGATCCTGCGCGAGCCGGAGGTGCTGAGCGCCATCTCGCCGCATCACGCCATCGCCTTCTGCATCCATTACCGGCTGGCGGCCTTCATCGCCTTCGGCTCGGTCGTGCTGGCGGTGACGGGGGCGGAGGCGCTCTATGCCGATATGGGGCATTTCGGCCGCAGACCGATCCAGCTCGCCTGGAGCTTCTTCGTCCTGCCGGCGCTGGCGCTGAACTACATGGGCCAGGGCGCCCTGCTGCTGAGCGATGCGCGGGCGCTCGACAACCCCTTCTTCCTGCTGGCGCCGGAGATCCTCCGCCTGCCGCTGGTGGTGCTGGCGACGGCGGCGACCATCATCGCCTCCCAGGCCATGATCTCCGGCGCCTTCTCCATCGCCCGGCAGTGCATCCAGCTCGGCTTCCTGCCGCGGCTGACGGTGCGCCATACCTCGGAGACCGAGGAGGGGCAGATCTACCTGCCGCAGATCAATTTCGCCCTGCTGGCCGGCGTGCTGGTCCTGGTGCTGTCCTTCCACACCTCGGACAGCCTGGCCGCCGCCTATGGCATCGCGGTGACCGGCACCTTCGTCTGCACCTCGCTGCTCGCCGTGCTGGTCTTCCGCCGGCAGTTCCACTGGCCGGCGCTCGGCGTCGCCCTGGTCTTCCTGCCGCTGCTGGTGCTCGATTCCGCCTTCTTCTTCTCGAACGTGCTGAAGATCCCGGAGGGCGGCTGGGTGCCGCTGGTGCTCGGCGCCGGCCTCTTCACCCTGATGCACACCTGGAAGCGCGGCCGCGACCTGCTCTTCTCCCGCTTCCGCCAGGACAGCCTGCCGCTGAAGAGCTTCCTCGCCCGCCTGCCGCAGAGCCGCACGCTGCGGGTGCCGGGCATCGCCGTCTTCATGACTGGCCAGGCCGACTACGTGCCCAATGCGCTGCTGCACAACCTCAAGCACAACAAGGTGCTGCACGAGCGCGTGGTCTTCGTCACGGTGCTGAACGAGGACGTGCCGCAGGCCGGCCCCGGCCGGCGCCGCGAGGTGACCGAGCTCGCCCCGGGCATCCATCGCGTCATCCTCCGCTACGGCTTCCAGGAAAGCCCGAACATCCCGCGCGAGCTGGAGGCGTTGAACCAGCACGGCGTGGCCTTCGAGGCGATGCAGGCGAGCTATTTCCTGGGGCGGGAGACGCTGGTCGCCGCGGTGGTGCCGAAGATGTCGCACTGGCGGCAATGGCTGTTCACGCTGATGTCGCGCAACGCCGTCCCGGCGACGGAGTTCTTCCGCATCCCCTCCGACCGCGTGGTCGAGCTTGGCGTGCGGGTGGCCATCTGAACCGGCGGGCATGGCGGGCGTTCGCCCGTCATCAGGAGCCGGGAAAGCGGGGAAGGGATCGGGATGCCCGTGGTGACGCTGGTGGTGGCGGCTGGCCCCGGTTATCCGCAGGGAAGCCCCGACCATCGCTACGAGATGACGGTCGAGCTGACGCCGGGCGGGCATCTGGACGCCAAGGCCTGGGCCGAGGCGCCGCAGCCCTGGCCGGCCCGGCGGCTCTGGCCGGGCGGGTTGTCGCGCGAGGGCGACGTGCATTTCGACCCGGACACCGAGGGTTGGTCGATCCGGCTCTTCCCCGGCCCGGGCGAGGCGGCGGATGCGCCGCTGCATGCCCAGCTCCGCAATGCTGGCCAGCTCCGCCCCGGCGCCTATGTGACCATCGCCGAACCGAACGGCGTGGAATATTCCTACCGCGTCGTCGGCGTGGTCTGAGAGCGGAATGGTTGCGGCCGCCATGACCGGGGGCTAGGACAGCGGGAGAGGACAACGCCGACCGACAACAAGGCGCCCGACGCCCGGAGGTCCCGCCCATGTTCAAGACCGACCGCTGGCACCCCATGGACTCCGCGCCGCGCGACGGCACCGTGCTCTGCCTCGCCGATGGCCGCGAGGCGGTGACGGGCAGTTGGGACGGCGAGGCTTGGGTTCTCTTCCCGGAGGAGGAGCAGCGCGGCCGGTTGGATCCGCGGCATTTCCGGCCGACCTGCTGGATGCGGGTCGAGTTCACGCCGCATCTGCCGCGCACCGCCCCGGGTGGGGTGGTCTAGGCACTTCCGCCAACCTCGCCGCCCGTTTCCTGCCGCCCGCCCCCTGGCGATGCGGCCCTGGTGGTTCGGGGTCGGTCGTGGTCAGGGCGAGAGGGCAGCCTGGCACCGCACAAGAAAACGCCGGCCCCGATCACTCGGCGGCCGGCGTTTAATCTGGTGGAGCCAATCGGAATCGAACCGACGACCTCTTGAATGCCATTCAAGCGCTCTCCCAACTGAGCTATGGCCCCCCGGTTGGGTGCGGGGCGTATAACCCCGCCCCGCGGGCGCCGCAAGAGCCTGTCGGTGCGTTTTCGGCAACCCCTCCGCCGGCCCGCGCGGCCCCTGGCGTTTCCGCTTCGCGCCGTTCTGCATTAGGGTGCGGCCGGCCGCGGGCCGAGAGGAGGATGCGCATGGGCAAGGTGTACCGGGATGCGAAGGAGGCCCTGTCTGGCCTGCTGCGCGACGGCATGATGATCCATTCCGGCGGCTTCGGCCTGTGCGGCATCCCGGCGCTGCTGATCGAGGCGATCCGCGACAGCGGCGTGAAGGACCTGACCATCGTCTCGAACAATGCCGGCATCGACGATGCCGGCCTCGGCCTGCTGCTGAAGACCCGGCAGGTGAAGAAGATGATCAGCAGCTATGTCGGCGAGAACAAGACCTTCGCCGAGCAATTCCTGGCCGGGGAGCTGGAGATCGAGTTCAACCCGCAGGGCACGCTGGCCGAGCGCATCCGGGCCGGCGGCGCCGGCATCCCCGCCTTCTACACCAAGACCGGCGTCGGCACCGAGGTGGCGAAGGGCAAGCCCACCGCCGAGTTCGACGGCGAGACCTATGTGATGGAGCGCGGCATCGTCGCCGATCTGGCGATCGTGCATGCCTGGACGGGCGATACCGAGGGGAACCTCGTCTACCGGAAGACCGCGCGCAACTTCAACCCGATGATGGCGACGGCGGCGAAGGTGACGGTGGCGCAGGTCGAGCACCTGGTGCAACCGGGCGAGATCGATCCCGACCATGTCCACACGCCAGGCGTCTTCGTGCAGCGCATGATCCAGTGCCCGGCGGGGTACGAGAAGCGCATCGAGCAGCGCACCGTGCGCCAGCGTGCCACGGCCGGCGCCGCCGCCGGCGAGGAGGTCTGACCCATGCCCTGGACCCGCGACCAGATGGCCGCCCGTGCCGCCCGCGAGCTGCAGGACGGCTTCTACGTCAATCTCGGCATCGGCATCCCGACGCTGGTGGCGAACCACGTCCCGGCCGGGATCAACGTGCAGCTCCAGTCCGAGAACGGCATGCTCGGCCTCGGCCCCTTCCCCTATGCGGGCGAGGAGGATCCGGACCTGATCAATGCCGGCAAGCAGACCATCACCGAGCTGCCGACCAGCTCCTATTTCAGCAGCGCCGACAGCTTCGCCATGATCCGCGGCGGGCATATCGACCTCTCGATCCTCGGCGCGCTGCAGGTGGCGGCGAATGGCGACCTCGCCAATTGGATGATCCCCGGCAAGATGGTGAAGGGGATGGGCGGCGCCATGGACCTCGTCGCCGGGGTGAAGAAGGTGGTGGTGCTGATGGAGCACACCGCCGGCGGCAAGCCGAAGCTGCTGAAGCAGTGCAGCCTGCCGCTGACCGGGGCGCGGGTGGTGGACATGGTCATCACCGAGCTCGCGGTGTTCGAGCTGGCCCGCAAGGGCGAGACCGAGCTGCGGCTGATCGAGCTGGCGCCCGAGGTGACGCTCGAGGAAGTGCAGGCGAAGACCGAGGCGCCCTTCACCCCCGCCTTCCGGAACTGACCTCGACGCCCCCGATGCCCGGGCGCATCGGGGGCCCGCCTGGCGGCCTCAGATCGGCAGGTCGCCGCTGGCCTTGACCTCCTCCATCACCGTGTAGGTATGGGTCTGCCGGATGCCCGGCAGGCCGAGCAGCGTGCCGCCGAGGAAGGCGCGGAAGGCGGCCATGTCGCGCACCCGCACCTTGATCAGGTAGTCGAAGCCGCCCGCCACCATGTGGCATTCCATGATCTCGGGCGTGTCGCGCACCGCGGCGGCGAAGCGCTCGAAGATGCCGGCGCTGGTATGGTCGAGCGTGACCTCGACGAAGACCAGCAGCGCCCGGTCGAGCTTCGCCGGGTTGAGGCGCACCGTGTAGCCCTCGATGATCCCCTCCTGCGCCAACCGCCGCACCCGCTCATGCGTGGCCGGCGGGCTGAGATGCGCCTGCCGCGCCAGCTCCACATTCGGCATGCGGCCATCCTTCTGCAGCAGTCGCAACAGGCGGCGGTCGAGCTGGTCCATCGGGCCGAATCTTTCATGGGGAATGGGGCGATCACGCTCCACCGATTCCATGCAAAGGTACCAAATACGAACAAAATTCGGCCCTCGGCGTGATAATCCTGCGATTGCCCTCGCCAATGGTGCCCCGGCCATGCCCTGCCCGCCCGTCCCTCCCTTCGCCCGTGTCCTCGACGGGACGCCGGCACCGACGCCGTCGCGCGCCGCCATCACCGCCATGACCCGGGCGCCGGAGCCCGACTGCCTTGCCCGCCTGCTGCCCGAGGCCGCCCTGCCGCCACCCCTCGCCGCCGCCGCCGAGGCGACGGCCCGCCGCCTGGTCGAGGCGCTGCGCCGCAAGGGCGCGCGCGGCATGGTGGAGGGGCTGGTGCAGGAATTCTCCCTCTCGAGCCAGGAGGGGGTGGCGCTGATGTGCCTGGCCGAGGCGCTGCTCCGCATCCCCGACACCGCGACGCGCGACGCGCTGATCCGCGACAAGATCGGCGGCGGTGACTGGCGGGCGCATCTCGGCCACTCGCCCTCGCTCTTCGTCAACGCCGCCACCTGGGGGCTGGTCGTCACCGGCCGGCTCGCCGCCTCGGGGGCCAGCGAGGCCGGGCTTTCGGCGGCGCTGACCCGCCTCATCGCCCGCGGCGGCGAGCCGGTGATCCGCCGCGGCGTCGATCTCGCCATGCGCATGATGGGCGAGCAATTCGTCACCGGCCAGACCATCGACGAGGCGCTCGCCCGCAGCCGCCGGATGGAGGCGCGGGGCTTCCGCCATTCCTACGACATGCTGGGCGAGGCGGCGGCGACCGCCGAGGATGCGGAACGCTACCGCCGCGACTACGAGGCGGCGATCCATGCCATCGGCCGGGCGGCTGGCGGCCGCGGGGCGTATGACGGGCCGGGCATCTCGGTGAAGCTCTCCGCCCTGCATCCGCGCTATGCCCGGAGCCAGCGCGGCCGGGTGATGGGCGAGCTGCTGCCGCGGCTGGCGGCGCTGGCCGGCCTTGCCCGGCGCTACGAGATCGGCCTCAACATCGATGCCGAGGAGGCCGACCGGCTCGAGCTCTCGCTCGACCTGCTGGAGGCGCTCTGCGCCGATCCGGCGCTGGAAGGCTGGAACGGGCTCGGCTTCGTCGTCCAGGCCTACCAGAAGCGCGCGCCCCAGGTGGTCGAGCATCTCATCGACCTGGCCCGGCGCAGCCGCCACCGGCTGATGCTCCGCCTGGTCAAGGGCGCCTATTGGGACAGCGAGATCAAGCGGGCGCAGCAGGAGGGGCTGGCGGACTACCCGGTCTATACCCGCAAGGCGCATACCGATGTCGCCTATCTCGCCTGCGCCCGCCGGCTGCTGGCGGCGCGGGAGGCGGTCTTCCCGCAATTCGCCACCCACAATGCCCAGACGCTGGCTAGCATCCACGCCCTGGCGGGGCCGGACTTCCGCCTCGGCGATTGGGAATTCCAGTGCCTGCACGGCATGGGCGAGCCGCTCTACGAGGAGGTGGTGGGCCCGGCGCGGCTCGGCCGCCCCTGCCGCATCTACGCCCCCGTCGGCACGCATGCGACGCTGCTCGCCTATCTGGTGCGGCGGCTGCTGGAGAACGGCGCCAATTCCTCCTTCGTCCACCGCATCCAGGATGCCGCCGTGCCGGCCGAGGCGCTGGTGACGCCACCCGACCGGATCGTGGCGGCGGAGACGCCGCCGGGCGCGCCGCATCCGCGCATCCCCCTGCCGTCCGACCTGCTCGGGCCGGCGCGGCGCAATTCCGCCGGGCTCGATCTCAACGACGAAGCGGTGCTGGCCGCCCCGGCGCCGGCGCTGCGGGAGAGCGCGGCGCGGGACTGGCAGGCGGCGCCGATGCTGGCGCGCGACCTGCCCGGCGGCGCGGCGCGGGCGCTGCACAACCCCGCCGACCGGGCCGACCGGCTCGGCACGGTGATGGAGGCCACGCCGGCGCAGATCGACCAGGCCCTGGAGGATGCGCTGGCGGCAGCCGGGGACTGGGCCCGGCTGCCGCCCGCCGCGCGCGCCGCCTGCCTCTCGCGCGCCGCCGATCGGATGGAGGCCGGCCGGGTGCCCCTGCTCGGCCTGCTCATGCGCGAGGCCGGCAAGTCGCTCGCCAATGCCGTGGGGGAGGTGCGGGAGGCGGTGGATTTCCTCCGCTACTACGCCGCCCAGGCGACACGCGACCTCGACCCTGGCACGCATCGCCCGCTCGGGCCGGTCGCTTGCATCAGCCCATGGAATTTCCCGCTCGCCATCTTCACCGGCCAGGTCGCCGCCGCGCTCGCCGCCGGCAACACGGTGCTCGCCAAGCCGGCCGAGGAGACGCCGCTGATCGCCGCCCAGGCGGTCGCCCTGCTGCAGGCCGCGGGCATCCCGCGCGCGGCGCTGCAATTGCTGCCCGGCGATGGCGCGGTCGGCGCCGCGCTGGTCGCGGATGCCCGCATCCGCGGCGTGATGTTCACCGGCTCCACCGCCGTGGCCAAGGGCATCCAGCGCGTGCTCGCCGCCCGGCTGAACCCGGATGGCGCGCCGGTGCCGCTCATCGCCGAGACCGGCGGGCAGAATGCCATGATCGTCGATTCCTCGGCGCTGGCCGAGCAGGTGGTGGCGGATGTGCTGGTCTCGGCCTTCGACAGCGCCGGGCAGCGCTGCTCGGCGCTGCGCCTGCTCTGCCTGCAGGAGGACGCGGCGGAGCGCGTGCTCTCCATGCTGCGCGGCGCCATGGCGGAGCTGACGATCGGCAATCCGGACCGGCTGGCGACGGATATCGGGCCGGTCATCACCGCCGAGGCGCGCGACGCCATCCTCGGCCATGTCGCGCGCATGCGGGCGGCGGGGCACCGGGTGCACCAGGCATCGCTGCCGGCGGACTGCGCCCGCGGCAGCTTCGTGCCGCCGACGCTGATCGAGATCGACGACATCGCCGCGCTGGGGCCGGAAGTCTTCGGCCCGGTGCTGCATGTGCTGCGCTTCCGCCGCGAGGGGCTGGAGGCGCTGCTGGAGGCGGTGAACGCCACGGGCTATGGGCTGACCTTCGGCGTGCAGTCGCGGCTGGACGAGACCGTCGCGCGCGTCACGGCGCGGGCCGGGGCGGGAAATCTCTACGTCAACCGCAGCATGATCGGCGCCGTGGTCGGGGTGCAGCCCTTCGGCGGGCATGGGCTCTCCGGCACCGGACCGAAGGCGGGCGGGCCGCTCGTCCTGCGCCGGTTGCTGGCCGCCGCCCCGATGGGGCCGGGGCTGCCGGGGGGATGCGCGCCGGCGGCGGCGGGTCTCTGGGCCTCCTGGCTGGCGGCGCGCGGTCAGGCCGCGGCGGCGGCGCGGGCGGCGGCGATGCAGCAGGCGACGCCGCTCGGCCTTGCCCTCGACCTGCCGCTGGAGGGACCTGGCCTGGTCGGCGAGCGCAACCGCTACACCACCGCGCCGCGTGGCACGGTGCGCTGCGTCGCGGCCGAGCCGGGGGCGCTGCTCGACCTGGTCTCGGCGGCGCTCGCCACCGGCAACCGCGCGGCCCTCGATGCCGGGGTGCTGGCGGCGCTGCCCGGGCTGCCACCCGAGCTGACCGGCTGGATCGCCCTGGCGGAGGGGGCGGAGGATGCCGTGCTCGTCGCCGG
This sequence comes from Roseicella frigidaeris, assembly GCF_003258945.1. GTDB lineage: Bacteria > Pseudomonadota > Alphaproteobacteria > Acetobacterales > Acetobacteraceae > Paracraurococcus > Paracraurococcus frigidaeris. The sequence continues at coordinate 160,571 of NZ_QLIX01000004.1, read as the reverse complement.
GCCGGATGCGCTGGCGCTGCGCTGGGCCGGGGCGCTCGCCGCGCGCGAGGGCGCCATCCTGCCCCTGCTGCGGGCCAGGCCCGATGGCGGCGTCGCCCTCGACATGCTGGTGCGGGAGACGGCGATCAGCACCAACACCGCCGCGGCCGGCGGCAATGCGCAGCTGATGGCGATCGGCTGATCCGGCGCTGCCGCATCAATCCGGCCGCGCCGCCTGGGGCACCCCCCGCTGCCCCTCCAGTCGGTCGCGATGCATCGCCGCCCGCGCCACCAGCATCAGCGTCACCGGCGTCGTCAGGATGACGAAGGCGCCGATGGCGATCTCGTGGATCACCAGCCGCGTCCCCAGGGCCGAGAAGAACAGCATCGAGGCCAGCAGGATGCAGCCCATGCCGTAGGAGGTGCCGAGCGTCGGCGCATGCACCCGGGCATAGAAGCTGTTCAGCCGCAGCAGGCCGAAGGCGCCCACCAGGGTGAGGCCGGCGCCGATCAGCAGCAGCAGGCAGACCGGGACGACGACGATCCAGGGCAGGGCGGCGGCCTCGGGCGTCATTCGATCACTTCCCCCCGCATCAGGAATTTGGCCAGCGCCGCGGTGCCGACGAAGCCGAGCAGGGCGATCACCAGCGCCGCCTCGAAATAGACCGCGGTGCCGGAGCGGATGCCGAAGGTCAGCACCAGCAGCATGCCGCAGACATAGAGCGCGTCCAGCCCCACCACCCGGTCCTGCGCCCGCGGGCCGCGCAGCACGCGCCAGGTGCAGCAGAGCATCGCCGCGCCCAGCATGAGCTGCGTCACCAGCACGGAGATGCCCAGCACCATCAGGGTCATGCGAAGATCTCCAGCAACGGCCGCTCGTAGCGGTCCTTCACCAGTCGGATCCAGACCTCCTCGTCGTCGAGGTCGAGGACATGCAGCAGCAGCCAGCCCGCTTCCGCGTCGTATTCGACCCAGGCCGAGCCCGGGGTGGCGGTGAGGATGGCGGCCAGCACCGCGAGGGCCTGCGGGTCGCGCAGCGCCAGCGGGATATGGATGAAGCCGGCGCTGCTGTTCGCCCGCCTGCCGAGGATGATGCGCGCCACGGTGAGGTTCGACTGGGCGATGTCGAGGAGCACCTGCCCGGCCAGCCGCAGCATGAGGCCGGGGCGCCGCAGCCGCGGCCGGCCCTGGTCGAGCAGGGCGAGCGTCCAGCCGCCGAACAGCGCGACGGCGACCCCGACCAGCGCCGGCCCCGGCGCCAGGGTCTGGTTGAGCAGCAGCCAGAGCAGCAGGATGCCGAGCGAGATCAGCGGGTGCGGCAGCAGCCTCGTCATCGCGCCCGCCCCAGCACCTGGCGCGGATAGTCCTGCGGCGCATGCAGGGTGGCGGCGGTTGCCTGCATGTAGCGCATCACCGGCCCGGCCGCGACGGTCATGCCGACGCAGACGAGCAGCAGCATGAGGATCGGCGCGATCTCGATGGCGCGGACCCGCGGCACGGCGCGGTCCTCGGTGGCCCAGAGGTTGCGGATGCCGGCGCGGGTCATCGCCAGGATGGTGGCGAAGCCGGAGAGGAAGAGGGCGATCAGCAGCGCCCAGCCGCTCCAGGGGATGAGCGCCGGGCCCTTGCCGAGCCCGGCCGGGTTCAGCAGGGCGTTGAGCATGGCGAATTTGGCGATGAAGCCGGAGAGCGGCGGCAGCCCGGCGAGCAGCAGCGCACAGCAGAGGAAGCAGGCGCCGAGCACCGCCATGGTGGCCGGGATGGGAACGCCGATGGCATCGTCCTCCTCATCCTCCTCCTCGCCGTCGCCATAGGCCTCGAGCGTCACGGCGAGGACGTCGGCGCCGATCTCGCGGCCGCGGTCGAGCAGCTCGATCAGCAGGAAGAAGGCGCCGATCGCCAGCGCCGAGCTCACCAGATAGAAGAGCGCGCCGCCGGTGACGCCGACCTGGCCGGCGCCGACGGCCGCGAGCAGCGTGCCGGAGGAGATGTAGACATTGGCGCCCGCCAGACGCGGCAGGTCCTGCGTCGCCAGCACGCTGATGGCGCCGAAGGCGATGGTGGCGACGCCGACCGCCACCAGCCAGGTGCCGCCGAACCCGGCGGAGGCGCCGGTCCCCGTGCCGAAGAGCAGCAGCGCCAGCCGCGCGATGGCATAGAGGCCGACCTTGCTCATCATGGAGAAGATCGCCGCCGCCGGCGGGCTCGCCGCCGCATAGGTCGGGACCAGCCAGAAGCCGAGCGGCCAGGCCGCTGCCTTGACCAGGAAGGCGATGCCGAGGATGGCGGCGCCCGCTTCGAGCAGCGGCCGGTTCGCCGCCGGCATCTGCGGGATGCGGGCGGCGAGGTCGGCCATGTTCAGCGTGCCGGAGACGCCGTAGATCATGCTGACGCCGATCAGGAAGAGCAGCGAGGCGGCAAGGTTGATGGCGATGTAGTGCAGCCCCGCCTTCACCCGCGCGACGCCCGAGCCGTGCAGCGCCAGCCCGTAGGAGGCGGCGAGCAGCACCTCGAAGAAGACGAAGAGGTTGAACAGGTCGCCGGTGAGGAAAGCGCCGTTCAGCCCCATGAGCTGGAATTGCAGCAGGGCGTGGAAATGCGCGCCCATGCGTTGCCAGCGCGGCAGGGCGTAGAGCTGGGCGGCGAGGCCGAGCAGCGCCGTCACCACCAGCAGCAGGGCGGAGAGGCGGTCGAGCATCAGGACGATGCCGAAGCTCGCCGGCCAGCTGCCGAGGCTGTAGACGGCGATGCCCGGCCCGATGCCGGCATGCAGCCGCACCGCGAGGAAGACCGCGATGCCGAGCAGCAGGAGGATGGAGGCGAGGCCGAGCGCCGCCTTCAGCCGCGCCCGCTGCTCGTCCAGCGCCACCATGATGGCGCCGACGAGGAGCGGCAGGGCGACCGGCGCGACCGCGAGATGCTGTTGCCAGCCGCTCATCGCCGCGGCCGCCCATCGACATGGTCGCCGCCGGTGAGGCCGCGCGCGGCCAGCATCACCACCAGGAAGAGCGCGGTGGTGGCGAAGCTGATGACGATGGCGGTCAGCACCAGGGATTGCGGCAGCGGATCGGCGAAGCTCGCCGGGTCGCCCTGGCCGCCGGGGCCGAGGATGGGCGGCGCGCCGATCGGGAAGCGGCCCATGCTGAAGATGAAGAGGTTCACCGCGTAGGAGAGCAGCGACAGGCCGATGATGAGCTGGAAGGTGCGCGGGCGCATGAGCAGCCAGACGCCGGAGCTGGCGAGCAGGCCGATGGCGATGGCCAGGATGAGCTCCATCAGTCCTCTCCTGCGATGGCGGGCTCGCGCCGCGGCTCGACCAGCGGCGGCGGCGGCGCGGCGCGCTGGCTGCGCACCGACTGGTGGGCGAGCACGATGAGGATCAGCACCGTCGCCCCGAAGACCAGGGCGAAGACGCCGAGATCGAAGATGACGGCGCTGGCCAGCGGCAGCTTGCCGAGCGGCCCGAGATCGGCATAGGCGAAGTAGGAGGTGAGGAAGTTCCGCTGGAACAGGATGGCGGCGGCGCCGGTCCCGACCGCGAGCAGCAGGCCGAAGCCCATCCAGCGCAGCGGCAGCACGCGCAGGTGGTCCTCCACCCAGCGGGTGCCGCCGGCCATGTACTGCACCAGGATGCCGATCGCCAGCATCAGCCCGGCGATGAAGCCGCCGCCCGGCTGGTCATGCCCGCGCAGCAGCAGGTAGATCGACACCGCGATGATGACCGGGAAGAGCAGCCGCATGGTCACCGAGGGGACCAGCAGCCAGTCCTTGGCATCGCCCTGCTGCTGGTCCGGCACGCCGATGCTCTCCGGCGCCGGGCGGAAGCGGCGCAGCAGCGCGAAGACGGTCAGCGCGACCACGCCGAGCACGGTGATCTCGCCCATCGTGTCGAAGCCGCGGAAATCCACCAGGATGACGTTGACCACGTTGGTCCCGCCGCCCTCCTTGTAGGCGCGGTTCAGGAACTCGCGGGAGATGCCGTCGGGCGAGACCCGGGTCATCATGGCGTAGGAGATGGCGGTCAGCCCGAGGCCGGCGGCGGCGGCGATGACGAAGTCGCGCAGCCGCCGCAGCCGGGCGACCGGCGCGCCCGAGCCGGCGGTCTCGATGCGCCGCGGCATCCAGCGCAGGCCGAGCAGCAGCAGCACCGTCGTCACGATCTCGACCAGGATCTGCGTCAGGGCGAGGTCCGGGGCGGAGAACCAGATGAAGGTGAGGCAGGTGGCGAGCCCGGTGCAGCCGAGCAGGATCAGCGCGGCCAGCCGGTGGTACTTCGCCTGGTAGGCGGCGGCCAGGGCGCAGCCGCCGCCCACCGCCCAGATGATGGCGACCACCGGATCGGCCGTGGTCATCGCCACGTTGCCCGGCGCCAGGCCGTGCGGCAGCAGCGCCAGGGTGCCGGCGAGGAGCGCGGTGCAGACCAGCAGCATGAGCTGGATCTGCAGCCGGTCGGTCGCCACCCGCCGCTCCAGCGCCCGGGCGAAGCGCCAGGAGAGGAAGACCATCACCTGCTCGAAGGCGCGGCGGCCATCGAGGAAGCCGAGCAGCGGCGTCCCCTCCAGCCCGGCATTCAGGTGGCGGTAGAGCAGGCGGTAGAGCACCACCCCGCCCGCCAGGGCGATGAGGCTCATCGCCAGCGGCAGGTTGAAGCCGTGCCAGACGGCGAGGCTGTAGCGCGGCGTGGCATCGCCGAGCACCGCCCGCACCGCGATGTCGAGCAGCGGGCCGATGGTGGCCGAGGGCAGGATGCCGACCACCATGCAGAGGAAGACCAGCACCTCCACCGGCACCCGCATGAATTGCGGCGGCTCGTGCGGCTTCTTCGGCAGGTCGGCCGTTGGCGGGCCGAAGAAGGCGCCGTGGATGAAGCGGAGCGAGTAGGTGACGGCGAGGATGCTCGCCACCGTCGCGGCCACCGGCAGGATGCCGTGCAGGAGGCTCGGCGCGGTGGCGACGTCGAGCGCCTCGGAGAAGAACATCTCCTTCGAGATGAAGCCGTTCAGCAGCGGCACGCCGGCCATGGCGGCGGCGGCCACCAGGGCGAGGCGGGCGGTGAAGGGCATGGATTCGTTGAGGCCGGAGAGGCGGCGGATGTCGCGCGTGCCGGTCTCGTGGTCGATGATGCCGGCCGCCATGAAGAGCGAGGCCTTGAAGGTCGCGTGGTTCACCGTGTGGAACACCGCGGCGACCATGGCGAGGTCGCTGTTCAGGCTGAGCAGCAGGGTGATCAGGCCGAGATGGCTGATGGTCGAATAGGCCAGCAGCGACTTCATGTCGTGCTGGAAGATGGCGACATAGGCGCCGAGCAGCAGGGTGATCAGCCCGACCGGGCAGAGGATGTCGAACCAGGCATCGGTGCCGGCCAGCACCGGCCAGAGCCGCGTCATGAGGAAGATGCCGGCCTTCACCAGCGTCGCCGAGTGCAGGTAGGCGGAGACCGGCGTCGGCGCCGCCATGGCGTGCGGCAGCCAGAAATGGAAGGGGAATTGCGCGCTCTTCGTCATGGCGCCGAGCAGGATCAGCACCAGCGCCGGCACGTAGAGCGGATGCGCCCGGATGGCGTCGCCCGAGGCCAGCACGGCGTCGAGCTCGTAGCTGCCGACGATGTGGCCGAGCACCAGCACGCCGGCGAAGAGGGCGAGGCCGCCGCCCGCCGTCACGGTCAGCGCCATGCGGGCGCCGTTGCGCGCCGCCGCGACGTTCTGCCAGTAGCCGATCAGCAGGAAGGAGAAGAGGCTGGTCAGCTCCCAGAAGAAGACGAGCTGGATGAGGTTGCCCGAGAGCACCACCCCCATCATCGAGCCCATGAAGGAGAGCAGGAAGGCGAAGAAGCGCGGGATCGGGTCGTCCGGCGACATGTAGTAGCGCGCATAGAGCACGATCAGCACGCCGATGCCGGAGACCATGAGGGCGAAGAGCCCGGCGAGGCCATCCATCCGCAGCGACAGGGAGAGGCCGAGTTCCGGCGCCCAGGCGATCTCGAAGCGCGGCAGCTGCCCGGCCTCGATCGCCGCGAAGCCGAGGCCGACCATCCCGAGCGTCAGCAGCGCCACGCCGCCAGCCAGCCAGGCCAGCAGCCGGGCATTCGAGGGCAGCAGGGTGGCGACCAGGGCGCCTGCATAGGGCAGCAGGAGGGCTGCGAGGAGGTAGATGGCGTCGTCCATCAGGCGCCGGGATCTCCGTCGGCTTCGGTGCAGGGCCCTCCCGGGCGGCTCCGGCAAGGCTGGGTGGGGCGGGCCTCGGCCAGGCTCCGGGCGGCGGTCAGAGGAGCTGGTCGGCGGCCCGCAGACTCCGCAGCGCCTCGGCCGCCGAGCCGGCCTGGCGGAGCTGGCGCGGCAGCTGGTTGTCGCGGAGCGCCCGGCAGATATTGGACAGCGCCGGCAGGAAGCCCTCCGAGGCGGCCTCGGGCCAGAGCACCAGGAAGACCAGGTCCACCGGCTCGCCGTCGCGGGCATCCATCTCGATCGGCCGGGTCAGCCGCGCCAGCACGGCGGCCGGCCGGTCGAGCCAGTCGACGCGCGCATGCGGCATGGCGACGCCGCGGCCGAGCGCCGTCGAGCCCAGCCGCTCGCGGGCCAGGATCGCCTCTAGCACCGTCTCGGCCGGCTGCTGCAGGCGGCCGGCCATCGCCGTTGCCAGCATCTCGAACAGCTCGGTCTTGTTGGCGGGGGAGAGGGAGAGGATGTCGTTCGCCTCGGGGAAAAGGTCTGCCATCGCCATACTGCTGTCTCCACCCGCGCCCTGAGGGTCGACCCGGCCGTCCTTTAACATTACGCGCTGTTCATTCAACCAGTTCCGGCAACCAGTCCCGGTCTCGCCCCGGCCGAAGGCGGCACCGGCGTTCCGCTCCCTGGGACGCCTCCACCCGTCCGGGCGTTCCCGCCCGGACGGCGGCCGCCTCAGCCGAGCACCGGCATGGTGAAGCTCGCGCCGGCGCGGATGCCGGTTGGCCAGCGCAAGGTGCCGGTCTTCAGCCGGGTGTAGAAGCGGACGCCCTCCGGCCCGTGCACATGGTAGTCGCCGAAGAGGGAGCGCTTCCAGCCGCCGAAGGAATGAAAGGCCATGGGGACCGGGATGGGCACGTTCACCCCCACCATGCCGGCCTTGACGCGCGAGAGGAAGCTCTGCGCCACATCGCCGTCGCGGGTGAAGATCGCGGCGCCGTTGCCGAATTCGTGGTCGTTGGCCAGCTTGAGCGCCGCCTCGAAGTCGCCGGCCCGGGCGATGGAGAGGACGGGGCCGAAGATCTCCTCGTCATAGACCTTCATCCCCGGCCGCACCCGGTCCAGCACCGTGCCGCCGAGATAGAAGCCCTCCTCATAGCCCTGCAGGGTCAGGCCGCGGCCATCGACCAGCAGCTCCGCCCCCTCGGCGAGGCCGGCATCGATATAGCCCGCCACCTTGTCGCGATGCGCCCGGGTGACCAGCGGGCCCATCTCCGCCTCGGGGTCGGTGCCGGGGCCGACCTTCAGCGCCCGCACCCGCGGCAGCAGCCGCTCGATCAGCGCCGCGGCGGTCGGCTCGCCCACCGGCACGGCGACCGAGACGGCCATGCAGCGCTCCCCGGCCGAGCCGAAGGCGGCGCCCATCAGCGCGTCCACCGCCTGGTCCATGTCGGCATCCGGCATGACGATCATGTGGTTCTTGGCGCCGCCCAGCGCCTGCACCCGCTTGTTGTTGGCCGAGGCGCGGTGGTGGACATACTCGGCGATCGGCGTCGAGCCGACGAAGCTGATGGCATCCACGCCCGGATGATCCAGCAGCGCATCCACCGCCGCCTTGCCGCCATGCACCACGTTGAAGACGCCGTCCGGAAGCCCCGCTTCGCGCAGCAGCAGCGCCAGCTCGTTGCCGAGGCTCGGGTCGCGCTCGGAGGGCTTGAGGATGAAGGCGTTGCCGCAGGCAATGGCGACGGGGAACATCCACATCGGCACCATGGCCGGGAAGTTGAACGGGGTGATGCCGGCGACGACGCCGAGCGGCTGGCGGATGGCGACGGAATCGACGCCGCGGCCCACCGCCTCGCTGTATTCGCCCTTCAGCAGCTGCGGGATGCCGCAGGCGAACTCCACCACCTCGAGGCCGCGGGTCAGCTCGCCCTTGGCGTCCGAGAGCACCTTGCCGTGCTCGGCGGTGATGATGCCGGCGAGGCGGTCGGCCTCGCGCTCGATGAGGTCGCGCAGCCGGAACATCACGCGGGCGCGCACATGCGGCGGCGTCGCGGCCCAGCCCGGCGCGGCCCGGCGCGCGGCGGCGACGGCGGCCTCCACCTCCGCCGCATCGGCGAGGCCGAGCCGGGCCGTCACCTTGCCGGTCGCGGGGTTGTAGACCTCGGAGACTTGGCCGGTGCGGCTCGGCACCGGCTCGCCCGCGATCATGTGCGGGATGAGGGGCAGGGCATCGGTGCGGGATGCGGTCTGCACGGTCATCGGCGTCTCTCTCCTCATCGGGCCCGCCCCCCCAGGTGGGGATGCTGGGGGATGCTGGACGGGCGGGAGTGTAGAACGCGCGGCCGGGCTTCGGCACCCGGGGGCCGCATGGCCCGCCTGCCGGAGGTCCGCGATGCGGCGGGCGCAACGAGCCCTGCACGAGGCGGTGATGTCTCCCGCGCCGGCCAGGCTTCGCTTGCGGCAGGCGGCGAAAGGGCCGAATTGAGCGACCGCGATTGCTGCGATGCAATATGGCCCTGCCGGGCGCCGGACCGCGACCGGCACGCCCGCGCGGCGGCCCATGCCTTCATGGGAGCAGGCCGATGGATCAGCGCGGACCGTGGATCGCCCCTGGCGAGGCGGGGGCCGAGCTCTGGCGCCAGGGCTTCTCCTACATGGTCGATGCCTGGCAACGCGGCGTCCTGAACCTCGACGTGCTGCGCCAGCGCGGCAACCGCTACCATGCCGAGCGGAACAAGCGGGCGCCCAACGTCCTCGCCTTCGAGTACGAGGTGGTGCTCGACGGGCAGGATCTCGAGCGGCCGGTCAACTACCTGCTGCTGCGGATCCTGCCGCCGCCCGGCCTGGCGATCGATCCGCGGAAGCCGCCCTTCGTCATCGTCGATCCGCGCGCCGGCCAGGGGCCGGGCATCGGCGGCTTCAAGGCCGATAGCGAGATCGGCGTGGCGCTGAGGGCCGGCCATGCCTGTTACCTGGTGAGCTTCCTGCGCCATCCGGTGCCCGGGCAGACGCTCGAGGACGTGCTGATGGCGGAGCTGCGCTTCGTCGAGCATGTCGGCCAGGCGCATCCCGAGGCCAGCAGCAAGCCGGTGGTGATCGGCAATTGCCAGGCCGGCTGGCAGACCATGATGGCGGCGGCGATCCGCCCGGAGCTGTTCGGCCCCATCATCGTCGCCGGCGCGCCGCTCTCCTACTGGGCCGGCACGCATGGCAAGGACCCGATGCGCTACAGCGGCGGCCTGCTGGGCGGGAGCTGGCTGACGGCCCTCACCAGCGATCTCGGCCACGGGCTCTTCGACGGCGCCTGGCTGGTGCAGAATTTCGAGGGGCTCAACCCCGCCAACACGCTCTGGGGCAAGCAGTACGGCCTCTATGCCAAGGTCGATACCGAGGCGCCGCGCTACCTGGCCTTCGAGCACTGGTGGGGCAGCCACGTCCTGCTGAACGCCGCCGAGATCCAGTTCATCGTCGACAACCTCTTCATCGGCAACAAGCTGGCGACTGCCGAGCTGGTGACGCGCGAAGGCACGCGCATCGACCTGCGCAACATCCGCTCGCCGATCGTGGTGTTCTGCTCGAAGGGCGACAACATCACGCCGCCGCCGCAGGCCCTCGGCTGGATCACCGATCTCTATGGCGGCATCGAGGACATCCAGGCCAACGGCCAGACCATCGTCTATGCCGTGCATGAGAGCGTCGGCCATCTCGGCATCTTCGTCTCGGGCAAGGTGGCCCGCAAGGAACACAGCGAGTTCGCCACCAACATCGACTTCATCGAGGTGCTGCCACCCGGCCTCTATGAGGCGGAGATCGAGCATGCCGCGCCGGGCGCCCCGGGCGCCGATCCCGCGACCGGCGACTACATCGCCCGCTTCGCCGCCCGCGACCTCGGCGACATCGACGCCATCGTCGGCGGCGGCGAGGCGGAGGAGCGGCGCTTCGCCACCGTCGCCCAGGTCTCGCGCGCCAATCTCGGCCTCTACCGCAGCCTGGTGCAGCCGATGATCCAGCCCTGGACCAGCGACGCCTCGGCGGAATGGCTGCGGCGGATGCATCCGCTGCGGCTCGGCTACGAGCTTTTCTCCGACCACAACCCGTTGATGGCCCCGGTGGCGGCGCTGGCCGCGGAGCTTCGCAAGCACCGCCACCAGGCGGCGGCCGACAATCCCTTCCTCGCCTGGCAGGGGATGGTCTCGGCGCAGATCGAGGCCGGGCTCGACCGCTACCGCGAGTTGCGCGACCGGACGGCCGAGGCGGTGTTCGACGCCACCTATGGCAACCCGGTCCTGCAGGCGCTCGCCGGGCTGCGCGCCGATGACGCGCCGCCCCGGCCGCATCCGGGCGAGACGCCGGAGCGGCGCGCCGCCATCGCCCGCCATCTCGCCGCCCTGCGCGGCCGCCTCGCGGCGGGCGGGCTGCGGGAGGCGGTGCTGCGCAGCCTGCTCTATGTCGGCCTGTCGCAGCGCGTCGCCGATGAGCGCAGCTTCAAGCTGATGCAGCGGATCCGGGCCGATATCGGCGACGAGATGCCGCTGCTCGGCATGAAGCAGGTGGTGCGCGAGCAATTCTTCCTGCTCCGCCTGGACCAGGAGGCGGCGCTGGCGGCGCTGCCGCACCTGCTCGAGGGCGTGCCGGCTGCGGCGGTCCGCAGCGCCGGCGAGCAGATCCGGCGCATCGCCCTCGCGGCCGGGCCGCTCGACGGCGAGGCGGCGGAGCGGCTGCGGGCGATGGAGGCGATCTTCGCCGCCGCGGCGGCGCCGGGCGAGGCGGCAACCGCGCCGGCGGCGGCGATCACCGGGGACGCGCCCCGCATGGCCGCGCTGCGCCCCACCGACGAGGCGGCCGCCCCGGTGACGACGCCGCGCCGCGGCCGCTGAATTTCCGGCGCGTATGCACATAAAGCGTCCATAAATGCTCTGATAGACTATTTTTCGTGCAATAATTCGGGATTGGACTACTGAAAGCCCAAGAAGGGCGCAGAATTCCGGTTGACGCGGCCAAGCCGGCTCAGCCATGGTGTGGCCGTCCGCCAAGTGACGCGGGAGAGAGCCTGCCGGTCCTCCAGGATCGGGCAGGCCGCCGAAGGAGCAACCCCCCAGGAAACTCTCAGGCACCCAGGACCGCGTTACGAGGACGATCTGGAGAGAGGCGCCATCCTGGCGCCCACCGAAGGGGATATCCCACCGGTCTCAAAAGGCCGGGCGGGTAAGCTCTCAGGTTCCAAGACAGATGGGGGCAGCCGGCGGCGGCCATACCGCCCGTTGCGAACCCGCGTCTTGGAGCGTGCCGTGAGCACCATTGCCGTCATCGGGTCCGGTATCACCGGCGTCACCACCGCCTATGCGCTGCTGCAGCGCGGCCATCGGGTCGTCGTGCTCGATCGCCAGCGCTATGCCGGGATGGAGACCTCCTTCGCCAATGGCGGGCAGCTCTCCGCCTGCAATGCCGAGGTCTGGAACAGCACCGCCACCATCCTCAAGGGGATGAAGTGGATGCTGAAGGCGGATGCCCCGCTGCTGCTGAACCCGCGCCCCGGCCTGCACAAGTATTCCTGGCTCGGCGAGTTCGTCTCCCATATCCGCCACTACCGCGCCAACACCACCGCCACCACCAGGCTGGCGATCGAGGCGCGGAAATACCTCTTCTCCATCGCCGAGCAGGAGGGGATCGACTTCGATGTCGAGCATCGCGGCATCCTGCATGTCTACCGCGACAAGCCGGGCTTCGACGCCGCCGCCCGCGTCAACGCGCTGCTGACCGAGGGCGGGCTGGACCGCCGGGCGGTGACGCCGGCGGAGATGCAGGCCATCGAGCCGGCCCTGCAGGGGCGCTGGCATGGCGGCTTCTTCACCCCGTCGGACGCCACCGGCGACATCCACAAATACACGCGCGGCCTGGCCGAGGCCTGCCTGCGCCGCGGCGCCCGCTTCCTCTTCGAGGCCGATGTCACCGGCATCACCCATGACGCCGCCGGCATCGCCATCGCCTGGAGGCCGGCCGGCGCCGCCCAGGCGGGCAACCCGGTCGCGCTCGCGGCCGAGACGCTGCGCGCCGATGCCGTGGTGGTCTGCGCCGGCGTCGCCAGCCGCCGCTTCGCCGCCATGCTGGGCGACCGCATCAACGTCTATCCGGTGAAGGGCTATTCCATCACCGTGCAGCTCGACGACGCCGCCAGCCAGGCGGCGGCGCCGACGGTCAGCCTGCTCGACGACGCCACCAAGATCGTCACCAGCCGCCTCGGCCGCGACCGCTTCCGGGTGGCCGGCACCGCCGAGTTCAACGGCGAGAACCGCGACATCCGCATGGACCGCATCCGTCCGCTGGTGCGCTGGACGGAGGAGCTCTTCCCCGGCGTCAGCACCGCCCGGGTGGTGCCCTGGGCGGGGCTGCGGCCGATGACGCCGAACCTGATGCCGCGCATCGGCGCCGGCCGCCGCCCCGGCGTCTTCTACAACACCGGCCATGGCCATCTCGGCTGGACGCTCTCCGCCGCCACCGCCCAGATGGTGGCGGAGGCGATCGGCACCGCCCCGGCCGCGGATCTCCGCCGCGCCGCCTGACGGCCGATCCGCCTGGCTCCTCCTCACCGCCGGACGGTGAGGAGGCCCTGGCGGCGCCGGGCGGGCAGCCACATAAGGCAGCCGCGCCCACCGCGTCCCGCGTCTCCCCCGCCTGAGCCTGCCGCCCGCCCCTGCGACCGGCTTTCCGCACCCATCATGCAAGCGGACCGGCACCGCCGGCCGACAGGAGCTCCGCATGTCCGGCTCTTCCCCCGCCATGGCCAGCATGGCGCGGCCCGCGGCCGTCGCCCCGATCGAGCCCGCCCCGATCGGCGCCCGTCGCGCCGCGCCCGCCGCCAGCCGCCGTGGCGTCGCCGCCGCGGTGATCGGCAACGCGCTCGAATTCTACGACTTCACCACCTATGCCTTCTTCGCGGTGATGATCGGCCGCACCTTCTTCCCGGCCGGCGACCCCTGGGTGACCCTGCTGCTCTCGGTCGCCACCTTCGGCGTCGGCTTCATCACCCGCCCGATCGGCGGCATCGTCATCGGCGCCTATGCCGACCGCGCCGGCCGCAAGCCCGCCATGCTGCTGACCATCGGCCTGATGGCGGTGGGGATGCTGCTGCTGGCCCTGACGCCGGGCTTTGCCACCATCGGCTATGCCGCGCCGGCGCTGATCGTGCTCGGCCGGCTGATCCAGGGCTTCGCCCTGGGCGGCGAGGTCGGGCCTTCCACCGCCTATCTGCTGGAATCCGCCCCGCCCGGCCGCCGCGGCCTCTATGCGAGCTGGCAGATCGCCAGCCAGGGCGCCACCACCCTCTGCGCCGGGCTGATCGGCGTCCTGCTCTCGCTGGTGCTGAGCGCCGAGCAGATGCAGGGCTGGGGCTGGCGCATTCCCTTCCTGCTCGGCCTGCTGATCGTCCCGGTCGGCCTCTATATCCGCCGCGCCCTGCCCGAGACGGCGGGCGAGGCCGGGCCTCACGCCGCCGAGGCGAGCGCCGCCGCGGTGCTGCGCCGGCTGGCCGGGTCGCATGGCCAGGCGCTGCTGCTGACGGTGCCGCTGCTGCTCGCCGCCACGGTGTCGAATTTCATCGGCAGCTACATGACCACCTATGCCATCACCACCCTGCACCTGCCGGCCAGCCTCTCCATCGCCGCGACGGTGGTGGTCGGGCTCGGCGTGCTGGTCTTCGCCCCGGTGGGCGGCTGGCTCTCCGACCGCGTCGGGCGGCGCGCGGTGATGATCCTGCCGCGACTGGCCCTGACCCTCATCGCCTATCCGGCCTATCTGCTGATGGTGCAGGCGCCGGGCGCCGCGACGCTGCTCGGCGTCACCGCCCTCACCACCGCGCTGGCCGCGATCAGCGGCGCCGCCAGCCTCGTCGCCATCCCGGAGATGCTGCCCCGCGCCGTGCGCAGCGCCGGGCTGTCCATCTCCTACGCCTTTACCGTGACGGTGTTCGGCGGCACCACCCAGCTCGTGGTGACCTGGCTGATCGGCGTGACCGGCGACCCACTCTCGCCGGCCTATTACATGATCGCCGCGAGCGTCATCAGCCTGCTCGCCATGGTCGCCATGCCGGAGACCGGGCGCGCCGCGCTCGACGCATGATACGAACGGCCGGTGCTGGTGACCCATCAACGGCCCCCATGGGCAGTCCCCTCGGCGCCGGGCGCAACCCTCCGGTTTGCCTGGGCCTTCGCCGCGTCGCGCCGTCAGGCGCGCCTGACGGCGCGACGCGCGGCGCCCATCCGGGCGCTCGGCCTGAATGACGCAGTCATGCCATTGGTATGAGAAGGGAGAGAAAGACCATGAGCACCGCCATCGACGCCACGATCGAGGCCATCACGCCCGACCTGGTGGCGCTCCGCCGCGACCTGCACGCGCATCCCGAGACCGGCTTCGAGGAGCACCGCACCGCCGGCATCGTCGCCCGGCTGCTGCGCGACTGGGGCCTGGCCGTGACCGAGGGCGTCGGCCGCACCGGCGTGGTCGGCACGCTGACCGGCAGCCGCCCGCCAACCTCCAATCTGGGCCCGCGCGCCATCGGGCTGCGCGCCGACATGGATGCGCTCAACATCCTGGAGGCGACCGGCCTGCCCTATGCCTCCACCGTGCCGGGGAAGATGCATGCCTGCGGCCATGACGGGCATACGACGATGCTGCTCGGCGCCGCCCAGGCCCTGGCGCGGCACCGCGACTTCGCCGGCACCGTGCATTTCATCTTCCAGCCCGCCGAGGAGGGGATCGGCGGCGGCCAGGCGATGCTGGCGGACGGGCTGCTGCAGCGCTTCCCGGTCGAGAGCCTCTACGGCATGCATAACTGGCCCGGCATGCCGGTCGGCCGCTTCGGCAGCCGGGAGGGGCCGATGATGGCGGCCGGCGACACCTGGACGGTGACGCTGCGCGGCACCGGCGGGCATGGCGGCGCCGGGGCGCATCTGGCGACCGACGTGACCGTGGCCCAGGCGCAGCTCGTCATGGCGCTGCAGACCATCGTCAGCCGCAACGTCCCGGCGCTGCAATCGGCGGTGGTCAGCGTCGGCCATATCGCCGGCGGCATCTGGGACTCGCCCAACGTCATCCCGGCCGAGCTGGTGGTCCGCGGCACCGCCCGCTGCTTCGACGAGCGCATCCGCGCCCTGCTGGAGCGGCGCATGGGCGAGCTGGCGCAGAGCATCGCCGCCGCGCATGGCTGCACGGCCGAGCTGCGCTACGAGCGGATCTTCGACGTGCTGGTGAACGATCCGGCGCGCACCGCGACGGCGCTCGCGGTCGCCCTGGACCTGGTGGGCGAGGCGGCGGTGGATGCGGCGGTGCAGCCGCTGACCGGCTCGGAGGATTTCTCTTTCATGCTCGGCCAGTGCCCCGGCAATTACATCATGATCGGCAACGGCGTGGCCGAGGACGGCAGTTACCGGCCGGTCCATACGCCGCTTTATGATTTCAACGATGCCGCCCTACCGCTCGGGGTGCGCTACTGGACGGCGCTGGTCCAACGCGAGTTGGGCGGCTGAACCCCGGGGCCGGGGTGCCCGCAGGGCGCCCCGGCGCCTGCCGCTGGAGCATTCGCCGTTCACGCCGGTTCACGGCACATGCTCCAGCCTATTGTTTTCAGAGCATCTTCACCCGATCAGGTGATCCCACCTGATCGGGATCTGCTCTAGGCGGCCGGCCTGCCGAACCGGATCCCGATCAGGCCTTCCCTGATCGGGCGACGAGGCTCAGCGCTGCCGGGCCTTGCGGGCGGCGTAGCGGGCGTCGCGCTTCGCCTTCTGCTCGGCGGCCAGCGCCAGCGCCCGCGTCTTCTTCTCCTCGTCGAGCTGGACGGCGCGCTCGCGCTGCTCGGCCTCGGTGCGGGCGGCCATGGCCTGCGCCTCGGCCTCCTGCCGGGCCCGCTCGCGCGCCGCGGCGGCATCCGCCTCGGCCTTCGCCTTGGCCTCGGCGGCCCGCCGCGCGGCCTCGGCCTCGCGCTCCGCCTTGCGGAGGGCGGCGCGCGCCTCGCGCGCCTCTGCGACCGCCTTCTGCTCGGCGAGCTTGCGCTGCCGCTCCGGGTCGTCGACCGCGGGGCGGGCGCGGAATCGCTCCAGCAGGGCCTGTTTCGCTTTCGCCTGGTTTCCCAGCCGATCCTTGACGTTGTCGAAGCTACGGAAAGTCATCGCGTCTTCCTACGCAAACTTGCGGCCGCCGCCCAGCCTTGTTCCGCAAAAATTATCGATTCTCCAGGCAAGCCGCCATTTGCCACCCCGGCGGGAGCGGCGCATACCGCCGTCATGCCGCCCTCGACCGCCGACGCAACGCCGCTGAGCGCGCCGGGCTCCGCCCGTCGGCTCATCCTCCTGCTCGGCCTGGCCGCCTTCGCCGGAACGCTCAGCGTCAGGGCGACCGATCCCTTCGTGCCGACGATCGCCGCGGAGTTCACCACCTCGACCGATCGCGTGGCCTTGCTCGCCACCGCCTTCGCCATCCCCTTCGCGGCCATCCAGCCCATCCTCGGCCCGATCGGCGACGCCCTCGGCAAGCGGCGGATCGTCCGGCTGGCCCTGCTGCTGCTCTCGGTCTTCGCCCTGCTGGCGCCGCTCGCGCCGGATCTCACCACGCTGACGGTGCTGCGGGCGCTGACCGGCGCGGCGGCCGGCGGGATCATGCCGCTCACCCTCGCCTCGGTTGCCGATGCGGTGCCGATCGAGGAGCGGCAGGTGGCGCTCAGCCGGGTGGTGGTCTTCTCCATCGCCGGGCAGATCGCCGGCGGCGCGCTGGCCGGCGTGCTGGCGCCGGTGCTCGGCTGGCGCGGCGTGCTTGGCCTCTGCGGCGCCGCCGCGCTGCTGACCGCGGCGCTGCTCTTCGTCATCCCCTTCGGCGGCGCGCCCGAGCCGCGGCGCCGCTTCGAGCCGATGCAGGCGATGCGACGCTACCGCGCGCTGCTCGGCATGCCGGCGGCGCGGTTGCTCTTTCTCTCGGTCTTCCTCGAGGGGATGCTGGTCTTCGGCACCTTCCCCTATCTGGCGCCGGTGCTGCAGGCGCGCGGCCTCGGCAGCGGCGAGGGGGCGAGCCTCGAGGCCGGCCTCGCGGTCGCCGCCTTCGGCTGCGGCGGCTTCGTCTATGCCGCCCTCGCCCGCGCCCTGCTGCGGCGGCTGGGCCAGGCACGCATGGTCCGGCTCGGCGGGGTGCTCGCCGGCCTCGCCCTGCTCGGCTTCGGCCTGGCGCCGCGTGCCACGCTCTTCATCGCCGCCGGCCTGGTGCTCGGCACCGGCTTCTACATGATCCACAACAGCATCCAGACGCGCGTCACCGAGGTGGCGCCGGAGGCGCGGGGCTCGGCGGTCGCGCTGCATGCCTGCCATTTCTTCGGCGGCCAGTCGCTGGGGCCGGTGGTGGTGGGGCTGGCGATCGGCGGCCTCGGATCGACGGCGGCCTTCGCCCTGGCCGCCGCCGCCATTCTCGCGCTCAGCCTGCGGCTCGGTCGGCGCTGAGGCGCCGACGGTCTCCCGCGCCGCCGCCGCGCAGCGTCGCGGGAGTCCGGCTCACCCCTGCTTGAGGTGCAGCAGCAGCTTGTCGGTCGCCTGCATCTTGTCGGTGCGGTCGATGGCGGCGAGTTCGGCGGCCAGGCGGTCCATTGCCTGCTCGTAGATCTGCCGCTCGGAGAAGGACTGGTCCGGCTGGCCGGCGTTGCGGTGCAGGTCGCGCACCACCTCGGCGATCGCCACCGGATCGCCGGAATTGATCTTCGCCTCATATTCCTGGGCGCGCCGGGACCACATGGTGCGCTTGATGCGCGCCTTGCCCCGGAGCGTGTCGAGCGCCTCCTTCATCGCGCCATCGGTCGCCAGCTTGCGCAGGCCGGAGGAGGCCGCCTTGTTGACCGGGACGCGCAACGTCATGCGGTTCTCGTCGAAGGTGACGACGATCACCTGAAGGGTGTGACCCGCGGCGGACATCGATTCGATGCCCTGAACGGTCCCGACCCCATGGGTCGGGTAGACGACATGGTCGCCGGTCTTGAATTCCACTGGTTTCGCAGGCTGTCTCGGTGGGGGTGAAAGGGGCCCGCCGGTGCGGCCGGGGCCGCCCGGGGAGGACCCCATGGGGCTGCCCCGCGGCATGGGAGCGGGCAGGGGAGGGGCTGCCTGCGCCTCGGCAAGGCCGGTGGGCGCGGGCTTCGGCGCCGCCGGCGGGGCCGGGGCGGTCGAAGGGGTGGGAGGGACGAGCTGCGCGGTGGTGGCACGCCCGGCCTCCGTTGCGCGACCTCCGGCCATGACGGCCGGGGCCGGTGCGGGGACCGGCTTGGGATGGACGGGTTTCGGCATGGCGGGGGCGGCGGCGGGCGGCGGCGCGGCGGCAGCCGGAGCCTTGGCTGCCGGCTTGGCCGCGGGAGCGGGCTTCGCCGCCGGAGCCTTGGCTGGCGCCGGCCGGGCGGCCGTGGCCGGTGGCTTGGTCGCGGCCGGACGGGCCGGCGGCACCGGCTTGGCGGCGGCCGGCCGCACGGGCGCCGCCTTGCTGGCTGGCTTGCTCGCCGGGGCAGCGCGGCCCACGGATTTCGCGGCGGGCTTCGATACCGGCCGGGCAGCCGGCTTCGGGCTGGGCGGCTTGGCGGGCTTGGCGGCGCTGCGCCGGGCTTCCGCCACCTGCTTCGGCTTGGCGACCGGCTTCGCACTCTTCGCAGCGGGACGTTTCGCGGTACCGCGCGTGCCGGCCTGCTTGCCGCTGGCTTGTGCCTTCATTGCGGACGCACCTCCTGCGGCAGGTCGACTCTCCGGTAGGCCTGGGCCTGCGGCCCGAGGGACAGGGATATCCCGATGATTCCATCGAGAGAGACCCTGTCGGGTTCACTGCCCATGCCGAATTCCGCAAATGGTTCCGCCGGCGGCCGCACGCCGTTCGCGGCCCGCATTGCCAAGAGGTTGAAACTATAGCATTCGGGAACGGGGGTGTCATTATCCCCCCGTCCGGCCGACATGGCCGGCCGTTCCGGGCCGCGCACCCTGCCGCCCGGTAGGCTGGCCGCGTGCTACCCGCCGGCGCCGTCCGTCGGTCCGGGCAGGATGGCGGCATGCGCCAGGTTGGAGAGGATGTCCATCCGCCGGTTGTGGAATTCCTCGGTCTGCCGGCAATTCGAGAAGAAGGCGAAGCTCACCCCGCTGGTCGGATCGGCCCAGCAATAGGAGGAGCCGACGCCGCCATGGCCGAAGACCCGTGGATGGGCGATGGCGCCGAGGCCGCGCACCACCGGGTGCTCGCCGCGCGAATGCGGCCCGAGGCCGCGGCACATCGGCAGGCCCATATATTCGTCGATGCGGTCGCCGGTGAAATTGCGGGTGACGAAGGCGATCAGCCGCGGCGAGAACAGCCGCACCCCGCCCAGCACCCCGCCCTGGGCCAGCATCTGGTAGAAGGCGGCCATGCCGCGCGCCGTGCCGTAGCCGCCGCCGCCCGGGATGCCGGCCAGATGGTGCTGCGCGTGGTTCTCCCCCTCGCGCGGCGGGAAGCGGCCCTCGGCCGGCGGGTCGTAGATATCGGCGGCGCGGCCATGCTCGGCCTCCGGCAGGCCGACGAAGACCTCCTCCGCCAGGCCGAGCGGGGCGAGGAGGCGGTCCCGGATCACCTGGCGGAAATCCTGCCCGGTGACGGCCTCGATCAGCATCGCCGCCACCCAGTGCGCCGAGGCCGGGTGGTAGCGGACCTTGCTGCCCGGGGTCCATTCCAGGGTGAAGCCGCAGACCGCGCGGCGGACCGCCTCGTGGTCGCCCATGATCTCGGGCGGCACCACGGCGGAGGGGAAGCCGCCCTGATGCGTCAGCAATTGCAGGATGGTGATCTCGCCCTTGCCATGCGCGGCGAAGCCCGGAAGGTGCTGCGCCACCGTATCGGTGAAGCGGAGCAGCCCTTCCTCGGCCAGCAGCCAGACGGCGGCGGCGGTGACCACCTTGGTGTTGGAATACATCAGGAACAGGCTGCGGTCGTCGGCCGGGCGGTCCGGCGCCACCCGGGCCCGGCCGAAGCTGCGGAACAGGGCGAGCCTGCCATGCCGGGCGAGCGCGACCTGGGCGCCGGGATGGTGCCCCTCGGCGATGTGCCGCTCGATCAGGGCGCAGAGCCGCTGCAAGGGCCGCGGATCGAGGCCGAGCGCCTCCGGGTTGGATTCCGCCAGCGGCACGCTGCTCATCGGACCCTCCTCCTCCCGCCGGTGCGGCCTTGCCGGCCCGGCTTGTTCCCGTCGGGCGAGGCTACACCGGCAGCGGCGCCGCTGGGAACGCCCGGCCCCGGCCCCAATTGCGAAGGGGC
Organism: Roseicella frigidaeris; assembly: GCF_003258945.1. GTDB lineage: Bacteria > Pseudomonadota > Alphaproteobacteria > Acetobacterales > Acetobacteraceae > Paracraurococcus > Paracraurococcus frigidaeris. Next base: position 140,136 of record NZ_QLIX01000004.1, on the reverse strand, counting down.
CCTTGCGGGCCCCTTGCGTCCTCGCCCTGGCGGCGCGGCTCAGGCGGCCTTCGCCATCCCGCGCAGCACGTAGTGCAGGATGCCGCCGTTCTTGTAGTACTCGACCTCATCCGCGGTATCGACGCGGCAGAGCACCTGGGTGGTGTGCTTGCTGCCATCGGCGCGGGTGATGACGAGGTCGAGCGTCATCCGCGGCTTCAGGGCCTCGAGGCCGACGATGTCGATCACCTCGTCGCCCTGGATGCCGAGGGACTTGCGGTCCTCGCCATTCATGAAGACCAGCGGCAGCACGCCCATGCCGACCAGGTTCGAGCGGTGGATGCGCTCGAAGCTCTCGGCCACCACCGCCTTCACGCCGAGCAGGAAGGTGCCCTTCGCCGCCCAGTCGCGGGAGGAGCCAGTGCCGTATTCCTTGCCGCCGAAGACGACGAGCGGCGTGCCCTCGCGCTTGTAGCGCATGGCCACGTCGTAGATCGGCGCCACCTCGCCCGAGGGGTAGTGCTTGCTGACGCCGCCCTCGGTGCCCGGCACCATCTCGTTCTTGATGCGGATATTGGCGAAGGTGCCGCGCATCATCACTTCATGGTTGCCGCGGCGGGCGCCGTAGCTGTTGAAATCCGCCTGCCGCACCTGGTGCTCCAGCAGGTACTCGCCGGCCGGGCTGGTCTTGCGGATGTTGCCGGCGGGGGAGATGTGGTCGGTGGTGATGGAATCCGCCAGCACCGCCAGCACCCGGGCGCCGCCGATCGGCTGGATCGGCTTCACCTCAGGCGTGATGCCCTCGAAATAGGGCGGGTTCTGCACGTAGGTGGAGCCGGAATTCCAGCGATAGGTGTCGCTGTCCGCATCCACCCGGATCGCCTGCCACTGGCCCGGGCCCTTGAAGACATCGGCATAGCGCTCGAGGAACATCGCCCGCGTCACCACCGCATGGACGGTGTCGGAGACCTCCTTCTGCGTCGGCCAGATATCCTTCAGGTAGACGTCCTGGCCGTTCGCGCCCTTGCCGATCGGCTCCTTGGCCAGGTCCTTGGTGACCGAGCCGGCCAGCGCATAGGCGACGACCAGCGGCGGCGAGGCCAGGTAGTTGGCCCGCACATTGGCGTGGACGCGGCCCTCGAAGTTCCGGTTGCCCGAGAGCACCGCGGCGGCGACCAGCTTGTTGTTCTCGATCGCGTCCACGATCGGGTCCGGCAGCGGGCCGCTGTTGCCGATGCAGGTGGTGCAGCCATAGCCGGCGATGTTGAAGCCGAGCGCGTCGAGATGCGGCTGCAGGCCGGACTGGGCGAGGTAGTCGGTGACCACCTGGCTGCCGGGGGCGAGCGAGGTCTTCACCCAGGGCTTCACCGTCAGCCCGAGCGCGTTCGCCTTCTTCGCCACCAGCCCGGCGGCGACCAGCACATAGGGGTTCGAGGTGTTGGTGCAGCTGGTGATGGCGGCGATCACCACATCGCCATGGCCGAGGTCGTAATTCGCGCCCTCGACCTGCACCCGCTTGCCGGCCTCGTCGCCCGGCACGCCCATGACGCCGGCGGCGAGGTCCTTGCCGAAGGCGGAGGCGACGTTCGACAGCGCCACCCGGTCCTGCGGCCGCTTCGGCCCGGCGAGCGAGGGCTCCACCGTGCCGAGATCGAGCTCCAGCGTGTCGGTGAAGACCGGCTCGGGCGACGCGCTGTCGCGCCACAGGCCCTGGGCCTTGCAATAGGCCTCGACCAGCTTGATCCGGTGCTCGTCGCGGCCGGAGAGGTTCAGGTACTGGATGGTGGCGGCATCGACCGGGAAGAAGCCGCAGGTGGCGCCGTATTCGGGCGCCATGTTGCCGATGGTCGCGCGGTCGGCGAGCGGCAGGTCGTCGAGGCCCGGGCCGAAGAACTCGACGAACTTCCCGACCACGCCCTTCTTGCGCAGCATCTGGGTCACCGTCAGCACCAGGTCGGTGGCGGTGACGCCCTCGCGCAGCTTGCCGTGCAGCTTGAAGCCGATGACATCGGGGATCAGCATGGCGATGGGCTGGCCGAGCATGGCCGCCTCCGCCTCGATGCCGCCGACGCCCCAGCCCAGCACGCCGAGGCCGTTCACCATGGTGGTGTGGCTGTCGGTGCCGTAGCAGCTATCGGGATAGGCGTAGGTGTCGCCCGCATCGGTCGCCGTCCAGACCACCTGCGCCAGGTATTCCAGGTTCACCTGGTGGCAGATGCCGGTGCCGGGCGGCACGACGCGGAAATTGTTGAAGGCCGACTGGCCCCAGCGGAGGAACTCGTAGCGCTCGCCGTTGCGCTCGAACTCGATATCGACATTCTTCTGCAGCGCATCCGGCGTACCGAAATAGTCGATCATCACCGAGTGATCGATCACCAGGTCGACCGGCACCAGCGGGTTCACCCGGCGCGGATCGCCGCCGAGCTTGATGATGCCGTCGCGCATGGCCGCCAGATCGACCACGCCCGGCACGCCGGTGAAGTCCTGCATCAGGATGCGCGCCGGGCGGAAGGGAACCTCCTTCTCCGACTTGCCGGCGGGCAGCCAGCCGGCGATCGCCTTGGCGTCGTCCACCGTGTAGCTGCGCCCATCCTCGTAGCGCAGGACATTCTCGAGCAGCACCTTCAGGCTGAAGGGCAGGCGGCTGATGTCGCCGATGCTCTTGGCCGCCTCGGGCAGGCTGAAGTAGTGGTAGGTCTTGCCGTCCACCGTGAGGGTGCGGCGGGTCTTCAGGCTGTCCTGCCCGATCATCCGCATGAACCGGAACCTTTCCGCTCGCTGCGCGCCGTTGCGGCGCAGCACGTGCGCGGGTTTAAGCATGCTGGCGCGGCCCGGTCCATCGGCGCCGGATGTCCGAGGGGTCTGGTCAGGAATGCTGGAAGCACAGGAGCTTGCCTGCCTCCGGGGCGAGCGGGCGGTCTTCGCCGGCCTGTCCTTCCGGCTGGCGCCGGGCGAGGCCCTGCTGCTGGTCGGCGCCAATGGCGCGGGCAAGTCGAGCCTGCTGCGGCTGCTGGCCGGGCTGCTGCGCCCGGCCGCCGGGACGGTGCTCTGGGACGGGGCCGATACCTTCGCCGACCGCGCGGCGCATGCCGCCCGGCTGCGCTACCTCTCGCACCAGGATGCGCTGAAGCCGGCCCTCACGGCCCGCGAGAACCTCGCCTTCTTCGCCCAACTCTGGGGCGGGGAGACGGCCACGGCGCTGGCGGCGCTCGACCTGTTGCCGCTCGCCGACCTGCCGGCGCGGGTGCTCTCCTCCGGGCAGAAGCGGCGCCTAGCGCTGGCGCGCTTGGCGCTCGCGCCGCTCCGCCAGCCGGCGCCGCTCTGGCTGCTGGACGAGCCGACGGTGGGGCTGGACGCCGCCTCCGTCACCCGGCTCGGCGGGTTGCTGGCGCGGCACCGGGCGACGGGCGGCATGGTGCTGGCGGCGACGCATCTGCCGCTGCCCCTGCCGGGCGCGCGGGAGCTGCGGCTGTGAGCGGGCCCTGGTTCGCCCTGCTGGGGCGGGAGCTGCGGCTGGCGCTGCGGCATCCGGCGGATACGCTGGCGGCGGTGATGTTCTTCGTCCTGGTCGCCGCGCTGTTCCCCTTCGGCGTCGGCCCGGCGCCGGAGACCCTGGCGCGCCTCGCCCCCGGGGCGCTGCTGGCGGCGGCGCTGCTGGCAGCGCTGCTGCCGCTCGACCGGATGTTCGGCGCCGATGCCGAGGACGGGACGCTGGACCAGCTCCTGCTCTCCGGCCTCGCCCCTGCCGCCCTGGCCCTGGCCAAGGCCGCGGCGCATTGGCTGACCACCGGGCTGCCGCTGCTGCTGGCGACGCCGGTCGCCGCCGCCATGCTGAACCTGCCCGTCGAGGCCTGGCCGGCCGCCATGGCGGCGCTCGGCCTCGCCGCCGGCTTCCTCTCCCTGCTCGGCACCGCCGGGGCGGCGCTGACGCTCGGCGCCCGGCGCGGCGGGGTGCTGCTGCCGCTGCTGGTGCTGCCGCTCGCCATTCCCTGCATCATCTTCGGGGCGGCCGGCATCGAGGCGGCGGCGGCCGGGCTCGCGGCGCGGCCCTATCTCCTGCTGTTGGCGGCGCTGCTCGCCGGCGCCCTGCCGCTAGCGCCGATCGCGGCCGGGGCGGCGCTGCGGACCGAATGATACGGGCGGCCGCTGCTGGTGTCCCAGCAACGGCCCCCATGGGCAGTCTCCTTGGCGCCGGGCGCAACCCTCCGGTTTGCCGGGGCCTTCGCCGCATCGCGCCGTCAGGCGCGCCTGTCGGCGCGACCGGCAGCGCCCGTCCAGGCGCTCGGCCTGAATGACTCATTCATGCCGTTGGCATGAGCCGTCGCTCCCTGATCCACGCATGATGTTCGTGTAACTGAGATCCGTGGGCGCCGAGCGACGGCATCCCGGCACGGCGCCCCAATTCCGTGGAACCAGCCCCGACCCCGGGCGCTCCGACAGAGCCATGCACCGGGCGCGCGGCGGCCCAGGCCTGGGCTCTCGTGGGTTCTATTGAATATACCGGAATCCACAGTTAAATCTCGCCTCACACCAGCGGCGGTCGTGCAGCCGTTGCCCCTCTGCGAGGACATCCCAGCCGATGAGCAGCCCGGCCAAGGCGAAGCCTGCCACCGCGCCCATGGTTTTCACCGCCAACCGGCTCCGGGATGGCCGCGTGGTCTGGCTGGCCGCGGCTGGGCGCTGGGTGGAGCAGGTGGCCGAGGCCGCCGTCTTCCCGCCCGAGGAGGCCGCCGCCGGCCTGGCCCTGGCGCAGCAGGATGAGCGGGCGCAGCGCGTCGTCGGCGTCTACGGCGCCGAGGTGGCGCTCGAGGCCGGCCGGCCGGTGCCGGTGAAGTTCCGCGAACGGCTCCGCGCCCAGGGGCCGAGCGTCGCGGTCGCGGCGGAGCCGCGCGAAGCCCACGCGGCGGAGCCGCGCGAGGACCATGCCAAGGCGGAGCCGCGCGAGAGCCATGCGGCGGAGCCGCCCGCCTATCGCCTTGCCTCCTGAGCGAGGGGAGACCCGCCGATGAATGCCCTCGTCGAACCGATCGCCCTGCCGGACCCGGCCTTTCCGCCGCATGCCCGCACCTACCGCTATGACGAGGTGGACCGGGAGTTCCTGCAGGAGCGCATCGCCGAGTTCAGCGACCAGATCGCGCGCCGGCTCGGCGGCGAGCTGACCGAGGACGAGTTCAAGCCGCTGCGGCTGATGAACGGCCTCTACCTGCAGCTCCACGCCTATATGTACCGGATCGCCATCCCCTACGGCATCCTGAACGCGACGCAGCTCCGCCAGCTGGCGATGATCGCCCGACGCTGGGACCGCGGCTACGGCCACTTCACCACGCGCCAGAACATCCAGTTCAACTGGACCCGGCTGGAGGACGTGCCCGACATCATGCGCGCCCTCGCGGATGTCGACATGCACGCCATCCAGACCAGCGGCAATTGCATCCGCAACACCACCACCGACGAATATGCCGGCGCCGACCCGGAGGAGGCGGCGGACCCGCGGATCTATGCCGAGATCATCCGCCAGTGGTCGACGCTGCACCCCGAATTCACCTGGCTGCCGCGCAAGTTCAAGATCGCCATCACCGGCGCGCCGCAGGACCGCGTGGCGATGCAGGTGCATGATGTCGGGCTGGTGGTGAAGCGCGACGCGGCGGGCGCCATCGGCTTCGAGGTCTGGGCCGGCGGCGGCCTCGGCCGCACCCCGGTGCTGGCGACGAAGCTGCGCGACTGGGTGCCGGAGGAGGCGCTGCTCGCCTATCTGGAGGCCGTGCTGCGCGTCTACAACGCGCTCGGCAACCGCGACAACATCTACAAGGCGCGCATCAAGATCCTGGTGCGCGACCTGGGCGAGGAGTTCCGCGAGCGGGTGGAGCGGGAATTCGCCCGCCTGCCGCAGCCGACCTACCGGCTCGACCCGGAGGTGGTCGCCGACATCGCGGCGCATTTCGCCCCGCCGCCCTTCGCCCGCCTTACCGATGCTCCGCCCGCCTATGCCGCGGCCCTGGCCGGCGATGCCGCCTTCGCCGCCTGGGCGAAGCAGAGCGTGCGGGCGCACCGGCAGCCGGGCTATGCCTCCGTCACCATCTCGCTGAAGCCGATCGGCGGCATCCCGGGCGATGCCTCGGCCGAGCAGATGGAGGCGGTGGCGGCGCTCGCCGAGCGGCATGGCTTCGGCGAGATCCGCGTCAGCCACGTGCAGAACCTCGTCCTGCCGCATGTCCGGCAGGAGGACCTGCCGGCGGTCTGGCAGGGGCTGCGCGAGGCCGGGCTGGCGACGCCGAATATCGGCCTGGTCAGCGACATCATCGCCTGCCCGGGGATGGACTACTGCGCGCTGGCCACCGCCCGCAGCATCCCGGTGGCGCAGATGATCAGCGAGCGCTTCGCCGATCTCGACCGGCAGCACGCCATCGGCGAGTGCTTCATCAACATCTCCGGCTGCATCAACGCCTGCGGCCACCACCATATCGGCCATATCGGCATCCTCGGCGTCGATAAGCGCGGCGCCGAGAGCTACCAGATCACCCTCGGCGGCAGCGCCACCAACGATGCCGCGCTTGGCGAGCTGGTCGGGCCCGGCTTCCCCTACGACAAGGTCACGGATGCGGTGGAGACCATCCTCCGCACCTATCTGGCCGAGCGCGCCGCGGGCGAGCGCTTCGTCGACACCTATCGCCGCATCGGCCTCGGGCCGTTCAAGGAGGCGCTCTATGCCGGTGCTTGATGCGAAGGGCCACCTCGTCGCGGATGCCTGGGTGCGGGTTGCCGACGACGCGCCGCTGCCCGATGCCCCGGCGCTGCTGAGCCTGGCGCGGCTGCGGGCGGAGGCGGCCGCGGGCCGCAACGCCCCGCTCGGCCTGCTGCTCGACCCGGCGACCCAGCCGGAGGAGATCGCCGAGCTGCTGCCGCGCCTCGCCCTCATCGCGGTGCTGCTGCCGAAATCGAAGGATGGCCGCGCCTTCACCCAGGCGCGGGCGCTGCGCGAGCATTTCGGCTTCGCCGGCGAGATCCGCGCCACCGGCCATGTGCTGCCCGACCAGTGGCGGATGCTGCAGCGCTGCGGCGTCAGCACGGTGGAGCTGCCGGAGGGCGCGGATGCCGCGCAATGGCAGCGCTCGCGCGCGGTGGTCGACATCGCCTACCAGCCGGCGCAGGACGGGCCGCTGCCGCCCGGCGGCGGGCTCGGCCTGCGGCGGCGGCTGGCGGCCTGAGATGCCTGGCCATCCCGCGCGGCCGACGCGCCGCGGCCTGCTCGCCCTCGCCGGTGCCGCCGCGCTCGCCCGGCCCGCCCTCGCCATGCCCGCCGCCTGGCCGGCGGAGCGGCCGATCCGCTACATCGTGCCGGTCGCCCCGGGCGGCAGCCAGGACATCGTCGCCCGCCTCTTCGCCCGCCAGCTCGCCGAGGCGCTCGGCCAGGCCTGTCCGGTCGAGAACCTGCCCGGCGCCGGCAGCAACATCGGCTACGAGCAGGCGGCGCGGCAGAAGCCGGACGGCTACACGCTGCTCGCCGGCTCCGACAGCCTCTCGATCAACAAGGCGCTCTTCCCGCGGCTCGGCTTCGACGTCACCGGCTTCGCGCCGGTGGCGCAGGGCGTGCGGGTGCCGCAGATCCTGGTGGTGCGGGCCGACAGCCCGGCGCAGAGCCTCGAGGCGTTCGTGACGCTGGCGCGGCGCGCGCCGGTCGCGGTCGGCACGCCGGGCAATGGCAGCCTGGCGCATCTGCTCGGCGAGCAGATCCAGGCGGCGGCCGAGATCCGCTGGACGCATGTGCCCTATCGCGGCGGCGCGCTGGCGGTGAACGACCTGCTCGGCGGCAGCCTGCAGGGCGTGCTGATCAATATCGGCGCGGTGGCCGACCATGTGCGGGCCGGCCGGCTGCGCGGTCTCTTCGTCTCCTCCGGCGGGCGCACCGGCGCCCTGCCGGAGGTGCCAACCCTGGCCGAGGCCGGCCTCGCCGGCGCCGAGGCGGTGGGCTGGCATGGCATCGTCGCCCCGGCGGGCACCGATCCGGCGATCCTCGCCCGGCTGAACGCCGCCCTCGTCGCCGGCCTGCGCCGCCCGGAACTGGCGGAACGCCTGGCCGGGCTCGGGCTGGAGCCGGTGGAGGAGCCGCCGGAGGCGCTCGGCCGGCTGATCCAGGCCGATGCCGGGCGCTGGGCCGAGGTGATCCGCCGCGCCCGCATCGAGCCGGATTGAGGCGGCCGGGGCAGCATCGGGGGCGAGCCCTGGAGCGCCCATCGCAACCACCGCTGCCCTGCTGCGGCGTCGCGGGGCGTCCCTACTCCCCCGGCTCCCGCTCCACCACCTCGATGCCGAGATCGCTGAGCCGGGCCAGGTGCAGCTCGATCGCCTCCGCCGAGAGGCCGGGCGGCAGCACCGCATTCAGCTCGTCGACCGTGACATAGCCGCGCGCCCGGCCGAGGCGGACCAGCCGGGTGAAGGCCTGGTCCGGCGGCGGCGGCCGGCCGCGCACGGCGATGCCCATATCGGCCAGCGCCGCCAGCACCTCCTTGATGAAGGCCGGCGAGGAGGCCGGCCCCTCCAGCGCCGCGCCGATCTCGGCGCGCGTCACCCAGCCGCGGTCCCGGCCGCTGCCGATCAACCCGGCGATCCGCTCCACCCAGGGCCCGAAGGCGCCACCGGCCATCTGCCACCCGTCTCCGTCGCAGGCGGGCTGATTACCATGGGATCGGCGCGCCGCGATGGTCGAAAAAGCCGCCCGACTGCGCCGGGCCCAGCCCCTCCAGCACCGCCAGCAGACGCTGCGCCGCGAGCGCCGGCGGCTGCACCGCGAGGCCGCTCCGGGCGAAGGGGGCGGAAAGGCCGGTCTCGACCGTGCCGGGATGCAGGGCGACGCAGGCCGCGCCGGGATTGACCCGCCGCAACTCGATGGCGGCGGTGCGCAGCAGCTGGTTCAGCGCCGCCTTCGAGGCGCGGTAGCTCCACCAGCCGCCGAGCTGGTTGTCGCCGATGCTGCCGACCCGCGCCGAGAGCGCGGCGAAGACGGCCGGGCCATCGCGCCGGAGCCGGGGCAGCAGATGCTTCATGGCCAGGGCCGGGCCGATGGCGTTCACCGCGAAGACGCGCGCCATCCAGGCCGGATCGAGCTGCCGCCAGCTTTTCTCCGGGGCGTGCCCGGCCTCGTGCAGCAGGCCGGTGGCGAGGATCACCAGCGCCAGGTCCGGCGCCGTCGCCTCGAGCCGCGCCGCGGCTGTGGCGAGCGTCGCTTCCTCGGTCAGGTCGAGCGGCGGCTCGCCCCGGCGGGAGAGGCCGATCACCTGCCGCCAGCGCCCGCTGGCCTGCAGCGCCTCGACCAGCGCCGCGCCGATGCCGCCGGAGGCGCCGAGCACCAGGGCGGTGCCGCTCAGCGCCATGGGCGCCGATCCCCCTGAGGCCAGCCCATCTGAGGCCAGCCCATCTGAGGCCAGCCCATCTGAGGCCAGCCCGCCAGGGGCCGGACCCCGGGAGGCGGGGGTCCTAGTCCGCGTCCATCGCCGCGCCGATCTCGGCGCGCAGCTCCTCCTCGAGGCTCGGCTCCTCCTCGCGCAGGATCTCCTCGCCGCGGGCCTGGCGCTCGGCCTCCTCGAGGGAGCGGGCGACATTGACCACGACGGTGATGTGCACCTCGGGGTGCAGCTCGACGCGGACATTGGTCAGGCCGAGCGTCTTGATCGGCTGCTCCAGCAGCACCTGCGAACGGGAGACGGTCAGGCCGCCCTCCTTGCACCCGTCGGCGATGTCGCGCGCCGAGACCGAGCCGTAGAGGCTGCCGGACTCGCCGGCCTGGCGGATGATGGTGACCGTCAGGCCGGTGACGCGCTCGGCGATCCGCTCGGCCTCCTCGCGGCGCTTGAGGTTCTGCGCCTCGAGCTGCGCCCGCTGCGCCTCGAAGCGCGTCAGGTTGTCCGCATTGGCGCGGATCGCCTTGCCCTTGGGGAGCAGGAAATTGCGGGCATAGCCCGGGCGGACCTTCACCAGCTCGCCCATCTGGCCGAGCTTCTCGACCCGTTGCATGAGGATCAGTTCGATCATGGCTTGCGCCTTTCGTCAGCTTTGGCGCGGCGCCTGGCGCCGCTGGATTTGGTCATAGAGGCCCAGCGCCACCAGGCCTGGACCGATCACCTGCAGGAACAGCACCAGCAGCAGGTAGAAGGCGACCAGCATCGGCCGCCGCCCCTGCCGGCCGCGCAGCCTGCGATGCACGCCGGCCAGCCCCTGCAGGAAGAGCGGCACGAGCAGCAGCAGCAGCGCCGAGAGCGCCACCAGGTCGCCCTCCTCCGGCGCCGCCAGGAACAGGCCGAAGGCCGCCCCCGGCAGCAGCGGGTACCAGTTCGGCAGCCGCACCGCCGCCCAGTCGGGCTTCGGCCCGGGCAGGAGGTTGCGGCGGGCGAGGAAGGCGGTGGCGGCGCCGGCATTGGCCAGCAGGGAGACCGCGCCCCAGAAGCCGATGGCGCCGGCCTTCACCCGCACCAGCTCCGCCACCAGCGCCTCCTGCGCCGGCAGGCCGAACCGGGCGAGGGAGAGGGTCAGCGTCTCCCGCAGCGCCGCCTCCAGCCCGCCGTCATCGGCGAGCAGGACCGCCGCGCCGAACAGCACCGCCAGCGGCCAGAGGCCGAGCAGCGCCAGCGGCAGGGAGAGGCCGAACCGGCCGCCCTGTCCTCCGCCCGGTCCTGCAATCCCCGGCCCTGACCGGAAGGCGGCGGCCACCAGCAGCGGCGCCGGCACCCCGAAGAGCACCAGGTAGATCAGGGCGGCGAAGCCCCCGGCCGAGACGGCGACCAGCAGCAGCGCCAGCAGCCCGGCCGCCACCGCGCTCGCCGGGCCGAAGCCGAGCCCGGCGGCGAAGAGCGGGAAGGAGGCGAGCCAGAAGACGCCGGTGCCGAGCGGCAGGCCGCGCATCGCCCAGAGGGCGCAGAGGGCCGAGATGCAGCCGGCCGCCCCCGCGGCCAGCAGGCCGGGATGGCTGGACAGGGTCTGCCCTTGCCCCTGGCCCTGCGGCCCGGTCGCCGTCACGGCACCCATCGCTCCCTCGGTTCCGGCAAGCCGCGCCCCGCCCCTGGCCTAGTCGTTGATGACGTAGGGCAGCAGGGCGAGGAAGCGGGCGCGCTTGATGGCATTGGCCAGCTCGCGCTGCTTCTTCGCCGAGACGGCGGTGATGCGGCTCGGCACGATCTTGCCGCGCTCGGAGAGGAAGCGGCTCAGCAGGCGCACGTCCTTGTAGTCGATCTTCGGCGCGTTCGGGCCGGAGAAGGGGCAGGACTTGCGGCGGCGGTAGAAGGGCCGGCGGGCGCCGACGGCCGGGCGGCGGGCGGCGGGCGTCAGGTCGGGCGTGGTCTCGGACATGCTGGCTTACTCCTCGCCACCGGCATTGGGATCGACTTCCTCGCGCGGCCGGGCGCGGAATTCCTCGCGCTCGTCGCCGCGGTCGCGGCGACCGCTGCTGAAGCGGCCCGGCGGCCGCGGGCCGCGGAAGCCGCGCTCGCGCTCCCGGTCCTCGCCGCGGCGGGCCAGGATGGCCGAGGGCGCCTCGTCGATCGCCTCGACGCGCAGCGTCAGCACGCGCAGCACGTCCTCGTTCAGGCCGAGCTGGCGCTCGACCTCCTGCATCGCCGCCGGCGAGGCGTCGATGCCGAGGAGCATGTAGTGCCCCTTGCGGTTCTTCTTGATGCGGTAGGCGAGGCCGCGCAGGCCCCAGTATTCACGCTTCTTGATCTCGCCGCCCTGCTCGCCGAGGGTCGCGGTGATCTGGTCGGCGATGGCGTCGACCTGCTGCTGCGTGACGTCGTTGCGTGCGATGAACACGCTTTCATAAAGTGGCATGGGATCTCCCTCTGGCTGTCTCAGCCCGAGGCCACCGGCAGGATGCCAGGGCGCAAACGGGCATAGCCGCGCGCGATGCCTCCGCGGGCGGCAGGGAAGCGGCGCGTAAAGCACGCCGGGGGCCCTCGGGGCAAGCGCCGAGTCGCGCCGGCCGCCCCTGGGCGCCCGGAGGTGGCAGGCCGTTGCCGTTTCATCTAGAAGGCGGCGCGCCCGGGCCGCTGCCGCTGGCCGGCCTTCCTCGGAGACCTCGGCTTCTTGTTCCGATACGCCCTCCCCGTGCTGCTCCTCGGCCTCGCCGCCTGCGGGGAGCGCTACTCGCCCGACACCTACGCCACCCGCGCCGTGCAGCAGGCGAACAAGGTGGAGCAGGGCGTGGTGGTCGGCCTGCGCAAGGTGCAGATCAGCGCCGAGGGCTCGACCGGCGCGGCGGCCGGCGCGGCCGCGGGCGGGGTGATCGGCGCCCAGGCCCCGGGGGGCGGCATCGGCGCCGCGCTCGGCGGGGTCGGCGGCGCGCTGGTCGGCGGGCTGGTGGGCCGGGCGAGCGAATCCGCCGCGGTCGATTCCGAGGCCTTCGAATATGTGGTGCGCACGGAGAAGGAGGAGCTCCTCTCCGTCACCCAGATCGACAAGGTGCCGCTCGTCATCGGCCAGAAGGTGCTGGTGATCACCGGCAACCAGGCCCGCGTGGTGCCGGACTACACCGTCGCCACCCTGCCGGGGCCGCGGCGCGAGGGGGCGAAGCCGGCGCCGGCCGCCGCCGGCGAGACGAAGCCGGCCCCGGCCGCCCCGGCCGAGGCGCCCGCCGATGCCGCCATCGGGGTGCTGAAGCAGATGGTGCCGGCGCTGCCCGGCCCGCCCGTGGTGGTGCCCGCCCCGGCCGCGCCGGTCGCCGCGGCGCTGGCCGGCGAGGCCGAGAAGCCGGCCCAGTAGCGCCACCCCCCCCCTTGCCCCGCCGCGGCAGGCGTGACGCCCCTATGGCCTGAGGCGAATACGGCATGAATGGCCCATTCCTGCCGAGCGCCCGGATGGGCGCCGCGCGTCGCGCCGTCAGGCGCGCCTGACGGCGCGACGGCGCGAAGCCAAGGTTCGCGGGGCAAACCGCCCGGTGCCTGAGGGGGCCGTCGATGGGTCACCAGCAACGGCCGGTGGTATTACCCCAGCGTTTCCAACAGCTCGCACAGCACCGCCCCGCGCGGCGCCAGGTCCTGCCAGCGGATATGCTCCTCCGGCGCATGCGCCCCCGCCCCGGTGCAGCCGAGCCCGTCCAGCGTCGGGATGCCGAGGGCGGCGGTGAAATTGCCGTCCGAGCCGCCGCCGCGCTGCTGCTTCGGCAGGTCGTAGCCCTGCCGCGCGGCGATCGCCCGGGCGGTCTCGTAGAGGGCGAGGTTGGCCGGCCCCTCCTCCAGCGGCGGCCGGTTCAGCCCGCCCTCCAGCGTGATGCAGAGGCCGTCCGCCTCGCCGGCCAGGGCCCGGATCTCGGCCACCACCCGCTCCGCCTCCGCGAGGCTCGGGGCGCGGAAATCGATCCGGCAGCCGGCCTCGGGCGGGATGACGTTCGGCCGGGTGCCGCCCCAGACCGGCGCCACGTTGGTGGTGACGCCGCGCCCGAGATCGGTCAGGGCATGCACCTTCAGGATGGCCTGGGCCAGCGCCACCACGGCGCTCCGCCCCTCCGACCAGTTGCCGCCGGCATGGGCGCTGCGCCCGGCGATGGTCATGGTGAAGCCGCCCGTGCCCTTGCGGCCGGTGACGCAGGCGCCCTGCGGCCCGCCCGCCGGCTCCGGGATCAGCACCGCGCAGGCGCCCCGCGCCGCCGCCTCGATCGGGGCGCGGCTGGTCGGGCTGCCCACCTCCTCGTCCGGGGTCAGCAGCAGGGTGATCGGCCGACGCGTCCGGGTGCCCTGGCGCAGAATCTCCCGCACCGCGTGGAAGGCGAGGAAGCTGCCGGCCTTCATGTCGTAGATGCCAGGGCCATGGGCGCGCGCGCCCTCGACCCGGAAGGGCATGGGCCCGGCCAGCGTCCCATGGTCCCAGACCGTGTCGAGATGCCCGGCCACCACCACCGGCGCCCCCTCGCCCGGGGTGCGGGCGATCAGCGTGTCGCCATAGCCGTCCCGGCCGGGCAGCCGCTCCAGCGCCGCGCCGACGGCGCCGAGCTCGGCCTCGGCGCGGCTGAGCAGGGCGTTCACCGCCGCCGCATCGGTGCTCGGCGTCTCCATCTCCACCCAGCCCCGCAGCTCGGCGAGCAGGCGGTCGGAGGAGCCGATCTCGGTCACGGGCATGCGGGGGGTCCTTCCCTCGGGCCCCGCATGGTCCCCCGTGCCGGCCGGTCTGAAAAGCGTGGCCGTGCCCTTCCGGCCCGGCGCTTCCGCCCCGGCGCGATCCGCTGTAGCTGGGGGCGCAAGCCAGTCCCAGGAGCGTCGATGTCCGACGGCATGTTCTTCGAGGATCTCTCGGTCGGCCAGACGGCCAGCTTCGGCAAGACCATCACCGAGGCCGATATCGTCCTCTTCGCCGCCGTGACCGGCGACACCAACCCGATGCACCTCAACGCCGATTACGCGAAGGACACGATCTTCGGCGAGCGCATCGCCCATGGCATGCTGGCGGCCGGGCTGATCACCAAGGTGCTGGGGACGCAGCTTCCCGGCCCGGGGACCATCTACATGGCGCAGAGCCTGCAATTCCGGGCCCCCGTCCGGATCGGCGAGACGGTGACGGCCACCGTCGAGGTGCTGGCGCTGCACCCGGAGAAGCACCGGGCGACGCTGCGCACCGTCTGCGCCGTGCGGGGCAAGCCGGTGCTGGAGGGCGAGGCCTATGTCTCCGTCCCCAGCCGCACCGCCCGCCCCCAGGCCGCCATCGCCGCCGGGACGCGGGCGGCGGAATGACCGACCCGCGCCTCCCGACGGTCGTCGCGGATTGGCACGACGTGCCGGAGGGGCTGCGCGGCGCCAGCATCGCGCTCGGCAACATGGACGGGGTGCATCGCGGGCACCTCGCCGTGCTGCATGCGGCGCACCAGGCGCGGCCCGGCGCGCCGCTCGCCGCGCTCACCTTCGAGCCGCATCCGCGCGAGCATTTCCGCCCCGACGACCCGCCCTTCCGGCTGACCCTGCTGCCGGCCAAGGCGGCGGCGCTGGGGGCGGCCGGCGCGGCGGTGGTCTATGCGCTGCGCTTCGACGAGGCGCTGGCCGCCATGCCGGCCGAGGCCTTCTTCCAGCAGGTGCTGCGCCAGGGCCTGGGCGCCGTGCACCTCGCCTGCGGCCAGGACTTCGCCTTCGGGCATCGCCGCGGCGGGGATGCGGAGCGGCTCTCCGAACTGGCCGAGGCGGCCGGGATCGGCCTGACCATCGTGCCGCCGCTGACCGATGCCCAGGGCCCCATCTCCTCCACCCGCATCCGCCGGGCGCTGCAGGACGGCTATCCCGAGCGGGCGACCGGCATGCTCGGCCGCCCCTGGGAGATCCGCGGCACGGTGGTGCATGGCGACAAGCTCGGCCGGGTGCTGGGCTGGCCGACCGCCAATCTGTGGCTGGGGCGGCACCTGGAGCCGGCGCGCGGCGTCTATGCCGTGACGGTGGCGCTGCCGGACGGCACGGAGGCCAAGGGCGTCGCCAATATCGGCCGCCGGCCGACCCTCGGCGGCGACCCGGAAACGCGGCTCGAGACCTATGTCTTCGACTGGTCGGGCGATCTCTACGGCCAGGAGATCGGCGTGCGGCTGCTGCATTTCCTGCGGCCGGATGCCAAATTCGCCGATCTCGAGACGCTGAAGGCGGCGATCGCCGAGGATGCCGCGGCGGCGCGGGCGGCCCTGGGCTGAGGCGGCGGCGGCCGGCTGCCTCGCCCGGCCGCGACGTCACGCCGGGCGTGTATCCAGTTGCGGTGAGCGGCAGCGGCGGCGCCCAACCCGTGCTTGACCCGGCCCGGGTCCGCTCCGCATAACCGCGCCATGCACGCTTCGGCGCCATATCGTCTCATCGGCCGAATTCCTGGCCCGGTCCTCGCCTGAGGCCCTCCGGCACCGCCGGAGCCGCCGCCAGGCCGGGGCCGGGACCCATCGCGCGCATCCACCGCTCCGCCGGCGCCAGGGCGCCCGCGGCCAGGACCGAGACCCATGAACGACAGCCCCGCCGACACCGCCCTCCGCGACTATCGCGGCACCGTCTTCCTGCCCGACACCTCCTTCCCCATGCGCGGCGACCTGCCGAAGCGGGAGCCGCAATGGCTCGCCCGCTGGGAGCGGCTGAAGCTGTGGGAGCGGCTGCGGGCGCAGTCGAAGGGCCGCGAGAGCTTCGTCCTCCATGACGGCCCGCCCTATGCGAACGGGCCGCTGCATATCGGCCACGCGCTGAACAAGATCCTGAAGGACGTCATCAACCGCGCCGCCCAGATGGCGGGGAAGGACGCGGACTACGTCCCGGGCTGGGACTGCCACGGCCTGCCGATCGAGTGGAAGATCGAGGAGGAGTACCGCGACCCCAAGGGCAAGTACCAGGGCGGCCGCAAGAAGGACGACGTGCCGGTGCTGGAGTTCCGCGCCGAGTGCCGCGCCTATGCCACGCATTGGCTGGACGTGCAGCGGGAGGAGTTCAAGCGCCTCGGCGTCTTCGGCGACTGGGCCGGGCGCTACGCGACGATGGACCTCACCAGCGAGGCCGCGATCGTCCGCGAGATCGGCAAGTTCCTGATGAACGGCTCGCTCTATCGCGGCCTGCGCCCGGTGATGTGGAGCCCGGTCGAGAAGACGGCGCTGGCCGAGGCCGAGATCGAGTATCACGACCATGTCTCGCCGACCCTCTGGGCGCGCTTCCGGCTGCGGCAGGCGCCGGCGGCGGACCTCGCCGGCGCCTCGGTGGTGATCTGGACGACGACGCCCTGGACCATCCCCGGCAACCGCGCCGTCGCCTATGGCGAGGAGATCGACTACGCGCTGCTGCATGTCGATGCGGTGGGCGAGGGCAGCCATCTGGTCCCCGGCGAGACCCTGCTGGTGGCGCTGCCGCTGCTGCCGCAATTCGAGAAGGACGCGAAGCTCGGCGCGCACACCATCCGGCGCGTACTGAAGGGCGCGGAGCTCGCCGGCGCCGTCGCGGCGCATCCGCTGGCCGGCTGGAATGCCGGCTACGACTTCCCGGTGCCGCTGCTGCCGGGCGATTTCGTCACCACCGAGGCCGGCACCGGCTTCGTGCATATCGCGCCGGGCCATGGCGAGGACGACTTCAACCTCGGCCGCGCCCATGGCCTGCCGGTGCCCGAGACGGTGAACGACGACGGCAGCTTCACCGTGCAGGCGCCGGGCTTCACCGGTCTGCATGTCTTCAAGGCGCATGACGCCGTCTATGCCGCCTGCGAGGCGGCCGGCACGCTGGTCGCCAAGTCGAAGCTGACCCACAGCTACCCGCATAGCTGGCGCAGCAAGAAGCCGGTGATCTTCCGGGCGACGCCGCAATGGTTCATCGCCATGGACGATGCCAACCGCATCCGCGAGAAGGCGCTGGCGGCGATCGACGCCACCTACTTCGTGCCCGACCAGGGGCGCAACCGCATCGGCAGCATGGTGGCGGCGCGGCCGGACTGGTGCATCAGCCGCCAGCGCGCCTGGGGCGTGCCGATCGCGGTCTTCGTCGACAAGGCGACGGGCGAGCCGCTGCGCGACCCGGTGGTGATGGAGCGCATCATCGCCGCCTTCGCCGAGGAGGGCGCGGATGCCTGGTACAAGCCGGGCGCCGCGGCGCGCTTCCTCGGAGAAGGACGCGACCCGGCGGATTACGAGCAGGTGATGGACATCGTCGATGTCTGGTTCGAGAGCGGCAGCACCCATGCCTTCGTGCTGCCCGACCACGGCCTGCCCTTCCCGGCCGACCTGTACCTGGAGGGCTCCGACCAGCATCGCGGCTGGTTCCATTCCTCGCTGCTCGAGAGCATCGGCACCAACGGCGTCGCGCCCTTCAAGGCGGTGCTGACGCATGGCTTCGTGCTCGACGAGCAGGGCCGCAAGATGTCGAAGTCGCTCGGCAACGTCACCGCGCCGCAGCAGGTGATGCAGCAATACGGCGCCGACATCCTGCGGCTCTGGGTGATGAACGCCGACACCGCCGAGGATCTGCGCATCGGGCCGGAGATCCTGAAGCAGCAGGCCGAGCTGTATCGCCGCATCCGCAACTCGCTGCGCTGGCTGCTCGGCAACCTCGCCGGCTTCGCGGAGGACGAGACCGTCCCCTATGCCGAACTGCCGGAGCTGGAGCGCTGGGTGCTGCACCGGCTGACCGAGCTGGATGCGCGGGTGCGGCAGGCGGCCGAGGATTACAATTGGGCCGGGGTCTATCCCGAGATCCATAATTTCTGCGCCACCGACCTCTCCGCCTTCTACTTCGACATCCGCAAGGACGCGCTCTACTGCGACGGGCCCGACAGCCATCGCCGCCGCAGCGCCCGCACCGTGCTCGACGTGCTGCATCGCTGCCTCTGCGCCTGGCTGGCTCCGGTGCTGGTCTTCACTGCCGAGGAGGCCTGGCTGGCGCGCTTCCCGGACGAGGATGGCAGCATCCACCTCACCGATTTCCCGTTGGTGCCGGAGGGCTGGAAGGATGCGGCGCTGGCCGCGCGCTGGGCGGAGATCCGCCGCTTCCGCCGCAGCGTCACCGGCGACATCGAGGAGAAGCGGCGCGCCGGCACCATCGGCTCCTCGCTGCAGGCGAAGGCGCTGCTGCGCTTCGCGCCGGAGGAGCCGGCGAATGTGCTCACCGCCGAGGAATGGGCGGAGGTGCTGATCGTCTCGCAGGTCGCGCTCGCCGGGGCGGCGGAGACGGGCGAGACGGTGGAGGTGGCGCCCGGCGCCAAATGCGACCGCTGCTGGCGCGTGCTGCCCGAGGTCGGCGCCTCGGAGCGGCACCCGACCCTCTGCCGCCGCTGCGAGGCGGTCGTCGAAGCCCAGGGCGCCTGAGGGGGTGCCCGAGGCCTTGAGCGCGACCGCCCTCGCCGCGGCGCCCCGCCCCGGCCTGTTCCGCCCCGGCCTGCTGATGGCGGCGCTGCTGCTGCTGGCGGATCAGGCGAGCAAGTGGTGGGTGCTGGAACGGCTCGACCTGCCGACGCTGCGCAACCTGGCGCTGCTGCAGGCGGGGCCCTTCGGGCTCGACCTCACCATGGTCTGGAACCGCGGCGTCACCTTCGGCCTGCTCTCGGGCGAGGGGCCGCTGAACCACCTGCTGCTGGCGGTGCTCGCCGTCGCCATCGCCGGCTTCCTGCTGCGCTGGCTGTGGCGGGCCGAGACGCTGCCGGTGGCGCTCGCCCTCGGCGCCGTCATCGGCGGCGCGGTCGGCAATGTCATCGACCGGCTGCGCTTCGGCGCGGTGGTCGATTTCCTCCGCGCCCATGCCTGGGGCTGGGACTGGTACGTCTTCAACATCGCCGATGCCGGCATCGTCTGCGGCGTGATCGTGCTGCTCGCCGATGCGCTGCTGCGCCGGCCGGCACGGGGCTAGGACGCTTCCCCTGAACACCGGTTCCGGGGAAGCGCCCTAGACTATTGTTTTTACGAGCATCTTCACCTGTCCGGATGAGGTCATCCGGACAGGATCTGCTCTAGGCTATTGTTTTCAGAGCATCTTCACCCGATCAGGTGAGTCCACCTGATCGGGATCTGCTCTGGAACAGCCCCCGCGCCGACGCCGCCGCTCAGCCCGGCGGCGTCACCAGGTGCGAGACGTTCTTCGTCACCGTGTAGCAGGCCAGCCCCTCGCTGCCGCCCTCGCGCCCATAGCCGCTGTCCTTGACGCCGCCGAAGGGCGTCTCGGCGATCGAGGCGGTGAGGTGGTTGATCGAGAGGTTGCCGCATTCCATCTCGTCCGAGAGCCGCTCGACATGCGGCGCGGACTGGGTGAAGGCATAGGCGGCCAGCCCGAAGGGCAGGGAATTCGCCTTGCCGATCGCCTCGCCGATGTCGCGGGTGCGGCTGATCAGAGCCAGCGGGCCGAAGGGCTCCTCGCGCATCGCCAGCGCGTCGTCCGGCACATCGGCCAGCACGGTCAGCGGGAAGAGGCAGCCGCGGTTGCCGGCGCGGCTGCCGCCGGCCAGCAGCCGGGCGCCGCGGCCGAGCGCATCCGCCACCAGCCGCTCCATCGCCTCCACCCGCCGGTGGTTGGCGAGCGGCCCCATCTGGGTGTCCGGCTCCAGCCCGTTGCCGATGCGCACCGCCGCCGCCCGCTCGCCGAAGGCGCTGGCGAAGCGGTCATGGATCGCGTCGTCGACGAAGAAGCGCGTCGGCGAGACGCAGACCTGCCCGGCATTGCGCGACTTGCCGATGGCCGAGGTGGCCGCGGCCGAGTCCGGATCGGCATCGCCGCAGACGATCACCGGCGCATGCCCGCCGAGCTCCATGATCGCCGGCTTCATATGCGCCCCCGCCATGGCGGCGAGGCGCTTGCCCACCGGCACCGAGCCGGTGAAGGTCACCAGCCGCACGCCCGGCTGCGGGATGAGGTGGTCCGAGATCTCCCCCGGCACGCCGAAGAGCAGGCTGAGCGCGCCATCCGGCACCCCGGCATCGAGGAAGGCCTGCACCAGGTGGAAGGCGCCGGCCGGCGTCTCCTCCGACGCCTTGAGGATGATGGCGCAGCCCGCCGCCAGCGCGCCTGCCACCTTGCGGGTCGGCGAGCTGATCGGGAAATTCCACGGCGCGAAGCCGGCGACGATGCCGATCGGCTCGCGCACCACGATGTGGCGCAGGCCGGGCTCGGCCGGGATCACCCTTCCATAGGCGCGCCGCCCTTCCTCCGCATCCCATTCGATGATGTCGCAGGCGCGCAACACCTCCACCCGCGCCTGGCCAACCGGCTTGCCCTGCTCCAGCGTGATCGCATGCGCGATGGCGTCGGCCCGCTCGCGCAGCAGCCGCGCCGCCTGCTGCATGATCTGGGCGCGCTTGGCCGGCGCGGTGCGGCGCCAGGCGCGGTGGCCCTCGGCGGCGCGGGCGAGGGCATCGTCCATATCCTCGCGCGTCGCATGCGGCAGCTCGCCCAGCACGCTGTCATCGAAGGGGTTGAACACCGGCTGTCCCGGGCGGCGGCGCCACTCGCCGCTGATGCAGAGCCGCAATTCCGGATAGGCCGCCATGGATCCTCCTGCCGCGGCCGGGCCGCGTCGTTATATTGATTCAAATATAGCCATCCCGCGTCGCGGCGGCCGAGTCAACCGGCCGTACCCCCTGGCGTTGGCCCCCTTGCATCGCCGGGGCTTGGCCGGAAGACTTCGGGACGGTTCATGGGGCCCCGTCCAGCTGGGGCCGCTTCACCGGACCCGCAACCACAGACAGGGAAACGCCAATATGGGCAGCACCGCCGCAGCGGCGACGGCCGAGACCGCGCCCTTCCAGCCCATGCTCATCGATGGCGCCTGGGTGCCGGCCAAGGGTGGCGAGACCATCTTGGTCGAGAACCCGGCCAATCGCCGGCCCATCGCCGCCGTGCCGCGCGCCGGCGCGGCGGATGTCGAGGCGGCGGTGGCGGCAGCGCAGGCTGCCTTTCCTGCCTGGTCGCGGGTGCCGCCGCGCGAGCGCGGCCGCGCCCTGCTGCGCATCGCCGACCGGCTGGAGGCCGAGGCGGAGGCGATCGCCCGCCAGGTGGCGACCGAGACCGGCAATGCGCTCCGCACCCAGGCGCGGCCGGAGGCGCGCAACCTCGCCGAGATCTTCCGCTATTTCGGCGGCCTCGCCAGCGAGCTGAAGGGCGAGACCATCCCGCTCGGCGAGCAGGTGCTGAGCTACACGCGGCGGGAGCCGCTCGGCGTGGTCGGCGCCATCATCCCCTGGAACGCGCCGGTGCTGCTGGCCGCGCTGAAGATCGCCCCGGCGCTCTGCGCCGGCAACACCATGGTGATGAAAGCGGCCGAGGACGCGCCGCTCGGCGTGCTGATGCTCGCCGCGCTCTGCCAGGAGCATCTGCCGCCCGGCGTGCTCAACCTCCTGACCGGCACCGGCGCGGAATGCGGCGAGCCGCTGGCCCGCCACCCGGCGGTGCGCAAGCTCTCCTTCACCGGCTCGACCGCGGTCGGCAAGCTCATCATGGGTTGGGCCGCCGAGCGCATCGTGCCGGTCTCGCTCGAGCTCGGCGGCAAGTCGCCCTGCATCCTCTATCCGGATGCCGACGAGGACTGGGTGGTGGACGGCGTCATCGCCGCCATGCGCTTCACCCGCCAGAGCCAGTCCTGCACCGCCGGCTCCCGCCTCTTCCTGCACCGGCGCATCTTCGACAGCTTCCTCGAGCGGCTGGTGGCGAAGGTGCGCACGCTGACGCTCGGCGACCCGCTGGACGAGGCGAGCGACATCGGCACCATCATCAACCGCAAGCAGTTCGACCGCGTCTGCGGCTATGTGAAGGAGGGGATGCAGCGGCAGGATGCGCGGCTGCTGACCGGCGGCCTGCCGCCGAGCGAGGGGCCGCTGAGCGAGGGCTATTTCGCGGTGCCGACCATCTTCGCCGACGCGACGAATGACTGGCGCCTGGCGCGGGAGGAGATCTTCGGCCCGGTGCTGGTGGCGATCCCCTGGGAGGACGAGGAGGCGATGCTGCGCATGGCCAATGACAGCCATTACGGCCTCGCCGGCTATGTCTTCACCCGCGACATCGGCGCCGCGCTGCGCACCGCGCACCGGATCGAGGCGGGCTGGGTGCAGGTGAACCAGGCCGGCGGCCAGGTGCCGGGCCATTCCTATGGCGGCTACAAGCAGAGCGGCATCGGCCGGGAATTCTCGCTGGAGGGCATGCTGGACAGCTTCACCCAGCGCAAGAATGTCAGCGTGAACCTGGCCCTGCCGCCGCCGCGCTGAGGCTGGCGGCCCCGATCCCGGTTGGGGTCGGGGCTTGCCCGGCACGCGCCGTGGGCCGGCCCGGCCGCGGGATCAGCGGCCGCCGCCGGGACCACCACCCGGGCCGCCACCTGGGCCACCGGGACCCGGCCCGAACCCACCCCCGGGTCCTCCACCGCCCGGTCCGCCCGCGGTTCCGCCCCCTGGGCCTCCCCCCAGACCTCCCCCTGGGCCTCCCCAGGGTCCGAAGCCGCCTGGCCCGGGGCTGCCGGGCGGGACGCCGCCCGGCCCCATCCCGCCGAAGCCGCCCCAACCCGGCGGCCCGCCCATCGCGCCGCGATGCGGCATCGGCGCCCGCTCGCCGCCACGCGGAACGAGGCCGCCCGGCCCCGCCGGCGGCGCGCCCGGACCGGGGCCGGGACCGGCGGCGCGCAGGGTGGAGACCTGCAACCCGCCATCGCCGCGCCGCTCCAGCTCGACCACCGCGCGGCCGCCGGGGAAGCGGCCGAACCCGCCCGGCGCCGCCGCCCGCAGGTCGGGGCCGAGCCGCAGCAGGCCGCCGTCGGCGGCGACGAAGCCCTCCAGCACGAAGGCGCGGACGCGCTGGCCGAAATAGGCGCCGGGGTCGGTGGCGAGCAGGTCGGGCACCAGCCGCTCGGCTCGCAGGACGCCGCCCTGGTAGCGGCCGATGGCGGTCACGCTGCCGCCGGGCGCCAGCGCCGCCACCGGCGCGCCGTGCAGCTCCAGCCCGCCGATCCGCGCCGTTCCCGCCTCGCGCTGCAGCACGCCATGGACCAGCGCCTCGCCCGGCGGCGCCGAATCCAGCCGGGTGGACTGGATCGCGCCATCGGGCCGGCGCAGGCCGCTCACCCGCACCCAGTCGCCCCGGCGCGGCCAGTCCTCGCGCCGCGTCGCCTGGGCCTGCGTCGTCTGGGCCTGCGCCGCCTGACCTTGCGCCACCTGGCTCCGGGCCGGCGCCAGCACCCGCTGGCCGGCCACCTGCAAGGCGCCATCCGCGCCGATCGCCTCGACCGGCCCGGTCACCTCGTAGCGCACATCGACGCGGAGGGCCCGCAGGGCGCCGCCGCGGCCGGTCGCCTCCACCACCGCGACCTGGCCGGCCCGCAGGGCGGCCTGGCTGGCGCGTGCCGCCTCCACCGTCACCGGCACGGTCTCGTCCAGCGCCACCTCCTGGCCGGCGAGGCAGATGCTGGCGAAGCCGGTGATGACGCCGACGATACCGGTGCCGCCGATCCCACGCTCGGCGAGGCGCGCCGCCTCCGCCGTGGCGCCGGTGCCGCCGATGCCCCGCTCGGCGAGGGCCGGGCCACGGCCCTGGCTGCCGATGCCGGTGCCGCCGAGCCCGCGCTCGGCGAGGCGCGCCGTCTCCGCCGTGGCGCCGGTGCCGCCGAGGCCCCGTTCGGCGAGCGGCGGCCCGCCATCCGGGCCGACCCGGCATTGCGGCGCCGCCGGGGCGGGGCCGGCCGCCTCCTGCTGCGGGGCGCAGCCGGCCAGCGCCGCCAGCAGCGCCCAGGCCGGCCAGGACGGGGACCGCAGCCTCACCGCGCCTCGTCCGGCGGCTCGTCCTCGACGTAGAGATAGACGCCGAGATTGACCCGGCGCGTGGGGCGGGGCCCGGCGGCGGGCGCCTCCTCCCCGACCATCCCCAGGGCCTGGCGGTTCACCTCGACCAGCACCCGCTCCGCCGCCTCGCGGGCCACCGCCTCCAGCGCCGCCGCCACCGCCGGGTCGAGCCGGTCGTAATGCACGCTGCGATCGATGAAGGGCGGCCTGGCCGCGGCGGCGACATTGGCGGTCGCGGCGGCCAGATGGTCGCCCAGGTTGCGCGCGAAGTAGAAGAGCTGCGCCTCCTGGCCCGGCCGCGGCAGGAAGGCCGTGGCATCGAGGGTGACCCGGTCATCCGCGCCGAGGCTGACCAGGCCGAGGCTCAGCCACTCATCGAGCACGGCGCGCGGCCGCATGTCGCTCGTCACCGCCTCGACCAGCGCCTCGAAGGAGGGTTCCCCCGGCACGCGCAGGCGCGCCAGGGCGCGCGGCGCGCCGTCGGGGCCGGCGAAGGCGGGGTCGCCCAGCCAGCGGGCGATGATCTGGCTGCCCAGGGTGACCACCGCCGGCGCCTCCTCCGGGCCGGTGGCGCCGCGGTGGCGCCGCACCTCCTTGCGATGGATGCCGGTGATCAGGCTGACGCGGCTGTCGGTGCGCGGGGGGCTGCCGGGCAACTCGGCCCGGGCGACGTCGAGATAGAGGCCGCGAAGCAATTCGGCCAGCACGGGAAAGGTCACGCCGCACTGGATCAGGAAACGGACGAGGGGCCGCAGCATGCGTCGGAGGGGACCGACGAGCGCCTCGGCCGTCGGGCGTTCGGGAGAAGAGGTCAATCCAGGGCTTCCGGCCGGCTCCTTGCCCCATAGCATCGCTCCTGCCGCGAGAGAATTGACGCAGCCGTGGGAAGGCGCAGGGGAAAGGGCCTGCGGGGGCGGGCTGGCCGCTGCGGTCGGCGCTTGACGTGGGAATATTTCCCATGCAGTGATGCCGACCCTAACGAACCGCCTGTCTTCGCAGGCCCGGATCCCGGACATGGACCCTGCCGCCCGCACTGTCGGGCCGGTGCCACCGCACCGCGCCGCGCCCCGTTTCCCTGCCGCCGGCGCGCGCGGCGCATGATGCCGCGCATGCATCCGCGGCGGCCGACGCGGCACGCACAGGCCCGGCGGCCGCACCGCCGCCGGCCGCTCGCCCTGCCGTCACAGCCGGCCGTGGCGCCGCGGCCGGAGGGCTGGGCGCATTGGGTCCGGCGCTGCCGCGATTGGCTGACGCGGCATTGGCAGCGCCTGCGGGCGGAGATCCGCGACGTTCCTTTCGGCGAGCCCTGGTAGGGCCCGGCGGCCCGGCCCTCACCCCAGGCGGTGGGGGCAGCGGCGGGAGCAGCGGCGCCGGCAGGGTGCCGGCGCCGCGCGTCTCACGCGAAGAGCGCGTCGTGGGCGGGGTCGCCGCCCATCGGATGGTCATGCGCGAAGGCGGGCGGGGTGGGCGCGGTGGTCTCCGGCGCCGTCTCGCTGGTCGTGCCCGTGCCCGTCGTCGACCCGGCATCGCCCGTGCCGGCATCCCCGGTCGTGGTGGTGGCGTCCGTGTCGCCGGCCGGCGGCGGGAGGTCGTGAGGCCCAGGCCCATGGCCGAAGACGAAGGCCTCGCCGGCCAGGCCGCTCGGCGGCGGATGGTCGCCGGGCGCGTGCGGGGCGTGCCCGCCGGGCGCCGGCGGCATGGCCGGGGGTGTCGTCGTGGAGGCGGTGGAGGTCGTGCTTGCGGCCTCGGTGGTGGCCGTCGTGGTCGAATCCGCCATGGAAAGAGACTCCGTGTGAAGGACGAGGCAACAGGGGTGGACATGGCACCGCACGGAGACCGACAGCAGGACAAATCCAAGTATTCGTCCTGTAATCCCCTGTGCCCGTCAGTGAAGCAAGAAACGCCTTTGCGGCGTGTCGGATATATTACCGCAGATTTATTGTGATCTGCGTGGTCCCGGCATGTCCCGGGGATGGGACGATGCGCCCGATAGTCCAGATGATCGTGGTTTTTCGGGTGCGGTGCATGGGTGTATAGTATGTGGGATTAAATCCCACATCAACAGATAAGTTTCTCTAAGCGCTGTTTTGCGCGCCTCGATTGGTCGTGCCGACGAGGCGTCACGCAGCCGGAGCTGGGGGAGGGGCCCGCCGGAGCAGCGACGGCGGCGAGGGGGGCGGTGGCGTCCCGCGGCAAATTCCAGGAGCGCCGCGGATCAGGGGCGCCAGGGCAGATCCCGAAGTCCTGCGGACTTCGAGATCGGAACATCAGACCACGATCCGCTCGCTCCGCTTCGCGGAGCATGGTCTAGCGCCTTGTTCGGTCGCGTGATTCACGCCTTCGGCGCGTCCACCTCAGGCGATCACGCTCTGGCCGCCAGCGGCAGCGCCAGCATCGCCACGGTGCGGTCGCCGCGCCGGTCCAGTGTCACGCGGCCCGCCTCCCGGGCGGCGATGACCCGGGCGAGCGACAGCCCCTCGCCCGCCACCATGGGCTCCGCCCAGCCCCAGCCATCGTCGAGGACCAGCAGCCGCAGCTCGTCGCCATCCTGCTCCAGCCGCAGCTCGACCTCGCCGGAGAGGCGGGAGTAGAGGCCGTGCTTGATGGCGTTGCCGACGAACTCGTGCGCCACCCGCAGCACCGCCTCCTGCAGCGGCTCCGGACACTGGCCGGCCAGGCGCAGGCGAAGCCGGATATCCTGTCCGGGCGCGCCGAGCAGCGCCGTCACCGATTCGGCGAGCGTCCCGAGCCGCTCGGCGAAGGGCGCCGGCGCCCGTGTCAGGCCGAAGAGCGCATCCGAGATCGTGGCCGTGAGCTGGATGCGACGGTGCAGGTCGGCCGCGACCGCGCGGCTCGCCTCGGTCTGCCGCAGCGCCGGGTGCGCGTCGATCATGAAGAGGATGCGCTGCAGCGCGTTCTTCGTCTGGTGCCGCAACTGGCGGAATTCCGCCGCCGTCAGCCGGGGGAGGAGGCTGTCGGCGACGGGGCCGGGAGCGGGGGAAGGGGCGAGGCTGAGCAAGGGCTGGGTCATCCTCACGAGGAGTGGCGCGGGGCGGGGGAGCGGGCGGCCGATGGACAGGAGATATGTGGGGAAATTTCCCACGTCAAGCTGATTGTGGGTCTATGTCCCACATCGTAAAGGCTCTACATCTAGCTCTCCCGCAGGATCGCCCCCGATCACCGCAACGCCCCCCGACCGTGCCGCCGTGGCGCCCCCGGACCTGCTGCTCGCCCCCCTCGGCCGGCTGCTGCGGCCCCTGGTGCGCCTGCTGATTCGCCGCGGCATCACCTTCCCGGTGCTCGCCGGCCTGCTGCGCGGCCTCTATGTGGAGGTGGCCCGGCGTGACCTGCTGACCGAGCCGCGCGCCCGCACCGACAGCCGGATCAGCCTGCTGACCGGCATCCACCGCAAGGAGCTGCGCCGCCAGCGCGCCCCGGAGCCCCCCGCGCCGCCGGCGGTGGTCACGCTCGATACGCAGATCATGGCGCGCTGGCTCGGCTCGCCCGCCACCACCGATGCGGCCGGGCGGCCCCTGCCCCTGCCGCGCAGCGGCGCCGCCCCCTCCTTCGAGAGCCTGGTCACCGCCGTCACCCGGGACGTGCGGCCGCGGGCCGTGCTGGACGACTGGCTCGGCCAGGGGCGCGTCACCCTGGACGCGGCCGGCCGGGTCTGCCTGCTGGCCACCGCCTTCCTGCCGCCGCCCGGCAGCGCGGCGCAGCTCTACTACTTCGCCCGCAACCTGCACGACCACATGGCCGCGGCGGCCGGCAACCTGCTGGCCGGGGAGGCGCCGCCCTTCCTCGAGCGCAGCCTGCATTACGACCGCCTCGGCCCCGCCGCCGCCGCCCGGCTGGAGGCGGAGGGCCGCAAGGCGGCGCAGCGCATGCTGCTCGACCTCAACCGCCTCGCCCTCAGCCTCGCGGAGGCCGAGGAGGGGCAGGCGCTGCCGGCGGGGACGCCGACCCGGCGGGTCAATCTCGGGGTCTATCTCTATGTCGAGGAGGAGGACCCCGGTGCCGGCGGCTGAGGCAGCCCGCCGCGGCGCCGCGCTCCTCCGCCTCGGCCTGGCCCTGGCGTCGCTCGCGGGCTGCACGCCGCCGGCATCGGCGCCGCCGCCCCATGCCGCGGCGGCCCCGGCGGGCGCCGGCGCGGTCTGCCGCGTCGGCCCGGATGGCGGCCCACCGCCCGACACCGTGCCACCCCGCCTCGCCGAGCGCGGCATCGGCGGCACCGGCATCGGCACGGCGGTGGCGGAGGGGGACCGGGGCATCGGTGGCACCGGCGCGCCCGCGATCCGCCAGGCCGAGCGCGGGATCGGCGGCACCGGCATCGTCGCGGTGATCACGGGCTTCGCCAGCCTCTGCCTCGGCGGCCAGGAGGTGGCGTTGGCGGCCGACCTGCCGGTGCAGATCGACGGCGCGGCTGCCGGGCCGGGCGACCTCCGGGCCGGGCAGGTGGCGCTCGTCGAGGCGGCGGGGCCGGAGCGGGCGCTGCGGGCGCTCGGCATCCGCATCCGGCACGAGGTCTCCGGCCCGGTCGAGGCGATCGGCCCCGATGGGCTGCTGCGGGTGGCCGGGCAGCGGGTCGCCGTCACGCCCTCGACCCTCGGCCTGACCGCGCCGCGGCCCGGGCAATGGGTGGCGGTGAGCGGCTTGCCGCGGCCGGACGGGGTGGTGCAGGCGACGCGGCTCGATCCGCGCCGGCCGGGGCTGGTCACGGTGCATGGCCCGTTGGCGCGCACGGAGAAGGGCTGGCGCGTTGGCGTCCTGCCGGTGCAGCCGGCGGCGTCCGGTGCGGCGCCGGGCCCGGCACCGGGGCTGGCGGTGATCACCGGCCGCTACGCCGGCGGCGCGCTGCGGGAGGCCCGCATCGCCCCCGATCCGCTGGGGACCGACCCGGCGGCGCTGTTTCCGCCGGGCACGGGGCGGATCCTGTTCGAGGGCATTGCCAGCCTGGATGGCGGCCGGCTGCGCCTCGGGCCGGGCCTGGCGCTGGCCGCCCCGGCCGGACCATGGGCCGGGCGGGCGATCCTCGCCCTGGAACGGATGGCGACCGGCGAGATGCGGGCGACGGGGCTGCGGCCGAGCGGCCCCGGCGCCGAGGCCCGCCCCGGCCCGGGCGGCGATGCGGCGGCCCGGCCCGGCCCCAACCCGATGCGCCCGGCGCCGGTGCCGAACCGGCCCGCCGGGCTCGATGCCCCGGCGGGCGGGCGCGAGGCCTGGGAGGGCGGCCGCGGTCTGGTGCCGGCGCCGGGCGGCGACCGGGCGGGCATGGCATGGCCTGATCCGGGCGGCCCCGGCGGCGCGGCCGGGGGCGGCTCTGGCGGGGCCATGGGCGGCGGCGGCCGCGGGCGCTGAGGCTGCCGCGCGGCAGCCCGTTGCCCTGGCGGGCGGAAGGGGCCACATGCGCCCCCATGTCTGCCCATTCCACCCAGGGCCAGCCCGATCTCGCGGGCTGGCACGGCACCACCATCCTCTCCGTCCGCAAGGATGGCCGCGTCGCCATGGCTGGCGACGGCCAGGTTTCGCTCGGCCAGACGGTCGTCAAGGGCAATGCCCGCAAGGTGCGGCGCATCGCCGGCGGCAAGGTGCTCGCCGGCTTCGCCGGCGCGACGGCCGATGCCTTCACGCTGCTCGAGCGGCTCGAGGCCAAGCTGGAGCGCTTCCCCGACCAGCTCGAGCGCGCCTGCGTCGAGCTCGCCAAGGACTGGCGGAGCGACCGCTACCTGCGCCGGCTGGAGGCGCTGCTGGCCGTGGCCGATGCCCGCCGCTCACTGCTGCTGACCGGCCAGGGGGATGTGCTGGAGCCGGAGGATGCGGTGATCGGCATCGGCTCGGGCGGCAATTACGCCCTCGCCGCGGCGCGCGCCCTGCTGCCGGTGCCGGATCTCTCGGCCGAGGAGATCTGCCGCCGCGCCATGCGGATCGCCGGCGATATCTGCGTCTACACCAACGGCAACGTCATCCTCGAAACCCTGGAAGCCGCCTGATCCGATGTCCGTGGAAGCCGTGAACCTGTCCCCGCGCGAGATCGTCTCCGAGCTCGACCGCTACATCGTCGGCCAGAACGACGCGAAACGCGCCGTGGCGATCGCGCTGCGCAACCGCTGGCGGCGGCAGCAGCTTCCCGAGGCGCTGCGCGAGGAGGTGGTGCCGAAGAACATCCTGATGATCGGCCCGACCGGCTGCGGCAAGACCGAGATCGCGCGCCGCCTGGCCAAGCTCGCCAACGCCCCCTTCCTGAAGGTGGAGGCGACGAAATTCACCGAGGTCGGCTATGTCGGCCGCGACGTGGAGAGCATCGTCCGCGACCTGGTCGAGGTGAGCATCACCCAGACGCGCGAGCAGTCGCGCCGTGGCGTGCAGGCCAAGGCCGAGCTGGCGACCGAGGAGCGGCTGGTGACGGCGCTGGTCGGCGAGGGCGCCTCGGGCGAGACGCGGCTGAAGTTCCGCCGCATGCTGCGGGAGGGCCAGATCGAGACCCGCGAGATCGAGGTGCAGGTGAGCGATGCCGGCGCCGGCGCGCCGCTCGGGATGATCGACCTGCCGGGCGCCCAGGGCATCCAGATGCAGAACATGCAGGAGATGCTCGGCAAGATGTTCGGCGGCCGGACCAAGCCGCGGAAGATGACGGTGGCCGAGGCGCGGCAGGTGCTGCTGAAGGAGGAGGCCGACAAGCTCCTCGACCAGGAGCAGCTGACGCGCGAGGCGGTGGCCAATGCCGAGAACAACGGCATCGTCTTCCTCGACGAGATCGACAAGATCGCCCGCGGCTCGGAGACCGGCACGCGCGGCGGCGATGTCAGCCGCGAGGGCGTGCAGCGCGACCTGCTGCCGCTGATCGAGGGCACCACGGTGACGACGAAGCATGGGCCGGTGAAGACCGACCACATCCTCTTCATCGCCTCCGGCGCCTTCCACCTCAGCAAGCCCTCCGACCTGCTGCCGGAGCTGCAGGGGCGGCTGCCGATCCGCGTCGAGCTCTCGGCGCTGACCCGCGAGGATTTCCGCCGCATCCTGACCGAGCCGGAGCACTCGCTCATCAAGCAATACGTGGCGCTGCTCGGCACCGAGGGGGTGACGCTCGAGATCACCGCCGATGCGGTGGATGCCGTCGCCGACCTTGCCGCCGACATCAATGCCCGGGTCGAGAATATCGGCGCCCGGCGCCTGGCGACGGTGCTGGAGCGGCTGCTGGAGGAGATCAGCTTCACCGCCTCCGACCGCCCGGGCGAGCATGTGCCGGTGGATGCGGCCTATGTGCAGGAGAAGGTGGCGCCGCTGGCCGGCAGCGCCGATCTCAGCCGCTACATCCTGTAGCGGCGGGATGACGCTTGCGGCCCGGCCCGATCCCTAGTTATAACGCTCGTGGCCACGATCCGGATGGGCTGGATCGACAGGAGAGTGTCATGGCGACCCTGAAGCTGCGGGCGATCGGCAATTCGGTGGGGCTGGTCCTGCCGAAGGAGCTGCTGGGCCGGCTGCGGGTCGATGAAGGGGATAGCCTGCAGGTGGTCGAGACGCCGGATGGCAGCCTGTTGCTGCGCCGGCACGAGCCGGAGATCGAGGAACAGCTCACCCATGGGCGCGAGCTGATGAAGCGCTATCGCGAGACCTTCCGGATCCTGGCGAAATGACCGAGCCGCGCTGGGTCTCCCGGCGCGCCTTGCAGCTCCTGCATCTCGAAAGCCTGACCGAGTTCGGCGGGGCCGAGGGGATGCGCGACGAGGGCCTGCTCGACAGTGCCATGGCGCGGCCACGCAACCTCCATGCCTATGAGGGCGAGACGGATCTGTGCCGCCTGGCGGCGGCCTATGCGGCCGGCATCGTGCGCAACCACCCCTTCGTGGATGGGAACAAGCGTGCGGGGCTGACGGCGGCTGGCGTCTTCCTCATGCTGAATGGCCTCGACCTGGTCGCCGACCAGGCGGAAGCCGCGGTCGCGGTGCTCGACCTCGCCGCCGGCGAGCTGCCGGAGGCGGAATTCGCCGCCTGGCTCCGCGACAACACGCGGCTGCGGGGCTGAGCCGCCGGCCTACTCCGCCGGCCGCAGCCATACCGCGATGTCGTGGAAGGCGACGCCGCCCGCCGGCGCCACCGGATCGGCGCCAACCAATGAGTTCACGCCGATCCCCTCGGGGAAGGCGTCGCTGGGCGCGATGCCCTCCAGCGCCAGCACCCCCTCCAGCACGCCCTCGAACAGCATCGCCGCCATGGTCAGCGCCCCGCGGGCATTGCCGATGCGCACCCGCCCCCCATCGGCGATGCCGAGCCGCGCCGCGTCCCGCGGGTTCACCCGCAGCCGCGGCGCCCCTTCCCGCTTCCGCGAGCCCGGCGTCTCGGTGAAGCTGGTGTTGAGGAAGCTGCGGGCCGGCGGGGTGATCAGGCGGAAGGGCGTCTCCGGCCCGGCCCATTCCAGCTTCTGCCAATAGCTCGGCAGGCGCGGCATCTCCGCCCCATAGGGGCCGAGCGCCGCCCAGTCCGGCTGGAAGCGGAAGCGCCCGTCGGGCTGCGGGAAGCCGGCGAAATCCGTCCCCGAGGGGATGTCGACCGCGACCGGCAGGAAGCCCGCCTCGACCGCCGCCGCCCAGCCGCCATGGCCGGAGGCGCGCAGCGTCGCGTCCAGGATCTCGACATCGCTCATCCCGAAGCCGGGATGCTCGGCGCCGAGCCGCGCCGCCAGGCCCTGCACCACCGCATGGTTCGAGCGCGCCTCGGCCTGCGGCGCGATCACCCGCGGCGCCACCGTCAGCGCGGTGTGGCCGAGGCCCATCATGATGTCGTCCTGCTCGAGGAAGGTCGTCGCCGGCAGCACGATATCGGCGAAGGCGGCGGTCGGGGTCAGGAATTGCTCGTGCACGGCGAGGAACAGGTCCTCGCGCGCCAGGCCGCGCCGCACCGCATGGCTGTCCGGCGCCACCTCGGCGCTGTTGGCGTTCTGGATCAGCATGGCGGTGACTGGCGGGCCGCCCATGAGCGCCGCCGGCTCGCCGTTCAGCACCGCGCCGATGCGCGACTGGTCGAGCACCCGCACCCTGGGATCGATCCGGTCGCTCGCCCAGGCGAGGCGCGTATCCAGCCCCCAGCCCTCCAGCGCATAGAAGAAGGCGCCGCCGCCCTCCCGCGCCCAGGCACCCGTCAGCGCCGCGAGGCAGGAGACGGCATGCATGGTGGCGGCGCCGTTGCGATGCCGGCTGAAGCCGACGCCGGCGCGGAGGAAGAGGCGCGGCGTCCCGACATAGAGCCGCGCCAGGGCCTCGATCTCCGCCACCGCGAGGCCGGTGACCTCGGCCGCCCAGGGGATGGAATGGCGGCGGAGATGCGCCTCCACCTCCGGCGACCAGTCGGTGTGGCGGGCGAGGAAGTCGCGGTCGGCGACGCCGGCCTCGAGCGCCGCGGCCATCAGGGCGAGGGCGAGCGCCGCATCGGTGCCCGGGCGCAGCACCAGGCCGAGATCGGCGGCCTCGACCGAGGGCGAGCGATAGGCGTCGATGACGACGAGCTTGGCGCCGCGCCGCTTCCGCGCCGCCTGGATGTGCGACATCAGGTTGACCTGGGTGGCGACCGGGTTGCCGCCCCACATCAGGATCAGGTCGGCCTCGGCCAGGCGCCGCGGGTCGCTGCCGCGGGCGGCGCCGATCCCGGCCTTCCAGCCGCTCTCGGCCGGGGTGACGCAGATGGTGCTCTTCTGCCGCGAATAGCCCATCACGTGCCGCAGCCGGTCGATGCCCCAGCGGGAGAGCACGCCGAGCGTGCCGCCGCTGTGATAGGGCCAGACCGCCTCCGGCCCGTGCCGCGCCGCCGCCGCGCGGAAGGCCGCGGCGATGCGGTCCAGCGCCTCGCCCCAGGCGATGGGCGCGAAGCGCCCTTCGCCCTTGGCGCCCAGCCGCGCCAGGGGCTGCGCCAGCCGTCCGGGATGGTGCACCCGCTCGGCATAGCGGGCGACCTTCGCGCAGCAGGTGCCGGCGGTGTAGTCGTAGCTGGCCGAGCCGCGGACGCGGCCGATGCGGGCGGGCGAGAGCCGCTCCACCTCCAGCACGCAGGCGCTCGGGCAATCATGGGGGCAGGCGGTGCGAATCATCGCGGGGGCAAGGCTGCCATCCATGGCACGTCTCCCGGGGCTTCCCCACATCCTGGGGGCCGGGCGAAGCCGGCGCCATCCCCGAAGGTTGTGACCCCCGCGATGACCGAGACCAGCCATCCCGCCCCGACCCTGCCCGAGCTCGCCCTGTCCGATGCGGCCCTGGCCGAGCTCGATGCCGCCGTGGTAGTGCTGGAGGGCACCTCCCTGCCGGTCCGCCTCGCCGCGCTGGTCGGCGGCACGGTGGAGGCGCTGAAGCGCCGCCTGCCGTCCGGCGCCCAGGGCATGATCGACGGGGCGGTGAGGCGGGCCCTGCTCGCCGCGCTGCGCACCGCGCTGCTGAGCGGGCCGGAGCGCCGCCCGGCGCGGCTGCCCGGGGAATGGCTGCATCGCGGGCTGCTCGCCGCCTCGGGCGCGGCGGGCGGGGCGCTCGGTCTGCCGGGGACGCTGATGGAGCTGCCGGTCTCGACCACCCTGCTGCTGCGCCAGGTGGCGGCGATCGCCGCCGAGCAGGGCGAGGACCTCTCGGACCCGCAGGTGCAGGCGGAATGCCTGAAGGTCTTCGCCCTCGGCGGCCGCAACCCGCAGGATGACGAGGCGGAGAGCGGCTATTTCGCGCTGCGCCTGGCCCTGGCCGAGGCGGTGCAGAGCGCGGTCGGGCGCGGCGTGGCGCAATTCCTGCCGGGCTTCCTCGGCGCCATCGCCGCCCGCTTCGGCGTGCCGGTGGCCTTCAAGCTCTCGGCCCAGGCGGCGCCGGTGGTGGGGGCGGCGGGCGGCGTGGCGGTGAACCTCGCCTTCCTCGAGCATTTCCGCGGCATCGCCCGGGCGCATTTCACGGTGCGGCGGCTGGAGCGGCGCTACGGGTCGGCGCTGGTGCGCGCCGCCTATGAGCGGCTGCGGGAACAGCCGTTCGGTTAGAGCAGATCCTGTCCGGATGACCTCATCCGGACAGGTGAAGATGCTCGTAAAAACAAACACCTAGAGCATTGCAGGTGAACGGACGTTCGCAGGACATGCTCTAGGGCGTGATCGCTTGAGGTGGACCCGCCGACAAGCGTGAATCACGCGATCGAACAAAGGCCTGGACCATGGTCCAGGGGCGCGCGGCAGGCCCCCAGAGCATCGGGCACCCGATCGGTTCAGGCGCGCTTCAGCTCCGCAGCACCGTCCGCAGCAGGAGGGCGATGGCGCCCACCGTCACCACACCCGCCGCCCAGAGGGCGAGGAACCAGAGCAGGCGGCGGCCCATCCTCAGTGATAGCCCTCGCCCGCCTTCACCTTGCCGCGGAACAGCCAGTAGACATAGCCGGTATAGGCCAGCACCACGGGGATCAGCACCACCGCCCCGACCAGCAGGAACAGCTGCGAATCCCGCGGCGCCGCCGCCTCCCAGATGGTGATGCTGGGCGGCACGATGGTCGGCCAGATCGAGATGCCGAGCCCGGTATAGGCGAGGAAGAACAGGCCAAGGGCGCAGGCGAAGGGGATGCCGTCGCGCCAGACCACGCGCCGGTGCTCGCGCCCGCCCCCGGCCTCGTCGAGGCCGCGGAACAGCCGCCAGGCCAGCACCACCACCAGGATCGGCACCGGCAGGGCGGTCAGGATCACCGGGAAGTCGAACCAGCGGTCCCGGAAGGCGGGCAGCAGGAAGGGCACCACGGCGCTGACCAGGGCGATGAAGCCGAGCGTCAGCCAGCCGAGGCCGCGCGCCAGGCCGCGCACCTGCTCCTGCAGCTCGCCCTCGGTCTTCCAGACCAGCCAGCAGGCGCCGAGCAGCCCGTAGCCGGCGAGGAGGGCGAGGCCGGTGACGATGGAGAAGGGCGAGAGCCAGTCCCACCAGCCGCCGGCATAGGCCCGCCCCTGGACCTCCACGCCCTGCACCAGGGCGCCGAGGGCGATGCCCTGGGCGAGGGTCGCCACATAGCTGCCGCCGGAGAAGGAGCGGTCCCACCAGGCATGCTGCCCCGGCGTCGCGGCGCGGAAGCGCATCTCGAAGGCGACGCCGCGGAAGACGAGGGCCAGCAGCATGACGATGATCGGCATGTAGATCGCCGGCATGATCGTCGCGTAGGCCAGCGGGAAGACGGCGAAGAGGCCGCCGCCGCCGAGGATCAGCCAGGTCTCGTTGCCGTCCCAGACCGGGGCGACGGTGTTCACCGCGAGATCCCGGTCCTCCTTCCCATGGATCCAGGGAAACAGGATGCCGACGCCGAGGTCGAAGCCGTCCATGCAGACATAGAGGAAGACGGCCGTCGCGATCAGGAAGGCCCAGATGGTGGCGATGGTCTCGGCCGACATGGGCTCACTCCGCCGGCTGCGGCCGGGCCTCGGCGGCCCGGTCCGGGTTGACCGAGGGCGCCGGCGTGATGCCGGCGCTGCGGATCGGCGGCTCGGACTCGGCGCCGCTCTCCTCCGCCTCGGGCGGGTGCCGGAACAGACGGAACAGGTACCAGATGCCGGCGCCGAAGACGACGAAGTAGACCACGATGAAGAGGACGAGCGAGGTGGCCACGGCCGGCGCCGCGATCGGGCTGACGCTCTCGGCCGTGGTGAGGTGGCCATAGACCGTATAGGGCTGCCGCCCCGCCTCCGTGGTGATCCAGCCGAAGGTGACGGCGAGCAGGCCGGAGGGGCCCATGGCGACGGCCCAGCGCAGGAACCAGTCGCGCTCGTGCAGCGCCCGCCGCCAGCGCAGCCAGAGCGAGACCATGCCGAGCGCGATCATCAGCAGGCCGAGCCCGACCATGATGCGGAAGGACCAGAAGACGAGCGGCACGTTGGTCGGCCGCGCCTCGGGCGGGAAGGCCTTCAGCCCGAGCACCTCGCCATCCCATTCGTGCTTCAGGATCAGGCTGCCGAGACGTGGGATGCCGAGGGCCAGCCGCGTCTCCTGCCGCTCCATGTCCGGCAGGCCGAAGAGGATGAGCGGCGCGCCGCGCTGCGTCTCCCAGTGGCCCTCCATCGCCGCCACCTTCTGCGGCTGGTAGTGCAGCGCCCAGAGCCCCTGCATGTCGCCGAACACCGCCTGGGCCGGGGCGACGGCGGCGGCCATCCACATCGCCATGCTGAACATCACCCGCGCCCGCTCGTTCCAGCGGTCGCGCAGCAGGTGGAAGGCGCCGACCGCGCCGACGATCATCGCCGTAGTGAGATAGGCGCCGGTGATGGTGTGCAGGTAGCGGAAGGGGAAGGAGGGATTGAAGACGATCTCCCACCAGTCGCCGGGCAGGAAGCGGCCGTCGGGGCCGAGGATGTAGCCTGTCGGCGTCTGCATCCAGGAATTGGCGGCGAGGATCCAGAAGCCCGAGATCAGCGTGCCGATGGCCACCAGGCAGGTGGCGGCGAAATGCAGCCCGCGCCCGACCCGGCCGAGGCCGAAGAGCATGACGCCGAGGAAGCCGGCCTCGAGGAAGAAGGCGGTCAGCACCTCGTAGCCGAGCAGCGGCCCCAGCACCGGGCCGGTGCGGTCGGCGAAGACCGACCAATTGGTGCCGAACTGGTAGGAAAGGACGATGCCGGAGACGACGCCCATGGCGAAGTTCACGGCGAAGACCTTCAGCCAGTAGCGGAAGAGGTCGAGGTAGAGGGAGCGGCCGGTCCAGATCCACAACCCCTCCAGCACCGCGAGGTAGCTGGCCAGGCCGATGGTGAAGGCGGGGAAGAGGAAGTGGAAGGTGACGGTGAAGGCGAATTGGAAGCGCGCTAGGTCAAGCGCGCTGGGGAAGGCGTCCCAAAGCATCGACCATGTCCCCTCGGCGTGACGGCACGTTAGGCGTGCCGCGCCGTGAGCGTTCCCCTCTCAGCCGTCGGTTTCTGTCACGAAGCCCGGAGCAGGCGGTGCAGCGGCAGCCTGGCCCCGAGCGCCGGGGTGGCCCGGGCGCTCAGGCGACGGCGCGCAGCAGCGGCAGCCGCTCCGTGAGCACCGCATGCACCCCAACCACCTGGCCGAGATTGCCGGCGACCAGATGCACCATCTCGGCCGGCATGGCATGCAACACCAGCTCGGCCCGCACCACCTCGCCCTCCCGTTCCACATGAAACAGGTCGGCGACGAGATCGCGTTTCGCGAGAGGCTGCAGGAGGCGGGGCAGAAGGCCGGGTGACACATCGGCCGTGACGAGGAATCGTGCTGCGACGACGTCGGACATCGGACTGGCTCCGGGATGAGGCGCGGGGAGGGAGGCGAACCCGGCTGCATGGCGCGCCACCCCTCGGGCGACGCGGCTCAGGCGGCCGGGCCGGTAATTCGCGCGGTGAGCGGTCCGATGATCGACATGCCCCCACCCTAGCCCTTCAGCCCGGGGCCAGTCCAGCATGCGGGGTCAACAAGCGCGTGTCGTGGCGGACCCGTAACGGAGGGGCCGCCGCTACCGGGATTGGCCGGCGCCCTACCCGATCTGCACCAGCCGTCCGCCATCGACCGGCAGCGCCACCCCGGTGATGAAGCCCGCCTCCTCCGAGGCGAGGAAGAGCGCCGCATTGGCCACGTCCCAGGCCGTGCCCATCTTGCGCCGCAGCGGCACCTTGGCGTCGCGCTCGGCCGCCACCTCGGCGCGGCTGCGGCCGGTGTGGCGGACGCGGGTGTCCACCGCCATCGGCGTGTCCATCAGCCCCGGCAGGATGGTGTTGCAGCGGATGCCGTGCGGGGCGTTCTGGTTCGCCACCTGCTCGGTGAAGGCGATCATCGCCGCCTTGGTGGTCTTGTAGGCGACATAGGGGTAGCTCTCGACCGCCGCGGCGGAGGAGATGGAGAGGATCACCCCCTCCTGCTGCTGCCGCATCACCGGCAGCGCGTGCTTCACCGCCATGACGAAGCCGCGGAGATTCACCGCCGTGACGCGGTCGAAGGCCTCCTCGGTGATCTCGGTCGGCGGCGCGTCGCCGCCCGCGAGCGACATGCCGACATTGTAGTGCAGGATGTCGAGCCGGCCCCAGCGCCGCACCGCCTCGGCGATGGCGGCGGCGAGGCTCGCCTCGCGCATCGCATCGGCCTCGATGGCAACGGCGCCGTTGCCGGCCAGCCGCGCCGTCTCCTCGGCCGAGGCGAGGTCGCGGTCGGCGCAGAGCACCAGCGCGCCCTCCTGCGCGAAGCGGATGGCGGTGGCGCGGCCGTTGCCCGTGCCCTCGCCGGGACTCTGCCCGGCGCCGATGATGATGGCCGTCTTGTCCTTGAGCCGCATGCGACGTTCCCCTCGGTTCGTCGCATGCTGCCCGCCCGGGCTGCACCGGTCCAGGGGCGGGGCCGGAGGGGTGTGCGGTTGTCGCGGCGGCGCGTCAGAACTCCCGCGGCGGGCGCGGGCGGCGCGGCGGCCGCGGGCCGCCGCCGAACTGGTCCTGCTGGTGCGTCGGCACCCGGCGCTCGCGCGGCGGCGGCGGCGGCGCGGCGAGGTCGGCCTCGAGCTCGCGGATCTTGCCGGCGATGGAGCTGCGCAGCTCCGGCGAGGTGTGCGGCTTCAGCGTCCGGATCGTCTCCTTCAGCTCGGCGAGGAGGCGCATCTTCTCCTCCCGCGTGCGCTTCAGCGGACGGTTGTCGGAGAACTGGCCTTCGAAGGAACGCATGTGACTGTCTCCCGGGGCGGGCGGCGCATCCTCCGGCGCCGACCCTTTTGCAGAAATGATAGCAAATCCGGCGCGGGGCGCCGCAGAAATACGGAGTGTCCGTGTGCGGTGGGATGCAGCGCCGCGGGCGGTCAGGCCATGGGAGGCTGCGCGGCCCCCGCAGGAGCGATGCCGCATCCTGGCCGCGAATTCACGCCAGACCGTTGACGGGGGCGGTGGCGGGGCGGGCGCCCGCAGGACGCGCCGAAGCGGCACCGGCGCCGCCCTCCGTCGGAGGGCGGGCCGGGCCGGCGCGGCGCTCCGGCGTCAGATATCCAGCATCAGCCGGCGCGGATCCTCGACGCTCTCCTTGACCCGGACGAGGAAGCTCACCGCCTCCTTCCCGTCGACGATGCGGTGATCGTAGGAGAGGGCGATGTACATCATCGGGCGGATCTCGACCTTGCCGCCGATCGCCATCGGCCGCTCCTGGATCTTGTGCATCCCGAGGATGCCCGATTGCGGCGGGTTCAGGATCGGCGTCGACATCAGCGAGCCGTAGATGCCGCCATTGGTGATGGTGAAGCTGCCGCCGGCCAGCTCCTCCAGCTTCAGCTGGCCGTCGCGGGCGCGCTTGCCGAAATTGCCGATCGTCTTCTCGATCTCGGCGAAGCCCATCCGGTCGGCATTGCGCAGCACCGGCACCACCAGGCCGTTCGGCCCGCCGACCGCGATGCCCATATGCACGAAATGCTTGTAGATGACCTGGTCGCCCTCGATCTCGGCATTGACCGCGGGGAATTCCTTCAGCGCGGCGACGCAGGCCTTCACGAAGAAGGACATGAAGCCGAGGCGCACGCCGTGCCGCTTCTCGAAGACGTCGCGGTACTCGCTGCGCAGCGCCATCGCCGCGCCCATGTCCACCTCGTTGAAGGTGGTGAGCATGGCGGCGGTGTTCTGCGCCTCCTTCAGCCGGCGGGCGATGGTGACGCGCAGCCGCGTCATCTTCACCCGCTCCTCGCCCTCGTCGAGCGCGCGCTGCGTCGCCGGCTTGGCGGCGGCGGCGGCCGGGGCGGCGGCGGGGCGCGAGAGGAAGTCGAGCACGT
Source organism: Roseicella frigidaeris (assembly GCF_003258945.1). Lineage (GTDB taxonomy): Bacteria > Pseudomonadota > Alphaproteobacteria > Acetobacterales > Acetobacteraceae > Paracraurococcus > Paracraurococcus frigidaeris. The sequence goes on along the minus strand of NZ_QLIX01000004.1, from coordinate 99,227 downwards.
CGCCCTTGGCGATGCGGCCATCCTTGGCGCTGCCCTCGCCGATCTGCTCGGCGCCGACGCCGCGCTCGGCCATCAGCTTGGCGGCGGCCGGCAACGGCGCGTGGCCGGCCGCGCCCGGCACGGCAACGGGCCCCTGGGGCTGGCGCGGCGGCTCCACCTTCGGCTGCGCCGCGGCGGCCGGGGCGGGGGCCGGCTCGGATGTCTGCGGCTGCGGCCTGGCCGGCGCGGCGGCGGCCCCGCCGGCGGCGATGCTGCCGAGCACCGCGCCCGGCTCCACCTCGGCGCCCTCGTCGGCGGCGATGGATTCGATGACGCCGGCGGCCGGGGCATTCACCTCGACCGTCACCTTGTCGGTCTCGAGCTCCACCAGCGGCTCGTCGGCCTTCACGGCCTCGCCGGCCTTCTTCAACCAGCGCGCGACGGTCGCGGTGCTGACGCTTTCGCCCAGGGTGGGCACGAGAATTTCGGTCGCCATCGTCCTCATCGCCTTCCTGCGGGGTGCCGGTGATCCGGCGGCATGGCCCGGGCGGAGTTCGGCCCGGGCCGCGCCGTCAGAGGCCGAGCGCCTCCCGCACCAGGGTTTGCTGCTCCTGCTGATGCACCTTGGCGAGGCCGGTGGCCGGGCTCGCCGCCTCCTTGCGGCCGACATAGTCGGGCCGCTGCGCCTTGATGCCGATCTCCCGCAGCACCTTCTCCAGCCGCCGGTCGATGAAGGTCCAGGCGCCCATGTTCTCGGGCTCCTCCTGGCACCAGAGGAGCTCGGCGTTGCGGTAGGGCGCGAGCACCGTCTTCAGCGCGTTGACTGGGAAGGGATGGATCTGCTCGAGCCGGAGGATCGCCACGTCCTTCACGCCCTTGTCGCGCCGCTCCTGCAGCAGGTCGTAATAGACCTTGCCGGAGCAGAGCACGACGCGCCGCACCTCCTCCTCCGGCGCGATCGCGTCGATCTCCGGGATCACGGTGCGGAAGGCGCTGCCCGGGCCGAATTCCGAGAGGCTGCTGACCGCGAGCTTGTGGCGCAGCAGCGACTTCGGCGTCATCAGCACCAGCGGCTTGCGGTAGTTCGCCTTCAGCTGCCGGCGCAGCGCGTGGAAGTAGTTGGCCGGCGTGGTCAGGTTGCAGACCCGCATGTTGCGCTCGGCGCAGAGCTGCAGGTAGCGCTCCAGCCGCGCCGAGGAATGCTCCGGCCCCTGGCCCTCGTAGCCGTGCGGCAGCAGCATGACGAGGCCCGACATGCGCAGCCACTTGGTCTCGGCCGAGGCGATGAACTGGTCGATGATGACCTGCGCGCCGTTGGCGAAGTCGCCGAACTGCGCCTCCCACAGCACCAGGGTGTGCGGGTCGGCCAGCGAGTAGCCGTAGTCGTAGCCGAGCACGCCGAATTCGGAGAGCAGGCTGTTGAAGGCCTCGAAGCGCGGCTGGCCGTCGCGGATGTTGTTCAGCGGCACGTATTCGGCCTGGGTCTTCTGGTCGACCAGAACCGCATGGCGGTGGCTGAAGGTACCGCGCTGCACGTCCTCGCCCGAGAGGCGGACGCGGTGGCCCTCCAGCAGCAGCGTGCCGAAGCCGAGCGCCTCGCCGGTCGCCCAGTCGATGCCCTCGCCGCTCTCGATCGCCTGCTTCTTGGCCTCGAGCTGGCGGGCGATCTTCGGGTTGACGGCGAAGCCCTCCGGCACCCGGGCCAGGGCGGCGCCGACCTCGCGCAGCGTCTCGAGCGGCACGGCGGTGGACTGCAGCTGCTCGACCGAATCCTCGGCGCCAGCCGGCTTCAGGCCGGACCAGTGGCCCTCCAGCCAGTCCGCCTTGTTCGGCTTGAAGGTCTGCGCCGCCTGGTGCGCCTCCTCCAGCCGCTGGGTGAAGGCGTTCAGCACCGCCTGCGATTCCTCGGCCGGGATGCTGCCCTCGGCGGCCAGCTGCTCGGCATAGAGGGTCCGCGTCGTCTTCATCTCGCGGATGCGGCCGTACATGATCGGCTGGGTGAAGGCCGGCTCGTCGCTCTCGTTATGGCCGTGGCGGCGGTAGCAGACGATGTCGACCACCACATCGGTGCCGAATTGCTGGCGGAACTCGGCGGCGAGGCGGGAGACGAAGACCACCGCCTCCGGGTTGTCGCCGTTCACGTGCCAGATCGGCGCCTGCACCGACTTGGCGATGTCGGTGCAGTAGAGGCCGGAATAGGCGTGCGCCGGCACGGTGGTGAAGCCGATCTGGTTGTTGGTGACGATGTGCACCGTGCCGCCGGTGCGGTAGCCGATGAGCTGGCTCATCGCCATGGTCTCGTAGACCAGGCCCTGGCCGGCGAAGGCGGCGTCGCCATGCAGCAGGATGCCCATCACCGAGCGCCGGGTGCGGGTGTCGCCCGCCATGTCCTGGCGCGCCCGCACCTTGCCGACCACGACCGGATCGACCGCCTCGAGATGCGAGGGGTTCGGCTGCAGCGAGAGGTGGATGGTCCGGCCGGCGATCTCGACATCGGTCGAGGTGCCGAGATGGTACTTCACGTCGCCCGAGCCCTGGACGTCGTCCGGGTTGGCGCCGACGCCGGCGAATTCCGAGAAGACCTGGGTGAAGGGCTTCTTCACCACGTTCACCAGCACGTTCAGCCGGCCGCGATGCGCCATGCCGATGGCGATCTCGTTCACGCCGGCCTTCGCCGCGCTCTCGATCACCTCCTGCACCGCCGGGATGGTGCTCTCGCCGCCCTCCAGGCCGAAGCGCTTGGTCGAGACGTATTTCTTCGCGCAGAAGGCCTCGAAGCCCTCGGCCTCGGTGAGCTGCTCGAGGATCAGCCGCTTGCCCGCACGGTCGAAGGCGCTGGTCCAGGGGGCGCCTTCCATGCGCTGCTGGATCCAGGCCTTCTGGTCCGGGTCCTGGATGTGCATGAACTCGACGCCGATCGGGCCGCAATAGGTGGCGCGGCAGACCTCCATGATCTGGCGGACCGAGGCGCTCTCGAGGCCGAGCACGCCGTTGATGAAGATCGGCCGGTCCCAGTCGGCCTCGGTGAAGCCGTAGGTGGCCGGGTCCAGCTCGGGATGCGGCTTCGGCCGCTGCAGGCCGAGCGGGTCGAGCTGCGCCTCCAGATGGCCGCGCACCCGGTAGCTGCGGATCAGCATCAGGGCGCGGATCGAATCGAGCTGCGCGGCGCGGATCGTCGCCGGGTCCGCCGCCGCGCCGCGCCCCTTCGGCGCCGGCGGCGCCTCCGGCTCCGGCGCGAAGCCGCCGCGCGGCCGCGGCGCCCAGGAGGCGCCCGAGGCATCGGTCAGCACCGCCCGCGCATCGTCGTCCAGGGCGGCGAAGAGCTCGGCGAAGGAGGGTTCGACGCTGTCCGGCTTTTCCACCCAGCGGGCGTAGAGATCGGCGAGGAAGGCAGCATTCGCCCCCGTCATCGCGCTGGCGAGGATATCCACTCCGGCCATGTTTCTCTCCGTGCCGGCCGCCCATCAGGGGCCGGCGGCAACCTTCAGGTCTGTGCGCAGAACGCGCGGTCCCGGCAAGGCCGGGCCGCGCGCCGCATAACATAGTCATTGTGGCGGCGCTGCGGCAGGGGCGGCGACGATTCCCGGCCCTGCCGCATGGCAGCCGCAGCGTTTTCGCCGCCCCGGCCCGGGCTGGGCCGGGGCATGGCGGCGGGGCTCAGCCCCGCAGCGCCTTTACCATGGTCGAGCCCAGCGCCGCCGGGCTCTCGGCCACATGGATCCCGGCCGACCGCATCGCCTCCATCTTCGCCGCCGCCGTGTCCTTGCCGCCGGAGATGACGGCGCCGGCATGGCCCATGCGGCGGCCGGGCGGGGCCGTTGCGCCGGCGATGAAGCCGACCACCGGCTTCGCCCCGGCGCCGCGGTTCTCGCGGCCGAGGAACTCGGCCGCCTCGATCTCGGACTGGCCGCCGATCTCGCCGATCATGACGATCGACTTCGTTTCGTCATCGGCCAGGAACATCTCCAGCACCTCGACGAAATCGGTGCCCTTCACCGGGTCGCCGCCGATGCCGACGCAGGTGGACTGGCCGAGCCCGGCCGCGGTGGTCTGCGCCACCGCCTCATAGGTCAGCGTCCCGGAGCGGGAGACGATGCCGACCGAGCCGCGGCGGTGGATATGGCCCGGCATGATGCCGATCTTGCAGGCATCGGGGGTGATGACACCGGGGCAGTTCGGCCCGATCAGCCGCGTCCGCGAGCCCGACAGCGCCCGCTTCACCCGCACCATGTCGAGCACCGGGATGCCCTCGGTGATGCAGATGACGAGCGGGATGCCCGCATCGATCGCCTCCAGGATCGCATCCGCGGCGAAGGGCGGCGGCACGTAGATGACGGAGGCATCGGCGCCGGTCGCCGCCGCGCAGTCCGCCACCGTGTCGAAGACCGGCAGGCCGATATGGGTGGTGCCGCCCTTGCCCGGCGTCACGCCGCCCACATACTTGCTGCCGTAGGCGATGCCCTGCTCGGCATGGAAGGTGCCCTGGGCGCCGGTGAAGCCCTGGGTCATCACCTTGGTGGTCTCGTCGACGAGGATCGCCATGGCTCAGGCCGCCTTCTTCACCGCGTTGACCACCTTCTCGGCGGCATCGGCCAGGTTGTCCGCGGGGATGATGGCCAGCCCGCTCTCGGCCAGGATCTGCTTGCCCCGCTCGACATTCGTGCCCTCCAGCCGCACCACCAGCGGCACGGAGAGGGAGAGGTTCTTGCTCGCCGCCACGATGCCGGAGGCGATCATGTCGCACTTGGCGATGCCGCCGAAGATGTTGACCAGGATCGCCTTGACGTTGGCGTCCGAGGTGATGATGCGGAAGGCCTCGGTCACCCGCTCCGCCGTCGCGGTGCCGCCGACATCGAGGAAGTTCGCCGGCGAGGAGCCATAGAGCTTGATGATGTCCATCGTCGCCATGGCGAGGCCGGCGCCGTTCACCATGCAGCCGATCTCGCCGTCGAGCGCGACGTAGTTCAGGTCGTTCCTGACCGCCTCCAGCTCCTTCGGGTCCATCTCGCTGTCGTCGCGCAGGGCCTCGAGGTCCTTGTGTCGGAACAGGGCGTTGTCGTCGAAGGCGATCTTGGCATCCAGCGCCACGATCTCGCCGGCGCCGGTGACGACCAGCGGGTTGATCTCGACGATGGCGCAATCGAGTTCGAGCACCGCCCTGTAGAGGGCGGTCACGAATTTCGTGAAGCTCGCCACCTGCTTGCCCTCGAGGCCGAGGCCGAAGGCGAGCTTGCGGGCATGGAAGCCGGAGATGCCCGAGGCCGGGTCCACCGCGACCTTCAGGATCTTCTCGGGGTGGTGCTCGGCGACCTCCTCGATCTCCATCCCGCCCTCGGTCGAGGCCATGATGGTGAGGCGGGAGGTGGCGCGGTCCACCAGCAGGCCGAGATAGAGCTCGCGCTTGATGTCGCAGCCAGCCTCGACATAGACGCGGGAAACCACCTTGCCCTGCGGCCCGGTCTGCTTGGTGACCAGGGTGTGGCCGATCATGGCGGCGGCGGCGGCCTTCGCCTCCTCGGCCGACTTCACCACCCGGACGCCGCCCTTGCCCTGCGGGTCGTCCTGGAAGCGGCCGGCGCCGCGGCCGCCGGCATGGATCTGCGACTTCACCACATAGACCGGCCCGGGCAGCTTCGCCGCGGCCGCCGCCGCCTCCTCCGGGGTCCAGGCCACATGGCCGTCGAGCACGGCGACGCCGTAGCGGCGCAGCAGCTCCTTCGCCTGGTACTCGTGGATGTTCATCCGCTGGCCCTCATGCGCTGCTGGCCGGACCCCGGCCGGAAGGGACGGGCCGGGGGCGTCCCCCGGCCCCTGGCCACCTGGGCCGAAGCCTCAGACGCCGAGCTTCTTGAAGTCCGCGATCAGCTTCTTCACCGCGTCGCAGCTCTTCTCGAAGGCGGCCTTCTCCTCGGCCGTGAACTGCACCTCGACGATCCGCTCCACGCCCTTGGCGCCGATCACCACCGGCACGCCGACATAGAAGCCGGACTGCCCGTATTCGCCGTTCAGCAGCACCGCCGAGGGCAGGACCCGCTTCTTGTCGAGCAGGTAGCTCTCCGCCATGGCGATGGCCGAGGCGGCCGGGGCGTAGAAGGCCGAGCCCTTCTCCAGCAGCTTGACGATCTCGCCGCCGCCATTGGCGGTGCGGGTGACGATGGCGTCGATCTTCTCCTGCGTCGTCCAGCCCATCTTGATCAGGTCGGGGATGGGGATGCCGGCGACGGTGGAGTAGCGGGTCAGCGGCACCATGGTGTCGCCATGGCCGCCGAGCACGAAGGCGGTCACGTCCTCGACCGAGACGCCGAATTCCTGCGCCAGGAAGAGGCGGAAGCGGCTGCTGTCCAGCACCCCGGCCATGCCGACCACCTTCTCGGGCGGCAGGCCGGACTTCTGCTGCAGCACCCAGACCATGACGTCGAGCGGGTTGGTGATGCAGATGACGAAGGCGTCGGGGGCATAGGTCTTGATGCCCTCGCCGACCTTGGCGATGACCTCGGCATTCTTGGTCAGCAGGTCGTCGCGGCTCATCCCCGGCATGCGCGGGAAGCCGGCGGTGACGATGCAGACATCGGCGCCCGCGATCGCGGAATAGTCGCCGGCGCCGGACATGGCGGAATCGAAACCATCCACCGGCCCGGACTGCATGATGTCGAGCGCCTTGCCCGCGGCGACGCCCGGGAAGACGTCGAAGAGCACGACGTCGCCGAGCTCCTTCAGGCCGATCAGGTGGGCGAGGGTGCCACCGATGTTGCCGGCGCCGATCAGCGCGATCTTCTTACGGGCCATGAGCCGTCCTTCGCCAGGATCGTTGGAATAATGTTGCGGCGCACTCCTACTCCCCGCCGTCCGGGGGGACAAGGCGCTCGCCAGGGCGCGAATGGCTGCACGCTAGAGCGGATCGCCGCAGGGCGGAACCGCCCGCAGGCGTGAATCCGCTCGATGGGGTTGGGGCGGATCGCCGCAGGGCGGAACCGCCCGCAAGCGCGAATCCGCCCGGTGGCAGCCATATGCAACCAATCAAGTTGCATATCGTCCCCGGCGACCCGTCCGGCCGGGCCGGGGAGGCTCAGGTCAGATGCGGCAGGGCCAGGTAGTCCTGGCTCTGCATCTCCATCAGCCGGCTCGCCGTCCGCTCGAACATCGCCGCGTTCTCGCCCTGTTCGTAGAGGGCGTCCGGCGTCGCGGCGGCCGAGGCGACGAGCTTGCAACGATGCTCGTAGAGGGCGTCGACCAGGGTGATGAAGCGCCGCGCCCGGTCGAAATTCTCTGGCCCGAGGCGCGGCACGCCGTCCAGCACCAGGGTGTGGCAATGCGTCGCCAGCGCCAGGTAGTCGGCCGGGCCGAGCGGCTTGCCGCAAAGCGCGTCGAAATCGGCCCGGGCCACGCCGCGCGTCACCTCCGGCACCTCGATCACCCGGCCGAGGACCTTGAGCTGGCAGGGCGTGCCATGCGCCTCGCCGGTCAGCTCCAGGAAGGCGGCGTCCAGCGCCCGCTCCGCCCGGGCGCCGAGCGGGCTGTGCCAGGTCGGCAGCCCGCGGATGCGCTCCCGCCGGTAGTCGCGCTCGGCCTCGAGGTGCAGGACGTTCAGGCGCTGCTTGATCAGGGCGATGAAGGGCAGGAAGGCGTCCCGCCCCGGCTTGCCCTTGAACAGGTCGTCGGGCGCGGTGTTGGAGGTCGCCACCACCACCACGCCGCGGGCGAAGAGCGCCTCGAAGAGCCGGCCGAGGATCATGGCATCGGTGATGTCATGCACCTGGAACTCGTCGAAGCAGAGCAGCGAGGCCTCGGCCGCGATGCTGTCGGCGAGCGGCGGGATGGGGTCCGACTCGCCCGGATGCGCCTTCTTCCAGCGATGGATGCGCTGGTGGCAGTCCTGCATGAACTGGTGGAAATGGATGCGCTTCTTCCGCGGCACCTCGGCGCAGGCGAAGAAGAGATCCATCAGCATGGATTTCCCGCGCCCGACCTCGCCGACCAGGTAGAGGCCCTGCGGCGTCGCATCCACCGCCTCGGGGGCCGGCTTGCGGCGGAAGAAGCGGGCGAGGAAGCCATCGGGCTCCGGCGGCTCCAGCTGCGGGTCGTAGCCGCGCAGCCGCCGCCAGAGATCCTGCAGCGTCTCCGCCGCGAGCGCCTGGGCCGGGTCGGGCTTCAGCCGGCCGGCGGCGATCCGCGCGCGATAGGCGGGCAGGGGGCCCTCCGGCCGCGCCGCGCCGGGAGGGGTGCCGGTGGTCGCGTCCATGTCGCTGCCGGGATAGCCCCACCGGCGCCGGCCGACAACGGTGAAAGCCTGCGGCCCGTCCAGGCCGCGTTGGAGCGGGTCCTGATCAGGATGACCCCGGTCCGCCGGTCCCGCCCTCCGCGGGCGCCGGGGCCAGGGCGGATGGCAACCCCTCGCGCCCGGCGATGCCGGCGGGCCTCGCCCGCCTCCGGCTCAGGGCTGGTGCGCCATGTAGTGGGCGATGGCGGCGATCTCGGCATCCGAGACGCCGTGCATCACCGCGTTCATGTTGGTGTCCGTCCCGTGCCGCTGGTTGTCGCGATAGGCGGTCAGCGCGTGCTGCAGGAATTCCTCGCGCTGGCCGGCGATCCGCGGCACCTGCGCCTGGCCGTGGTAATCGGCCTTGTGGCAGATGCCGCAGCGCAGCTGCTCCGACAGCCCGGCGCCCGCCGCCAGCGCCGCCGCCTCTGGCGGCCCGCGGTCGGGCGCCGGGCCCGGCGGCAGCCCGGCATAGAAGGCGGCGAGGTCCTCCACCGCGGCATCGTCGAGCCCCTGCGCGAGATCCGGCATGGGCGGATCGGTGCGCAGCCGCTCGCGGAACAGGATGAGTTGCAGCGTGAGGTACTCGGCCTGCTGCCCGGCCAGGGAGGGCACGCCGCGCTCGCCGGAGAGGCCCGCCTCGCCATGGCAGCCGCCGCAGGCGCGGTCCCGGGCCAGCGCCTCGCCGCGCTGCGGGTCGCCGGCCCGCGCCGGGGCGGGGACCAGGGCGGGGAGGAGGGTGGCGGCCAGCAGGGCCGCCGCCGGCAGGAGGGCCCGCAACGGCCTCACGGGCCGTAGGTGATGCGGTAGATCGCGCCGGCCTGCTCGTCGGAGACGAGGAGCGAGCCATCGGGCAGCATCTGCACGTCGGTCGGCCGGCCGAGGAAGCTGTTGCCCTGCAGCAGGCCGCCGAGGAAGGGCCGCATCTGCGGCTTGCCCTGGGCGTCGAAGGTGACGTTCACCACGTCGTAGCCGCTGCGCTCCGTGCGGTTCCAGGAGCCGTGCCGGGCGATGAAGAGGCTGTTGCGGTACTCCGCGGGGAACATGCCGCCGGTGTAGAAGCGCAGGCCGAGGGCCGCGACATGCGGGCCGAGCAGCAGCGCGGGCTGGGCGAATTCCGAGCAGGCGCGGCCGGTGATCTCCGGGTCCGGCATGCTGCCCATATGGCACCAGGGGAAGCCGAAATGCTCGCCGATCCGCTGCACGACGGCGAGCGTGTCCTGCGGCTGGTCCTCGCCCGCCCAGTCGCGGCCGTTGTTGGTGAACCAGAGCTGGCCGGTTGTCGGGTGGAAGGCCTGGCCGACGCTGTTGCGCACGCCGCGCGCCACCACCTCGCGGCCGGAGCCGTCCGGGTTGAAGCGCAGCAGCACGGCATGCGTATCCTCGTCCACCTTGCAGATGTTGCAGGGGGCGCCGACCTGCAGGTAGAGCTTGCCGTCCGGGCCGAAGCTGGCGAATTTCCAGCCATGGTGCTCGTCCTTCGGCAGGTCGAAGGCGGCGGTGAGGTCGGTGGGCGTGCCGGGATTGTCGAGCTTGCCCTCGATGCCGTCGAAGCGCAGCACCCGGTTGATGGCGATGACGTAAAGCGCGCCGTCCTTGAAGGCGACGCCGTTCGGCTGCGGCAGGCCGGAGGCGATGGTGTGCACCTTGCCGTCCTTCACCGCATAGACCCGGCCGATGGTGCGGGTGCCGATGAAGAGCGTGCCGCCGGAGCCGAGCGCCATCATGCGGGCGCCGGTCATGCCATGGGCATAGACCTCGGCCTTGAAGCCCGCCGGCAGGGTCAGCTTGCCGACCGGTACCTGGTCGAGCGGCGTCGCCGTCAGCTTCGGCGCATTCGGCGCGAGCGACGAGCCGGCCATGCTGCCCGGCCGGCCCTGCTGCCAGCCGGGCACCGGGGGCTGCTGCGCCCCGGCGAGGGCTGGCAGGAGCAGCGCGGCACCGAGGCCGAGCGCGATGAGGCGCGATGTCACGATGGAATTCCTCCCTTGGGCCCGCATGGGAGCCGCCGCGCCGGACGATGCGGGCAAGCCGCCGCCGAGGCAAGGAAGGGAGAGGCTTGCGGTCTGATTTTCTTCAATTTTTGCCCGAACATAAAGACATGCTTATGCCTTGTGGCCAGTGCTGGCCAGGGCATTATGGCCGTGCTAGAGCGGGCGTCGGGATCGGGTGCGCCGGCGCCTTCGGCCCGCCGCCCCGTCAATCGGGCCCCATCGCGGCCCTGCCTGGCCACGTCGCCGCAGGGTGCGCCCCAGCCATCGAGGAAAGCCGCGTCATGGCCGTTGCCGCCGATCACATCGTGAAGGATCTCTCGCTCGCCGATTGGGGCCGCAAGGAGATCGCCATGGCCGAGGACGAGATGCCCGGCCTGATGGCGGTGCGGCGGGACTACGGCCCGTCCCAGCCGCTGAAGGGCGCCCGCATCGCCGGCTGCCTGCACATGACCATCCAGACCGCGGTGCTGATCGAGACGCTGAAGGCCCTCGGCGCCGATGTCCGCTGGTCCTCCTGCAACATCTTCTCGACCCAGGACCACGCGGCGGCCGCCATCGCCGCCGCCGGCACGCCGGTCTTCGCGGTGAAGGGCGAGAGCCTGCCGGAATACTGGGAATACGTGCAGAAGACCCTGGAATGGGGCGATGGCGGCGAGCCGAACATGATCCTCGACGACGGCGGCGACATGACGCTGCTCGTCCATTACGGCCTGCGCGCCGAGCAGGGCGACACCGCCTTCCTGCACAAGCCGCAGAACGAGGAGGAGGAGGCCTTCTTCGCGCTGATCCTGGTGGCGCTGAAGGAGAAGCCGGGCTGGTTCGGCCGGCTGGCCAAGTCGATCCGCGGCGTCTCGGAGGAGACGACGACGGGCGTGCACCGGCTCTACACCATGGCCAAGGAGGGCAAGCTGCTCTTCCCCGCCATCAACGTGAACGACAGCGTCACCAAGTCGAAATTCGACAACCTCTATGGCTGCCGCGAGAGCCTGGTGGACGGCATCCGCCGCGGCACCGACGTGATGATGGCCGGCAAGATCGCCATGGTCGCGGGCTTCGGCGATGTCGGCAAGGGCAGCGCCGCCTCGCTGCGCAACGCCGGCTGCCGGGTGATGGTGAGCGAGGTCGACCCGATCTGCGCCCTGCAGGCGGCGATGGAGGGCTACGAGGTGGTGACGATGGAGGAGGCGGCGCCGCGCGCCGACATCTTCGTCACCGCGACCGGGAATGTGGACGTCATCACCCTCGACCACATCCGGCAGATGAAGCACCGCGCCGTGGTCTGCAACATCGGGCATTTCGACAGCGAGATCCAGGTCGCCGCGCTCAAGAACTACAAGTGGCACAACGTGAAGCCGCAGGTCGACGAGGTGGAGTTCCCCGACGGCAAGCGCATCATCCTGCTCTCCGAGGGGCGGCTGGTGAATCTCGGCAACGCCACCGGGCATCCGAGCTTCGTCATGTCGGCGAGCTTCACCAACCAGACCCTGGCGCAGATCGAGCTCTGGTCGAACCCGGGCAAGTACGAGCGGAAGGTCTATGTGCTGCCGAAGCACCTGGACGAGAAGGTGGCGGCGCTGCATCTTGAGAAGGTCGGCGCCAAGCTGACCAAGCTCTCGCCGCAACAGGCCTCCTATATCGGCGTCGACCAGGCCGGGCCGTTCAAGGCCGATCAGTACCGGTACTAGGCTCCGGTCGGAACTCCCCGTGCCCCGCCGCGGCGGGGCACGGGGCCGGGGCCCGCCTCAGCGGCGGGCCTTGCCGCGCTGGATCTCGCGCTCGACCGCGCTGCGCTCGGCCGAGCCGATGCGGCGGATGATCTCGCGCACGATCGCCGGGGTCACCCGGTGCCGCTTGGCGAGATAGGCGATCTCCTCCTCCGGCGCGGCATCGGTCGGGGGGGTGGGGGTGGCTTTCGCCTGACTCTGGACCACGGGGCGTATCCTGTCGTTCCGGCCTCGCCAGGCGGGGCCGTTCTGCAAAAGGGGCTCAAGCGGGAAAAGGGCCGCCTTCCGGGCGACCCTGCCACCTCAATGTGGACCGGCCGGCGGCAATTTGCGCGTTTCGTTCTGTTGCCATGGCCCGCGTGCGGCGCGGGGGAGACCCTCGCTAGTGCTATGGCTCGCCATGGCCGGCCGGCTGCGGGCCGGAGGGCCGGGTGAGGATATAGGCCGCCACCGCCACCATGCAGGCCCCGACCAGCGCCGAGACCAGCGGCCGGCGCAGCAGCAGGGTCAGCATCAGCCAGCCGAGCCCCATGCCGATCAGCGCCGCCCGCTTGGCACCCGGGGCGATACTGCCATGATCCTCCCAATGCCGCAACGTGGCGCCGAAGCGCGGATGCGCCCGCAGCTTCGCCCGCAGCGCCGGCGAGGCGCGGCCGAAGGCCGCGGCGGCGCCGATCAGGAAGACGGTGGTCGGCATCCCCGGCACCACCACGCCAATCGCCGCCAGCGCCAGGCAGAGATAGCCGAGGCCGAGCAGCAGCAGCCGCGCCGGCCGGCGCAGCGCCCTTTCCTCATTAGGGGCCTCCTTGGGGCCCTCCTTCGAGCCCTCCTCCGGTGGCTCCGCCTCCGCCGGCACCGCGGCGGGTCAGGCGACGGCGAGGCGGGCGGCGACCCGGGCGACCAGCGCCTCCCGCTCCGCCCGCATCGCCGCGCCGCGCTGCCGGGCGGCCTCGAGCACCGCGGGCGGCGCGGTCGCCGGCTCGCCGGCCGTGAAGGGCGGGTCGGGCGCGTATTCGATCTGCAGCTGCACCGCCTGCGCCGTCTCCGGCCCGGCGAGCTCGGCGAGCAGCGCCAGGGCGAAGTCGATCCCCGCCGTCACGCCGCCGCCGGTCACCAGCCGGCCGTCGCGCACCACCCGCGCCCGCACCGGCTCGGCACCGAGGGCGGCGAGGAGGTCATGGCTCGCCCAATGCGTGGTCGCCCGCTTGCCGCGCAGCAGCCCGGCCGCGCCGAGCACCAGCGCGCCGGTGCAGACCGAGGTGATCCAGCGCGCCCCGGCGGCCTGCCGTTGGAGGAAGGCCAGCACCGCCGCATCCTCCATCAGCGGCGCCACGCCGGGCCCGCCGGGGACGCAGAGCAGGTCGAGGGGCGGGCAATCGGCGAGGGCGGTGTCGGCGAGGATGGTCAGGCCGGTATCCGCCCGCACCGGCCCCGCCTCCTTCCACAGCGTCCGCACCCGCGCCCCGGGCAGCCGGCTCAGCACCTCGAAGGGGCCGGTGAAGTCGAGCTGGGTGAGGCGGGGAAACAGCAGGAAGCCGATCTCGAGGCCGGATGGCGGGGGAGACGACATGCGGGCACTCCTCTCCGGGGACGGCGGCGCGTCCGGCGGCGGCGTTGCTGCGAGGGGACGAGACTGTGCCATGCCGGCGCGGTGGGGGAAACCGCGGGGCGGCGCCCGCCGCGCGCAGGGGCACGGCCGCGGCCGGGAGGCGGGCGTCCAGGGGGCATCACCGCCCGGCCGGGCGGATTCCCTCCCGCCGGGATCTGCCCTAGCCTCGCCGGACGCCCGCCGCGGGCCGGCACGGCGGGGACGGTGCGGCGCGCGGCGGCGCGGCCCGTGGGGTGGCTCCCGCGGGCGGTCGCCGATGCGACCGCGCCTGGCGGTGATGCGCGCCGGGGCGCCGCCCGCCCGGCCGCCCCGATCCAGACCCCGATCCAGACAGGGTGCGATGCGGCCTCGATCCTTCCCTTCCGCGCGGCGCCTCCGGCTGCATTCGGCACGCACCCAGCGGCAGGCGGTCTTCCTGCTCGGCGGCATCGTGGTCGGCGCCGCGGCGGTGGCGCTGGCCCTGCTCGCCGACCTTGCGCAGGAGGCCTTCCAGGCGCTGCTCGCGCGCTCGCGCTACGCGCCGCTGCTCGTCACGCCGCTCGGCATGGGGCTCTCCGTCTGGCTGGCGCGGCGCTACTTCCCGGGCTCCGGCGGCAGCGGCATCCCGCAGGCGATCGCCGCCCGCAAGCTGCTGAGCCAGTCGGCGCGGGCCTCGCTGGTCTCCCTGCGCATCGCGGTCGGCAAGATCCTGCTGACCCTGTTCGGCCTGCTCTGCGGCGCCTCGGTCGGGCGCGAGGGGCCGACGGTGCAGGTCGGCGCCTCCATCATGTTCGCCATCGGCCGGCTCTCGCCGCGGCGCCAGCCCGGGCTGATCCTGGCCGGCGCCTCGGCCGGCGTCGCCGCCGCCTTCAACACGCCGCTCGCCGGCATCGTCTTCGGCATCGAGGAGATGGGCCGCGCCTTCGAGGTGAAGTCGAGCGGGCTGCTCATCGTCGCCATCATCACCGCCGGCCTCACCTCGCTCGCGCTGCTCGGCAACTATACCTATTTCGGCACCACCACGGCGACGCTGCAGGGCGCCGCGGGCTGGCTCGCCGTGCCGGTCTGCGGCCTCGCCGGCGGGCTGCTCGGGGGCGCCTTCAGCCGCATCCTGGTCGAGGTGGCGCGCGGCCTGCCCGGCGCCGCCGGACGGGCCATCCGCCGCCATCCCGTCCGCTTCGCCATGCTCTGCGGCCTCGGTACCGCGCTCTGCGGCCTCGCCTCGGGCGACATGGTCTACGGCACCAGCTACGGCGAGGTGCGGGCGCTGGTCGATGACGGCGCGCCGCTGACGCAATCCTTCGCCCTGCTGAAATTCGGCGCGACCATCCTCGCCGCCATCAGCGGCATCCCGGGCGGCATCTTCGCGCCCTCGCTGGCCGTCGGCGCCGGGCTCGGCTTCAACCTCGCCACGCTGTTCCCGGATGTCGCCCTGAACGCCATGGTGCTGCTCGGCATGGTCGCCTACTTCGCCGGCGTGGTGCAGGCGCCGATCACCGCCTTCGTCATCGTCACCGAGATGACCAACGACCATGCCATGGTGATCCCGCTGATGGCCGCGGCGATCATCGGCTCGCAGGCCTCGCGCCTGCTCTGCGCCGAGGGCGTCTATCACGCGCTGGCGCACGGCTTCATCGCCGCCGCGGCGAAGCCGGGCGAGGCGGCGGCGAGCACCGCGGAGCAGCCCGGGCCGCGCTGAAGGCGGGCGCGGCGGGCCTGTGCGCATGCGCACAGGATTCCCGAATTCAGCCCTTGCGGCATCGCGCGCTGCGGCGGCACGGTCCCTGCCGCGCGGCGCTGCCGCGGGCAGGAGGCCCGGATGTCGAATATCGCCGGCAAGGCCTATGCGATGAACGTGCTGACGCCCATCCGGCGTCGCTGGAGCTGGCTGCCGCAATGGCGCTGGCTGCCGACGCGGCCGGGCTTGCAGGTGCTGTTCTTCATGCTGTCGCGCTGCCGTCCCTCGCAGCTCGGACGGCTGCTCGGCCTGCGGCTGATCCACTTCGCGCGCTGGGTCGTCATCCCGCGCGACGCCTGGCCGGATCTCGGCCAGGGCCGGCCGCACCTGCAACACGACGCCATGCTCTTCCTGAGCAATTTCAACGGCACCTGGGACCAGTACATCGACGCCTTCGCCGACGGGCTGCCGGATGGCCTCGACCTCTTCTGGTACACCAGCAGCAAGTATCCGCGCTCGATCCCGGTCGGCGAGTTCAAGGCCTACATCGCCCGCAACCAGATCGACACCAACTACTACTACAACGCCACGCCCGGCGCGGCGCAGCGCGACATCAAGCGGGCCCTGCGGCTGGCCCAGGGCCTCGCCGCGCTGACGGCGGTGCATGCGAAGGGCGATCCGGCGGCCTTCGCCGCGGAATATCGCCGGCAATTGGTGGAGGAGGGGCTGCAGAACTGCCTCGGCAGCCATGGCTACGCGCCCTCCGCCTCGGTCGCGGCGGAAAGCGCCGACAGGGACCGCGCCGCCTATCTCGACCAGAGCCAGGCCGCCGACTGGCGGGTGCCGGCGCCGGCCGACGCGCCATAGGAGCGGGCGATGCCGAATTTCGACGCCGGGCACTATTTCCTCACCGTCCTCGCGCCGGTGCGCGCCGGCCGCGACGCGCCGCTGGGCGAGGGGCAGGCGGAATCCCACCGTCAGCGCCTGCTCGAGGCCCTGGCGCGGCTGCCGCAATCCGAGACCACGGCGAATTCCCGCGGCCGCGCGCCGGGGAGCCCCTTCGCGCGCAGCCGCATGACGCATCTCGCCCGCTTCGTGCTGATCGACGACCTGCCCTACAACGGCCGCGAATCCGGCGATGCGCTGCTCGACCGCTTCGCCGGCGCCGACCCGCTGGTGCAGCAGCGGGTGGACCGGCTGCCGATGCCCTATCTGCTCTTCGCCGCCGAGTTCGACGCCGAGGATGGCAGCGAGACCTCGCTGCGGCGCTACACCGACACGCTCTGGCAGACCATGCGCCCCGAGCTGGAGGCCGTCTTCGGCGCCTGCCACGGCTTCGAGGCGGTGACCGGGGCCGAGGGCTTCTTCGACTACATCCGGCGCTGCCAGGTCGAGACGACCATGCCCTTCAACGACTACTACCCGGCGGAGCCGCAGCGGCTGCGGCTGCAGGATGTCCTGCCGCTGCCGCTCGACAGGCTCCGCCGCCTGCGCCAGCTCCTGCCCCGCCTCGCCTATGCCTGGGGCGCCGCGCTGCTCCTCGCCCTCGTCGTCGCGCTGATCGCGGGCGGGGCGCTGCCGCGCATCGCCGTCGGGCTGCTGCTCGGGAGCCTCCTGCTCCTGGTGCTGGCGCTCGGCGCCGCCTGGTTCGTCCTGCAGCGGTTCTGGCGCCGCGCCCTGGCGCTCGGCGCCGCGCCGCTGCAGCGCAGCGCCTCGCTGCCCGAGGTGCTGAAGGCGCTCTACCTGCAGCAGCATTTCGCCGATTTCGTCATCGCCGCGCAGGATGCGACGCCGGAGGCCCTGCATGCCGGGTTCAGCCGCTTCCTCGCCCGGCACCGGCCGGCGGAGATCGCGGCGCCGAGCCAGGCGCCGGGCCTGATCTGCCTGCCGGAGAAGATCCTGCCGCCGGGAGCCTGAGCCATGCCGAAGGACGACACCGCCACGCCGGGCCATTGGCAGGGCGAACCGGCCATGCCGGCCGCCCTGCGCCGCGGCGCGCCGCCGCCGGGCGGCGCGCGCCGGCTCGACCTGCCCGACATCCAGGGCAACATCCACCGCCCCTATGGGCGCTACGGCTTCCCCTATGCCCGCTATTTCCTGTTCCACATCGCCGAGGGCGGCAGCGCGGCGGGGCGCTGGTTCGTCGACCAGATCCGGCCGCAGGTCACCACCGCCGAGCCCTGGGCGAGCAGCCGCGTGCCGGGCGCGGACGGGCTGCGGCCGAAACCGCCGGTCGCGCTCAACATCGCCTTCACCTGGACCGGCCTCGCGGCCCTCGGCCTGCCGACCGCGACGCTGCGGCAGATGCCGGATGAGTTCATCGAGGGCATGGCCCGCCGCAAGCACGTCCTCGGCGATCTCGGCGACAACGATCCGGCGTGCTGGGACCCGGTCTGGCGCGAGGGGGTGGCGCGGCGCGAGCGGCGCGTGCATGTCTGGATCGGCCTCTGCGCCCAAGCGCGGGAGAGCGATGGCGGGCCGGTCGAGGCGCTGGAGCGCTGGACCCGTTGGCTGCAATCCCTCGTCGCGCATTGGCGCGCCGGCGGCAAAGTGCTGCTGCTGGAGGGGCATGGCCGCGACGGCGCCGGGCTGTGGCAGGACAGCGCCGCGATCATGGCGCGCGACCCGGAGAGCGGCCGGCTGGTGCCGACGGCGAAGGAGCATTTCGGCTTCACCGACGGCATTTCCGACCCGGTCTTCGCCGGGCAGGGGGTGCTGGAGGAGGATGCCGGGGCCGCGACCGGCGCCGGCAAGCTGCTCGCCAGCCCGCCCGGCGTGCCCCGCCGCTGGGAGCCGCTGGCCACCGGCGAGTTCCTGCTCGGCCATCCGAGCGAGGGGCAGGAGCTGGCGCGCAGCAGCGTGCCCTATGGCTTCATGCGCAACGGCACCTTCATGGCGCTGCGCAAGCTGCACCAGAACACCGGCCGCTTCGCCGCGGCGATCGAGCGGCATGCGGCGGTGTTCCAGCGCGTCGCCGGGCTGCCGACGCCGGAGGTGGCGCGGGAGACGCTGCGCGCCAAGATGGTCGGCCGCTGGTCGAGCGGCGTGCCGCTGATCCTGGCGCCGACCCATGCCGAGATGCTGGCGGTGCTGGACCGCTTCCCGCTGCTGCTGAAGCAGCAGCGCGGCCAGCCGCTGACCGCCGCCGAGGCGCTGGCGGCGAAGCGGCAGCTCGCCACTTTCAACCGGGAGGTCGCCGACTACCGCTACGGCGACGACCCGGAAGGCATGCGCTGCCCGCTGGGTTCGCATGTCCGGCGCGCCAACCCGCGCGACATGCTGGACCCGGCGCCGAAGGATGGCTGCACCGCCTCGACGCTGACCAACCGGCGGCGCATCCTCCGTCGCGGCCTGCCCTATGGCGAGACCACGCCGCGCGACGAGGACGAGCACGGCGTCTTCATCATGGCGCTCTGCGCCAGCCTGTTCCGGCAATTCGAGTTCGTGCAGCAGCAATGGATGCAGTACGGGCTCGACCTCGATTCCGGCAACGACACCTGCCCGATCACCGGCAGCCGCGGGCAGTCGACGCGCTTCGTCATCCCCGCCGACCCGGCCTCGGGCCGGCTGCCCTATGTCGCGGCGGAGCTGCCGCAATTCGTCGAGACGCGCGGCGGCGACTACTTCTTCATCCCGAGCCTGACCGCGCTGCGCATGATCGCCATGGGGGAGATCGACCCGACATGACCGAGCTCTCGGCGGCCCTGCCGGCCCACCTCGCCCCGGCGCCGGCGCCCGAGCCCGGCGGGCGGATCGCCGCCTGGCTGCGGCGGCACATGGATCTGGGCTTCCGCATCCTGCGCACCGTCGCGCCGATCCTTCGCTTCCGCCTGAAGGGCCAGCGCTGGGCGGTGGTGACGCGCGCCGAGGATGTCGAGGCGGTGCTGCGCCGGCCCGATGTCTTCGACGTGCCCTATGCGCCGAAGATCGCCACCGTCATGCAGGGCGGCAATATCTTCCTCGGCATGCCGGCCACCGAGGAGGCGCGGCGCGACAAGGCGAATATGCGCCTGACCGCGCCCTCGGCCGAGGCGCGGGCGCGGATCGGGCCGGAGACGGCGCGGCTGGCCGCCGGGCTGGTCGAGCAGGCGCGGCCGCGCGGCCGCCTCGACCTCGCCATGGAGCTCACCCAGGCCGCGACGACGCGGCTCTACCTCGCCTATTTCGGCCTGGCGGATCTGCCGGAGCGGGAGACCTCGGACCAGGCGCGGGCGCTGTTCGGCTACATGTTCGCCAGCCCGCTCGACGATCCGGCGCGCCACGCCGCGGCCGAGCCTGTCGCCGCGGCGCTGCGCGGCCGGGTCGAGGCGGCGATCGCGGCCCGCCGCGGGGCGCGGGGCGCGCAGGAGGACGTGCTGGAACGCTGCCTCCGCCTGCAGGAGCAGGGGCTGCCCGGCTTCACCGACCGCGAGATCCGCAACAACCTGATCGGCCTCGTCGTCGGCGCCCTGCCGCAGGCGCCGATGCTGGTCCCGCAGCTCTTCGACCTGCTGCTCGACCGGCCGCGCGAACTCGCCGCGGCGCAGGCGGCGGCGCGGGCGGATGACGAGGAGGCGCTGGCCCGCATCGTCTTCGAGGCGGCCCGCTTCCGGCCGCTGACGCCGGGCCTGTTCCGCCTCTGCCGCGAGGATCACCGGCTGGCGGCGGGGCATTGGCGGGGGCGGACCATCCGGGCCGGCACCATCGTCATGGCCGCGACGCGCTCGGCCATGATGGATGGCCGCCGGGTGCCGGCACCGCGCGAATTCCGCACCGACCGGCCGGACCCGCTCGGCCTGCATTTCGGCCTCGGCCAGCACGAGTGCTTCGGCATCCACATGAACCGGGTGATGCTGCCGCAGCTCTGCAAGCCGGTGCTGCGCCTGCCGGGGCTGCGCCGGGCGCCGGGGGAGGAGGGCCGGCTCCGCCTCGACGCCGCCTTCGGCATCTTCCCGATGAACCTGACCGTCGCCTTCGACTGACCGGCGCTTCCCGTCCCCCCTCGGGGGAGGGGAGCGCCAGCGCGCCCCTCGGCGCGGGAAGTCACTTGCATGATGATAGTGACTCCGCCTAGCCTGCCGGCATGCGCCGCACCGGCTTCGCCGACATGCCCTGCCCGATCGCCCGCGCCCTGGAGAGGGTGGGGGAGTGGTGGAGCATCCTGATCCTGCGGGACGCCTTCGGCGGCATGACCCGCTTCGATGAATTCCAGGCCAGCCTCGGCATCGCCCCGAACATGCTGACCCGGCGGCTCAATGCCCTGGTCGAGGCCGGGCTGCTGGAGCGCCGCCCCTATTCCGAGCGCCCGCCGCGGCACGACTACGTCCTGACCCCGCGCGGGCGGGATTTCCGCCCGGTGCTGCTGGCGCTCCTCGCCTGGGGCAACCGGCATTTCGCGCCGGAGGGCGCCGCGGTGCAGATCGTCGATGCCCGCACCGGGGCGCCGGCCGAGCCGCTGCTGGTCGACCGCGCCAGCCTCAGGCCGATCGACAGCGCCGACTTTACCCTCGCCCCCGGCCCGGCCGCCGGCGAGGGCATGCGCCGCCGCTTGGCGCGGCGCCGTCCCGGGCCGGGCGAGGAGAGGCCATGACCGCCGCCACCCCCATCCGGCCGGCGCCCCCCGCCGCCACGCCCGCCCTGGACCCGCGCACGCGCCTGCTGCTGCAGGGCCGGCCGCTGCCGGTGCTGCTGCGCCTCGCCTGGCCGAACACGCTGGTGATGCTGGCCCAGGCCTCGGTCGGGCTGATCGAGACCTGGTGGGTCGGGCATCTCGGCACCGATGCGCTGGCCGGCATGGCGCTGGTCTTCCCCGGCTTCATGATGATGCAGATGCTCTCGGGCGGGGCGATGGGCGGCGGCATCGCCTCGGCCATCGCCCGGGCGCTCGGCGGCGGCCGGCGCGCCGATGCCGATGCGCTGGTGCTGCATGCGCTGATCATCAACGGGCTGCTCGGCCTGCTCTTCTCCGGCCTCGTCCTCGGCTTCGGCCCGGCGCTCTATCGCAGCCTCGGCGGCGAGGGCGCCTCGCTCGAGGCGGCGCTCGCCTATTCCAACGTGGTCTTCGCCGGCGCCGTGCTGGTCTGGCTGTACAACGCCTTCGCCAGCGTGCTGCGCGGCACCGGCAACATGCTGCTGCCCTCGCTCGCCGTCGTGCTCGGCGTGCTGCTGCTGATCCCGCTCTCGCCGCTGCTGATCTTCGGCCTCGGCCCGGTGCCGGCGCTGGGCGTCGCCGGCGCCGGCTGGTCGGTGGTGCTGACCTCGCTGCTCACCACGGCGCTGCTCGGCTGGGCGGTGTGCAGCGGCCGCAGCATCGCGCGGCTGCGGCCGGTGCGGCTGCGCGCGGCGCTGTTCCGCGACATCCTGAAGGTCGGCGCCGTCGCCTCGCTCTCCACCTTCCAGACCACGCTGACGGTGATGCTGACCACCGCCGTGGTCGGCGCCGCCGGCGGGCCCGATGCGATCGCCGGCTACGGCACCGGCAACCGGCTGGAATACCTGCTGATCCCGCTGGTCTTCGGCCTCGGCGCGCCGCTGGTCGCGCTGGTCGGCACCAATATCGGCGCCGGGCAGCGGGAGCGGGCGCTGCGCATCGCGCTGACCGGCGGGGCGCTCGCCTTCCTGCTGACCGAGGCGATCGGCCTCGCCGCCGCCCTCTGGCCCGAGGCCTGGCTCGGCCTGTTCGGCGCCGATCCGCGGATGATCGAGACGGGGGCGGCCTATCTGCGCATCGTCGGCCCGGCCTATGGCTTCTTCGGGCTCGGCCTGTCGCTCTACTTCGCCTCGCAGGGGGCGGGGCGGCTGCTCTGGCCGCTGCTGGCGGGCGGGCTGCGGCTGCTGATCGCGGTCGGCGGTGGCTACGCCGCGCTGCACCTGACCGGCTCCCTCACCTGGGTCTTCGCCGCGCTGGCCCTGGCGCTGGTGGCCTATGGCACGCTGATCGCGGGCGTCCTCGCCTCCGGCGCGTGGTTCCGGGGCGACTGAGCGCAAGCGGGGCTCGCCTTCCGGCGATCCGTTCCGGTAGCATTCCCCGAACAAGCGGCAGCGAAGACGCCGCCACGGGGAGGCAAGGACAATGACCCAACTCGACCGCCGGGCCGTCGTGAGGGCGGCCGCGGCCGCGCCGCTGGCCGGCCTGCCCTGGCGCAGCGCCCGGGCGCAGGGGCAGAACACCATCCGGCTCGGCGTGCCGGTCGACATGTCCGGCACCTATCGCGACGTCACCGGCCAGGTCTCCGTCGCCGCGGTGCGCCAGGC
Source organism: Roseicella frigidaeris (assembly GCF_003258945.1). GTDB lineage: Bacteria > Pseudomonadota > Alphaproteobacteria > Acetobacterales > Acetobacteraceae > Paracraurococcus > Paracraurococcus frigidaeris. The sequence goes on along the minus strand of NZ_QLIX01000004.1, from coordinate 76,774 downwards.
GATCCAGGATTTCGGCCCGCGCGGCTTCGCGGTGGAGGTGCTGGCCGCCGACCACCAGAACAAGCCGGATGTCGGCGTCGGCATCGCCCGGCAGTGGTTCGACCGCGACGGCGTGGATTGCCTGGTCGACGTCGCCACCTCCTCCGTCGCCCTCGCGGTGAACGACCTGGTGCGGGAGAAGAACAAGGTCCATCTCAACAGCTCCGCCGCCAGCTCGGACATGACGGGCAAGGGCTGCTCGCCCAACATGGTGCACTGGACCTACGACACCTGGATGCTGGCCAACTCGGTCGGCGGCGCCACGGTGCGGGCGGGCGGCGACAGCTGGTACTTCATCACCGCCGACTACGCCTTCGGCCATGCGCTGGAGCGCGACACCACCGGCTTCATCAAGGCGGCCGGCGGCAAGGTGCTCGGCAGCGTCCGCACGCCCTTCCCGGGGACGCAGGACTTCTCCTCCTTCCTGTTGCAGGCGCAGGCGAGCAACGCCAAGGTCATCGGCCTGGCCAATGCCGGGGCCGACACCACCAATTGCGTCAAGCAGGCGGCGGAGTTCGGGCTGACGCGGCGCGGCATGAAGCTCGCCTCGCTGCTGCTCTTCATCACCGAGGTGCATTCGCTCGGCCTGCGCACGGCGCAGGGGCTGATCGTGACCGAGAGCTTCTACTGGGACCTCAACGACCGCAGCCGGGCCTTCACCGCGCGGCTGCGCCGGCTGGTCGGGCCCACCCCCGGCATCGCCAGCACCCATGCCGGCACCTATGCCGCGACCCTGCACTACCTGAAGGCGGTGCAGGAGATGGGCGTGCCGGCGGCCAAGGCCAGCGGCGCCGCGGCGGTCGCCCGCATGAAGGCGCTGCCGACGGATGACGACGCCTTCGGCCCCGGCCGCATCCGCGAGGACGGGCGCAAGCTGCACCCGGCCTATCTGTTCGAGGTGAAGCCGCCGGAGGAGTCGAAGGGGCCCTTCGACTATTACCGGCTGCTGCAGACCACCCCGGCGGAGGAGGCCTTCCGGCCGCTGGCGCAGGGCGGCTGCCCGCTGGTCAGGGCCTGAGCGGCAGCGCGGCCGGGAGGGGCGGGCGCGGCCCCGGCCAGGATGCCCAGGGTGCCGCGGATTTTCGCGCTGCACAACGGCCCGGGAATTGCCTAGACCCCCGCCTTCGGCACCAGGCATCCGGGACGGGCAGGCGGGCAATGAGCGGCACCAACCAGCGCATCGACGGCAAGCGGCTATGGGACAGCCTGATGGCCATGGCCGAGATCGGCGCCACGCCGAAGGGCGGCGTCCGGCGGCTGACGCTCACCGAGGTGGACAAGGCGGGACGCGAGCGCTTCCGCAGCTGGTGCGAGGCGCTGGGCCTGGCGGTGCGGGTGGATGCGATCGGCAACATGTTCGCCCGGCGCGAGGGGCGCGACCCCGATCGCCTGCCGGTGCTGATGGGCAGCCATCTCGACAGCCAGCCCTCCGGCGGCAAGTTCGACGGCGCGCTCGGCGTCATCGCCGGGCTCGAGGTGATGCGCAGCCTGAACGACCTCAACATCCAGACCGAGGCGCCGATCGAGCTGGTGAACTGGACCGACGAGGAGGGCAGCCGCTTCGGCCATTCGCTGATGGGCAGCGGCGCCTGGGCCGGGGTCTATCCGCTGGACAAGGTCTATGGCCTGCAGGACGTGGACGGGGTGAGCGTCGAGCAGGCGCTGACCGCCATCGGCTACAAGGGCGAGGCGCCGGCGAAGCCCTTTCCGGCCGATGCCTATTTCGAGCTGCATATCGAGCAGGGCCCGATCCTGGAGCAGGAGGGCAAGCGGATCGGCATCGTCACCGGCGCCCAGGCGCAGGTCTGGTGGGATGCCCGCATCCTCGGCCAGGACGCGCATGCCGGCACCACCCCGCCCTCCGCCCGCAAGGACGCGCTGGTCTGCGCCGCCCGCATCATCGACCTGGTGGACCGCATGATGCGCGCCCGCGGCGAGGATGGGCGCGGCACGGTGGGCTTCCTGCAGGTGATCCCCAACAGCCGCAACGTGGTGCCGGGCGAGGTGCGCTTCAGCGTCGAGTTCCGCCACCCGGACACCGCCGAGATCGAGCGGCTGGCGGCGCAATTCCCGCGCGAGGCCGGCTTCATCGCCCGCGATTGCGGCCTGCCGCTGGAGCTGACCGAGCTGTTCCGCTTCCCGCTGCAGCCCTTCGATGCCGGCTGCGTCGACCTGGTCCGCCAGGCGGCGGCGCGGCTCGGCCTGCCGGCGCGGGAGATCGTCTCGGGCGCCGGGCATGACGCGGTCTATGTGGCGCGCAGCGTGCCGACGGCGATGATCTTCACCCCCTGCAAGGACGGGCTCAGCCACAACGAGGCGGAGAGCATCGAGCCGGAGGAGGCCGAGGCGGGCTGCCAGGTGCTGTTCGAGGCGGTGCTGGCGCGGGCCAACCGGGCGCTCTGACGCCGCCCGGGGCCGGCGCGCCCGCCCCGGCGCGCCCGTCCCGCCGGGGCGCGGTCCAGAGCCTGTGTCGCCGCGGCACGATTGTTCGGGAGTCCGCGAGGCAACCTGCGTTAGGCTCGGCCGCTATCACCCTTCGGACGGCGAGGCGGCTGATGGCACCTGTGGACTGGTCCCGGATTTCCCGGCCTCGGCCCCGCCGGGGGCCCTGGCCCGAAGGACCCTGGTGGTTGCTCGGTGCCGCGGCGCTGGCGGCGCCGCCGGCGGTGCTGATCCAGGGGGGCGATCTGCATGTGGCGTTGCTCGCCTCGCTCGCCTGCCTGGCCACGCCGGGTGCGGCGATCGAGGCGATGATGGGGCTGGCGCGCCTCGCCCTGGCGGTGGCGCCGCCGCCGCGCTGAGCGGCTTCCCGCCGCGGCTCCGGAGCTCGCGAGCCGCGTCGTGAGGGCTTGCCAGCCCTGCAAACACCGCCTAGGCCCGCTCAGGGTTCCGTGTTAAGCCCCCCGCCTCTTTAGGGGTGCCCTGACGGGTGCCGCCGGGGCCCAGTCACGCGCCATCAGGAGCACCAGGCGATGAGCGATACCGCCGAGAAAGTTAAGAAGATCGTTGTCGAGCACCTCGGCGTCGAAGAGGCCAAGGTCACCGAGGATGCCTCCTTCATCGACGATCTGGGGGCCGACAGCCTCGACACGGTCGAGCTGGTCATGGCCTTCGAGGAGGCCTTCGGCGTGGAGATCCCCGACGACGCCGCCGAGAAGATCACGACCGTCAAGGAAGCGATCGCCTATATCGACAGCCAGAAGGCGGCCTGACCAGGGTCGGGACTGAACAGGGACGGAGAGGCCAAGCGTGTTCGCGAACGGAGCCGCGCCGCGGCGTGTCGTTGTCACCGGCATGGGCATGGTCTGCCCGCTGGGACTCGGCGTGGAGCATGTCTGGAAGCGTCTGATCGCGGGCGAGAGCGGCATTTCCGCCATCCAGTCCTTCGATACCAAGGACCTGCCGGCGAGGATCGCCGGCCAGGTGCCGTCTGGGACGCGGGAGACCGGCGGGCTCGACCTCGCCGAATGGATCCCGGTCAAGGACCAGAAGAAAATGGACCGCTTCATCCAGCTCGCCATCGTGGCGGCGACGGAGGCGGTCGAGGATTCCGGCTGGCGGCCGGAGGATGAGGAAGGCCGCTGCGCCACCGGCGTCATGATCGGCTCCGGCATCGGCGGGCTGCAGACCATCTACGAGGCCTCGCTCACCGTCGCCTCGGGCCGGGCGAAGCGCCTCTCGCCCTTCTTCATCCCGAGCGCGCTGATCAACCTGGCCTCCGGCCATGTCTCGATCAAATACGGCTTCAAGGGCCCCAACCACTCGGCGGTGACGGCCTGCGCGACCGGCGTGCACGCGCTCGGCGACGCGGCGCGGCTGATCGCCCTCGGCGATGCCGATGTCATGGTGGCCGGCGGCGCCGAGGCGGCGATCAGCGAGCTCGGCATGGCCGGCTTCTGTGCCTCCCGCGCCCTCTCCACCGGCTACAACGACACGCCGCAGCAGGCCTCCCGCCCCTGGGACGAAGGCCGCGACGGCTTCGTCATGGGCGAGGGCGCGGGCGTGATGGTGCTCGAGGAGCTCGAGCATGCGAAGCGTCGCGGCGCCAAGATCTATGGCGAGGTGGTCGGCTACGGCATGTCGGGCGACGCGCACCACATCACCGCGCCCTCCGATACCGGCGACGGCGCCTTCCGCTCGATGCGCGCGGCGCTGAAGAGCGCCGGCGTGGCGCCGGCCGAGGTGCAGTACGTCAACGCCCACGGCACCTCGACGCCGCTCGGCGACGATCTCGAGCTCGGCGCGGTGGAGCGGCTCTGGGGCGGCGATGCCGGCAAGCTCGCCATGTCCTCGACCAAGTCGGCGATCGGCCATCTGCTCGGCGCGGCCGGGGCGGTGGAGGGCATCTTCTCGGTGCTCGCCATCCGCGACGCTGTCGCGCCGCCGACGCTGAACCTCGAGAACCCGTCGCGCGAGAGCGCCATCGACCGGGTGGCGAAGCAGGCGCAGCCGCGCCGCATCGAGGTCGCGCTGTCCAACAGCTTCGGCTTCGGCGGCACCAACGCGAGCATCGTCTTCCGCGGCGCTCCCTGACGCCGCGGCTCAGGGACCGGGATTTTCTCCATGCGGGAGAATAGGTCCCGGTCCGGCTCACGGATCGCCGCTTTCCTCGCGCGGCGGCACGTTTCCGATGGAGCCGATCCCGGTTCCCGGGCGTTCTGACGGGGATGACCCTCCTTCCGACCATCCGGCCGGGCCGCCCCGGTGGGGCGGTGCCCCAAATGGCGCCCCGAGTGGCATCTCGGGCCGCGCCATGAGGCGCTGGCTGCGCCGCCTCGCCCTTGGCCTCGTGGTGCTGGCGCTGGTCGCCGGCGCCGTCGGCTGGCAGGCGATGCGCCTCTATCGGGCGCCGGGTCCGCTCGCCGCGCCGGCCAATGTCGTCGTGTCGCGCGGCGGCACCGAGGCGATCGCCACCTCGCTGTTGCAGGCGGGCGTCATCGCCGATGGCCGCAGCTTCACCGCCGCCGCCTGGGCGACGCGCGGCCAGGGGCCGCTGCGGGCCGCGGAATTCGCCTTCCCCGCCAATGCCTCGCTCGAGCAGGTGCTCGCCGTGCTGCGGACCGCCAAGCCGGTGCAGCATCGGCTCACCATTCCGGAGGGGCTGACGGCACGCCAGATCACCGCCGTGCTGCGCGAGGCCAGCGGCATGACCGGCGAGGCCGCCGCGCCGGAAGAGGGCAGCGTGCTGCCCGAGACCTATGCCTATCAGTGGGGCGACGACCGCGGGGCGCTGCTGCGCCGGGCGCAGGCGGCGATGGCGCAGGCGCTGAAGACCGCCTGGGCGGAGCGCGCCGAGGGCCTGCCGCTGGCCAGCCCGCGCGAGGCGCTGGTGCTGGCCTCCATCGTCGAGCGGGAGACCGCGGTGCCGGCGGAGCGGCCGCGCATCGCCGCCGTCTTCCTCAACCGGTTGAAGCGCGGCATGCCGCTGCAATCCGACCCCACCGTCGCCTATGCCGCGACGGAGGGCGGGGTGCTGGACCGGCCGCTGTCGCGCGCCGACCTGGAGCGCGACCATCCCTTCAACACCTATCGCAACCGTGGCCTGCCGCCGGCGCCGATCGCGGCCCCCGGCGCCGCCGCGCTGCGGGCGGTGACGCAGCCGGCGGCGAGCGACGATCTCTATTTCGTCGCCGATGGCAGCGGTGGCCATGCCTTCGCCCGCACGCTGGAGGAGCACAACCGCAACGTGGCGCGCTGGCGCGACATCGAGCGGCGCCGCGGCGACAAGGCGGAGGTGCGGCGCTAGAGCAGATCCTGTCCGGATGACCTCATCCGGACAGGTGAAGATGCTCGTAAAAACAAATACCTGGAGCATTTCCAGTGAACGGAAGTTCGCGGGAAATGCTCCAGAGCAGATCCCGATCGGGTGGAATCACCTGATCGGGTGAAGGGCGCTCCGGACCCTCCCTGCCCAATCGGGCCCGCGCCGATGCCGCCGCGGCGCCGGCCGTCAGTCGATCGCGTCGCCGATCGCGTGCACCGGCGCGCCGAGCGGCTTGCCGACCACCGGCACCACCTGGATGATGTCGCCGGTCACCCGGAAGGGCAGCGCCACCAGGCCGCAGCCCGAGAGGCTGAGGGCAGCCAGCAACAGCAGGGTCAGTCGCATCGTCGTCACTCCTTCGCCACGGCAGGTCGGCGCCACGGCCGGTTCGGGGCCATGCCCGGGAAACGTCATGGCGGCGGGGTCGTTCGGCGCGCTGCATCCTCGGTGATCCGCCCATCCTCCATCCGCACCACGCGGCTGCAGCGCGCGGCGAGCGCCGGATCGTGGGTGATGAGCAGCAGCGTGGTGCCGAGCCGCGCCTGCAAGTCGAAGAGCAGGTCGATGATCTGACCGCCGGTGGCGCGGTCGAGGTTGCCGGTCGGCTCGTCGGCCAGCAGCAGCGGCGGCTCGGCCACCGTGGCGCGGGCCAGGGCGACGCGCTGCTGCTCGCCGCCCGAGAGCTGGCCCGGATAGTGCCCGAGCCGATGGCTGAGCCCGACCGCCGCCAGCGCCGCCGCGGCGCGGTCGAAGGCGTCCCGCCGGCCGGCGAATTCGAGCGGCACCGCCACGTTCTCGAGCGCCGTCATGGTCGGGATGAGGTGGAAGGCCTGGAAGACGATCCCGACATGGGCGCGGCGGAAGCGCGCCAGCGCATCCTCGTCGAGTTGCGTCAGGTCCTGGCCGGCGACGCTGAGGCTGCCGCCGCTCGGCCGTTCCAGCCCGGCGAGCAGCATCAGCAGCGAGGTCTTGCCCGAGCCGGAGGGGCCGACGAGGCCGAGCGCCTCGCCGCGCCGGACGGAGAGCGCCACGCCGCGGAGAATGTTGACCTCGCCCGCCGCCCCCGCCACCCTGAATTGCAGGTCCCTGGCGGCGATGAGCGGTGCGGAGTCGTCGGATTCGATCAGGGATCGGGAGTTGTTTGCGATGGCATCCATGGCGCCGAGGGATTTCCGGGGTGCCGCTGGATATGGCCGCCGCCTCGTCTTGGGAACAGCCCTCGCCGGTTTCGGAGTGTTACCCCGCCGCGGCCGGGCCGCCGCTCCGCCGCGCCTGCTGGTGCTCGGCGACAGCCTGGCCGCGGGCTACGGCCTGCCGCAGGACCAGGGCTTCGTGCCGCAATTGCAGGCGGCGCTCGCGGCGCGCGGCCGCGCCGTGCAGGTGCTCAATGCCGGCGTCTCGGGCGATACCACGGCGGGCGGCCTGACGCGGCTCGACTGGGCACTGGCCGATGCGCCGCAGGCGGTGATCCTGGAGCTCGGCGGCAATGACGGGCTGCGCGCCCTGCCGCCGGCGGCGAGCCGGGCGAACCTCGCCGCCATCCTGGACCGGCTCAAATCCCGCGGCATCCCGGTGCTGCTGGCGGGGATGCTGGCGCCGCCCAATCTCGGCGCCGCCTATGGCGCGGAGTTCGCGGCCGTCTTCCAGGGGCTGGCGCGAGAATATCCAGACACAATTTTCTATCCATTCTTCCTGGAGGGGGTCGCGGGCGATGCCGGGCTGAACCAGCCGGACGGCATCCATCCGAACGGGCAGGGGGTGGCGGAGATCGTCCGGCGCATCCTGCCCGCCGTCGAGACCCTGCTGGACCGGGCGGTGCACCCGCCCGATTGATGAGGAGACAGCGCCCATGATCCGCCTCTTCGTCGCCCTGGCCTTGCCGGCCGCCATCAAGGCCCAGCTCGCCATGCTCGCTGGCGGCATTCCCGGGGCGAAATGGGTGCCGCCCGAGAATTACCACCTGACGCTCCGCTTCATCGGCGAGGTCGAGGGCTGGCAGGCGCAGGAGGTGGACGACGCGCTGGCCAATATCCGCGCCCGGCCCTTCGAGCTGTCGCTGCGCGGCGTCGGCATCTTCGAGAAGGGCGGGCGAATCAACACGCTCTGGGTCGGGGTCGAGAAGACCGAGCAGCTCGGCTTCCTGCAGACCAAGGTGGAGACGGCGCTGCAACGCATCGGGCTGCAGCCGGAGCGCAAGCGCTTCGCGCCGCACGTCACCCTGGCCCGCACCGAACGGGCGGCGCCGGAGAAGCTGATCACCTTCGTGCAGGCGCACAACCTGTTCCGCGCCCCCCCTGTCGCGGTCGAGCACTTCACCCTGTATTCCTCCCGCCTGGGCAAGGATGCGGCCGTCTATGTCCCGGAAGTGGAGTATGAGCTGGCCTGAGCCCGCGGCGCGGGCGCTGCTCGCGCTGGCCCTGCTGCTGGCGCCGCTGCGGGACCTGCCGGTTCCCGCGGCGGCGGCGCTGCTGCCCATCTGCGCGGCCCCGGGCGGGCCGCGGCACGCCCCCGATCCGGCGGCGCCGGCCCTGCCGCCGGCCGCGCATTGCGATGCCTGCCTGCTCGCCTGCCCCGCCCTGGCGGTGCCGGAGGCGAGGCTGCGGCCTCCCGCCGCCCTGCGCCTCGCCCCCACGCCGGCGGCGGCGCGGCAACCCGCCCCGGCCGTCCCGCCCGCGGCCCAGGCCCGGGGCCCGCCCCGCGGCTGACATCGCCCGCCTCTCCCCCGGCCCGACCGGCGGAGGCATGCGGGCCGCGGGCCCTGGGCCCGCCCCATCCCACCGCGCGCCCTGCGCACCCCACCCCTAGCGGGCCGACGACGCCAGCCTCGACAGGCGCGACCGGCTCCCGGAGATCCTGATGCGACTGTCTCTTGCCCTTGCCGGCGCGCTCTGCGCCCTGCCGGCCATCGCGCCCGCCCGGGCGCATGTCACCGTCGACCCCGTGGCGGCCCCGGCCGGCAGCTATGTCCGCGCCGCGCTGGGCGTGCCGCATGGCTGCGGCGGCGCCGCCACCACCCGCCTCTCGCTCGAGCTGCCGGAGGGGGTCTACGAGGCCAAGCCGATGCCCAAGCCGGGCTGGCGCCTCAGCATCGAGCGGCGGCGCCTGCCCGAGGCGGTCCGCAGCCCGCATGGCGCCGAGCTGGAGAGCGCGGTGTCGCGCATCACCTGGGAGGGCGGGCCGCTGCCGGATGCGCAGTACGACGAGTTCGTCGTGCTGCTGCAGGCGCCGAACGAGCCGAATGGCGTGCTGGCCCTACCGGTGGTGCAGGGCTGCGAGGGCGGCAAGGTCGATCGCTGGGTGGAGCGGCCGGCCGCCGGCCAGTCCGCGCACGACCTCGCCCGGCCGGCGCCGGCCATCCGCCTGGTGCCGCGGTGAGCGGCGCGGGCCTGCGGCGCCGCCGCCTCCTCGCCGCCGCCCTGCTCCCCGCGCTGCCGCTGGCGGCCCGGGCGCAGCAGGCGGGGGACCTGCGCATCGCCGAGCCCTGGACCCGCGCCGCCGGGCAGAGCGGCACCGGCGCCGGCTTCCTGACCATCGCCAACCAGGGCGGGGCGGCGGACCGGCTGATCGGCGCCAGCACCCCGGCGGCGCGCGTCACCGAGATCCACACCCATGTGCGGGAGGGCGATGTCCTGCGCATGCGCCCGGTGGCGGCGGTGGAGATCCCGGCCGGGCAGACCGTCACGCTGCAGCCCGGCGGCTTCCACCTGATGCTGATCGGGCTGCTAGCGCCGCTGATCCAGGGCCAGACGGTGCCGGTGACGCTGCGCTTCGAGCGGGCGGGGGAGGTCCAGGTGACGCTCGCGGTCCTGCCGGCTGGGGCAGGCGGGCCGAAGGCGCCGGCGCATTGAAGCCGGCGGCTCCGATGCATCCGTGCATCGGAGCCACGGCCCTGGTCGCCGCTCCGGGGCGCGGCGAGGTCTTCGGGCATGGCCTATCGGCCGCGGAAAGCAGCCCCGCAGCGCCAATACTATGACCGAGGACTGCATGTCAAAAGATTCAACTTTTGGTTAATATCCCTTCAATTTTCGAAGGTTGCGCGGAAAAATGCGGGTCTTTGAATAATAACTGCGTAGACTGCGCACTCTTCGCTTGTGTCGTTCTGATCGCTGTACGAAAGAGGTTACGCAACAATAATCCGGGAATATGAAGCGATGTGGCAGCACTTCCAGGGGGCCTTGGCGTATCTCAATCGTAAGGCTCCAGCCATCCGCCGGGTTTTGCCGGCTGAGTTGGACGCTGCCCTGATCTCCCTGTTCGATGGTCGGCTCGTGCCGAACGAACCGGACCGAAAATATCTGACCAGCGTGATCTTCCCGAACCTGGTCCCGCTCGAGCCGGGCCGCGTCCTCTTCGTCGGTTGCCGCAGCTACACCAAGCCCTACGAGGCCTTCTTCCAGGACAGCGAGTACTGGACGCTGGAGATCGACCCGATCCACGCGAAATGGGGGTCCAAGAACCACAAGACCGGCGATGTCCGCCATGCCGACAGCCTCTTCGCGCCGGGCTATTTCGACCTCGTCTTCCTCAACGGCGTCCTCGGCTTCGGCGTCGATGCCGATGACGACCAGGACATGACCTTCGCCGCCCTGCACCGGATCATGCGCCCGGGCGCCATCCTGCTGGTCGGCTGGAACGAGGGGCGGTGCAGCGACCCGCTGACGCGGCCGACCCTCGGCGCGGCCTTCCGGCACCAGGCGCTCTGCGGCATGCCGGCCCGCAAGGGCTTCGCCGCCTCGACCCATGTCTACGACCTGTTCCGCGCCGTCGGCGGCAGCCCGTCCAGGGCCGACCAGCTCTGCGGGGCGAGCGCGGGGCCGGCGTTGCGGGGATAGGGCAGCGCGGGGCGTCGCGGCCCCGCCCGACCCGGCCCGGGGCGGCCGCGCCCGGATCCTCCTTCGCGCCCGCGCCGGTTCGGAGTATCGGCTCGGGCATGACGCCGCGCGCCGCCCTGTCCTGCCTGACCGCTCCGTTCCGACGGGGGCGGGCGAGCCCAGGGCGGCGGCGCCTTGCCGCCGCCCTGGCGCTGTGGCCCGGCCTGGCCGCGGCCCAGCCGGCCCCGGTCGCCGCCCGCCCGGGTGAACGACCGCCCGGCATCGGCGCCGTCGATCCCCGCCGCCCGGTGAGCCTGGCGGAGGCGCCCTGGCGGGGCATCGGGCGGCTGCAACTCGAGCTCGGCCCGCGCTGCTCCGGCGCGCTGATCGGGCCGCGGACGGTGCTGACGGCGGCGCATTGCCTGGTCGCGCCGCGCACCGCGACGCTGGTGCAGCCGGGAACGGTGCATTTCCTGCTCGCCTACGACCAGGGCCGGCAGGCCGGGCATGCCCGCGCCGTGGCGTTGCAGGTTGCGCCCGGCTTCCGCCCGGCGCTGCGCGGGCCGCGGGCGGCGGACTGGGCCGTGGTCACGCTGGAGGCGCCGCTCGGCACGCCCGACCGGGTCCTGCCGCTGCTGGCCGCCCTGCCGGCGCCCGGGACGCCGCTCATGCTCGGCGGCTACCAGCAGGACCGGCCGGAGGTGATGCTGGCCGATTCCGGCTGCCACCTGCTCGGCGCGGCGCAGGCGGGGACGCTGCTGCTGCATGACTGCGCCGGCACCCGCGGCGCCAGCGGCGCGCCGCTGCTGGCGCGGGGCGAGGATGGGCGCTGGGCGGTGGCCGGGGTCATCTCCGGCGGGCTGGCGACGGGGACGGTCGGGGTGGCGGTGGCGCTGCCGGCCGCCGCGGCGGCGCTGCGCTGAGGGGATCCCTGGCTGGGATGCCGAGAGCCTCTTCACCCGATCAGGCGATGCCGCCCGACCGGGATCTGCTCTACTCCGCCTCCCCCTCGCCCTCCAGCCGGGCGATGTCGGCGTCCGAGAGGCCGAAATGGTGGCCGATCTCGTGCAGCAGCACGTTGCGGACCAGGCGGAAGAGATCCTCCCCGGTCTCGATCCATTCCAGCAGGATGGGCTCGCGGTAGAGCAGGATGGTGTCGGGCGCCTGCGGCACGTCCAGCACGCTCTTCTGGGTGAGCGGCACGCCGCGGTAGAGGCCGGTCAGGTCCCAGGGATTGTCGATCCCCATCTCGGCCAGCGTCTCGTCGTCGGGCGCCTCCTCGACCACGATGGCGGTGTCGCGGACCTGGGCGCGCAGCGCGGCGGGGATGGCGGCCAGGGCCGTCTCCGCCATATCCAGGATGTCCTCGAGGCTGGGCGGGGTGCCATGGCGCATGCCCGCACCGGAGGACGCGGCGGGCGCGGCGTCAAGCGTGAAAGGAGGCGGCATGGTCGAGCGGCTGGAGGCGCAGGCACGGGCGGGGCTGGCGGAAAGCCTGCCGCAGTGGCGCCTGGTGGAGGGGCGGGATGCGATCCGCCGGGAATTCCGCTTCCGGGATTTCTCCGAGGCCTGGGGCTTCATGAGCCGGGTGGCGCTGCTGGCCGAGGCGCAGGATCACCACCCGGAATGGTCGAATGTCTGGAACCGGGTCGAGATCCTGCTCAGCACGCATGATGCCGGCGGGCTGTCGGAGCGTGACCTGCGGCTGGCCCGGGCGATCGACGCGCTGGGGGCCCAGAGTGTGATCGCCTGAGACGGCACCACCGAAGGCGTGAATCGCACGACCAATCAGCGCGCTGGACCATGGTCTGGTGTCCTGCCCGCGAGGTTCGCGGGTTTACCCACCGGCCTCGCGGCCCGGCAGGCCGGTGGGGAGAAGGGCTGGCGCCGCCCGACCCCGCCATCGGCAGGACGGTCGGGGCCGGCGCATCAGCCCGCCGCGCGCATCGGCGTGCCCTGCCGCAGGCCCTCGGCGAGCTGGGCGATCGTCGTGGTGTCGAGATCCTGCAGCAGGACCATCTCCGCGGCGTCGAAGCGCTGGCGCAGCAGGGCGGGCACATGGCGGCCGACAGGGCATTCCGCATTGGTCTTCTGGTGGATGCCGAGCAGCTTTTCCTTCTCGGGATGGATGGCGCGCCAGACATCGCGCAGCGTGATCTGCGAGGCCGGGCGGGAGAGGGAGGCCCCGCCAGGCCCACGCTGGACGGAGATCAGCCCCGCCCGCGACAACTGGCCGGCGATGCGACGCACCACCACGGGGTTCGTGCCGATGCTCCAGGCCAGCCGTGCACTGGTGGAGTCGCCGGCGGAGTCGTCGGCGACGAGGAGCAGGATGTGGAGAGCGACGGAGAAGCGTGTTGCGATCATGTCCAGGAATGTAGGGCTGGCGACAATTGACAGCCGGAAGCCGGCATGGCCAGGGGGCAGCCCTTCGCGGAGCGGCGTGGCATGAACAAACTCCCCATCTGTGGCGGGTCGGTCGCACCAGCCGAGCGCACCTTGGCCATCTGCCGGGCCGCCACGCGCTTCTGCGCGCTGCGTGGCTGGGCGCCGGTGCAGGAGGTGCCGCTGCCCAATGGACGTCGCGCCGATATCCTAGCGCTGCAGCCGGATGGCGGGTTCGTCATCCTCGAGATCAAGTCCTGCGCGCGGGACTTCCTTTCCGACACCAAGTGGCCCGAATACCGCGACTTCTGCGACCGCCTTTATTTTGCGGTCGATCTGGACTTCCCGCAGGATCTCGTGCCCGAGGATGCCGGCCTCGTCGTCGCCGATGGCTGGGAGAGCGCCCTGCTGCGGGAGGCGTCGCCGCACCCGCTCGCACCGTCGCGGCGCCGTTCGCTGCTGCATCGTTTCGCCCGGCTCGCGGCCGGCCGGCTCGCCGCCCTCGCCGATCCCGAGGGGCATGCGGCGATGCGGGCGGCGCTGAAGGTCGAGTAGCCGCGGCCCCGCGGCCGGCTCAGGCGATCTGCAGCTCCTGCAAGGCCTGCTCCAATTCCTGGAAGCTCGGCATATAGGCCGTTGGGGCCATCTTGCGCCCGGTCTCGACCGCGACCTGCGGCGCGTTGCCATGCAGATGCGCGACCAGGACGGCGCGGATGACCTCGTAGTATTTCGATTCCTCCTCGACCACGCCCTTCAGCCGCGCCGCCATCGGCCCGACCATGCCATAGGCCAGCAGCACGCCCATGAAGGTGCCGACCAGCGCGCCGCCGATCATGCCACCGAGGATCGCCGGCGGCTGGTCGATGCTCGCCATGGTCTTGATGACGCCGAGCACCGCCGCGACGATGCCGAGCGCGGGCAGCGCATCGGCCACCGATTGCAGCGCATGCGAGGGGTGCAGCTCCTCGACCAGGATCTTCTTCAGCTCGCGCGCCATGACGTCCTCGATCTGGTGCGGGTCGTCGGCATTCATGCCGACCATGCGCAGGTAGTCGCAGATCAGCGCGGTGGCGTGGTGGTCCTTCTGGATCTTCGGGAATTTGCCGAAGGCGTTGCTCTCCTCCGGCTTCTCGATATGCGGCTCCAGCGCCATGGCGCCCTTCGACTGCGCCAGCCGGACGAAGAAGTAGAGCAGGCTCAGCATCTCGATGTAGTCGGCCTTCCTGAAGCGGGCGCCCTTCAGGATCTTCCCGAAGCCGCCCGCCACATGCTTGATGTCGCCGATGCTGTTCGCCATCACGAAGGCGCCGATGGCGGCGCCGCCGATCACGATCATCTCGTGCGGCAGGGCGTGCAGGATGATGTCGAACTTGCCGCCGGCGATGACATAGCCGCCGAAGACGCAGGCCAGCAGGAAGACGAGTCCGGCGATCGTCGTCATGGCGCGGCGGCCGGCCCGGACCCTGGTGCCGCGCCCGGGCCCGTGCCGGGGGTGCTGCGCAGCAGGGTGATGGCGACCCGGCGGTTGGCCGCGGCCATCGGCGCCTCGGGCAGCAGCGGCATGCGGTCGGCATGGCCGGCGACGCTCTGCAGCCGCCCCTCGGCGATCCCGGCCTCGAGCAGCAGGCGGCGGACGGCGTTCGCCCGCTCGGCCGAGAGCTCCCAGTTGCTCCGCGCGTCGCCGCGGAAGGGCGAGGCATCGGTATGCCCGGCGATGGCGAGCCCGTTCGGTAGCCGCGCCGCGACCGCCGCCACCTTGGCCAGCAGGGCGCGGGCGCGCTCGTTCGGCGCCGCGTTGCCCACCGCGAACATGGCCTGGCGCTCGGCATCGAGGAGCTGGATGCGCAGGCCTTCCGGCACCTGCTCGACGAGGAGCTGCCGGCCGAGATCGGCCAGCGCCGGGTCCTCCCGCACCGCGGCGCGGATCTCGGCGGCGGCCTGCTCGAAGGCATGGGCCTCGCGCCGCGCCAACTCGGCCCGCAGCGCCGCCTCGCCGAGCGCCGCGGCCCCGGCCGGCGGGTCCGCGGGCGTCGTGCCGGCCGGATGCGGGGCTGGCGGCGCAACCTCCGGCGCAGCCTCCCCCGGGGGCTGCGGCGGCCGCGCCAGGGCGGCCTGCGCCGGCGCCTCGCCCGCGGGCTGCGGCGGCGCCGGCGGCGCGGTCTCGGGCGGCGCGTCCGAGGGGCCGTCATCCTCGATGTCGAGCCGGACCGGGGCGCGCCCCTGCTCGATCCGGATGGCGCCGTTGTCCGAGACCATGGCGCCGTCCGAATTCGGCGTGGTGCCGCCGAAGGGCTCGCCCGAGCCGGTGGCGCTGCGGCCGAGCACGTTCGCGGGGGCGAAGTAGTCGGCCAGGCCGCGGCGCTGGTCGTCCGAGGTGGCGTTCAGCAGCCACATCAGCAGGAAGAAGGCCATCATCGCGGTGACGAAATCGGCATAGGCGACCTTCCAGGCGCCGCCATGGTGCCCGTCGCCGCCGGCCTCCTCCCGCCGCAGCACGATGGTCGGCGCCCCGTCGCGCCCCCCCTTGCCCTTGCCCGCCATCAGCCCCGCACCTGCCGCTCGGGCACCATCCTGCGCGGCAGGGGCTTAAGAATTCCCAAGGATGGCGCCAGGCGGCGCGGGCGCCGTCGTTGCGGGCAGGCTGCCCGCCGCTTGGGCAGCGGGGCCGCAACGGGGCGTCGCCGCGGCGCCGGCGGCATGGCACGCGGCTTGCGAACCGCCGGTCAGGAAGGGCGGGCCATCACCCCAGGCGGGGCGGTGGCCACGCCACATGCCCGGGAGTTCCCATGCTTCTCTACCTGCTGCGCCGGGTGGTCTACGCCGTGCCGATCGCGCTCGCGGTCGGCTTCGTCTGCTTCATGCTGGTGCAGATCGCCCCGGGCGACCCGATCAACGCCATCGTCCCGCCCGATGCCCCGGCCGACGTGGTCGCGCAGGTCCGCAAGGACTACGGCCTCGACAAGCCGCTGCCGGTGCAATTCGGCCTGTGGATCTCGAAGGTGGCGGTCGGCGATCTCGGCCGCTCCCTCGCCACCGGCCGGCCGGTCTGGTCGGACCTGCGCTCGGCCATCGGCAACACGCTGACGCTCGCCTTCGCCGCCTCGGCGATCGGCTTCACCCTCGGCTGCGTGCTCGGCGGGCTGGCCGGCACCTTCCGCGGCTCGGCGATCGACCGCGGCGCGGTCGGGCTCGCCGTCGCCGGCGTCTCGGTGCCGCATTACTGGCTCGGCATGGTGCTCGTCGTCGTCTTCTCGGTGCAGCTCAACTGGCTGCCGGCGATGGGCGCGGGGCCGGGCGGCTCCTCCGACTGGGGCTGGGACTGGGAGCATGTGAAGCACCTGGTCCTGCCGGCGGTGACGCTCTCGGTGATCCCGATGGGCATCGTCACCCGCACCGTGCGCGGCATCGTCGCCGAGATCATGAACCAGGAATTCGTCACCGCGCTGCGCGGCAAGGGGCTGACGCGCTGGGGCGTGTTCCGGCACGTGGTGAAGAACGCGGCGCCGAACGCGCTCGCCGTCATGGGCCTGCAGCTCGGCTACCTGATGGGCGGCTCGATCCTGGTGGAGACGGTGTTCTCCTGGCCGGGCACCGGGCTGCTGCTCAACAGCGCCATCTTCCAGCGCGACCTGCCGGTGCTGCAGGGCACCATCCTGGTGCTGGCGATGTTCTTCGTCGCGCTCAATCTCTGCGTCGACCTGGTGCAGACCTCGCTCGATCCCCGCATCAAGCGCGCCTGAGGAGAGCCCCGGCATGAGCACCACCACGACGACGGCGGCCGAGGCCGAGCTCGCCGTCCAGGCGCGGCAGGCGGTCGCCCGGTCCGAGGGCTACTGGGCCGGCGTCTGGAAGCGCCTGCGGCGCGACCCGCTGACCATCGCCTGCGCCGCCATCCTGCTGCTGATGCTGCTGGCGATCGTCTTCGCCCCGCTGCTGGCGCCGCACGACCCCTACCAGGGCAGCATGATCCGCCGGCTGAAGGCGATCGGCACGCCGAACTACCCGCTCGGCACCGACGAGCTCGGCCGCGACATCCTGACGCGGCTGCTCTATGGCGGGCGGCTCTCCTGGTTCATCGGCATCCTGCCGGTGGTCTTCGCCTTCGCCATCGGCTCGACGCTCGGCATCCTGGCCGGCTTCATGGGCGGCCGGGTGAACATGGCGATCATGCGCACCACCGACATCTTCTACGCCTTCCCCTCGGTGCTGCTCGCCGTCGCCATCTCGGGCGCGCTGGGGGCGGGCATCTTCAACGCCATCCTGGCGCTGACCCTGGTCTTCATCCCGCAGATCATCCGCGTCGCCGAGAGCGTGACCCAGGGGGTGCGCAGCCTCGACTTCGTGGACGCGGCGCGGGCCTCCGGCGCCTCGGGCTTCACCATCGTGCGGGTGCATGTGCTCGGCAACGTGCTCGGGCCGATCTTCGTCTATGCCACCTCGCTGATCTCGGTCTGCATGATCCTGGCCTCGGGCCTCTCCTTCCTCGGCCTCGGCACCAAGCCGCCGGAGCCGGAATGGGGCTTGATGCTGAACACGCTGCGCACCGCGATCTACGTGCAGCCCTGGGTGGCGGTGCTGCCGGGCGTGTGCATCTTCGTCACCTCCATCTGCTTCAACCTGCTGGCCGACGGGCTGCGGCAGGCGATGGACGTGAAGGGCTGAGCGGCCCGGCCGCGGGCATCGCCGGCCGGCGCAACCGCGCCGGCCGCCGGGCGTTGCCGAGCGGTTTCGGAGTGCCGCCCATGTCCCGCCCGACCCGCCGCCGGCTCGCCCCGTTGGGCCTTGCCACCCTCGGCCTCGCGGCCGGCCTGCTCGCCCCGCCGCGCGCCGCCCGCGCCGCCACGCGCCGGGAGATCGATGCCGAGGTCGAGGCGGCGCTGGTCCGGCTGCGGCAGATGCCCAATGCCGAGCCGCTGCTGCGGGCGGCCCACGCCACGCTGGTCTTCCCGCGCATCATCAGCGGCGGCTTCATCGTCGGCGGCCAGTATGGCGAGGGCGCCCTGCTGCGCGGCGGCGTGACGGAGGGCTACTACGCCATCGCCGGCCTCTCCCTCGGCTTCCTCGCCGGCGCCCAGTCGGCCGGGCTCGCCATGTTCTTCCTGCAGGAGTCCGCCCTTCAGGCGCTGCGACGGGCGGATGGCTGGGAGATCGGCACCGGCCCCTCGGTGGTCGCGCTCGACCACGGGCTGCAGGCCAATGCCACCTCCACCACCCTGACCGAGCCGGTCTATGCCATCACCTTCGGCCAGCAGGGGCTGATGGCGGCACTGGCGCTGAACGGCACCAAGATCACGAAGATCGAGCCGGGCGGCTGAGGCCCGGCCCGCGCCCCGGCCTTGGCGCGCCCCGGTTTCAGCGCGCCTCGGGCCGGGCCGGCGGCGCGGCGCCGGCCTCGCGCATCCGCCGCCGGGCGAGCGCCATGGCGAGGCCGACCAGGCCGAGATGCGAAAAGGCCTGCGGGAAATTCCCCACCTGCCGGCCATGCGGCACGTCGTATTCCTCGGCCAGCAGCCCGACATCGTTGGCGATCGCCACCAGCCGGTCGAGCACCGCTTCCGCCTCGGCCCAGCGGCCCTGCAGGGCATAGACCTCGCCGAGCCAGGCGGTGCAGGCGAGGAAGGTGCCCTCCGGCTGCGGCGGCAGCCCCTCCACCACCGGGTCCGGCCGGTAGCGCAGCACCAGCCCGCCTTCCATCAGCTCGCGCTCGATCGCCCGCACCGTGCCCTGCACGCGCGGGTCGTCGGCCGGCAGGAAGCCGACCAGCGGCATGCGCAGCAGGCTGGCATCGAGGTGCTGCGCGCCGTAGCTCTGGGTGAAGGCGCCGCGCCCGGCATCGAAGCCCTGGGCGCAGACCTCGGCGAAGACCGCGTCGCGGACCTGCCGCCAGGACTCGACGGGCCCCTCCAGCCCATCCGCCTCGGCGGCGCGCACCGCGCGGTCGAAGGCGACCCAGACCATCACCTTGGAGTGCACGAAGTGGCGGCGCGGCCCGCGCACCTCCCAGATCCCCTCATCCGGCTCGCGCCAGATCCGCGCCAGGTGCTCGAGCATGCTGCGCGCCATCGCCCAGCCCGTCCGATCCGGCCGCAGCCCGATGCGGCGCGCGGCGAAGAAGGCGTCCATCACCTCGCCATAGACGTCGAGCTGCATCTGCGCGCCGGCCTCGTTGCCGATGCGGACCGGCGCCGATCCCTCGTAGCCCGGCAGCCAGGGCAGGATCATCTCCGGCGTCCGGTGCTCGCCGGCGAGGCCGTAGAGCGGCCGCACCTGCTCGGGGTTGCCGGCCACGGCGCGCATCAGCCAGCGGCGCCAGGCCTCCGCCTCGCCGAGATGCCCGGCGCTGACGAGCGCATTCAGGGTCAGCGCGGCATCGCGCAGCCAGCAGAAGCGGTAGTCCCAGTTGCGCTCGCCGCCGAGCGCCTCCGGCAGGGAGGTGGTCAGCGCCGCGGCGATGCCGCCGGTCGGCGCATAGGTCAGCGCCTTCAGCACCAGCAGCGAGCGGCGGACCATCTCCGGATGCGGGCCGTCCTCCACCACCCGGGCGCCGGCCAGCCAGTCCTGCCAGTGATGCTCGGTGGCGGCGATGGCGGCCGCCGCATCCACCGGGGGGCCGGGCGGCTGGTGCGAGGGGGTCCAGACCAAGTGGAAGGGCACCGTCTCGCCCGCCGCGACGGTGAAGTCGCCGAGGGTGCGGCAGGCCTCGCCATGCAGCGGCACCGGGGTGCGCAGCGCCACCTGGTCCGGGCCGCAGATGGCGAGCAGCGCGCCGTCCGGGCCGCGATGCACCCAGGGCACCAGCGCGCCGTAGTCGAAGCGCAGGACGAGCTCCATGGCCATGGCGACGCGGCCACGGCGGCCCTCGACCAGGCGGACCAGGTCGGCGGCGCCGTTGCGCACCGGCATGCCGTCGATCAGCGCGACGACGCCCTCGGCGGTCTCGAACTCGGTCTCCAGCACCATCGTGCCGGGCCGGTAGCGGCGCCGCACCCGCAGCACCTCGCCCGCCGGGGCGATCCGCCAGCGGCCATGCTCCGGCGTGCCGAGCAGCGCCGCGAAGCAGGCGGCGCTGTCGAAGCGCGGCAGGCAGAGCCAGTCGATGCTGCCGTCGCGGCCGACCAGCGCCCCGGTATGGCCATCGGCGAGCAGGGCATAATCCTCGATGCGCAGCGCCACGTCGTCTCCGATCCGTTCCGTCCCTTGGGGGCCTTGGGAGGGGCAGGGGACAAACCCGGCTCACCCGGCCGGGTTCGGTGGCCGCGGGGCGCGCCGCGGCGGCTCGAAGCGGTAGGGCGCGTCGCTGGCCACCAGCGGGTCGAGGGCGAGCCGGTGCTCGAGCGGCGGGAAGGCGCGGCTGCGGCAATCCATGCGGTCGCAGAGCCGGCAGGACAGGCCGATGCCGACCATCGCCTTCTCGAGGTCCAGCCCGTCGCCATAGACCACCTCCGGCGCGCGGGAGATGTCGCAGCCCATGGCGACGACATAGACCGGCGGCGGGTCGCCCCAGCGCGCGGCGACGCCGTGCACGGTGCGGGCGACGCAGAGGAAGGTGCCGCCATCGGGAAGCTGGGCGAGCTGCACCCGCAGCGAGCCGGGCGTGGCGAAGGCCTGATGCACGATCCATTTCGGGCAGGAGCCGCCGAAGCGGGCGAAGGGGAAGCCGGCGGCGGCCAGCCGCTTGCCGACATTCCCCGCCGGGTCGACGCGGAGGAAGAAGAAGGGCACGCCGCGCTGCCCCGGCTCGTCCGGCCGCTGCAGGGTGGTGAGGCGGTGGCAGGCCTGCTCGAAGGAGACGCCGAAGCGCGAGGCCAGCGCCTCCAGATCGTGCCGCAACTCCCGCGCCGCGGCGAGGAAGGGGCCGTAGGGCATCAGCAGCGCCGCCGCGGCGTAGTTCAGCAGCCCGATGCGGATGAGCTGCCCGGCCTCGGCCGAGGAGGGCTCGAAGCCGCCGATCGCCGCCTGCACCGCCTCGCCTGCCTCCAGCAGCATGAGCTGGAAGGCGAGGTGGAAGCCGCGGCTCTCGCGCGGCAGCGTCTCCGAGAGGTCGAGGCGGCGGCCGGTGGGATCGTAGCGGCGGAGCGCCCCGGGCAGGGCGGTGACGGTGACGACGAGGCCATGCGTCTGCCGCAGCCGCTGCGCGACCGCATGGTTCATCTCGGAGGGCGCGGTGACGCCCATCTCGGCGGCGATCGCCTCGGCCGCCGCCTCCAGCCCCGGGAAATGGTTGGCGCGGTCGTGGAAGAAGTCGCGCGCCTCCTCGGTCGGCAGCAGGATGCGCCGCCCGGTCGGCAGGGCGATGCCGCCGGAATCCTCCCGCGCCACCCGCCAAGCGCGGTAGAGGGCGAGCATGGCGCGCGCGACATTGGGCGCGCTGCCGGCGAGCGTCCCCACCTCCTCCTCCGGCACCTGGTCGAGGCCGAGCAGCGGGTCGGAGAGCACCTCGCGCAGCCCGGTCTCGATCGCCTTCTCCCGCAGGCCGGAGAGGGCGGCGATGTCGACCTGCAGCGCCTCGGTCAGCTTGATCAGCAGGGAGGCGGTGACGGCGCGCTGGTCATGCTCGATCAGGTTCAGGTAGCTGGCGGAGATGCCGAGGCGAGCGGCCAGGGCCTGCTGCGCCAGCCCCTTCTCCTGCCGCAGCCGGCGGACCGTCCGCCCGATCAGTGTCCGCGCCATCCTTGACCACCTTTACGAAATTTACGCCAGCCCTGTGAAGACCGTTACAGCTTTGCCGGATTTCACGGCAATAGGGGCTGAACTTTGGCGTCGCAATGTGAATTATTGACCTGCCCGCCCGATGACGGCAGCAGGAGTTGGAACGATTATGCGTCAGACGACCCCCACCCCCACCTATGCGCCCGATGGCAGCTTCGGGGGTGACCGGCCCGAGCCCGGCCGCTTCGACGGTATCCGCCGCGACTACACCCCGGCGGATGTCGCGCGGCTCGCGGGCAGCTTCCGCATCCAGCACACGCTGGCCGATCGCGGGGCCCGTCGCCTCTGGCAGCTGCTGAAGTCCGAGCCCTATGTGAACACCCTCGGCGCCCTCACCGGCATGCAGGCCCTGCAGCAGGTGAAGGCCGGGCTGAAGGCGATCTACCTCTCCGGCTGGCAGGTGGCGGCCGACGCCAACAGCGCCTCCACCATGTACCCCGACCAGTCGCTCTACCCGGTCGACAGCGTGCCGACGGTGATCCGCCGGATCAACAACGCGCTGCGCCGCGCCGACCAGATCGCGGTGCAGGAAGGCAAGGGCGACGAGACGCACTACATGGCGCCGATCGTGGCCGATGCCGAGGCCGGCTTCGGCGGCCCGCTCAACGCCTATGAGCTGATGCGCGCCATGAT
Organism: Roseicella frigidaeris; assembly: GCF_003258945.1. Classification (GTDB taxonomy): domain Bacteria; phylum Pseudomonadota; class Alphaproteobacteria; order Acetobacterales; family Acetobacteraceae; genus Paracraurococcus; species Paracraurococcus frigidaeris. The sequence goes on along the minus strand of NZ_QLIX01000004.1, from coordinate 54,433 downwards.
CGAGGCGGGCGCGGCCGGCGTGCATTTCGAGGACCAGCTGGCGTCCGAGAAGAAGTGTGGCCATCTCGGCGGCAAGGTGCTGGTGCCGATCCAGCAGCATATCCGTACCCTGAACGCGGCCCGGCTCGCGGCCGATGTCGAGGGCGTGCCGACCGTGCTGCTCTGCCGCACCGATGCCGAGAGCGCGCAGCTCCTCACCAGCGACGTGGACGAGCGCGACCGCCCCTTCATCACCAGCGACCGCACGCCCGAGGGCTTCTTCCGCATCAAGCCGGGCGTCGGCAAGCAATACGCCATCGCCCGCAGCCTGGCCTATGCGCCCTATGCCGACCTGCTCTGGTGGGAGACCTCGGATCCCGACCTGCAGGATGCCCGCGACTTCGCCGAGGCGGTGCAGAAGGAGTTCCCGGGCAAGATGCTCGCCTACAACTGCAGCCCGTCCTTCAACTGGCAGCGGAAGATGGGCGTCGAGGCGGCGAGCAAGTTCCAGCGCGAGCTGGGCGCCATGGGCTACAAGTTCCAGTTCGTGACGCTGGCCGGCTTCCACAGCCTGAACCTGTCCATGTTCAAGCTGGCCCGCGGCTACAAGGACCGCGGCATGGGCGCCTATTCCGAGCTGCAGCAGGCCGAGTTCGCGGCCGAGGCCGAGGGCTTCACCGCGGTGCGGCACCAGCGCGAGGTCGGCGTCGGCTACTTCGATGCGGTGGCGACGGCGGCCGGCGGCGGCCAGTCCAGCACCACGGCGCTGGCGACCAGCACCGAGGCGGCGCAGTTCCACGACCACGACGATCACCACGCCCCGGCGAAGCAGCCCGCCCCGGCGAAGTGAGCGACGGGGCCGCGCCGCCCCGGTGGCGCGGCCCCCCCACCACGACCACCCCAACCAAGACAACCCCAACCAAGACAACAAGGAGGCTCCCGATGTCCCACGACGATTACGACGACGGCCTGGTGCACTCCCATGGCTGGGCCACCGAGCCGCCCGCCCCGGCGACCGGCCCGATGCGCGGCCGCGGCGCCGAGATCGCGGCGGCCATGGCGCAGCACCCGGAGGAAGCGGACTATGATGACGGGCTGGTGCATTCCCATGGCTGGGCCTGCGCCGAGCGCAGCCGGCTCGCGCATCAGCGCTGACCCCGGGACCCCATGACGCCGCGCCGCGGCGTCATGGGGATCAGCTCATCATGCTGGCGGTGACGTTCACCGCGGCCGCCAGGATCACCGCGTTGAACAGGAAGGCGACCAGGGCGTGCAGCAGCGCCAGCCGGCGCAGCAGGCGGCTCGAGATCTCCACGTCGGAGGTCTGGAAGGTCATGCCGATGGTGAAGGCGAAGTAGAGGAAATCGCTGAAATCGGGCGGCTCGCCGCCCGGGAAGTCCAGCCCGCTATCGGCCTGCCAGAATTCATGCGCGTAGCGCACCGCGAAGAGCAGGTGCACGAACAGCCAGGACAGCAGGATGGTGAGCAGCGCCAGCGCGATCTCGGGCGCCGCCATGGCGCCGGAGCGCGAGGCGAGGAACCAGCCCACCGCCCCGAGCGCGGCCACCGAGGCGAGCAGGCTCGCCGCCAGCACCGCCGCCTCGCCATCGTCCAGCAGCTCGGCCCGCCGGCGGATCTGCGCCGGGGTGGCGCGGTGCATGGCCCGCATCGTGGGGCCGGCATAGGCGAGCACCGCGACGCACCAGCCGATGAGCAGCGATGTCGGCGTCGGCAGGCCGCCGAGGCCGCACAGCACCCCGGCCAGGGCGCCGAGCCCCGCCGCGGCCAGCAGCACCGGCCGGTGGCGAAGACCGAGACGGAGCGGCATCAGGCGCTGGCCAGGGCCTGCACGAAGACGGCGGGATCGACGTTGCCGCCGCTGATGACGACGCCGATGGTCCGCCCCCGCGCATCCAGCCGGCCGGCCAGCAGCGCCGCCAGCGCGACGGCGCCGCCCGGCTCCGTCACCAGCTTCAGGTGGTCGAAGGCGAAGCGCATGGCGCGCAGCACCTCGGCCCGGCTGACGGCGAGGCCGCCGGCCAGGCGCGGGCGGTTGATCGCGAAGGTCAGCGCCCCGGGCTGGCGCGAGAGCAGGGAATCGCAGAACCCGTCCGCCTGGCCGTCGGCCGCGATGCGCCGCCCGGCCTCGAGGCTGCGGCGGGTGTCGTCCCAGCCCTCGGGCTCCACCGCCCAGACCTCGGCCTCGGGCGCCAGCGCCTCGGCCGCCAGCGCGCAGCCGGCGATCAGCCCGCCGCCGCCGGTGCAGACGGCGAGCGCATCCAGGGCGAGGCCGGCGGCGCGCGCATCCTCCAGCAGCTCGAGCGCCACGGTGCCCTGGCCGGCGATGACATGCGGATGGTCGAAGGGCGGGATCAGCGTCGCGCCGCGCGCCTCGGCCAGCCGGGCGGCGAGGGCGTCGCGGTCCTCGCCATGCCGGTCGAAGGGATGGATCTCCGCCCCCCAGCGCCGCGTGCTCTCCACCTTGATGGCGGGCGCGTCGTGCGGCATGGCGATCAGCGCCGGCATGCCGAGCATATGCGCCGCGCAGGCGATGGCCTGGCCGTGATTGCCCGAGGAATGCGTCACCAGCCCGGCCCGGCGGGCGGCGGGGTCGAGCAGCAGGGCGGCGTTGGTGGCGCCGCGCAGCTTGAAGCTGCCGGTCTTCTGCAAGGGCTCCGGCTTCACCAGCACCGTGCCGCCGGCGATCTCGTCCAGCAGCCGGTGGCGCAGCAGCGGCGTGCGCACCACCTTGCCGCGCAGCCGCGCCGCCGCCGCCTCGATATCGGCGAAGCCCACGGTCTCATGCATCGTCCAGCCCCCATCCTTTCCTGCCGGCCGCGCCGCGCCCGGGCCGCTTCTACCGCGGATGGATGCGGCTTGTAACGGCGGCTGGCGGCGGGCGGGGGCGGCGTAGGATTTTGTTGCCGGGCCCGCGGGAGGGCCCGGACCATACTGCCGCCGCAGGACCGGAGGCGGGCATGGACGCAGCGGGAGGCGCCGGAGGCGGGACGGTCTGGTATGGCGAGCGCGACGGCCAGGTCGAGGGCCCCTTCGACGAGGCGGCGCTGCGGGCGCGGCTGCGGCGGGAGGCCGCCGCCTGGCGCGTCTGGCGCTTCGGCATGGCGGGATGGCGGGAGGCGGCCGCCGTCTTCGGCGAGGCGGCCCTGGCGCCGGGCTCGCCCCGCGCCGCGCCGGCCGGGCGGCGGCCCGGCTACCTGGCGCGGCACTGGCGCGGCCTGCTGGGGCTGGGCACCAGCTTCTGGGTGAACGGCATCCTGCTGAACCTCACGGCCGCAGCCGGTGGCCTCGGCCTTGCGCTCGGATTGAGCGCCCTGCAGGCCTCGGCCTGGCAGACCGCCCTGCTGGCCAGCCTGATCCTGCTTCTCGGCATCCCTGTCCTCGTCTGGCAGGTGGTCGGCACTTGGCGCTCGGCCCGGCGGCATGTCGGGCGCGGCGGGCGGCGCGTCTGGGCCCTGGCGGCGCAGGCCACGGTGGCCCTGAGCTTCGGCTCTTCGCTCATCACCCTGGCCCGGGAAAGCCTGCCCCTGGTGCTGGCCAACTGGGTCCATGCGGCGCAGATCGCCCGCCTGCCGCCGCCCATGGCCCACAGCCTCCGCCGCGGCCGGGAGCTGGCCTTCACCGGCGCCATCCGGCCCGGCGCCGCCGCCATCCTGGGCCAGGCGTTGGACGCCGCGCCGGAGGCCCGGGTGCTGCATCTCGACAGCCCGGGCGGCGCCATCGCCGAGGCCGTGGCGATGGCGCAGATGGTGTGGCAGCGCGGCCTGACGACCTATGTCCGCGGCCAATGCGCCTCCGCCTGCACGATCATCTTCCAGGCCGGGCGCACGCGGCTGCTGCGGGAGGGCGCGAGCCTCGGCTTCCATCGCCCCAGCAGCCTTTCGTCGCCCGCCCCTCTGCCGGATTTGGCGGTGCAGGCCGAGCGCCAACGCATGCTGCGCAGCGGCCAGCCGGCCTGGTTCGTCGACCGCGTGATGGAGACCCCGCCCTCGCAGCTCTGGCTGCCGAGCGATGCCGAGCTGGTGCGGGCGGGCATCCTGACCCGCCGCGTCGATGGCGAGGAATTCTCCCCGGGGCGGCCGCCGGCGCCCCTGCGGGCGGAGGCGATGCGGGCCCGGCTGCGGGCGGAGCCCCTGGCGGCGGCGCTGGAACGCCTGGACCCGGCGGCGTTCGAAGCCCTGGCGACGGCCTGGCTGGCGCTGGCCGGCGACGGCGCGACCCGCGGCGAGAGGGCGGAGGCGCTGCACCGCGCCGTGCTGCCGCATTACGCGGCCGGGTTGTGGACCGCGCCGGATGCGGCGCTGCTCGCCCTGGCCGAGGCGGCGCTGCCGGCGATGGAGAGCCTGGCGCGGCGCCGCTCGGCGCGCTGCGCCGACTGGCTGCATCCGCCCGCGGGCGGCTCGCTGCCGGATGTGGCGCGGCTGCTGCTGGCAGCGGAGTGGGCGGCGCTGGAGACGGCGGCGGTGGCGGTCATGGAACAGGCCGACAGGCCGCCGGAGACGCCGGCGCTGGACCCGGAGCGGGTGGAGGCCCTGCTGCGGGAGGCGCAGGCGGCGATCTCGGTGCGGCTGGTCGCCTTCCAGCCCCTGGCCTCCGGCCTGTCGCCGCTGTCCGGCAGCGGCGGGCCGGCGACGGAGCCGGCCGCGCCATGCCGCGGCGCGGCGCGGCTGGTGCGGGAGATCCTGCGCCTGCCCGCGCCGGAGGCGGCGCCGGTGCTGCGCGAGGCGCTGCTGCGGCTCTAGGCCACGATCCGCTCACGCCGGTTCGCGGACCATGGTCCAGGGCGGCGCCGATCCAGCGCAGGCTTCATGATGCGAAGTGTTTCGCGGCGTGGCACGTGGCGCGGATGTGCGGCGCGGCGCGGCCCCTCCGGCGCCACGGGCCGTTGTCAGCCGAACCGGGCCGGGCCATGGTGCGCGCCAGGGCCGGAACAGGCTCGGGAAGGCTGTCGGGCGGGGCATCCCGCCGCTCTGGGAGAACCAAGATGGCAGGCAATCGGATCGGCCGGCGCGGCATGCTGCGCTCCGGCGCCGGGGTGGTCGCTGCGGGCGCGCTGGGCGCGCCCATGGTGCATGCGCAGGGAACGGGCGGGACGGTCCGCATCGCCTTCTGGGACCACTGGGTGCCGGGCGGCAACGACGCGCTGAAGCAGCTCTGCGCCAAATGGGGCGAGCAGAATCGCGTCAACGTCCAGCTCGACTTCATCAACACCACCGGCAACCAGCTCCAGCTCACCGCCGCGGCGCAGGCGCAGTCCCGCAACGGCCATGACGCCATCTCGCTGACGCCCTGGGATGTCGGCGCCTATGCCGACCAGCTCGAGCCGGTGGATGACGTGATCGAGCGGCTGATCGGCAAGTACGGCCCGATCAACCCGATCGCCGAGTATCTCGCCAAGCATGGCGGCAAGTGGCGCGGCGTGCCGGCCACCTCCGGCACCCAGACCAAGCCGGCCTGCGTGCGCTACGACCTGTTCGAGCAGCATGCCGGCATCGACATCCGCGCCATGTGGCCGGCCGAGGGCAAGCCGGGCCCGGGCGCCGATGCCTGGAATTGGGACACCTTCCTCAAGGCGGCCGAGGCTTGCCACAAGGCGAACGTCCCCTTCGGCCTGCCGATGGGCCAGTTCAGCGATGCGGTGGACTGGGTCGGCGCGCTCTTCCTCAGCTACGGCGCCCAGATCACCGACGAGAAGGGCAACCCGACGATCAAGGGCAACGACAAGCTGAAGCAGGTGCTCGACTACGCCGTGCGGCTGTCGAAATTCCTGCCGAACGACGTCTGGGCCTGGGACGACGCCTCCAACAACCGGGCGCTGATCTCCGGCCGCTCGGCCCTCGTCTTCAACCCGCCCTCCGCCTGGGCGGTGGCCAAGCGGGACGCGCCGCAGGTGGCCGAGAAATGCTGGACGGTGCCGATGCCCGCCGGCCCGGCGGGGCGCTTCCTCGCCTATCTGCCCTTCACCACCGGCGTCTGGGCCTTCGGCAAGAACAAGGCCGCGACGAAGGCATTGCTGGAGTTCCTCGGCCAGCGCGAGAGCGCCGAGTTCACCACCAACACCAGCGGCGGCTACGACATCCCGCCCTTCGCCAGCATGGCCGATTTCCCGGTCTGGACGACGCAAGGGCCGCCGCCGGGGACGATCTACAACTACCCGCTGAAGCCGCACCACCAGGCGAAGTACTCCATCGCCTATTCGCCGGCGCCGGCCGAGCTCGCCTCGCAGATGTACGTCCAGGCGCTGAACACCAAGGTGATCGCCCGCGTCGCCCAGGGCGGCGAGTCCGCCGACCAGGCGATGGGCTGGCTGGAGCGCGAGATCAACAACATGCGGCGCGGCTGAGGCGCCGCTGGGGCCGGCGCGACGGATCGGAATTGAAGGCCGGGCCGGCTTGCGCCATAGCTCCGCGCGGCAGGTCCAGGCGCCCGGGCCAATCCCGGCACCTGGCCTGACCACAGGCAGGGACGGCGCCGGCGCGCCGCCCTCTTCGCCCAAGCACGACGACAGGGAGAGGCTTCCATGGCGCTGGATGCCACCACAGTGACCGCAGCGGGGCCGGCGGCCGCCCCGCCCCGGACCGGCGTCACCTTGCACCGCATCGCCCGACGACGGTCCACCATCGCCTTCCTGATGGCGCTGCCGCTGATCGCGGTGATCGCCGGGCTGGTCGCCTGGCCGGCGGGCTACGCCATCTACCTCTCCACCCTGAACCGGCGGATGACCAGCTTCATCGGCCTCGACAATTTCCAGATCCTGCTGGAATCCGAGACCTTCCGGATGGTGATCTGGCAGAGCTGCATCTTCGCCATCAGCGCGGTGGTGCTGAAGGCGCTGCTCGGCTTCTGGCTGGCGCACATGCTGCACCACATCCCGACCAAGGGGCAGCGGATCTGGCGCGGGCTGCTGCTGCTGCCCTGGGTGGTGCCGCCGGCGCTTTCCACCCTCGGCTGGTGGTGGATGTTCGATCCCAGCTATTCCAGCCTGAACTGGCTGCTGAACGCGGTCGGCGCCCCCTCGGTGCCCTGGCTGGGCGAGCCGGGATGGGCGCGCGCCTCGGTCATCATCGTCAATGTCTGGGCCGGCACGCCCTTCTTCATGATCATGTACCTGGCGGCGCTGAAATCGGTGCCCGACCAGCTCTACGAGGCGGCGGCGATCGACGGCGCCACCGGCTGGCAGGGGCTGCGCTACGTGACGCTGCCGATGATGCGCAACATCATCAGCATCACCGTGCTGTTCAGCCTGATCGTCACCTTCGCCAATTACGACATCGTCCGGGTGCTGACCAATGGCGGCCCGCGCGACCTGACGCATGTCTTCGCCAGCTATGCCTTCCAGGTCGGCGTGCTCTCGGGGAACATCCCGCGCGGCGCCGCGGTGAGCCTGTTCATGTTCCCGCTGCTGGCCGTCGTCGCCTTCTTCATCCTTCGCGGCGTCAACCAGCGCAACCGGGAGATGGCCTGATGTCCGCCACCGCCGCCACCCCCTCGGCCGCCATCCCCGGCCTCGGCCGCCGCATCGGCTCGCTCCGCAAGGAGCGGCGGTGGGCGCTGATCACCGCCTATATCTCGCTGGTCATCGCCGCCATCGTCATGCTGGCGCCGCCGCTCTACATGCTGCTCACCAGCCTGAAGACCAGCGCCGAGATCTCGAACCCGGTGGGCACGCCCTGGATCGTGCGCCACCCGACGCTCGAGAATTACTGGGCGCTGATCAGCGACCCGATGTTCCGCGGCTTCTTCTTCAACAGCCTCAAGGTCACGGTCTGCGTCGTGGTGCTGACCATGGTGATCTCGGTGCTGGCCGCCTTCTCGCTGGCGCGGATGAAGTTTTTCGGCAGCCAGGTGCTGGCGACCGGCGTCTTCCTCACCTACCTGGTGCCGGACACGCTGCTCTTCATCCCGCTCTACCAGATCGTCGGCGCGGTCGGGCTGCTGAACTCCACCTGGGGCCTGGTGCTGGTCTACCCGACGCTGACCGTGCCCTTCTGCACCTGGATCATGATCGGCTACTTCGCCTCCATCCCGAAGGAGCTGGACGAGGCGGCGCTGATCGACGGCGCCAACTGGATGCAGATGCTGACCAAGATCTTCATCCCCGTGGCGCTGCCCGGCATCATCGCGGCGACGATCTTCGCCTTCACCGTCTCCTGGGCCGCCTTCGTCTACCCGACCGCCTTCATCACGCGGCCGGACGAGATGCCGCTGACCATCGGCGTCGTCAGCCAGCTCATCCGCGGCGACACCTTCGCCTGGGGCCAGCTCATGGCCGGGGCGCTGCTGGCGGCGCTGCCGCCGGTGGTCGTCTACGCCTTCCTGATGGACTACTACATCGCCGGCCTCACCGCCGGCGCCACCAAGGGATAAGGCCGCCTGGCCGGGGGAGAAGCACAATGGCACAGGTCAAGCTGAACCGCGTCGTCAAGGAGTACGAGGGCGGCGTGCAGGCGGTGAAGGGCATCGACCTCGACATCGCCGACCATGAGTTCGTCGTCCTGGTCGGGCCCTCGGGCTGCGGCAAGTCGACGACGCTGCGCATGATCGCCGGCCTCGAGGAGATCTCGCGCGGCGACATCCTGATCGGCGGCACGGTGGTGAACGACATCCCGCCGCGCGACCGGGACATCGCCATGGTGTTCCAGAACTACGCGCTCTATCCGCACATGTCGGTCTACGACAACATGGCCTTCGGGCTGATGCTGCGGAAATTCCCCAAGGAGGAGATCCGCCGGCGGGTGGAGAACGCGGCCCGCATCCTCGACATCGGCATGCTGCTCGACCGCAAGCCGAAGGCGCTCTCGGGCGGGCAGCGGCAGCGCGTCGCCATGGGCCGGGCCATCGTGCGCGACCCGAAGGTGTTCCTGTTCGACGAGCCGCTGTCCAACCTCGATGCCAAGCTGCGGGTGCAGATGCGCACCGAGATCAAGAAGGTCCACCAGACCGTCAAGACCACCACCGTCTACGTCACCCACGACCAGGTGGAGGCGATGACGCTGGCGGACCGCGTGGTGGTGATGAACCACGGCGTCATCGAGCAGGTCGGCCCGCCGACCGAGCTCTACCACAAGCCGGCCACCAAATTCGTCGCCGGCTTCATCGGCAGCCCGGCGATGAACTTCATCCCGGCCAGGCTCGCCAACGGCAGCGGCGCGCTGAACATCCTGCTGCCGGGCGGCATCAGCCTGCCGGTGCCGGAGGCGCGGGCCAAGCGCTATACCGGCCATGCCGGCAAGGAGGTGCTGTTCGGCATCCGGCCGGAGCACCTGACGGAGGTGCGCCCCAACGACCACCGGCCGAACCTCGCCCCGCTGCAGCTCACCCCCGAGGTGGTGGAGCCGATGGGCATGGAGACGCTGGCGCATATCTGGCTCGAGGGCGCCGAGATCGTCGCCCGCATCGACCCGAGCGTGCCGGCCGAGCCGGGCCGGGCCTTGCCGCTGGCCGCCGATATGGGCCAGATGCACCTGATCGATCCGCAGACCGATCGCGTGATCTGAACCCGACCCGGCCGGGGCCGCCTTCCGCCCCGGCCGCAATCCCTGGGGACCCCATGGACACCTATGCACCGGTGCTGATCGGCGCCGATACGCTCGAGGACCTCGTCACCCGCATCTTCCGCGCCAATGGCTGCGACGCGGCCGAGGCGGACCGGATTTCCCGCCACCTGCTCGGCGCCAACCTCGCGGGCCATGACAGCCACGGCGTGGTCCGCGTGCCGCGCTATGTCGAGTGGCAGCAGGCCGGCTATGTCGTCGCCGGCCAACAGGCGGAGGTGGTGACCGATGGCGGCGCCTTCGCGCTGCTCGACGGGCATTACGGCTTCGGCCAGACCGTCGCGCCGCAGGCGACGGCGATGGGGATCGAGCGGGCGCAGCAGCACGGCACCGCGGTGATCGCGCTGCGCAATGCCGGGCATATCGGCCGCGTCGGCGCCTATGCCGAGCAGGCGATCGCCGCCGGGCTGATCTCCATCCACTTCGTCAACGTCGCCGGCAGCGTGCTCGTCGCGCCCTTCGGCGGCACCGAGCGGCGCTTCTCCACCGCCCCCTTCAGCGTCGGCGTGCCGACCGACCCGCCCGTGCTGCTCGACTTCGCCACCTCGCGCGTCGCCGAGGGCAAGGTGCTGGTCGCCTCCAACGGCGGCAAGGCGCTGCCGGCCGATGCCCTGGTGGAGCCGGATGGCCGCCTCTCGGCCGATCCGCACACCCTCTATGGCGACTATCCGCCGATCGGGCCGCGCAACCCGGCCAACGGCCTCGGCGCCATCCGCGCCTTCGGCGAGCACAAGGGCTCCGGCCTCGCCTTCATGTGCGAGCTGCTGGCCGGCGCCTTCACCGGCGGCGGCTGCTCCGGCCCGGTGGATGCGCGCGGCCGCATCGCCAACGGCATGCTCTCCATCTTCATCTCGCCGCGGCATTTCGGCACCGAGGCGGGCTTCCGCCAGGCGGCCGAGGACTATGTCGCCTGGGTGAAGTCCTGCCGGCCCGACACCGCCGGCGGCGAGGTGCTGGCGCCGGGCGAGCCGGAGGCGCGGCTGCGCGCCGAGCGCCTCGCCCAGGGCGTGCCGCTGCAGCCCGATACCTGGGAGAGCATCACCCGTTGCGCCCGCGCCCTTGGCGTGACGGTGCCGAACTGACGTGACCGGGGAGGCGACCCCGGCCGCCCGCTACGCGCGCTATGCCGGCCTCCGCCGGCACCTGCTGACCGAGGCCGCGAAGCGCATCCCGCTCGCCTCCCTCGCCAGCCAGGCGCGCGCCCTCTCGCTCTGGGACGGCAAGCAGGTGCGGCCGGCCGACGAGATGCAGCTCGCCGCGGTCTTCGATCTCGGCGTGCTCGATCCCGTCGGCGGCCATGGCCGCGCCATCGAGCGCCAGGCGCGGGCCGAGCCGCCCCTGCCAGGCAGCGAGGAGGCGCGGCTGCTGCAGGCCCTGATGGCGGCGCGCTTCGCCCTGGTCCGCATCACCGGCCCGCGGGCCGAGGGGGGCGTCGCGGCCGAGACCTTCCCCGAGGGGGAGGGGCTGGTGATCTGGGACAACCACCTTGCCCGCGGCCGGGCGCCCGGGGCGCTGGTCGGGCTGCGCCTCGCCTGGCCGGAGCCGGATCTGGCGATGACCTGCGGCACCGCCCTCTCGCTCGACAGCCGGGTGGTGGAGCGGCTGCTGCTCGGCACGCCGCCGCAGCGTGGGCCGGTGCGGCCGAGCCTGCCGCTGCCGGAGGACGGGCCGGCGCTGGCGCGGCTGGTGGCCGAGCCGGCGGCGCGGCTGCGCCTCGCGGCGCTGGCCGCGGCGCCGGGCTTCGCCGCCGCCGTCACCCGCGCCGCCCTCGATCTCGGGCTGATGGGGCCGGTGATCACCCGCATGCCCGCCGATGCCCTGCCGCCGGGCTGACGGCGCCCAACCCGAAGGAGCCGCCCCGATGCGCCGCCGCACCCTCGCCCTCTCCGCGCTTTCGCTGCTGGCGGGCCCGGCCCTGGCGGCCTATCCCGAGCGCGTGGTCACCATGGCCACCGGCTTCGCCCCCGGTGGCTCCACCGATATCGCCGCGCGGCTGCTGGCGGACCGGATGGCCGAGCATCTCGGGCCGCAGACCCGGCTGGTGGTGGAGAACCGGCCGGGCGCCAGCGGCATCGTCGCCAGCGACTGGCTGCGCCGGCAGGCGCCGGACGGCTACACCGTCATGCTGGTCGAGAGCTCCTCGCATGCCATCGCGCCGAGCGCGCTGGTCGGCGGCACCCGCTACGACCCGCTGCGCGATTTCTCGCATCTCGGGGTCATAGGCCTCGCCCCGCTCGCCCTCGTCGTCAACAAGGATTTCCCGGCGCAGGATGCGGCCGGGGTGGTGGCGACGCTGCGGGCGGCGCCGCCCGAGACCTACACCTATGCCACCTCCGGCGTCGGCTCCATCCCGCACCTCGCCTCGGAGCTGCTGGCGCTCGGCCTCGGCACCCGCTTCGTGCATGTGCCCTATCGCAGTGGCGGCCAGATGCTGACCGCGATCTTCCAGGGCGAGGGGCAGTTCGGCATCGCCGTCCTCGCCTCGGCGGCGCAGCAGATCCGCGACGGCATGGTGCGCGGCATCGCCGTCACCGGCGACCGGCGCTTCCCCTCCTTCCCCGATCTGCCGACGCTCGCCGAGAGCGGGGTCAGCGGCTACGACCTCACCACCTGGAACATCCTGCTCGGCCCGCCGGCCATGCCGGCCGAGATCCAGGCCGCGCTGAACCGCGCCCTCAACGCCGCCCTGGCCGAGCCCGGGCTGCGCGAGCGGCTGCTCACCGCCGGGGTCGAGGCCTGGGACCGGCCGAACGCGCCGGCCGATGCCCGCGCCTTCCTCGCGCGCGAGGTGGCGAAATTCCGCGACGTGGTGCAGCGCACCGGGGTCCGGCTGGAGACCTGAGGGCGCGGACCCCGTCCCGACCGGGGCCTTGAACCGGCACCGCGCCGCATCGTAACAGGGAAGCCGGGAAGGGCGCCGGGACCCGCGCGGGCATCAGCCAGGGGGGGCCGGAATTGGCGGAGCCGGAAGAGAGCGTGGACACGGTGCCGCCGGCACCGAAGCTGCTGGCGCTCGCCCTGCAGCATGTGCTGGTGATGTATGCCGGCGCCGTCGCCGTGCCGCTCATCATCGGCCGCGCCGCGAAGCTGCCGCCGGCGCAGGTGGCGATGCTGGTCAATGCCGATCTCTTCGCCTGCGGCATCGCCACGCTGATCCAGTCGCTCGGCCTCGGCCCCTTCGGCATCCGCCTGCCGGTGATGATGGGCGTGACCTTCGCCGCGGTCGGGCCGATGGTCGCCATGGCCAGCAACCCCGAGCTCGGCCTGCTCGGCATCTTCGGCGCGGTCATCGCCGCCGGCCTGGTGACGATGCTGATCGCGCCCTTCGTCAGCCGGTTGCTGCCGCTCTTCCCGGCCGTCGTCACCGGCACGATCATCCTGATGATCGGCATCTCGCTGATGCGGGTCGGCGTCAATTGGGCGGCCGGGGCGCCGGCGCCGAACCTGCCCGGCTATGGCGAGCCGCTGCATCTCGGCATGGCGGCGGCGGTGCTGGTGCTGATCCTGCTGATCACCAAGTACGCCGCCGGCTTCCTCGCCAACATCTCCGTCCTGGTCGGCATCGTGCTCGGCTGCGCCGCCGCCTGGGCGATCGGGCGGATGAGCTTCGCCCGGGTGGCGGAGGCGCCCTGGTTCGACCTGGTGCTGCCCTTCGCCTTCGGCATCCCGGTCTTCGAGCCGGTGGCAATCATCACAATGAGCATCGTCATGGTGGTGGTGATGATCGAATCCGCCGGCATGTTCCTCGCCCTCGGCGAGATGACCGGCCGGAAGCCGGACCAGGCGGCGATGACCCGCGGCCTGCGCACCGACGGGCTCGGCACCGTCATCGGCGGCATCTTCAACACCTTCCCCTATACCAGCTTCTCGCAGAATGTCGGGCTGGTCGGCGTCACCGGCGTCAAGTCCCGCTACGTCACCGCCATGGGGGGCGCGGTCATGCTGGTGATGGGGCTGGTGCCGAAGCTCGGGGCGCTGGTCGAGAGCGTGCCGCTCTTCGTCCTCGGCGGCGCCGGCATCGTCATGTTCGGCATGGTGGCGGCGACCGGGGTGCGCATCCTCTCGGGCGTCGATTTCGCCGGCAACCGCCACAACCTCTACGTCGTCGCCATCTCCATCGGCTTCGGGCTGATCCCGCTGGTGGCGCCGCAATTCTTCCGCGCCATGCCGCATGCCCTGGCGCCGATCCTCGACTCCGGCATCCTGCTCTCGGCGCTGATGGCGGTGGTGCTGAACCTCTACTTCAACGGCCCCGGCACGGCGACGCAGGCGGATGCCGCCGCCGCGGCGCGCGCCCAGGAAGCGATGCACTGATGGACCCGTATATCCACGAATGGGGCGGCATGCTGCTGCGCTGGCTGCACGTGCTGGCCGGCATGGCCTGGATCGGCGCCAGCTTCTACTTCATGCATGTCGATGCCGCGCTGAAGCCGGCGCCCGACATCCCGGCCGGCAAGGGCGGCCAGCTCTGGGAGGTGCATGGCGGCGGCTTCTACCAGGTGCGGAAATGGCTGGTGGCGCCGGCCGACCTGCCGCCCGACCTGCTCTGGCACAAATGGGAGGCCTACACCACCTGGCTCTCCGGCTTCGCGCTGCTGGCCTGGCTCTATTACGGCGCCTCCGAGCTCTACCTGATCGACCCGGCGGTCGCCGATATCGGCCCGGTGACGGCGGCGGCGATTGGCATCGGCGCGCTGCTGCTCGGCTGGGCGGCCTACGACCTGCTCTGCCGCTCGCCGATCGGCCAGAACGAGGTGCTGCTGGGGGCGATCGGCTTCGGCTTCGTGGTGCTGCTCGCCTTCCTCTTCCAGCAGGTCTTCAGCGGCCGCGGCGCCATGCTGCACACCGGCGCGGTGATGGCGACCTGGATGGCCGGCAACGTCGCCATGGTCATCATCCCCAACCAGCGCAAGGTGATCGCCGCGCTGCTGCGGGGCGAGGCGCCGGACCCGGCGCTCGGCAAGGCGGGGAAGACCCGCAGCACGCACAACAACTACCTCACCCTGCCGGTGCTGTTCCTGATGCTGGCGAACCACTACCCGATCCTGTGGTCGACCCGCTGGGCCTTCGTGATCGTCGGGCTGGTGCTGGTGGCCGGGGCGGTGATCCGGGTCTTCTACAACCTCCGCCACAGCGGCCGCGGCAATGCCTGGTGGTGCTGGGGGGTGGCGGCGCTCTGCCTGCTGCTGGCGGCGCTGGTCAGCCTCACCTCCTCGCCGATCGGGCGGGAGCGGCTCGGCCTCGCCGCCATCGAGGCGTCCGCGGAGGTGCCAGCGGCGGCGGCGGCGCCGCCCGATGCGGTGGTGGAGATCGTCACCAGCCGCTGCTCCATGTGCCATGCGGCCGAGCCGGTCTGGGCCGGCCTCGCCATGGCGCCGAAGGGGGTGCGGCTGGACACGCCGGCGCAGATCGCCCGCGCGGCGGCGGCGATCCGGGTGCAGGCGGTGCTCAGCCATGCCATGCCGCCGAACAACGTCACCCAGATGCCGCCGGAGGAGCGGCAGGTGCTGGCGGCCTGGCTGGGCCGGTGACGCCGCGCCGGGGGCGGGGCCCCGGCCTCCGGCGATGGCGGCCTCAGCGGCCCGTGGCCCTGGCCGCGAGCAGCGCATCGGGGGCGCGGCGGTCCGGCGCCGCCTCGCCGCAGCCGGTGGTGCGGCCCTCGACGAAATCGAGCAGGCAGGCGCCGTAGCGCAGGGTGAAGCGGGCATCGGCGCCGCCACCATGCCCGGTGACCTCGGCCGGGCGGTCGAGGAAGAGCAGGCCGCCGACCTGCGGGGCGTTCAGCCGGCGGAACAGGGCGGCGCGGCGCTCCGGGTCCGGGTCGAACTCGTCCTCGGCGAAGCTCGCCACCGCCACCCGGGCGGCGGGGCTGCGGGCGGCGGCGACCACCTGCTGCAGGTCGTCGAGTGCCCAGGCCCAGGCCGGGCTGCCCGCCGCGCCATGCGCCGCCGGCGCGATGGCCACCACGCCATCCACCAGCCCGGGCGTGTCCAGCGCCTGCAAGGCATTCCAGGCGCCGCGCGACTGGCCGCCGATGACGACGCGCCCATAGCCCTGGGCGCGCAGGCTGCGCAGCGCGCCGCGCAGCCAGGTGGCGGCGAGGTCGGTCTCGTCGGTGGCGGGGTCGCGGTCGAAGCGGAAGACGTCGTAGCCGACATTGTTGAAGACGCGCACATGCGGCTGCGGCTGGCTGCCGCGGCTGTCCTGGCCGCCGGCCGCCCTTCCATGCGCCCAGACATAGGCGCCCCGCGCGGCGCCCGGCCCCTGCCAGAGGAAGCGGCCATCCGGCACCAGCGACCAGCCCGGCCCGGCCGCGACCGGCTGGGGCGGCCCCGGCGGCGGGGCCGGGCGCTCCAGCCCCGGCCAGACCACGGCGAGGTCCTCGGCATAGATCTTGCAATCCTTGCCGCCCCAGGAACCGCAGAGCTCCAGCGCCCGTGCCGCAGTGATGGCCGCGTCCGGCAGCGCCGCTGCCCAGCCCCAGGCCCCATCCGGGCTCAGGGCGAAGGCGCGCGGCGTCGCCTGCAACAGGAAGCGGGCGTAATCCTCGCGTCCCTCGGGGCCCAGATGCGGCACCGCCCCGGGGTCGAGGAGAGGGATGCGGGAGGGCTCGGCCCGCAGCGGGCCGAAGCCAGCAACGCATAGGATAAAATACAATAGTATGCGATATCCCATAAAAGTGATGAAACCACATCGCCGGTGCCGTTGGCAATAAGCCTCTTGTCCCCTGCGCCGCGCCGGGGCAGGACACCCCCCTCGCTTTCGGGCCGTGGGGGCGCCCCCACGGCCGGCCAAGGAACATCGCGATGCGCGTGAAGGACGTGAAGAAGGTGGTCCTCGCCTATTCGGGCGGGCTCGACACCAGCGTCATCCTGAAATGGCTGCAGACCACCTATGCCTGCGAGGTGGTGACCTTCACCGCCGATCTCGGCCAGGGCGAGGAGCTCGGCCCGGCCCGCGACAAGGCGCTGTTGCTCGGCATCAAGCCGGAGAACATCTTCGTCGACGACCTGCGCGAGGAATTCGTGCGGGACTTCATCTTCCCGATGTTCCGCATGAACGCCCTCTACGAGGGCCAGTACCTCCTCGGCACCTCCATCGCCCGGCCGCTGATCGCCAAGCGGCAGATCGAGATCGCCGAGCAGGTCGGCGCCGATGCCGTGGCGCATGGCGCGACCGGCAAGGGCAACGACCAGGTGCGTTTCGAGCTCGGCTACTACGCCCTGAAGCCGGAGGTGAAGGTCATCGCCCCCTGGCGCGAATGGGACCTGACCAGCCGCACCAAGCTCATCGAATTCGCCGAGCAGCACCAGATCCCGATCGCCAAGGACAAGCGCGGCGAGGCGCCCTTCTCGGTCGATGCCAACCTGCTGCACAGCAGCAGCGAGGGGAAGGTGCTGGAGGAGCCCTGGGACGCGCCGCCGGAGATGGTCTGGCAGCGCACCATCCGCCCCGAGGACGCGCCCGACAGCCCGACCGAGATCGTCATCGCCTTCGAGCGCGGCGATGCGGTGGCGATCGACGGCAAGCCCCTCTCGCCGGCGGCGCTGCTGACCGAGCTGAACGCGCTCGGCAAGGCCAATGGCATCGGCCGCCTCGACCTGGTGGAGAACCGCTTCGTCGGCATGAAGAGCCGCGGCTGCTACGAGACGCCCGGCGGCACCATCCTGTACCAGGCGCACCGGGCCATCGAGAGCATCACCCTCGACCGCGAGGCTGCCCATCTGAAGGACAGCCTGATGCCGCGCTATGCCGAGCTGGTCTACAACGGCTTCTGGTTCAGCCCGGAGCGGCGGATGCTGCAGGCGCTGGCCGATGCCAGCCAGCACAGCGTCACCGGCGAGGTGCGGCTGAAGCTCTACAAGGGCAATGTCATCGTCACCGGCCGTCGCTCGCCGAACAGCCTCTACTCCATGAAGCACGTGACCTTCGAGGAGGACCAGGGCGCCTACGACCAGTTCGACGCCCAGGGCTTCATCAAGCTGAACGCGTTGCGGCTGCGGCTCGGCGCCATGGCCGGGCGGAAGGGCGGCGACCTCTGATGCGGCGGGCCGCTGCGGCCGGCCTGCTGGCGGCGCTGCTCGGGCCGGTTGCCGCGCTCGGCCAGGGTGCCGCGGCGCAGGGCGCCTGCCCGGGCCATCTCTCGGCGACCGCGCTGGCGCCGCTGCCGCGCGACGCGGTGCTCGGCATCGCGCTCCGCAGCGACGACGCCACCAGCCGGGCGCTGCGCGACGCTGCCGAGGCGGCGCTGCGCGAGGCGGGCCACCGGGTCGGCGAGCCGGCGACGCACCGGCTCTCCTGGCGCGGCAGCCTGTCCGCGCCCGGGGGCGGGCGTGGCGGCAGCGACCCCTTCAGCTTCCGCGACGCCGACAACAACCCGGATGGCGACGACCTGTCCTGGATGCGCGACCTGTCGCCCCGGTCGCGCCGCGGCGCCACGCCGCCGCAGCGGCTGACCGGAAGCGTCGAGCTGCGGGACCGCGCGACGGGCCGCGTGATCTGGACCGCCCTGCTCTCCTGCGACCGGCAGGGCAGCGACCAGGGGGCGCTGATCCGCACCCTGGTCGGCGCGGTGGTGCCGGCGATCGGCGAGACGGTCGCCGGCCGGGCCTTCTGAGCGAAGCTGGCCCGCTGCTGGACGCGCCCCGACCCCTCGCCGATGCCGCCTGGCGGCTCGCCTATCGCCTGGCCTATCGCGGCGCCCGGCTGTGGTGGGCGCTGCGCCGCCCGGCGCGGCAGGGCGTGGTGGTGGCCCTCTGGTGCGGGCCGCGAGTGCTCATCCTGCGCCAGTCCTACCGGCCGGGTTCGACCTTCCCGGGGGGCGGCCTGCGCCGGGGCGAGGCGCCGGTGCTGGCCGCCTGCCGCGAGCTCCGCGAGGAGACCGGCCTCGACCTGCCGCCGGAGCGGCTGCGCCTTGCCCGCGAGGTGACGCTGCGCTTCGAGGGCTGCCTCGATCATGTGCAGGTCTTCGAGGCGCGGCTGGCCACCGAGCCGACGCTGCGGCCCGATCGGCGGGAGGTGGTCGCGCTCGGCTTCCAGCATCCCGAGGCGGCGCTGCGCGACCCGGCCATGGCGCCCTATGTGCGGGTCTATCTCGAGGCGGCGCCCTGGGGCTGGCCGTCGGAGGACGCCGCCGGGCGCTGAGCCGGAACCCCCCTTCCACCCTGGCGTTCCGCCCCCGAACCAGCGGAGGGGGACATGGCGAAACCAACGCCACCGAAGGAGACGGGCCAGGGCACCGGAGAGCCCGGTTGGACGCCGCAGGAGAAGGGGCAGGATGCGTCCGGCGGCGATCCGGCGGCCGGCGCCGCCGGCGACGGACAGGCCAAGGGCAAGCCGCACAATGATCGCGAGGCCACCGAACGCGCCGCGGAGCGAACGGAGCACGACCCGAAGCCCTGAAACCGAGCGCAGGACGGCTTCACCGTCCTGCGCCTCGGATGCCGGACGCGGACCTCCGGTTTGCCTCGGTCTTCGCGGCATAAGCCGCGGCGCCTGTTTGGGCGCTCGGCCCTGCGGGCCGCAGATCGGCGCGTCGTGCGCCTGATATGCGGCGGCTGCATAATCCGAGGTAGAAGACCCGCCGCGAACGCAACCCCGCCCCGTGCCGGTTGCCGTTGCGGGCCCGGTCGACCCTCGGGCAGGCTGCAAGCATGTACAACCCGCCCGCCTTCCGGGAGGAACGCCCGGATATCCTCTACGGCCTGATCCGCGAGGCCCGCCTGGCGCTGCTCGTCTCCAACGGCGCCGGCGGCGTGCCGGATGTGACGCATCTGCCCCTGACGCTGGTGGAGGAGCAGGGCGTGCTGCTCGGCCATGTCGCGCGGGCCAACCCGCATGCCGCGGCGCTGCGCGAGGCCGGCCGGGCGCTTGCCATCTTCCGCGGCGCCGAGGCCTATGTCTCGCCCAACTGGTACCCGTCCAAGGCCGAGCATCACCGGGTGGTGCCGACCTGGAATTACGAGGCGGTGCATGCCGAGGGCCCGGTCGAGGTCATCGAGGACCCGGCCCGGCTGCATGCCATCGTCGCTCTGCTCACCGAGCGGCAGGAGGCGGCGCAGCCGCGGCCCTGGTCGGTGGAGGATGCCCCGGCCAGCTTCGTCGCCGGGCAGCTCAAGGGCATCCTTGGCCTGTCGCTGCGGATCGAGCGGCTGACCGGCAAGCGCAAGCTCAGCCAGAACCGGGCCGAGCCGGACCGGTCGGGGGCGAGGGCCGGGCTGGCGGCGAGCGTCGATCCGCGCGACCGGGCGATGGCCGAGGTGATGCAGCGAGCGGCGGATCGCGGCTGACGCCGGAGGCGTGCCTCACCCGATCAAACGCTGGTCCCGGTCATGATCCGTGAGCCCGGATGAACGGGGCCTGGTCTGGAGAGACGGAAAGCCCCCTGCCTTTGGGGAAAAGCAGGGGGCTGGCCCTGTCGGCGCTTGGGGGCAGCCAACAGGGCGGTTGCGCCCGCCGGTTGGGGGGGTGACGCGCGCAACAGTCCGCGTTCCAATTAATGATTCCGATCCTGGTTTGCTCCCAGCCCGTTTCAATTCTTTTGCGGATTTCATGTAATTTCCCAGCTCCGTGATCGGGCATGTCCAGCCCCGCCACGGCTGAGGCGGGGGCCAGTGGCCGAGCATCGGCCCGGCGGCCAATGGCGCCGGGACATCCCCTCTGGTTCTGGGATCGACCTGAAATCGCCGGCCGCCATCGCCGAGCGGCCGGGGGCGCGGATCATGGTCCAGGCCAGGGCCCGATCGCGTGAGCACGCTTGTCGGCGAGGCCGCCTCGAGCGATCAGAGTCTGGGGCCTGCGGCGTCCGGATGCGCCCGCGCGGCACGCTCGACCGCGTGCCGGGGCGCGCTCCGCCCTATCGCGAGGTTTTCTGCGCCCGCCGCAGGGCGCGGCTCAGCAGCAGCATCGCCAGCGCCGGCAGGCCGACGCCGGCGATGCGGAGCCATTCCGCCGTGGTCGGCGTCGGCAGCCAGAGCAGCGCCAGCAGGGCCGCGGCCAGCAAGGCCACCGTGCCCAGAAGGCGCAGCAGCCGATAGAGCTTCATGCGCCCGCCAGCCCGCGGCGGGCTAGCGCCGCCTCCAGCGTGTTCTCGAGCAGGCAGGCGATGGTCATCGGCCCGACCCCGCCCGGCACCGGGGTGATGGCGGCGGCCCGCGGCGCCGCCTCGGCAAAGGCGACGTCGCCGACCAGCTTGCCATCCGCGCCGCGGTTGATGCCGACATCGATGACGATCGCGCCCTCGCCGATCCAGTCGCCTCGCACCAGCGCCGGCCGGCCGACGGCGGCGACCAGGATCTCCGCCCGGCGGCATTCGGCCGGCAGGTCGCGGGTGCGGGAATGCGCCATGGTCACCGTGCAGTCGGCGGCCAGCAGAAGCTGCGCCATCGGCCGGCCGACGATCTGGCTGCGGCCGAGCACCACGGCCCGGGCGCCGGGCAGCCGCGCCCCGGCCTCGCGCAGCAGATGCATGACCCCCTTCGGCGTGCAGGGGACGAGGCCGGGCTGCTGCGTGGCGAGCCGCCCGGCATTCACCGGGTGGAAGCCATCGACGTCCTTGGCCGGGTCGATGGCGGCGATCACCCGGTCCTGGCGGATCTGCGGCGGCAGCGGTAGCTGCACCAGGATGCCGTCCACCGCCGGATCGATGTTGAGGTCCTCGACCAGCATCAGCAGGTCGGATTCCCGGCAATCCGCCGGCAGCTGGATGGTGGCGCTGTCGAAGCCGGCGGCCGCGGCGGCGCGGTCCTTGTTGCGGACATAGACGCCGCTCGCCGGATCCTCGCCGACGCGGACCACGCGCAGGCCGGGCCGGAAGGGCAGGGCGGCGATCCGCGCCGCGAGGCCTTCGCGCAGCCGCGCCGCCACCGCCTTGCCATCGATGATGCGCCCCATGGCGGGGGAATTCATGCCAACGCCTCCAGCCTGTCGCCGAGCGCCTTGGGGTCGCCGGCCACGAAAACCACCTTTTCCCGTGCCGCGCCGCCCTGTTCAACGGCCGCGACCGAGGGCGGCATGCCCAGGGCGCGGGCCAGGGCGGCGCAGACCGCGCGGTTGGCGCGGCCATCCTCCGGCGCTTCGGTCACCGCAATCTTAAGGCGCGGCCCATCGGCGCCGGGGACCAGGCCCTGCAGGCCGGCCCGCCGCGCCCGCGGCTGCACCCGGACGCGCACCGTGACGCCGTCGCCACGGGCCCGCCACCAAGGGCTCAAAAATACAGCCCGTTCCGCAGCAGGGCGTTGGCGATGGCGCCGAGCAGCAGTTTGCAGGCGGTGATCAGCAGCAGCACGACCAGCGGCGAGAGGTCGAGCGGCCCGAAATTCGGCAGCACCCGCCGCACCCGGCCGAAGAGCGGCTCGGTCACCCGATAGAGGAAATCGGCGATCGTCCAGACCAGGCGGTTCCGGGTGTCGAGCACGCCGAACTGGATCAGCATCTGCACGATCACCGCGAGCAGGACCGCCCACCAGAGCAGGTCGAGCACCGCGCCCGCCAGGAAGAACACCACATCCAGAAACATCGCCGGTCCCGCCAGAAACGCCGGCGCAACCTAGTGATGCCGCCGCGGCGCGACAAGCATGGCGCCCGGCGGGCCGGAAATCGCCGCGAGGCGCTTGACCTGCCCGGCGGCCTGGGGCATATCGCCGCTCCCCGCGGACCCCAAGCCGCGGTGCGGTGGCACGGGGCTGTAGCTCAGTTGGGAGAGCGCGTCGTTCGCAATGACGAGGCCAGCGGTTCGATCCCGCTCAGCTCCACCATCCCACCCTGACCATCGTCTTCGCATCCTCCGCCCGCCGATGCGCTGACCGGCCGAGGCCGCGTGGCCTCAGCTGTTGGCCGCCGTGTGCCGGATCGCCGGGCGCGACGCCTCGGGTGCGGCACGTCCGGGCTCCGGCCGGCGCAGCGGCAGCGTGATGCGGAAGCGGCTGCCCATCCCCGGCGCCGCCTCCGCCGCGATGCTGCCGCCCATGCCCTCGAGCAGCATCCGGCTGATGGCGAGGCCGAGGCCGAGGCCGCCGAAGCGCCGGGCCGCCGAGCTGTCGGCCTGGGTGAAGGGCTCGAACAGCCAGGCCTCGGTCTCGGGCGCGATGCCGATGCCGGTATCGGTGACGGTGATGCCGAGCCGCCAGCCCTTCGCATCCTCCGCCAGCACGGCCGCCTCCAGCGTGATGCGGCCCGTCTCGGTGAACTTCACGGCGTTGTCGAGCAGCTTGTGCAGGACCTGGCGCAGCCGCTCCTCGTCGCCGAGCGCCGCCTGCGGCAGGCCGGCGGCGAGCAGCAGCGTGAAATCCAGCTGCTTCGCCCTGGCGCGGGCGGCGGTCAGCCGCGCCATGTCGGCCAGCATGGCGCAGGGATCGAAGACCGCCTCGCGCAGCACCATGCGGCCGCGCTCGAGCCGGGTGATGTCGAGGATATCGTCCACCAGGACCAGGAGCTGCCGGCCCGCCTCGACGACCAGCTGCAGGTCCGGCGCCTGGTCGGGGCGCGGGTCCCGCACCAGCAGCACCTCGGTCAGCCCGATCACCGCGTTGAGCGGCGTGCGCAGCTCATGGCTGACGATCGCCAGGAATTCGGTGCGGCTGCGCAGCGCCGACTCGGCCGCCAGTCGTGCCGCCTGCTGCGCCTGCAGCGCCGCCTGCCGGGCGGTGACGTCGCTGAAGCTGTGCAGGGTGCGGCCATCCGGCAGGTCGCGGACCCGTATCTCCAGGATGCGGCCCTGGCGCGTCCGCCGCGTGACCGGGGCCGGCTCCCCGGCCGTCGTCTCCGCCGGGACGGCCGGCTCCTCCTCGCCGGCCACGCCGATGCCGCGGCGCAGGATCTCCGGCATCGGCGTTCCCGGCTGGCTCAGCTCCGGCGGCAGGTCGAGCAGCGCGATGGCCGCGTGGTTGATGAAGGCAAGGCGCTGCGCGGCGTCGACCAGGGCGATGCCGATCGGCGCGTTCTCGAAGGCGGCGGCGAGGGCGGCGCGGGAGGCCAGCGCCTCCTCGCGCGCCGCCGCCTCGGCCCGCAGGGCGGCATGGTGGGCGGAGACATCGGTGAAGGTGCGGATGAAGCGGCCATCCGCGAGGAAGGTGGTGCGCACCTCGATCACGCGCCCATCCGGCTTCACCCGCTGATAGGCGAGGTCCGACACGGTCCGGTTGCGGATGGCGTCCCAGGAGCGCCTGATCGCCTCGCTCCCGGCATCGGTCTCGCCGGTTTGCTTCTGGTGCTCGATCAGGGCCTCGATGGTGGTGCCGGGCCGGGCCAGCTCCGGCGGCAGCCCGGCCAGGTCGATCGCTGCCTGGTTGATCACCCGGACGCGATTCTCGGCATCCACCAGCATGACGCCGTGCGGCACGCTCTCGAAGGCGGCCATCATCGCCGCCTCCGCCGCGAGGGCGCGGTCGCGGGCGGCGGCAAGCGCCTCGGCGCTGCGCCGCGCCTCGGTGATGTCGGTGAAGGTGCGGACATGGCTGCCGTCGCCGACATAGTTGGTGCGGATCTCGAGCACCCGGCCGTTCGGCCGGGTCCGCACCGTCACGAAGGGTGGCGAGCCGGGGCCGCCGAGGCTGTCGATATGGGTGTGCGGCGCCGGGCCGCCGCCGAACTCCCCCGCCTGGGCCTGCCAGGCGGCGATGTCCTCGATCCGCCGTCCGGGCGCGACCAGCGCCGGCGGCAGGTCGAGCATCCGGACGACCTGGCTGTTGGCGATCGCGACCCGGCGGTTGGGGTCGATCATCATGATCCCCTGGCCGGCATGCGCGACCACCGCCTCGAGCTGGGCGCGCGCGATCGCCTCCTGCCGCCGGAGGCGGGGGACGAGCAGGCAGAGCGCCGCCACCATGAGGGTGACGAAGCCGCCGAGGGCCAGGAGCTCGCGCTGCTCCTCGCGGGCCGGGGCCAGCACCGCATCGGCCGCGAGCCCGACCGCGACGATGAGCGAGCGGCCCTCGACCCGGCGATAGGCGATGAAGCGGTCGACGCCGTCCAGCGGGCTCACCGCGTGCCGGGTCGCCTCCAGCGCGCCGGCGCGGAAGCTCGCCAAGCTGGCCGGCGGAACCATGGTGCCGACCAGGCTGACCGGCCGGGGGACCCGGGCGCGCAGCGCGCCGTCCAGGCCGAAGAGCGCGATCACCGCATCCCGCAGCTCGAGTTGGCGGTAGAGCCGGGTGAAGGTGGCGCTGTCGAGGCTGACCAGGATGATGCCGGCGAAGCCGCCGGCGGCATCGCGCATCGGCCAGGCGATGTCGAGCGCCATCCGGCCGTTGCCGGCCGGGTGCAGCGCGCCGACCTCCAGCCGGTCGGGGTCCGGATCGGCCAGGATGGCGGCAATGATCGACCGGTCGCGCAGCGCCGCCGGATCGGCCGGTGGCGCGGCCCGGCTGAAGCGGGTGCGGCCGTCCGGGCCGAGAACCGCGGCATCAAGGATGTCGGGATCGGGGTCGATCGCCAGCCAGGCCGGGATGGAGAAGCCGGCGGGGTCGCGGGCCAGCAGCGCGGCGCCGAAGCGGAGCAGGCTCTCGATGCCGCGCAGCCGGTTGGCGACGCTGGATTCGAGGCTGCGGGCGAGGATGGTCGATTGCCGCCAGCCTGTCTCAGCCGCCCGGCGGAACTCGGCCTGCACGGCGAGATGGACCAGCAGCCACAGCAGCAGGAGCAGGGCGGCCGCCACGGCAAGCCCGGCCCGGTGCTTCCACCGGGCCGGCCTGCCGGATTTGACCGCCTCGTCTGTCTGCAACCCCATGCTCCGGACCCACGGCTGGCCGGGGCCGGGCCCCTGGGGAGGCCCGCCTGCCCTGCCGTTGCAGCCCGCGGTGTATCACAAAAATTTTAATCCGGCCTAATAGATATGTCAGGCGGCCAGATTGTCTCAGGCGGCGAGACGCTCGCCCGCCCGCGGCTCGAGGCGATAGGCGCCGCGATCGGTCAGCAGGAGCTGCGGGTTCGCCGGATCGGCCTCCATCTTCTGCCGCAGGCGGTAGATATGCGTCTCCAGCGTATGGGTGGTGACGCCGCTGTTGAAGCCCCAGACATCGGCGAGCAGCGTGGCGCGGTTCACCGGCGCCGCATTGGCCCGCAGCAGGTACTTCAGGATGCGGCACTCCTTGTCGGTCAGCCGCACTTTGCGGTTCTTCGCCGGGTCGACCAGCAGCCGCGCGCTCGGGCGGAACATGTAGTGGCCGATGGTGAAGGTCGCGTCCTCGGAATTGTCGAAGACCCGCAGCTGGGCGCGGACACGGGCGAGGAGCTCGGAGAGGCGGAAGGGCTTGGCGATGTAGTCGTTGGCGCCGGCATCGAGCCCGCGCACCACGTCCTGCTCGGCATCGGCGCCGGTCAGCATGATGATCGGCATGCGCTGGCCGTCGCGGCGGAGGCGGGCGCAGACATCGCGGCCATCGGCGTCGGGCAGGCCGATATCGAGCAGGATGGCATCGTAGCGGGTCTCGGCATCGGCGAGCTTGGTCATCGCCTCGGCCGCCGACCCCGCCTCATGGACGACGAACTCGCCCTCCATGGCGATCTGTTCCGCCAGGCTGGCACGCAGCGCCTCGTCGTCCTCAACGATCAGGATGGGGCGGGCGATGGTCATGGCATTCTCCTTCGTGGCACGGTCCAGCACGTTGCGCGTAGATGCTTAAAAAAAGCACCACCACTCAACTTGTGATACTGGATACGCGATGTCCTGTGCGATCTGCCAACGAATAGTCGCAGCATTACGAACACGTTGATGTGCGGGATCACACACGCTCTCATCACTTAGACAAGTGAAGTTTCGCCAAAGGTTGGGCGCTCGAAAGGGCAGCAAAGGGGCGAAGGTGCGGCAACGCTCGTCAAATGCAATGGATGTTGCCGAAGGACCACACCCCCGGTTTCGCGGCGCTGCAGCATGTAACCCTACATCACTTTCCCGGCCGCAGGCAGGTTTTTGACACCGATGTTCTTGCGGAGCGTGGGTCTGGCGCGTGGGACATTGTCCCTCTTGTCCCGTGGCGACTTGCCGGTGCGGCCATCCGGCTTTGGCCGTGACCGGTCCCAGGCCACGACAGCCTCCCCAGGCGGCACGCGACGATGCGGGCGTGCCGAGGCGCGTCGCAGAACCGCCGCGGGGCCCCTGGCCAAGCGGAACCGGCGGCATGGCGTTCGCGCTCAGGGCTGCGTGTCCGGGCGCGGCCTTGCCGTTTTCGCTGGAGCGTCTTCCGTACGCCCGCGCCCGGGGCAAATGCTCTAGCCTCCTGTTTTCAGAGCATCTTCACCCGATCAGGTGAGTCCGCCTGATCGGGATCTGCTCCAGCGGAAGGAGATCCAACCGATGTCCGGCACCGATACGGCCATGCCGAACCCCCTCCCGGGCCTGCCGCCAGGGCGGTTCCCGCTCATCCGCCTGATGGCCCAGGGCTGGTGGGTCTTCGTCCTGCGCGGCGTCGTCGCCATCCTCTTCGGCCTGGTCGCCTTCCTCGCCCCCGGGATGGGGCTCGCCTTCCTCCTCGGCCTGCTCGCGGCCTGGATGGCGATCGATGGCATCTCCACCCTCTACCAGGCGATCAAGGGGCCGCCGGAACGGCACGGCTTCTGGTTCTGGCTCGATGGCCTCGCCTCGATCGCCGCCGCCGCCGCCATCCTGTTCCTGCCCGGCCTCTCGGCGATCATGCTGGTCTTCATCACCGGCCTCTGGAGCATCCTGATCGGCGTCTTCCGCCTCGTCCTCGCCTTCCGCCTGAAGAGCGTGCTGATGGGGCTGTTCGGCGCGGTCAGCGTCTTCTTCGGCGTCTGGCTGCTGGTGAATCCCGGCCCGGGCCTGCTGGCGCTGATCTGGATCGTCGGCATCGAGGCGGTGGTCGCCGGCGCCCTGCTGATCGGCCTCGGCTGGCGGCTGCGGCGCGTCCACAACGACCCGCACGGCCCGGCGCCCGCCCAGGTCTGAGCCCAGGCCTGAAGCGCCGGGGTCGGTGGACGCCCCGGCGCTTTCCGGCGAGCATGGCGCCGCCGTTCCGGCCCACCGACCCCGCCGATGCGCGTCGCAGCCCGGGCCCCGGCGTGACCGGAGAGACAAGCTTGCCCGCTGCGCCCGATCCCAGCCCGCCCGCGACCGTGACCCCCAGCCGGCTCGAGCTCTTCCTCGGCTACGTCAAGATCGGCCTGTTCGGCTTCGGCGGCGTCGCCGCCTGGGCGCGGCGCGTGATCGTCGAGGAGCGGCGCTGGCTGACCGAGCGCGACTATGCCGAGGTGCTCGGCCTCGGCCAGGTGCTGCCCGGGCCGAATGTCGGCAATGCCGCGGTGATGATCGGCCGGCGCTTCCATGGCCTTGCTGGCGCGGTGCTGGCGACGGGAGGCATCTACAGCGCCCCCCTCGTCATCCTGATCGCGCTCTGCCTGCTCTACGACCGCTATGGCCGGCTGCCGGAGGTGAAGCCGGTGATGGCCGGCATCGCCGCCGCCGCGGCCGGCATGGTGATCGGCACCGCCTGCAAGATGGTCGGCAAGCTGAAGCTGGCGCCCGAGGCGGTGGCGCTGCTGCTGGTCGCCGCCTTCTGCGCCGCCTGGCTGCGCCTCTCCCTGCCGCTGATCGTGCTGGCGCTGGCGCCGCTCTCCATTGCCGCCTCGCTCTGGCGGGCCGGGCTGATCCTGCGCCGGGCGACCTCCTGATGGCCCTGCTGCTGCAGATCCTGGTCACCTTCTCCATCCTCTCCCTCGTCGCCGTGGGTGGCGCCAATGCGGTGCTGCCGGAGATGCACCGCCAGCTCGTCGAGCTGCGCGGCTGGATGGACGACGCCACCTTCTCCCAGCTCTACGCGCTGGCCCAGGCGGCGCCGGGGCCGAACATCCTGGTGGCCAGCGTCATGGGCTGGCGCGTCGGCGCCTGGGGCGGCATGGCGATGGCGACCATCGGCATGCTGCTGCCCTCGGCGATCCTCGCCTGGGGCATGGCCGGGCTGCTGCACCGGCTGCGCGGCGCCGCCTGGCTGAAGCCGGCCCAGGCGGGCCTGGTGCCCATCGCGGTCGGGCTGCTGCTGGCGGCGGGGCTGGTGATGGCCGAGGCCTCCAGCCAGTTCGGCCCGCTGCCGCTCGTCATCGTCGCCATCTCCACCCTCTTCGTCTGGCGGACGAGCTGGAGCCCGCTCTGGGTGCTGGCGGGCGGCGGGGTGCTCGGGCTGCTCCTGCTCGGCTGAGCGTCGGCTGATACGAACGGCCGTTCGTATCAGAACAGCGGGAAGGCGCCGACCAGCCCGCCCGCGAGCAGCATCACCAGCGCCGCGCAGAGCGCCCAGGGCAGGGTGAAGCGCTGATGCGCGCCGAAATCCACCTCGCAGAGCCCGACCAGCAGATAGGTCGAGGCGACCAGCGGGCTCAGCAGGTGCACCTGCTGCCCGACCAGCGAGGCACGGCCGATCGCCTCGGCGGCATGGCCGAATTTGCTGCCGGCCTCGGCCAGGATGGGCAGGATGCCGAAATAGAAGGCGTCGTTGGAGATGAGGAAGGTGAAGGGGATGCTCACCAGCGCCGTGATCAGCGGAATGAAGCGGCCGGCGCTGTCGGGAATGACGGCGGTGACGCTGCGCGCCATCGCCTCCACCATCCCGGTGCCGGAGAGGATGCCGGTGAAGACGCCGGCGGCGAAGATCAGCGAGACCACCGCCAGCACGTTCGGCGCATGCGCGGCGATGCGCCGCTTCTGCTCGGCGAGATCGGGGTAGTTGATCGCGGTGGCGAGCGCGAAGCCGATCATGAAGAGCAGCGGCAGCGGCAGCACGCCGAGCAGCAGGCAGGCCATCAGCACCACGGTGAGGGCGAGGTTCACCCAGAGCAGGTGCGGCCGCCGCTCCGGCGGCAGCGGCTCGACCGTGTCCACCGTGCCGCCGGTCGGCGCCGGCACCTCGTCCAGCCCCGGCAGGTTGGCGACGCCGATCCGCGCCCGCTCCCGCCGCCCGAGCACCCAGGCGACGAAGAGGGCGAAGCAGAAGCAGGCGACCATGGTCGGGATCAGCGGCACGAAGAGCGTGTTGGCATCGACATGCAGCGCGCTCGCCGCCCGCGCCGTCGGGCCGCCCCAGGG
This sequence comes from Roseicella frigidaeris, assembly GCF_003258945.1. Taxonomy (GTDB): domain Bacteria; phylum Pseudomonadota; class Alphaproteobacteria; order Acetobacterales; family Acetobacteraceae; genus Paracraurococcus; species Paracraurococcus frigidaeris. The sequence goes on along the minus strand of NZ_QLIX01000004.1, from coordinate 24,850 downwards.
GGTGAGGTTCATGTTGCCCGCCGCCAGCATGATGACGCAGGCGGCCGTCAGCGGCCGCATGCCGAGGCGCCGGTAGAGCGGCAGCATGGCGGTGGTGGTGATGATGTAGCTGGTCGAGCTGTCGCCATCGAGCGAGACGACGGAGGCGAGCACCACGGTGCCCATGACGATCTTCACCGGATCGCCGCCGACCAGGCGCAACACGGTCCGCGCCACCGGGTCGAACAGCCCGGCATCGATCATGATGCCGAAATAGAGGATGGCGAAGAGCAGCAGCACGCCGGTCGGCGCCAGGTTGCGGATGCCGTCCAGCACCATCTTGCCGAGGCTGCCGCCGAAGCCCGCGAGCAGGGCGAAGGCGACGGGGACGAGGATCAGCGCCAGCAGCGCCGAGAGCCGGTCCGTCATGATCAGCACCATGAAGACCAGCACCATGGAATAGGCCAGCAGCGTCAGCATGCATCCTCCCGGACCGCCGCCTTGACGGCACTTCGGGCGGCCGGGCGGGGCTGTCTCTCGTGCGGCAGCGGGACCTCGCCCCGGCCGGCGGCGGGCGACGGCGGAGGGCAGGCGGGCCCGGAACCATCCGCTGTAACCAACCGCAACGGCGGCGACAAGCGGCCGGGCGCCCCGCCCGCGCAACCGTCATGCCGGCCCGCCCTCAGCCCCGGCGCACGACGTGCTGGCCTGCGGCCCGCAGGGCCGAGCGCCCGGATGGGCGCCGCGGCTCATGCCGCGAAGGCCCCGGCAAACCGGAGGGTTGCGCCCGGTCTCAGAAGGCGAAGCGGGTCCCGACATAGAGGCTGCGCCCCTCGCCGGGGTAGAACACCGCCGTGCTCACCCCTGGGGCCCGGGCATCGGTGATGGTCGAGAGGTCGGAGACGTAGCGCTTGTTGGTCAGGTTGCGGGCATCGAGGAAGAGCGTGATCCCCGGGGCCAGCGTCACCCCCGCCTCCAGGCCGAGCTTGATGTAGCTGTTGGCCCGCAGCGTGTTGGCGTAGTCCGCCCAGGCCCCCTGCGGCACCCAGTCGAGCGCCGGGCGGAGGAAGAAGCGGTCCGGCTGGGCATAGGCGAGGGTGGTGCGCAGCACATGCGGCGGCAGGCCGGCGATGCGGTTGTCGCCGTATTGCCGGTCGTTCCTGAAGCGGAAGTCGTTGAAGGTCCAGACCTGGCCGAGGGTCAGCCGGTCGCCGGCCGCCAGCATGTCCTGCGCCAGGTCGTAGCGCGCGGCGAGCTCGACGCCCTGGTTGACGGTGTTGCCGGCATTGAAGGTGCCGGCCGGGATGGAGGGGTCCAGCGTGTATTGCAGCATCTGGCCCCGGAGGTTGCTGCGGAACAGCGCCAGGTCCCAGCCGCCGCGGGCGAAGCGGCCGCGGGTGCCGAGCTCGACCGTCCAGGCGCGCTGGGCCTCGAGCGGCACCCAGACGGGGCGGTTGCCGACGGTCTGCAACTGGTCGGAGAAGTCCGGCACGTCCTGGCTGCGGGTGATGTTGGTGAAGAATTGCAACTCCGTGCGCGGCTGCCAGAGCAGGCCGAGCTTCGGGTTGAAGCCGTCATAGGTGCTGCTGTAGCGCTGGCCGGTCAGCCGGTTCTCGTAGTCCCGGTCGTTGCGCAGCGCCTTGGCGCCCGCGACCAGGGCGAGGGAGGGCGTCACCCAGAGCCGGTTCTCGAGGAAGAGCTCGTAATTCCGGGCGGCTTGCTGGCCGTTCGCGGTGAGCGCACCGCGCGAGCCGCGGGTGTTGACGTATTGCAGCGCATCGTTGGTGCCGGCGAAGTAGCGGCCGCCGAGGATGAGCTCGTCGCGCAGCCCGCCGATGGTGAAGGCCTGGGACCAGCGCGGCGCGATGCCCCAGCTCAGCCCATCCTGGTCGATCACCTGGAAGATCGGGTGGTAGAGCGATTTGTGGATGATCCAGGAATCGATGTCGACCTGCCCGGCATCGAGCCGCACCGAGGTGCGGTTGGCGAAGCGCTCGGCCCAGACATTGCGCGCCTGGTTCTGGGCGATCTGCGCCGCGCCGGCCATGGTCGGGGTGTTCAGCGCCTGGGAGAGGGTGAGCGAGCCGGGCAATTGCTGCCGGGTGATGTAGACGCCGGCGTAGAAGCGCGTCTCGACCCGGTCCGAGAGGCGGTAGCCGACATTGCCGTTGAACTGGTCGTACTGGCCGCGGCTGTGCTGCCGCCAGCCATCCGTCGAGAAATGCGAGTAATTGGCCAGGGCATCGGCATTGCCGAAGACCTGCGAGGCCTGGCCGGAGAGGCGCCAGGTGCCGAAGGTGCCGCCCTCGGCGCGCAGGATCGTCGGCGCCTCGGCGGTATGGGCCGTCGCCGTGGTGAAATTGATGGCGCCGCCGAGCGTCGAGGCGCCGAAGGCCAGCCCGTTGCCGCCCGGATAGACCGCGACGCTGCGCACCGCGAGCGGGTCGATCTGGTAGAAATCCCCGGACCCGTCGGCGAGGTTCACCGGGATGCCGTCCTGCAGCACCTCGACGCCGCGCAGGTGGAAGCCGCGGGTGATGCCCGAGCCGCGGATGGAGAGCCGCAGCTCCTGCCCGTAGCGTTCCTGCACGAAGAGGCCGGGCGTCTCCTGCAACATGTCCCGCAGGTTGAAGGCCCGACGGTTCTCGAACTGCTCCGAATCGATGAAACGGACCGCGGCCGGCGCCTGCTCCACCCGGGCGCGCTGCTCGGCGACCGAGGGGACGGTGAGGGAGCCGGGCGCCCGGCCGATCACCTCGGTTTCCGGCAGGGCGAGGACGGAGCCGCTCCCGGCCTCCGGCGGCGGCGTGGCGGGGGCGGTCTGGGCCAGGGCAAGGCCCGGCAGGGCACTGGCGAGCAACGCGCCGGCGAGGCGCGGGAAGGACGGCATGGCACGATCTCCTGACAGGCAAGGGCACCGCGCGGCGTGGCGCGGCGGGTCGGCTGTCAGGCGAGGGGTGGGGCGCGGGGCTGTTGCGGCGGGGCGCGCGGCCCGGCGGGCGGCAGGCCGGCGAGGCGCGGCGCCGCGGGCGGCAGCCGGTAGCGCACCGGCTGCGCGGCGACGGCAGGGGCCGCGGGCGCGGGCGCGGCGCTGCCAGGGCAGAGCGGGCAGCTGTCGTGGGCATGGGACGTCGGCGCGGCGGGCTGCCCGTCCTCGCCGACCAGCAGCGTGCGGAGGCCATCGGCCGAGCAGATCTCGACCGTGTGGCCGGCGGCCGCCGGCAGCGACAGGCCGGCGAGGCAATGCGCGAAGGCCGTCGCCCACTGCAGCGAGAGCAGCAGGGCGAGCACAACCGAACACCGGGGTGCACGACGCCTCATCGCGGCCTTATGCCCCGAACGCCGGGGCCGTGCCACCCCGGCCCCGCCGCGGCGGCCCCGCGCCGGGCTGGCACGGCCCCGGTGCATCGCAGGGGTGAGAATTGACCCTGGCCGCCTTCCGGCCCAGGAGTCGCGCCATGCCCGACGATCAACCCCCGCCGCCCCTGCCGCCCGGCCTCCTCGACCGTCTTGCGAGCCTTCTCGGGCCGCGCGGGTTGCTGACCGGGGCAGGGGATCTCGCGCCCTATCTCGCGGATTGGCGCAACCTCTACCAGGGCCGCACGCCCTGCCTGCTGCGGCCTGGCACGGTCGAGGAACTGGCCGAGGCGGTGCGGCTCTGCGCCGCGGCCGGCCTGCCGCTGGTGCCGCAGGGCGGCAACACCTCCATGGTCGGCGGCGCGACGCCGGACGAGAGCGGCCGGCAGCTCGTCGTCTCGCTGGCGCGGCTGAACCGCGTGCGCGACATCGACCCGCTGGACATGACGATGACCGTCGAGGCGGGGCTGGTGCTGAAGGCGGCGCAGGAGGTGGCGGCCGAGGCGGGTTGCCTCTTCCCGCTCTCGCTCGGCGCCGAGGGCACGGCGACGGTGGGCGGCGTGCTCTCGACCAATGCCGGCGGCAACACCACGGTGCGCTACGGCAATGCGCGCGAGCTGATGCTGGGGCTCGAGGTGGTGCTGCCGGACGGGCGGGTCTGGGACGGCCTGCGGCGGCTGCGCAAGGACAATACCGGCTATGCGCTGCGGCACCTCTTCGTCGGCGCCGAGGGCACGCTCGGCTTCATCACCGCCGCGGTGCTGCGGCTCTTCCCGCGGCCGCGGGAGACCGAGCTCGGCTTCTGCGCGGTGCGCGACGAGGCGGCGGCGCTCGCCCTCTTCCGCCGCTTCCGCGACCGCGACGAGGGCGCGGTGCGCGCCTTCGAGTACATGTCGGGCACCGGCGTCGGCTTCTATGCGCGGCACATCGAGGGCGGCAGCGTGCCGCTGCCGGGGCATGACCACTACGTGCTGGTGGACCTCGCCTCCTCCCGGCCCGAGGCCGGGCTGCGGGCGCTGATGGAAGCGGTGCTCGAGGAGGCGCTCGAGGCTGGCGAGGTGCTGGATGCGACGATCGGCGAGAGCGAGGCGCAGCGCGCCGCCCTCTGGCGCATCCGCGAGGAGCATCCGGAGGCGCAGAAGCGCGAGGGGGCGAGCGTGAAGAACGACGTCTCGGTGCCGGTGAGCCGCGTGCCGGAGCTGATCCGCCGCGCCTCCGAGGCCTGCCGGGCGCTGATCCCCGGCATCCGCCCGGTGCCCTTCGGCCATATGGGCGACGGCAACATCCACATGAACCTGGAGCAGCCGGAGGGCATGGACGGCGCCGCCTTCCTCGCCCGCAGCCACGACATCATGGAGACGGTGAACGCCGTGGTGCGCGACCTCGGCGGCAGCTTCTCGGCCGAGCACGGCATCGGCCGGCTGAAGACCGACATGATGGAGGACTGGCGCGGCGGCGCCGAACTCGACCTGATGCGCCGCATCAAGGCGGCGATCGACCCGCAAGGCCTGATGAACCCGGGCAAGGTGCTGCCCGGGTAAGCGCCCTAGGATTTTGTTTTCAGAGCATCTTCACCTGTCCGGATGAGTTCATCCGGACAGGATCTGCTCTAGCCGCCCGCGCGCCAGCGCCGCTCCGCCTCGTCCCAGGCGGCCAGCGGCTGCAGGTCGGGCACCCAGGCGAGGCCGGTCTTGGCGTCGGAGGAGACCGCCTCGGGCGTCACCACCGCATCGATCAGCGCCGGGCGGTTGGCCATGGCGCGGGCGATGGCGGGGCCGAGCTGCTCGGCCGTCTCCACCCGCTCGGCATGCATGCCGAAGGCGCGCGCCATGGCGGCGTGGTCGCTGAATTGCAGCCGGGTGCCGACCACCTTGCCATGGGTGACCGCCTGGTCGTGCACCTCGATCTGCCAGGCGCCGTTGTTGGCGACGACGATCAGCACCGGCGCCTTGTGCCGCACCGCGGTGTCGATCTCGATGGCGTTGAAGCCGAAGGCGCCGTCGCCGGTGGCGACGACCACCGGCCGCTCGGGGAAGGCGAGGCTGGCGGCGATGCCATAGGGCACGCCGATGCCGATGCAGCCGAAGGGGCCGGGATCGAGCATGGCCGGCGCCGAGAGGCCGACGCGGGCGAAGCTGAGGAAGTCGCCGCCATCGGTGACGACGATCGCCTCCGGCCCCATCGCCTCCTGCAGCGCGGCGAGCACGCGGTTCGGGTGCAGCCGGCCGTCGCCGCCATTCGGCGCGGTGGCCATGCTGTGCCGCAGCTTCTCCGCCCGCGCCTCGTGCCCGGCGCGGAGCTTCGCCGCCCAGCCGCGGTCGAGGGCGGGGGTGCGGTTGCCGGCCGCCTCGACCAGCGCCCGCAGCGCCGCGGCCGGCGAGGCCAGCAGCTCCACCTCGCCGCGGCGGTTGTCGCGCAGCTCGCCCGGCACCTCGCCGATGCGGACGAAGCGCGCCTCGCCGAAGACGGCCGGCGAGCCATAGGCGAGCTGGAAGTCGAGCCGCCGCCCGACGGTCAGCACCAGGTCGGCATCGCCCATCACCGCGCCGCGCATGGCGGCGACCACCGAGGGGTGCGAATCCGGCACCAGGCCGCGGCTCTCCCCGGTGTCGAGATAGGCGGCGCCGAGCCGGTCGAGCAGCGCCACCAGCTCCGGCCCCGCCCCGCGGGCGCCGCGGCCGGAGACCACCAGCACGCGCCGCGCCGACCAGAGCAGCTCCGCCGCCTCGGCGATGCGCGCCGGATCGGGCAGGGTGAGGGGCCGCGGCTTCGGCCGCAGATGCTCCTCGCGCTGCAGCGGCTTCGGCACCGGGGCGCGCAGCGTGTCGGTCGGGACGTCGAGATAGGCGGGGCCCGGCTCGCCGGCCTCGCCGAAGGCGCGGGCGATCGCCTCGTCCAGCTCGGCCAGCACCAGCGCCGGATCGCGCACGGTGCGGGCGTAGCGGGTGATCGGGCGCAGAAGCTGCGTGTGGTCGAGATCCTGCAGCCCGCCGCGATTCTCCTGCGGCTGTGGGCTGGTGCCGGAGAGCACCAGCACCGGCGCGCGCGAGACATGCGCGTTGGCGATGCCGGTCATGGCATTGGTCACGCCCGGCCCGGCGGTGACGAGGGCGACGCCGAGCTGGCCCGTCAGCTCGGCATGCGCCTGCGCCATATGCACCGCCGCCCGCTCGTCGCGGACATCGACGATGCGGATGCCCTCGGCGTCGAGCCGCATCCAGATCGGCATGATGTGGCCGCCACAGAGCGCGAAGACGCGCTCCACGCCGCGCCGCTTCAGCAGCCGCGCGATCAGGCCGGCCACGCTGTCGGGATCGATCGCCATGCCGCGTCTCCTCGAAGTCTCGTCGTTCGGCGCCGCGCTCAGCCCTTGTCCTGCCGCGGACCGTCTTCCGTGGCGAGCTGCGTCTTCAGCACCCGGTGCAGCACCTTGCCCGTGGCGTTGCGCGGCACCTGCTCGTCGCGGAGGAAGGAGACCGAGCGCGGGCGCTTGTAGCCGGCCAGCCGCGGACGGCTCCAGTCCAGCAGCGCCGCCTCGGTCAGGCTCGCCCCCTCGCGCAGCACCACCGCGGCATGCACCCGCTCGCCCCAGCGGGCGTCGGGCAGGCCGATGACGATGGCATCCCGCACCGCCGGATGCGAGGCGAGCAGCGCCTCGACCTCGGAGGGATAGACGTTCTCGCCGCCGGTGATGATCATGTTCTTCTTGCGGTCGAGCAGGCGGATATAGCCGTCCGGCCCGCGCATGGCGACGTCGCCGACCGTCAGGTAGTCGCCGCGATAGGCCTCGGCCGTCTTCTCCGGCAGCCGCCAGTAGCCGTCGAAGGCATAGGGGCTGCAGGAATGGAGCTCGCCCGGCTCGCCATCCGGCACCTCCCGCCCGGCCTCGTCGAGCAGGCGGATCGGCGCCGAGCCCACCACCTCGCGCCCGACCGTGCCGAGCTGGTCGAACTGCTCGTCCGGATGCAGCATCGTCACCCAGCCGGCCTCGGTGGAGCCGTAGAGCTCGAAGAGGCCGGAATTGGGGAACATCTCCATCACCGCCCGCTTGGTCTCGGCCCGCGCCGGGGCGGAGGAGACCAGCAGCTTCTCGACCCGGGCGAAGTCGCGGGCCTCGAGCGCGGTGCGGCTGTCGAGCATCATCTCGTAATGCGTCGGCACCAGCGAGGTGAAGGTCGCGCCCGTCCCGGCCAGGGTCCGGAGGCAGAGCACGGGGTCGAAGCTCGGCCGCGAGAAGACGCCGATGGCCGAGCCGCCATAGAGGAAGGCCGAGAAGAAGTTCAGCGAATTGGCGTGGCACATCGGCATGACCAGCAGCGCCTCGTCGCGCCGCCGCAGGCCGAACTCGACGCGCGTCATCATCGCCAGCATGGCCATGCCGCGATGCCCGCGGATCGCCCCCTTCGGGTTGCCGGTGGTCCCCGAGGTGTACATGAGGCACCAGGGGTCCTCTGGCAGCACCTCGATCGGCGGCGCGGCCTCGGACGCCGCTTCGATCAGCCCCTCGTAGCGGCACCAGCCCGCCGGCGCCGGGCCGGCGCCGAGATGGATGCAGCGCTCCGGCCCGATCCGCAGCCCCGGCGCGATCTCCTCGACCGGGCCGAGCAGCGGCGCCTCGACGATCAGCGCCGCCGCCTCGCTGTTCTCGAGGATGAAGCGGATCTCGGGGCCGACGAGGCGGAAGTTGATCGGCACCGCGACCAGCCCGGCCTTCGCGGTCGCGGCATAGATCTCGACCCATTCGATGCGGTTGTAGGCGAGCACCGCCACCCGGTCGCCCTTGGCCAGGCCGAGCCCCAGCAGCGCGTTCGCCAGCCGGTTCGCCCGCGCTTCCCATTGCCGGAAGGTCATGTGGCGCTCGAGGTCGCGCGCGCCGATTCGCTCGCCCTGCAGGCGCGCCTGCACGCTGAGCATCTGCCCGAGGGTCAGGAGTGCACCCATGTTCCGCCTCGCGACGCGACGTTTCAACCCGCGGCCGTATCGGCCTTTCGCCTACTCGACACCGCCGGCGGGAGCCTGTCCACTGCGATGCGTCGCCGCCGCCGCCTTGGTCTCCGATGCCGCCTCACGCCGCCGTGCGGGCCGCGGCGGCCGGGCGCGCGGCGCAGCGCGGCCACACCCCCGGCGTCCCGGCGACGCTGCGGCCCTCCGGCGCTTTCCGCCGCCCCCCGCCGCCGCTAGGGTGCCGCCAACCCCATGACCCGGCTCGATCGTTACATCTTCCGTCAGCTCTCCGTCGCCCTGCTCGCCGTCACCATCGGCCTGGCGGCGCTGGTCTGGCTGACGCAGTCGCTCCGCTTCATCGAGCTGGTGCTCGACCGCGGCCTCTCCTTCATGGTGTTCATCGAGCTGACCGGCCTGCTGCTGCCGAGCTTCTTCGCCGTCATCCTGCCGATCACCACCTTCGTGGTGACGCTCTTCGTCTATGTCCGCCTGGCCGCGGACCGCGAGCTGGTGGTGATGCGGGCTGCCGGCCTGTCGCAATGGCGGCTTGCCCGGCCGGCGCTGGCGCTCGCCGGGCTCGCCGCGCTGCTCTGCTACGGGCTCAATCTCTGGCTGGTGCCCTCCAGCCAGGCCGCCTTCCGGGCCTGGCAATACGAGATCCGCAACCAGCTCGCCGCCATCCTGGTGCAGGAGGGGGTGTTCTCCTCGGTCGGCGACGACCTCACCGTCTATGCCCGCTACCGCGACCCCGACGGCACGCTGCGCGGCATCCTGATCCACGACGCGCGGGAGCGGGGGGCGCCGGTCACCATCCTGGCCGAGGCCGGCCGCATCACCCCGGGCCCGAACGGCCCGCGCGTGACGCTCGAGAACGGCGAGCGGCAGCAGGTCGAGCGGGTGCCGCCCCCGGCCGGCGCGCCGCCCGGGACGCCGGCCACCACCCGCCTCTCGGTCCTCTCCTTCAGCGAGAACAGCGTCGACCTCGCCCGCACCAGCCGGGGCGCCACGGCGGAGGCGGACCGCTACCGCAACGCCCAGGAGCGGACGATCGACGAGTTGCTGCACCCCGACCCGGCCGACCACGTGCCCGACCGCGACCTGCGGCGCTTCCGGGCCGAGGCGCATCAGCGCCTGGCCTCGCCGCTGAACGCCATCGGCTTCGGCCTGGTCGCGCTCGCCACCGCGCTGACCGGGCAGTTCCGCCGGCATGGCGGCGGCCTGCGGCTGTTCACCGGCATCATGGTGGTGGTGGGGCTGCTGGCGATCGGCCTGATGACCGGCAACCTCGCGGCACGGCAGAACGTCATGATCCCGCTGATCTGGGTGAATGCCCTGGTGCCCGGGCTGGTCTCGGCCTGGGTGATCGGCGGGATGCCCGGCCTGCCGCATCTGCGCCGGCCGCGCCGGCCGGCGGCGGGCCCGGCATGACCATCGCCACCACCCTCACCCTCTATGTCGCGCGCCGCTTCCTCGGCGCGACCTTCGCGATGCTGGCCGGGCTGACCCTGCTGGTCTCGCTCTTCGACTTCATCGAGCTGCTGCGCCGGGCCGCGGCGCGGCCGGATGCCGGCTTCGCCCTGGTGGCGACCATCGCCGGGCTGCGCCTGCCCTTCGTCGCGCTGCAGATCCTGCCCTTCGCCATCCTGCTCGGCGGCATCCTCGCCTTCTGGCGGCTGACCCGCTCCTCCGAGCTGGTGGTGGCGCGCGCCGCCGGCATCTCGGCCTGGGGCTTCCTCTCCGGGCCGCTCGCCGTCGCCCTGCTCTTCGGCGTCATCGCCACCACCGCCGTCTCGCCGCTCTCCTCGGTGATGCTCGCCCGCGCCGAGCGGCTGGACTACGCCTATCTGCGGGCGAGCGCCGGGCTGACGGCGATCGCCGGCGGCCGGCTCTGGCTGCGCCAGGCGGATCGCGGGCTGGAGCCGCAGGGGGTCGCGATCCTCTCCGGCCGCCCCGCCGCCGCCAATCGGCCGAGCGAAAGGCCGGGCGAGTTCACCCTCACCGATGTCAGCCTCTGGCGGCTTTCCGCCGGCGACCGGCCGCTGGCGCGGATCGAGGCGCCGCGCGCCCGGCTGCTGCCCGGCCGCTGGGTGCTGGAGGACAGCGTGACCTTCAACGCCGACCGCAGCGCCGGCCGGCGCGAGACGCTCTCCTTCCCCACCGAGCTGACGCCCGACCGGATCGAGAACAGCTTCGCCTCGCCCGACACGCTCTCCTTCTGGGCGCTGCCCGGCTTCATCGCGGTGCTGGAGGCGGCGGGTTTCTCCGCGGTGCGGCACCAGCTGCATTTCCAGAGCCTGCTCGCCCTGCCCGTGCTCGCCGCCGCCATGGCGCTGCTCGCCGCCGGCTTCTCCATGCGCCCCTCGCGCCGCGGCGGGGTGGCGCAGATGATCGGCGCCGGCGTCGCGGCCGGCTTCGCGCTCTTCGTGCTCGACAAGATCACCAGCGAGTTCGGCGAGGCCGGCACCCTGCCGGTCGAGCTCGCCGCCTGGGCGCCGACCATCGCCGGGCTGCTGCTCGCTCTCGCCCTGCTGCTGCACCTGGAGGATGGATGAGCCCTGCCGCTCCCCGGCGGCGCGCCGGCGCCGCCCGCGCCCTCGCCCCGCTGCTGCTCGGCCTGACCCTCCCCAGCCTGCCGCTGCCGGCGCTGGCGCAGTTCGACCAGCCGAGCGTGACCCCGCGCGACCCGACGCCGGCGCCCTCCGTCGGCCAGCCGGGGACGCAGCGGATCGAGCCCTTCGCCGGCCTCGGCGGCGGCTCGCGCCAGGACACCAACGCCCCCGTCACCTTCACCGCCGACGAGGTGGAGTACGACCGCGAGAAGGGCCTGGTCACCGCCCGCGGCAAGGTCGAGGCCTGGCAGGGCGAGCGGCTGATGCGGGCCGACGAGTTCACCTATGACCGCAACACCGGCGTCGCCACCGCCCGCGGCAACGTGCAGCTGCTCGAGCCGGACGGCACGGTGCTCTTCGCCGACTCCGCCGAGCTGAAGGACCGCTTCCGCGACGGCGTGCTGGAGGGGGTGCGGGCGTTGCTCGCGGCCAACGGCAAGATGGCGGCGAACGGCGCCCGCCGCACCGGCGGCACGATCAATGAGCTCGGCCGCGTGGTCTATTCCTCCTGCGACCTCTGCAAGGACGACCCGACCGCGCCGCCGCTCTGGCAGGTGCAGGCCCGCCGCGCGACGCAGGACAAGGAGGCGCTGCGCATCTCCTACCGCGACGCCACGGTGCGCTTCTTCGGCGTGCCGGTGCTCTACACGCCCTATCTCTCGCACCCCGATCCCTCGACGCCGCGCGCCTCGGGCTTCCTCTTCCCGACCGTGGGCTATACCCGCTTCCTCGGCGCCTTCTTCGAGACGCCCTATTTCTGGGCGATCGACGACACCTCCGACCTCACCATCACGCCCATCGTCTCCTCGCGGCAGTATCCCAATCTCGGGCTCGAGTACCGCAAGCTGTTCAACAGCGGCGAGATCCTGGGCAGCGCCTCGATCGGCGGCCTCAACGGCAAGGATACCGGCGGCAAGGAGGAGCTGGCCGGCCACATCTTCCTCAAGGGCCGCTTCACCGTCGACGAGAACTGGCGCGCCGGCTTCGACCTGAACCGCGCCAGCAGCGAGATCTATCTCCGCACCTTCCGCTACGAATACCGGCGGGTGCTGACCAGCCAGGTCTATACCGAGGGCTTCTGGGACACCCAGGGCTATGTCCGCCTCGATGCCCGCGCCTATCAGGGCCTGCGCACCTCGGACGACACCCGCCAGGTGCCCTATGTGCTGCCGAACATCTATGCCGAGCGGGCACCGCGGGAGAAGGTGCTCGGCGGCTTCCTCACCCTCGATGCCGGGCTGCTCGGCATCTACCGCGACATCGGCAGCCAGTCGCAGCGCATCGCCACCCGCGCCCGCTGGGAGCGGCCGGAGATCGACGGGCTCGGCGGCGTCTGGACCTTCAAGCTGCTGGCGGACGGCATCGGCTACCGCGCCCAGGGCCAGCAGGAGCCGCCGACCAACCTGCCGGACGCCAACGGCACGCGCGGCGTCGGCAACATCCGCGCCGCCGTCGATTGGCGCATGCCCTTCGTCCGCTCGGCCGGCGCATACGGCACCCAGACCATCGAGCCGCGGGTGCAACTCGTCACCGGCCCGCGCATGGGGCCGCAGCGCAGCATCCCGAACGAGGACAGCGTCGATTTCGAGTTCACCGACGCCAACCTCTTCGCCCTCAACCGCTTCAACGGCCGCGACCGGCAGGAGGGCGGCAGCCGGGTGGATGCCGCCATGCGCAGCGCCTGGGATTTCCCGAATGGCGGGCAGGTGGAAGGGCTGGTCGGCCGCTCCTACCGCTTCGACAATGATTTCCGCAACGAGAACCCCTATGCCGGCTCCGGCCTCGACGAGCGCGCCTCGGCCTGGGTGGCGCGGCTGCGGGTGGCGCCCGTCTCCTGGTTCGAGACCATCGGCCGCGTCCGCACCAAGGGCGACCAGCCGCTGAACCGGCAGCTGGCCGACACCACGGCGAACCTGACCGTCAAGGGCGTCACCTTCTCGGCCGGCTACCTCTATTCCGTGCCGCTGCCCTACCTGACCTCGGACACGGTCGGGCGTACCGCCTCGCGCTCGCGCGACGAGGTCTCGGCCGGCATCGCCGGCAAGATCAACCAGTACTGGCGCGCCGGCTTCGCGGCGAAATACGATCTCGGCATCGGCCGCTGGGTGCTGATGCAGGGCTTCGCCGGCTACGAGGACGAGTGCTTCATCCTGGAGGGGCGCTTCATCAAGCGCTTCGCCCAGGACCCGACCACGGCGACGCTCTATCCGGCGAACACCGTCGTGCTGTTCCGCATCGGCTTCAAGACGCTCGGCGAGTACTTCTTCCGGGCGCTGTAGCAAGCCCCACGACGTCGCTGCGCGACGCCGCGGGGGGCCGGAGTCGCTGCGGGGTCGGCGGCGCGTCGCAGCCGGCCGAGGCAAAGCCTCGGCCGGGCAACGGGCAGCGGCGGGCGGCATCATTTCGGGGGCTTGATGGGTTGCGCCGGCGCCGCGGCATGCGCAGTCTCGGGACAAAGCCCGGAGGAGTCCCGAGAATGACCCTGCTTCACCGCCGGCGCGGCCTGCTCGCCCTCGGCGCGGCCGCGCTGGCGAGCCCCGCCCTCGCCGCCTTCCCCGACCGCCCGATCCGCCTCGTCGTGCCCTGGCTGCCCGGCGGCTCCGCCGACACGCAATTCCGGGTGCTGTCGGAGATCGCCGCGAAGCGGTTCGGCCAGCCGGTGGTGGTGGAGAACCGGCCGGGCGCGACCGGCACCCTCGGCGCCCAGATGATGGCGCAGGAGCGGAGCGCCGACGGCACGCTGGTCGGGCAGATGCCGATCAGCGCCTTCCGTCTGCCGGTGATGACGCGCCGGCCGAGCTTCGACCCGATCGCCGACTTCACCTACATCATCCACCTCACCGGCTATGTCTTCGGCGTGGTGGTGCGGGCCGACCAGCCCTGGCGGACCTGGCAGGAATTCCTCGCCCATGCCAAGGCCAATCCCGGCCAGGTCACCTATGGCACGCCCGGCGTCGGCAGCACGCTGCACATCACCATGGAGCGCATCGCCCAGGCCGAGGGGATCGAGTGGCTGCACGTGCCCTTCAAGGGCGGCGCCGACAACACCCAGGCGGTGCTCGGCGGCCAGGTGGTGGCGAATGCCGACAGCACCGGCTGGGCGCAGCTGGTGCAGGAGGGACGGCTGCGCCTGCTGGTGGTCTGGACCGCCGAGCGGGCGAAGCGCTTCCCCGAGGTGCCGACGCTGCGCGAGGTGGGCATCGATATCGTCGCCGACAGCCCCTATGGCATCGTCGGGCCGAAGGGCATCGACCCCGGCACCGTCCGGGTGCTGCACGATGCCTTCCGCGCGGCGCTGCTCGACCCGAAGCATGTCGAGACGCTCGAGCGCTTCGACATGCCGGTGCGCTACATGGGGCCGGAGGAGTATGCCGGCTTCGCGCGCAAGCTCTATGCCGAGGAGAGCGCGATCATCCAGAGGATGGGGCTGCGGATCGACTGACGGCCGTCATCCCCGCGGGCGCGCGCCCCGTCGCGCCCCGCGTCGCGCCCCTTGGGCCAGCCAGAGCGTCGCGGCCAGCATCAGCGCCGTGCCGAGGGCGAGGCTCCAGCCCGGCTGCTCGTGGAACAGCAGCAGCGCGAAGAGCGCGGTGATCGGGATGCCGGCATAGTCGACCGGCGCCAGCAGCCCGATCTCCGCCCGGCGCGAGGCCGCCTGCAGCAGCAGGTCGCCCGCCACCGCCAGCGCCGAGCCGCCGAACAGGCCGAGCAGGGCGATGGGCGAGGGGGAATCCCAGACCAGCGCCGAGACCGGCCCCCAGACCAGCACCGAGCTGATGCCGTACCAGGCGACGACGCGCGGCGGCGGCTCGGTCGCCGCCATGCGCTTCATGGCGATCATCACCAGCGCCCCGGTGATGCCGCTGGCGACCGCGGCGAGGACGCCGAGCAGGGCGGTCTCGCTCATCGCCCCGTCCGGCCGGGCGATGACCAGCACGCCGAGGAAGCCGAGCAGCGCCGCCAGCACCCGCTCCCGCCGCAACTGCTCGCCGAGCAGCAGCACGGCGAGCGGCAGCGCCCAGAGCGGCTTGGCCTGCATGATCGCCACCGCGTCGGCCAGGCGCATCCAGGCGATGGCCACGAGGTAGAGCATGAAGCTGGCGATGCCGGCGGCGCAGCGCAGCGCATGCCCCCAAGGGCGCCGCGTGGCGAGCGCCGAGGGGCCCTGGCGCAGCAGCCAGGGCGCCAGGATCAGCAGGGTGAAGGCGCCGCGCGCGAAGGGCAGCAGGGGCAGCGGCAGCCCATCCTGGATGGCGAGGCGGAAGCAGACGCCCATGCCGGCGAAGGCGGTGGTGGCGGCGAGCATCAGCCCGAGGCCGGCCAAGGCGCGGGACGATTCCGCGCGGGACGAGTCCATGATGGCCACCCTTACGACCCCGCTGCGATGCAGCAAAGCCCTTGCCGCACGGTTGACGCGCCGCGGCCGCGCCGCAAGGCTGGCGGCGCTGCGGGCGGCCCCGGGGAAGGACGAATGCGATGTACCGGCTCGACGTGCTGATCCAGGGCTATCCCGGCAAGTCGCTCTGCCATGGCGGCCTCGGCTGGAGCACCATCGCCCTGCTGCGCGGCGAGGGCCGCAGCATCCTGATCGATGTCGGCGCCTTCGCGGTGCGGCCGGAATTCGGCCGGCAGTTGCAGGCGGCCGGCTGCGCGCCGGAGAGCGTGACCGATGTGGTGCTGACGCATGCGCATTGGGACCACGCGGTGAACTACACGCTCTTCCCCAATGCCGCGATCTGGATCGGCCGGGTGGAGATGGACTGGGCGCGCCAGGTGCCGGCCGGCTTCAACCCGCTGCCCGAGCTCTATGTGCGCGACCTGGCGCAGCATCCGCGGCTGCACCTGCTGGAGGATGGCGAAGGCTTCCTGCCCGGCCTCGCGGCGCATCTCTGCCCCGGCCATACGCCGGGCTGCCTGGTCTACCGCCTGACCGGGGGCGAGGTGCCGGTGGTCTTCAGCGGCGATGCAGCGAAGAACCGGGCCGAGCTGCTCTCCATGGCGACCGACATGACCATGGATGCCGGCGCCAGCCGCGCCAGCCTGGAGCGCATCTGGGGCCTCTGGCGGCAGGTGCCGGGGACGCTGCTGATCCCGGGGCACGACCTCACCATGCGGCTCGATGCCGCCGGCCGGCCGGACTATCTCGGCGAGCGCCGCGCCGGCATCGCCGCCTGGTTCAGCGAGGACCTCTCGGTGACGCAGGAGATCGACCTCGCCACGCCGCGCTTCTGAGGAACGGGAGAGCCGGCTGGCGGCCGGGGAGGCGGGGCGGGCCGCGGCCGGCGAGGCGCGCGCCTGGGTGCGGCTGCCCTCCGGCCGGCGGCTCGACCTGCTGGCGCCGACGCCCTTCGACTGGACCGACGAGGACCTGGCGATCGGCCTCGCCCGCACCTTCCGCTGGGGCGGGCATTCCATCTGGCCCGGCGCGCCGCTCTCCGTCGCGCAGCATTCGCTGGCGGTGCTGGCGCTGCGCCGGAGCCGGGAGCGCGGCGGGCTGACGCAGGCCGAGGCGCGGCGCGAGCTGCTGCACGATGCCGAGGAGGGGCTGCTCGGCTTCGACTGCATCTCGCCGCTCAAGCCCTTCCTCGGCGCCGGCTTCGCCGCCCTGCAGGCGCGGCTCGGCACTGCCGTCGCGCTGCGCTACGCCCTGCCCGCCTGGACGCCGGAGGCGAAGCGTCGCCACAAATCCTGCGACATCGCCCTCGCCGCGGCGGAGGCGGTGCATGTCGCCGGCTGGACGCGGGCCGAGGTGCGCGGGACGCTCGGCATCCGCGCCGCGGTGATGGAGGCCGACCCGTTGCAGGCGGCCTATGGCGGCGAGGCGGGCTTCGCGCCCTGGCGGCCCTGGCCGCCGGAGCTGGCGGCGGCGCGCTTCCTCGCCGCGCTCGCGACGCTCACCGGGCTCTGACAGGCGGCGCCGGCCTGCGGGGCCGATGTGCGCTGGCGCACGGCCGCGCCGCTGCCGCTTGCGGTAAAGCCTTGATCCGCCGCGATGGACCCGGGGCCGGTGCCGGGGATGGGTGCATCGCCGCGGCAGGCAGGGCACCCTTCGCCGTGAAGGGCCGGTCCGTTGCCAGGGGGCAGGGCATGACCATGGATGCGGCCGAGGACCCGGCGCCATCGCCGGATGCGATTCTGCAACTCGGGCTCGGCTTCTGGGGCTCGAAGGTGCTGCTGAGCGCGGTGGAGCTTGGCCTGCACACGCATCTCGCCGAAACCGGGCCGCTGCCCGCCCTGGTGCTCGGGACGCAGCTCGGCCTGCATCCGCGCGGGCTGTACGACTTCCTCGATGCGCTGGTCGCGCTCGGCATGCTGCGGCGGGATGCGGCGGGGCGCTACGGCAACACGCCGGCGACCAACGCCTTCCTGGTCCGCGGCCGGCCCGGCTATGTCGGCGGCCTGCTGGAGATGGCCAATCTCCGCCTCTATCCCTTCTGGGACCGGCTGACGACGGCGCTGCGCACCGGCCGGCCGCAGAACGAGGCGGCGGATGGCCGGCCCGACCCCTTCTCCGCCATCTATGCCGATCCGGCGGCCCTGCAGGCCTTCCTTGCCGGCATGACCGGCGTCAGCCGCCCGGTCGCGCGCGCCATCGCCGATGCGTTTCCCTTCGCGGACCGGCGCTGCGTCGCCGATATCGGCTGCGCCCAGGGCGGCTGCCTTGCCGAGCTCCTGCGGGCGCATCCGCACCTCACCGGCATCGGCTTCGACCTGCCGGCGGTGCGGCCGGTCTTCGAGGCCTTCGCGGCCGGGCAGGGCCTGGCCGGCCGCGCCCGCTTCGTCGCGGGCAATTTCTTCGCCGACCCGTTGCCCGCCGCCGACGTGCTGGTGATGGGGCATGTCCTGCACGACTGGGATCTGGACCAGAAGCTGGCGCTGCTGCGCAAGGCGCATGCCGCGCTGCCGCCGGGCGGCGCGCTGCTGGTCTACGACGCGATGATCGACGATGCGCGGCGCGAGCATGCCTTCGGCCTACTGATGAGCCTCAACATGCTGATCGAGACGCCGGGCGGCTTCGACTATACCGGCGCCGATTGCCGGCGCTGGATGGCCGAGGCGGGCTTCGCCGAGACCCGCCTGCTGCCGCTGCCGGGGTCGCATTCCCTGGCGATCGGCATCCGCTGAGGCGGCTCCGCCGCCGGCCGATCCGGCCTATGCTCGCCGCATGGACGACCGGCCCGACCACCTGGCGGATTTCGCCTTCACCCATCCCCTGCGTGTGCGCTGGGCGGAGCTCGATCCGCAGCGCATCGTCTTCAACGCGCATTACCTGACCTATTTCGACGTCGCCCTGTCGGAATACCTGCGCGCCATCGGCTGCAAGTCCCCCGAGGGGCTGGGCCAGCATGGCTGCGACATCGTGCTCGCCCATGCCGAGCTCGATTTCCGCGGCTCCGCCCGCCAGGACGACGCGCTGACCCTGGCCGCGCGCGTGGCCCGGCTCGGCCGCACCAGCCTGACCTTCCGCATGGGCTGCTTCCGCGGCCAGCAACTCCTGGTCGCGGCGCGGATGGTCTACGTCAACGTCACCCTCGGCGAGCACAAGCCGGTACCGCCGCCGCCGGCCTTCCTGGCGAGGATCCTCGGCTTCGAGCGCATCGCCCCGGATGGTGCCGCCACGCCGCCGCCGGCCTGACGGGAAGAGCCTGGCGGGAAAAGAATGGACAATCCGCCTATTGCGGGGGAATCTTCAGACGCGTTCTCATGTTATCCCGCCAAGGTGGCGTGGCTTCGGCATGCCGCTCGCGCCAGGCTCTGACGCCCCGCCGGCCGCCCGAGACGGCGCCCCGGGGCAGGGAAGGTTCCAACCGCCATGCTGGCGGGCTCGCATGTCGCCCTCGGTGCCGCCGCCTGGATGGCGCTCGCGCCACATCTCGGCCGCCCGCCGCTCGATGCCGAGGCGCTCGCCCTGGCCGTCGCCGGCGGGCTGCTGCCCGATATCGACCATCCGAAGAGCTGGGTCGGGCGGCGGCTGCGGCCGGTCTCGGACCTGGTGGCGGGGCTGTTCGGCCATCGCGGCGTCACCCATTCCCTGCTCGCGCTGTGCGGCTGCGGCTGGCTGCTGCAGGCCGGCGCCCTGCCGGCGCGCTGGGCGGAACCGCTGGTCGCGGGCTATCTCAGCCATCTGCTCGGCGACCTGCTGACCCCGGCCGGGCTGCGCCTGCTCTGGCCGCTGCGCGGCACCTGGTCGCTGCCGCTCTGCCGCACCGGCTCGCCCTTCGAGCCGCTGGTCGTGGCGCTGGTCCTCGTCGCCGCCTGGAGCACGCTGCCCGAACGCCCGGATGCGCGGGCGGCGCTGCACCGCCTGGGGCTCTTCATCGCCGGCGCCACCGAGCCGGCGCCGCCGCCCCCGCCGCCGCGGCGACACAAGGTAGCGGATATGCCGCGAAGCCAAGTTTGAAAACGCGATCCATGATTTCAACTGTGATGACGATCACAGACATCCTCAAGCCGTCTCGCCACGATCCGCTAACATCCGTTAACGGATCGGGAGCAGAGGGACAGCTCAATGCGTATCGGCAGAAGATGCTTGCTGACGTCAATTATGGGCGGCGCAATCTGGCCGTTTGCGTCAGACGCTGCGCTGCGCTGCACCCCATTTGGACCTAATGGCATACAGGCTTGTGAAGCAGGCCTTACGCTTGGTGGTGCTCGGGAAGCCAAGCAGGAACACTCATTCTGGTGCTGGGCTGCCTGTATCGAGTCAGTTTTCCGCTTTCATGGTTTCAATGTAAGGCAGGAAAAGATCGTTGCGCGAGTTTTCGATTACGCAGCAAATGTATCCGCAAATGGCCCACAGATTGTCCGTGCTATTGACGGAGATTGGGTGGATGAAGGCGGAGAAAATTTTTCTGCTACATCAGAGGTGCTTTGGGATAGTCAATTTTTCTTTGGAAGGCTAGACGCAGTAAGCCAAGCTGCGCAGCAGTTGGTCGCTGGTAATCCGCTTATTATCGGAGCACTAGGACATGCAACTGTATTGACTGCTATGACCTATATTCGAGATTTGTCTGGTCGTGGCACCCCATTATCCTTAACCGTTCGTGACCCCTGGCCTGGCAGGCAAAGCCCACGGATTCTTGGCGCTGACGAGGCGATGCAGGCGCAATTTCTTGCCGCGATTTCCGTCGAACGATTTTGATTGTCATCAAAAATATTTCTACTAATGGATATATATGTTGAGGCTAAGGACGGAATTTTTGAGGCTCCGCCAGGAGGAGGCAATGTCCAAAATTTCTGATCAGCTAAACACAATAAAAGATGGAAATCATAAATCAGATTTTTCTGAAGATTCTCAGAAAATTTTGAATGAAGAATCGTCAAGGAACAAACCAGAAATCTGGTGGAAGAATCATTCTTTGATTATATCTGTGCTTGCCTTTTTATTATCGCTAGCCACAGCTTCATTTTCTGCCTTGGTCGGGCACCGCAAAGATATTCATGACCAACAAACACAACTTTCTGCGCAGACACAACTTTTATCTAATCTAAATATAAAGTATTTTGAAATGATAGAAAAATACCGTGGTTCGCAAATGGAAGGAAATATTGTATCACTAATTACAGCACAAATAAATACAGTATATAAGAACGCTACAGAAATTGCTCTTAGGCTTGGCACATATGCTACGACTGCTGAGTTTGTGACGCTGGCGCTGGGTGCACAAAATATGGGAGATATTACAAACGCAAAATTGTTATATGAATTGGCACTTGCGGCAGCGCGTACTGTGAATGATGAGTCAGCGGCATTGAGAGGGTTGGGGTTTATGGACTTACGCTGGGCAACGTCTCCTGAAATGCGAGATCGTGGAGCCAGCAGATTCCGCCAAGCTGGCAATCTTGATGCAAAATATGCAGCTTTGCCCGATATTCCAGGCGTACTTCCATACCTGAAAGCAATCGCGGAATTTAATTGGGCTGGAGCCATTTCGCATCAAAATTGCAATGAAGCTCGTGTGCATTTTAGCAACGGTCGGCAATTCCTGGCAGGTGCGCCATCGACGCCTGATATTGAACAGTTACGCCGCGCTTCGGAGCAGGAAGCAAAGGCAGGCATTGGTGGGGTGCTGAACTGTCTCCCAAATCCTTGACGCCGGTGAGGTTGCTGAGCGCGCGATAAACTAAGCTTGAGTTTGGCCATTCAGGCGGCGTGGCAGAGCGCGTATGCGATGCCCTCGCGGAGGGCTGGCGAGAGTTTTGTGGTCTCGATGGACTGCCGGGACATGACGAAACCCTGCTCGCTCCAGATCGCGCGTCGTACTGCGGCGAGGCTGTCGGCAAAGGTCGGCCGCTGCTTGTGGTACCAGGCGCTGGTCGAGACCGCGATCCGGGCACGGTCGTCGAGGCGCGATGCCAGCAGGGTGACGATCGAGAACAACCCGAGCAGGCATGGCGTGGTGCGGGCGATGGCCTTGTCCGACCACTGCCGCTGGGTCTCCACACCGAGGTGGTCGCGGACCTCGCGGAAGGTGACCTCGAGCTGCCAGCGCTGGATGAACCAGCGGATGATCTGCAGCGGCTCCTGCGCTGGATCGGTGCAGAGCAGGGCCTGCGGGTCGAAGCGTCGGCAGGGATCGCGCAGCAGCACCCAGCGGATCGGCACGACCGGCATGCCGCTGTGACGCCAGACGGCGGTATCCGAGTAGATTTCCACCACGCGATCGCCCTCGCCGTACCAGCCCGGCACGGTCAGGCGCTGCCAGCGGGTGGTCCTGTCGGCCAGCACCTCGGCCAGGGTCGGCAAGCGCTCGCCCTTGATCCGAGGCCGCCCGAGGGTGCCGGGCCGCCGCGGCGGAGCCGGCTGGTAGAGGGCCGCGTCGAGGCGCAGGCGGGTGACGCAGGTGACCTCCTGCCGGAGCAGGGCAGCCAGGAACTCCAGGGCGGAGAAGCCGCTGTCGGTTACGAGAACAAGCTGCCGCTCCGGCATCCAGCGGCGGGCCTGCAGGACCAGTTGCCGGCCCCAGTCGGTCAGCTTCTTGTGCCGCAGCCCGCGCTCGCGGCAGTACCGCTCCGAGGGCGCGAGGGCGGTCAGGAACGGCAGCGCCCAAACCCGCCCGGCCCAGGAGACCGGCACCAGCAGCATCAGGCTGAGCCAGCGCAGGCCGCTGGCCTTGACGAAGTGGCCGTGGCTGGAGCGGACCGGATCCCGATAGATCCCCTTGGCGCTGATGCGCTTGCCGCGCCGGCGCTCGATCGTGTCGTCGAGGCCCAGCAGCACCGGCCCCGCCGGCACGAAGGCGTCCAGCAGCAAGCCAAGCAGCACTCGCGCCGCTGCCCGGCCGCTCCAGGCGGCCCGGCTGAGAATGCGATGGTAGTTGACGAACCGCCGCTCCCGGCTGCGTCCGGTGATCCGCAGAATGCTCGTCACCGTGCGCCGGCCCGGTGCCAGGATCGCCCCGATCAGCACCACCACGGCATGCTGCCAACTCCGTCGGAAGAACAGCGGCGCGAAGCATAGGATCACCGCGGCGAAGCGGGCCGGCAGGCGTGGCATGGTGGCTGTCCTTTGGCCGGGACGCCCCACCTTAGCCAGTCACTCGCTCCGCCGCTTCAGCCCACGCAAATGGCCAAACTCGAGCTAAGAGCGCCTAACGAAACCTAGTTTGGTGCGTTTCTGGGGGCATGGCGAAGCCCCTGGTGTCTGATGATCTCTGGTCGGCGATCGAGCCGCTGTTGCCGCCCGAGCGGCCCAAGCCTAAGGGTGGGCGGCCGCGGCTGCCGGACCGGGCGGCATTGACGGGGATCGTGTTCGTGCTGGTCAGCGGTATCCCATGGGAGAGGCTGCTGGGAGAGGCTGCCCGCCGAGATGGGCTGCGGCTGCGGGATGAGTTGCTGGCGGCGGTTGCGCGACTGGCAGGCGGCGGGCGTGTGGGCCGCCTTGCACCGCCTGCTGCTGGAGCGGTTGCAGGCCGCCGGGCAGATCGACTGGCGGCGGGCCGCGCTGGACAGTGCCACTGTTCCGGCAAAAAAGGGGGCGCCGCGACCGGCCCGAACCCGATGGACCGCGGCAAGCCAAGCACGAAGAGGCATCTCGTCCACGGATGCCCGCGGCACCCCGCTTGGCCTGAAGCTGACCGGCGCCAACCGTCACGATAGCTTGCTCCTGTCGCCTACCCTGGATACCATCCCGCCCCTGCGCGGGCGTCATGGCCGTCCGCGGCAGCGGCCGGGCAAGCTGCATGCCGACAAGGCCTACGATGCCCACATCCGCCCGCAGGAGTGCCGCCTCCGCGGCATCATCCCCCGCATTGCCCGCAAGGGCATCGAGAGCAGCGAACGCCTGGGCCGGCACCGCTGGGTGGTCGAGCGTACCCACGCCTGGTTCAACCGCTTCCGCCGCCTGATCGTGCGCTACGAACGCCGCGTCGACATCCATCTCGCCTTCACCACCCTCGCCGCCTCCCTCATCACACTTAACCAAATCAAACGGTTCTGTTAGGCGCTCTTAGGCATATCGAAAGTCTTCAGCCTCAGACATCTGGCGCCGCATCGCCGCCCGCGCTTGGATGCGCGCCAGCCTGAGGGAGTGAACCATGCCAGGAAACCCAGCCGTGCCGATCCGCGGCAACCGCTTCTGCATCGTCGGCGGCGCCAGCCTCGTCGGCTCCGCGACGGCGGGCGAGCTGCTCGACCACGGCGCGGCCGAGGTGGTGCTGTTCGACAATTTCGCCTTCGGCTCGGACGCCGCCATCGCGCATCTGAAGGACCATCCGCGGCTGCGCCTGGTCCGCGGCGACGTGATGCGCATCGCCGACCTGCTGCGCGCGACCGAGGGCATGGCCGGCGTGCTGCAGCTCGCGGCCTACATGACCCTGTCGATGGACCGCGACCCCTGGGGCGGGCTCGACGTCAACATCCGCGGCGTGCAGAACGCGCTGGAGGCCTGCCGCGTCAACAAGGTGGGGAAGGTGGTCTTCGCCTCCTCCAACGCCACCTATGGCTATGGGCCGGGCGTGGCCGGCGAGCTGGTCGAGGACACGCCCTTCCATTCGGTGGGGGCGCCGCCTGCCGCCATCCTCTACGGCGCCAGCAAGATCATCGGCGAGCAGCTCTGCCGCGACGCCTTCCGCAAATGGGGCCAGGACTACGTGGTCCTGCGCTACTCCACCGTTTACGGCGAGCGGCAGCACTACCGCGCCGCCAATGCGCTCTACATCATCGAGACGCTGGAGAAGGTGCGGCGCGGCGAGCCGCCGGAGGTCTTCGGCGACGGCTCGGAGACCAAGCATTTCGTCTATGTCGGCGACCTTGCCCGGGCCAACCGCATGGCCTTCGAGAGCGCGGCGACCGATGTCGCGGTCAACGCCTCCGGCCCGGCCCCGACCACCACGCTCGAGCTCGTCCGGCTCGTCACCGAGCTGGCCGGCGCCAAGGGGGAGGCGGCCCCGGCGCCGCGCTTCGTCGGCAACGAGCCGGGCAAGGTGCGGCTGACCAGCGGCGGCGCCTTCCGCATCGCGCATGAGGCGGCCTTCCAGGCGATCGGCTGGAAGCCCGAGGTGGATATGCGCGAGGGGCTGCGGCGGCTGATCGCCTGGCGCGACTCGAACGAGGGAAAGGCGGCGTGAGCGATCCCGCCCGCGGCACCGCGACCCGCCGCGCCCTGCTGGGCGGCGGCGCCGGGCTGCTCGCCGCCCCGCTCGCCACCCCGGCGCTCGGCCAGCCGCGCTGGCCGGAGAAGCCGATCGAGATCCAGGTCGGCTTCGTCGCCGGCGGCGGCACCGATCTCGATGCCCGCAGCTATGCCCGGGCGCTCGAGAAGCGGATCGGCGGCACCGTCGTCGTCACCAACCGCCCCGGCGCGGGCGGCGAGCTGGCGCTGGCCGCGGTGGTGCGCGCCAAGCCGGATGGCCATACCCGGTGATTGTCAAAGAAGTTGTCCGGTGCCGATCAGGCGGCGTCTCTGATTTTGTGGTCGCTGAGGTCGCGCTCGGGGTTGAGGCAGACGTCACCGACCGGCG
>NZ_QLIX01000039.1 GCF_003258945.1 Roseicella frigidaeris | reverse complement strand
AGCTCATCGTCCTCGCCAACGCACTCATCCGCGACAACAAACCCTACGCCCCAGCCTAAAACACCACATTCACACAAAAGACAGTTGCTTGGCTTCGCGCCACGCGGCGCGGCGCCCGTTCGGGCGCTCGGCCCTGCGGGCCGCAGGTTTGGAATTGGGTGCGCCGGGTATCAGAGTCGGTAGGCTTGGCGCGCCAGCAGCTTCCAGGCGCCGCCCTCCTTGGTCCAGACCTGCAGCACGCCGATCTTCACCGGCGTGACCTTGCCGGCCGGGCTCACCGTCTCGGCGGTGAAGAGGTGGCGGACGATGGCCTCGTCATTGACGATGGAAATCGTCTGCTCGCTCAGATCGATCGTGCGGAAGGCGCTCTCGCGGCTGACGAGGTAGTCGATGAACTGTTTCCGGTTCTCGATCCGCCCGGCGGAATGGCCGTAGCTGAGCCCCTCGGCGGTCAGCGCCTCGAGCTGCGGCCTGTCGACCGCGATCATCGCCTTGGTCAGCGCGTCGACCGCCTTGGCGACCTGCGCCTGCTCGCCCGATTGCGCCCGGGCGAGGCCGGGCAGGAGCAGCATGGCGGCGCCCGCCATCGCGAGATGGCGGCGTGCGGGGGTCATGGCGTTCTCTCCCTTGTTCGGTGCCTGGTGTGGCGGCGCGAGCCTATCGCGGGCAGGCCGCGGCGGGAACGCCGATCCGCCGCGGCCTTCCACCCGGCGGCGCGGCGCGGCATGGTGAGGGGGTGGGACCGATCCAGCCGCCCGAGGAGCTGAGCGACCGCCAGCAGGCGATCCTGACCCTGGCGCGGGAGGCCGGGCGGGTGCAGGTGGAGGAGCTGGCCGCCCGCTTCGGCGTCAGCCCGCAGACCATCCGCAAGGACCTCAACACCCTCTGCGACCGCCGCCTGCTGGCGCGCCAGCATGGCGGGGCGATGCTCGCCTCCGGCACCGAGAATCTCGGCTACGCCGCCCGCCGCGCCCTGGCCCAGGCGGAGAAGCGGCGCATCGCCGCCCGCTGCGCCGCGCTGATCCCGGACGGCTCCAGCCTCTTCCTCAACATCGGCACGACGACCGAGGAGGTGGCGCGGGCGCTGGCCAACCACCGCAACCTGCTCGTCGTCACCAACAACATCCATGTCGTCTCGATCCTGCTGCCGAGCCCGGGGGTGGAGGTGGTGGTGGCCGGCGGGCCGGTGCGGCGCGGCGATGGCGGCATCGTCGGCGAGGCGACGGTCGATCTCGTCTCCCAGTTCAAGCTGGACTTCGCGGTGATCGGCGCCTCCGCCCTCGACGAGGATGGCAGCCTGCTCGATTTCGACTACCGCGAGGTGCGGGTGGCGCGGGCCATCCTCGGCAATGCCCGGCGGGCGATCCTGGTCGCCGATGCCAGCAAATTCGAGCGCTCGGCGCCGGTGCGCATCGGCCATGTCGCGCAGCTGCACGGGGTGGTGACCGACCGGCCGCCGCCCGCCGGCTTCGCCGCCGCCTGCCGCGCCGCGGGGACCCGGCTGGAGGTGACGGGGCCAGACCCGGACGCGCCAAGCGAAAGCGATTTCCCGGAAAGCGAAACCGGATAGGGCGCGCTTCGGGCGCGGAATTTTCGCTTGCCCTTGCGTTTTCGCTTCGGCAAGCTGCCCTCCGCGTCCAGGGACAGTCGCGTGGCGATAGCGGGCAACAGCCAGGTGCAGGATCTTCTCGTCGTCGGCGGCGGGGTGAATGGCTGCGGCATCGCCCGCGACGCCGCCGGCCGCGGCCTCGCCGTCACCCTGGTCGAGAAGGGGGACCTGGCCGGCGCCACCTCCTCCGCCTCCACCAAGCTGATCCATGGCGGGCTGCGCTATCTCGAGCACCGGGAGTTCCGCCTGGTGCGGGAGGCGCTGATCGAGCGCGAGGTGCTGCTGCGCGCGGCGCCGCACATCATCTGGCCGCTGCGCTTCGTGCTGCCGCACCACAAGGGGCTGCGGCCCTGGCCGGTGCTGCGGCTCGGCCTCTTCCTCTACGACCATCTGGGCGGCCGGCGCATCCTGCCGCCGACGCGCTCGCTCGACCTGCGGCGCGATCCGGCCGGCGCGCCGCTGCAGCCGCACTACCGCCGCGGCTTCGAGTATTCCGATTGCTGGGTCGAGGATGCGCGCCTCGTGGTGCTGAACGCGCGCGACGCCGCCGATCACGGCGCGGCGGTGCTGACCCGGATGCGCTGCCTGGCCGCCCGGCGCGAGGATGGGCTCTGGCGCGCCACGCTGCGCGACGAGGCCAGCGGGGCGACGCGCGAGGTGGCCGCGCGGGCCATGGTGAACGCCGCCGGGCCCTGGGTGGCCGAGATGCTCGGCGCCGCCGGGCAGAACGCGCCGGCGCGGGTGCGGCTGGTCAAGGGCAGCCATATCGTCACCCGCCGCCTCTGGAGCCACGACCGCAGCTACATCTTCCAGAACGCCGATGGCCGCGTCTGCTTCGCCATTCCCTATGAGGAGGATTTCACCCTCATCGGCACCACCGACGAGGAGTTCGCCGGCGACCCGGCCGGGGTGGCGATCACCGAGGGCGAGACCGCCTATCTCTGCCGCGCCGTCAGCGACTATGTCCGCCAGCCGGTCACGCCGGCCGATGTCGTCTGGAGCTATGCCGGGGTGCGGCCGCTCTACGACGACGGCGCGAGCCGGGCGCAGGAGGCGACGCGGGACTATGTCCTGACCCTGGATGCGCCGGCGGGGCAGGCGCCGCTGCTCTCGGTCTTCGGCGGCAAGATCACCACCTATCGGCGGCTGGCCGAGGCGGCGATGGCCCGGCTGGCGCCGCATTTCCCCGGCCTGCCCGGGGCCTGGACCGCCGGCGCCCGCCTGCCGGGCGGCGATTTCCCCTGGGACGGCGCCCCCCGCCTCGTCGCCGAGCTGCGCGCCCGCTACCCCTTCCTCGACCCGGCCCTGGCGCGGCGGCTGGTGCGGCAATACGGCACGCGGGCCGGCGCGGTGCTCGGCGATGCCGACGGCATGGCGGCGCTGGGCGAGGCATTCGGCGCCGGCCTCACCGCGCGCGAGGTCGAGTGGCAGCGGCGCGAGGAATGGGTGCGGAGCGCCGAGGACCTGCTCTGGCGGCGCAGCAAGCTCGGGCTCAGGATCGACGCGGCGGGGAGGGCGGCGCTGCAGCGCCATCTCGCCGGCGCCATGCCGGCGGCGGGGAGGGCGGCGGAATGAGCATCCTGCTGGACGGACTCGGGCTCTCGGCCGGCGGCAGGCCGGTGCTGCATCCGGTGAGCCTCGAGCTGCCCGCCGGCACGCCGAACGTGCTGCTCGGCCCGACGGGGGCCGGCAAGACCACGCTGCTGCGGCTGCTCGCCGGCCTCGACCGGCCGAGCGAGGGGCGGCTGCTGGAGGCGGGGCGCGAGGTGACCGGGCTGCCGCCGCGGCGGCGCAGCGTCGCCATGGTCTACCAGCAATTCATCAACTACCCGTCCTTCACCGTCTTCGAGAACATCGCCGCGCCGCTGCGCGTCGCCCGGCTGCCGAAGCCGGAGATCGAGGCGCGGGTGCAGGAGGCGGCGCGGCTGCTGCGCCTCGCGCCCTATCTCGCCCGCCGGCCGCTGGAGCTCTCGGGCGGGCAGCAGCAGCGCACGGCGATCGCCCGGGCGCTGGTCCGGCGCGCCGCCCTGGTGCTGATGGACGAGCCGCTGGCCAATCTCGACTACAAGCTGCGCGAGGAGCTGCGGGAGGAGCTGCCGAAGCTCTTCGCCGAGAGCGGCAGCGTCTTCGTCTATGCCACCACCGAGCCGGCCGAGGCGCTGCTGCTCGGCGGCCGCGTCGCCACCCTCTCCGAGGGGCGGGTCACGCAATGCGGGCCGGCCGGGGAGGTCTTCCGCCGCCCGGCCGACCTCGCCACCGCCCGCGTCTTCTCCGACCCGCCGCTGAACGAGGCGCCGGCGCGGCTCGCCGGCGGGCAACTGCGGTTCGGCGCGGGCGCGGCGATCCCGGCGCCGGAGGCCGGCCTGGCGGAGGGGGCCTGCACCATCGGCATCCGCGCGCATCAGCTCTCGCTCGACCCGCTGCCCGGGGCGGTTGCGCTGCCGGCCACCGTGCGCGTCGCCGAGGTCACCGGCTCGGAGAGCTATGTCCATCTCGATGTCGGCGACCTGGCCTGGGTGGTGCTCGCGCCCGGCATCCGGCGGCCGGAGCCGGGCGCGGCGGCGACCATCTGGCTCGACCCGCGGCGCTGCCTGGTCTTCGGCGGCGATGGCAGGCTGGCCGCCGTCGCGCCGCTGGCGGAGGCCGCCTGATGGCGCGCATCGCCTTCGATCGCCTGGCGCATGCCTATCCCGGCGGCGCCGGCCATGCGCTGAAGCCGATGGACATGGTCTGGGAGGATGCCGGCGCCTATGCGCTGCTCGGCCCCTCGGGCTGCGGCAAGACGACGCTGCTCAACATCGTCTCCGGCCTGATCCGGCCGAGCGCCGGGCGGGTGCTGTTCAATGGCGCCGATGTCACCGCGCTGCCGACCGAGCGGCGCAACGTGGCGCAGGTCTTCCAGTTTCCGGTGGTCTACGACACCATGACGGTGCGGGAGAACCTCGCCTTCCCGCTGCGCAACCGCGGCATGCCCGCCGCCCCGGCGCGGGCGCGGGTGGAGCATGTGGCGGGGCTGCTCGGCCTCGCCCGCGACCTCGACCGGCGGGCGCGCAACCTCGGCGCCGACGAGAAGCAGAAGATCTCGCTCGGCCGCGGCCTGGTGCGGGACGACGTCGCCGCCATCCTGTTCGACGAGCCGCTGACCGTCATCGACCCGCATCTGAAGTGGGAGCTCCGCTCGCGGCTGAAGGAGCTGCACCGGCAGGTGCCGGTGACGATGATCTACGTCACCCATGACCAGACCGAGGCGCTGACCTTCGCCGACCGGGTGGTGGTGATGAGCGAGGGCGAGGTGGTGCAGGTCGGCACGCCGGAGGCGCTGTTCGACCGGCCGGCGCATCGCTTCGTCGGGCATTTCATCGGCAGCCCGGGGATGAACTTCCTCTCCTGCGCGCTGCTGGGCGCCGAGGCGATCCTGCCGGGCGGCGCCCGCATCGCCCTGCCGCGCGCCTATCCGGCGCTGGGGGGGCGGCTGGAGCTCGGCATCCGGCCGGAATTCGCCAGCCTCGGCGCCGAGGGCCTGCCGGTCGCGGTGCAGCGGATCGAGGATCTCGGCCGGCGCCGCATCGCCCGGCTCGACCTCGCCGGCCAGCCCTTCGCGGCCAGCCTGCCGGAGGGGATGCCGGTGCCGGCCGAGCCGCGGCTCCGGCTCGATCCGGCGCGGCTGCATGTCTATGCCGATGGCCGGCTGGTCGAGGGGGAGGGCTGAGCATGGCCAAGCCGCGCGACGACCGCGCCTGGGGCCTGGTGCTGCCGGTGCTGCTGCTGGTCGCCTTCTCCGCCCTCATCCCGATGATGACGGTGGTGAACTACTCGGTGCAGGACAGCTTCGGGAACAACCAGTTCTTCTGGAACGGCACCGGCTGGTTCCGCGAGCTGCTGGACCCGTCCACCGATCTCGGCGGCCGCTTCTTCGATGCGCTGTGGCGCACCCTGCTGTTCAGCGGCCTCTGCCTGCTGATCGAGATCCCGCTCGGCATCGCCGTCTCGCTCACCCTGCCGCGGCGCGGCTGGGGCGTCGCCGCCTCGCTCGTGCTGCTGGCCCTGCCGCTGCTGATCCCCTGGAACGTGGTCGGCACCATCTGGCAGGTCTTCGCGCGGCGCGACATCGGGCTGCTCGGCGCCGCGGTGAACGGGCTCGGCATCGAGTACAATTACGCGCAGGACCCGCTCGCCGCCTGGATCACCGTGGTGGCGATGGATGTCTGGCACTGGACCTCGCTGGTCGTGCTGCTCTGCTATGCCGGGCTGCGCGCCATCCCGGATGCCTATTACCAGGCGGCCAAGGTGGACGGCGCCGGGGCCTGGGCGGTGTTCCGTGCCATCCAGCTGCCGAAGCTGCAGCGCGTGCTCACCATCGCCGTGCTGCTCCGCTTCATGGACAGCTTCATGATCTACACCGAGCCCTTCGTGGTGACGGGCGGCGGGCCGGGCAATGCCACCACCTTCCTCTCCATCGACCTGGTGAAGCTCGCCCTCGGGCAGTTCGACCTGGGCAAGGCGGCGGCCATGTCGATCGTCTACAACCTCATCATCCTCACCGTCTGCTGGGTGTTCTTCGCCACCACCACCCGCGGCCAGAGCGAGGCGGTCCAAGGGGCGGGACAGGAGGCCGGGCGATGAGCGCGGTGCAGCCTCGCGTCGCGACCGCCCCGGCGGCGCTGCCGGCCGCCGGCATCGGCGCTGGCGCCGGCCTGGCCCGCGCCCTGGCGCCGCGGCTCGGCCTCGGCCTCTACCTGCTCTTCCTGCTGGTGCCGATCTACTGGCTCGTCAACATGAGCCTGAAGACCAATCTCGAGATCAGCAGCGGCATGACGCTCTGGCCGCAGAACCCGACGCTGGAGAACTACCGCCGCATCTTCACCGACAGCTCCTGGTACAGCGGCTACATCAACAGCCTGAAATTCGTGCTGCTGAACATGGCCATCTCGCTGGCCGTGGCGCTGCCGGCGGCCTATGCCTTCAGCCGCTACCGCTTCCTCGGCGACAAGCACTTGTTCTTCTGGCTGCTCTCCAACCGCATGGCGCCGCCCGCGGTCTTCGCGCTGCCCTTCTTCCAGCTCTACAGCGCGGTCGGGCTGTTCGACACGCCCTGGGCGGTGGCGCTGGCGCATTGCGTGTTCAACGTGCCCCTCGCGGTCTGGATCCTGGAAGGCTTCATGTCCGGCGTGCCGCGCGAGATCGACGAGATGGCGGCGATCGACGGCTGGTCCTTCCCGGCCTTCTTCGTCCGCGTCTTCATGCCGCTGGTCGCGGGCGGCATCGGCGTCGCCGCCTTCTTCTGCTTCATGTTCTCCTGGGTGGAGCTGCTGCTGGCCCGCACCCTGACGACGGTGGACGCCAAGCCCATCGTCGCCACGATGACGCGCACCGTCTCGGCGGCCGGGATGGACTGGGGCCTGCTGGCGGCGGCCGGAGTGCTGACCATCATCCCCGGCGCCATCGTCATCTGGTTCGTCCGCAACCACATCGCGCGCGGCTTCGCGCTGGGCAGGGTCTGATGGCGCTCGACTGGATGGCCTGGACCTGGCAGACGGCGCTCTTCTTCGCGCTGCTCTTCGCCACGCTCGGGGCGATGACCGGGCTTGCCCTGCTGCGGCCGGAGACCGAGCGCGTCGGCATGCTCGGCCTGCCGACGACGCGGGGCGACCGGCTCTTCCTGACGCTGCTCGGCGCCGCCTTCATCCATCTGGCCTGGCTGGCCCTCGCGGGCGAGGCGCCGCTCTGGGGCGCGAGCCTCGTCTCCCTGATTTTCGGCGCGGCGATGTTCCGCTGGGCCTGACCGGTGGCGCCCGGCCGGGGCCGGGCGCAGGTGAAGGAGGAAACAGGAATGACCGTCATCACGCCGCTTGGCCGGCGCCGGTTGCTGCTCGGCAGCGCCGCCGCCATCGCCGCGCCCGCCCTCATCCTGGCGCCGCGGCACAGCGTGGCGCAGGGCGTGGACGCCGCCCGCCGCTGGGTGGAGGGCGAGTTCCAGCCCAGCACGCTCTCGAAAGAGCAGCAGATGCAGGAGATGGAGTGGTTCGCCCGCGCCGCGCAGCCCTATCGCGGCCAGGAGATCAACGTGGTGTCGGAGACGATCACCACGCATGAATACGAGGCGCGGACGCTGGCCAAGGCCTTCTCCGAGATCACCGGCATCAAGCTGCGGCACGACCTGCTGCAGGAAGGCGATGTCGTCGAGAAGATCCAGACCCAGATGCAGTCGGGCCGCAACCTCTACGATGCCTGGGTGAACGACAGCGACCTGATCGGCACGCATTTCCGCTACCAGCAGGCGGTGCCGCTGAGCGACTGGATGACGGGCGAGGGCAAGGACCAGACCCTGCCGACCCTCGACATCGAGGATTTCATCGGCCGCAGCTTCTGCACCGGGCCGGACGGCAAGCTGTACCAGATGCCGGACCAGCAATTCGCCAACCTCTACTGGTTCCGCTACGACTGGTTCGGCCGCCCGGCGATCAGGGAGGCCTTCCGGAAGAAGTATGGCTACGAGCTCGGCGTGCCGGTGAACTGGTCCGCCTATGAGGACATCGCCGAGTTCTTCACCAACGACGTCAAGGAGATCGACGGCGTCAAGGTCTACGGCCATATGGACTATGGCAAGAAGGACCCCTCGCTCGGCTGGCGCTTCACCGATGCCTGGCTCTCCATGGCCGGCAATGGCGACCGCGGCATCCCGAACGGCAAGCCGGTCGATGAATGGGGCATCCGCATGGAGGGCTGCCGGCCGACCGGCTCCTCCATCGAGCGCGGCGGCGACACCAACGGCCCGGCGGCGGTCTACGCCATCGCCAAATACGTCGAGTGGCTGAAGAAATACGCCCCGCCCGAGGCGGCCGGCATGACCTTCAGCGAATCCGGCCCGGTCCCGGCCCAGGGCAACGTCGCGCAGCAGATCTTCTGGTACACCGCCTTCACCGCCGACATGGTCAAGCCCGGCCTGCCGGTGGTGGATGCCCAGGGGCTGCCGAAATGGCGCATGGCGCCGAGCCCGCACGGCGCCTACTGGAAGGAGGGGATGAAGCTCGGCTACCAGGATGCCGGCTCCTGGACCCTGCTGAAATCGACGCCGGTCGACCGCCGCCGCGCCGCCTGGCTCTACGCCCAGTTCTGCGTCGCCAAGTCGACCAGCCTGAAGAAGAGCCATGTCGGCCTCACCTTCATCCGCGAGAGCGACATCTGGCACCCCTCCTTCACCGAGCGGGCGCCGAAGCTCGGCGGGCTGGTCGAGTTCTACCGCTCCCCGGCGCGGGTGCAGTGGACGCCGACCGGCGTGAACATCCCGGACTATCCGAAGCTGGCGCAGCTCTGGTGGCAGAATATCGGCGACGCCTCCTCCGGGGCGAAGACGCCGCAGGCCGCCATGGACGCGCTGGCCGCGGCGCAGGACAGCGTGCTGGAGCGGCTGCAGCGCGCCAATGTCCAGGGCGAGTGCGGCCCGAAGCTGAACCCGAAGACCAGCGCCGAGCACTGGTACGAGCAGGCGAAGAAGGACGGCAACGTCGCGCCGCAGCGCAAGCTGGCGAACGAGAAGCCGAAGGGCGAGACGGTGGATTACGACACGCTGATCCGCGGCTGGCCGGCCAGCCCGCCGAAGCGCGCCTGACCCGGCCACGGGGCGGCGCGCCCGCAGGCGCCGCCGCCCCGTGGCGATCCTCCCCGCCGCGACGGGGGACGCCGATCCCCCGTCCGGCCTTCTCCGGGACCCCGAGCATGCCCGCCGGCCATATCCTCGCCCTCGACCAGGGCACCACCTCGACCCGCGCGATCCTCTTCCGCACGCCCGAGCTGACGCCGGTCGCCGTGGCGCAGCAGGAATTCCGCCAGCACTACCCGGCCTCGGGCTGGGTGGAGCACGAGGCCGAGGATCTCTGGGACAGCGCGCTCGCGGTCATGCGCGAGGCGATCGCGCGGGCCGGGCTGCGGCCGCAGGACATCGCCGGCATCGGCATTGCCAACCAGCGCGAGACGACGCTGCTCTGGGACCGCCGCAGCGGCCGGGCGATCCACCGCGCCATCGTCTGGCAGGACCGCCGCACCGCCGGCATCTGCGCCGCGCTGCGCGAGGCGGGGCATGCCGCGGCGGTCGCCGCCAGCACCGGCCTGCTCATCGATCCCTATTTCTCGGCGACCAAGCTCACCTGGCTGCTCGACCACGTGGCCGGGGCGCGGGAGGCGGCGGAGCGCGGCGACCTCGCCTTCGGCACCGTCGACAGCTTCCTGCTCTGGCGGCTGACCGGCGGCCGGGTGCATGCGACGGATGCGACCAACGCCGCCCGCACCATGCTCTTCGACATCCGCGCCGGGCGCTGGGACCCGGCGATGTGCGCGCTGCACCGCGTGCCGATGGCGCTGCTGCCAGAGGTGCGCGACTGCGCTGCCGAGTTCGGCCTGGCCGAGCCGGGGCTGCTCGGCGCCGCCATCCCGGTGCGCGGCATCGCCGGCGACCAGCAGGCGGCGACGCTCGGCCAGGCCTGCTTCCGCCCCGGCATGCTGAAATCCACCTACGGCACCGGCTGCTTCGCGCTGCTCAACACCGGCCCGGTGCCGGTCGCCTCCCGCCACCGGCTGCTGACCACCATCGCCTATCAGCTCGGCGGGGAGCGGAGCTATGCGCTGGAGGGGGCGATCTTCGTCGCCGGCGCCGCGGTGCAATGGCTGCGCGACGGGCTCGGGCTGATCCGCGACGCGGCCGAGAGCGGCGCCCTGGCCGCCGCCGCCGACCCGGCGCAGCGGCTCTACCTGGTGCCGGCCTTCGTCGGCCTCGGCGTGCCGCATTGGGATGCCGAGGCGCGGGGCGCCATCCATGGCCTGACCCGCGCCTCCGGCCCCGGCGACTTCGCCCGGGCGGCGCTCGAGAGCGTCGGCTACCAGACGCGGGACCTGCTGATCGCCATGCAGGCCGACCTCGCCGAGGCGCTGCCGGCCACCGATCCCGATGCGGCGACCGGCGGGGAGGGGAGCATCCTGCGCGTCGATGGCGGCATGGTCGCCTCGGACTGGACCATGCAATTCCTCGCCGACATCCTCGGCGCCCCGGTGGACCGGCCGGTGGTGCGGGAGACGACGGCGCTCGGCGCCGCCTACCTGGCCGGGCTGCAATCGGGCCTCTGCCCGGCGCCGGCGGAATTCGCCGCGGCCTGGCGGCTCGACCGCCGCTTCACCCCGGCGATGCTGCAGGCCGAGCGCGAGGCAGCCTATGCCGGCTGGCAGCGGGCGGTGCGGCGCACCCTCTCGGATTATCCCTAGAGCACGTCCGCGAACCCGGGGGAGCGGATCGTGCCCTAGCCGATATGGAAAAGGGGCGAGCCCTGCGGCCCGCCCCCTCCGATAGGCCGGCCGGGCCCGCCGGTCAGGCCTGCTTCATCGCCTTCTGCAGGTTCTCGTCGAGCTTGGCGAGGAAGGCCTGGGTGTTGAGCCAGGGCTGGTCCTTGCCGATCAGCAGGGCGAGGTCCTTGGTCATGAAGCCGCTCTCGACGGTGTCGACGCAGACCTTCTCCAGCGTCTCGGCGAAGCCTTCGACATCGGGCGTGGCGTCGAACTTGCCGCGATAGGCGAGGCCGCGGGTCCAGGCGAAGATCGAGGCGATCGGGTTGGTGCTGGTCTCGCGGCCCTTCTGGTGCTCGCGGTAGTGGCGGGTGACGGTGCCGTGCGCCGCCTCCGACTCCACCGTCTTGCCGTCCGGGGAGAGCAGCACCGAGGTCATCAGGCCGAGGCTGCCGAAGCCCTGCGCCACGATGTCGGATTCGACGTCGCCGTCGTAGTTCTTGCAGGCCCAGACATAGCCGCCTTCCCACTTCAGGGCGGTGGCCACCATGTCGTCGATCAGCCGGTCCTCGTAGGTCAGGCCCTTCGCCTTGTACTGCTCGGCGAATTCGGTGTCGTAGATGCGGCGGAAGATGTCCTTGAACTCGCCGTCATAGGCCTTGAGGATCGTGTTCTTGTGGCTGAAGTACACGCTGTAGCCGCGCGCCAGGCCGTAGTTGAGCGAGGCGCGGGCGAAGCCCTCGATGCTGGTCCGGGTGTTGTGCATGCCCATCAGCACGCCGCCGCCGGCCGGGAAGTTGGTCACCTCGAGCTCGATCGGCTGGCCGCCATCGGCCGGCGTCCAGGTCAGCGTCGCCTTGCCGGGGCCGGGGATCTTGGTCTCGGCGGCGCGGTAGATGTCGCCATAGGCATGGCGGCCGATGACGATCGGCTTCGACCAGTGCGGCACCAGCCGCGGCACGTTCGAGCAGATGATCGGCTCGCGGAAGATGGTGCCGTCGAGGATGTTGCGGATGGTGCCGTTCGGGCTCCGCCACATCTTCTTCAGGCCGAACTCCTTCACCCGCGCCTCGTCCGGGGTGATGGTCGCGCATTTCACGCCGACGCCGTACTGCTTGGTGGCGTTGGCGGCGTCCACCGTCACCTGGTCGTCGGTCTGGTCGCGGTACTGGATGCCGAGGTCGTAATACTTCAGGTCGATATCCAGATAGGGCAGGATCAGCTTGTCCTTGATGAACCCCCAGATGATCCGGGTCATCTCGTCGCCGTCCATCTCGACGACCGGGGTCTTCACCTTGATCTTCGCCATACCACGCCCTCGTGCTCTGCGGCCGCGGCGTCTCGCGCCGGGCCGGGCTCATTCGGAGGGCCGGAACATCGCACCGGGCCAGGGCAGGGGCAAGGGCAGGGGCAGCCCCGGGATCCCGGCCGGGGCGGCTGCCGCTACTGGTCGAGCCGGATGTCGTGGTCGCGGATGATCTTGCCGAGCGCCGCCGTATCGGCGCGGAGCTGGGCGCGGAAGGCGGCCGCCCCTTCGGTCCGCGGCTCGGCGCCCAGCTCGGCGATGCGGGTCCGGACCGCCGGCGCCTGCATCGCCTCCAGCCGCGCCACCTGGGCGGGCGGGGTCTGGCCCTGGACCAGCACGCCCTGCCAGGTGCCGGATTGCGCCTGCGGCCAGCCGAGCTCGGCATAGGTCGGCAGGTCCGGCAGGGCGGCCAGGCGGTGCGGGCCGGAGACGGCGATGCCCCGCATCTGGCCCTGGACGACATAGGGCATGGATTGCGTCGCCCCGGCCATGGTCAGGTCCGCCTCGCCGCTGGCGACGGCGAGCAGCCCCGGCGCGCCGCCGCGATAGGGCACGTGCACCGCTTCGCCGCCCCAGGCGGCGGCAAGCGCCACCGCCACCAGGTGGCTCAGCGTGCCGGTGCCCGAATTGGCGAAATTCAGCTTGCCGGGATTGGCCCTGGCATAGGCCACCAGCCCCGCCGCGTCCTGCACCGGCAGCGTCTTGCTCGCCGCCAGGATATAGGGCGCATAGATCAGCATGCTGACCGTGGCGAGGTCCTTCTCCACGTCATAGGGCAGGCGGGCGAAGAGGAAGGGGTTGGTCGCCAGCACGCTGACATCGAGCAGCAGCAGGGTGTGTCCGTCCGGCGGGCTCTTCGCCACCAGGTCGGCGCCGATATTGCCGCCCGCCCCGGCGCGGTTCTCGACCACCACCGGCTGCCCGGCCGCCTGGCCGAGCGGGGTGGCGAGCAGCCGCGCCAGGATGTCGCTGGTGCCGCCCGGCGCGTTGGGGACGATGATGCGGAGCGGGTGGTCGAAGCCCTGCGCCGCCGCGCCCGGCAGGATGGCGGGCAGGGCCAGCAGCCCCGCGGCGGCGAGCAGGCGGCGTCGGTGCATGTCGTCCTCCCCAGGGCGCCGGCATTGGGGCGCCGGCCTTGGGAGCGACGGCCATGGCGCGGCCGCCTGCCCCCGGGGCGATCCTGGCGCCGGCGCCGGGGCGCCGGCAAGCCTCAGCCGTCCAGCGTGGCGAGGGCCTGGGCGAGGTCGGCGATCAGGTCGTCCGCATGTTCGATGCCGATCGAGAGCCGGACCAGCCCATCGGTGACGCCGATGCGGGCCCGCAACTCGGCGGGGACGCCGGAATGGGTGGTCGAGGCCGGATGGCTGGCCAGCGATTCCGTGCCGCCGAGGCTGACCGCGAGCTTGAACACGCGGAGCGCGTTCAGCACCCGGAAGGCCTCCGCCTGGCCGCCGGCGATCTCGATGCTGAAGGTCGAGCCGGGGCCGCTGCACTGCGCCTCGTAGACCCGCCGCGCCGGGCTGCCCTCGGGCAGGTGGTTCAGCGCATGGACGGCGGCGATGCGCGGATGCGCCTCGAGGAACTCGGCCACCGCCTGGGCATTGCGCGCCGCGGCATGCATGCGCAGCGACAGCGTCTCCAGCGAGCGGCCGAGCATCCAGCAGGAATGCGGGTCGAGCTGGGTGCCGATGGCGCCGCGCAGCAGCCGCACCGGCCGTAGCTGCGCCCGGCTGCCGACCACCGCGCCGGCGACGAGGTCGCTATGCCCGCCGACATATTTGGTCAGCGAATAGAGGACCAGGTCGCAGCCATGCGCCAGCGGCTGCTGGAAGACCGGGCCGAGCATGGTGTTGTCGCAGGCGATGGGCGGGCGATGCCCCTGCTCGGCGCCGATCCGCTCGGCCGCGCGCCGGATGGCGACGAGGTCGACCAGCGTGTTGAGCGGGTTGGAGGGCGTCTCGACCAGGATCAGCCCGACCCGGCCGCGCGCCCGGGCGCGGTCCGCCGCCGCCTCGATCGCCGCCGGGTCGGTGCCGGCCGAGAAGCCCTCGGCACCGATGCCGAACTCGGCGAGGGTGCGGGCCAGCAGCGTCTCGGTGCCGCCATAGAGCGGCTGGCTGTGCAGGATGACGTCGCCCGGCCGGGCATGGGCGAGGATGGTGGTGGCGATGGCCGCCATGCCGGAGGCGAAGACCAGCGCCGTCTCCGCCCCGTCCCAGAGGGAGAGGCGGTCCTCGACGATCTCGCTGTTCGGGTGGTTGAAGCGGGAATAGACGAGGCCGGCGCCGCCCTCCGGCGCCTCCTTCCGCCCGGCCACCACGTCGAAATAGTCGCGCCCCTCCTCGGCCGAGCGGAAGACGAAGGTGGAGGTGAGGAAGACGGGCGGCTTCACCGAGCCTTCCGACAGGCCCGGGTCGTAGCCATAGCCGAGCATGAGGGTTTCCGGGCTGAGCCGGTGATTGCCGATGGTGGTGTGATGGCTGCGGTCCTGGGCCATGCGCACTCCTCCGATCCTGTCCGGGGTATAGCATGCCTGAGCACCTTCAGGCGGTGCGGCATCGTCTTGCGGGGCGATCGGGCCCGCCGCCTCCCCGGGAGCGTCATGCCAACGGCATGACTGCTTCCTGCATGCCGAAGGCGTGCTGTTCGCACGACGCGGCGAAGGCCCAGGCAAGCCGGAGGGTTGCGCCCGGCGCCAAGGAGACCGCCGATGGGGGGCGTTGATGGGTCACCAGCAACGGCCGTCGCTATCAGTCCCGCCAGGCGTCCAGGATCTCCGTCGTGCTCGCCGTCTCCACCTGCTGCCCGTAGCGGCTGCGGTAGAGGCCGAGCAGCGCGTCGTGCATGGCGTCGGAGGAGGAGCAGAGCGCATCCGTCGGCATCACCACGCGATAGCCGAGATCGACGGCGCCCAGCACGGCGGCGAGGACGCAGACATCCGTCTCCGCCCCGCTCACCACCAGCGCGTCGGCGCCGCGGGCCTGCAGCCGCGCCTGCAGCCCGGTGCGGAACCAGGGGCTGTAGCCGGGCTTGTCCAGCAGCTCGGCCGGCGGGACGAGGCGGGCGAGGGGCGGCAGCAGCTCGGTCATGCCGGGGGGCAGGGCCTCCAGGGTCAGGCCCTCCCAGCGCCGCCAGTAGCGGCGCCAGCTTCCCTCGGCCGCCTCCGGGCTGCGGGCCGGGATGAAGCGGGTGAAGATGGTGCGCCCGGGCCAGGCGGCGGCGAGGCGCTCCACCTGCGGCAGCACGCGCTCGAGCCAGGGCGTGTGCCATTCGGTGTCGCGGAACAGGACCTGCATGTCGATGCAGAGATGGACCGTGCGGCGCGTCAGCGGCCCGTGGCGCAACCCACACTCCGGCATCCGGCCTCCCTCATGCCCGTTTCCGGCCTCAACGGATGAGGCCGGCCGGGGATGCCTCGGAGGGCGGTGCCGGCGCTCAGGCCTCCGGCACGTTGCGGCGCAGCTCCTCCAGCCAGGCCCGGGCATTGCCGTCCGAGGGCGCCCGCCAGTCGCCGCGCGGCGAGAGCGAGCCGCCGGCGGCCACCTTCGGCCCGTTCGGCATGGCGCTGCGCTTGAACTGGCTGAAGCCGAAGAAGCGTTGCAGGAACACCTCCAGCCAGTGGCGGATCTCGGCCAGCGCATAGGCATTGCGCTTCCCGGCCGGGAAGTTCGGCGGCCAGCTCCCGCGCGCCGCGTCGCCCCAGGCCTGCAGGGCGAGGAAGGCGATCTTCGAGGGGCGGAAGCCGTAGCGCAGCGTGTAGTAAAGGTTGAAGTCCTGCAGCGCATAGGGGCCGACCTTGGCCTCGGTGCTCTGGATCGCCTGGCCCTCCGTCGCCGGGATCAGCTCGGGCGAGATCTCGGTGTCGAGGATGGCCTCGAGCACCGCGCCGACCTCGGCATCGAACTGGCCGGACTGGATGACCCAGCGGATCAGGTGCTGGATCAGCGTCTTCGGCACGCCGGCATTGACGTTGTAGTGCGACATCTGGTCGCCGACGCCATAGGTGCACCAGCCGAGCGCCAGCTCCGACAGGTCGCCGGTGCCGAGCACGATGCCGTCCACATGGTTGGCGGCGCGGAACAGGTAGTCGGTGCGCAGCCCCGCCTGCACGTTCTCGAAGGTGATGTCGTAGACCGGCTCGCCGCGGCTGTAGGGATGGCCGAGATCGGCCAGCATCTGCCGCGCCGCCGGGCGGATGTCGAGCTCATGCGCGGTGACGCCGAGCGAGGCCATCAGCCGGTGGGCGTTGCCCTTGGTGCCCTCGCTCGTGCCGAAGCCGGGCATGGTGTAGGCGACGATGTCGGTGCGTGGCTTGCCGAGCAGGTCCATCGCCTTGGCGGCGACGATCAGCGCCTGGGTGGAATCGAGGCCGCCGGAGACGCCGATGACCAGCCGCCGGATGCGCGCCGCCTCCAGCCGCTGGGTCAGGCCGGCCACCTGGATGTTGTAGGCCTCGTAGCAATCCTGGGCGAGGCGCTCGGGATTCGCCGGCACGAAGGGGAAGCGCTCGATCGGCCGCAGGAAGCCGAGATCGCCCTCGGGCGGGTCGAGGCGGAAGGCGATGCGGCGGGCCTGCAGCGCCGCCGGCGTGTTGCGGCGGTTGTCGTCGAAGGTGCCCTGGCGCATGCGCTCCTGCCGCAGCAGGTCGAGATCCACATCGGCCAGCGCCATCTGCGCGCCGCGCGGGAAGCGCGCCGTCTCGGCCAGCAGGGCGCCGTTCTCCCAGATCTCGGCCTGGCCGTCCCAGGAGACCTCGGTGGTCGATTCGCCAGCGCCGGCGGCGGTGTAGACGTAAGCCGCGAGGCAACGGGCGGATTGCGACTGGCAGAGCATGCGCCGCGTCTCGGCCTTGCCGATGGTGATCGGGCTGCCGCTGATGTTGAGCAGCACCGTCGCCCCGGCCAGCGCCGCGGCCGAGCTGGGCGGGATCGGCACCCAGAAATCCTCGCAGATCTCCGTGTGCAGGACGAGGCCGGGCAGGTCCTCGGCGGCGAAGAGCAGGTCGGCCCCGGCCGGCGCCTGCTGGCCGGCGAAGCGGATGTCGCCGGCGGGCAGGCCGTCGCCGGGCGCCACCTGCCGCTTCTCGTAGAACTCGCGGTAGTTCGGCAGGTAGCTCTTCGGCACGATGCCGAGCAGCCGGCCGCGATGCAGGACGAGGGCGGTGTTGTAGACCCGGCCGGCATGGCGCAGCGGCGCCCCCACCACCAGCACCGGCCGCAGCGCCGCGGAGGCGGCGAGCAGCTCGGCCGCCGCCGCCTCCACCGCCTCGAGCAGCGTGTCCTGCAGCAGCAGGTCCTCGATCGAGTAGCCGGAGAGGGCGAGTTCCGGGAAGACCGCGACCGCCGCGCCGCGCGCGTCGCAATCCCGGGCCAGGGCGAGGATCGACGCGGCATTGGCCGCGGGATCGGCGAGCGCGGTGCGGATGGTGCAGGCGGCGATCCGCGCGAAGCCGTGGCGATAGAGGGAGTCGAAGCGCATGGGGCTCATTCGTGCCTCGGGTTGCGGGGCCAGGGGGTGCCGGCCGCTGCGGCGGCGGGAGCATCACCGGCCCCGCCATGGCTGGCGCCATCATGCGGGGCCGTCCAGGGGAAAACCGATCGCCGGGCCGATCCGGGCGGCCGCGATCGCGGACCGGCTCCGACCAATTGTCAATGCGGCCCGGTGCGGAATGCCCTTGCATCGGCCGCGTGGTGCGCTAGATTGTGCATCGCAGCAAAGCGGTTCGCCGCCTGCTGCTTTCTTGGACGTTTCCTCCCTAAACTCGGCGGCGCCTTCGGGTGCCGCCTTTTTTTTGCCCCTTGGCGTGTTGCCCCGGCTTCTTGCCCCTGGCGCTGGCGCTGCCGAACCATTGATACATGTGATACAATGGGACATATTTTTTGCGTCCCTGTTCGCCACAAGAACGTTCGGGGGATCATCCCCGCCTGGCGCAGTCATCGCCGCAATCCATTGCCCTGGCATCGCAGAATTACTGCAATTCATGGCGCGATCCGACGGTCGATGCCCGATCGATACTCGGCCGCAGGGGCTCGCCAGGTCAGGTGCAAGCCTGGACATCGGCAGTAGGGGCCGCATACAGACGCGACATGGGCAGCTTCGCAGTCGCAGCAATCATCTCGCCGTATCGTGAGGATTCGTGAGGTATCGTGAAGACGCGCAGGTCCGGCATTCGGTCTGGGTGGGATACAGTTTGCATCAGCCAAGCGACGGACTCGTGCGGAAGGAAACGCCGTATTGCGGCCCATCCCAGTTCCGCCTCCGCCTCCCGGACGTCCCGGGTGCCGGCCGGGCAGGCCCCAGCGGCCATGGGCGCGCGTCCGCTGCGACCCCAATGACCATCCGGCAGGCGGATAGAGCACGATGGACATGAACCTCCCAGCCCGTGCCCGTCGCGACATGCTGCTCGCCGGAATCGAGATCGGCCCCGAGGTCGATTGGATGCCGGGCCCGCACCGGCCCACCGCCTGGCATGTCCATGTGCCCTTCGCCTTCTGGCTGGTCAAAGCCCTGCGGCCGCGCAGCATCGTCGAGCTCGGCCGGCCCAACGGCGTGGCCTATGGCGCCTTCTGCCAGGCCGTCGAGCGGCTCGGCCTCGCCACCCGCTGCTTCGCGGTCGAGCGCATGGGCGAGCCCGCGCGCCCGCGCGAGGGCCTGGCCCGCCTCGGCCCCGCGCGCCAGGCGGATGGCCGCGGCCATCCCTTCTCCACCCTGCTGCGCATGCGCCCGGAGGAAGCACGGACGCATTTCGACCGCGGCGACGTGGACCTGCTGCACATCAACGCGCCCGATGACGAGCAGGTGGCCGCCGCCTTCCGCGGCTGGCGCGACACGCTCTCGGATCGCGGGATCGTCCTGATCCACAACACCAATCTGCGCGAGCGCCACAACGCCGTCTGGCGGCTGTGGCGGGAGTTGCGCGCGGCGCATCCGCATTTCGAGTTCCTGCACGGCCACGGGCTTGGCGTGCTCGGCCTCGGCGCCGCCCTGCCCGAGCCCTGCCGCGCCCTGTTCGCCGCCGCCGGGGAAGCCGACGAGGCCTTCGCCATCCGCCGCTTCTTCGCCACCCGCGGCGAGGCGGTGCGCGACCATTTCGCCCTCCAGGCCCTCGAGGCGCGTCTCGCCGAGATGGAGGAGACCGTCCTCACGGAGCGCGACACGGCGGTCGCCGCGCGCGACGAGGCGCGCAACCAGGCGCAGGCGGCGGCGGCGGAGCGCGACCGGCTGCTGGCCGAGCTCGGCGCCGTGCGGGCCGAGCGCGACGCCACGCTCGCCGATGCGCAGCGGGCGCGGCAGCTGCGCGATGCGGTGATCCGCTCGACCTCCTGGCGCATCACCAAGCCGATGCGGATCGCGGTCGGGCTGGCCCGGCGCGAGCCGAGCTACGTGGCGCAGCTCAAGCGCGCCCTCGGCCGCGCCTCGCCGGTGCCCGGCAGCCTGCCGGCGCCGACGATGCCGCTGCTGGAGGCGCTGCTGCCGAACAGCCTGCCGGGCACGACGGAGGTGCATGGCTATCTCGCGGCGCATCTGCCGGCGCCGCTCACCACCTTCCCGGAGACCGCCGCGCCGCGCCGCCTGACGCTGGTCACCGACAGCATCAATGCCGGGCATCTCTTCGGCGGCGTCGGCACCGCCGTGGTGCTGGCGGCGCTGCTGGCGCGGCGGCTGGAGGTGCCGCTGCGGGTGGTGACGCGCATCGAGGCGCCGGAGCCGCGCAATTTCGGCACCGTGCTGAGCGCGCACGGCGTGCGCTACGACGGCAATGTCGAGTTCCTGCATGCCGGCAAC
This sequence comes from Roseicella frigidaeris, assembly GCF_003258945.1. Classification (GTDB taxonomy): domain Bacteria; phylum Pseudomonadota; class Alphaproteobacteria; order Acetobacterales; family Acetobacteraceae; genus Paracraurococcus; species Paracraurococcus frigidaeris. The sequence continues at coordinate 3,270 of NZ_QLIX01000039.1, read as the reverse complement.
GGCCGCGCCATCCCGATGGGGGCGGAGGACCTCCTCCTCACCACCTCCTGGTGGAGCACCTGGACCGCGCTGCGGGCGGTGCGGCCGGACCGCATCCTCTACCTGCTGCAGGAAGACGAGCGGATGTTCTACCCCGCCGGCGACGAGCAGCTCCGCTGCCGCGAGGTGATGGACGAGACCCGCATCCGCTTCGTCGTCAACACGACGGCGCTGCGCGACTACCTGATCGCCGACGGCGTGCGCGGCGTCGCCGCCGACAGCGTCGCCTTCGAGCCGGCCTTCCCCGAGACCATCTACCACCGGGAGACCCAGCCCGGGCCGCGGCAGCGTCGCTTCTTCTTCTATGCGCGGCCGAAGAACGACCGCAACCTGTTCCTCCGCGGCCTCGAGGCGATCGCGGCGGCGATGGAGCGGGGCGTGCTGCCGACCGCGGGCTGGAGCTACCATTTCGTCGGCAAGGACGTGCCGCGGATCTCGCTGCCCGGCGGCATCCAGCCGGAGATCGCGCAGAACCTGCCCTGGGCGACCTATGCCGCGCTGATCCGCAGCATCGATGTCGGGCTCTCGCTGATGTTCACGCCGCATCCGAGCTACCCGCCGCTCGATCTCGCCGCCAGCGGCGCCGTGGTGGTCACCAACCAGTTCGGGCCGAAGCAGTCGCTCGAGCGGTACAGCCGCAACATCCTCTGCGCCGAGCCCTCGGTCGATGCGCTGGTCGCGGCGCTCGGGGAGGCGGTGCAGCTGGCGCAGGACGAGCCGCGGCGCGAGACGAATTTCCGCGATTCCCGGATCGGCCGCGACTGGGAGGCCGCCTTCGCCCCCGTCCTCGACCACATCGCGCGCTGACCGATGTTCCCGAACGGCCCCCCCGCCATCCGCTACAAGGACCCCTGGTCGCAGAGCTTCGCGGAGCGGCTCGCGGCCCTCTCGCGCGGCTCGCCGCGCGTCGCCTGGTTCTACGAGCGGCCGGACACCAGCACCTTCCGCTATCGCTGCTTCAACATGGTGGAGGCGCTCGGCCTCGCCGAGCCCGGCGTCGGCGCCTCCTGGTTCTCGGCGGCCGACCTGGAATGGGCCGACCGCATCATCGACCGGGCGGACACCATCGTCATCTGCCGCGCCCGCTACACCCCGGCCTTCGCCCGCCTCATCGGCGCCGCGAAGTCGCGCGGGCGGCGCGTCCTCTTCGATGTCGACGACCTGATCTTCGACACGCGCTTCACCCATCTGGTGCTCGACACGCTGGACCAGAACACCACCGATACCGATCTCGACTTCTGGTTCGCCGCCATGAGCCGGATCGGCGAGACGATGCGCCTCTGCGACGGCGTGATCCTGACCAACGACTTCCTCGCCCGCCGGGCCACGGATTTCTGCGGCCTCCCCACCTGGGTGGTGCCGAATTTCCTCAACGGCGTGCAGCTCGACCTCTCCGCCCGCATCGTCGAGCGCAAGCGCGCCACCGGCTGGCGCCGCGACGGGCGCATCCATCTCGGCTACTTCTCCGGCACGCCCTCGCACAACCGCGACTTCGCCATCGTCGCCGACACCCTGGCCGAGCTGCTGCAGCGCGACCGGCGCCTCACGCTGCGCATCGTCGGCTTCCTCGAGCCGCGCGGCCGCCTCGCCGGCATGGGCGAGCGGATCGAGCGCTTCCCGCTGCAGGACTTCCTCAACCTGCAACGCTTGATCGGGGAGGTGGAGCTCAACCTGGTCCCGCTCCAGGACAACACCTTCACCAACTGCAAGTCCGAGCTGAAGGTCTTCGAGGCCTCGATCGTCGGCACCGTCAGCGTCGCCTCGCCTTCCTTCACGCTGCGGCGGGCGATCGAGGAGGGCGAGACCGGCTATCTCGCGCCGGCGCATCGCTGGGAGGAGGTGCTGCTGCGCGCCATCGACCGGCTGGACGACTACCCGCATATGGCCGAGTCCGCGCTGGCCGCGGCCGAGGCGCGCTACAGCCCGGCCCGCCAGGCCGCGGCGATCATGGCAGCCGCCTTCGGCGGCTGAGACCGCCGGTCCCGGCCCGCGTGACGGCCGGTCAGGGAGGGAAGGGGCGAGATGTCGGAGCGCAACGCGAGGCTGCTGCAGGGGATCGCGCGCGACGCGCCGCTGCTCGAGATCGGCCCGAGCTTCAACCCGGTGGCGCCGCGCTCGGAAGGCTGGCAGGTCACCATCGTCGACCATGCGACCCAGGAGGAGCTGGTCAGGAAATACGCTGGCGGCGCGGTCGATACCAGCCGCATCGAGGCGGTGGACCATGTCTGGGCGGGCGGGCCGCTGCATGCCGTGGTCCCGGCCGAGCGGCATGGCCATTACGCGGCGATGATCGCCTGCCACGTCATCGAGCACCTGCCGGACCTGATCGGGTTCCTGCGCTCGGCCGAGCGCCTGCTCGACCCGGATCGTGGCGTGCTGCTGCTGGCGGTGCCGGACAAGCGGCTCTGCTTCGACTTCTTCCGCCCGCCCTCGACCACCGGGCAGTTCGTCGTGGCGCATCGCGCCGGCCGCGGGCTGCACAGCCCGCGCGCCCTGTTCGACCATGTCGCCTACAGCGCGACGGATGGCGGCCGGGCGGGCTGGGGCCGGGCGCAGCTCGCCGAGCTCCGTCTCGAGCACACGCTGGAGCAGGCGGTCGAGCAGATGGAGCTGGCCGAGGCCGGCCAAGGGTATATCGACTGCCATGGCTGGCAATTCACCCCGGCCAGCTTCGAGTTGCTGGTGCTGGAGTTCGGCGAGCTCGGCCTGACCGACTGGCGCATCGACTGGGTGGAGCCGCGGCCGGCGGTGGAGTTCTTCGCCCGCCTCGTCCGTGGCCGCGAGCGCTTCGCCTCGCCCGCGGTGCGCGAGGCGCGGCGACTCGACCTGCTGCGGCGCATGGTGCTCGAGCAGCGCGAGCAGATCGAGCTCCTGCTCGGCCCCTCGTCGCAATCGGCGCCGCCGGTGGTGCCGCCGGGGCAGGAGGGCGATCGGCTCGGCGCCATCGAGGCCAAGCTGCGGCACCTGCAGGAGGCGCAGCTTCCGGCCATCGCCGCCGAGCTCGGCGCGACCCGCGCGGCGCTGGCGCCGGTGCAGGGCCTGTTGGAGGAATTGCGGCCCGTCGGCGCGGCGATGACGGCGATGCTGCCGGTCCGCCGCGCCATCGCCCGGATGCGGGGCCGCATCTGATACGAACGGCCGTTGCTGGTGACCCATCACCGGCCCCTCAGACGCCGGGCGCGAACCTCCGGTTCGCTTGTGTCTTTGGCGCTGGGATAGAGACTTGGGCGC
>NZ_QLIX01000038.1 GCF_003258945.1 Roseicella frigidaeris | reverse complement strand
GCAGACGCGTCCCCGTCCAACCCCGCCTCCGACACCACGTGTCAGAGAACATCGCACCACCGGTCGCGCAAGAAGCAAGGTGGGGCCGGGACAACGGATACGCAAAGGCCGGCGGGATTCGCGGAAAGCCGGCGCTGTCGGCGGTGGCTTCCAGGTAAAGAAGGACGCGCACCCTGGGCCTGTCGCCGGTCACCGCCTCCACCGCGGCCAGGGCAAACCGGCCGCAATTCCAGCGATGCGCGTCAAACGGGCGCGCCTCGGCCGCCGACAGCAAGGCTGCCAGCCGGCCAGGCCAGTCCGGGCGCCGCGTCACGACGCCGGCAGGCTGATCTGCGCCTCCTGCAGCGCCGGGACGAACTCGAAGAAGCGATCGCCCGGGTACTCGGCCTGCTGGTCCGCATCGGTGTAGCGGCGGACTTCGGCGCGTTCGAGATCGACGAGGCGGCTCTCGCAGGTGAGCGAAACGCGCGGCTCGGCGCCGTCCACCACCTCCATCGTGTCCATCAGCCCGGCCCAGAGCGGAAATGGGTCGGCGACAAAGGCGCCCTCGGCATCGAGCAGCCCGCCCCAGAGCCGGGCGGTGCGCAGCCGAAAGCTCCGCTCGGCCAGCGCGATGTCCACCACCTCCTGCGGCACCGGCGACAGCGAGAGCGTCAGCCGCACGGCGCGGATTTCCGTCGTCTCCTCGATCTCGCCAACGGCGCCGAGCGAGCCCACCCCCTCGAACACCATGCCCGCCCAGTGCAGCTGCCCGAGCCCGGTCCAGGCGCGAAAGGCGCCGGAGGCGAAGTCGAGATCCACCAGGATGATGGGGGTGGCGACCGGCGCGGTAGCGGCAGCCGCCGCCTGCAGCGAGAGGCGCGGCGTGGCCGCAATGCCGTCCGTCATGGCAGCGCCTCCTCCAGGCGGATGGTGATGGCCGTGAAGCGCCCCGGCCGGGTCGGGTTGATGCCCTCGTCGTCGGAGATCAGCCGCATGGCGACGGTCGGCTGGGTCAGGACCAGCGGCTCCGACACCGCGGCGGGCGCCCGCAGCGGCGGGGAGATCGGGATCGTGGCGGTGCCGCTGCCGGAGGCGGTGACCGTCTCGGTCGCCATATAGAGCCGGCCGGCGAGGCCGATATGGTCGCCAGCGCCGACCGCCACGGCGTTCGGCCACCATCCCTGCGTCTGGATGCTGAGCGCCCCGCGGGTCGCCCCGGCTGCCAGCGCCGGATTGCCGGAGCCCACCACCAGCCCCGTGCCGTCGGTGAAGATGGTGCTGTCAGAGAAGGAGTACGGCCCGGTCGGCACATCGCCCTGGCTGCGCGGATCGCCGGTGCGGTATTCGCGGCGCCAGTCCCAGATGCGGACGGTGTTGGCGGAGCCGGCCAGCGCCGCCAGCAGCCCTTCCAGCACGCCTGCGCGGATCCGATCCAGCGGATCGAAGGTCGCCTCGGCCATCCATCGCGCCCCCTCGCGGCGCATGACCTGCGTCACGCGGGTGATCGGCGAGGCAAAGCGCAGCGTGTTGTGCTGCAGATAAAAGCTCAGCCGCGACGGCCGCAGCGAGGCGGGCCAGGCATATTCGGTCATGGCGCCCCCCAGGGTCGCGTGGACAAACCGGCGTTTGGGGGAGGATTCCCAAACCGATGGCCAGGAGGCCGACTGCTCGAACCACGACGCGCTGATGGAAGTGCGCGACAGCGACCCGGACATCATGCTCGCCGACAAGGGCTACCGCAGCTACGCGATCCGGCAGGACCTACGCGACAGCCTTTGTTTCGATTTTGGATTTACGCGGTCCGCGCTAGGGTCGCGGCGGCACAGCAGCCATGCCTCTGTGCCACCAGCCACTGGAGCCTTGGATGAAACGCGTATCCGGTCATGCCATCGACGAAAAATATCTGGACGGCAGCGAGCCGATCGCGCTCAACATTGGCATCTATATTGACGGCTATGGCGCCAAGAAAAGCGCCGACGAACTTTACGAAAAGGGCGACAAAGAGCTTTCTAATCACCTACTCCGCCAAGCAAATGGCGACTTCAGGCTGCATGAAAAACTATATGACAAGTTTCATACCCCGTTCAGCCCTGAGATTTACGCAGAATTAATCAGTTATTGCTTGGCGCTAGTTGAACTCCACGTGGTGGCGGTCATGGAGGATCACCATCGCGCAGCAGGCACCCAGATTCGCCCGAACGCGCTGCTCGTGAATCAGTCTAATCCGCTGGAGATCGAGCTTGAGGGCCGCAGGCACAACCTGCTCGAGGCTCTGTTCCCCGTCACAGAAGAACAATGGCAGGCGGGCCACTACCTCGACGTAGCCTCCAGCGGAATAATCTTTGCACCCTACAGAATCGACCGTCATCGCGAGATCGGTCGATTAAAAAGAGAACTGGCCAAGAGCAGCCAGCGCGGAGATACCGCACGCATGAGGTGGATCGAGCGCAACCTCGCGACCATCCCCAATGGGGTGTTCCACCGTCGCAACCGTGATGGGTCGATTGGCGGCCCTATAGATTTCGATTTTGTCGAGCGCTTCTACGACGCTGTCTCCAAGCGGGTCGGCACTTATTCGGACTGGGGCGAAAGCAAGGTGCACTGGGGCAAAGACCTGAGCGACTTTGGCGAGAAGGGGGTGGATTGCGACCTGATCATGCAGGTGATGGACGACCTGCACGCCGGCACTGTTGACGCCTTCGTGTTCATGACCAACGACATGGACTTCTTCCCACTGATCGAGCGCATCCACACCGAGGGTAAGGCTGTGTTCCTGTGTGGGCTGGAAGGCAACGTCTCCGATCGCCTAATCGAAGCGGCGGGGAACGACGCCTTCTTTAATCTTACCAGCCAGCGGATGCTCGACAGGCTGCCCACCTTGTTCATGGCCGCCAAGGGGGGCATGACGCGCGAGTTGGCGCTTCAATGGACCTTTCTATCGATGCTGCACGAACGCCGTGCTGGCCGCTGAAAAGCCCCGCTGAGCGCGGCGCACGAAGGACCGAATATGGGCCGGTCGCGGCCACTGTCTGAGTGTAGGCTGGACCTGCGGCATTCTTACGTTTCGCGCCATTTCACCGCAGGCCGGCAATCATGCCCGCGCTCGGATGGTAGCAGCGGCCCGATCAGCGCCCATCTCTCATCCGACAACCCAATCCGCTTGCCCAAGCCGGCCTCCAGAAGCCAGCCTTGAATCGGCGCCGAGTCACGCCGTCAAGCTTTGTCCACGAAACCTATCCGCGGATGGTCTTGTAGGCAGCGCCACCGCGGCGGATGGCATCGAGCGTCATGGCCGAGGCCTGCCGCGCGATCTGGCCCGACAACATCCGCAGCCGCACCTCGACGCCAGCATCGGCGCCGCGGGCATCGATGGTGATGTTGGTGGTGATGGAGGCGCCGGCCGGCGCGGTGCCGTTCGGCAGCACCGTGCCGCCGCGGTCCGGCACGAACCATTCCGGCCCGCGCTCGCCGACGATATAGGGCTGGCCGGCGGCGACCGGGCCGCCCTCGGCGCGGAACAGGCCGCCGAGCCAGGAGCCGATGCCGTCCATCCAGCTGCTGGCGCCGAGGCTGTTCAGGCCTGTGGAGACGGCATTGCCCAGCGGCTCTGTGATGACCTTGCGCGCGAGGATGCGCGTGATGTCCTGCAGCAGCCCTTGCAACACGGATGAGAACTTCTCGCCCTTGACGATGGCGTCCTCGAAGGCGCTGGAGAAGGTCAGGCCCAACTCGCGGACGGTGTCGGAGGTGCGGGAGGCGCTCTCCTCGACGCGGCGCTCGGCGCGCTCCAGCTCCTCCATCGCCGCGACTGCCTCGCGCTGGATGGTGTCCTCCGGGACCGGGCGGCCGGCGCGCTCGGCCCGCTCGACCAGGCTGGAGAGGGCAGCGATGCGGCGCTGGTAGCGCTCGTAGGCGGTCTCGTTGTTCTGGATCAGCCGCTCGCGCTCGCGCAGCAGCTCGTTGAGTTCGCGCTCGGCCTCGCGGGCCTCCCGCGCGCCCTCATTGCTGGCACGGCGGACGGCGGCGACGCGCGGCTCCAGCCGGCGCAGCGCCTCGTCGCGCTCCTGCAGGGCGAGGGTCTCGAGGCGGGTGCGCTCGGCGGCGGTGACGCCGCCGGCGGCTTCGGCCTCGCGCAGCTTGCGGACCCGCTCCTCGTATTCGCGGTTGATCCGATAGCGGTCGTCGAGGTCGCGGGTGAGCTCCTGGACGTCTTGCGTCGCGCGACGGCGGCGGGCCTCGGCTGCGGCAGCGGCCGCGGTCTCCTGCTCCGTCCGCTGGCGCTCCCCGGCGGCCTGCTCGCCGCGGGTGATCTCGGCCTGCAGTTCCGTATATTGCCGGCGCAGTTCCTCCAGCCGGGCGGTGCGATCGACGCCGGCCTGCTGCTCGGCGGCACCTACGAGGCCAGGACGGATGCTGCCGCGGCGGGTCTGGGCAGTGAGGCTGGGCCGGCCGTCATTCTCGCTTTCCAGCCGGGCGATCTGCGCCGCCAGCGCCTCAGCCTGGCGACGCATGCCGGCGAAGCGTTCCTCCTCGCTGAGCAGGCCAGCGCCCTGGCGCACGCCATCCACCGCGCGGGCCGCGGCCGACAGCGCCCGGGCCAGCGCGTTGGACAGGCCAATGGCGCGGTCGAGCTGGCCGAGGAAGTTTTCCGTCGACGCCGTCAGCTGGCCAAGGGCGCGGCCGAGGGAGAGTGGGGCCTTGTCGAGTTCGGCGCCGAGGCGTTCGGTCGCGCGCAGCAGGGCCGGAAACACCCGTTCTGCGGTGAGCTTGCCCTCGGAACCAAGTTTGCGCAGTTCGCCGATGGACACGCCGAGTTCGCGGGCCAGGCCCTCGGCCAGCAGCGGCATGGCCTCGAGGATGGAACGGAGCTCGTCACCCTGCAGCACGCCGGAGGCCAGCGCCTGGGCCAGCTGAAGGGTGGCGGAGGAAATCTCTCCGGTGGAGGCGCCGGAGACGATGGCGACCCGCTGCAGCCCGGTGACGAGGCGGACCACCTGGTCGGAGGTCGCGCCGATCTCGCGCGCGGCGATCGAGAAGCGCTGGAAGGCGTCGACGCTCTCGGAGACAGCGACGCCGGTGGAGAGCGCGTTGCGGTACAGCGCCTCGTAGACCTGCCCGGCGCGCTCGACCGAGCCCGTGGCGTTCTGCAGGCGGGAGAGGCTCTGGGTCAGCGCGTCGCCCGCCTGGACGAGGGCACGGACGGCGACGGCGACACCGGCGATCTGGATGCCGCGGGTGGCGACGTCGAGTAGTTCCAGCGAGCGCGAGGCGCGCTCTGCGCCGCCCTTGATCTGGTCGAGCGAGCGCTGGCCGGTCTCGCCGACCTCACGCAGCCCGGCCTTGACCCGGGCGGCGTCGTCCAGCGAGAGGCGGACCGAGACGCGGCGGGTGGCATCAGCCATCGGGCTTGATCTCCCCCTCGCGGCGGGCAGCGGCGCCCTCGGCCATGCCGATGCGGATGGCGAGCAGCAGTTCGGCGGCAGGCCAGCCGGTAGCGCCCAATTCGCGCGCCGCGGCGAGCGCGCCCGCAGTGTCCAGCGTCAGGCCGGCCATGGTCGCCTCGGCGCAGGCTGTGCCGGCGGCCCAGCAGGCGTGGCCCTCAAGGCTGGCGGGGGCGTGGGCGGCATAGGGGCAGGCGTCGGCGCAGTCGCGGCCCAGGCCAACGCAGCCCCGGCAGTATTCGGGCCCGCGGCCGAAGTGCCAGGCGGCGCGGGCCCTCAGCCGTTTCCCTCGGCGGCCACCGCGGACACGGGAGCGGTGGCGCGGTCCCAGAAGGCGGCGGCGATGTCGTCGAGGTCCATCAGGCGCTCGACTACCTCGGGCGAGAGCGCCAGAGGCTTGCCGGCGGCGTCACCGACGCCCTCCCAGGCGGTGACGGCGTGACGGGCGAGCGCCTTGACGAGGAAGGCGAAGGACAAGCCGCGGGACATGTCAGGGTCGAGGTCCGGATTCCCGATGCGGATTGCAGCGAGCCGGCGCGCGGCGGCGGCCTGGGCGGCGGCCATGACCGCCGTCGTCACAGGCCGGATCTCCACGCGGACGCCGCGCGGCAGGTCGAGCCAGTACGGCTCGGCCGGGAGGTCGAGGGTAAGCATGGAAAAATGGTCCTCCATGGGTTATGTATTTTGCAGAAACCAAGGAACCCCCCGATGACCGAGCCCATGCTCAAGGTCCCGGCGGCCGAGGCGCAGCGGAACTTCGGCCTCTATCAGGACAAGGCGCTGACCCAGCCCGTCGCCATCACCCGCAACGGGCGCCCGCGCACCGTGCTGATCTCGATCGACGAGTACGAGCGCCTCAAGCGCCGCGACCGTCAGGTGGTTCGCACCGAGGAGGCGCCGGAGGAGATCGTGGACGCCATCCTCACGGCACGGCCGCCAGAGGAGAACAAGCGATTCGATCATGAAGTCTGACGCGCCGGCACTGCCGGCCGTCGGCGACGTGATCCGCTACGCCTATCTTTGGAGCCACGAGCACGCGGCGGGGCGCGAGGAGGGGTCGAAAGATCGGCCATCCGCGGTGGTGGCCCTGATTCGCAAGGAGGATGGGAAGGACGAGGTCGTCGTGCTGCCCATCACTTCGACGCCGCCTGCGGAGCCCGGCGCCGCCGTGGAGATACCCGCGGAAGCCCGCGCCCGCCTCGGGTTGCAGCGCGAGCCGTGCTGGGTCGTGGTCACCGAATACAACCACTTCGTCTGGCCGGGGCCGGACCTGCGTCCGACCGAGGGCGGCACGGGGACATTCACCTACGGCCCGCTGTCCAATCGAATGATGGCGCAGATCCGCGATGCCTTTGCGGCGTGGCGGCATAAGCACCGCGTCACAGCCGTGCGGCGCACCGAGTAGTCGTCACGCATATTCTGTCCCCGCCTGCTGGTTCTTCAGCACGGCGGTCATCATCCGCGTCGCCGTGGCGTTGAAGGCCGCGCGGAACTCGAAGCTCGCTTCCACGCCGGCCGGCCCTTCGATCGGCGTTTTGGCCAGTGCCAGATAAACCTCGTGCAGCGTGAAGGTGAGGCTGCGGTTGGCGTCGATGGTGAACGCGAAGGCGAACTCCGCCGCCGTGCCATTCTGCGCCTGCGTCAACAGCGTGGTGTCCGCGAAGCGCGCCGTGATCTGGCCGGTCGCGCGCGCGATGCCGGGATCCGCGCCCTCGATCTTGCGGTCGGCGCGAATGGTGCGCACCGCCTCCACGCTGTTGCTGTAGCTGAGCCGCGCGCCGGTGACCTGGGCCAGGGCCGAGCCGGCACGAGTGATTGATCCCTGCGCCTTGTTGAAGGCCGTATACGCGGCAGCGACCGGCGTGCCGCCAGAGGACGAGCCGGAGCGCGACGAGCCCTGGGCGATCAGCTTGATCGTCGCGGTCGCGGGGCCGGTCGGCGAGAAGTCGATCTCCAGCGCGTCCGCGCGGATGCCGGTGCAGACGTCGTAGCTTGGCACGTCGGGGTAGCCGATCTCGATCGCCTGCGAAGGCAGCGTCGCCGCGCCCGAGCCAAAGGTGTGGGTGTAATTCGGATTGGTGCCGGTGGTCGTCGGCGCGCCGAGCAGCAGGCGCAGCCAGTGGCCGGTATTGATCAGGTCGACCGGAACGACGACGTCGCCCTCGACGGTGACCGTGTCGAAGAACGGCGCGGCGGGATCGCGATTGCCACCGAGGCCGATGACGTCGGCGTCCAGCAGCGGCTGCTCGGCGCCAAGGTTGCAGGAGAGGAAGGGCACCCGCCGCCAGTTCCCGCCCGGCGCGGTGCCGTAGGTGACCTCAGGAATCATGAGCAGGCGCGAATTCGCGCCGATGGCACGGGGCATGGAGCGTCTCCGGGAACGGGATTAGGCCAGCGGCGAGCCGGCGACGGTAAAGAACAGCGCGACGGGGATGGAGGCCGCGCGCGCCGCTGCGGCACCTTCCGCCTCGGCATCGTCGAAGGACGGCGCGCCGGCTTGCGCCCATTCCACCGCGCCGCCGAGGGTGCGATCGCCCGCGATCGCTGCGGCGACGTCGACCAACAGCGCATCGAGCAGCGCGCCCGTGGCCGCGACGACCTCCACATCGGCGCGATGTTCGATCGCCCAGGCCAGCGGCGAGAGAATCGCGGTTTCCTCCACCGTCTCCCCGTCGCGGACCACCACGAGTCCGCCGGTTGGCAGGCGCTGCGGCACGGTCTCGTTCCGGAGGACCTTCGGGGCCGGGCTTCGGCCGGCCAGGGCGGCGCCCAGGTACGCGAACAGGGCCGCCAGGGCGGTTTCACGGACACTCATCCTGCCCGCGCCGCCTCGGCTTCCCAGGCCGCAACAAAGCGCCGCGGCAGGCGCCGCAGGGCGCGCAGCGACGCCCCCTGCACGTCCAGCCGCTTGGCGAGCTTCACCTGGGGCAACAGGAGGAACATCGGCACCATCCCTCGTTCGAGCAGCCCGCGGGCCCAGGCCTCACGGCCCTTGCGGTTGGCGGTGCCGACCTCCGCCATGCCGCCGGCGACGAGGCGGGTGCGTCGGCGCCGGCCCGTCTGCTCGCCCTGGCGCAATGGCAGGCACCAGACGAAGCCCCGCCCCGACTTGAAGGGCCGCAAGAAGCCCTGACCCGAGGCGACCATCTGCGCCGGCGTGACGCGCAGCCCCTTGTCGCCGCGTCCGCGCCAGCCGCGCGCCGCATTGAAGCCGGTGGCAATGGCCAGGAACCGGCCGCCGCCTTTCGGTCGGATCAGCGCGCCACGCTCGAAGGCGTCGATCACCAGCGGGGTCTTGCTCCAGACCAGGCCGGCAGCGCGCATCGACACGCCGGTGCGTGGGAAGACCTGGGAGCGCCAGGCATTGGCGATGCCGCGCGCCTTGCCGCCGAGCGAGCCGGTCACCTGCTGGCGCAGCTCCTGCTTCAGCGCATCGGTCTCGTCCCGCACAGCGCGGGAGGCGGCACGCTCACCGGCGCGGACCTCCTCGGCCAGCGCCTTGCGCAGATCACCGACGATGGCGGTAAGCTTCACGCCCCATCGCCCGGCGGCAGGCCGGTGCGGTGACGGATGATGGCGACGGCCAGGTCATGCAGCGCCGCCTGGCCGAGATAGCCGAACACGAAGGCAAAGAGGAACCGTCCGTATTCGTTGAGCTCGAGGAAGCCGCCGAGGGCATAGCCGGCGCTGCCGACCAGGGCGGCGGAGGGCACCTCCCAGGCGAGGCACCAGCCGAAGCGCCGGCGCTCCGGGTTGTTCCAGCGCACGAAGCCACCGGCGAGGCCCGCCGCTGCCCCCAGCAGCAGATCGCGCAGGATCTCCAGCAGGGTGAGGGCATTCTGCGGCATGGTGGAGGCTCCTATCGCTGGCAGAGGACGCGCCAGGCGGTGCCGGACGCGTCGCGCTCGGCATGGGTGACGGTGAGCAGGTCGGGGCCGATGGCGAAGCTGTCGCCGGACGCGATGTCGGGCAGCGTGGCGATGGCGACGGAGAGAATGTCGGTGGCCGAGAGGAACTCGGTGCCGAAGGCGTCTGCTACGCGATCAGGTGAGGACCGCAGCAACCTGACCGCGATGGGCGCGCCGTCACCGCCCTGCCGGTAGACTGCCTCGGAGCCGAGATTGGGGTCCGCGACGAGCGCCGCCATCGCCTCGGCGAAGGCGTTCATCGCTCGCCGCCATCGACCGGGTTCAGCCGCCGCACCGCGGCCAGACGTCCGGCGCAGTCGGCATGGGCGGCGTCATAGGCCAGCAGGAGTTCCGCCACCTGTCCCTGGGTCAGTTGGTCCGTCGTGGGGAGCGCCGGCGCCTCCGCGCAGACCAGCAGCGCATCAGGGAGGCGGAGCGGCAGCAGCCGGATCTCCGGCGGTCCGGCCGGCGCGCAGGCGCTCGACAGCATCGCGCAGCACAGGGGCAGCGCCGGCAGCATGGCTCGGGTCACGGCGGATGGCCTCCATGTTGGCGCCGAGGCGTGCCGCCTGGATGCGGGCGCGCTCAGCTTCGCTGGTCAGCGCCTCGATCTGCCTTGCGTGTTCGGCGTTGGCGCGGGCCAGCGCGGCGGCGTTGGCCTCCGCGGTACGGCTGGCCGTCGCCGCATCGAGGCGTGCGGCGTCGCGCTGGGTGCGGAAGTGCCAGGCGGCCGCAACGGAGAGCAGGATTGCGCTACCCAGGGCGAGCGGCAGGGCATGGCGGGAGAGGACCGCCAGAATTGCCACCCACATCAGGGATAGGCCTTGCGATCGAGTTCGAAATGCGGACCGTCCCGAAAGGAGGCCCAGTCGCCGCCCCAGACGATCGGCACGCCGAGATCCTTCGCCGCGGCCTTCATCGCGGCACCGATCTGCTCGTAGAGCGGCCAGTCCCAGCGGATCTCGCCCTGCTCCACCGCGCCATCACCGTCATCCAGCCAATAGGCGAGATCGACGGCATGTCCGGTGAGATGCCGGCTGTTCATCGTGCGGGAGGCGCCGCTGGCGACGAGCCGCGCCTGGCGGTCGCGCGTGCGCAGCCCCTCGGTGACGATGAAGGGCACCGCCTGGCGGGCCCGCTCGACGACGCGCACCATATCGCGGTGCACGCCCTCGAGGCGCGCATGGTCGCGCGGGAGGAGGATGCTCATCACGCCCCCGAGGCCGGCACGCGGTTGACCCAGACGCGGACGGTGGTGTCGGCGGCCAACGCCGCCTGCGTGGCGATGCCGATCGAGAAATTGCCGGTGGCGGTGGTGGTGATGCGGCGGTTGGTGTTGTCCCAGAAGACCCGCGCGCCGGCGGTGATGGCGAGGGCCGGCTCCTTGGTGAGGTCGAAGACGCCCTGGGTGGCGGCCTCGATGATGGCATTCTGCGCGCCATCGATGGCGGCGACGCCGAAGAGCGCGCCGACCAGCAGGCCTTGGCCCGAAGTGACGCCGCCCGAATAGGGCACGGCAACGGCCAGGCTGTCGCCCGGCTGGATGAAGTTCCGCATGAGGATGAGGTCTCCAGAAACGCAGAAGGCGCCCCGAAAGGACGCCCTCTGCATGGATTGGTGATGGATGGAGTGATGGCTGCGGTGGAGATCAGGTGCCGGGATTGAACCAGGCGCCGCGCCAGTCGATGGCGCCGACACCGAAGTCGAAGATCACGCTGACCTCCACACCATCGACGCCCTGGACATTGCCGGTGGTGACCTGTGGCCCTTCCGCCCCGTTGAGGTAGCCGTAGACATAGACCGGCGCCGCCATCGGATCGGAGAACAGATACCAGCGATTGTTCTGGATCAGCGGCTCGACCAGCGGCTGCACGAAGCCGGCATAGACATTGGCGTTGCTGGTCTGAGTCGCCTGGACGGAAACGGTGAGCTGGCGCGCGGCAAGCTCCTGGTTCGGCCCGACCAGCAAGCGCATGGAGGAGCCGACCGCGATCGGCAGGCCGTCGAGGGTCTTCTGCTTCATCACCGCGGCGCGGCCGAGTGCCAGGTTCGGCAGGTCGAGCGCCGTGCCCGCACCCGCCTTGTTGGCGCGTGCGGCGCCGGTGGCGAACACCGGTGCACTGCCAGTGATGAGGGTCGGGCCGTCGCCGTTGGCGCTGTTCACCAAGGCATAGGCGGTGGCGTTCTCGAAGTCGGAAACACGGCGGCCGATCATGGAGGCGAAGTCGGTGAAGGCGCCGAGGTCGTCGTTGACCAGCATCTGCCGCGTGACGCGGATGCGCCGGGCGAAGGTCTGCAGGAACACGAGCTCCTGGCTCTCGGACATGGTGCCGGCCTGGACCTCGCCATTCTCCGACAGCGGCAGCAGCGTCGGGAAGTCACCGACACGCAGGTGGCGGTGCGGCTTGAAGTCGCGGAAGTCGCGGCGGAGGAACAGCGTCCGGTAGGTGGGTGCTGCCGGCGCATAGGCGGCGAGCAGCATCTTGTTGGCCGCGGCGGAGAGCAGCGCCGGGAAGTCGCTGGTGGAGTGGAAGGCGCGCTCGGCGAGGATGGTCGGGTTGCGCGGCACATTGCGCTCGCCGCGGGCGCGGAGAAGCTCGCCGATCATGTCGGAGGGGCGCCAGCCCAGGAACTCGGTGTGGCGGCCGGTGGCCGGCGCCTGGTAGCCGGGCATGGTGCGGGCGGCGAGCGCCTCGGCCATGGCGTCCAGGAGCTGCGACGGGTCCTCATTGGAGGGGCCGGTGTCGGGACGCGCCGGCAGGGAGGGACGCGCGGCGCCGCTGGTGAAGGCCTCCCACAGGCGGCCGCGCAGCACCTCGGGCGAGACGCGGTCGCGGATGGCGGCCTCGCGCATGGTGTCGAGCATGTCGGCGGTCACCAGGCCGCGGGCGGCGGCCAGCACCGGCTCATAGCCGGCGATGCGCTCGACGGCGGCGCGCTCCGCCTCGGCGCGGATGGCCTCGATGTCAGGGGCCGGCGGCATGGCGCGCGTGGGCTCGGGCGGCGGGGTGGGCGGGGTGCTGGCGGGCGTCGTGGTCACGGTGACCTCCTGGTGCGGGATGGTGGGCGGCGCAGGCGGCGCCGGCGCGGGATCCGGCGAAGCCGGCGTCGTCTCGGGCATGGGTGGTTCCTCGGGGATGGTCAGGGCGGGTTCGATGGCGGTGGCGGGGGTGCCCTGGTCCCCCTCGCCACGGACGACGGCGGCTGCGTCCACCGGGACGGGCACAATCGAGATCTCGTAGGGCTCCCAATCCACGGCGCGGTGGATGGTCTGGCCGGTCGCTGCGTCGGGCCGCGGGTCGTAGCGATGGACCCGGTAGCCGACGCTGACGGACTGCAGCGTGCCGTCGGCGACCCGCTGCCAGACCGACTCCACGTCGTCCGCGCCGCTGAATTGCAGCGTGGCGTAGCCGCGGCCGGCCTCGAGGCGCGCGGCGGTGACGCGGCCCAGCACATCTCGCGTGCCGGCACGCCGGTGGGTGTCCAGCACCGGCGCACGGCCGGAGCGGAGCGCGTCCATGCGCACGGCGGAAGGCGCCATGTCGAGCTCTTCGAGGATCGGCCCATAGGGCGGCACGAAGTTGCGGGCCCGCGCCCCGGTGCTCCACACCACCTCGACGGTGCGGGCCGCGCGATTGACGGTGACCGGCGCGGCCAGGGCGCGGCATGCGATGATCGATTGCCCAACGTCGGGCATTCGATCCGGCGCTGGGGATTCCCCGCCCGGTTCGATCGGCTTGGTCATGAGACGTGCTCCTGGGGCGGCGCCGATCAGGGCGCGGCGAAGCCCTGCGCGTTGACGTAGACCTGCGCGCCGGTGGTGATGCAGGCGACGCTNTCCTTGATCACCAGCTCCGTCGCGACCGTCGGATGCGCGTTGCGGAGGTCGATCGAGGTCACGTAGTTGCGGATGCCGGCCGCGGCCGCTGCCCGGAGCACCACGTCCGTGGTGTTGATGATCCCACCTGCCGCGGCGGCGTATTGCCAGTCCGCCTCCGGGATCGCGTAGGGCTTCGTGACCAGCGCGCCGATCAGCGTCGCCAGCAGATCGACGCCGCGGCCGGTGGTGACTGCCGTCGGGTTGGCCGAGTAGCCCGTTGCCGCCAGCACCGGCACCGCACCGGAGGTGTTGCGCGCCTGGCCGCCCACCGGGGTCACGCTCGGCGGCACGGTGCTGAGCACATTCACGCCCAGCCCCTGGCCCGCAACCGACTGGCCGCGTCCGGCGGTGATCTCCGTCGTCAGCTCGGCGTAGTCCGCGATGGTCACGAACTGGACCTTGATGTCCGTGCTCGAGGCCGGCGCGAGGTTCCGGCTGACCGAGGCCCAGCTGGTGTTCAGATAGGCGCCGGTGAAGGTCGAGCCGACCAGGTCAAAGCTGTTCGCGTCGATGACGGTGATGGTGAATGTCCCATTCGCCCCCGGCACGCCGGAAACGTCCGCCACCGCCACCACGTCATTGGTGGCAAAGCCATGCGCTGCGCGGGTGATACGCACCGCGCCACCGCCATTGTTCGCCACCGCCGAGATGCCGCTGATGACCTGCCGGTTCCGCACGCGGATCCGGAAGCGGTAGAGCGCATTCGGCTCCGGGATCTGCTGGTGCCGGACATAGGAATTCGAGCGCGCCGCGGTGGTGTCGAGCAGGCGGCCGTGGAAGTAGCATTCGTCGTTGGTCGGTTCGAGCTCCAGCACGGACCAGCCTGCGGGGGAGGTAGTAGGAATGGTGCTGCCGGAGGCGCTGCCGAGGCGCGGGGCACCCTCGCTCTGCACCTCGTAGTTCGCGAGCGTCGCGCTGGCGCCATCCAGCCGCCAGGCCGCCGCACTGCGCCCGTCCGGCTGCGCCGTGGTGGGGTCGATGCTGACCAGCTCGAGCCAGACGGACTGGCCGACGATACGCTGGCTCATATTCACCGCCACCATGACCCGCAGCGGGATGGTGAAGCTGGTGCGGCTGGTGAGCGTCAGCTCATCGTCGAGCGTGGTGCCGGTCGAGATGGTGACGGCGCCATCCGCCACGGTGTGGGTGATGCCGCCGCCGGTCGCCGCGATCTCCCAGCGCGCCGGGTTGATCTCGGTGCCGTTGAAGCTGTCGCGGAACTTCTTCTGCATGCTCTTGATCTTGAGCATGTCGTCGGTCCAGTCGTAGGCGCCGGCGATCATGGTTGTGCTCCTGGGGCAGCGCCTGCATCCGCGCGCGGCGAGGCGGCGCCGGTGGCGGCGATTTCGATGGCGGCGAGCTGGGCTGCGTCCTGGGCCGCGCCGGACTTGGCGACGCGGCGCGGATCGCTGTCGAGGGAGAGACCCGCCTCGTCGAGCAGGGCATTGGCCTCGCGGATCATCTCGACGACCTGGCGGAAGTCGTAGCCGAAGGCGCCGGCCGCCTCGGGCTGCGGCACGAAGCCGGCGCGGACCTGCGCGATGAGTGCCGTGGTGTCCTTGAGCGGGTCGATCATCTCGTGCGCCGGCGGGACATGCGACAGGCCCTCCGGCACCTCGGCGCCCCAGAGTCCGAGCAGCGCCCCCTGCGCGTGGAAGCGGTCCGCGATGGGGCGGACCAGCATCGGGATGAGCATGCCGTACTGGACCTGCTCGCAGAGGCGACGGAATTCGATCTTGCCGGCGCGCAGGCTGGAGTAGTTCGCCTGGGTGAGATCGCCAGCGACCTGGTCATAGGTCAGGCCGGTACCCACCGCGGAGGCTTCCAGAGCGCGACGGGCAAACGCCGCGTGGCTGCCGCCGCCCGAAGGATTCACCACCTCCACGGATCCCATCCCGCGGCGGTAGAGAATCATGCCGGGCTCGAAGCTCTCGACGGTGCGGCCCTGCGCGTCGCGTAGCAGGCCGGATGCCGGGCCGGTCATGGCCTCGTCACCATCCTCTGAGACCACCGCCGCCAGGCAGGCCTCGATCTTGGCCTTCATGAGCAGCGCGGCCTCGTAGTCCCCAAGGTCGCGCAGCCGGGTCAGCACCGGCGCCAGCCAGGAGACGTCGCGCAGCTGACCGGGCCGGCGCTTGCGATAGATGTGCAGCACATCGCGGGCGGGGACCCGCTGGCTGCTGAGCCAGCTGGCACCGCCCGGCAGAACCCAGGACGCGCCGGGATGGACGCGGTGCAGCCAATAGCCGACCGGCTCGCCCGCCTCGCCGAGGCCGATGCCCTGCAAGGTGGGGACGCCCTCGATGACGCCCTGGCGCGCCGTGTCGAGGTGATCGCTCTCCAGCACCTGCAGCCGCAGGCCGATCGGATTGGCCGGCGTGATGTCCGCCGGCAGCAGGCGGACGAAGCATTCGCCGCTCTCCACCACCGCGCGCATGACCAGCGCCTGGAGGCCATAGAGGTCGAGCCGGCCCTCGGCGTCGCAGGCCGTGCTGTCGGACCAGCGGCGCCAGGCCTCGGCGTGGCGCTTGTCCGGCCAGCGGGTGGTGATGCCGGCGCCGACCGCATTGCCGCTCCAGAGATCGACGATGCGCGCGGCATAGGGGTCGTTGCGGACGGCGTCGCGGGCGCGGCGCGCCACGGTGGGTGCGGCGGCACCGACCTCGGCGGTGGCGCTGCCCCCCGAGGCCGGCCAGCTCGAGGCGCGGCTGTCCTGGGCGGCGGCATAGCCGCGGAGCGCGTGCCAGGCATTTCGCAGACGCCCCATCACCTGATTCCCTCGCGGGAGAAGCTGGCGAAGGTGACGCTGGGGCGGCGCGCGGCGGTGTTCTCGGCCGCGTGCAGCACCGACAGCGCACGGCCCAGTTCATCGAGCGAGCGGTACTCCACCGTGCGTCCGTCGAAGGTCACGCGCTTGGTGCCACCGGTGAAGGCGGCGGCCAGCACGGCGGCGCGGCTGCCAACGGGCTGCGCCAGCGCCCAGGCGAGGACGGTCGGGTCCATGGTCGTCCTCCCTATCTGAGCCAGTTGCCGCGCGGCGCGAGCCAGCCGCGGGGTCGTGTCGTGCTGGCGGCAGGCGCGGCACCATCGGTCGGCGCTGCTGCTGCTGGCTCCGCCGCCGGCAGCGACAGCGCATCCGCCATCCGCGCCCAACGTCCGTCGCCCCAGCCATCCATGCCGAGGGCAGCTGCGGCCGCACGCGCATAGACCCGGCAGTCCAGCGCCTCGTTGCGTTCCCTGGTCTTGACCCATTCCAGCCGGCGGAAGCCGTTGCGGCCGGCCCGTGCCACGAACTGCTCGGCGGTGATCTGGCGGCAGAATTCCTCGCCGGCCGCATGCAGCGGCAGGTGGACAAAGCCGGGCGGGAACGGATCGCCGCTTTCTGCCGTCGGCCGCTCCAGCTTCAGCCAACCGTAAGTCTCGCCCTTCAGGAAGGACGACCCCACCGGCCAGACCTTCAGGCCCCCCAGCTTGCGGCCGTTCCGCCGCACCTCCGTCGCCGAGGGCTGGCCGATCGCCGCCCGCAGCCCGTCCTGGCCTTTCACGGCAATGGCCCGGCCGGCACCGGCGCGGCGCACGAAGGCATAGACCTCGGCGGTGGTCATGCCGTCGCCGCTATCGATCGCCGTCATGGCCAGGCCAAGCCGGTGGCCGGATGCGTGCCGCCAGGTCTCGCCGAGCAGGCCGCGCAGCTCGTCCCAGACCGCAGCCTCGAAGGGAATACCCACCAGGATGCGGTGCTCGATCAGCCAGGACTGGCGATCCTGCGCCCAAGCCCAGATGCTGGCCTCGAGGCGATCGCGCTGCACGTCGACACCGGCGGTCAGCAGCAGCCCCTCGGCCGCGACCGTGCCCGGCGCCCATTCCTCCCGCCGATCGTAGAGGCGTTGCCAGTCGGGGGCCTCGCCGCTTTCCTGCCAGGTCTCGCCCAGAACGGTGTTCCGAAACGTCTTGATCGCCCGGTCGTCGCCCTGGGCCGCCTCCCAATCCCGCACCGCCTGCGACCAGGAGAACCAACCGACCGGCGAGTAGAGCGCCGAGATGTGGAAGCCGATGGCGTGCGGATCCTGCGGGATGGCGGTGGGGCGCCATTCGCCGCCGGCCAGCATGGCGGTCTTATGCTGCTCGCCGATCGCCCCGTCGCAGGCCTCGCAGAGGTAGCGGGCGCTGTCCGGCTCGCCCTTGTCCCAGACCAGCCGCTCGAAGCGCAGCCACTGCATCGCCCCGCAATGCGGGCACGGCAGGAAGAACCGCCGCTGGTCGCTGGCCAGGTACTCCCGTTCGATCCGCGACAGTCCGGAGATCGTAGGCGTGCTGACCAGCAGCGTCTTACGCCGCCAGCCGAAGGTGCGTGCGCGGGCTTCCGCCAGCGCGACGGGATCTCCCTCGCCCTCGACGTCGCCGGGATAGGCATCGACCTCGTCGAGAAACAGAAAGCGCGCTGACATGGAGCGCAGCCCGACCGCACTGTTGGCGCCCGTCATCACCAGCTGGCCGCCGGGGAACTCCTTCGATAGCTGCCTATTGCCGCTGTCGCGGGAGCGGGCCGGGGCGACGCGCTGCCGGATGGCGGGCGTCTCCTCAACCAGCGGGTCGATGCGCTGGTCCGAGAAGCGCTTGGCCAGTTCCGTCGTGGGCTGCACGGCGAGCATCGGGCCGGGCGCGTGGTGGATGACATAGCCGATCCAGTTATTGCCGCATTCCGTGCCGCCGACCTGCGCCCCCTTCATGAACACCACCCGCCGGGCCGGATGTGCCGGCGACAGCGCATCCATCACATCGCGCAGATAGGGCGTGCGGTTGGTGCGCCACGGCCCGGGCTCGGCGCTACCGCGGGAGCCGAGCATGCGATGCTTGTCGGCCCAGTCGGAGACCAGCAGGGCGGGCTCGGGCGCCATGCCGTCGCGCCACGCCTGCAGAATCTCCGCCGCGCCGTCGAAGTTGCCGAACTCGCCGATAATCTGCTCGCCGGTCATCATGCGACCGCCACTCGCACGTCGTTCCGTTCGGCCAGGTGCTGCCGCAGCCGCGTATCCATCAGTGTCTGCAGCCGATGCGCATCGACGCCGAGTTCGGCCGCCAGCTCGGCGGCGATCCGGGCCGGCCAGGCGAGAATGGCATCGCGCTCCTCCTTGGCGAGCCGGTGCACCAGCATGAGCGCGCGGGCCTTCTCGACCAGCTGGCCACGGCGCTCATCGAGCCGGAGCTTGCGCTCCTGCGCCTTGAGCATCTCGTTGGCGGTGCGCGCATTGTGGAAGCTGCTGCCTCCCGCAGATGGCGTGGGCAGTGGCTCCGGCATGGGCGGGGCGGCGACTGCCGGTCGCGGCGGGGGCGGTGGCGAGGGCTGTGCCGATACCGGCGCCACCATGGCCGCCGTCTTGCGCGCCGGGTCGCTGCTCGCAGCCAGCCGCGTACGCACCTTCTCGACGTCCCAACCGCCGCCCGGCTCCTGCGCGATGCGGCCGGACTGAGCGGCCTTCTGCAGCGCGGTGTGCGAGATGCCCAGCCGGCGCGCCACCTCGCGCTGCGAGGGCACCAGCGCATCGGAAGCGGCTGCGATCATGATGTGATCGAACCCCTCCGATCTTCGCAATTCGATGAGCGCGAGATGCGCTTGGCTCGGGCGCGGCACAGCGCGAATGGTCCGTCACACGCAGGGGATGCCCTGCAGCAACAGACGGAGATCAGCATGACCGATCGCACCGCCCGCGCCGCCCGCAACCAGGAAAACAGCCTGGCCGCCTTCCTGGCGAAGAAGGCCGAATTCGACGCCCTCCTCGCGGAACTCACCCAGGCCAGTGTGGACCATTTCGGCGCGGACCCAGAGGAGGTGCTTTGGGGCGAAGCGGCCTGGCTTTCCGACGCCACCACGAAGCTGAAGGACATCGCGGATCAGCATTTTCGCCGCGGCGAATACGACCTCTGACGCGGGCAACTTCCGCATCGCCCCGACCGGGTTCAGCCCGGCGGGGCTCCCGGCAGTAGGGGCCGATGACCGGCACCCGGAACCGGAGACCACCACGATGACCAAGCTTTCCGACAGCCAGCGCGTGATCCTCAGCGCCGCCGCGCAGCACGAGATGGGACTGGCCCGCGCGCCGAAGACCCTGCCGGCCGCCGCGCGCAACGCGGTGTTCCGCAGCCTGATCAAGAACAACCTGCTCGCCGAGATCAACGCGCCACGGGAGCATGTCGGCCTGGGCTGGCGCCAGGACGAGGATGGCACCTGGATCGTGGCGCGCATCACCGACGAGGGGCTGCGCGCCATCGGCATTGACCCGAATCAGGGCGACGCGGCGGCCGGCGAGCCCGACTGCTCGGGCATCGAGGGCAGTGTGCCCCACACGGCGCCCACGGTGGCGCCCGCCGCGGAGCCCGCGACACAGGACGCCAAGGTCGCCGAAGCCGCCCAGCCCGCGCCCCTGACGGAGGAGATCGCCATGCTCGACCAGGCCCTGGCGGTACGCAGCACCACGCCGCGCACCAGCCTGCGCGATGCTGCCGCGACGGTGCTTGCCGCCTGGGATGACGAAGCCAACCGCGAAGGCGACATGATCGGCGCCCTGGACGCGCCGATGGAAGCCTTGCGCACCCTGCTTGCCGGCAAGCCCGCCCAAGCCCCGCGTGAGGCCGGCGCGCAGCGCAAGCCGCGCGAGGGCACGAAGCAGGAGCAGGTGCTGGCCATGCTGCGCCGCCCCGAGGGCGCGACGGTCGCGCAGATCGCGGATGCCACCGGCTGGGCGCAGCACACGGTCCGCGGCTTCTTCGCCGGGCTGAAGAAGAAGGGCCACGCGGTCGAAGTGCTGGAGCGCGTCCGCCAGGTCGGCCCGAACAAGGAGGGCGCACGGGGCTCCTTCACCGTCTACCGGGTCGCGGCCTGACAGGAACCTGCAGGGGTCAGCAGGTTCCGGCCTTGTTCTGCGAAAGGGGCAACAAGTTGCCCCTTTTAGGCGAATTTTCCCTCTTGTAGGGGCAACTTGTTGCACCAAAGAACAGGGCTAGAACGGGGTTTGTAGGCGACGCTCAAGGGGACCCTGCACCCATCATCGTGCCGCCGCCTGCACCCCGCGGGCGGCGGCGATGTCGTTGAAGACCCGCTCCTCGCCGGCCAGCACCGCAGCCTTGCCGGTGAGGTTCTGCCAACGCTGGATCGCCACATCGACATAGCGCGGGTCGATATCCACCGCGTGGCAGACCCGCCCCGTCGTCTCCGCAGCGATGAGCGTGGTGCCGCTGCCGAGGAACGGATCATAGATCGCCTCGCCGGCGGCGCTGTTGTTGATGATCGGGCGGCGCATGCACTCCACCGGCTTCTGCGTGCCGTGCACCGTGGCCGCGTCCTCGTCGCCACCATTCGAGATCGCCCAGAGCGTCGCCTGGTCCCGCGCGCCCTGCCAGTGGCCAGTCGCCCCCTTGCGCACGGCATAGAGGCAAGGCTCATGCTGCCAGTGATAATCGCCGCGCCCCAGCACAAAGCGCGACTTCGCCCAGACGATCTGGCTCCGGATGACGAAGCCCGTCGCATCGAGACTGTCGATCACCGTGCGGCTGTGGACGCCGGCGTGCCAGACATAGGCGACGTCGCCGGGGAACAGTGCCCAGGCCTGGCGCCAGTCGGCGCGATCGTCATTCGCCACCTTGCCGGTGCGCATCGTGGCCGACACGCCAGCCTCGTTCCGCCATTCCGGATCATAGTTCACACCATAGGGCGGGTCGGTGATCATCAGATGCGGGGTCGCGCCATTCAGGAGCCGCGCGACATCGGACGCGGAGGTGGCATCGCCGCACAGCAGCCGATGGGGCCCGAGCTGCCAGAGATCGCCGGGACGGGTGACCGGCACGACAGGTGGCTCAGGCGCCGGCGCATCGGGATCCCCGGCGCCAGCGTTCCCCTCGTCGCCCGCGGCGTCGGCCAGCAGCCGAGCCAGCATCGCCTGGTCGAAGCCGATCACACCAAGGTCGAATTCGTCGGCACGCAACTCCCGCAACTCGGCGGCGAGCAGGCTCTCGTCCCATGTCGAGTTCAGCGCCAGCTGGTTGTCCGCCAGCCGGAAGGCCCGTGCCTGCGCCTCCGTCAGGTGGCCGAGCCGGATGGCCGGCACCGCGTCGAGCCCGAGGGCCTTGGCCGCCAGCACGCGACCGTGGCCTGCAATCAGCACTCCGGCATCGTCGACCAGCACTGGCACGTTGAAGCCGAACTCGGCGATGGACGCCGCCAGCTGCGCCACCTGCTCGCTTGGGTGCATGCGTGCATTGGCGGCATAGGCCGCGAGCGATGCCACCGGCATCATCTCCATCTGAAGGTCAGGCCGCATCGACGGTGGCCTCCATGCGCGCCGCGACGACGGCATCGTAATCGCGGCCATCGTCTGCCAGCGTCACTGGCAGGTCTGGATGGAGCATCCGCCAGCGGGCCACGGCCAGATCGACATAGGCCGGCGCAAGCTCGATCGCGCGCGCGCGGCGGCCGGTGCGCTGACCCGCCAGGATGGTGGTGCCGGAGCCAGCGAAAGGCTCGAACACGACCTCGCCCTCACCGGTGTAGGTCCGCATCAGGAACTCCGGCAGCACCACCGGGAACACGGCGGGGTGTTCAGTTTCGATGCCGCGGCCCTTGTGGCGGGTCAGGCGCAGCACATTGTCGGGGATGCGGAAGTCCTGCACCGGCAAGCCGGCATGCTGGTATTCCGAGATGGTTCCATCGGCTGCGCGCAGCCCGCTGCCGTTGTTCGGCGTGCCGGCCCATTTGCAGGGGACGATCTTGTTCGCCTGGCGCGCCTGGCGGTTGAAGTGGAAGACGAATTCGAAGGCCGGCGCGAGGCGCCCGTTCCAGTCACCGGGGAGGCCTGGCCCCTGGTCCCAGGTGTAGAGGCCAAACCGGCGCCAGCCGCGGGCGCGCATCCAGTCCAGCCATACGGCCCAATACGGGATCCATTCGCTGTCACGATGGATCAAGCCGAGGTTCACCAGCACTTGGCCGTCCGGCCGCATAGCTGCGTCGAGGTGATGGAACACGCCATGCATCAGGGCGTCCCAATCCGTGCCGCCGCCGGTGGTGTAATCTCGCTGGTTCCCATAGGGCGGGGAGGTGAACAGCAGCGCCGCGCGGTCCTCGCCCATCACGCGCGCTACAGAGGCGGCGTCGGTGCTGTCGCCGCAGAGCAGGCGATGTTCGCCCAGCAGCCAGAGGTCGCCGGGGCGGGTGACGGCCTGGCGCGGCGGCTCCGGTTCGGCGTCCGCGGGATCGTCCGCCGGCGCCTCGTTGCCAGGGGCGCCGCTGCTGGCAACGGCCGGGCTGGCAAGCGGCGCGTTGCCAGGGTCTGTTGCCACCGGCTCCATGCCGGCCAGCAGCCGGTCGAGCTCACCTGCGTCGAAGCCAGTGAGCGTCAGGTCGAGGCCCCCCATCTCCTGCAGCTTCGTCACCTCGGCGGCGAGCAGCGCCTCGTCCCAGCCGGCGTTAAGGGCGATGCGATTGTCCGCCAGGCGGTACGCGGCCTTCTGCGCTTCGGTCAGTCCGGCACGGGTGATGGTGGGGACGGTCTCCAGGCCGAGGGATTTGGCGGCTTGCAGCCGGCCATGGCCGGCGATGACCTCGCCGCGCTCATCGACCAACACCGGCGCCACGAAGCCGAAC
Organism: Roseicella frigidaeris; assembly: GCF_003258945.1. Classification (GTDB taxonomy): domain Bacteria; phylum Pseudomonadota; class Alphaproteobacteria; order Acetobacterales; family Acetobacteraceae; genus Paracraurococcus; species Paracraurococcus frigidaeris. Next base: position 2,557 of record NZ_QLIX01000038.1, on the reverse strand, counting down.
TCGAGAATGCTGGCGGCGATCTGGGCCACCTGTTCGACGGAATGCGTGCGCGCATTGCCGGCATAGGGCAGCAGGGAGGCGACCGCGCGCGCCTCAACGGCGCTCGCAGACCACGGGGCCTGGGGCATGCGCACCTGCTGAAATCGATGGTGGTGGAATGTCGCCTCGTGAGGCTGGCAACGCGGCGCCGTGGCAACCTTGAAAAATGGCCTGGCGCTAGGAATGTTGCGCGCTTCCGCCCCCCGCATATGCCGGGCCCAGGAAGGACCCTGCGGCTCGCGAGCCACTGTCTCGATTGAGCGACGCTGTGGCTGGCGAGCCGCGGCGCTAGGCGCAATTCAACGACTATCGATACCCTATCCCTTCTGGTTCCGGTGCCGCAATCGGGTTTCAGCCGCGCCACAACCGTATGGTGGACAATGTCCACACACGACCGTAGAACCATGCCTGGAGGCCACCATGCCCGCACCCGCAAAGCGCACCACGACCCCGACCCGACGCCCCGCGAAGACCAAGCCCCCCATCACCGTCGGCGCGATCAACATTCGCGTCCGGCCCGAGGAGCGTGACCTGATCGACCAGGCCGCCGTGCTCTCCGGCAAGTCGCGTTCCGAGTTCATGCTGGAGGCCGCGCGCCGCGCTGCGACCGACGCCATTCTCGACCGCACGCTGTTCCGCGCCCAACCGGGTGCATACGCCAAGTTCCAGGCGCTGCTCGACGCGCCCCCCAATCCGAATGGCCGGCTTCGCAAGCTGCTGGAGACCGCGCCACCGTGGGAGTGAGTGCCGGCCGGCTTAGCGCCCCGGCGCCGCTCGGCGACACGCACGACCTGGCCCTGTTCGATAGCGGCGAGCCCGCGCTGGACGACTGGCTGCGGCGGCGTGCGCGCGCCAATCAGGTGGCCGGCGCGTCGCGCACCTTCGTGGTGTGCCGCGCCGACTTCGTGGTGGGATTCTACTGCCTGGCCGCGGGGGCCGTCGCCGTGACTGCCGCACCTGGGCGCGTGAAGCGCAATATGCCCGACCCGATCCCGATGGCGATGCTGGGCCGGCTGGCGGTGGACCGCAGCCTGCACGGCCAGGGCATTGGGCGGGCCCTGCTGCGGGACGCGGTCTTGCGCGTGCTGCAGGCCAGCGAAGTCCTGGCGGTGCGCGGCGTGTTGGTGCAGGCCCTGAACGCCGACGCCCAGCGTTTCTATCAGGCCTGCGGCTTCATGCCGTCACCGATCGACCCGATGACGCTGATGGCCACGATGACGGATCTGAAGGCCGCCCTGGGCTGAGGCTCACGCGGCCCGCTCCCGCGGTTGCAGGCCATAATGGGCCGCCAGCACGCCGAGCGCCGTGAGCAGGATGCCCTGTGCTTGGACGTGATGAACCGGACGTCCCGACCATCCCTGCCGCAGTGCCCATTCCCGCAGGGAGCACTCGAGGCCGAGCACGTGCCACAGGCAGCTTCCGCCGGCGCTGTTCGCTCCGCCGAACAGGTTCAGGGCCGCGGCCAATCGCCGCCGCGCAGCGGCCTGACGTTCGCTCAGCAGATCACCTGCACCGCCCCGGATGCGGAGCAGCTGCGTCGTGCGCATGCCGTCCAGCGCCGCGAGGCGGAAGGTCGCCCTGAACATCGCTCCCGCCTCGTGCATCTGCGGCGTGATGCTCCCGTGGGCCAGCATCAGCCCAAGCGTGTCGACGGCGCGGCGATGCTGGACCGGGCTGCCGGTGTCGGGATCCGCCTCGCGGATGGGCTCCGAGAAGCCGCCATGCTGCAGCCGCCACTTCGACGGCTTCGCGAGATCGTCGTGCTTGGGCTTGGCCGGCTTGGCCTTCCGCTTACCGGCCATTGTGGCTCTCCCCGTTACGACGCCCCCAGCGACGGTTGGCCTCGTTGGTGATGGCCTGACGGAGCCAGTCGTCCGTGATGTCGGCGACCGGCAGCGCGGCCACTCCGTGCCGATGCCAGGCGGCGGCGCGCATGGCGTTCACCTCGCTCTCGTTGGTCGGGCTGCGCGTGCCGCGGTCGAGGCAGGAGCGGGGTGGCAGAGGTGCGCCGTGTATGCTCATGCGCGGCCTCCTGTGGGGTCGGTCGCCCAGAGCAGCAGGGCGATGGCATCCGCCTCGTTGTCATCGGCCGGCGCGAAGCCGCGGGCCTGTATGGCGGCGACCATCTTCGCCTTGTCGGCGTTGCCCTTGCCGGTGGCGTAGCGCTTGATCGTGCCGACCGGGACGCCCTCGTAGGGGACGTTGTGCTCCTCGCACCAGGCGGTCAGGGTGCCGAGGAAGCCGCCGTAGATGTGCGCCGCATCGGTGCCGGCATGGGCGCGGACTTCCTCGAACACGATCCGCGCCACGCCACCGGACAGGGTGGCGAGCTCGGCCAGCCATCCGCGGAAGCGCAGGAAGCGCATCCCGCCGCCCTCGAAGCGGGTTGGCCTGAACGTCATGGTGCCGGAGGTGATGCCGCCATCACGCAACCGCAGGGCCCATTGTTGAATGCCAGTGAGAGCTGACCCGGGATTGCCATGAGGAATTGACCCGGGTTGTGGATGGAGGAGCGGGG
>NZ_QLIX01000037.1 GCF_003258945.1 Roseicella frigidaeris | reverse complement strand
CCGCCTCCGCCCAGAAAGCCGAGGCTAGCGTCCGAACATGGGTCAACTCTCAGTGGCAACTTCACCCCAAACCAGGTCAGATCTCAGTGGCAATCAACACCTGCGGCCACACGAAGCGACCCTTCTCCAACCTCTTGGCCACGAGAACCAGGCCCTGACCGTCCCAGACCAAAATCTTCAGCAGGTCACCCCGACGGCCACGAAAGCAAAAGACCGCGCCGCTGTACGGATCCTGCGAGAGCACGGTCTGCACCTGCGCGGCCAAGCCGTCGAAGCCCTTGCGCATGTCCGTCGCGCCGCAAGCGAGGTAGACACGCGTGCCAGGCGGCGGGCCGAACATCACCGACCACCAAGTTCGGCCAGCACGCCCCGCAGCACCGCCATATCCACTCGGCCGCTGGCACGCACTGTCGCACCCGAGGGCAGACCGATCTCGATCACCCCGGCCGCGTCAACCACACCCTCCCGCGCCGGCCGCGGTCCTTCGACACGCGGCACCTCCGGCACCACCGCCACCGGCACGAACCCCGACACCGCCGCCGCCAGCATCTCCTTGCGCCAGGTGTAGATCTGTCCCGTGCTCGCCCCGTTCCGGTCGGCTACCGTCTGAACCACCGCACCGGGCTGCAGGCTCTCGCGCACGATCCGCAACTTGTCCTCGTCCGGCCACTCGCGCCGCCGCACCGGCCGCACCTCAACCCGAACGCCCCGATCCGGGCGCGCTCGCATCGTGCCCTTCCGACCGTCATAAGAACCCGCTCCGAGCGGTTCCGCCACGTCAGCTTCGTCCGTCATGCCCGCTATCTCGGCAGGCAAGCCCGGGCATCTCAAGGCCACTGATGGCTGACGCTTACGTTCGCCGCCACATAGCGCACCCCGAGGTCGCGGTGCGTCGCCCGCTCGATCCGCCGCGAGGAGAAGATCCCCATTGCGTAGCAGTAGATCAGCAGCGCCAGCAGCAGGCGCGGGTGATACTGCGCCTTGCCGCCCGGGATCGGCCGCACCGCCAAAGCCCCGAGCGGCACCCGATCCACCGCTGCCACTACGAAGTGCGCCACGTCGTCCGCCGGCAGCCAGTCCTTGGCATTCGGCGGCAGCAGAAAAGCCTGCTCGCGGCTGAACGGAATGAACCCTGTCATGCCCGCCAGATTCGCCGATTTCAGACCAGATGGGAATCCGACAGGCTGCTAGCGCATCAATGGGCGAAAGGGGGAACCCTGCGGGGTAGTCGTCAGACCGGGCCTTTGTTGTAGCACTCTTGAGACTCGTTCCCGTGGAAGGGCCTCGATGATGTGCGCGACGGCTTTTGTAACTGTCGCAGAGGGTGCGTTCGCCTTCGTTGGATTCTTGCGTAGGTCAAGGCGACCCAAGCCTCAATAGCTCAGTCTACTCTGCCGCCAGCGGCATCTCCCACCGCGGCAGCACCGCCTGCAGCGCCGTGATCAGCTTGGCGATCATCGCATCCGTGTGGAAGGGCGTGGCGCAGAGCCGCAGCCGCTCCGTCCCCCGCGGCACGGTCGGGTAGTTGATCGGCGTGGCGTAGAGCCCGTGCTCCTCCAGCAGCCGCCGGGCCACCTGGCGGCAGAGCTCCGCCTCGCCAACCATCACCGGCACGATGTGGCTCGGCGCCGGGATGCGGGGCAGCCCGGCCGCGTCCAGCGCCGCCTTCAGCGCCGCGCCGCGCTCGGCCAGCGTCTCGCGCCGGGCGTTGTCGCGCTTGAGCTGCCGCACGCTCTCGAGCGCCGCGCCGGCCACCGCCGGCGGCAGGGCGGTGGTGAAGATCAGCCCGCCGGCGACGCTGCGGATGAAGTCGACCAGGTCGGCCTCGCCGGCGACATAGCCGCCGAGCACGCCGAAGCCCTTGGCGAGGGTGCCCTCGATCAGGTCCACCCGGTGCGCCACCCCGTCCCGCTCGCTGATGCCGCCGCCCGTCGCGCCGTAGAGGCCGACCGCGTGCACCTCGTCGAGGTAGGTCAGGGCACCGTAGCGCTCGGCAAGGTCGCAGATCGCCCCGATCGGGGCGATGTCGCCGTCCATCGAATAGACGCTCTCGAAGGCGATCAGCTTGGGCGCCTCGGGCGGCGCCGCGGCCAGCCTGGCCTCGAGGTCGGCGAGGTCGTTGTGCTTCCAGATGACCCGCTTCACGTCCTTCGCGTGCCGCATGCCGGCGATCATGGAGGCGTGGTTCTTGGCGTCGGAGAAGACCCAGAAGCCCGGCAGCGCCTCCAGCACCGCGGTCAGCGCCGCCTGGTTGGCGATGTAGCCGGAGCCGAAGAGCAGGGCGCCGCCCTTGCCGTGCAGGGAGGCGAGCTCGGCCTCCAGCGCCGCGTGCAGGGGCGAGGTGCCGGAGATGTTGCGGGTGCCGCCGGCGCCGGCGCCGTGCTGGTCGATCGCCCGGGTCGCGGCCGCGAGCACCGCGGGATGCGCGCCCATGCCGAGATAGTCGTTGGAGGACCAGACGGTCACCTCTTGCAGGCCGGCCGGGGCGTGCCAGCGATAGACCGGGAAGCGGCCCGCAAGTTTCTCCAGATGGGCGAATTCGCGGTAGCGGCCTTCCCGGCGCATGGCGCCGAGCGTGTCGCGGCAATGGGCAAGGAGGGTGGCGCCGGTGGTTGTGGAAGCGAGGGAGCGTGACTTCATGTTCTAGAATCCCGTGTGAGGGCCGCCGTCTCGCGCCGCGAGGGGCGGCCTGGCCCGGATCGATCGAGGAGAGCCAGCTGCCGGTCCGCGTCTCCTGGCCGTCCTCGCGGGTCGTCAGTGACTGGTCCCTTCGGAGAGGGCGATCTTGTTAAAGACATTGTACTTGCCCGAAGGACGGCGCATCGGCAGCCGCGTCACCTCCTCGAAGGTCTCGGTGTCATAGACAACGACCGCGCCGTCGTCCTCCCAGACGCTGACCAGAGCGTGGCGGCCGTCGCGGGTGAACTCCACATGCGCGGCGGTGCGGCCTGGCGCGGGACGCAGGCGGCGCACCACCTGCATGCTGCGCTTGTCGATCACCTGAATGGTGTCCCGCGCGCCGGGCGCGCCCATCATGCTGTCCGTCCAAGCATAGGGCGTGCGCTCGTGGCTGCGGAGGAAGAAGCCGGGCCCGTCGGTGGGAATGCGCGCTGCGATCGACCAGTCCGCCATGTCGATCACGTCCACCTCTGGCCGCTTCAGGTTCGGCGTCGCCATCAGGCGCCGCCCGCCCTCCATCCAGGTGATGCCGGAGCCGAGATGCGGCAGGCCTTCCAGCGGCACCTCCGCCACGGGCCGCCCGACGGTGAGGTTGACCACCACCGCCCGGCCGCCCTCCCGCGCCGATCCCAGCAGGTTGCGGTAGGCGGGGTCGAACATGAAGTCGTCCAGCGGCTCCTCCACCGCGATGCGGCGCAGCGCGAAGAGGCCGGCGGATGCGGCGAGCCCCTCGGCCATTCCCTTTTCGTGGTTGTGGACCAGGCCGGTGTACACGGGCGGCGCATCGTCGTCGTAGGAGACCTCCCAGACCTCGGGGGTGTCTTTCATCGCCACCACGAAGCTGCGTCGCGGCCGCGCGTCGTAGACCGCGCTGACGCGCGAGGTGGTGCCGCCGCGCAGCCCGACGGCCGGGATGACGCGCTTCACCGAGAGGTCGCCGGCATTCAGCAGCACCAGGCTGCGGGGCAGATAGTTCGCCACCGCGACGAAGCGCCCGTCGCTCGAGAGCGCGACGTTGCGGCTGTTGATGCCGGCCCGCACCTCGGCGACCGGCTGCAGGCTGTAGAGGTCGTATTTGGTCACCCAGCCGTCGCGCGACATCAGGTATGTGAAGCGCCCGTCGGCGGAGAATTTCGGGCCGCCATGCAGCGCGGGCCGCGTCGGGAAGCGCCGGATCGGCACGAAGCGGTCGCCGTCCAGCACGGTGACGTGGTGGTCCCCCGTCTCCACGACCAGGAACAGGTTGAGCGGGTCGGCATCGAAGACCGGCCGCGCCGGCAGTTGCTCCGGTGGCACCAGCACCTGCCGGGACGTCTCGATCTCCGCCGCGTCCCAGCGCAGCCCGGCGGGCGCGGGCCGGAAAAGGTGCGCGGCCAGCGCCTCGATCTCGGACCCGGAGAGCTGGCTGGCGAAGCCCGGCATCTGCGTCGCCGGGCGCCCCTTGGCGATCACCTCGGCCGCCGCCGCGGGGCGCAGGCGGCCCATGCTCTCGGGCAGCAGCGCCGGGCCACGGCCGCCCAGCCGCTCCGCCCCGTGGCAGGCGGCGCAGTGCTGGCCGTAGAGCGCGGTCCCGTCGGGCTGCGCCGCTGCCGGGGCAGCGAGCAGAGCCGCCAACAGGCTAAGCGAGAGCCAGCGCATGCGCGTCCTCCACCGGGGCAAGGCCGATCTCCGCATCGCTCAGGTAGCAGCCGGGGTCCTCGGCCCAGGCGTCGCCGCCGGCGCGGAGGGGCCGCACGCGGCTGCTGCCGTTGCAGATGTCTAGGTGGGAACAAGCGCCGCAGCGGCCGGTGACGGCGCGCGGCCGGGCGCGCAGCCCCGCCAGCAACGGGTTGGCGAGGTCAGCCCAGATTGCGGAGAATGGCCGCTCCTTCACATTGCCCAGGCTCACATGCCACCACATGGTGTCCGGGTGGACATGGCCGAGATTGTCGATGTTGGCGATGGCCACGCCCGAGGAATTGCCGCCCCAGCGGCGCAGCATCGCCTCCAGCCGCGCCGCGCGCTCCGGCACGCGGCGCCGGGCCCAGTGCAGCAGGTAGACCCCGTCAGCGTCGTTGTTGCCGGTCGTCACCTCGCGCTCGATCCCCCGCCGCGCCTGCTCCCAGCAGCGTTCGAACAGCAGGTCCATGGCGGCCCGCGTCATGGCGTGCTCGGCATCGTCGCCGCGGTTGCGGTTGCCGCGGCCGGCATAGTTGAGGTGGGAGAGATAGAATTTCTGCACCCGCTCCGCCTCGGCGAGGTCGAGCAGCGCCGACAGCTCCGCGGCGTTGTCGCGGGTGAGGGTGAAGCGCAGCCCCACCTTCAGCCCGCGCTCGCGGCAGTGCCGCACCCCGGCCAGCGACCCCGCGAAGGCGCCGGGCTGGCGGCGGAACCGGTCATGCGTCGGCTCCAGCCCGTCGAGGCTGATGCCGACATAGTCGTAGCCGATCGCCGCGATGCGGTCGGCCACCGGCGCGTCGATCGGCGTGCCGTTGGTGGAGAGGCCGACATAGAAGCCCATGGCCTTGGCGCGGGCCGAGATCTCGAAGATGTCCGGCCGCAGCAGCGGCTCGCCGCCCGAGAGGATCAGCGCCGGCACGCCGAAGCCGCGCAGGTCGTCCATGACGGCGAAGACCTGCGCCGTCGTCAGCTCCCCGGGGAAGTCCACGTCGGCGGAGATGGAGTAGCAGTGCCGGCAGTTCAGGTTGCAGCGCCGGATCAGGTTCCAGATCACCACCGGCCGCGGCGGGCCCGGGCGCGGGGCGGGCCGCGCACGGGACGGGGCGGCCGGCGCCGCGCCCTCAGGTACGGCGAGTTCCCGCATCAACTGGGACAGCCTGAGCATCGGTCCTCTCCCTGGAGCATTCCCAGGCTGGCTGGACAGCGTGGGAATGCTCCACATCGTTGTTGGAGAGCAGATTCACGCCTAGGGGCGTTTCCGCCCTGTGGCGATCTGCTCTAGCCCACCAAGCGCAGCCCGGTCTTCTTCAGGATGCGGCTACTGAACAGCACCTCGCGCGCCCGCACCGCCTCGCCGAGCACGACGGCGATGGTCTCCACCCAGTGCAACGCCTCCTCGCGCGTGCGGCCATGCACCATGGTGAAGAGGTTGTAGGGCCAGTCCGGGGGATGCCTCGGCCGGCGGTAGCAGTGGCTGGAGAGGCCGAGCGCGGCGATGCGGGCGCCCAGCGCGTCCACCCGCTCCTCCGCCACCTCCCAGACCGCCATGCCGTTGAAGCGGTAGCCCAGCGCGTAGTGGTTCGGCACGGCGCCGATGCGGCGGATCGCGCCCTCGGCCAGCAGCCGATGCATCCTCGCCATGACCTCCTCCGGCGTGAGGCCGGCGGCGGCGGCGACGGCGTGGTAGGGGCGCGGCACCAGTGGCAGCCCGTCCTGCGTCGCGGCGACGATGCGCCGGTCGGCCTCGTCCATCCGCTCAGGCCTCCAGCCGGAGGCCGACATGGTACTCGGCCTCGCGCGGCATGTTCAGCACGGCGAGCCCTGTCTCGGCCTCGATGGCGCGGATCGTCACGGCGATCGCGGCGGCGCTCTCCGTCGCCAGCACGAACCACATGTTGAGGCGGTGGTCGCGCTCGTAGTTGTGCGCGACCTCAGGATGCGCGTTGACCAGCGCCGCGACCGCCTCGAAGCGCTCCGTCGGCACCGCCATGGCGGCCAGCGTCACGGCGCCGCCCAGGCCCTCGGCCTTCCAGAGCGGGCCGAAGCGGGAGAGCACGCCCTCCGCCCGCAGCGCGGCGAGGCGGGCAAGCAGCGTCGCCTCGTCGATGCCGAGGCCCTCGGCCGCGGCGGCGAAGGGCCGCTCGCAGACCGGGAAGCCGCCCTGCAGGGCGTTCACGATGCGGCGGTCGAGCTCGTCCACGCCACCTCCTCCGCCGGCGCCGGCCCGAAGACCGCGCCGCGCTGCTTGAACCGCCTTCCGCTGAACAGCACCTCCCGCGGCACCTCCCGCAGGCCCGCGGCCTCCGCCGCCCAGTCCAGCGCCCGCAGCACCGCCGCGCGGTCGCGGCCGTGGATCATGCAGAACAGGTTGTAGGGCCAGGCGGGCGGGCGCCGCGGCCGGCGGTAGCAGAGGGTCACGCCCGGCGCCGCGGCCAGGGCCCGCCCGGCTGCCTCCACCATCCCGTCCGGCACGTCCCAGACCACCATGGCATTGGCGCGGTAGCCGAGCTCGTGGTGCCGCACCACCACGCCGAAGCGGCGGACCACCCCGCGCGCCTGAAGCCCGCGCAACGCCGCCAGGGTCTCGCCCTCGCTCAGCCCCAGCGTCTCGCCGAGCGCGGCGAAGGGGCGCGGGTGGAGCGGCAGCCCGTCCGCCAGCGCGGCGAGCAGCGCGCGTTCCGCCTCGGTCACGTCCATCGCAGGGGGAATCCCAGGTCGATTCGGTACTCGGCCTCGAGCGGTAGGTCGAGCACGGGCAGGCCGGTCGCCGCCGCCGCGCGTGCCAATGCCGCCGCGACGCCGACCGCGCCGGCCGCGGTGACGACGAACCAGAGGTTCAGCCGGTGCTCCCGCTCGTAGCAATGGTTCACCTCGGGCAGGGCGGCGACCAGCGCGCCCACCTCCTCCAGCCGATCCGCCGGCACCGCCATGGCGGCCAGCGTGCTGCGCCCGGCGGTGTTCGGCCGCACCACCGCGCCAATGCGCGAGATGGCGCCGCAGTCCTGCAACGCTGCGAGGCGGGCGATCACCTCCGCCTCCTCCAGCCCGAGCTCGCGCGCCATCGCGGCATAGGGGCGCGGCTCCAGCGGCAGGTCACGCTGGAAATCGTCCAGCAGGCGGCGGTCGGTCTCGTCCAGCGGCACCATGGCTAGAAGCCGATCCGCCCGGCGCGGGCGGTGAGCAGGATGCCGCTCGGGCTCTCGGCCGGCAGGGAGGCGATCCGTGCCAGGCTGCGCGTGTCGAAGACCTCCACCCGGTTTATGTCGCGCACCGAGATCCAGGCCTGCTCGCCACGCGGGGTGAACTCCAGGTGCATCACACCGCGGCCGAGGGTGAAGGCGTGCACGACCGAGAGGCTCTCGGTGTCCACCACCTGCACCACGTCGTTGCGGGGGTGCGCGAAGTTGACCCAGACCTGCCGCCCGTCTGGGCGCGCCACGGCGAAGACCGGCTGGCCGTGGACCGCGACGCGGCCGCGTTCGGTCCAGTCCCACCGGTCCGCCACCAGTAGCTCGTGCCGGCCGATCGCCGGCAGGAAGACCTGCTCGCCCGCGACGGCCCAGCCGCGCAGATGCGGCATCTTGAACACCGGCAGCGGCTCCTCGCCGCGCCCGTAGCCCGGCAGCACGCGCTGCACGCCGCGCTCGGGATGCCAGAGGTCGATGCGGGTGAGGCCGTCCTCGCCAAAAAGGCCGGCGATGTAGTGGCGCCCGTCTGGCGTGACGAAGCCGTCATAGGGTTGGCGGCCGGCATCGCGGAAGCGCCGGATCTCCGGCGCGCCGCCCTCCGGCAGCGCCACCGTCCAGACCTCGTCCGCGTCGTAGAGGCTGAAGGCGAAACCGCGCCCGGGAATGTCCGCGAGGCCGACCACCTTGGAGCGTGCCGCGCCCTCCGGGCCGTACGCCGCCGGGATATCCTCCACCGGCTCCAGCGTAACGCTGTCGAACACCCGCACCCCGCCCGGCTCGTAATTGCCCACCGCGACCAGCCGCCCGTCATCGGAGATGGCGCCGCCGATGGAATTGCCGGCCTGCAGGACGCGCCGGTTCAGCTCCCCCTGCAGCAGGTCGATCTTGTTGAGGCCGCCGTCGCGGCCGAAGACGAAGGCGTAGCGGCCGTCGCGGGAGAACACCGCCGAGGCGTGCGAGAGGTCGCCGAGGCCGGTGATGCGGCCGAGGGCGCTCCGCCCCGTCGTCTCCACGATCTGCACGCTGCCCGAGGCGCGCTCGACGACGAGGCCGAGATCGCCGGTGCCGCGCTCGGCCGTCATGGCCTCGGCGCGGCCGGCGGCAAGCGCGGCGGCGGCCAGCCCGCCGAGAAGGCCGCGCCTACCGGGCATGGGACACGCCCTGCCGCAGCGTCTGCACCATCCACCGTGCCTCCTCTGCCGAAAGCTCCTCCCGCCAGGGCGGCATGGGCGTGCCGCGGACCCCTTGCAGGATCACCTCCGCCAGCGCCTCGTCACTGCGGCCGGCCAGCGTCTCGGGCAGCAGGGGCTTGCCGAGGCCGCCGCGCATGGTCAACCCGTGGCAGGAGCCGCAATCATGCAGCAGCAGGCGCCGCAGCTCCGCCTGACGCTCCGGCGGAACCTCGGCACGTGCCGTACCGGCGAGGAGGAGCGTGGCCATCAGCAGCGCCCGCCTAGGCCGAGGCCAGCGCATGGCAGGACTGCTCGGCCGGGGCGAGCGCCACCACGCGGCCGATGATGAAGAGCACGGGTCCCTCGCCCCTCAGCGCCGCCGCCGCCCCGGCAAGGGTGCCGAGGGTGGCGACGAGATGCCGCTGCCGTGGCGTCGTGCCGCTCTGCACCGCGGCCGCCGGCGTCGTGGCCGGCAACCCGGCGGCGAGCAGCCGATCGGCGATCCGGCCGATCTGGCCGAGGCCCATGTAGACCACCAGGGTGGTGTCCGGGTCGGCTAGCCCGGCCCAGTCCAGCTCGAGCGGCACACCGTCCTGCCCATGCCCGGTCACGTAGCGCAGCCCGTGCGCCAGGCCGCGCTGCGTCAGCGGCAGGCCGAGCGCCGCGGCACAGCCCGAGGCGGAGGTGACGCCCGGCACCACCTCCACCCGGATGCCGTGGCGGCGCAGATGCGCCGCCTCCTCCCCGCCGCGGCCGAAGGTGAAGGGGTCGCCCCCCTTCAGCCGCACCACCTCCAACCCGCTGCGGGCCAGGTCCACCAGCAGCGCGTTGATCTCGTCCTGGCTCGCTCGGTGCCGGCCCGGCGCCTTGCCGACATCCAGGCGCAGCGCCGCAGGCGGCGCCAACGCCAGGACCTCTGGCGAGACCAGCCGGTCGAAGACCACCGCCTCGGCGCGCTCCAGCAGCCGGCGCGCCCGCACGGTCAGCAACTCCGGGTCGCCCGGCCCGGCGCCCACCAGGTGGACCGGCCCAAGACCGTGCCCCGGGCCACTGCGGTCCGGCATCGTCCGACCGTCCGGCATGGCGGTCAGTAGATGTCGCGCTGGGTGTTGTAGACGTTGAACTTGCCCGTGGGCGTCACCAGGCGCTTGTCCTTGATCACCTTCACCAGCTTCCGCGTGCGGTCGTCCACCACGACGATGGCGGATTCCTGCGACTGCGAATTCCAGACCGAGAACCACACCTCCGTGCCATCCTTGTTGAACTCCGGCTGCACTACGCGGCGCTGGCCGCCGGTGATGCCAGACCACTCGCCGATCGGCAGCACCTCATAGGGCTTGTCGAGGTCCTTCAGGTCGAAGACCGCGGCCGAGGAGGCGATCTCCGGCTCCGGGTTCAGGGTGGTGTCGACGTAAAGGTTCTGCGACCGTGGGTGGGTCTTGACGAAGAGCGAGCCGCCGCCCTGGCCGTGCAGCTCCTGCACCACCTTCCAGGCCTGCTCCGGGTGCTTCTCCGGATCGGTGCCGATCAGGGAGACGGAGTCGCTGCCGAGATGCCCGGTGGCCCAGACCGGCCCGAAGCGCGGGTGCTCGAAATTCGCGCCCCGCCCCGGATGCGGCGTGGTGCTGACCTCCACCATCTGCACCAGTTTACCTTCCTTGGTGTCGATGACGCCGACCTTGTTGCGGGCATTGGCCGCCACCATGAAGTAGCGCCCGCTGCGGTCGAGGCCGCCGTCGTGCAGGAAGCGGTCGGCGCTGATGGTGGTGACGCGCAGGTTCTTCAGGTCCTCGTAGTTCACCAGCAGGACCCGGCCGGTCTCCTTCACGTTGACGACCCATTCGGGCCGGTGGTGCGTGGCGAGGATGGAGGCGACGCGCGGTTCGGGGTGGAACTCCTGCGTGTCCACGGTGTAGCCGCGGGTCGATTCGACGCGCAGCGGCTCGAGCGTCGGCCCGTCCATGATGACGTATTGCGGCGGCCAGTAGCCGCCGGCGATGACGAATTGGTCCTCGAATCCCGCGGCCTTGGACGTCTCGACCGAACGCGCCTCATACCCGATCCGCACCTCGGCCACCGAATCCGGCGTGGGTAGCCAGAGATCGATCAGGTTCACCTTGCCGTCGCGGCCGATCACGTAAAGGTAGCGGCCAGAGGCGGAGGGGCGGGAGATATGCACCGCATAGCCGGTGTTGATGACGTTCACAATCTCCTTAGTGTCGCCGTCGATCAGCGCGATCTGCCCGGCATCGCGCAGCGTCACCGAGAACAGGTTCTCGATGTTGATCCTGTTCTGCTTCGAGGTGGGGCGCTTGTCGACCGGCAGCGTCACCTTCCAGGTGTTGCGGATCTCGGCCAGGCCGAATTCGGGCGGCTGCGGCGGCTCGTTCAGCAGGAAGCGCGCCATGATGTCGATCTGCTTCTCGGTCAGATCGCCCGAGGTGCCCCAGTTCGGCATGCCGGCCGGCGAGCCGTAGTTGATGAAGTCCTTCAGCGCCTCGTAGCCGCGCTCACGCGTGATGTCGGTGGTGAGCGGCTTGCCGGTGGCGCCGCGGCGCAGGACGCCGTGGCAGCCCGCGCAGCGCTGGAAGTAGATCTGCCGCGCCTCGTCGAACTCCGCCGAGGTCAGGGTTGGGACGCCCGGCACCGCGCCGGGCGGACGCACCGGCGCCTGCTGCAGCACGTCGAGGCTCGGCTGGTACTGTCCCCCAGGTGTCGTGTTGTGGGTCTCTTTCGACGGCACCGGGCCGGCCTGGGCAGCTGGTGCGTGGGGCGTTGGGGCAAAGGTTGGCTTGCTACCAGACGCGGCCGAATTTGGCTGAGGTGAGGCCTGCTGCGCCTGTGGCGAGGCGGGGGCAACTTGGCCTTCCTTTGCGCCGGGCGCGGGCTTTGCCTCGACCGGCACACCGGCCCCGGGCTGTGTCGGTCGGACCCCCGGCGTCGTTGTGGTGCCCTGAGGTGGCTGTGCGGACTGCTGGGCATGCCCCCTGGTTTCCGGCAGGCCGACCGAAAGTGCGGCCGCCGCCACTGTCAGCAGGAGAGCTTCGCGCAGCCGCATCATGGTCGATTCCCGCCTTCCAAGTGCTAAGTCAGAGGAAGGCTACTGAAAGTCGGCCGGGCTGAATTTGCGCTACGACAAATACGGGCGCGACTTTGTATTCCGTACTTCGCGATCACCCGCGTCGTCCTTGTTTTTGTTTTCTCGCGTGTAAGAGGGGACCATGCAATGTTTGCGGAGTCGTAAATATATCGTTGCGATATTGATCGCGGTCGCTTTCGTCCTACTGAATGGGGCGGGGAGGGCAGCCGACGATGCTCGGCGGGCCGTCCTGCCCGGTGCGGACCGCTTCGGCGCGTCGGAGGGCGTCCCTCCCGCCACGCCCACTTTCCGCGGCGAGGAGCGGGTAGGCTGGGTGTTCTCGACCCGGGAAGTTGCGAGTGGGGGTGGCTACAGCGCACGGCCTCTCGACGTGCTGGTCGGCCTTGATCTCGGTTGCCGCATCACGGGAGCCGAGTTGCTGGAGCAGCATGAGCCGATTCTTGTCCTCGGCATCAGCGGCGACACACTCGCCTCCTTCGTGCGGCAGTATGCAGGGCTCGACGTTGCGCACCGCATCGCCATCGGCCCCGCGGCTGGCGGGCAGGCTGTGCAGGCGATCAGCCACGCGACCATCAGCTCCTATGCGCTGCATGACATCATTCTCGGCGCCGCACGGGCGGTTGCGAGGTCTCGCGGCTTGCCTTGCGCCCTCGGTGGAGGCGGTGCAGCACGGCTTGACCTTGACAGCTTCGAGCCAGAGGGCTGGGAGGAGTTGCGGGCAGCCGGCTCCATTGGCCGGCTCATGATCACCGCGGGGGAGGCTGCGGAAGCGCTCCGCCGTGCCGGCGCGACCAATTCGGCGTCCGCCACGCTGCCTCCGGAGTCGAACTACGTCGCACTTTATGCCGCGCTCGCTACGCCAGCCCAGATCGGCGCCAACCTGCTCGGCCGGGCGGAACATGCTCGTCTGCTCGCCGAGGCGGCACCTGGGTCGAGTTTCATCTTTCTCGCCGGCGAGGGCGCCTATTCCTTCAAGGGCACCGCCTGGGTGCGGACCGGCACCTTTGAGCGGATTCAGCTTGTTCAGGCGGAGCGCACCATCGCTCTGACTGCCACGGAGCACCGCCCAGTCGCGCGTTTGCGTGCCGCCGGGGCGCCGGAATTACGCGAGACAGCGCTGTTCCTCTTGCCGCCGGAAGCCGGATTTGACCCGGGCCGTCCCTGGCGGCTGGACCTAGCCATCGCCGGGCACCGTGCTGAGGCCGGTGCCGCCCTAGCGGTCTTCGCCCTGCCTTATACTTTACCGAGGCGCCACCTCTTGCCGGCTCCACCATCATCGGAGGCGGCGGAGACAGGGGAGGAGGCCGCTGTTCCGCTCTGGCGCCGGGCCTGGGCGGCGCAGTCGGGGCGCCTTGCCGTCCTTGCCCTCGCCCTGGTCGCGCTCTGTACCGTGCTGATGCTGCAGAATCCGCTTTCGCGGCGACCACCCTTGTGGCGAGCGGTCCGCGTCACTGGGCTCGCCTTCACTCTGGTCTGGCTCGGTTGGTATGCGGGGGCGCAGCTCTCAATTGTCAACCTGCTCTCCTTTATCGCGGCGCTGCGGACGGGCTTCAGTTGGGAGCCTTTCCTGCTCGATCCTCTGGGCTTCGTCCTCTGGGCCTTCGTCGCCGTGTCGCTGCTGTTCTGGGGCCGCGGTATCTTCTGCGGCTGGCTTTGCCCTTTTGGTGCGTTGCAGGAGTTGCTGAACCTTGGCGCGCGTCGTCTGGGCATGCCGCAGTTGGCGATTCCCTTCGCGGTTCACGAGCGGCTCTGGCCGGTGAAATACATTATCTTCCTCGGTCTGCTTGGGCTCGCCCTGGGCCCAACTGCGCTGGCCTTCATGGCGGCGGAGGTGGAGCCTTTCAAAACCGCCATCATCCTGCGGTTTGTGCGCTCCCCGCCTTTCGTCGCTTATGCGTTTGCGCTGTTGCTGGCCGGCCTCTTTGTCGAGCGCTTTTTCTGCCGCTACCTCTGCCCACTCGGCGCGGCGCTGGCGCTGCCGGCACGGCTCGGCATCTTTCAGTGGTTGCGGCGCCATCGGCAATGCGGTGCGCCTTGCCAGCTCTGTGCCGTGAGCTGCCCGGTGCAGGCAATCCATCCGGAGGGCCGCATTAACCCGAATGAGTGCATCACCTGCTTGAAATGCCAGACGCTCTATCACGATGAGCGGCGTTGCCCGGCGCTGCGCCTGCGGCAGAAGACGCAGCCGGCCGGGCGAGGAGGTCTGCCATGACCCAAGGTCGCGCCATAGTCCTAAGCGGTCCGCTACGTCGCCGTGCGTTGGGGATCCTCGCCGTTGGCGGCGGGCTGGGTGGCTCGGCGGCGTTGCAGGAGCGGGGCCGGCCACCGACCCCCGTGCAGGAATGGCGAGGCGCGGCGCTCGGTGCCGAGGCGCACATCCTGCTGTTGCACCCTGATCCGGCGAAGGCGCGGCTCGCGTTGGGAGCCGTGGTCGCGGAGATTGAGCGGCTTGAAAGCGAGTTCAGCCTTTTTCGAGCTGATTCGGCGCTGTCACGCCTCAACCGCGACGGCTGCTTGCCTCGCCCGTCCCTCGACATGCGCCAGCTGGTCGCGGAGGCGCTGCGGCTCGGCGATCTGACGGAGGGCGTCTTCGATGTGACCGTCCAGCCGCTCTGGAGGCTGCACGCCCGGTACGCAGATGGTCCGCCGCCGGCAAAGCTCGCAGCTGGGCTGGCCCTGGTGGGTTACCGCCATATCGATCTCGGGGCTGCTATCCTGCGGTTCGCTCGCCCAGGCATGGCGATAACGCTGAACGGTATCGCCCAGGGCTATATCACGGACCGAGTGACGGATATGTTGCGCGACGCCGGCCTGCCGGATGTGCTGGTGGATGTCGGTGAGTTGCGCGGCACTGGACGGGGCCTGGATGGCCATCCTTGGCGCGTCGGGCTCGAGCATCCCGCCGTTCGCGATCGAAACTTGGAGGTGAGCCTTGCGGACGCTGCGGTGGCGACGTCTTGCGGGCGCGGAACCCCGTTCTCAGCGGATGCCTGCCGTCACCACATCCTCGATCCATGCACGGGCCTGTGTCCGCCTGCCGATCGTGCCGCCTCGGTGACCGCGCCGAACGCGACCTTGGCGGACGGCTTGGCAACTGCGCTGGTCTTGCTGCCGCACCAGGCAACAAGCCTGGTGCGGCGCGCAGGGGCGGTCGACGCGATTCTCTCGGAGCCGGGACTACCCTTACAACGCGTCGGCTGAACTCAGCCCAAACGCCAGGGTCAGCTGCTCTGCTGTTTCAAATAGGCGATCAAGTCGTTGAGTTGCTGCTCATTTTTGAGCCCCGGATAAGCCATGGCGGTGCCCGGGACGACTTCTTTGGGGTTACGGAGATAGGGGTGCAGGTTCTCCTCAGTCCAGGTCCAGCCCTGCTCACCTTTTTCCTTCATAGCATTGGAATAACGGAAACCTTCGACCGAAGCGGCCTTTCGGCCGACCACGCCGTGCAGGTTGGGGCCGACACCGTTCCGCCCTCCGGCATCGACGGTGTGGCATGCGCGGCACTGGTTGAAGACGCGCTGGCCGGCGGCCGGGTCGCCACCCTGCTGCGCGAGGGCGGGGCTGGCGGCCGACAGCAGGAGGGCCAGGGGTAGGCTGGTGCGGGGCATGGGGTCTCCTCTCATGCAAGGTCCGCCCGCCGCAGCGTTCGGATGACACGGCGGCAGCGGCCCGGTTGCGCCGCAGTCACTCAATACTGCGGCGGGTTCTCGACGGTCTCGGCGCGCAGCTCCATCGGCTCGCCGAGCTTCCGCGCGGTCTCGAAATGCGTCCGCACGGAGGAGAGGGCGGTGATGCCGAGGCGCTGCAGCGCCGGGTCGGGCGAGTTCGAGGCCATGGTCTGGAACAGCTCCGCCATCGGCCGGTAGAGCCCGAGCTGGCGCGCGAGGAAGGCGCGGTCAAAGGCTTCCCCCGACGTCTGGCGCAGGGCGTCGAGGGAGGGGTCCTGGATCCGCGCTGCGGCTCGGTTCGGCAGTTCCAGCTTCCGCTCCGCAGCCACTGCGGCGAGTCCCTGGCGGAAGCGGCCGTGGTCGGCGGCGATGGCCTCGGCGAGCTGCCGCACCTGCGGCGAGGCCGCCCGCTCCGCGCCGAGCTGCCCGGCCTCGGCCTGGGCGTCGGAGAACAGGGCAGCGCGCTGCAGCACGCGGAGGTCCTCGATGGGCATGCCCTGGCCGGGCTGGGACGGCAGGCGGGGGGTCGGGTCGGGCGTAATCCGGGTCTGCGCGCCCGCCGCGCCTCCCGCCAATGCGGCGGCGCCCGCGAGCAGGAGGGTGGTCCGTCTCAGCATGCTGGTGTCCTCATGCGGGTGGCCCACTCAGCCCGTGACCTGGCGGTAGATCGCCGGCAGCGCGGCGGGCAGGCGGCTGATGTCGGGGAAGATGGCGTAGGCGCCGGGGCCGAAGATGTAGGGGAAGTAGTCCCGCGCCTCGCGGTCCACGGTGATGCCGAAGACCTTGCAGCCGGCGCGCCGCGCCTCGCGGATGGCCATGCGGGTGTCCTCCACGGCGTACCGCCCCTCGTAGTGGTCGGCGTCGTTCGGCTTGCCGTCGGTCAGCAGCAGGAGCAGGCGGTGGCTGCGCGGCCGCTCGGCCAGGCGGCGCGTCGCGTGCCGCACCGCGGCGCCCATGCGGGTGTAGTGGCCGGGCCGCAGCGCCCGGATGCGGCGGACGACCGGCGCGTCCGGCCGCTCCTCGAAATCCTTGACCGTCCGCACCCAGACCGCGTCGCGGCGGCGGGAAGTGAAGGTGAGCACCGCGTGCTCGTCGCCGCAGGCATCCAGCCCCCCCACGAGGGCGAGCAGCGCCTCCTTCTCCACGTCCAGCACCCGCCGGTCGGAGACCCAGGCGTCGGTGGAGAGCGAGACATCGACCAGCACCAGCACCGCCAGGTCGCGCTGGATGTTGCGCGCGGCGCTGTGGACCCGGTCGCTGCCCGGCGCGCCGGCGCGCCGGTCGGCGAGGCTGCGCACCAGGGCCGAGAGGTCGAGCTCCTCCCCGTCCGGCTGGCCGTGCAGCACCTGCCGCCGTGGCCGGAGCGCCTCGAACTGCCGGCGGACCCGGCGGATGCGGCGGCGCGCCGCCTCGTCCGGACGCCAGTCCTCGCCCGGCCGGGGC
Organism: Roseicella frigidaeris; assembly: GCF_003258945.1. Classification (GTDB taxonomy): domain Bacteria; phylum Pseudomonadota; class Alphaproteobacteria; order Acetobacterales; family Acetobacteraceae; genus Paracraurococcus; species Paracraurococcus frigidaeris. The sequence goes on along the minus strand of NZ_QLIX01000037.1, from coordinate 10,882 downwards.
TCGTCCGGCGCCGGCTCCACGAGCACGCGGCAATGCGCGGGCCTGTGGCGGCCGATGCGGTGGTCCCACTCCGGATAGGTGAAGCTCTCGGGCACCGCCGCGAGCGGCTCCTCCGCCACCGCGGCGGATGGCAGGTCCAGTTCCATCTTCAGACGGGTCGCTGCGCGGCGCTGATGCTCGCCGATGCTGATCTCGTCCAGGTCCTCGGCGGCCTGCCGGGCACCCGCCTCGTCGTCGTCCTCAACGGGGCGGGCGAGGTTCATCATCTCGGCCAGGCCGAGGATGGTCTCGAAGCGGTTCAACAGCAGCGGGTCGCGCCGCCGGGCCTGGTCCTCACGCCGCCGGGCCCGGCGGCGGCGTCCTCCGGCCTCGGGCGCCAGGCCGCCGCCCTCTTCCTGCCCGGCTTCGGTCCGTGCCGCCGCCGCCGGCGGCGGCGGTCCCACTTCGCCCCAGAGCGGCACGGGAAGGAAAGGATGGTAGCCGCGCCCCGCCCGGAGCCCGTCCAGGGGCGTGGCCGGGTCGAGCAGCGCGGCGGCGCGCGGCGGCAGCGGTGCCGGGTTGCCGAGAGCAGCTCGCACGGCGGCCTCTGCCGCTGCCTCGTCGCCGGACAGGCGCCGCGCCGGGCGGGCCTCGCGGAGGGCCGTGGCGAGGCCGAGATGCAGCGGCCGCAGGCCGGGCAGCGCCGCCAGCAGCCGCCCGGTATGCGCGGTGGCGGCGCGCAGCCGGGCGGCGTCGGCCTGCAAGGGATCGGCCGCTTCAGCCAGTGGCGGCTGCGGCAGGGCAAACCAGGCGGCGAGCCACTCGTAGAGCGCCTCGTTGTCGGCCCGCCCGGGCAGCAGGTCCAGCACCGGCGGCAGGTGCAGCGTCGCGCCATCGAAGCGGGCGACCTCGAGCTTCTCCGCCGCGCCGAGGCCGAGCCGGCCGCGCAGGCCGAGCCGGTGGCGCGAGAGGGTGGCGTCCCCGGCCGCGAACTGCACCCCGCCCGCACCGCCGAGGGCCCGGAACATGACGCCGAGCCGGGTCCGCACCTCCTCCAGTCGCACCGCCACGTCCGGGTGGTGCGGCCAGGATCGGGCACCGCCCACCAGGCGGTGCCAATGGTGGCCGACGGTCTCCTCGGGCTCGAAGCTCCAGCCCATGCCGCTAGCCCAGCGTGATCTCGGCGACGCGCAGCAGCGCCTGGCGCACCTCGGGCTCGTCGGTCAGCGGCTCGACCATGGCGGCGCGGATCGCGCGCTCCGGCTTCATTCCGGCGGCGATCAGCGTCGCGCAGTAGACCAGCAGGCGGGTGGAAACGCCCTCCTCCAGGTCCTGGCCCTTGAGCTCGCGCAGCGCGCCCGCCAGCCGCACCAGCGGCACGCAGCGGTCGCGCGGCAGGCCGCTCTCGGCCGCGACGATGGTCGCCTCGGCCTCCGGCGGCGGGAAGCCGAAGTCGAGGGCGAGGAAGCGCTGCCGCGTGCTGGGCTTCAGGCCCTTCAGCACGTTCTGGTAGCCCGGGTTGTAGGAGACGACGAGCATGAACTCCGGCGGTGCGTGCAGCAGTTCCCCCGTCCGCTCCAGCGGCAGCACGCGGCGGTCGTCGGTGAGCGGGTGCAGGACGACGGTGACGTCCTTGCGCGCCTCCACTACCTCGTCGAGGTAGCAGATCCCGCCTCCCCGCACGGCGCGGGTCAGCGGCCCGTCGGTCCAGACCGTGTCGCCGCCCTGCAGCAGGTAGCGCCCGGTGAGGTCGGCCGCCGTCAGGTCGTCATGGCAGGCGACGGTGAACAATGGCCGCCCGAGGCGCGCGGCCATGTGGGCGACGAAGCGGGTCTTGCCGCAGCCGGTCGGCCCCTTCAGCAGCAGGGGCAGGCGGTGGCGGAAGGCCTGCTCGAACAGCGCGCACTCGTCGCCTGTCGGGGCGTAGTAGGGGACGGCGGGCTCCGCCGTCCCTATTGCCGCAGCGCTCATTCGGCGGGCTGCGGCGCGGCTGTCATGTGCGCCGGCCGCTCCTCTCGCACCGGGCCGAAGACCGACCAGACGAAGAGCAGGCCGCCCAGCAGCACGAAGGCGCCGGCGCCGAGGCGCATCCAGTAGAAGAGCTGGATCTGGTCCTGCGCTTCCATGTAGGTCATGCCCATCACCCGCTGCAGGTGCACCTGCACCACGCCGCCGAAGGTCAGGGTGACCGCCATGAAGACCACCGAGGAGGTGGTGATCCAGAAGCTCCACATGTTGAGCACCTGGTTGTAGGGCTGCCGCCCGCGCAGGTAGGGCATGGCGTAGGTGATGACCGCCATGTTGATCATCGCGTAGGCGCCGTAGAAGGCGAGGTGGCCGTGCGCCGCGGTGATCTGGGTGCCGTGGCTGTAGTAGTTCACCCAGCTCAGCGTGTGCAGGAAGCCCCAGACGCCGGCGCCGAAGAAGGCGCCCACCGTGCAGCCGAGCGACCAGAGCATGGCCGCCTTGTTCGGATGGTCGCGGCGGCCGCGCCAGACCATGGTGAAGGCGAAGATCACCATGGTGAAGAAGGGCGCGATCTCCATGGTCGAGAAGATGTTGCCCACCCACTGCCAGTAGCCGGGCGCGCCGATCCAGTAGTAGTGGTGCCCGGTGCCGAGCAGGCCGGAGAAGAGGGCGAGGCCGACGATGCCGTAGAGCCACTTCTCTACCACCTCGCGGTCCACCCCGGTGAGCTTGATGACCAAGAACGCGAGGATGGAGGCCATCACCAGCTCCCACACGCCCTCGACCCAGAGGTGGATGACGTACCACCAGTAGAGCTTGTCGACGGCGATGTTGCTGGGGTTCCAGATGGCGAACAGCCAGAACACCGCGATGCCGATCATCCCCAGCATGAGGACGCTGGTCACTGCGGTGCGGCGGCCGCGCAGGATGGTGGCGCCGATGTTGTAGAGGAAAATCAGCGCGACGACGACGATCGCCCACTTGATCCAGAGCGGCTGCTCCAGGAACTCCCGCCCGCCATGGATGCCCATGAGGTAGCCGCCGACGGCCACGAGCGCGCCGACCAGCAGCAGACCGAACTGGACATAGGCAAGCAGCGGGCTCTCGATGTCGCGCTCGGCCTCCTCCGGCACCAGGTAGTAGGCGGCGCCGAAGAAGCCCATCAGCAGCCAGACCACCAGGGCATTGGTGTGGATCATGCGGAGGATGTTGAAGGGCACCACCTCGGCCAGGAAGTTCGGCATGGCGTAGACCGCCGCCGCGAGCAGGCCGAAGAGGAGCTGGACGGCGAAGAGGGCCATGGCGCCCGCGAAGTAGACGAGCGCGACCTTTTGGCTGGCGTATTTCATCCCGGCATTCTCCCCTTCAGCCCGCCTGGTTGGGTGGCCAGCCCTGGGTGTTGATCCTGCTGACGAATTCGAGGAAGTCGGCGAGGTCGCTCACCTCCTGGTCGGACAGGTGGAATTGCGGCATCTGCCGCCGGCCGGGCACGCCGCTGGGCTGCGAGGCCATCCAGGCCGCGAGCATGCCGCGCGCCGCCTCGCGGTCTTGGTCGCCGCCGTAGCGTTTCCAGACATTGCCGAGCTCGGGCGCGAAATAGGCGCCCTCGCCGAGCAGCGTGTGGCAGTTGATGCAGGAGTTGCGCTCCCAGACCGCTTTCCCGCGGACCACCCCATCGGACAGGGCGGAGGAGGGCGCGCTCGTGCCGGTCATGTAGAGGTGGCTGTGGATCGTCAGCGCGACAAAGACGACCAAGAAAAAAGTCGAGCCTCCGTAAAAAATGTTGCGGGTCGCTGCCTTGGTCAGGCGCTCAGGCATGATCTCCGGCTCTCCCAATCTATGGCGGCACCGTCGCGTGCGCGGAAACTTTGGGCCGCTTGGATGCACCCAGTATGCTCTGCGGACATGCTGAGTGGATCACGGCTACTGCACGTCTACGGATCCTGATGCTGGATGGTGGGGCACGTGGCTCCGGACAGCCTACACTCCATTTTCGCCAACAAGATTCCCCCTCTTCGCCGGTAAACTGGCAAATGCCCTGTTCATTTTGCTAAAAATCTTCTGCGGAATGGTGAAGTTCGCGGCAGATCCGACCGTACGGCTAGCTCGCCGGGAATGAACTGCGCTCTCGAACGGCTGCCTCTACCTTCAGGGCGAATTGGTAAGATCAGGCGTCTCGAATGCAGGAACGCTGCCCTTCACCGAGTTGGTAGTTCCGTCGTTTTAGCCCCATGGCATGCGTGCGACTCACCCCCCCCTCAAGCCGTCGGTCTCGTTTCGCGCGAGGCAGCTCGTGCGACGGCCCCCACTCCATCGTCCCCTTTTTATGCAGTGATCCTCGCCTTCGCTCTTTGCGCCGGGACAAACACGGGCACTGTGAAAGTGCCGGGAAAGTTACTCAGCGCAGGTTCTCCGAAGATTGTGATGCGTCCCTGCCCGCACCGATCTTCTCTAAGCCCTTTGGGTTAAGGATGACGACCCGCTGCCGTCCGCTGGAGACGAGGCCCCGCCGCTCCCATTCGCTGAGCGTACGGCTGACGGTGTGCAAGGTCGTGCCCGCCATCTCGGCGATGTCCTGCCGGGAGAGCGGAAAGCCGAGTTCCACGGTGTCTCCAACCGGCGGTCCGGCCTGGCTTAAGAGGCGCAGCAGTGCCCTGGCGATGCGGCGTTCGACGGGCTCGGTCGTGAACTCTCGAAGGCGGAGCAGCATCTCCTCCGTCCGACCACCAACCATCTCGAGGGCGTTCGCGGTGACGCTAGGATGTTGCTCCATCAGTTCGGCCCAGCGAGCGATAGGCCAGCTAAGGACGCGGCTGTCCACGACTGCCGTGGCAGTCGCCGGGTACGAGATGCGGCGGAAGGCTGCGACGCACCCGGGCACCTCGCCGGGCTCCATGAACCGGATGGTCAGGGCGGTGCCGTTCCCGGCTGTGTGGGCGACCTTCAACCGCCCCTGCGCCAGCAGATGCAGGTTCGCCGGCTCGCCACCTTGCCGAAACAGGGCCTGACTGGCCCGGATTTGAAGTGGGGTCGCCGCAGCGGCAATAGCCTCGATCACCTCGGTGCCGAGGCCCGCGAACAGCTGAGTGCGGCCCAAAAGATCCACGTCATTTCGCCGGGACATGTTGTGCTTGTCTCCCACCTTAATCCAGGTCGCGGGTTCCAACGCAGGAGAGGCCGCGGAACTTCTGGCCGAGCCTGAGCGCCCATTGCCGGACGGTATCATGGTACCGACGTGTCGGCCCGCCGGACGACGCCCGGCGATCGGGCGGGAGGTTACTTCATAGGAGCCTGAGGCCGTCCATCCCGTCACAGTCCTGTCCGCCCACCGGACCGCCGGACTCGCACCCAGCCGGAGAACCGGCGGCATGAACGAGGCCAACCCGCACGACATCATTGTCGGTATCGACACCCACAAGCACACCCACGCCGCCGTGGCCATCACCGGGCTCGGCGCCCGGGTCGGGGAGCTGACGATCCGGGTCGGCCTTGGTGGTTACCGTGAGCTCGAGGCCTGGGCCCAGTCGCTGGGAGCCAGCCGTTTGCGCCTTTGGCATCGAGGGCACGGGCTCGTACGGCGCCGGCCTGGCGCGCTTTCTCCGCGCGGCGGGCCGTCCCGATCGCGGGCTGCGCCACTGGCATGGCAAGACGGACCACCTTGATGCCGACGAGGTGGAGATGATCAGGCATCTCAAGGTGGCGCGTGACACCGCGGTCAAGGCGCGCACCCAGGCCATGCTGGCGCTGAAAGCCATCATCGTCAGCGCTCCGGCGGCTCTGCGCGAGCAGCTCTCGAGGCGATCACCGGCAAGATGGCGCTTATCCGGCATCTGGCGGCCTTGCGACCGGGGCCGCTGACCACGACCACCACCTCAGCCAATGCCAGTCTGCGCGCCATCGCCCGACACTGGCTCGACCTAAACCGCGTCTACTTTGAGACCCGTAGCGCTGCCGCTAGCGGTTGAAGGCTCTGCCATCGGGGCGTGGTCACAGGGGCGGAACTATAGGTTCCGAAGTGGACGCGGTTTAGATGTCGAGATCGGGTCGCACGACGCCCATCTCGACCGGTTGACGGAGTGGTGCGCGCCGGAGATGGTCGCGGCGCATGGCATGGGGACCGCGACCGCGGCGGAGATGCTTATCCTCGTCGGCGACGAACCGGAGCGGATCCGCGCCGAAGCCGCCCTCGCCCAGCTCTACGGTGCCTGCCCAGTCCCGGCCTCGAGCGGCAAGACCAGCAGGTAGGGGCTGAACCGCGGCGGGCACCGGCAGGCCAATGCAGCCCTTCACCGCGTGGTCGTCGTGCGCATGCGCACCCACCAGCCCACCCTCGACTACGTCCGCTGCCGCACCGCCGAGGGCAAGAGCAAGCGGGAGATCATCCGCTGCCTCGAGCGCTTCGTGGCGCGCGAGATCTTCGGCTACTTCTGCCGCGTCCCCAAGCCCACCCGCCCAGAGCAAGCCTCCGCTTGATCACTATAGGAGCACCGGTGCCGCACGATGGTCCAGGTGACCGGCTGCACCACCCCAAGCCCGCCGCCCCGACTACCGCGAGCACGGCCAGCATTGCCTCCGGTCCATGGGAAGCGGAGCCGAGCCCATCGAGACCCATGGCTGGCACGCCCTCGAAGGCGCCGATCTTCCGACCCTCGGCCTCCCGGTTAGCGAGCCGTCGGCCGAGGGGAAGGGTGGTGATCGACATGGAGCCTCAACGCAGCATCTACTCTGGATCTAATGCGAGAGGGCGCGAAAGGGTTACCGGCGGGACCGTTCTGTCTTGATCCTGAAGCAGCCAATAGCCCGTGCGGGGCGGCGTGTTTCCCGGTGCCCTTCAGCCCGGCTTACCATCCGCCCGGGGCCGCAGGAGCATCGGCCCGTGCGCGGCCAGGAACAACCCGAAGGCCAGGATCCAGAGCGCGCCGGCGGCGGCGTAGGCCGAGGTGCCCGGCACCAGGATGGGCCCGAAGACCCGCAGAAGCGCCGAGATGGGCAGGAGCACCCACGCCGCGACGGTCAGGCGCGGCGCGACGAGCGGGTAGCCCGTGTGGCCCATCGTCGCCCGCGGCATCACGGCCAGGATCATCAGCCCGACCGCGCCAATGCCCTGCAGGTGCAGCCAGTTCGCCGCCCATCCTGCGTCCGCCAGCAGGCAGGACGCTTTCACCGCCAGGGCCACGGGGACCATGAGGTAGGCCAGGTGCAGCACCCACAGGATCGGCTGATCCAGTGTCCGGAGCCCCCACCAGCGCGACAGGCGGAGCAGCGCAAGGGCCGCCGCGACGGCCGAAACCAGTCCGGCGACGATGCCGCCAGGCGCCACTAAGTCCACGAGGGCGACCGTCACCAGTGCCGCAACCCCAGCCGTGTCCACCCCGGGTAATGGGTGCGGCTCGACCTCCTGGCCAGCCTTCTTCAGGGCACTGCGGGTGAAGGCCGGGATGATGCGCCCGCCGATGAGGCCGACAAGGGCCAGGGCGACGTCGAGCGAGAGCAGCGCGCCGCGCGCGAAGGTGCCGTCCCACCATCCCGCGGCGTCGCCCAGCATGAGGACGTCGCCAGCCCAGAATGCCAGGATCAGCGCGGGCGGCCCGAACAGGCGCGGCGTCGCGGCTTGGATCACTGCTGGGAGCACGGTGGCCAGTAGCGCCGGAATCGGCAGAAGGGCGACGATGGCGGCGATCGGCGCGGGCACCGGGGATCCCGGCAGCAGGACGAGGCGCGCCGCGACGAACAGGGCCGCCAGCAGCGCCAGGGGCGCGCCCGAGTAGGCGGGGCAGCCCGTCCAGTTCGGGATGGCGGTGAGCAGGAAGCCGGACAGGGCGGCACCGATGAAGCCCGCCAGCATCTCGTGCCCGTGCCACCGGGCGCCCGGCAGGGGTCCTTCGGGCAGCCCTGCCCCGTGCAGCGCCGCGACCCAAAGCACGATGGTGACGATAGCCGAAATGGCGCAGAGCAGGAAAAACGGCCTCAGTCCCTGGCGGAAGAGGGCGAGCCCGGCGGGAGCCGCCGCGTCTGCGGCGTTGTCAGCCGCGCTCATCAGGCAAGCCCTTTCAGCAGGGTGCTGCCGCCGTCGTGCCGCAGGACATGCGCCTCCACGCCCGGCAACAGCCGCAGTGTCGCGGCGACGTCCTCCTCGGACATCAAGGAAAACGCCGTCGACAGGGAGTCGGCCAGCGTGGCGTCCGGCGCCACGACCGACACGGCGCGGTGCAGCCGGGGGCTGCGGCCGCTGCGCGGGTCAAGCAGATGGGTGAAGCGCCCGGCAGGGTCGAAGACAAAGCCGCCGTCGCCCGACGTCGCCAGCGCACGGTCGACCAAATCGACCTCGCCCCACAGACGGCCAGGCATTTCCGGATCCTCCAGCGCCGCCTGCCAGGGTCGGCCGCCGGGGTGCCCGCCGATGGCCCTCGTCTCGCCGAGATCCACCAGGGTCTGGCTCACCCCCGCCCGGCGCAGCAGGTCGACCACCCGGTCCGTGATGTAACCCTGGGCGATGCCGTTCAGCGTCACGGCCATGCCCTTCTGAGCCAGCGCGATGCGGTCCGGCGAGACGAGCAGGCGGCGCTGGTCCACCAGCGTCAGGGCCGCCTCGACGGCAACCCAGGGCGGGCCTGACGGGCTGGCGTCCTCAACCCCGAAGTAGCCGCGGTAGAGCCCCCAGAGCGGCTGGACGGTCACGTCGAACAAGCCGCCGGTCAGCGCGGCGGCACGCTGCGCCGCGGTCAGCAGGCCCACCATGTCGGGCGGCGGCGCTGCCAGCACGCCATGGCGGTTCAGCTCGGAGAGCTGGCTGTCCTTGCGCCAGAGGCTGAAGAGCATCTCAAGTCGTTCAATCTCGGCAACGCTGCGCTTAATGAGTTTGCGGGCCACCACCGGGTCCGGGTGGTGAAGGTGGATGCTGCCGACTCCGCCCAGCACCGGCCCGCTCCAGGTGATGAGGGACGCCGCGTCAGCGCGTGCGGAGGAGCTGCCAGGCCGCGGCAGGCCAGCGGCAGCGGCGAGAATGCAGAGAGCGCGGCGGCGCATGCGTTGCTCCTTCAGTGCTGAGGTGCCGCGGCGGAGGAAGGGTGCTGGTGGCCCTCGTGAGCGTGCTGCGCGGGAGGGGGCGCGGCGGCCTGGGGCGATGTCGGCGGCTCCGCCTGGGAGGCGCCCGTCTCGGCGGCCCCGCCGACGTCGCCCAGCACCCAGTCGCGCGGGAGGTCCGGCATTCGCAGGACGCGGCCGCCGTGCTCGGCGGCAAAGTGGTCGGCAGCCACGCGGTCGGAGAAGGGCACCGCCTCCTCCGCCCCCATGCCGCCGCGCCGGTCGCTGCCGAGGACGAACCAGGCCCGCCGCACCTCGACCCAGTTGTCCGGCCCCGGATGGTCCCAGTCAGGCGCCTTGCCCATGTCGGAGACATAGATGGCGTCGATCGCCTTCGACTCCTCGTCGAGATAGGTGAAGGCAACGGTGTCGCGGGCGGAGGTGAACCAGACCGGCCGCTTGTCGCCGCGCAGCAGGATCTGCCCCTTGGGGCCTGGGTGCTCGACCAGCGCCATGCCGCAGAAATGCCCGATCGCCTCGCGGGTCAAAGCTACAGGCGGCGGTGCCTTGGCGGCCGCCTTGTCATTGTCGTCGCAGCCTGCCGCCAGCAGGGCGAGGAGCGCGAGGAAGACGGCAAGGCGCGGCATCACAGCTCCCTCCGGGAGAACAGGGCGGCCGCTGCGGCCAGCGGCAACAGCGCCCAGGCGACCAGCGCGGCCAGCAGAAGGGACGGCGACAGGCCGCTCTCCCCGCCCATCGCCGCCATCCCCGTGAGCGACCGCACGTCCGCGAGCCCTGCCAGGTTGAACAGGCGATAGGCGTCTGCCGGGTTCAGCAGCAGCAGTGCGTCCACTACACTTCCGGAAAGGTGCTCGCCCTGGTCTGCGACCAGCAGCCCGAGGAGGCCCATGTCCCAGAGCAGCACCAGCAGTAGCCACAGGCCGACGGCGATGCCCGCTGCGGCGCCCCGGTCGCGCACCAGCGTGCTCGCCAGGGTGCCGAGCGCGACGAAGGCGGCGCCGAGCAGGACCGAGGAGCCGATCATGTAACCGAAGGCCCACCAGCCGTCGGGCGCGATCTGCGCTCCGGAGGCGACCAGCGCCGCGGCGGCGGCGCCGTAGCCGAGCACCGTCGCCAGCGCGAGAATAGCGACCTGGCCGAGGAACTTCCCGAGCAGCACCTGCCAGCGGGCCAGCGGGTAGGTCAGCAGCAAGAGCAATGTGCCGCGCTCCATCTCGCCGACCACGGCGTCGTGCGAGAGCAGCAGGGCGATGAGCGGCAGCAGGAATACCGACAAGCTGGAGAGGCTGACGACCACCACCTCGAGCGCCCCCACCCCGACCCGACCGGCGGGCGCGGCGCCCAGGAAGGTCAGCGTCAGGGCAAGCGCGGCAAGGAGAAGCGTGGCGGCGACGACCCAGCGGTTCCGGATTCCCTCGTGGATCTCCTTCTCCGCCACCAGCAGCACGGCCTTCATTCTGCCCTCCCGGCGCGGCCGTGCAGGAAATGGCCGTAGAGCTCGTCGAGCGTCGGCTGCAGCACCTCGACGTCGGCGACCTGCGGATCCTCGGCCGCCCGGCGCAGCAGCCCCATCTTCTCTCCCTGTAGGCAGGAGAGCTCGAACAGGCCGGGGCCGATGCGCCGCGCCTCGACGTCCATCCAGTCGAAAGCCGCGTCCTCCGCCAAGGTCAGGCGCAGGCGCACCGGCAGCATGGCGAGCTGGCGCAGCTTGCTCATGTTGCCGTCGGCGACCACCCGGCCATGGTCAAGGATGACCACGCGGTCCACCCGGCCCTCCAACTCCTCTAACAGGCTGCTGAAAAACTGTCGCGTTGGCGGCTCTGGCGTGATTCCTTCTGGTCAGGCGGGAGGCGGGCGATGCGCGGCACGGACGATCGGACGGAGAGCCTGT
>NZ_QLIX01000036.1 GCF_003258945.1 Roseicella frigidaeris | reverse complement strand
TCCCGGACAGTCCGCCGGCTGGGGGCGCGCCCCCAGCCGGCGGCGCCCAAGTCTCTATCCCAGCGCCAAAGACACAAGCGAACCGGAGGTTCGCGCCCGGCGTGTGGGGGGCGTTGCTGGTGACCCATCAACCGCCGTTCGCATGGGACCGGCGGCAGGACCGGCCCCTTCACGCCGAGCGGGGGCAGGGGCGCCGCCGCAATCCCTCGATCGCCAGATCGGTGTGCAGGGCGGAGAGCCGCGCCTTGTCGAGGCGCCCGTTCGGCCTGTACCAGGTGCAGATGCCGGTGAGCATGGCCAGCAGGGCGAAGGCGGTGACCGTGATGTCGTCGACCACGAGCTCGCCGGCGGCCACCCCCTCCTCGAGCAGCGCCATCAACCGGCGCTCATAGGCGCTGCGCAGCGCGACGATGCGGCCGTAATTCGCCGCATCCAGCGCCCGCAACTCGAAATTGGCGATGTAGACTTCCTCGCGCCTTTCCATGTGATAGAGCACATGGTGACCGATGAAGGCCCGCAGCCGGTCCAGCGGCATCGGGCCGGCCGCTGCCAGCGCCGCATCCGTCGCGGCGAGCAGCGCCTCCATATGCGCCTGCATCAGATCGGCGAGCAGCGCCTGCTTGCTGCGGATATGGTTGTAGAGCGAGCTCGGCTGGATGCCGACCTCCGCCGCCAGGGTGCGCAGGTTCATGGCGGCGAAGCCGTGGCGATAGATCTGCCGCGTCGCAGCATGCCGGATCGCCGCCGCCGTGCGGGCGCCGTTCGAGCCCGTGATGCGGGCCATCGCCTCTCCTGTGCCGTTTCCTCGGCAGGGGAGATTTCGCCATCACGCGGCTTGCGGTCAATCCGGAAACTAACGTACCTTCGTTTGCAGCAGGGCGCCAAAGTCCCTGCCGGGAGGTGACGGATGGTGCGACAGCAGGACAGGCATGTCTGCCGCATCGGCGCGATCGCCGGATCGCGCAGGCGCGCTGCCGCGACGGGCCCCGGGCCGGCGGGCCATGCGGCCTGAGGCGCCGCCGCATCCCGCGGAGGCCGTCGGGGCGCCGGGCCCGGCCATCCTCGCCGCCGAGCATGTCTCGCTGCGCTTCGGCGGCGTGCGGGCGCTGACCGACATCTCCTTCGAGGTCCGTAAGGGCGAGGTCTTCTCCATCATCGGCCCCAATGGCGCCGGCAAGACCTCCATGGTCAACTGCATCTCCGGCCGCTACCGCCCGACCGAGGGCCGCATCCGCTTCGCCGGCCGCGACATCACCCGGCTGGCCACCCGCCGCCGCGCCGGCATCGGCATCGGCCGCACCTTCCAGAACCTGGCGCTGTTCGGCCACATGACGGTGCTCGACAACATCATGGTCGGGCGCCACCACCTGCTGCGGCACGGCTTCTGGACCGGCATGCCCTATTGGCTCGGCGGGGCGCAGCAGGAGGAGATCCGCAACCGGCGGGAGGTCGAGGAGATCATTGACTTCCTCGAGATCCAGCATGTGCGGAAATCCCTCGCGGGGACGCTCTCCTACGGGTTGCGCAAGCGCGTCGAGCTGGCCCGCGCCATCGCGCTCCGGCCGCAACTGATCCTCCTCGACGAGCCCATGGCGGGCATGAATCTCGAGGAGAAGGAGGACATGGCCCGCTACATCCTCGACCTAAACGAGGAATGGGGCATGACCATCCTGATGATCGAGCACGACATGGGCGTGGTGATGGACATCTCGCACCGCGTCATGGTGCTCGATTTCGGCCGCAAGATCGCCGAGGGCCAGCCCGATGCGGTGCTGGCCGACCCGCATGTCCGGCGCGCCTATCTCGGCGAGGCGGATGAGGTGGTCCACGATGTCGACGAGCCGGCGGTCGCATGACCGAGGCCGACACCCTGCCGAAGCTGCTGTATCGCAACGCGCGCGCGGTGCCGGCGGAGATCGCCCTGCGCGAGAAGGAATTCGGCATCTGGCGCAGCATCACCTGGGCCGCCTACGAGGCGCGGACCCGGGCCTTCGCGCTGGGGCTGCGGCAGCTCGGCCTCGGCGCCGGCGACGTGATCGGGCTGATCGGCGACAACCGGCCGGACTGGGTGATGGGCGAGATCGCGGCGCATGCGATCGGCGCGCGCTCCCTCGGCCTCTACCGCGACGCGCTGGAGGAGGAAGTCGCCTACCTGCTGCGCTTCGCCGAGGCGAAGGCCGTGATCGCCGAGGATGAGGAGCAGGTGGACAAGCTGCTCAATCTCGGCGCCGAGCTGCCGGCGCTGCGGCACATCCTCTATTGCGACCCGCGCGGCATGCGCAAGCACGAGGATCCGCGCCTGCTGCCGGTGGCCGAGCTGGTGCGGCTGGGCGAGGCGGCGCATGCGGCGGCGCCCGCGGCGTGGGAGGCCATGGTCGCGGCGACGCAGGGCGATGCGGTGGCGATCCTCTGCACCACCTCCGGCACCACGGCGCGGCCGAAGCTCGCCATGCTGACCGGCGGCGCGCTGGTGCGGCATTGCGCTGCCTATCTCAAGGCTGATCCGAAGGGACCGCAGGACGAGTATGTCTCGGTCCTGCCGCTGCCCTGGATCATGGAGCAGATCTACGCCCTCGGCTGGGGGCTGCTGGCCCGGATGAAGGTGAGCTTCGTCGAGGAACCGGAGACGATGATGGCCGATTTCCGCGAGATCGGCCCGAGCTTCGTCCTCTTCGCGCCGAGGGTCTGGGAGGCGCTGGCCGCCGAGGTGCGGGCGCGGGTGATGGACGCCTCGCCCTTCAAGCGGCGCATGTTCGACCTCGGCATGCGGCAGGGCCTGGCGGCGCTCGACCGCGGCGGGCGCTCGGCCCTGGCCGACCAGGTGCTGTTCCGGGCGCTGCGCGACCGGCTGGGCTTCAGCAACCTCACCTCGGCCGCGACCGGCGGCGCCGCGCTTGGGCCCGACACCTTCCGCTTCTTCCAGGCGATGGGCGTGCCGCTGCGCCAGATCTACGGCCAGACCGAGACGCTCGGCGCCTTCACCGTGCACCGGCCGGGGGAGGTGAACCAGGACACGGTCGGCACCGCCTTCACGCCGGAGATCGAGACGCGGATCGACACCCCGGACCAGAACGGGATCGGCGAGATCCTGGCGCGGCACCCGAACATGTTCGCCGGCTATTTCGGCGCGGCGGGGAACGACGACCTGCGGGATGGCTGGCTGCATACTGGCGATGCCGGCTATATCGACAAGGCGGGCCAGCTCGTCGTCATCGACCGGGTGAAGGACATGGCGACCACCGCCGGCGGCGACCGCTTCTCGCCCCAGTACATCGAGAACAAGCTGAAATTCTCGCCCTATGTGGCGGAGGCGGTGGTGCTCGGCGATGGCCGGCCGCATCTGGCGGCGATGCTCTGCATCCGCTTCCCCATCGTCTCGAAATGGGCCGAGCGCAACCGGATCGCCTTCACCACCTATACCGACCTCTCGGCCCGGCCGGAGGTGACGGCGCTGCTGCAGGCGGAGGTGGAGAAGGTGAATGCCGGCCTGCCCGAGCCGCAGCGCATCCGCGACTTCCTGCTGCTCTACAAGGAGCTGGATGCGGATGACGAGGAGCTGACCCGCACCCGCAAGGTCCGCCGCGGCGTGATCAACCAGAAATACGGCGACCTCATCGAGGCGATGTATCGCGGCGACGCGACGATCCCGGTGGACACCAGCATCACCTTCCAGGACGGCACGCGGCAGCGCATCCGGACCACGCTTCGGGTCGTCTCCCTGCGTCCGGCCCTGCAACAGGCGGCGGAGTAGGCGCGATGGATGGATCGCTGCTGCTGCAGCTCACGCTCAACGGGCTCATCGTCGGCGCGCTCTACGGCGTGGTGGCGATGAGCTTCGTGCTCATCTACAAGGCCTCGCAGGTGGTGAATTTCGCCCAGGGCGAGTTCCTCCTGGTCGGCGCCTGGGTCTGCTGGTGGCTGCTGACGGAATGGCAGCTTCCCTTCTGGGCCGGCTTCCTGGTGACGCTCGCCTTCATGACCCTGTTCGGCGTGATCCTCCAGGTGGTGGTGCTGCGGCCGCTGATCGGCGAGCCGGTGATCAGCGTCATCATGGCGACGATCGGCCTCGGCATCTTCTTCCAGGCGCTGATGAAGTGGATCTTCGGCGTCTTCGCCAAGCCCTTCCCGCCGATCTTCCCGGTGGAGCGGGTGAACCTGCTTGGGCTCGAGATCCAGTCGGTCTACCTGCTCTCGCTCGGCATCTCGGTGCTGATCATGCTGGGCTTCGCCTGGTTCTTCACCGCCTCGAAGCACGGGCTGGCGATGCGGGCGACGGCCTTCGATCAGCAGGTGGCGCAGTCGCTCGGCGTCTCGGTGCCCAAGGTCTTCGCCATGTCCTGGGCGATCTCGGCCGTGGTCTCGGCCGTCGCCGGCGTCGTCGTCGGCGTGGTGAACGGCGTCTCCTCGTCGCTTTCCTTCTACGGCATCAAGGTCTTCCCGGCGGTGATCCTGGGCGGGCTCGACAGCGTGGTCGGGGCGGTGCTGGGCGGCCTCATCGTCGGCGTGCTGGAGAACTGGGCGCAGTATCTCGACGCCAACTGGCTGAACTGGGGCAACATGGTGGGCGTCGCGCCCTTCTATGCCCTCATCCTCATCCTGCTGATCAAGCCCTACGGGTTGTTCGGCACCAAGAATATCGAGCGCGTCTGATGGCGGACCTCGCGCCGGCCGGCGACTACCGCAGCAGCTACCGGGAAGACATGACGATCTTCCCGACGCGGAACAGTCGCATCGCGCTCTGGCTCGGCATCCTGCTGGTCGCCTGCGCGCCGCTCGCGCTCGGCCGCTACGAGCTCGGCCTGCTGATCAATATCGGCTTCATGGGGATCGCGGCGCTCGGCCTCAACATCCTGGTCGGCTTCACCGGCCAGATCTCCATCGGCCATGCCGCCTTCTTCGGCTTCGGCGCCTTCACCAGCGCCTGGCTGCACGAGAGCTGGCACATCCCGGTCGTGCTCTGCATCCCGCTCGCCGGGGTGGCGACGGCCCTGGTCGGGCTGCTCTTCGGCACCCCGGCGGCGCGGCTGAAGGGTCTCTACCTCGCCATCGCCACGCTCGCGGCGCAGTTCATCCTGGAGGACTTCTTCGCCCGGGCACAGTGGTTCACCGGCGGCGTCGCCGGCCGCATCACCGAGCCCTTCGAGCTCTTCGGCTGGCGGGCCGATCGGGAGGAAAGCTACCTCTATGTCGTGCTGGTCGCCGTCATCGTCATGTATGCCGGCGCCGCCAACCTGATGCGGACCCGCGACGGCAGGGCGTTGGTCGCGGTGCGGGACCATTATCTCAGCGCCGAGATGATGGGCATCAACCTCGCCTATTACCGCACGCTCTCCTTCGGCATCGCCTCCTTCTATGCCGGCATCGGCGGGGCGCTCTATGCGCATTACCTGCTCTTCGTCAGCGTCGAGGCCTTCACGATCCTCTTCTCCATCCAGTTCCTCGGCATGGTCATCATCGGTGGCCTCGGCTCCATCATGGGCAGCCTGATGGGCGCCGCCTTCATGGTGCTGCTGCCCGAGCTGGTGCAGGCCGCCGGCGATGCGCTGGCGGGGGGAGCCATCGACCGGGCGCTGCATCTCGGCAATTCCGTCTCCTTCCTGCGGGAGATGGCGATCGGCGCCGCCATCATCCTGTTCCTCATCTTCGAGCCGGATGGGCTGGCGCATCGCTGGAAACAGGTGAAGGCCTACTGGAAGCTCTACCCCTATTCGCATTGACCGGGACGGGAGGACGAACGACATGGCAAAGCGCAGGCAGATCTTCGGCTGGGTGGCCGCCACGGCCCTGGCCTTGCCGGCGGCAGCGGGGGCGCAGCCGATCCCCCTTGGCCATCTGATGGATCTCTCGGGCGGCACCAGCGATGTCGGCACGCCTTTCTCGCAGGGCGTCAACGACACCTTCGCCTGGGTGAACAAGAGCCGTGGCGGCGTCGCCGGCCGGCCGGTGAACGGGATGGCGACGGATTACGGGTACCAGGCGCCGCGTGCCGTCAGCCAGTACCAGGCCTGGAGCCGCGACAAGGTGGTCGGCATCATGGGCTGGGGCACCGCCGATACCGAGGCGCTGGTGCGCTTCGTCACCCGCGACAAGGTCCCCTATATCTCCGGCTCCTATTCCGCCGCGCTGACGGATGCCGGCGGCAAGTCCGGCCGGCAGGGCGTCGAGGCGGCGCCCTTCAACTTCTTCTACGGCCCCTCTTATTCCGACGGGCTGCGCGCCATGCTGCAATGGGCGGCCGAGGACTGGAAGGCGAAGGGGCGGCCGGGCAAGCCGAAATACGTCCATATGGGCGCCAACCACCCCTACCCGAACTCGCCCAAGGCAGCCGGCGAGGCGCTGGCGCAGGAGCTCGGCTTCGAGGTGCTGCCGCCCGTCACCTTCGCGCTCACACCCGGCGACTACACGGCGCAATGCCTCACCCTGAAGAACCAGGGCGCCAATTACGCCTATCTTGGCAACACCGCCGGTTCCAATATCTCGGTGCTGCGCGCCTGCCAGACGGCGGGCGTCGATGTGCAGTTCCTCGGCAATGTCTGGGGCATGGACGAGAACGCCATGAAGGCGGCCGGCACGGCGGCGAATGGCGTCGTCTTCCCGGTGCGCACCGCGGCGGTGTGGGGCCAGCAGGCGCCGGGCATGGCGCAGGTGCAGGCGATCAGCAAGATGTCGGATGCCGCCGGCACCGCCTATCGCCCGGTGCATTACCTCGCCGGCATCTGCAGCGCCATGCTGATGGTCGAGGCGATGGAGACGGCGGCGGCGAATGGCGGCCAGGTGACGGGTGAGCGCATCCGCGACGGCTTCTACGCCCGCAAGGATTGGGCGCCGAAGGGCTTCGAAGGGGTCTGCGCGCCTTCCAATTTCACCCCGGCCGATCATCGCGGCCAATTGGAGGTGGCGCTCTACCGCTCGCGTGTCGCCGGCGACACCAGCGGCGGCAGCGTGCAGGAGCTGGTGAGCAACGGGACGATCAAGCTGGAGAAGGTGACCACGGTCAACCTGCCGCGCAAGCCGGAATGGCTGGGCTGGTAGGGCGATGAGCGCGGCCCAGGACCCGGGCCTGGCGGCACCGCCGCCGCTGCTCGAGGTGAACAACATCGAGGTCGTCTACAACGACGTCATCCTGGTGCTGCGCGGTCTCTCCCTGGCGGTGCCGCAGGGCCGTATCACCGCCCTGCTCGGCGCCAACGGGGCGGGGAAATCCACCACGCTGAAGGCGATCTCCGGCCTGCTGCGCACGGAGGAAGGCGAGGTCACCCGCGGCGAGATCCGCTTCGCCGGGGAGCGGATCGACGGCATCGAGCCGCATCGGATCGTCCGCAAGGGCATCTTCCAGGTGATGGAGGGGCGGCGCATCGTCGCCGACATGACCTGCCTGGAGAACCTGCGCCTCGGCGCCTTCATCCGCTCCGATGCCGAGGTGAAGCGCGACATCGAGATGGTCTATGGCTATTTTCCGCGGCTGAAGGAACGAACCGGCCTCGCCGGCTATCTCTCGGGCGGCGAGCAGCAGATGCTGGCGATCGGCCGTGCCCTGATGGCCCGGCCGAAGCTGATCCTGATGGACGAGCCCTCCATGGGGCTCAGCCCGTTGCTGGTGAAGGAGGTCTTCGGCATCATCCGGCGCCTGAACGAGGAACTCGGCATCACCATCCTGCTGGTGGAGCAGAATGCCCGCATGGCTCTCTCGGTCGCCTCCTATGGCTATGTCATGGAGCAGGGCAAGGTGGTGCTGGACGGCACGGCCGAGGCGCTCGCCGGCAATGAGGACGTGAAGGAGTTCTACCTCGGCGGCCATGGTGCCGAGCGGAAGAGCTTCCGCAATCTCAAGAGCTACAAGCGGAGGAAGCGGTGGCTCTAGAATTCTACGACGCGCTCGAGACCCGCGACCCGGAGGCGCGGGCGACGGCGTTGGCGGCGGCGCTGCCGCGGCAGGTGGCGCAGGCCAGGGCCGGGGCGCCGCATTACCGCGCGCTGCTCGCCGACATCGATCCGGCGGCGATCACCTCGCCCGAGGCCCTCGTGGCGCTGCCCGTCACCCGCAAGTCGGACCTCATCCGGCAGCAGGCGGAGCAGCCGCCCTTCGGCGGCGTGGTGGCGACCGAGCTCGGCGCGCTCGCCCGGGTCTTCGTCTCGCCCGGCCCGATCGCCGAGCCGGAGGCGGCGGTGCCGGATTACTGGCGCTACGCCCGCGCCCTCTTCGCCACCGGCCTGCGCCGGGGCGCGTTGCTGCACAACTGCTTCGCCTATCACTTCACCCCGGCGGGCAGCATGCTGGAAGGCGGCGCGCGGGCGCTGGGCTGCCCGGTCTTCCCGGCGGGGACAGGCAATACCGAGATGCAGGCCCGCGCCGCGGCACAGCTTCGCCCGCACTGCTACAGCGGCACGCCGGACTTCCTCAAGACCATCCTGGAGAAGGGCGAGGAACTCGGCCTCGACCTCTCCTCGCTGCGCCTCGGCCATGTCACCGGCGGCGCCTACCTGCCCTCGCTGCGCGACTGGTACGCCGCGCGCGGCCTCACCGTGCTGCAGAGCTACGGCACCGCCGATCTCGGCCTCGTCGCCTATGAGAGCGAGGCGCGGGAGGGGATGATCCTGGACGAGGGCGTGGTGGTCGAGATCCTGCGCCCCGGCACCGGCGATCCGGTGCCGGATGGCGAGGTGGGCGAGGTGGTGGTGACCACGCTGAACCCGCACCATCCGCTGCTGCGCTTCGCCACCGGCGACCTCTCGGCCATCCTGCCCGGGGCCTCGCCCTGCGGCCGCACCAACCGGCGCATCCGCGGCTGGATGGGACGCGCCGACCAAGCGGCGAAGGTGCGCGGCCTGTTCGTCCGCCCGGAACAGGTCGCGGCCCTGCTGCGCGCCGTGCCCGGACTGGGGCGGGCGCGGCTCGTCGTCTCGCTCGAGGGCGAGCGCGACGCGATGCTGCTGCGGGCCGAGGCGCCGCACCCCGATCCTGGCCTCGCCGCGCGGCTGGGCGAGGCCTTGCAGGCCGCCACCAAGCTGCGCGGCGCGGTGGAACTGGTGCCGCCGGGCAGCCTGCCGAACGACGGCAAGGTCATCGACGACACAAGGCCGGTGCCCGGCTGATGCCGCAACCGCCCCGCAGCTACGAAGCCCTCCGCGCCGGCTTTCGCTGGCGGATCCCGGAACGCTACAATATCGGCCTCGATTGCTGCGATCGCTGGGCCGATGGCAGCGGCAGGACGGCGCTGCTGCACCTGCACGCCAGTGGCAGGCTCGATCGGCTCAGCTTCGACCTGCTGAAGGCGGAGAGCAACCGGCTGGCCAATGTGCTACAGGGGCGTGGCATTCGGCCCAGTGATCGTATCGGCGTGCTGCTGCCGCAGGTGCCGGAGGCGGCGATCGCGCATCTCGCCATCTACAAGCTCGGCGGCATCGCCGTGCCGCTCTTCCAGCTTTTCCAGGACCAGGCGCTGGAGTTCCGGCTGGCGGATAGCGGCACCGCGGCGCTGGTGACGGATGCGATCGGGCTGGAGAAGCTCGCCGGCATCCGCGACAGGCTGCCGGCGCTGCGCCTGGTGCTGAGCGCCGACGGGCCGGGGCAGGGGGCGCTCGGCCTGCGCGACGAGATGGACCGCGCCGCCGATGACTTCGCGCCCGCCGACACCGCCGCCGACGACCCGGCGCTGATCGTCTACACCTCCGGCACCACCGGCGCGCCGAAGGGGGCGCTGCATGCGCATCGGGTGCTGCTCGGGCACCTGCCCGGCGTCGAGATGCCGCAGGACCTCTTCCCGCAGCCCGGCGACCTGTTCTGGACGCCGGCCGACTGGGCCTGGGTCGGCGGGCTGCTCGACGTGCTGTTGCCGAGCCTGCATCACGGCGTGCCGGTGCTGGCGCATCGGATGGCGAAATTCGATCCGGAATTCGCCTTCCGCCTGATGGCGCAGCACCGCGTCCGCAATGCCTTCCTGCCGCCGACGGCGCTGAAGATGATGCGCGGCGTGCCGCGGGCGGCGCAATACGGGGCGCATCCGCGCAGCATCGGCAGCGGCGGCGAGACGCTCGGGGCGGAGCTGCTGGATTGGGGCCGCGGTGCCTTCGGCGTCACCATCAACGAGTTCTACGGCCAGACCGAATGCAACCTCGTCGTCTCCTCCTGCGGCGCCATCATGCCGCCGCGGCCCGGCTGGATGGGGCGCGCCGTGCCGGGCCATGCGGTGGCGGTGGTCGATGATGCGGGCAGGCCGCTGCCGCCCGGCTCGAGCGGCACCATCGCCGTGCGCCGGCCCGATCCGGTGATGTTCCTCGGCTATTGGAACAACCCGGAGGCCACGGCGGCGAAATTCGCCGGCGACTGGTTGCTGACTGGCGATCAGGGGATCATGGACGGCGAGGGCTGGTTCCGCTTCGTCGGCCGCGACGACGACGTCATCACCTCGGCCGGTTACCGCATCGGCCCCGGCGAGATCGAGGATTGCCTGCTGCGCCACCCTGCCGTCGCCATGGCGGCCGTCATCGGCCTGCCCGATCCGCTGCGCACCGAGGCGGTGACGGCGGTGGTCGTGCCGGCCGCGGATATCGTCGCCGATGCGGCGCTGGCCCGGGCGCTGCAGGAGCATGTGAAAACCCGCCTTGCCGCGCATAGCTATCCGCGGCAGGTGATCTTCCAGGAGGCGCTGCCGCTGACCGCCACCGGCAAGGTGATGCGAGGCGTGCTGCGCCGGAGCCTGACACAGGGAGGCGCGTGATGCCCGGCAATGTCACCATCCCGAGCCTCGATTTCGGCCTGGGCGAGGAGATCGACATGCTGCGCGACAGCGTGCGCGACTTCGCCACTGCCCGCGTCGCGCCCATCGCGGCCGAGATCGACCGCACCGACGAATTCCCCCGTCATCTCTGGCCGGAGATGGGCGCGCTCGGCCTGCACGGCATTACCGTCGAGGAGGAATGGGGCGGCGCCGATATGGGCTATCTCGCCCATTGCGTGGCGATGGAGGAGATCAGCCGCGCCAGCGCCTCGGTCGGGCTCTCCTACGGCGCGCATTCCAATCTCTGCGTCAACCAGATCCGCCGCAACGGCACCGAGGACCAGAAGCGGCGCTACCTGCCGAAGCTGATCAGCGGCGAGCATCTCGGGGCGCTGGCCATGAGCGAGCCGGGCGCCGGCTCGGACGTCGTCTCGATGAAGCTGCGGGCCGAGAGGCGTGGCGACCGCTACCTGCTGAACGGCACCAAGCTCTGGATCACCAACGCGCATTACGCCGAGACCTTGGTGGTCTATGCCAAGACCGAGCCGGAGGCCGGGCCGCGCGGCATCACCGCCTTCCTGATCGAGAAGGGCTTCAAGGGATTCCGCCCGGCGCAGAAGCTGGACAAGCTTGGCATGCGCGGCAGCCCGACCTCGGAGCTCGTCTTCGAGGAATGCGAGGTGCCGGCGGAGAACATCCTCGGCAAGGTGAACGAGGGCGTGCGCGTCCTCATGTCCGGCCTCGACTACGAACGCTCGGTGCTGGCCGCCGGCCCGCTCGGCATCATGCAGGCGGCGCTCGACGTCGTGGTGCCCTATATCCATGAGCGGAAGCAGTTCGGCCAGCCGATCGGCGAGTTCCAGCTCATCCAGGGCAAGGTGGCCGACATGTACACGGCGCTGAATGCCTGCCGCGCTTATGTCTATGCCGTGGCGCGGGCCTGCGACCGCGGCCAGACCACGCGCAAGGACGCCGCCGGCGCCATCCTCTACGCCGCGGAGGCAGCGACGCGGATCGCGCTGGATGCCATCCAGATCCTCGGTGGCATGGGCTACATCAACGAGACGCCGACGGGGCGGCTGCTGCGCGACGCCAAGCTCTACGAGATCGGCGCTGGCACCAGCGAGATCCGCCGCATGCTGATCGGCCGCGAGCTGTTCCGCGAGACGGCATGAGGGGGCAGGGCGTGACCAGGACAGCCGAAGCATGAGCATCCTGCAATCCGGCATCGACACGCGCGGCGCCGAGTTCAAGACCAATGCCGCGCGGATGCGCGCCCTGCTCGCCGAGCTGGCCGAGCGCAGCGCCGAGGCGGCGCGGGGCGGGCCGGAGGCCTCCCGCCAGCGGCACCTCGCGCGCGGCAAGCTGCTGCCGCGGGAGCGGGTGGAGCGGCTGCTCGATCCCGGCGCGCCTTTCCTCGAGCTCTCGCCGCTGGCGGCGCATGGCATGTATGGCGGCGAGGTGCCGGCGGGCGGCCTCATCACCGGCATCGGCCGCGTCTCCGGGCGGGAATGCGTCATCCTCGCCAACGACGCCACGGTGAAGGGCGGCAGCTACTACCCCATCACCGTCAAGAAGCATCTGAGGGCGCAGGAGGTGGCGCAGCAGAACCGGCTGCCCTGCCTCTACCTGGTCGATAGCGGCGGCGCCAACCTGCCGAACCAGGACGAGATTTTCCCGGACCGCGAGCATTTCGGCCGCATCTTCTACAACCAGGCCAATATGTCCTCGCTCGGCATCCCGCAGGTCGCCGTGGTGATGGGCAGTTGCACCGCCGGCGGCGCCTATGTGCCGGCCATGTGCGACGAGGCGATCATCGTCCGCGAGCAGGGCACCATCTTCCTCGCCGGCCCGCCCCTGGTGAAGGCGGCGACGGGGGAGGTGGTCTCGGCCGAGGAGCTCGGCGGCGCCGATGTGCATACCCGTCTCTCCGGCGTCGCCGACCATTTCGCCGCGGACGACATGCATGCGCTCGGCCTCGCCCGGCGCATCGTCGCGCATCTCGCCCCCACGCGCCCCGGCGGTGCCGACCTCGCCACGCCGGTGCCGCCGCGCCACGACCCGGCCGAGCTGCACGGCATCATCCCGCAGGATGTCCGCCAGCCCTATGACGTGCGCGAGGTGATCGCCCGCATCGTCGACGGCTCGGAGCTCGACGAGTTCAAGGCGCGCTACGGCACGACGCTGGTCTGCGGCTTCGCCCGTATCTGGGGCAGGCCGGTTGGCATCCTCGCCAACAACGGCATCCTGTTCAGCGAATCGGCGCTGAAGGGGGCGCATTTCGTCGAGCTCTGCAGTCAGCGCAACATCCCGTTGCTCTTCCTGCAGAACATCGCCGGCTTCATGGTGGGTCGGAAATACGAGACCGGCGGCATCGCCAAGGATGGCGCCAAGCTGGTCACCGCCGTCGCCACCACCAGCGTGCCCAAGTTCACCGTCATCATCGGCGGCAGCTTCGGCGCCGGCAATTACGGCATGTGCGGCCGGGCCTATTCGCCGCGCCTGCTCTTCACCTGGCCGAACAGCCGCATCTCGGTCATGGGCGGCGAGCAGGCGGCGAGCGTGCTCGCCACCATCCGCCGCGACAACTTCGAGGCCGCCGGCCGCGACTGGCCGGCCGCCGAGGAGGAGGCCTTCAAGGCGCCGATCCGCGCGCAATACGAGGCGCAGGGCTCGCCCTATTACGCCACCGCCCGGCTCTGGGACGATGGCATCATCGATCCGGCGATGACGCGGGACGTGCTCGGCCTCGGCCTCGCCGCCGCGGCGAACGCGCCGATCCCACCGACGCGTTTCGGCGTCTTCCGGATGTAGCCGCATGTTCCGCACCCTGCTCATCGCCAATCGTGGCGAGATCGCCTGCCGCGTCATCCGCACCGCCCGCCGCCTGGGGATCCGCAGCGTCGCCGTCTTCTCCGAGGCGGATGCCGGCGCGCAGCATGTCGCCCTCGCCGACGAGGCGCATCCGATCGGCCCGGCCCGGGCCTCGGAGAGCTATCTTCGCATCGACCGCATTCTCGCCGCCGCGCAGGCGAGCGGCGCCGAGGCCATCCATCCCGGCTATGGCTTCCTCTCGGAGAATGCCGGCTTCGCCGAGGCCTGCGCCGGGGCCGGCATCGCCTTCGTCGGGCCGCCGCCCGAGGCCATCCGCGCCATGGGCAGCAAGGCCGAGAGCAAGCAGCTGATGGAGGCGGCGGGCGTGCCCATCGTCCCCGGCTACCATGGGGAGGAGCAGGCGGAGGCGCATCTCGCGCACCAGGCCGCCCGCATCGGCTTTCCCATCCTGATCAAGGCGAGCGCCGGCGGCGGCGGCAAGGGCATGCGGCCGGTGCTGCGGGCCGAGGAATTCGCCGCGGCGCTGGCCGGCGCGCGGCGCGAGGCCAAGGCAGCCTTCGGCGACGACCGGGTGCTGCTCGAGCGCTATCTGCAACGGCCGCGGCATGTCGAGGTGCAGGTCTTTGCCGACCGCCACGGCAACACCATCCATCTGCACACGCGCGACTGCTCGGTGCAGCGGCGGCACCAGAAGGTGCTGGAGGAGGCGCCGGCCCCCGACCTCTCGCCGGCGCTGCGCGCCCGCCTGCACGAGGCCGCCATCGCCGCGGCGCGCGCCGTCGGCTATGTCTCGGCCGGCACGGTGGAGTTCATCGTCGAGGGCGAGGACGCCTTCTTCATGGAGATGAACACCCGCTTGCAGGTGGAGCACCCGGTGACGGAGATGGTTACCGGCCTCGACCTGGTGGAATGGCAGCTCCGCATCGCCGCCGGCGAAGCCCTGCCGTTGCCCGAGGCGCCGGCGCCGCATGGCCACAGCGTCGAGGTGCGGCTCTATGCCGAGGATCCGGCGGCCGATTTCCGTCCCTCGACCGGCCCGCTGCGCCGCTTCGCGCTGCCCGATCCGGCGCCCGACCTGCGCATCGAGAGCGGCGTGCGGCAGGGCGATGCGATCACCCCCTTCTACGACCCGATGATCGCCAAGCTGGTCGCCTGGGGCGGGGACCGCGAGGCGGCGCTGGCACGGCTCGGGACCGCGCTCGATGCCTGCCGGATCGCCGGCATCACCAGCAATCTCGGCTTCCTGCAACGGCTGGTGGCGCATCCGGCGATGCGGGCGGCGGAGCTCGATACCGGCTTCGCCACGCGGTTCGCGGCCGAGCTGCAACCGCCGCGGCGCCCGGCGCCGGTGCTCGCCCTGGCGGCGGCGGCGCTGGAGGCGCTGCTGCCCGCCACCGGGACGGTCGCCGATCCCTGGGATCGCCGGGATGGCTGGCGCCTGCAGGGGCAGGGCTCGCAGCTCCTGCTGCTGGCGGATGGCGAGGCGCAGCACCGCCTGCGCCTGTCGCATGCGGCCTCCGGCTGGCGGATGGCGGTGGAAGGGGCCGAGGTCACGCTCGCCGGCCAGCGCCAGGATGGCGCGCTGCATCTCGTCCTCGATGGCGTCGTCCATCGCATCCCCGTGCTGCGCGATGGCGAGGCGATCCAGGTGATGCTGCCGGAAGGCGGCTGGACCCTGCGGCTGCTCGACCCCTATGCGCCGCCGGGCGGCGAGGTGGCCGGGCAGGGGCGCCTCGCCGCGCCGATCCCGGGGCGCGTCGTGCAGGTGCTGGTGAAGGAGGGCGAGAGCGTCTCCCGCGGCCAGGTGCTGGCGGTGCTGGAGGCGATGAAGACCGAGCTGCGCATCACCGCGCCGGCGGATGGCGTGGTCGCGCATATCGGCTGCGCCGCCGGCGATACGGTGGAGGAGGGGACCGAGATCGTCACCCTGGCCGGCGCCTGACGCCGCTGCGTGCCTGCCTCAGCCGCCCGCCTGCCAGTCCCGCACCGCCTGGATCGGGTGGAGCAGCATCAGCACGTTGAGCGTCAGGTTGTCGCGGATCGCAGCCAGGGCCAGCAATTCCAGCCCGATGCCGAGCAGCACCGAGAGCCGGACCGGCAGTCGCGACGCCAGCCAGAAGCCGAGCAGCATGGCCAGCATGTCGCAGACGGAGTTGAGGATGCTGTCGCCGTCATAGCCGAGTGCGATGGTCGCGGTGCGATAGCGGTCGATCACCCAGGAGCTGTTCTCCGCCACCTCCCAGGCGACCTCGATGGCGAGGGCGATCAGCGCGCGGACCCGCAAGGGCTGGCGCGGCAGGACGCAGGCGAGCGCGGCGTAGAAGAGCAGCCCGTGGACGATGTGCGAGGGCGTGTACCAGTCGGCGATCTGCTGCGAGGTCTCTGGGCTGTCCACCGCCCCCTGCCAGAGCCGGATGGTGCCGCAGCGGCACCAGGGCGTCCGGCCCATGGCGTATTCCACGGCGGCGCCGGCGAGGATCAGCAGCAGGCCGGGAATCGTCCAGGTCAGGGCGCGCATGCGCCATTCTGCGACACCGCCGCCGGCCCGGCCATGCTGCCGGATGGGGTGGGAAGGGTCAGCGAGGCGCCGGTCGCAGGGGATGGCGCAGCAGCAGCCCGGCCTGGGCGAAGGCGATGCCGAGCGCGATGGCGGCGGCCAGCGCGGCCTGGGTGGAGGCGGGCGGCAGGTGGCGGAGCAGCAGGCCGAGCGCCTCGCGCCGCGCGCCGCGCTGCACCAGGGCGCAATAGAACAGCAGCACCGCCTCGGGCGAGGCCACCTGCGGACAGAGCGGGCAGCCCACCGGCAGGGCGCCATGCACCGCGCGCATCAGCGCGTCGAGCGGCCGCAGGGCGGTCTCGACCCCTTCGGCGATGAAGGGCAGGCGCGCTGCGGGCAGTGGCGGCTGCCCCTGGCGGGCGGCGGTGCCCCAGAGCCGGGCGCCGTCGAGCAGCAGGCGCTCAGGCGGCGGCAGGGCCTCCGCCAGGGTGCCGAGCCAGGGCCAGGCGGGCAATCCATGGGTCGCCATCGGGGCTCTCCTCCACGCCAGCGCGTCGCGTTCGTCGAGCCTGCAATATCGCAATTGCGACTTACTCGCAAATGAGTCGGGCGCCGGGCCCGCTCACGCAGGCGCGGGGAGGATCCGCGCCGGCGGGAGGCCGAAGCGGTTGGGGCCGGCATCGCCCGGCCGGCAGAACCAGATGATGAGCATGACGATGCCGATGACCGGGACGAAGGAGATCAGCAGCCACCAGCCGCTGCGGTCGATGTCGTGCAGCCGGCGCACGCCGACGGCGAGTCCCGGCAGCAGCACCGCGAGGGAGTAGAGGCCGTTGATGAGGCCGAGGCTGTCGCGGCCGAACAGGGCGGCATCGACGAGGCCCGTCGCCCCTTGCATCAACAGGTTGAAGAGGAAGAACCACCAATATTCCGGCCGACCGGAGCGGCCGTCGAATTGCGCGTATCGCCGGAAACAGGTGGCGACGGCCTCCTGGAATCCCATCGGCTTCGCCTCTCCCTTGCCGGCTTCAGGCTACCAACCGCGCGGCGCTCAATGGAAGTCCCGGCTTGGCGGTAGCCGCAGCCGGGGGCCGTCGCGCGGGTCCGGCCGCGCGCCCTCCTCGGCGCGGGCCGGGGCCTCGCGCCAGGAGGACGGCGAGGGCGCATCCAGCGCCGCAAGGCCGGCGAGCAGCGACGAGCGGTCGATCAGCCGGCGCACGATCAGGTGGATGATCGGCACCTTGGCCGCGTGCCGCTCCACCCGCCCCTCGGCGACGACGAGGCGCGCGGCGATCACCGCGGCGCGGTAGCGCCGCACCAGGTCGGGATAGAGGACGAGGTTGGCGACGCCCCACTCGTCCTCGACGGTGAAGAAGACGACGCCCTTGGCGCTGCCCGGGCGCTGCCGCACCAGGACGAGGCCGGGCAGGCGGATCCAGGCGCCGCGCCGCGCCGTGCCGAGCAGGCGCGTATCGGCCAGCCGCTCCGCCGCCAGCCGCGGCCGCAGCAGGGCAAGCGGGTGATGCCGCAGCGAAAGGGCGGTCGCGGCATAGTCCAGCACCGTCTCCTCCCCGGCGGTGGCGGCAGGCAGGCTCGGTGTGGCCTCGAACAGCTCGCCCTGCAGCGGCGGCGGGGCCGCCGCCTCCACCGCCGTCGCCTCCCAGAGCGCGGCGCGGCGGCCGAGGCCGAGCGAGCGGAAGGCATCCGCCCCCGCCAGCCGCTCCACCGTGCCGCGATCGAGCCTGGCCGCGCGGATCAGCCGGTCCAGCGCCCGTGCCGGGGATGCGGCCTGCCCTGCGGCCGCATCCCGCGCCGCCACCAGCCGCCGCGCCGCCGCCTCGCCCAGGCCCTGCACCAGCCGCAGGCCGAGGCGCAGCGCCAGGCCGCCGGCGCTGCCGGGATCAGGCTCGAGCGTGCAGTCCCAGCCGCTGTGCAGCGCATCGATGGGGCGCACAGGCACCGCATGCTCGCGCGCGTCGCGGAGGATCTGGGCCGGCGCGTAGAAGCCCATGGGCTGGCTGTTCAGCAGGGCGCAGGCGAAGGCGGCCGGGTGCCACCGCTTGATCCAGGCCGAGACATAGACGAGCTGGGCGAAGGCGGCGGCATGCGATTCCGGGAAGCCGTAGCTGCCGAAACCCTCGATCTGGCGGAAGCAGCGCTCGGCGAAGTCGCGCGGATAGCCCCGCGCCGCCATCCCCTCGATGAAGCGGCTGCGGAAGGGCGCCAGCTCGCCATCCTGGCGGAAGCTGGCCATGGCGCGGCGCAGCCGGTCGGCCTCCCCGGGCGAGAAGCCGGCGCCGATGATGGCGATCTGCATCGCCTGTTCCTGGAAGAGCGGCACGCCGAGCGTCTTGCTCAGCACCGGCTCCAGCGCCGGCGAGGGGTAGCGCACCTCCTCCGGCGCCTCCCGCCGCCGCAGATAGGGATGCACCATGTCGCCCTGGATCGGCCCGGGGCGGACGATCGCCACCTCGATGACCAGGTCGTAGAAGGTCCTCGGGCGCAGCCGCGGCAGCATGTTCATCTGCGCTCGGCTCTCCACCTGGAAGACGCCGAGGCTGTCGCCGCGGCAGAGCATCTCGTAGGTTTCCTCGTCGTCCTGCGGCACGCCCTGCAGCGTCAGCGCCGTCCCGCCATGCTGCGCGATCAGGGTGAAGGCGCGGCGCAGGCAGGAGAGCATGCCGAGGCCGAGCACATCGACCTTCAGGATGCCGAGCGCCTCGATGTCGTCCTTGTCCCACTCGATGGTGTGGCGGCCCTCCATGGCCGCGCGGCTGACGATGGCAAGCTCGGTCAGCCGGCCCCGGGTGATGACGAAGCCGCCGACATGCGTCGCCAGGTGGCGCGGGACGCCGATCAACTCCTCGGTCAGGGCGCAGGCCAAGCGCAGCCGCGGATCGCCCGCGGGGTCGAGGCCCTGGCCGGCGGCGAGCTCGGCCAGGGAGGTGCCGCCGGCGCCCCAGACGGCCTTCGCCAGCCGCCCCGTCACGTCCTCCGACAGGCCCATCGCCTTGCCGACCTCGCGGATGGCGCTGCGGTCGCGGTAGCGGATGACGGTGGCGGCGAGGGCGGCGCGGTCGCGGCCATAGCGGTCGTAGATGTGCTGGATCACCTCCTCCCGCCGCTCATGCTCGAAATCCACGTCGATATCGGGCGGCTCGTCGCGGGAGGCGCTGATGAAGCGCTCGAAGAGCAGATCGTGCTTGTCGGGCGCGACGGAGGTGATGCCGAGCGCGTAGCACACCGCGGAATTCGCCGCCGAGCCGCGGCCCTGGCAGAGGATGCCGCGGTCCGTGGCGAAGCGGACGATCTCGTGCACGGTCAGGAAATAGGGCGCGTAGCCCAGCCGCGCGATCAGGCCGAGCTCGTGGCGGAGCTGGGCCGCGACCTTGCCCGGCACGCCCGCCGGCCATCTCGCCGCGCTGGCCGCCGCGACGCGCCGCTCCAGCGTCTCCTGCGCGCTCAGGCCGGGATCGAGGATCTCCTCCGGATAGGCGTAGGCGAGGTCGCGCAGGGAGAAGTCGCAGGCGGCGACCACGCGCAGCGTCGCCGCCACCGCATCCTCATGCCCGGCGAAGAGGCGCCGCATCTCGGCGGCGGGCTTCAGATGCGCCTCGGCATTGCGCTCGGCGGCATAGCCGAGCGCCTCCACCGTGGTGCCGAGGCGGATGGCAGTCAGCAGATCGGCGAGGCGCCGGCGCTCCGGCCGGTGGTAGCGCGTGCCGCCGGCGGCGAGCAGCGCCGCGCCGGCGGCGCCGGCCATGCCGGCCAGCCGGTCCAGCCGCTTGCGGTCGTCGCCGCGGAAGCGATGGGTGGCGGCGCAGAACAGCGGCAGGGCGAGGCGGCGCAGCGCCGCGGCATCGCGCGCCAGCCGCGCGGCGAAGGCCGCGTCGGGCTGCTCGGGCGGCACCAGCGCCAGCACCAGCCCCTCGGCGGCGGCGAGCAGCGCCTCGCGCGGGATGTGGCAGCAGCCCTTCGGCCCCTGCATGCGGCCGGCCGAGAGCAGCGCGGCGAGCCGGCCATAGGCGGCACGGTCGGCCGGCCAGGCGAGATACTCCTGGCCATCCGCCAGGCCGATGCGGGCGCCGGGGAGGAAGCGGATCCTTGCCTGCTCCGCCGCCACCGTGCCGCGCACCAGCCCGGCGAAGCTGTTGCGGTCGGCGATGCCGATGGCGGCATGGCCCAGCGCCTTCGCCTGCGCCACCAGCTCCTGCGGATGCGAGGCACCGTCGAGAAAGGTGAAATTCGACAGCGCGGCCAGCTCGGCGAAGCCGCTCATCGCCGCGCCTGCGCCGGCGCGGCTATGCGAACCGCCCGTGCAGCCACCATGTCATCGCCTCCCCCGGCGCCACCGGGCCCGAGCGGCAGACCCAGAGCCGCGCGCCCGAGGCCAGCTCCACCCGGTAGTAGTCGCGGCAGGGCCGGTCCGGCCGCTCCCGCCACCATTCCGGCGCGATGCGCTCCGGCCCCTCGGCCCGCGTCACCCGCCAGGCGGTGCGGCCGAGGCGCAGCAGGGAGGGCGGCGCATCCGGCAGCAGCGCGACGCCGGCAAGCTGCAACGGCCGGCGCAGCAGCCGCACCGGGTGCGGGCCGCTGCCGGGCCAGCCGGGCGGGATCTGCACCGCGACGAAGGGGCCGACCCGCCGGATGCCGCGTTCCGGCCAATGGCTGGCCTGCGGCGCCGCGCGCCAGAGCGTGACCCGCTGCGCGAGACGGTCGAGCAGCGCCGCCAGGGCCTCGCCGGACGGCGCGGCGCGGCCGGTCCCGGGCCGCGCCGCGGGCAGGATGGCCTGGGCGGCGGCGAGCGGGGCGGTCGCATGCGCCTCGAGCGCCAGCCTCTCGAAGCCGAAGCCCGGTTCCAGCCGCTCCAGCCGCTCGCGGAAGAGGCGCGCGACATGCCGGGGATCGCGCGAGGGCAGGCCGGTGCCGACCGCGATCGCCTGCACCGCGCCATCGACGCGGAAGGCCTGCAGCAGGAAGCGGCGGGCGCCCTGGCCGGCCGCCGCCAATTGCCGGCACAGCCTGTCCAGCAGCAGCGCCAGGGTCGCGTCGATCGCCTCGCGCGTGATCAACGGCTCCAGCACGTCATGCGCCGCCAGGAAATCCGGCGGCGGCCGCAGCGGTTGCAGCGGCGCCGGCCGCGCCCCGGTCGCGGCCTCCAGCAGGGCGGCGAGGTCTGGGCCGAAGCGCCGGGCGAGGGGCGCGCGCGGCTGGCGCAGCAGGTCGCCGAGGCAGCGCAGGCCAAGCCGGTGCAGCAGGCCGATGCTGGCGGGCGGCAGCCGCAGCGCGTGCAGGGGGAGGGGGGCGAGGGCCTCCGCCTCGCCGCCTGGCGGCACGCGGATCTCCAGCCCGCTGCGGGCCAGCCCCGCCGCGGCCGCGGGCGTGCCGGCGATGGCGATGCGGGCGGTGAGGCCGAGCCGGGCGAAGCGTTCCGCCAGGTGCCGGTGCAGCGCCGCCTCGCCGCCATGCAGGGGCGCGAGGCCGGTGATGTCGAGCAGCAGCCCGTCCGGCGGGTCGAGCGCCGGCCGTGGCGTGAGGCGGAGCGCCCAATGCCCGAGGCGGCGCAGCCAGGCCGCATCCGCCGCCGGCGCATGCGGGTGCAGCGCCAGCCCGGGCAGGATGGCCTGCGCATCCGCCAGGGCCTGGCCGGCGGCGAGGCCGGCCCGGGCCGCCGCCGGGGTGACCGCCACCAGCAGGCGCCGGTTGCCCTCGCTGGTCCAGATGGCGGCGGCGCCCGCGAGGCGCCGGCGCTCGATCGGCAGCAGCGGCAGGTGCAGCGCGGCGATGCGAAGGGGCGCGGCGCCAGGCTTCGCGGGGGGCTCCCCGAGGGACTCCGCTGGGGGCTCCCGGAGGGGCTCCCCAGGGGGCTCCGCGGGCCGCGCCGGCGGCAAGGCGGGAGGGCGGGGGAGAGGCCCGGTCGCCGCCATGGGGTCCTGTCCCCGCTCTCCGAGTCGCGGCGGCGCGCAGACGCGGTGCCTCATGCCGGGCACGGGACGGTTGCCCCTGCCTGCGCCCCCATCGCGGGGCGCCGCGCCG
The DNA here is from genome assembly GCF_003258945.1 of Roseicella frigidaeris. Classification (GTDB taxonomy): domain Bacteria; phylum Pseudomonadota; class Alphaproteobacteria; order Acetobacterales; family Acetobacteraceae; genus Paracraurococcus; species Paracraurococcus frigidaeris. Next base: position 7,608 of record NZ_QLIX01000036.1, on the reverse strand, counting down.
CCGCGCGACCCGGCTTCACCGCATCCGCGACGCCGCCCATCCGGGCGCCCGGCCTTGCGGAGCGCGGATCTGATACGAACGGCTGTTGATGGTGACCCATCAACAGCCCCTCAGTCGCCGGGCGGTTTGCTCCGCAAACCTTGGCACCGCGCCGTCGCGCCGTCAGGCGCGCCTGACGGTGCGACGCGCGGCGCCCGTTCGGGCGCTCGGCAGGAAGGAAGCATTCATGCCGTTGGTATGACCTTCCGGCGCCCGGCATCATCGTGCCCGGCGTCGCGCGCGCTGCGGCCTGGCCGCGTATCCGGCCGCCTCCTCGGCCGGGAAGGCCGCCGCGATGTCGAGATCGGGCCGTTCCGCGACATCGGCCTCGAACCGCCCGGCGGCGTCCATGTCCAGCCGCTCCGCGGCATCCACATCCAGCCGCTCCGCGGCGGGGCGCCAGGTCACGTCCCAGCTCCCCGGCCTGCCGCCGCGGCAGCGCAGCAATTCGAGGCGCCAGCGCGGATCGCCGAGGTCATGCGCGCCACCGGTGCCGGCCAGGGCGTCGATGCGCCAGCGGGTCAGCGCGGCGCCCGCGCCGCCATCCCCCGCCGCATCCGGCCGCAGCAGCAGCCCGATGGCGCCCCCCGCCTCGGCCGCGAGCTGCAGCCGCCGCGCCGCGGTCAGGTCCAGCCCCTCCGTCGCCAGCAGCGCGCCGGCGACGCCCGGGCAGCGCAGGCTCTCCTCCATCGCCCAGACCGCGTCCTGCCGCCGCGGCGCCTGCACTAGCACCAGATCGGCCGGCGAGAGGCCGAAGCGCATGAGGCCGGGCGGCCAGGCATCCGGCTCCGCCGCGATCCACAGCACGGCCCCCTCGCCCGGGGCCCTCGACCGCGCCAGCACCAGGGCGCAGAACCCGGCCGCGGCGCCGGGGTCGGTGGCCAGCACCTCATGCACCGCGGCGCGGGCGAGGCCGCCGCCGGGCAGCTGCTGGTCGATCGCCGGGCAGAGCGGCACGGTCCCGTCCGCCAGGCCGCCGCTGCGGTCCATCCGGGCGATGCGGGCCCGCAGCGCCGCCAGCAGCGCCGGGCGGTCCATGGCCGGGGTGGCGCCGGCGCGAAGGGCGGGGTCGCGCGCGGGATGAGGCTCGGGATGCGTCATGGTGTTCGCTTTATGTTCTCTTGGCGAACCGGGAAAGGTCAAGGATTCGCTGCTGCCGGGATGCATGCAGGTTCATGAGGGCAGGGCAGCGATGCAAGGAAGCCTCTTGAATCCCTGGCCGGGGCGGCCGCAGATCACCAGGATGCGCGGAGGATCCATGGACGCCCCATCTGCCCCCCCGACCCAGGCCCCGCCATTGCAGGCGCATGTGGCGGACGGCCTCGCCGGCGCGATCGGCAACACGCCGCTGATCCGGCTGCGGCGCGCCAGCGAGGCGACCGGCTGCGAGATCCTCGGCAAGGCGGAGTTCATGCAGCCGGGCGGCAGCGTGAAGGACCGCGCCGGCCTCGGCATCATCGAGGATGCGGAACGTCGCGGCCAGCTCGTCCCCGGCGAGCCGGGAATCGTGGTGGAGGGCACGGCCGGCAACACCGGCATCGGCCTCACCCTCGTCGCCAATGCCCGCGGCTACCGCTCGATCATCGTCGTGCCGCATACCCAGAGCCGGGAGAAGCTCGACTTCCTGCGCATGATCGGCGCCGATCTGCGGCTGGTCGATCCGAAGCCGCTGCGCGACCCCGGGCATTACGTGAACACCTCCCGCCGCATCGCCGAGGAGCTGGCGGCGAAAGGCGAACGGGTGATCTGGGCCAACCAGTTCGGCAACCTCGCCAATGCCGCGATCCACGAGGCGACGACCGGCCCCGAGATCTGGGCGCAGACCGCCGGCCGGGTGGATGCCTTCACCTGCGCCTGCGGCACCGGCGGCACCCTCACCGGCGTGGCGCGGGCGCTGAAGGCCCGCAACCCGAAGCTCCGCATCGTGCTGGCCGACCCGATGGGCAGCGGCATGTACAGCTGGATCAAGACCGGCGAGGTGAAGGCCGAGGGCAATTCCATCACCGAGGGGATCGGCCAGGCCTCCGCCGTGCCGGGCAATCTCGAGCATGGGCGCGACAGCATCGACGACGCGCTGCAGGTGACCGACCCGGAGGCGCTGGAGCAGATCTTCGAGCTGCAGCAGCATGAGGGCATCTCGGTCGGCGGCTCGGCCGGGATCAACGTCGCGGCGGCGATCAAGCTGGCGCGGCAGATGGGGCCCGGGCACACCATCGTGACCATCCTCTGCGATGGCGGCGCGCGCTACCAGAGCAAGATCTTCAATCCGGAATTCCTGCGCGAGCGCGGCCTGCCCGTGCCGCCCTGGCTGGCCTGAGGAGAGGCGCCTTGGAGATTGTCGAGCTCGCCCGCACGGTGCGGGAGCGGGACCCCGCCAGGCCCAGCTGGATCGAGGCCGTCACCTGCTATGCCGGGCTGCAGGCGGTGCTGATGCACCGGCTGGCGCATGCGCTGTATCGCCGCCGCTTCAAGGCCCTGGCCCGCGCCGTCTCCCATACCAACCGCTTCATCACCGGCATCGAGATCCATCCCGGCGCGAAGATCGGCCGGCGGCTCTTCATCGACCATGGCATGGGGGTCGTCATCGGCGAGACGGCGGAGATCGGCGACGACGTGCTGATCTATCACGGCGTCACCCTGGGCGGCCTCAGCCTGGCGAACCGCGCCGGGCCGGGCGGCAAGCGCCACCCGACGATCGGCGACGGCGTCGCCATCGGCGCCGGGGCGCAGGTGCTGGGGCCGATCCGCATCGGCGACGGTGCCCGCATCGGCGCCAATGCGGTGGTGGCGAGCGAGGTGCCGGCGGGCGAGACGGTGATCGGCATCCCGGCGCGGCCGCCGCATGAGCACCGCATCCTCACCGGCCAGTCGGTCGGCCGCGCCGCGCCGCCGAGCCCGGGCTACGGGCTGCTCGACCAGCCCTGCGACCCGGTGGGCGAGGAGATCGCCACGCTCAGGGCCGAGATGGCGGCGCTGCGGGCCGAGCTCGCCACACTGAAGCGCCAGGCGGCGAACCAGGCAACGAGCCAGGCCGGCGTGCCGGCGGCGGAGTAGCCGCCGGCCGCGCCCGCCCCATCGCGCCGGGGCGCGACGGGAGCCGCTGCGCCGCGCCTCAAGCCTTGGCGGCCAGCTTGTCCTGGGTCTTCGTCTCGAAGTCGCCCGCCTCGTGGCGCTCGTGCAGCTGCTCGGCGGGATCGCCCTGGACCCGGTTGACCATGCGGCCGCGCTTCACCGCCGGCCGCGCCCAGATCGCCTCGGCCCAGCGGTTGACGTGCGTGTAGTCCTGCACCGAGAGGAACTCGGCGGCGCCATAGAGCCATCCCTTCACCAGCCCGCCATACCAAGGGAAGATGGCGATGTCGGCGATGCTGTAGTCGGGGCCGGCGATGTACTCGGATTCGGCCAGCCGCCGGTCGAGCACGTCGAGCTGCCGCTTGGTCTCCATGGCGAAGCGGTCGATCGGGTATTCCATCTTGCTCGGCGCATAGGCGTAGAAATGCCCGAAGCCGCCGCCGAGATAGGGGGCGCTACCCATCTGCCAGAACAGCCAGGAGAGGCATTCGGCGCGCGCCGCGCCGCCCTTCGGCAGGAAGGCGCCGAACGTCTCGGCCAGATGCAGCAGGATCGCGCCGGACTCGAAGACCCGGATCGGCTCAGGGCCGCTGCGGTCGAGCAGCGCCGGGATCTTCGAGTTGGGATTGACCGCGACGAAGCCGCTGCCGAACTGGTCGCCCTCGCCGATGCGGATCAGCCAGGCATCGTATTCGGCGCCCTTGTGGCCGAGGGCCAGCAGCTCCTCGAGCATCACCGTGACCTTCACGCCGTTCGGCGTGCCGAGGGAGTAGAGCTGCAGCGGGTGCCGGCCGACCGGCAGCTCCTTCTCATGCGTCGGCCCGGCGACCGGGCGGTTGATATTGGCGAAGCGGCCGCCATTGGCCTGGTTCCAGCTCCAGACCTTGGGTGGCGTGTAGTCGGATGCGCTGCTCATGGATCGTGCTCCTCGCAATCGACGGGGTCTGCGCTCGGATATGCGCTCGCCAGGGAGGCCGCGACAGGGGCGGGCCTGCCGATCTCCCGCGCCCCGGCCTCCCGCCATCGCCTGGCAGCATGCGACGGGCCATGCCCCGCGGTCCCGCGCTCCTGCATCGGGGCCGCCATGAGGGCGACGCAACCACCCCGTCGATGCGTGGTTTCAAGCCCGGTCGCGCGCCACCGGCTGCGCGGCGCCGATGCATGTCGATGAAGGAGACAAGGGGCCATGGCCAGCATCAAGCGAAGCGCGACCGCGCAATGGCAGGGCACGGGCAAGGACGGCAAGGGCGCGCTGACCACCCAGAGCGGTACGCTGCGGGACACGCCCTACAGCTTCACCGCCCGCTTCGGCGACGGGCAGGGGACCAATCCGGAGGAGCTCATCGCCGCGGCGCATGCCGGCTGCTTCACCATGGCGCTCGCCTTCAAGCTGCAGGGCGCCGGGTTGACGCCCGAGCATCTCTCGACCGAGGCGCGGCTGGGCATGGAGCAGGAGGGCGGCGGCTGGAGCATCAAGACCATCGCCCTGGTGCTGAAGGCCAAGGTGCCCGGCGCCTCGCCGGAGCAATTCCAGTCGCTGGCCGCCGATGCCAAGGCCACCTGCCCGGTGAGCCGGGTGCTGAACGCCGAGATCACCCTCGACGCCACGCTGGAATAGCCAGCGGGCGGGCCGGCCTGCTAGCGGACGCCCCCGGGCCAGCCACGCCTGGAGCGGTCCTCACCATCCTCGCGGCCAGCTGTCCTGCCGCGGCATCCCTTGGACGAGTGGGCCGCCATGGGGCCCCGCGAAGCCGGTTCGCGGCTTTGCGGGGCGTTGCCGTTCAGGGCCGCGGCATCAGGTCCCAGGGCAGCCGGTCGGCCTCGCGCAGGGCATCCACCCGGCTGATGCCGATGTCGCGCAGCATGCGGTCGTCCATCTCGGCCAATTGCCGGCGGGTCTGGAGGGCGCGCCACATGCGGCGCAGGCTGAAGGACGGGGCCTTCGGCGCGGCAAGCTGCGAGAGGGTGCCGAGGGGCAGGGTCGTGCGGATCGCCATGACTGGGTTCCTTTCTCCCACCGAGGATGTGCTCCTCTGGACGGGAAGGATGTGCGGCAGGGCGAAATAAGGAAAACGAATTGCATTGACGCCACACATCAACGGCATTGATATCGAATGCCCAGAAGGTGCCCGCATGCTCGCCCTGCCGCCCGGTCTCGACCCCGATCTGCTGCGCAGCTTCGTGCTGATCGCCGAGGGTGGCAGCTTCACCCGCACCGCCCAGGCCGTCGGGCGCACGCAATCCGCCGTTTCCATGCAGATCCGCCGGCTCGAGGAGATGCTCGGCCAGCCGCTGCTGCTGCGCGGCGCCCGCGGCGTGGAGCCGACCCTGCATGGGCAATGGCTGCTGGAGCGGGCGCGGCGCATCCTGGCGCTGAACGACGAGATCCTGGCGAGCTTCCGCCAGCCCGAGGTGGCCGGCGAGGTCCGGCTCGGTTCGCCGGACGACTATGCCGTGCGCTGGCTGCCGGGAATCCTCGCCCGCTATGCCGCGAGCCATCCGGCGGTCCAGGTGGAGGTGACCTGCGCTCCCTCGAACGAGCTGGTGGAGCGGCTCGGCGCCGGCGAGCTCGACCTGACCCTGCTCTCGGAGGGCAACGAGCCGCCGGGCGGGCGGGTGCGCTGGCTCTGGCGCGGGCCGCTGCTCTGGGTGGGAACGGAGGAGGTGGCGCGCCGCCGGCCCCTGCCGGTGACGCTGGCGCGCGGCAGCTGCGCCTGGCGGCGGGCGGCGATCGAGGCGCTGGAAGGGGCGGGGATGCCCTGGCGCATGGCCTATAGCTCGGCCTCGCTCTCCGGCTCGCTGGCCGTCACCCTGGCCGGGCTGGCGGTGACGGTCGCCATGCCCTCGCCCCTGCCCGAGGGGGTGCGGCGGCTCGGGGCGGAGGAGGGGCTGCCCGAGTTGCCGGATTTCGGCATCGGCCTGCTGCGCGGCCCAGCCAGCCCGGTGGCCGAGGCGCTGGCCCGGCATATCGAGGAAAGTTTCCGCACCGGCGAGGCATTGGAGGCGGCCTGACCGCTTGAGGATGAACGCTTTTTCATCCATTGGCGGGGGATGTTCCAGCCGGCCGCGACAAGGCCGAGACCCGAGGATCCGCCCCATGCATCGTCGTAGCCTGCTGAGCGGCTTGGCCGCCGGCCTTGCCTTTCCCTCGGTCCTGCGGGCGCAGGCCTGGCCGGACCGGCCGGTGCGGCTGATCGTGCCCTTCCCGCCGGGGGGCTCGACCGACACCATCGCGCGGATCTTCCAGCCCAAGCTCAGCGCCGCGCTCGGCCAGCCGGTGGTGATCGACAACCGCGGCGGCGCCTCGGGCTCCATCGGCGGCATCGAGATGGCGCGGTCGGCGCCCGACGGCTCCACCTGGATGCTCGCCTATGACAACGAGGCGACGAACCAGACCCTGCTACGGCTGCCCTACAAGGCGCTCGAGGCCTTCGTGCCGATCAGCCTGGTAGCGGACGGGCCGCTCGCCCTGGTGGCGCATCAGAGCACGCCCTGGCGCAGCCTGCCCGAGCTGATTGCGGCGGCGAAGGCGGCGCCCGACACTCTCTCCTTCGCCAGCTCGGGGGTCGGCGGCCTGGCGCATGTCGCCACCACGCTGCTGCAGCAGCAGGGCCGGTTCAGCTTGGTGCACGTGCCCTATCGCGGCGGCGGGCCGGCGGTGCAGGACGCGGTGGCCGGGCAGGTGCCGCTCTTCATGTCGAATGTCGTCATCATCAGCCAGCACATCCGCGCCGGGACGCTGCGGCCGCTCGGCGTGACGACCGCCGGCGAGACGCGGCACGTGCCGGGGGTGAAGAGCTTCGCCCAGCAGGGCTTCCCGGGCTTCCAGGCGCCGACCTGGTGGGCCTTCCTCGGCCGGGCGGGAACGCCGGAGCCGATCCAGGCGCGGATGCGCGAGGCGCTGGCCGAGGCCCTCGCCGATCCGGAGGTGCGCAGCAAGATCGAGGAGCAGGGGGCCGATGTGCGGGCGACCGGGCCGGAGGAATGCCGGCAATTCCTCGCCACCGAGATCGAGCGCTGGGGCCGGGTGATCCGGGAGCACAATATCCGGGCCGATAGCTGATCCCGGGTGTGCGAAGTCCCGACCTATGGCTCGCAGGGCCGAGCGCCCGGCATTTGAGGCGCAGGACGGTGAAACCGTCCTGCGCTTGGTATGAAACGGGACGGGCGGCATGGTCGTGGAAATCCATGAGCCGGGTGTTGACCTCCCCGGTGGGCGGGCGTAGAGACGCTTCACCGCAGCGCGGTTGGGCTTGACGGCTTCTGGCGATATCGTCAGTCTCCTGGCCCCGCCGATGCGGCGGTTCTGTCGCTGAGCGCATCTGCATCGGCTGCCCGCAAGGGCGGTGGTGAAGGGGCGTGAGGCGGTGATCCGCTTGGTGGAAACCGGGCGGCTTGTTCATTGAAATTCGTATCTGGTTTTGGAAGTTGCGTATTGAGAGATGCGTTGCTGCTTGGGTTGTTCTGTTTCGGACGGCTGGGTGGTGCGGTTCTGTT
>NZ_QLIX01000035.1 GCF_003258945.1 Roseicella frigidaeris | reverse complement strand
AGTGCCCACTCCGCATCTGTCAGGTCGCTCTCGTAGCGCAGTCCACGCCGCGTCGCGGCTCGACGGTGTTCCGGCTTCCACATGCGCCACCCCTCAGCACAACCGTACCCGAGGGAATCACAACCGATTCCAGCGACTCAACTTCTTTCCGGAAGGGCTCTCAGATTACGCCGCCGGAGAGGAAGCGCATTGATGCGGATCAACTTGGCGGCGGCCCGGCCCACGCCCGCCGCCGCCCTCCAGGTCGCGCAGGATCGGGCACTCGGGCCGGTGGTCGCCGCGGCAGGCGTCGGCCAGCTCCTGCAGGGTGTCCCGCATGGCGGTCAGCTCCAGGATCTTGGCCTCCAGCTCGGCCACGTGCTCCTCGGCGATCCGCTTCACGTCGGCGCTCGACCGCTCCCGGTCCCGCCACAGGCCGACCAGCAGCCTGATGCGCTCGATCGGCAGGCCGAGGTCGCGCGCCCGCCGGATGAAGCGTAGCGTGTTGACATCCCTGTCCTTGTAAACGCGATATCCCGCCTCGGTCCGGCCAGCCCTGGGTATGAGGCCGATGCTCTCGTAATAGCGGAGCATCTTGGCCGAGACGCCGGATGCCGCCGAGGCTTGCCCGATGTTCATGCTGGCCTCCGTCCACCGACCGCCCGGGGGCGGCTTTCCGCTGAAGATGGGATTTCCCATGGTGGGAAGGTCAAGCCCCATAGAGCAGCCCTCCCCAGGGGGCTTACCCCAGGCCCGTGTTCGCGTTCACGGACCGGGGAGATCCCGCGCCGGAGCAGGGTCCAGCGCGGGCCGCTTCACTCTCCAGCCAGCGGCACCGGGCCCAGGGGGGCCGTCCCGGTCCGCAGGCCTGCCGTCGCCCCTCGGCCCTCGTTGCCCACCGGTCGCGGCAGGCCCCGGCCCTTCACCAAGCCGTAGATTGCCGGGATGACCAGCAGGGTCAGCAGGGTGGAGGAGACCATCCCGCCCACCATCGGCACGGCGATGCGCCGCATCACCTCCGAGCCGGTGCCGTCGCTCCAGAGGATCGGCAGCAGACCGGCCATGATGGCCACCACCGTCATCATCTTCGGCCGGACGCGGTCCACCGCGCCCACCATGATGGCCTCCCGCAGGTCGGCCCGGGTGAGGGCGAGGCCATCGGCGGCGCGCCGCTCGCGGACCTCCCGCAGGGCGTGGTCGAGGTAGATGAGCATAACCACGCCAGTCTCGGCCGCGACGCCTGCGAGGGCGATAAAGCCGACCGCGACCGCGACAGACATGTTGAAGCCCATCCACCACACCAGCCAGACGCCGCCCACCATGGCGAAGGGCAGCGAGAGCATGACGATGAGCGTCTCGGAGATGGAGCGGAAGTTGAGGTAGAGCAGAAGGAAGATGAGCAACACCGTAACCGGGACGACGATGCGCAGCCGCGCCTCGGCCCGCTCCAGGTACTCGAACTGGCCGCTCCAGGCGGCATAGTAGCCGGGCGGGAAGGCCACCTCGGTCGCCACCGCCCGTCGCGCCTCGTCGACGTAGCCGCGCAGGTCGCGACCGCGCAGGTCCACGTAGACGTAGCCCGCGAGCTGGCCGTTCTCGGTGCGGATCGCCGTCGCGCCCCGGGTCAGGTTGACCTGCGCCACCTCGCCGAGCGGCACCATGCCGCCGCCGGGCAGCGGCACCTGCACCTCGGCGGCAATCGCCTGCGGGTCGCTGCGGAGCTCGCGCGGGTAGCGGACATTCACCGCGTAACGCTCGCGCCCCTCGACGGTCGTGGTCACCGTCTCGCCGCCGAGCGCCGACGAGACCACCGCCTGCACGTTATCGATGGAGAGGCCATAGCGGGCCAGCGCGGCGCGGTCCGGCACGATGTCTAGGTAGTAGCCGCCGATGATGCGCTCGGCGTAGGCGCTGGTGGTACCGGGTACGTTGCGGACCACAGCTTCCACCTGGCGGGCGAGCTGTTCGATCTCGTTGATGTCCGGGCCGAACACCTTGATGCCCACGGGCGTGCGGATGCCGGTCGAGAGCATATCAATGCGCGCCCGGATGGGCATGGTCCAGGCGTTGCTCACGCCCGGGAACTGCAGGGCCCGGTCCATCTCGGCGACCAAGCTCTCGGTGGTGACGCCCGGCCGCCATTCCGAGCGCGGCTTCAGCTGGATGACCGTCTCGAACATCTCGATCGGCGCCGGGTCGGTCGCGCTGTTCGCCCGCCCCGCCTTGCCGTAGGCCGAGGCGACCTCGGGGAAGGAGCGGATGATTCGGTTCTGCACCTGCATCAGCTCCGCTGCCTTGGTGACCGAGAGGCCCGGCAGGGTGGTCGGCATGTAGAGCAGGGTGCCCTCGTTCAGCGTCGGCATGAACTCGCCGCCGATCTCCCGCGCGGGCCAGATGGTGGCGGTCAGCGCCGCGACCGCGACGACGATGGTGAGCACCCTGGCCCGCAGCACCAGCCGGATGCAGGGGCGGTAGAACCAGATCAGCAGCCGGTTCACCGGGTTGCGGTGCTCCGGCATGATCCGGCCGCGCACGAACAGCACCATCAGCGCCGGCACCAGGGTGACCGAGAGCAGGGCCGCCGCCGCCATGGCGAAGCTCTTCGTGTAGGCGAGCGGGTGGAACATCCGCCCTTCCTGCGCCTCCAGGGCGAAGATCGGCAGGAAGGAGACGGTGATGACCAATAGGCTGAAGAACAGCGCCGGGCCCACCTCCGTCGCCGCCTCGACGAGCACGTCGAGTCTCGGCCTGCCGGGCGCCGCGCGCTCCAGGTGCTTGTGGGCGCTCTCGATCATCACGATGGCCGCGTCCACCATGGCGCCGACCGCGATGGCGATGCCGCCCAGGCTCATGATGTTCGAGCCGATGCCGAGCAGCTTCATGGCGACAAAGGCCATCAGCACGCCGACCGGCAGCATCAGGATGGCGACCAGCGCGCTCCGGAGGTGCAGCAGGAAGACGATGGTCACCAGGGCGACCACCAGGCTCTCCTCGATCAGCGTGTGCTTGAGGGTCGCGACGGCGTCCAGGATGAGGCCCGAGCGGTCGTAGACCGGCTGGACCTCCACCCCCTGCGGCAGGCTCGGCAGGAGCTCGGCCAGCCGCTCCTTGGCGTTGCGAATGACGTCCAGGGCGTTAGCGCCGTAGCGCTGCAGGACGACGCCGCTCGCCACCTCGCCCTGGCCGTCCAGCTCGGCGATGCCGCGCCGCTCGTCCGGGCCGACCTCCACCCGCGCCACGTCCGCCAGCGTCACCGGGGTGCCGCCCGCCTCGGCGCGCAGGACGACGCGCTCGATGTCGTCGACGCCGCGCAGGTAGCCGCGGCCGCGGACCATGTACTCGAACTCGGACATCTCGACGGTCCGACCGCCGACGTCCTGGTTGCTGGTGCGGATCGCCTCGCGCACCCGATCGAGCGACACGCCGAGGGCGCGCAGCCGCAGCGGGTCCACCACGACCGTGTACTGCTTGACGAAGCCGCCGACCGCGGCGACCTCGGCCACGCCCTGGGCGCGGGCGAGGCCGTAGCGCAGCCGCCAGTCCTGCACCGACCGCAACTCGGCCAGGGTCAGGTCCTTGGCCAGCAGCGCGTACTGGAACACCCAGCCGACGCCGGTGGCGTCCGGCCCGAGCGTGGGGGTCGCCCCGGCGGGCAGCCGGCGCGAGGCGTTGTTCAGGTACTCGAGCACGCGGCTGCGCGCCCAGTAGATGTCGGTGCCGTCCTCGAAGATGACGTAGACGTAGGACGCCCCGAAGAAGGAGAAGGCGCGGACCACCTTGGCCCTGGGCACGGTCAGCATGGCCGAGGCGAGCGGGTAGGTGACCTGGTCCTCGACCACCTGCGGCGCCTGCCCGGCGAACTCGGTGTAGACGATGACCTGGGTGTCCGAGAGGTCCGGCAGCGCGTCGAGGGGCGTGTTGCGCACCGCCCAGACGCCCGCGGCGACGGTGACGGCGGTCGCCAGCAGCACCAGGAACAGGTTGCGCGCCGACCAGGCGATGAGGCGGCCGATCATTGGTGGTCCTCCCCGGCAGGGGTGGCGGCGGCGAGGCCCCGCAGCGCGGCGCGCAGGTTGCTCTCGGCGTCGATCAGGAAGTTGGCGGCCACGACGACCCGGTCGCCCTCGGCGAGGCCCTCGCGCACCTCGACGAAGCCGCCGCCGCGACGCCCGATGCGGACCTCCCGCGGCTCGTAGCGGCCCTCGCCGCGCTCAAGGAAAACGACGCGCCGGGTGCCGCTGTCGATCACCGCGCCCTCGGGCACCGCGACCGTCGCGCCGCCGCCGCTGGCGGCGATCTCAACCTCGGCGTACATGCCGGGCAGCAGCAGGCCGTCCGGGTTCGGAAGCTCGATCCGCACCCGGGCGGTGCGGGCGCTGGCGTTGAGCTGCGGGTAGATCAGGGCGACACGCCCCTGGAAGGCCCGGTCCGGCAGCCCGCGCGGGCGCACCTCGACCGTCTGGCCCGGGGCGACGGAGCCGACGTCGCGCTCGGGGATCTCGGCCAGCACCCAGACCACCGAGAGGTCGGCGAGGCGGAACAGCGCCTCCCCGGGCGGGGCACGCATGCCGTCCACCGCGGTCCGCTCCAGGACCACGCCGTCGCGCGGCGCGGGCCAGACGAGGCTCTGCGGGATCCGCCGGTTCCGGTCGATCTCGGCCAGCACCTCGGGCGGCACGCCAAGGTTCTCCAGCCGCCGCCTGGCGCCTTCCGGCGTGGCCGAGGTCGCGCCGGACGGAGTGTTCAGCATAGCGACGTACTGCGCCCCGGCAGCGACGACATCCGCCGAGAAGACCCGCATCAGCGGCTGTCCCTTGCGGACCCGGTCGCCGGTGGTGACTGGCTCGACCCGCTCGACGAAGGCCTCGGTCCGCAGCGCCACCACCGACACCCGCCGTTCGTCGAGCTGGATGCTGCCCGGGGCGCGCACGGGGCGCACCACCTGGCGCCGGGCGACCGGCTCGGTCCGCACGCCCGAGGTCTGCAGGCGCCCGGGCGCGACCCGGACCATCCCGTCGTCCGCGGCCTCGCCCTCGTAGACGGGGACATAGTCCATCCCCATCGAGTCCTTCTTCGGCACCGGCGAGGTGTCCGGAAGGCCCATCGGATTCCGGTAGTAGAGGATGCGGCGTGGGCTGGTGGTTGCGGGCCGCTCTTCCGCCGGATGCGCCTGATGCGCGCTATGGTCGCCTGCGGGCACGACAGCGGTGGGATGTCCGGACGCGCCGTTCCCGCCTCCACCCGCCCCGTTGTGGTCATGGCCCTGGTGTTCGGACGCCAGGGCGGAGCGGGAGAAGGGGTCCGTCCAGCCAGCGCGGTGGGCGGCGTAGCCGCCCAGCCCAAGCGCGGCGGCCGGGACCAGGGCCGCCAGGAGGATGCCGCGTCGCATCGTCAGCCTCCCACCGGAGCGTGAGGGACGGGGGAGCGGGGCGGTGTCGTCCCGGGGTTCGTCGTTTCTCTCGTCTGGCGCCGCGGCCGCGGGCATCTGCGCCGCCTCGGCCAGCCTCATCCACCTGGACATCGTCCTGAATCCTTGTCAGTCGCCTGCGTGCGCGGCGGTCCGGGCCACGGCCCGGCGCCTGCGGTGCGGGATGGCCGCGGCGTGCGCGACCGGCTCGGATTCAGATCTTCGGTGGCTGGAGCGGGGGCGCGACACCGATACCGGCGAGCCCAACCTCGGGCGCGGCTGACGGCACGACCAGCAGAATGGGTTGCACTGCCTCCGACGCGCCCAGACCCGCCATCGCGGCGGGGCACGTGGCCAGGCAGACGACGGCGCAGGCCATCCCCATGGGGCGCTCCGGACCACTCCCGTCGTCGCCACACGGCGTTCCGTCGTGCGCCGCCATGGAGGTCGTGGCAGCCATCTGCCCGCACGGCTCTCCCGCCACCGCCGAGGCGGCTCCGGAAAGGAGCAGCGCGATTGTCGCCAGGATCGCCACAACGCGCCGGAAGGAGAGGACGCCCATGCTTTTTTTTAGCACGCCCACAACGAGAGCAGTTTGACCGGGATCAACAAGCCAACACGACGCCGGTCCGCGGCGCTCGGCGCGCCGCTTCAGCCCGAGTGGCGCGGCTGACGGACCGCCGCGCGACGATGCGCGAGGCCATGGCCCGTGAGGGGAGAATCCTCTGGCCCCTGCTCAGATGGGCGACTTCGCCATGTCGCGGCAGCTCTCGGCGCAGTCCCGGCAGACCCGCGCGCAGCGCTTCATCTGCTCGTCGGCCGTGAATGCCTCGCAGTCCTTCGCGCAGGTCTCGCAGAGCTCCGCGCAGGCGTTGCACACGACCGCGTGCCGCGACGAGCGCCGGAGCAGGGAATTGGCGGTGAGCTGGCACATCTCCGCGCAATCCTGCAGCAGGGCGATGTGGCCGGGAGCTATGTGCCCGCTAGTCTGCTCGGTGCAGTAGCGTGCCGTCTCGAGGCACATGGCGTGGGACCTGACGCAGGCGAGGACGCAGTCACCGACCGACATAGCGCTGTGCCCGGCGCCGTGCGTCTCGTGCGTGGGGCCGGCGGTGCCCTGGGCAAGGGCGGCCGACGGAAGGATGCCCGCCGCGACCAGGGCGGCGGGCAGGTGGCGGCGGCTCAGCATGCTGTTGTCCTCCCATCAGGTCTGTGGAGCACCGTCGCGGGGCGGTCATGTCCCTGGTCCGGCTTCGGCCTTGGCCTCGGTGCCGCTCGCGCCCGGACCCGTGCGCGGCAGCCACACCTTCACGGTCAGCCCGCCGCCTCGGCGGTTGGCGAGGGAAATGGTGCCGCCATGGGCCGCGATCACCTGCCGGGCGATGGTGAGGCCCAGACCCGAGCCGCCAGTGCCGCGGTTGCGCGACGCCTCAAGGCGGTGGAACGGCTCGAACACCGCCTCGAGTTCGTCTTCGGGGATGCCGGGCCCGCTGTCCTCGATCCAGACCGTCGCGTCCCCCGACACGTCGGAGAGCGTGACGCGCGCCCCACCGCCGTACTTGACCGCGTTGTCGATGAGGTTGGCGAAGGCGCGCTTCATCGCCAGCGGCCGCAAGGGCAGTGGTGTCCGGTCGGGCCCGGCGTAGGTCACCGCATCGCCCCGGTCCGCCGCGTCGTCGCAGAGCGTGCGCAGGATGGTGGCGAGGTCGGCCTGGCGCGGCGCCTCGCTCTCCGCCTCGCCTCGGAGGTAGGCGAGGGTCGAGGCCACCATGCCCTCCATCTCGTCGAGGTCGGCGTCGATGGCCCCCTGCGCCTCCGTGTCCTCCAGGAAGCCCGCGCGCAGCCGCAGGCGCTGGATCGGGGTCCGCAGGTCGTGGCTGACCGCCGCCAGCGCCTGCGTGCGGTCGGCGACCAGGCGGTGGATGCGCGCCTGCATGGCGTTGAAGGCGCGCGCGGCGTGCCGGACTTCACGCGGCCCGTCCTCCGGCAGGGGCACCGGGGAGCCGCCCGCGCCGAATTGGTCCGCGGCCCGCGCCAGGCGCCGCAGCGGGTTGTTGATCCAGCCCACCACCAGGACCGAGGTCAGGATGATGCCGAGCGCCATGGCGCTGAGCGAGGCGAGGGAGGCGTGGCTCGGCACGTACGCCAGCTCTGCCATCGGGACGTCGAAGGTGACCCAGCTGCCGTCCGCGAGGCCAATCCCGCCGCGGACGTGCTGGACGTCGCCCGCCGCCGGGACGCGGCCGAGCCGCAGGCCCGCCGGATCCTGCAGCTGCCGCTCCAGGCGGGCGCGGAGCGAGGCCAGGGCGGCCCCCCCGTCCCGCAGGTCGGGCGGCGGCGCGCTGGCCCAGGCCACCGCGAAGCCCGGCGAGGAGAGGCCGCGTGCGGCCGTCTCGCGCACCTCGACCGGGAGCGCGCCGAGGACCCGGACGGCCGCCGCCGCGTGGTCCGCCGTGTGGACCTCGCGCGCCTCCTCCAGGGCGCCCTCCACGTTGCGCTCCAGCAGCCACACGCTGCCGAGGTGGAACACCAGGAGCCCGGTGAGCAGCGTGAGCACGGTCCTGCCCGCGAGGCTCGCGGGCGACAGCCAGTCCAGAGCGCGCCTCAAGGGACCCGCTCCACGCCGGGCAGGAACACATACCCCGCGCCGCGGACCGTCTTGATCATCGCCGTCCCGCCCTCCTCGCCTTCGAGCTTGCGCCGGAGCCTGCTCACCAGGACGTCCACGCTGCGGTCGTTAGGGTCCGCGATGCGCCCGCGCGACAGCTCCAGGATCTGGTCGCGCGCCAGCACGCGCTGCGGGTGCTCCAGGAAGGCGAGGAGCAGGTCGAACTCGGCGCCCGAGAGGTCGATGACCGCACTGGCGGGCGAGAGCAGCTCACGTCGCACGGTGTCGAGGGTCCAGCCCTCGAAGCGCAGGCGGTGGCCTGCGGTCTCCCCGGGGGCGCTGGCGGGTAGGCCGGCGCGGCGCAGGACGGCGCGGATGCGGGCCAGCAATTCCTGCCGTCCGAAGGGCTTGGGCAGGTAGTCGTCCGCTCCGAGGTCGAGGCCGATGACGCGGTCGGCCTCGGCGCCCTTGGCGGTGACCATCACCACGGGCAGGGTAGGCCGTTCGGCACGCAGGGCACGGAGCAACTCCAGGCCGGACTGCCCCGGCAGCATGACGTCGAGGAGGACGAGATCGACATCCGCGTTCCCCAGCGTCTCCCGCATTTCCCCGCCGTCACGGACCCCGGTGGCGCGGAAGCCGTTCTCGCGCAGCAGTCGGCCGATCAGGTGGCGCATGGGCGCGTCGTCCTCGACGACGAGGACGTGCGCCTCCGGGGCGATCCCCCGGCGCCCGGGCGGCTCCGGGGGCGCCCCGCTCGTGGTGCTGGTGTCCGCCATGGTTCCTGCCGCGCCACCTCGCATGATCCTACCGATCAGATGGGGCCCGCCACCGTGGGAGGGTCAAGGTCGGCGTTGGCGCCAGGGCGGCCCAGACATGTTTTGTCGTAATTCGACGACGAACCCCGTGCTGGCGACATGCTTCGCGTGTCGGCCGCCAGGACGCGAGCCAGTGCCGCCGGCACGGCAGCCGACGCAGGTGGAGATCGACGACCGGCTCCGGCAGCCGCGCATGCACGCGGAGAAGCGCGGTCCGGATGGTTCGGCAGGGGACGCGATCCGCGCTGAACCTGCCAGGGCGGCCCCGCCGGGCGGAGAGGGGCGGCGCTGAGGCTAAACTGCGGTCCTCGCGCCGCTTACCGACCGAGCCGCCGCGATCACCTCAGTGCGCGTGGCCCGTTCCCGTGACCCCAGGATGCGTGAACTCGGCGCCGCCAAGGCCGCCACCGGTCACATTCACGGACGGGGTTCCCGCGCCTGCCCCCACCCCGGGCGCCGTGCCTATGCCGGACGTGCCTCGGGCCTGCGACGGCGCGCCACCTTGGA
Organism: Roseicella frigidaeris; assembly: GCF_003258945.1. Classification (GTDB taxonomy): domain Bacteria; phylum Pseudomonadota; class Alphaproteobacteria; order Acetobacterales; family Acetobacteraceae; genus Paracraurococcus; species Paracraurococcus frigidaeris. Next base: position 24,002 of record NZ_QLIX01000035.1, on the reverse strand, counting down.
AGCCTGTCGTCTGTGGCCGTGGGGCACAGGCGCCGAGCGCGGCCACGACGCCGCCGAGAACTGCCACTTTGAGGATATGCCTGTTTGCAGACATTCGTTTTCTCCATCTGATGCCGGGCCTGGGCGAGCGCACCTGGGACTCGAAGTGCCTCCGACACCGCGTGGAACCGGCCAGGGTCGGCGCACGCCCGCTTGGAAGTGGGTGCGCCTGACTGCGAACTCCTCGATCACGGGACAGTTCGACCCGGTTTGTGACGTAGTATGTCAACGCTCGCCGTTCGGAGTGGGTGAGTCGGCCCGTGGCTGGTCAGCCTGACGCGGTGAGCCCGGGAGCGGTGGACGGCCGACACGGCCGACACGGCCGGAGCGGTCTGAAATGCCGCTCCGGCCGTGCGAGATCACCCGGCGTCGCCGCTCAGCCATGCTCTTACCCGGCACCGGGTCGAGCGGCGCCCTTGCGGCTCAGGCGAAGCAGTAGTCGGTGGTGGAAGAGTTCGTCTCCGTGTTCGTCGCAACCGCGTTCTGATCTGCTGTTGCCTGCTGGCTGTCCTCGCGGAAGACGTACCAGGAGCCGTAGTCGTTGATCCCCGCCACGAACTGCGGAGCGCTGTCGAACATGAAGTCGCTCTGGCGGAGGTCCGCCACGGGCACGCCTTGCAGCAGGATCGAGCCGTCCGGGGCGCCGTCGTGGTTCACGTCCCAGGAGATCAGCGCGCCGTTGTCCGTGTCGGTGACCGTCAGGTCCTGCGCGTTGATGCCTTCAGGGGCGATGTGGTCGAAGGCGCCCTGCGCGAGACCGGTGGCCTGGAAGTCGAGCACCACGTCGTTGCCGCTGTCCGGCATGACGATGAAGGCGTCCGCGCCCGGTCCCCCGATCAGGGTGTCGTCTCCTGGTCCGCCGTCGAGCATGCCGTGGCCCGGACCTTCGTCGAGGTAGTCGTTGCCCGCCCCGCCCATGAGGTTGTCGTTCTGGTCCCCTCCGACCAAGCTGTCGTGGCCGTCGCCGCCCATCAGCCGGTCTTCGCCCGCGCCGCCCTGAAGGGTGTCGTTCCCGGATCCGCCCGTTAGGCCGTCCCCCATCAGGCCGCCGGAAAGGCTGTCGTCCCCGCCCTGGCCGAAGAAGTGGTTGCTCGTCTGATCGCCGCCCCGGAGCGTGTCTGCCCCGTCACTCCCAACCCTGATCCACTGGTCGTCGAAGCGCAGGCTGAACTGGTCGGCGCCGTCATGCTGGTTCGGCAGCGCGCCCGGGTGGTCCGTGGTGGCGGTGATGTGCGGCCCGTCGGTGCTCGGCGAGGGCCGCTCGGCGGCAGGGTCGCTCGGCGGCCGCACGCCCGGCGGCAAATCCGGGTTGTCGGTGAACATGAAGTCGTCCTGGGCGAGGTCGGCCTTGTGCACGCCCTCGAGCAGGGCCGAGCCGCCTTCCCAGCTGACCTTCACGCCGTCCGGGCCGTCCGCGAAGCTGAGGTCCGCCCACCGCAGGCCCACGAGCGCCAGGTGGTCGAACATGCCGGGCCCGGCGGTGAAGTCCTTGATGACGTCGTCGCCGCTGCCGCGCGTGACGACGAAGGCGTCGGGCCCCGCACCACCGACCAGGGTGTCGTCGCCGGGGCCGCCATTCAGGTCGCCGTGGCCCGCGCCTTCGTCCAGGAAGTCATTTCCCGGACCGCCCATCACGGCGTCGTCCTGCGGTCCGCCGTACAGGCTGTCATTCCAGTCCCCGCCCATCAGCAGGTCCGTGCCGTCGTGCCCGACCAGGACGTCGTTCCCGCCCTGCCCCTCAAGGGCGTCGGCCTGCGGCCCCCCGGCGATCTGGTCGTCGCCCTCGCGGCCCCAGAGGTGGTTCTGAGCGTCCTCCGAACCGACCAGCACGTCGGCGCCCAGGGTGCCCACGGCGAGGTGGTGCGTGTCGGGTCCCGAGCCGAAATCGTAGGCGCCCCCGGCAGCGAGCGAGTCGTCAGACATGCGCGTGTCTCCTTCCCTCCGGACTGCTTCCGGGGCGCCAGCCATGAAGTCCGATCGCTCTCCGGAAGCACCGGCACGGACCTGAAGCCGCGCTGCCGCTCCACGTTGCCGCTGGTGTGTGACAAAGTATGTCAGAATTCCGAAGGCGGATGCTTCCACCGTGCCGCGCCGAGAAGGCCTGAACCTGCGGCGGGGCGCGTATATGACGAAGTATGTCTGGGGAACTCTCGTGCGTTGCCGCCGGAACCCGGAAACGTCACCTTCCACAAACATGCTGGTGCGGGGCCTCGGGCGACATCCCTGGGCCGGGACGGGAGGTGCGCGATGTCGAGGGTGTCCGGTTTCGGAACCGCGCTGCGGCGGCTGTCGCTGGCCTGGGCGGTGCTCGTCGCCCTGGCGGCGCCCGCGCTGGCGCAGCGCTACGACCTGACGCTCGAGGAGCGGGTGGTCAACATCAACGGCACCGACCGCCCGGCGGTGACCGTCAACGGCCAGTTCCCCGGCCCGCTGATCCGCCTGCGGGAGGGCGAGGAGACGGTGATCCGGGTGACGAACCGGATGGACAGGGAAAGCAGCATCCACTGGCACGGGCTGATCCTGCCCGCGGCGATGGACGGCGCGCCCGGCTTCAGCCCCGGCTTCTCGCAGGGCGTCGGCCCCGGAGAGACCTTCGAGTACCGCTTCCCGGTCCGGCAGTCCGGCACCTACTGGTACCACGCCCACAACCTCGACCACGAGCAGCGCGGCCTCTACGCGCCGATCGTCATCGAGCCGCGCGCGCCAGAGCCCTTCCGTTACGGCCGAGACCACGTCGTGCAGCTCTCGGAGTGGACGGACGAGCGCCCGGCGCAGGTGCTGCGCAATCTCAAGCGCGACCCCGGCTACTACAACTGGAACCGGCGCACGCTGGTCGATCTGCTGCGCGACCTGGGGCAGGCGCCGAGCGGCGAGGCCCGCCGGGCCATCATCCGCGACCGGCTCGACTGGGCCGAGATGCGAATGGACCCGACCGACATAGCTGACATCACCGGAGCGACCTACCGTTATCTCGTCAACGGCTTCCGGCCCGAGACGCCCGCAACGCTGCTGTTCCGGCCGGGCGAGCGGGTGCGGCTGCGGCTCATCAACTCCGGAGCCATGACCTACTTCGACGTACGCATCCCGGGGCTGAAGATGACCGTCGTGCAGGCGGACGGGAACAACATCCAGCCTGTCGTCGTGGACGAGCTGCGCGTCGCGGTCGCCGAGACCTACGACGTCATCGTCGAGCCGCGCGAGGACCGGCAGTACCAGATCCTGGCGGAGACCATGGACCGCACCGGCTGGGCCAGGGCCCGGCTGGCGCCGCGCATGGATGTCCCGGTCGAATCCTTGCCGCCGCACCGCCCGCGCCCGGTCCTGACCATGGCGGACATGTACATGACGCCCGGGCCAACGGGCCTGGACCGCGGCACGCCGCGTCCCGAGCATGACCAGCCTGGCCACGTCTGGCCCTCCTCCGGCATGTCTCATGGCGCGCACGCCATGCCAGCGGGGGAGACCGCGTCGCCGGGTGGCCATGCCGAGCATCTCGCCGCCCAGTCCGCTGGGCACCCTGGCCACCGGGGCGCGCCGGACAACCCACATGTCGGCCACACGCCGGTGCCTCGTCCAACCGCGGCGGACCATGCAGGGACGGGTCACGGCGCGGCGGACGCGCACGGCGCCGCCTCCCCGGCCATGGGCGACCCGATTCGCCACGACACCGGGGCGCCGCCCGGCGCGCGTGTGCTGTCCTACCGCGACCTGCGCCCGCTGCGCGCCGACCCGGAGTGGCGGCCCTACGACCGCATCATCGAGGTGCGCCTGACGGGCAACATGGAGCGCTACATCTGGTCGATGAACGGCAACGAGTTCTGGCGCGCCCAGCCCATCGTCGCCCGGCTCGGCGAGCGGCTGCGCATCCGCTTCATCAACGAGACCATGATGAACCACCCGATGCACCTGCACGGCATGTGGATGGTGCCGGACCTGGGCAACGGCGCCTTCAACCCGCGCAAGCACGTGGTCAACATCAAGCCGGGCACCTCGCTCGATGTCGACGTCATCGTGGATGCGGAGGGCGACTGGGCCTTCCACTGCCACCTGCTCTACCACATGGAGTCCGGCATGATGCGGATCTTCCGCGTCACCCGCGACGGCGCGCCCGTCGCCTCCGCGCAGCAGCCGATGCCGGTCGCCATGCCCGCCGGGCACCGGCACTGACGCCGCGGGAGACCAGCATGACCTCCAAAGCACTGAAGGCCGCGGCGGCGGGCCTCCTGCTCGCCGCGACGCTCTCCTCCACTGCGACCTGGGCGCAGGCGGGCGGCGGACACATCAACCACGCCACGTCCGCCACGAGCACCTCTCCAGCGCCGGGCGGCGGCTTCCTGGCGCCTGAGACGCATGGCATCGACGCTGAGCACCCCCCGCTCTACTTCGGCGCCGTGCTGTTCGATCAGAACGAGGTTCGCAGCAACGGCCGCGGCACCCCGATCTACGCCTGGGAGGGCTTGGCCTATTACGGCACCGACTACCACCGGCTCTGGATCAACACGCGCGGCGAGACGAACCGCGAGCGCGGCGGGCTGGAGCGAGCGGAGCTGCAGGTGCTCTACTCCCGCCTGCTCGGCTACTACTGGGACATCCAGGCGGGCGTGCGCCACGACTTCCGCCTCAACCCGAGCGAGGGCACGCCCCCGCGCACCTATGGCGTGTTCGGCCTGCAGGGGCTGGCCCCCGGCTTCTTCGAGGTGCAGCTGCAAGGGTTCGTCGGGGGCGATGGCGTTTTCCTCGCCCGCGCCTCCGCCTCCTACGACCTGCTCATCACCAACCGGCTCATCCTGCAGCCCGAGGCGGAGCTGAACTTCTCGACCGGCTGGGACCGCGACGCGCTGATCGCGCCTGGCATCTACCGGACCGAGGTCGGTGTGCGGCTGCGCTACGAAATCACACGCGAGTTCGCCCCCTACATCGGCTATTCCCACGAGAGCTTCAACGGCGGCTCGGCCGGGCTGAATCGGCGTTTGGGCCAGCAGCCCTCGCAGTCGACCGTGGTGGCGGGCATCCGCCTCTTCTTCTGAGCATGGCGGCGCAACCCAGGGACTTCGCCGTGGCTGCCGGGCTCAATTCGGGCACCACGCCGACCAATGGAGGATTCATGCGGGCGCGGACAGCACTTCTCCTTGCCGCGGCGGCAGCCCTGCTGGCCGCCTGCGCCGGGCCCACGGACGGGATGGGGCGCGCCAACCCGCCCCCCTACGCCGCAGGCGAGGGGATCGCCACCGCCTCCAGTCCCTCCGCCGGTGACCCCGCCGCGTCCTCCGGCCACGAGCACCACCTGCAGGCGGGCCAGCCGCACGTCCACTGATGCCGCCCCGGCGCATCGCGGTGGTCCGGACCGCGTCTGCCGCCCTCTCGGCCCTTCTCCTCGGCGCCTGCGCGACGCCACCCGACCTGCGCGCCCGTCCGCCTGTCGCCGTCCTCGAGGTCAGGACCAGCGCGGCACGCCTCGCGTCCTGCCTGGCCGACGCCTACGCGGCCGACCCCTTCCGGCTGGAGGTCGACCCCACGGGGCGGGGCGCCCGTATCACGGCCTACGGGACGCCCGGGCGCCTGGCCCCGTGGCGGCGCAGGCCCCGCTTCGAGATCGAGATCGCCGACACCGGGCCCGGAACCGCCGACGTGGTGCTGCGCGCGGCACCGACGCTGCTCGGCCCGGAGGCGGAGGTGGCCAGGCTGCGGCGCCGCGTCGATGCCTGCGCCGACGCGGCGTTCGGGGGCACATTTCGAAGTATTGCTGGCGCCCCCCGAGGGGCCTCTGCGTCTTGCTCCGCACACTGGGCGGGGGGCATTTCATGACCTGAGCCGCCGCGTGGCGCGGCGGCCCTTTGACACAGGCCGAGGTCCCAGATGATCGGTTTCCATCCCCGGCGGCGCGCTTTCGCAGCGACCGCCGCTGCCCTGAATCTCGCCGCGGCGGGCCCCGCGCTGGCGCACTCCGAGGTCCACCACTCCGAGCCCGCCGACGGTGCGGTGCTCGGCTCGGCTCCGCCCGCCATCGTCATCATGTTCCACCAGCCGGTGCGGGTGATGACGCTGCGGCTGCTGGACGAGGCCGGGCACGAGAGGAAGCTCGCCCGCGAGGGCGCGCGCACCGCCGCGGTGCAGGAGGTCCGGGCGTCGGTGCAGGACCGCCTGCCGCCCGGCGGCTACCGCGTCGAGTGGCGTGGCTCGTCCGAGGACGGCCACGTCGGCGGCGGCGCAATCGCCTTCCGGGTCGAGCCCGCCGCCCGGTGATCCTCGCCCTGCTGCGGACAGGGGAGGTTGGGTGGGGCGGCCTCGCCGTGGCGCTGCGGGCCGCCTACTACACCGGAAGCCTCGGCGGCGCGGGCCTCGCCTTCTTCGCCCTGCTGTTCGGCGCCCGCCGCGAGGTCGTGGACGGCGCGCGGTTGCGGCGCTGGGCGGCGGGCGCCGCCCTGTTGGGCCTGCTGGCGGGGAGCGGCGTCCTGGCGGCGCAGGTGGGCGAGCTCACGGCGGGGGAGACCCTCCTCGACCCGGAGGTCTGGGGCGTGGTGCTCGCGTCGCGCGCGGGCGCGTCCTACGGCCTTGGAGGAGTTGGCCTGCTGCTGGTCGCGTCGCTCGCCTTGGGGCCGCGCTGGACGGCCCTGGCCGCCGTCGGTGGTGTCGTGGTCTGTGCCAGCTACGCGCTGCTCGGCCACACCACCGAACTCGCCCCGCGACCGTTGCTGGCAGGTCTGCTGCTGGTCCACCTGCTGGTGGCCGCCTTCTGGATCGGCAGCCTGCCGCCGCTGGCCTGGGCGGCCCGGCGGGATGCACCGGATGTGGCGCGCCTCGTCGAGGACTGGGCCCGCGTCGCCGTGGCCGCCGTGCCGGTGCTGGTGGCGGCTGGCCTGCTGCTCGCCTGGCGGATCCTCGGTGGGATCGGCGAAATCCTCGGCTCCTGGTACGGCTGGGCGCTCCTGGCCAAGCTGTCCCTGGTGGCGGTCCTGCTCGGCTTCGCCGCCTGGCACCGCTTCCGGCTGACACCTGCGCTGGCGGCCCGCGCCCCGGGGGCGGGAGCGAGGCTGGCACGCTCCGTCTCGGCTGAAGCGATTGTCGCGCTGCTGGTGCTCTGGGCCGCCGCCGAGATGGTCTCCACCTCGCCGGGCGGAATGCAGGGTGCGCGCTGAACGTGCCTGCAGGGGGCCAGTCGGCCTCGCGGCAGCGGAGCACACCCAAGATGGGGTGAGATCCGGATGCGTTCCTCACAGGATGCGCACGGCCGGGCTTCCGGGTCCTGCCTCGGCAGGAGGACGTCGTGGCGGTGGCGCAGGACTCCCGGTTCAGCGTGGGGCTCGGGACAAGGAATGAGCAAAGGGACGGGAGAGGGTGATGGACGCAATCCGGAAAACGACCGCGAGCGCCGTTCCGCGCCGCCGTGCGCTGCTGGGCGCGGCCATCGGCCTGGCGTTCACCAGCGTGCCGCACGACGCGGGCGCCGTGCATTCCGAAGGCGCCTTCCGCCGCGCGGGAAACCTGGTAGTGTACCTCGGTGTGGTCCCGGCCGCCGTGGTGCGCGGGCACCCGCCGGAACACACGGGAAAAAGCATGCACGGCGGCGCGCCGGAAGGCCGCTATGTCCATCATCTGCTTGTCGCGGTGTTTGAGGAAGCGACCGGCGCGCGCGTCACGGATGCCGCGGTGACGGCCACCATCCACGGCCGTCGGCACAGCCCCGAGACGCGGATCGCCCTGGAGCCGATGACGCTCGACGGCGCCACGGTCTATGGCGGCTTCGCGACCCTGCCGCCGCGCGATTACTACCGCCTCGAGGTCGAGGTGCGGCGTCCCGGGGCCGCGCCGGTGCGCGCCATCTTCCCGCATAGGCACTTCCAGCCATGAAGCGGAGCAGGCCCCGGAGGCACACGTAGGTCAATGAAAGCGAGCCCGGCGCCACCGGGCTCGAGATGGGGAGGAGAAAGCGATGATCAGGCCTGTCGTCCGGATGATGTGCTCCATGGCGCTCGCCGCCGCCTTGGCCAGTTGCGCCGCGGCGCCGAAGTCCGAGAGCTACCGCTTCGAACTCCTCAGCCAGCAGGTGCCTCCGAGCCAGAATGCCGAGGTTCGGGTCCGCCTGCTGCATCTGCCGGACAACCGCCCGGTTGCCGGGGCCGTCGTCTACGAGCACCAGTCCGAGATGGTGCATCGGCCCGGCACCCAAGCGCGAGAATATGGCTCTTCCCCGGTGCGCGTGGCTCCGGGGATCGGCGCGCCGCCTCCCATCGTGTTTCCTTCCCGGATGGGCGAGGGGCCCAATCCTCCTCCCGTCCCGGCGGTGGAGGAGGGCAACGGCGTCTACCGCGTCCACGCCGTCCTGCCGATGGCCGGTGACTGGACCCTGACGCTGGTCGCGCGTGTGCCGGGCGAGGCGGCACCAGTGCGCAGCGAACTGCCGGTCAGGGNACTCCGTCCCGGCGACCTACACACGACTTCGGCCGCCTCCCGTCAGTTGGCGCGCGCTGGAGTTTCGCGCCCGTGCTGGACCGTCGGCCCCCCGTCCCCGGTGCCACCGGTGATCTGCCCACCATACGGCGACCCGGCGCTACCGGACCCGGTTCCACCGTGGATGACCTCAGGGGAGCCGCCACCCGTCGGCGCCAGTCGAGCGGCGCCGATGCTCGTGCCAGGGCCGGACGCCGGATGGTGGACTTCCGGCCCGCCGCCCGGTGCGTTCATGAGGTGGGTCGGTGCCTGTCCGGAGGCGTGGCCCGGCGCGGTACTGTGGTCCATGGAGTCCTGGTTTGGTGCCGTGCAGGCGGTCAGCGCCGCGGCTGCGATGGCGATCGCGACGTACTTGGACACTCGGTTCATCGTCGTCCTCTTTGTCTTTCCCGTCGGGGCGCTTCGGTTACTGCAAGTTCGTCCCGGGTGCGGACCGAGGCAACCGAATCTTTATGACAAAACATGTCTGGTGCAGCGCGGGACGCGCGGCCAGGAGCGAAGGCTGGAGCCGGGTTGGTGCCGCGGCACCATTGCCGCTGGCAATGCCGCGACGGCTCTCCGCCGGAGCCTCGCATCACGGCAAGGCACGTCCAGGCCCCCTGGACACGCGTCTTCGATGGCGACGTTTCAGCGCCGCTGGCCCGCCGTCCCAAGCGCCTCCTGCCTCGCGCGGATGTCTGCGGGCCAGGTGCTCTTAATGAAGAGCAGGACGGCGCGGATCTGCTTGTCGTCGAGCACGTCGCCGAACGCAGGCATGTCGGTCTCGTAGCCGGGCACGAGGCCAGCAGGACCGCGCTTCGTCAGCTCGAAGAGCTGCGCGTCCGAATGGTGCCAGGTGTGGCCGGAGGCGTCGTGCGGCGGTGCTGGCAGGCGCCCGTCCGCCCGGCGTTGGCGCCAATTGGGCTGCCCCTCCAGTTCGGCACCATGGCAGGAGGCGCAGTGCTGGGTATAGAGTTGCTGGCCCCGCGCCAGGGTCGCCGCGTCAACTCCCGCGACGGTACGGTTCTGGCCGCCAGGCGTCAGCAGCCAAGCACCGCCAAGGCTGGCAACGAGCCCTGCCAGTCCTGCGGCAAGGAGCATTCGACGGCTGAATGCCTTCACTGGCTGGCCGCGCCGTGAAATGGTGTCGTGAGCCACACCGCCATCTCGCTGTCCCTGTCGAGCGCGGCGTCCGCCGACGTACCGGCGTTACGGCAGTAGGATCCATGCAACGAGCGGTCAACACCAAAGGAACCCGCCGTGCCTCCAGGCTCGTGACAAAGTATTTCTCCGTGCGGAGCTTGCGTCACGTCAAACCTGCCTCCCACCACCTAGCTCACTGTCGCGCATAGCCGCGCGAGGAGGGGCATGGCCATGGACGGCACGGTGACGGCAGTGAAGGCGGCAGCGAGCAGGCAGGAGGCCGCCGCGTGCGGGCACGGCCAGCGGGAGCGCGACCGCGCTGTCCGGGGCGAGGCCCCCACGGCCTCCGTCGGCGTGGCTGGCGCCCCCTCGTCTGGTCCTGCGTTGTCCTGGAGTGACCTGCTCGAGTACCAACGTGACGTCTGGGAGCGGTCGGTCCTCTTCTGGGACACGCTGCGCCAGCGCGCGGACGACATGCTGGAGCATGAGCGCCAAGGCCTGCCGCCACTTCTCGACTTCCGCTCGGAGACGGTGCTGGATGCCCGCACCTTTCCCCACCCGGCGAACTACGCGCTGCTCCGCATCCTGGGGCCCGCCGATGGGACCCAGGCGGTCGCTCCCGATCCGACGAAGCCGCCGGTCATCGTCGTGGACCCGCGCGCCGGGCACGGCCCCGGCATCGGCGGCTTCAAGCAGGATTCCGAGGTCGGCATGGCGCTCGGGGAGGGCCATCCGGTCTACTTCGTCGTCTTCTTCCCCGAGCCCTGCCGGGGGCAGACGCTGGCCGACGTGCACCATGCCCTGCGCCGCTTCGTCGAGACGGTGGCCGGGCGGCATCCGGGCAAGCCGCCCGTGCTCTACGGCAACTGCCAGGCTGGCTGGGCCGTCGCGCTGCTCTCGGCCGACTGCTGCGGCCTGGTCGGGGCCGCCGTGCTGAACGGCTCTCCGCTCTCCTACTGGGGAGGCGAGTCCGGCGTGAACCCGATGCGCCTCGCGGGCGGCCTGCTCGGTGGCGCTTGGCTCGCCGAACTCGCGGCTGACCTCGGCGACGGGCGGTTCGATGGCGCCTGGCTCGCCGCCAACTTCGAGAACCTGAAGCCGGAGCGGGCCATCTGGGAGAAGTACGCGCGGCTCTTCACCGAGGTGGACACCGAACGTGAGCGCTTCCTGCAGTTCGAGCGCTGGTGGGGCGGCTTCTACTTTCTCGGGCGCGAGGAGATCGCCGCGATCGTCGAGAACCTGTTCATCGGCAACCAGGTCGAGCAGGGGGTCTTCCGCATCTGCGAGGATTGCGTCGCCGACCTCCGGCGCGTCCGCAACCCGCTGGTAGTCTTCGCCTCCGAGGGCGACGACATCACGCCGCCGCACCAGGCGCTGGGGTGGATCCCGGCGGTCTACGGCAGCACCGAGGCGCTGAAGGCGGCCGGGCAGCGCATCGTCTACCTCATTAACCCGCATGTCGGGCATCTCGGCATCTTCGTCTCGGCCGCCGTGGCGCGGCACGAGCACCGGGCGATCCTCGCCAGCCTCGCCGAGATCGAGGCGCTGGCGCCCGGCCTGTACGAGATGAAGATCGAGGACGGTGCCTCGGGCGAGGCGCATCGGGCGGCGGGCAAGGCCGCCATCAGGTTCGAGCCGCGGGCCGTCGAGGACCTGCGTTTCGCGCCACCGCCGCGCGAGGCGTTCGAGCGCGTCCGCGCCGTGTCCGAGACCGGTCTCGCCCTCTACCGCGCCTTCCTGAAGCCCTGGGTCCAGACCGCGTCCAATCCTTGGACGGCGGAACTGCTGCGCTGGCTGCACCCGATGCGGACCAGCCGGTATCTCCTGTCGGAGGAGTTCCAACCATGGATGCGCCTCGTCGCGGCGGCGGCGGCGGCCCAGGTCGCGGCGAACCGTCACCGGGCCCGTCCCGGCAACTCCTTGCTGTCGCAGGAGAGGGCCGTCGTGGGCGCGGTGTCGGAGGCGGCGGAGGCGGCGCGCGCCTTCCGTGACGCTGCGGCGGAGCAGGGCTTTGCGGTGTTGTATTCCAGGCGGCCAGGAACCGGGTGGTCGTCCGCCGGGGACGACGCGGGCCGGTGAAGGAGCGGGGCGGCACGGGGCGGGGCTTCCGACGGGCGCCTCATCTTCCTCGCCCCTCCTCGGCAGGCTGGTGCGGTGGCAGCCTGGCCGCAATCCCCGGCTGGACGCGCGGGCCACGCCGCCCGCCCGAGCCGGACATACCCGCCAGCCAACCTGTGGTCGCGTTCGCTGCCATCGTGATGCTGGCCTCGCCCGAGGGAAGGGCCATGGCGGCCGAGCCGCTGGGCTCCCACGGGGCGGCGTACCACGTGCTCGACCGCGCCGCCCACTGGATCGCAAACGGCTTTGAGGTCGCTGGCGTCACAACCATCCTAGTCGTCGCCTGCGCGGCAACCATCCGGTTCGCGCGCCGGGCAGCAACGGCACCGGACTGGACCGCGACGTTGCCCGCCTACCGCGCGGATCTCGGGCGCGGCGTCCTGCTTGGTCTCGAGATGCTGGTGGCGGCCGACATCATCGGCACGGTGGCGGTGACTCCGAGCTTCGGCAGCCTCGGCGTGCTCGCCATCGTGGTCCTGATCAGGACCTTCCTCAGCATCTCGCTCAGCGTGGAAATAGAGGGCCACTGGCCCTGGCGCCGAAGAGAACTCGAGCGGACAGCCGAGGTGCATCCACGGGGATGAGAGCGCCGGGCGCATTTTTCCGGGCGTGGGAACCAAGGGGAGTTAGCGCCGCGTTGCTCCGCGCAGTTACGGGTTGCCGTTGCCGCCGGAGCACTACAAGGCGCTGATCCCGGCAGAGTTTGGCATCGCGCACGTCACGGTCGAGGTGCAGGAATGTCGGGACGCACCCGCTCTGCACGGGCGCGCGGCCTGAAACGAGCCGAACTTCGCTCCGTAGTCGCGCTCAGCTCCTGACGCGGAGGGGCACGGTGCCCTCGATCGGCTCGGGCTCGCCGGGCACGCGCGCGTCGAGGGTCATGGTCCAGTTCCCGGCCATCGGCACCACGGAGTGCACGAGGTAGACGCCGTTGCCCTCTTCGACGGTGGCGACCGGCGGCGGTCCGGCGCCCTCGACCATCAGGGTCGTGATGATCTTGGCGTTGGGCATGAGCATTTGGAATTTGTGGTTGGTGATGACGGCACCGGTCACGGGGCGGCCGTCCGGGAGGTGCACCAGCCGCACCCGGACCTCGGCGTTCGTGCTCGGCCGAACCTGCTGGTCGAGGACCTCGAAGCGGTAGCTCCGCGAGGCCGCCGACATCTCGGCGCATCCTGCAAGGAGGGCAGCCAGCGCCGCAGACCCTAGGAGGCCGAGAACTCGCTTCATGGCTCACAATCCCTTTGCATGGCCCGCAGTCGCGGCACCGGTTTCCCTCCGTGGGGTGTTGAACAGCCTGCGCTGGCCATCCCGGTCAGCATCAGGGGCAGATCCACGGACACTGTCGATATGCATGCGACGTGCCAAATACGAAACCTTTGAGACCATCGGCCGCTGCGAACCGCACCGCCCAAAAATTCGCCTTGGTGCCCAGGGATTTGCCACAAGCTCATGGCGGCATTGTCAGGTGTTCCCAGCAGCGGCAGTGGTTTGTTCAGCCACATACTGGCTTTGGCTGCCATCGTGCATGCCTAACGGACTGGATTTCCGCGGGCTGAATGTGGCCGCTCCGGATGGTGCACGTGACCGGCGCATGCGCCTCGGCCCAGCGAACGAGTTCGACCAGGACATCCTCCGGCGTCTCCTTGGCGCCGATCCTCACCCGCACCCGGATGTCGGTCATCGCGGTCGACACGGCTTCGTCGAGGCCCAACATTCCCCGCGCATCGCCTCCGCACGTCACGCTCACCTCCAGCAGGTCGAGCGTTATCCCGAGCTTGGCCGCCCGCATGGCGACGACGGTCGCGGTGCAGGACGCGATCGCGCTCCGCAGCAGCCAGCCGGGGCTGGGCGCCGTCGCTCCCCCGCCCAGGAGGGCTGGCATGTCGGTGCGGAGGTCTCCGAGCGGGCCGCCGATTCGGCAGGACAGGCCGTCCTCGAGGACGGCGGTCACGGCCGGGCTTGGGGCGTTCGCCCTGTCCGGGTCCTCCGCGAACAGTCTCGCGGCTTTCTCAAGGGCGTCGCGAACCGCTGCCGTCGACATGGCTGCGTCACCCTGCTGGGGGCCGGTCGGCCGGGGCTTGGCCGCCCAGCCGCGGGAACCAGGCTGGCACCCGGGCAGCGTAGCGGTCGTACTCCGCCCCGAACTCCCGGCGCACCTCCTTCTCCTCGGTGTGGGCGAGGTGGACGTACATGCCGACCAGCACCGGGAACATCAGCAGGGTCAACAGTGTCGGCCATTGGAGCAGGAAGCCGAACATGACGGCGATGAAGGCGATGTACTGCGGGTGCCGGATGTAGGCGTAGGCGCCCGAGGTCGCCAGCCGGTGCTGCCGCTGCGCCTGGAAGAGCACGTTCCAGGCCGAGGAGAGAAGGATGAAGCCGCCGCCGATGAAGGCGTAGCTCAGGAGGTGCAGCGGGCTGGAGTGCGGGTCGCCCTTCAGGCCGAAGAGGGTCCACCAGAGGTGCCCGGCGTCGTGCGACAGCAGGTCCACGCCCGGGTAGCGCGCCTGCAGCCAGCCCGAGAGCAGGTAAATGGTCAGCGGGAAGCCGTACATCTCGGCGAACAGCGCGACGATGAAGCCGCTGAAGGCGCCGAAGGAGCGCCAGTCCCGCGGGGTCCGCGGCTTGCCGAAGCTGAACGCGAAGACGATGAAGACCAGTGAGTTCAGGATGACCAGGGTCCAGAGCCCGTAGGCGGGCGCGTCGTGCGTCATGACATGCCTCCCTGGACGCGGCCGCGCCCGCCGCCATCCGGCGCAGCGCGGCCGTCCGCCTCGCGGTGCCCGTGCCCGTGGTGCATGAAGAGGTGCATCAGCGGGCAGGCGAGCAGGAGCAGGTAGGGCAGCGCGCCGAAGACGTGCGCGGCGTGCTCGGTTATCAGGTAGAAGGCGGCGACCGCCAGGAAACCGAGGAGCGCGACACCGCCTCGCGTGCGCCAGAAGGGAACATGAGGTCTCGGTTCCACGCCGGTTCTCCCGCTTTCGCCCTCGCAGTTTGGCGCGCTGCCGCCCTTGCACCCTTGCGCCGGATCAATGCCAAGGCGGGGCGTTTCTTACAAAATATTGCTGCACCCCCATTGCTCCTTCCCGCCGCGGAGGGGGGGCGCCAGAGTCCGGTGCGCGCCCGGAGCGGACGGCTGCGCTGTAACCATTTTGGCTAGGCGTAGGGCGCACCGACGCCAGCAACCACGGAGACGACAGTGAACCGCAGGCACCTCATGATCGCGATCGTCGGCGCGGCGATCGGAACACTCGCCGCGGGCGCGGCGCTGGCCCAGCCGACGCTCAACCCGCAGGGCGGGAGCGCCGGTCCCGAGATGGACCACAGCCGCATGGGCGGTCCGTCGCAGCAGGGGCGGGCCCCCGGCGGCCCCGCGCCGACGCTGAACCCGCAGGGCGGCAGCAGCAACGCCGAAATGGACCACAGCCGCATGGGCGGGCGGAACATGGGCGGCCCCACGCCGTCCATGGACAACAAGGGCGAGGGCACCAGCGGCGCCCAGATGACCCACCCCGGGAACCCCGGCACGGGGCACGGCCACGAGCAAGGCGGGATGCAACGGCAGCGGGGCACGCAGCGCCAGTAGCGACCTCCCCCGGGAGCCGCCGTCCATG
Organism: Roseicella frigidaeris; assembly: GCF_003258945.1. GTDB lineage: Bacteria > Pseudomonadota > Alphaproteobacteria > Acetobacterales > Acetobacteraceae > Paracraurococcus > Paracraurococcus frigidaeris. Next base: position 8,658 of record NZ_QLIX01000035.1, on the reverse strand, counting down.
CGGCGGCTTCTTACTAAGCCGGTGCAGGCGCCCGGCTCAGTGGTGCTTGTACCAGCCGACCCCGCGGATGTCGTTCCAGGCATCCGTCTGGTGGCACAGGTAGCACTGCTCGACCCTCGCGTGGTGCTGCCCCGCCACCATCTGCGACACCATCTCGAAGTGCATCATGTAGTGGCTCGGCGGCGCCCGGTGGCACTGCGCGCAGTCCTGCGACGTCGGCGAGGGATGGCGATACCCGGCCACCCTCCACGCCAGGACGTCGTGGCAGTCCTGGCAGTCGCGGCCGAACAGGGTCCGGTGCGGATCCCGGTTGGAGTGGCAGCCGTTGCAGTCGAGCGCGGCCTGCGCCTCCTTCGGCAGCGGGCGGGGCGTGGGGGACGCACCCAGGTCGGCGGCGGCCTCGTCCAGTATCGACCGCAGGCGCGCCATCGCCGCGTCGACCCGCGTCTCCGCCACTGTCCGATGGCTGGAGGCGGCGGCGCGGCTGGCGCCCACCGACGCGAGCACGGCGTGGTCCATGATCGTCGGGCGCCGGTCCACGCCGACATGCTCGGCATGGCAGCCGCTGCACTCGCCGATGGACGCGTGGAACGCGGTCGACTGCCTGGCGAGTGTCGGCATGTCTGTGGCGTGGCAGGTGAGGCAGGCCACTGGCTGGACCCCGCGGTTCGGCGTGTGGCAATCCCCGCAGCGTCCCTCCAGGAAGGCGTGCGCGGCCGAGAGCGGCCCGGGGTCCACCGCGTCGCGCCAGAGGGGCAGCGCCTCCGAGCCGGATCGGTAGACCACCATCGGAACCCCGACGGCGATGGCCGCCCCGAGGATCCCGAGGACCAAGTAGAGCACGGTGCCAAGCCTCACGGCAGCCACCGCAGGCCGAAGTAGACGCTGGTCCAGATGTGGAGCGCGAGGAGCGGGTACATCACCAGCGCCGCCGCGACGTGCACCGTCGTCCAGCGGGAGAGGGCCCGCTTCAGGACCTCGCGCCGGGCTATAGCGTGCTCCAGGTCCGCCATGCCGCCGAGCAGGCGCCGGAGTTCGGCGTCGGGCGTCCCGGCGCCGCCCATCAGGGCGAGCAGGGCGCCTGGGTTCTGCTGCAGCAGGATGGTGGCCACCCCCTCGCCGCGGGCGCGGGACGCCTCGGCCGCGAGCAGGTCGTAACGCGTCCGGAGCACCCCGAGCATGACCTGCTGGTCGCGCAGGTCGGTTCCAAGCTGCGCCAGGATGTAGCGGCCGACGAAGCCGGTCAGGACGACGGCCAGCATCGCCAACACCAGCCCGATGCCGAGCGGGCTGTGGTACCGGTGGCCGCTGTGGAGGACGCCGAGCACGGCGCCGACCACACCGGCGTAGACGTGGAAGACGAGGACGGCACGCAGGGACGCGTGCCTTGCCACGCCCGCCCTGATCCAGCCGATGCGCTTGGCGAGGGAGTAGGCGAGCAGCAGCAGGAAGAGGCTGGCGGCCGCGATGCCGAGCACGCTGCCCGCGAGGCTGCCCGCGAAGCGCGGCGCCTCGTGCAGCAGGAAGCCGGGCGCCACCAGCGCCAGGACGGTCATGAGGGCCCCGACGGCCAGGCGCTCGCGCTCGTTCACCCTACGCCTCGACCGCCAGGTTGCCGATCGACTTCGCCTGGCAGGCGAGGATGATGCCGCGCGCCTTCTCGTCCGGCGGCAATCCCTCCTCCACCTCCATGGTCACGGAGCCCTCGAGGAGCCGCACCTTGCAGGTGCCGCAGATCCCGACCCGGCAGGAGTAGTCGATAGGGACGCCGACCGCCTCCGCCGCCTCCAGCACGCTCTGCTCCGGGGACAGGGGGGCGGTCTTGCCGGACCTGGTGAAGCGGACCTCGGCCGTGGCGATCCGCGGGACCGGGGCGGCCGAGGGCTCACCTGGCGTGGAGGCGGGCGGGGCAGCGGGTGCTGGCAGCGGGGCGGGCGTGCCCGGGGTGACGCCCCTGGCCGGGCCGAACGCCTCGGTCCTGACCTGCTCCCTGGGCACGCCGAGTTCGGCGAGGGCCGCCTTGACCGCGTCCATCATCGGCGGAGGGCCGCAGAGGTGGACGCGCCGCCGGGCGATGTCGGGGACGGCCCGGACGATGAAGTCCTTGGAGAGCCGCCCCGTGCCCCCCATCCAGGCGGTGCCCTCGGCGTGCGACACCGTCGCGGCCACGTGCAGGTTCGGGTGCCGCTTCTGCAGGTACTCGAGCTCCTCGCGGAAGATCAGGTCCTGCGGCGTGGCGACACCGTAGAGCAGGTGGATCTCGCCGGGGAAGGCGCGGTCGGTCAGGTAGCGGGTAACGCTCATCATCGGCGTGATGCCGACCCCGCCCGCGATCAGGACGATGCTGTCCGCGTCCGTCCCGGTGAAGGTGAACACGCCCGAGGGGGCCGACACCTCCAGCAGGCTGCCAACCGCGCCCCGGTCGTGCAGGTAGCGTGAGATGAGCCCCTTATCCTCCCGCTTCACGGTGACCTCGACGTAGCTACGCCGGAGCGGCGAGGAGGCGATGGTGTAGGAGCGCCTCGCCCGCTCGCCGTCGACCTCGGCCGAGAAGGTCAGGAACTGCCCCGGCATGAAGGTGAAGGGGATGTCGCCGCCGTCCGGGTCCACGAGCCGGAAGGTCTTCACGCTCGGCGTCTCGGGGAAGATCGCCGCGACCCGGAGCGTGCCCGACCAGGGCCGCCGCGCGGCCGCCGTCGCCACAGCGGGCGCAGGGGCAGGGGAAGCGGTCGGCGTGGTGGCCGGAGCAGCGGCCTCAGGCTCCGCGGGCGCAGGCGGGCCGCCGGGTCCGGCAACGGGCGGGACGGGCGGCGGCCCGGAAGGGGCCGGTCCCCGGGTGGCGGGGGCCGGGCCGAGCGCACCCCCGGTGGGGCCGCTGGCGAGCCGCTGGACCAGGCCGCCGACCCGGCGCATCCGGGCATACTGGAGGGCCAGGGTCCCGAGCAGGAACGCCACGAGGAACGCCATCGTGGTGAGGTGGTACCAGGAGAGGCCCCAGCCTTCGGTTGGCGCCATGGAGGCGGTCTTGGCCTCGGGCAGGCCGAGTTGGCCCTTGAACCAGTCGAGCGCGATCCGGCGCGGCGCTTGGCCCTCGTTGACCGCCCACAGCGCCGCCGCGCCGCTCTCCACCTGCAGCAGACCCTCGCGCGCCGCGGCGGCGGCCTGCTGGACGGCGGCGGGGTCGTTGGCCGCCATCGCGTGGTGGATCCGCATCTGCGCGTCGGTGATCGCCTCGGCCCCCACGCCGATGCGCCGCCCCGCCTCGCGCTCGATGAGGCGGCGGGCCTCGGGCGTGAGCGCGGGCATCTCCATCAGCGAGGGGTAGAACTGCCTCGGCACCCCTCCCATGCAGCCCATCATGCCGCCGCATCCGCCGCCCTGCTGGGGGGCGGTGCTGCCCATCGGCGCCGTCTGCTCCGTGGGCGCCGCTACCGGGGGGGGATGGTGGGCGCTGTGGTCACCGGGGTCCGTCTGCCCGAGCGCGGGAGCGCCCACGACGAGGAGCAGGACCATCACGCCCGCGGCTGCCAGGCCGGGGCGTCGGCCCGCCGCCGTGCCTGCCAGCCGCATCGGGTCAGAGCGACGCCAGGAGCGGGACCACGAGTTCGTCGGCCGTCCGCTTCTGCTCGTCGTCCAGCGTGCCGTAGAGCTTCGCGAAGGCGACGCGGCTGTCGTGCAGAGCCTGGAGACGCGCCGCCGAGTGGCGCTCGTACGCCTCGAGCCTCCCGAGCGGGTCCGTCGCCTTGTTCCCGTCCTGCATCGCGGTGCGCGCCGCAGCGAGGTGGTCGCGGGCGCTGCGCAGCGAAGCCGCGAAGGCGTCCCAGGCGGGCATCTGCTGCTGGGTGATGTGGAGTTCCGCGTGCAGGAAGGCGAGACGGCCGTCGAGCCGGCCGAGCGTCTGCCCGGCCATGCCGGGCCCCATGCCCATGCCCATCCGCTGCCGCTCCATGGTGGACATGCGGTCCTGCATGCCCATGCCCTGCATCGGGGTGCCGCCGGGCGCCGCCCCGCACCCTGGTTGGCCTGGGCCGCAGCCTGCGGAGCCCTGGCCCTGCATGCTCTGACCTTGCATGCCCTGACCTTGCATGCCTTGTCCGCGCATGCCGCCCATCATGTCGTCCATGACGAGGACGACGGGCGGGCGGCTGAGGCCCACCGTCGTGGAAACCGCAGCCTGCGACGGCGATGTGATCGCTACCGCGCCAAGGGCGAGGGGGCTCAACCATACAGAGAATTTAGCCATGGTGTCTTTCTCCCACTCCTTACCGGCCGGGTCCATCCCCTTCGCCCCGCCGGGTTCCGGCCGTGGCGAAGGGGATGGACCCAGTGGGGGCGACCGCCGCCGTGTGGCAGGCCCAGCCTGTCCCCCCGTTTGCGCATCCGGGCGGACCGGCATTCCGCCCCTTAGTCACTGGGCACCACCGAGATTGGGTTGCGGAGGTTCTCGGCTGGCGCCCTGCGACCCGGCGATCATCTCGCGGTTCACGCAGCCCGTGTTTGTCAAAACATTGCTGAAGGCACTTGGCGCCTGGGCGGCCGGGAACCGGGCGCCTTCGACGGTGGCTTCTGCTGCGAAAATTCCCGCCCCTCGCCCGGCGCACTCTCGATCCGCGATTTTATAACAAAGCATTGCTGGCGGTGCGCCCGGGGCTGCGGCCATCCGCCGACGGGTGAGATTGCGCGGGGTCAATGCGCATGTCGCCCGCGACGGAACATGACACCGGGACAGCATTCAAGCGGCGCTTCGGGGCCGCCTTGACCTTCCAACCGTTGGAAGCCCCACCTTGGGTGCTTCTGATAACCAGACGGGCCCGCGGCGCTGCGGGTTGAACCGGAGGCGGCAAGCATGAGCGGCGAGCACAGTAGCCACCGGCACCACGCCGGACATCACCACGGCCATGGCGGGCATGATACCGCAGTGGCCGAGGCCAGCCTGGTGACGGACCCGGTCTGCGGGATGAAGGTGGACCCGGCCACCTCGAAGCACCGCCTCCAGCATGGTGGCCAGACCTTCCACTTCTGCTCGGCCGGGTGCCGGACGAAGTTCGAGGCGGACCCGGGCAAGTACCTGAAGCCCTGCGAGGCCACCGCGCCCGCCCCGACGCAGCCGCCGCGCAAGGGTGTGATCTACACCTGCCCGATGCATCCGCAAATCCGCCAGGAGGGCCCCGGCAACTGCCCGATCTGCGGCATGGCTTTGGAGCCGCTGGAGGTCACCGCCGAGGCCGCCCCGAACGAGGAACTGGCCGACATGACGCGGCGGTTCTGGATCGGGCTGGTGCTGACGCTCCCGGTCGTCGTGCTGGAGATGGGCGGCCACATCCCCGGCCTCGGCCTACATCACCTCGTCTCGCCGCGACACTCCACCTGGCTTCAGTTCCTGCTCGCCACGCCGGTCGTGCTCTGGGCCGGGTGGCCGTTCTTCGTCCGCGCCTGGCTGTCGGTGGTGAACCGCAGCCTGAACATGTTCAGCCTGATCGCGCTCGGGACCGGCGCGGCCTATGCCTACAGCGTGGTGGCCACCCTGGCCCCGGAGGTGTTTCCTGCGGGCTTCCGTGGCATGGACGGCGTGGTCCCCGTCTACTTCGAGGCGGCTGCAGTCATCACCGTGCTCGTCCTGCTCGGCCAGGTGCTGGAACTGCGGGCGCGCGAGGCGACCGGCGGCGCCATTCGCGCCCTGCTGAACCTGGCGCCCAAGGCCGCCCGCCGCATCCGGCCGGACGGCTCCGACGAGGAGATCCCGCTGGCGGACGTCCAGCTCGGCGACCGGCTGCGCGTGCGCCCGGGCGAGGGGGTTCCGGTGGACGGCGTGGTGCTGGAGGGCCGTGGCGCCGTGGACGAGTCCATGGTCACCGGCGAGTCCATGCCGGTCGAGAAGGCGCCTGGGGACAAGGTCATCGGCGGCACGGTGAACGGTACCGGCGCGCTAGTGATGCGGGCGGACAAGGTGGGCTCCGACACCATGCTGTCGCGCATCGTCGCCATGGTGGCCGAGGCGCAGCGCAGCCGGGCGCCCATCCAGCGCATGGCCGACACGGTGGCGGGCTGGTTCGTCCCGGCGGTCATTGCCGTCGCGGCGCTGGCCTTCGTCGCCTGGGCGGTCTGGGGGCCGTCTCCGGCGCTCTCCTACGCCCTGATCGCGGCCGTCTCGGTGGTCATCATCGCCTGCCCCTGCGCGCTCGGACTGGCGACACCGATGAGCATCATGGTGGGCGTCGGCAAGGGCGCCACCGCGGGCGTGCTCATCAAGTCGGCCGAGGCGCTCGAGCGCATGGAGAAGGTGGACACCCTGGTCGTGGACAAGACCGGCACCCTGACCGAGGGCAAGCCCAAGGTGGTGGCGGTGGTCCCGGCGCAGGGCCTCACCGAGGCCGAGATCCTGCCGCTGGCGGCCAGCCTGGAGCGCTCCAGCGAGCACCCACTGGCGGCCGCCATCGTCGCCGCGGCCAAGGAACGAGGCGTGGTCGTCCAGGAGCCGGGCGACTTCGCCTCCGTCACCGGCAAGGGCGTGACCGGCACGGTCGGTGGCCGGAAGGTCGCGCTCGGCAATGCCAGGCTGATGGCCGACCTTAGCATGGACCTGGGCGAGCTCGCCGCCCGGGCGGACGAGCTTCGGCGGGAGGGCGGCACGGCGCTGTTCCTTGCCGTGGACGGCAAGCCGGGCGGCGTCATCGCCGTGGCCGATCCTGTCAAGCAGACCACCCCCGCGGCTCTGGAGAGCCTGCGCGAGGACGGCGTGCGCATCGTCATGCTGACCGGCGACAACCGGACCACGGCCGAGGCCGTGGCCCGGCGGCTCGGCATCCGGGAGGTCGAGGCCGACGTCCTGCCGGAAGACAAGCACCGCATCGTCCGGAAGCTCCGCGGCGAAGGGAAGGTCGTCGCCATGGCGGGCGACGGCGTGAACGACGCCCCCGCCCTGGCCGAGGCCGACGTCGGCGTCGCCATGGGCACTGGCACGGATGTCGCCATGCAGAGCGCCGGGGTGACGCTGTTGAAGGGCGACCTGGCGGGCATCGCTCGGGCGCGGCACCTGTCGCGCGCGGTGATGCGCAACATCCGCCAGAACCTGTTCTTCGCCTTCGTCTACAACGCACTCGGCGTGCCGCTCGCGGCGGGCGTGCTCTACCCCTTCCTCGGCATCCTGCTCAGCCCGGTGGTGGCGGCGCTGGCGATGGCGCTGAGTTCGGTTTCGGTCATCGCCAACTCGCTGCGGCTGCGGACGGTGCGGCTATAGCGCACCCGGCTGAAGGATGGACGCGGCGGGGCAGAGTTCCCGGATGGCTTCAGTGGCGGCCGGGAACCCCTCACACGTCGCGCGTTACAGCGCTCGTCTTCATGCAGGGAAGGCTGCGGCGGATGGGCAGGGCGGCCGGTCTGGTCCGGTTGATGCTGGCGGCGGTGTTCCTGCTGGGCCGCATGGCCCTGGGCTTTGCAGCGGGTATCCAGCCTTGCCCCGCTGCGATGCACGTCCAGACCGTGACCCACAACGGAGCGGGCCACGCCGCTGCTGCCTCCCCCAGCAAGGGTATGGCGGACGCCCCCTGCCGTCCGGATCACGTGATGCCGTGCTGCTGTGGCCCTGGCCTGTGCGGCACCGCTCTCGCGGTGCTGCCGTCAGCGACGCAGCTGGGGCCGCATGCGGCCTTCACGGTGGCGTTCACACCCGGCCCGGCTTCCGCCGCCGCAGGCATCCGCGCCAGCCCGGCGCTTCCCCCACCCCGCATCTGACCTGAGACGCCCGGCGACCCCGTCGTGGGTCGACCCGGACGGCCGCGCCTGAACGGGCGCAGTCGTAACGATGGGCACGGGAGCAGCGGCGCCACTTCCGCCGCCCGTCAGCCATTGGCGCCATCAGACCGGAGACGTGAAATGCAGAACCTGTCGCCCGAGCTGCGGTCGTGCATCGAGGAATGCCTGCGCTGCCACAGCACCTGCCTAGGCATGGCCATGAACCATTGCCTGCAGCAGGGCGGGAAGCACGTCGAGCCGCAGCACTTCAAGCTCATGCTGGCCTGCGCCGAGATCTGCCAGACCGCGGCCAACTTCATGCTCATCGGCACCCACCATCACAAGCACACCTGCCGCGAGTGCGCGGAGATCTGCGAGGAGTGCGCACGCTCCTGCGAGCAGGTCGGCGGCATGGAGGAATGCGTTCAGGCCTGCCGCCGCTGCGCCGAGAGCTGCCGCAAGATGGCTGCCTGAGGTCGTAGGGCATGAAGGGCGGTGGGCTCCCTCCCGGCGGCCCGCCGCCTCATCCCGAAAGGCCGGCCGCGGGGCATGGAATTCGTGCTGGCCCCCGGGTTGACCCTCCCACGTGGGAACACCCCACCTCAACGGCGCCCGCATGAAGGAGACCAAAGATGACCGAAGGCACGACATTCGAGCGCGTCGCGCTGTCCGGCCAGGACCGGGACTGCGCCGTTCTCGCCATCGGCGGCATGACCTGCGGGTCCTGCGCCAACGCCGTCCACCGCGCGCTTTCGTGCGTTCCCGGCGTGGTCAGCGTCGAGGTCGACCTCGCTGCCGGGCGCGCCCTGGTCCAGGGCACCGCGTGCGGATTCCGGCGAAGTCGGCCACCGATTCCGACGCCATGTCGGCCGGCCATTCCGATCGATGTCGGCCGGGGTGGCTGCTCGCCCGAGGGCTGTTGGTTGT
>NZ_QLIX01000034.1 GCF_003258945.1 Roseicella frigidaeris | reverse complement strand
GCGACAACAAACCCTACGCCCCAGCCTAAAACACCACATTCACACAAAAGACAGTTGCTTGGCTTCGCCGCATGTGCGGCGGCGCCCGTTCGGGCGCTCGGCACGAATGAAGCATTCATGCCGTTGGTATTATGCCTCGTTCGCCGCGTAGTCCGGCCCGAGCGGCACCTTGCCGCCGCCCCCCGGCCGCTCCTGCACATAGACCGGCCAGGCGAGGCCAGTCACCCGGCCACGCAGCGCCCGCAGGATCGCCCGGCCCTCCTCGACCGGCACGGCGAAGCGCGCGGTGCCCGGCGCCGGGTCGAGCTGGTGCAGGTAATAGGGCTTCACCCGCGCCCGCAGCATGGCGCGGAATAGCGCCTCCAGCGCCTCCGGGCTGTCATTCACCCCGCGCAGCAGCACGCTCTGGCCGAGCAGTACCACGCCCGCGGCGTGCAGCCGGCCGAGCGCCGCCATGGCGTCGGGGGTGAACTCCCGCGCATGGTTGGCGTGGACGCAGAGATAGAGCGGCGTCTCCACCGCCAGCGCCGCCGCCAGCGTCGCCGTCACCCGCTCCGGCGCCGCGACGGGCACCCGGCTGTGGATGCGCAGGATCTCGATATGCGGCAGCGCCGCCAGCCGGGCGAGGATCATGCCCAGCCGCCGCGGCGAGAGCATCAGCGGGTCGCCGCCGGTCAGGATCGCCTCCCGCACCGCCGGCGTGCGGGCGAACCAGCCGAGCGCCGCCTCCAGCGCCGCCTCGCCCAGCACCCCGCCCTCCGGCCCCACCGCCTCGCGCCGGAAGCAGAAGCGGCAATAGACCGGGCAGGCGAGCAGCGGCTTCAGCAGCGCCCGGTCCGGATAGCGATGCACCACGCCGGGCACCGGGCTGTGCGGCGCGTCGGCGGTCGGGTCGGCCAGCTCGTGCGGCGCCGTCGCCAGCTCCGCCGGGTCGGGCAGGTATTGCCGGCCGATGGGGTCGGCCGGATCCGCCGGGTCGATCAGCGCGGCGACGGCGGGGGTGACCGAGATGCTGTAGCGTTCGGCGACCGCCATCGCCCCCGGCAGCGCCGCGGCCGGGATCAGCCCGGCCGCCTGCAACGCCTCCGGCGTCGTCAGCGTGCGCTCCGGGCGCTCGGGGCGGGGCAGGGGTCCGTCGGGCATGATCGCCGCTCCTATAGGCCGGGCGGCCGGCCGCGGGAACGCCAGGATGGCCGCGCCGCCGGGGATGCGGCAGGGTCGGCGGATCGCCCCCCGTCAACGCCCCGCCCGCAGGCCCGCCATGCCCGACCCGGCCACCCTCGCCACGCCCAGCCCGGCCTGGCATCCCGAGAGCCTCGCCGCCCGGCTGCCCTTCCTCGAGCGCCGCGCCGCCCTCACCGCCGCGACCCGCGCCTTCTTCACGGCCCGCGGCTACCGCGAGGTCGAGACCCCCTGCCTGGTGCCGGTGCCCGGGATGGAGGTGCATCTGCAGGCCTTCCGCAGCGAGTACCTGCCGCATCTCGGCGCCGGCACGCGGCGCACCCTCTGGCTGCGGACCTCGCCCGAGCTCGCCCTGAAGCGGCTGCTGGTGGCCGGCGCCGGGCCGGTCTTCGAGCTGGCCCGGGTCTGGCGCAACGGCGAGGCGAGCCCGCGCCACGCGCCCGAGTTCACCATGCTGGAATGGTACCGGCCGGGCCTCGGCCTCGAGGGCATGATGCGGGAGACGGAGGATTTCGTCCGCGCCGTCTGCCCGCCCCTGGTCGCGCATGGCGGCGTCGAGACCGATCTCCGCCTGCCCTTCGAGCGCCTCTCCATGGCCGAGGCCTTCCGCCGCTGGTGCGGCGGCCTCGACCTGCTGGCGACGGTGACGCCGGAGGGGGCGGGCGATGCCGCGGCGCTCGGCCGGGCGGCGGCGGCGATCGGCCTGCCGCCGCGGCCGGGGGAGGGGTGGGAGGACCTCTTCTTCCGCCTGCTGCTGGAACGGGTGGAGCCGCGCCTCGGCCGCGAGCGCGCCACCTTCCTCACCCATTGGCCGGCGCCGCAGGCCGCGCTCGCCCGGCGCGACCCGGCCGATCCGCGCGCCGCGCTCCGCTTCGAGCTCTTCGCCGGCGGGATCGAGCTGGCCAATGCCTTCGACGAGCTGACCGATCCGGCCGAGCAGCGCGCCCGCTTCGTGGCCGATGTGGCGGAACGCCGCGCCCGCTACGGCGAGGCGGGCTGGGAGGTGGACGAGGAATTCCTCGCCGCCCTCGCGCATGGCATGCCGGAGGGCAGCGGCATCGCCCTCGGCTTCGACCGGCTGGCCATGCTGGCCGCCGGGGCGCGGCGCATCGAGGATGTGCAGTGGCTGCCCTTCGCGCCGTGAGGGCGCGCGGCGTCTCCCTCATACCAGGCGCAGGACGGTTTCACCGCCCTGCGCCTCGAACGCCGGGCGCAAACCTCCCGCTTGCTCGGCTTCGCGGCGTCGTGCGACGGGTATCAGGCCCGCCCGGCCTGCGGGCCGCCATCATCGGGCTGGCCGAATTCCCGCCGGCCATCCGGGTCGAGCGCCATCCGCCGCTGCGCCTCGTCCTCGTCCAGCGCCGCCGCCGCCGCATCCGCGGCGGTGACCGAGAGGCGCAGCCCGCCCGCCTCGATCCCGGCCACCAGGGCGAGGGGCAGCCAGCGGTAGCGGCCGCCGGAGGCCGCCTCGCTGCGGGCCAGCTTGAGATAGGTGCCGTCGCGGTGCTCGACCCGGCCGACCGGGTGGTCGTCGCTGCCGATCACCGGCATGCCCGGTTCGATCGCCATCTCCTCCATGCCGTGCCTCCCTGCCCCTCGCCGGCAGAACGAGGCGCCGCCGCCCCGGTTCAGCCCGCCTCGGCGGCGCGCAGCTGCGCCAGCATGGCCGCGGCCGATTCGCGCGGCAGGACGTAGAAGACGAAGACATAGGGATCGGAGGCCTCGAACACCGCCGGGTTCGGGCTCGCCCGCTGCATCCGGTCCCGGTCGAAGCCCGCCATGGGCTGCCAATCGCCCCAGAACTCCCAGAAGGCGTCGTAGCCCAGCGCGTCGAGATAGGCCGGCACCGCCCAGGTGGAGCCCCGCCGGTGCCGCTCCTCGATCTCGATCGAGAGGATGGGGCGGCAGCGGAGCAGCGTCTCGCGCGCCCCGCGCAGCACCTCGTACTCCGCCCCCTCGGCATCGAGCTTCACCGCGGTGAGGTCGGTGAGCCCGAAGCCGTCGAGCCGGCGGACCGGCACCTGCCACCGCTGCTCGGCCACGCGTGGGTCGAGGCCGGCATAGGTCTTGGCGGTGCTCGCCCATTGCTCCTGCGGCACGCCGTCGAGCACCGGCAGGGCGAGGGTGATCTCGCCCTCCGCCGCGCCGAGCGCCTCCGGCCGCAGCGTGACGTTGCCGAGCCCCGCGGTCGCCGCCCGCAACCGGGCGAAGGCGCCCGGCAGCGGCTCGAAGGCGAGGACGCGGCTGTCCGGCAGGCTGGCGAAGGGCAGGGTGAAGGCGCCGTCATGCGCGCCGATATCGAGCAGCGTGCCCGGCCGGTGCAGGGTGCGGTGGAAGCCGAGCTCGTCCAATCCCATCCCCTCCGCTGCGCGCCGCCCGACCGGCTCAACCGACGCTGATCCACCCCTCCGAGACCGGCACCACGCCGCCGCCGACCGCGCAACGGATGGCGCCGTCGCCGGCCCGCCAGGCGCGGGCGGCGAGGCGGGAGGGGCGGCCCATCTCGATGCCCTGCTCGATCTCGAGCGACAGGCGCTCCCCGCCGCCCGCCCGCAGCAGCAGCCCGGCCAGCGCGACCGTGGCGCTGCCGGTCGCCGGGTCTTCCGGCACCCCGACCAGCGGGCCGAACATCCGCGCCCGGCGCCGGCCATCGGGGAGGGCGACATGCAGGTGCAGGCCGACCGCCGCGTCCGCCGGTAGGTGGCGGCGGAAGGCGGCGGCATCGGGCATCGCCGCGGCGAGGGCGGCCGGGTCCGCCAGCTCGGCCAAGCCGAAGGGATTGCCGCAGCCGGCGATCACCGGCGGATGCGTCACGCTGCGCACCGCCGCGACGGGCAGGCCGAGGCAGGCGGCGACCGCCTCGGGCGCGAGCGGCGCCATCTCGGCGAAGGGCAGCGGCGCCTCGATCTCGGCCCCCGTCACCGCGCCGCCGGCATCGCGCAGCAGCCGCGCCGCGACCCGCCCCGCCGCCTGGTCGAGGGCGATGCCGTCGCCGGCCAAGCCGAGGCGGCGGGCGAGCATCGCCGCCGTGCCGACATTCGGATGGCCGGCGAAGGGCAGCTCCGCCCCGGGGGTGAAGATGCGGATCCGCGCCGCGGCGCCGGCAGCCTCCGGCGGCAGGACGAAGACGGTCTCGGAGAGGTTGAACTCGCGCGCGACGCGCTGCATCGCGGCGCCATCCAGCGCCTCGCCGCCCCACACCACGGCGAGCGGGTTGCCGCCGAAGCGCTGCTCGGTGAAGACGTCGCAGGTGGCGAATTCAAGCCGCATCGCCCGCCTCCGCGATCGCCCGCTGCATCGCCCGGACGCCGGCGGCCGGGCCCTCGGGATGGTTCCACACCGCCCCGACCACCGCCAGGAAATCCGCCCCCGCCCGCACCAGGGGGGCGCAATTGGCCGCGGTGATGCCGCCGATCGCCACGCAGGGGATCTCGAACATCTCCGACCACCATTCCAGCAGGTCGGTGCCGGCGCGGTGCCGCGCCTCCTTCGTCGTGGTCGGGAAGAAGGCGCCGAAGGCGACGTAATCGGCGCCGGCCTCGCCCGCCAGCATGGCTAGGTGGCGGCTGTCGTGGCAGGTGATGCCGAGGATGCGGCCCTCGAGCAGCCGGCGGCCCTCGGCGTGGTCGCCATCCTCCTGGCCGAGATGCGCGCCGTCGCAGCCGAGCTCGGCGGCCAGCGCCGCGTCGTCATTCAGCAGGAAGGCGACGTCGCGGGCCTGGGCGATCGGCATCAGCGCCTCGACGGCGCGGCGGACCGCGTCCGGCGGCGCCTCCTTCAGGCGGAGCTGCAGGCAGGCCACGTCGCCGGCATCGAGCGCCGCCGCCAGCCGGTCCGGGAAATCCGGCGGCAGGATGGGCGGGGTGATGAGGTAGAGGCGGCAGGGGGCGTCCATGGCGGCTGAATGCCGCGCCGGGACGGGTTTGGGAAGCGCCGAGGGGGAGGGGGGACGATGGCGCGGTCGGCGCCGCCGTCCCGTCCCGGCCTCAGCTGGCCGGGGTCTGGTAGATCTCGATGATCGAGGAGAGCAGGTTCAGCGCGTCCGCCTTCGAGCGCTGGAAGGCGTTGCGGCCCATGATGGAGCCGTTGCCGCCCGCGGCGTGGATGGCGCGGACCTCCTTCAGGATGTCCTCCGTGCCCTTCGCCTCGCCGCCCGAGAAGACCACGAGCCGGCGGCCGCCGAAGCAGGCCTGCACCACGTGCTTGAAGCGCGCGACCTCGTCGTTCACGTCGACCGGGTACTTCTCGTAGGTCTTCTTCGCGGCATCGAGCGAGATCGCCGAGGTCGGCGGCTTCACCTTGATGATGTGGGCGCCGAGCAGCGCCGCCATATGCGCCGCATAGGCGCAGATATCGAGCGCCGTCTCGCCGGTCTTGTCGAGCATCGGGCCGCGCGGGTAGCTCCAGACCACCACGGCGAGGCCGACGGACTTCGCCTCCTCGGCCAGCTCGCGCAGCTCCTCCATCATCTCGAACTGGTATTCCGAGCTCGGATAGATGGTGAAGCCGATCGCCGAGCAGCCGAGGCGCAGCGCGTCGGAGACGCTCCCGGTCACCGCCTGGTCCTTCGTGGTGGACAGGCTGTTCGAGGAGTTCACCTTCAGGATGGTCGGGATGGCGCCGGCATAGGAGGAGGCCCCCGCCTCGATCATGCCGAGCGGCGCGGCATAGGCGTTGAGCCCCGCCTCGAGCGCCAGCTCGAACATGTAGCGCGGGTCGTAGCCGGCCGGATTCGGCGCGAAGCTGCGGGCCGGGCCATGCTCGAAGCCCTGGTCCACCGGCAGGATCACCACGCGGCCGGTGCCGCTCAGCTTGCCCGCCATCAGGATCCGGGCAAGGTTCGCCTTGGTGCCGGGATTGTCGCTCTCATACCAGGAGAGGATCTCTTTCACCTTCGGCGTGAGCTGCATGGCGTATACCCTTTCGCTGGTGACGAGTCTGGAGCGGCGAGTCTGGTCGCGGGATGTAGCGCGAGGTTGCCGGCCTGTCACCCGGCGCCTGCCAACCATGCCGCGAGTCTGGCCCGGCCGCCGGCACGCGTGAGGTCGAGGCGGCCGAGGTCGAGGGACGCCGGCCGGCCGGGATGGAGGCAGGCGCCGACCTCGCTGGCCGCGGCGGCGACGGCGGCGAAGCCGGGGCAGCCCGGATCGAGCACCAGCGCCCGCAGCCCGGCCCTGAGCGCCATCAGCGCGAGGCCCGGCGCATCGCCGCAATCGAGCAGCGCGGCGGCCGGCACGCCCGGCACCGCCGCCCGCGCCGCGCCCAGGATCGCCAGGAACCAGGGCGCGCCGAGCGTGGCCGCGGCGCCCGGCGCCGAGAGCAGCGTCACGCCCCGCGGCCCGGCCAGGCGGAGGGCGAGTTCCGCCCCGGCCGCGTCATGCACGGTCACCGCAGGCGGCAGCCGCCGCCGTTGACCCGTCCCGGTCGCCATGCCAAGCCTTGCAGCACGCCCGGAATCCCGCGTCCAGCGCGGCCGGCGACGGCAATTGCGGAACAGGCATGAGCGATCCAGGGGACCCGGTGGCGATGGCGACGGCACGGCTGGAATCCGCCGTCGAGAAGCTGGTCTCGGCGCTGAGCCGCCCCCGGCCGCCGGCGGAGGAGGGCGAGATGGTGCCCCGCGCCGAGGTGGCCGCCATGGCGGAGCGGCTGGACGCGACCATCGCGCGGCTGCGGCTGGCGCTGGCCGAGGAGCTGCGGGCCGGCGAGACGGGCGACGGGCAGCGGGACGGGGGAGAGTAGCGGCGTGGGGCAGGTCACCGTCCGGGTCAATGGCTACCAGCACACCATCGGCTGCAAGGATGGCGAGGAGGCGCATGTCCTCGACCTGGTGCAGCAGATCGAGGAGAAGGTGCGGCTGATCCGCGCCATGGGGGGGCAGTTCTCGGAATCCCGCATGCTGCTGCATGTGGCGCTGCTGCTGGCCGATGAGGGCTCCGACCTGCGGACCGAGCTGGTGCGGGCGCGCTCCGGCCTGGCGCCGGCCGCGCCGGCCGCCCCCGATCCGCAACTGGCCGAGCGGTTGGCGCGCATCGCCGAGCGGATCGAGGGGCTCGCCCAGACGCTCGACCGCGGCTGAGGCGACCAGCGCCGCTTTTTCGCCGGGCGGCGCTGGTCGCCCGCGGGCCGGCATCCTATATCACCGGGGCGGGGCTGCCCGGCGCGTCAGGCAATTCATCCCCGGGGCCAATAAGCATCCTCCGGGAGCTGGCTCTGTCCGGATCGTGGTCCGGGTATCTGGCGCCCACCTGCTAACGCAGGCCTTGGGAGGATGATACGCCAACGGCCATGGTGGCTCCGCACTCTTCCACCGCTCCCCATTGCGACCTGCTGCTGCGCGAGGTGAAGGCCGAGGCGCGCCGCCAGGCCCTGGCCCGCCGCGCCGGTTGCGACCCGGCGCTCGGCGCGGGGCTGGCCGAGACGCTGCTCGCCGCGATGCCGCCGCCGGCGGGCGCGGTCGTCGCCGGCTTCTGGCCGATGGGCCAGGAGATCGACATCCGGCCGCTGCTCCTCGCGCTGGCCGGGCGCGGCCATCCCATCGCCCTGCCGGTGACGCCGCGGCGCGGCCTGCCGCTCGCCTTCCGGCGCTGGCGGCCGGGCGAGCCGCTGGGCCGCGGCCCCATGGGCACCAGCCAGCCGGTTGCCGGCGAGGCGCTGCGTCCGGACTGGGTGCTGGTGCCGCTGCTCGCCTTCGACCGGGCCGGGCGGCGCCTCGGCTATGGCGGCGGCTATTACGACCGCACCCTGGCCGGGCTGCCGGGCGCGACGGCCATCGGCTGCGCCTTCGCCTGCCAGGAGCTGCCCGAGGTGCCGGCGGGGCCCGATGACTGGCCGCTGCAGGCGGTGCTGACCGAGGCCGGGCTGCACCGCTGCGGCTGACCGGCGGCGGCTCGTTCCCCGGGCCGATCCCCGCATCCGGGCCTTCGCGCCCTCCCGCGATCTGCTCTATGGCGGGTCGACATTCATGCCTGAACGTCGACCCGCCGTGGATCCTTGGCTGTAGAGCATCTTCACGCGTCCGGGCGTTCGCGCCCTCCCGCGATCTGCTCTAGCATCGCCCCGCCCCGCGCGGCGGGGTGGGCATGGCCGGCCCCGGGGCGGTCCGGGAGGCCAGGGGCGTGCGCATTCTCTTTCTCGGCGATGTGGTGGGCCGCAGCGGCCGGGATGCCCTCGTCGCGGCGCTGCCCGGCTTGCGCGCGGCGCTGCGGGTCGAGCTCGTCGTGGTGAATGCCGAGAACGCCAGCCATGGCTTCGGCCTGTCGCCCGAGATGGCGCGGGCCATCCTCGGCGCGGGGGCGGATGTGATCACCCTCGGCAACCATGCCTGGGACCGCAAGGAGATCATCCCGGCCCTGGAGCAGGAGCCGCGCATCCTGCGGCCGCTGAACTTCCCCCCCGGCACGCCGGGGCGCGGCGCGACCGTGGTGGCGGTGCCGGGCAACCGCAAGGCGCTGGTGGTCAACGTCATGGGGCGGCTCTTCATGGACCCGCTCGACGACCCCTTCCGCAGCGTCCAGGCCGAGATCCAGCGGCACCGCCTGGGGGCGGGCGGGACCATCCAGGCGAGCGTCATCGACCTGCATGCCGAGGCGAGCTCGGAGAAGCAGGCCTTCGGCCACAGCTTCGATGGGCTGGTCAGCCTGGTCGTCGGCACCCACACCCATGTGCCGACCGCCGACCACCAGATCCTGCCGGGCGGCACCGCCTACCAGACCGATGCCGGCATGTGCGGCGACTACGACAGCGTCATCGGCATGCAGAAGGGCGGGGCGGCGCTGCGCTTCTGGCGCAAGATGCCGGGCGAGCGCCTGGCCCCGGCGGAGGGCGAGGCGACGCTCTGCGGGCTCTTCGTCGAGACCGACGACGCGACCGGGCTGGCGCGGCGGGTGGAGCCGGTGCGCCAGGGCGGGCGGCTGTCGCAGGTGCTGCCGCAGCCCTGAGCCGCCCATGCGGACCACCGCGCCGCAAAACAACCATTGGTTGATTCATCGCGCGTTGCTACAAACATAATTTTGTCATGGCGCCCGGGCCTCGCCTCTTGGCACACTCACCTCTAGCAGAGCGGGGAGGTGATCATGAATCGCCCTCGGGACCATCGCTTCGCACCGGGTGCCTCGGTTCTGGGCGGCGCCGCCGGCGGGCTCAGCTATGAGGGTCTGATGCGGGATGCCATGGCGACGGAGGAGCGGCTGCGCCGGCAGCAGCAGCCGGGCCGGATCCGCATCGTCCCCCGTAGCCAGATGCAGTCCCGCCGGCCCGAGGCCGGCCGACAGGAACAGGCCCGCATCGCCGGCCAGTGAGCCGGGCGCGCCGGATCGGCCGGGGCCCCGTGGCCCCGAGCCCCCCGCCGCGCCGCACTCGCCCCGGGATGGGTCAGTACATCGTCTCCTGCAGCCGCTGCGGCGCCTCGGCATCGTAGCTCGCCGGCGTCACCAGCCCGCCGGTATGGGCGGCCAGCATCTCGCCCATGCTCGGCACCGCCCGCGGCCGCTCCCGCCCGCCCCAGATCTTCGAGCGCAGGATCGACTTGGCGCATTGCATGTAGACCTCGCCGACCGTGACCAGCACCACGGTGGCCGGCACCTTCTCCTGCACCGTGAAGCGGGCGCGGAGCGTCGGGTCGGCGGTGATCCGCGCCTGGCCGTTGATCCGCAGCGCCTCGCCGACGCCCGGGACCAGGAACAGCAGGGCGACGGCCGGGTTGGCGATGATGTCGCGCAGCCCGTCGAGGCGGTTGTTGCCGCGCCGGTCCGGCAGCGCCAGGGTGCGGTCGTCGAGGGCTTCCACGAAGCCCGGCGCGTCGCCGCGCGGCGTCGCATGCACCCCCTGCGGCCCGACCGTCGCCAGGACGCAGAAGGGCGAGGCGGCGATGAAGGCGAGGGTGCGCTCCTCCAGCCGGTGCGCCACCTTCTTCATCACCAGCTCCCGCGGCGGGTCGTAGATCGCGCCGAGCTGCTCGAGCGTCGTCACGGCGAAGGGGTCGGCTGGGGTGAGGCTGTCCATGCCGGCAGCCTGGACCAGCCGGGCCCGGCGCCGCAAGCGATATGGTTGCCGCCTGGCCCGGCGGGGCCCGGGGCGGAAACGGGAGGCGGCAACCAGGGCGGCACCAGGACAGGCGCCGGTGGCGCGGGCCGCGCCATGGCGCTATAAGCCCTTCCTCATCCGCAATCTGAAGATGCTGGAGCCCCTGCCATGGCGGGCCACTCGCACGCCAAGAACATCATGCACCGCAAGGCGACGCAGGGCGCCAAGAAGGCCCAGGCCTTCGGCAAGCTGATCCGCGAGATCACGGTCTCGGCCAAGCAGGGCCTGCCCGACCCGGCGATGAACCCCCGGCTGCGCGCCGCGGTGAAGGCGGCGCTGACCGCCAACATGACCCGCGACACCATCGACCGCGCCATCAAGCGGGCCAGCACCGCCGGCCAGGGCGAGGATTTCCAGGAGGTCCGCTACGAGGGCTACGGACCCTATGGCGTGGCCATCATCGTCGAGGCGCTGACCGACAACCGCAACCGCACCGCGGGCGATATCCGCAGCGCCTTCGCCAAGGCCGGCGGGGCGCTCGGCGAGACCAACTCGGTCAGCTTCCAGTTCGAGCGCAAGGGGGTGATCTGGTTCCCCGGCCTCGCCGACCAGGCCGAGGCGATGCTCGAGGCGGCGATCGAGGCCGGCGCGCTCGATGTCGAGTCCGACGAGGAGGGGCACGAGGTCACCTGCGCGCCGGAGGATTTCTTCGCCGTGCGCGACGCCCTCGAGACCCGCTTCGGCAGCCCGGAGAGCGCTCGCATCGAATGGGTGCCGACGGTGCGCATCGACCTCGACGAGGAGAAGGCGCGCGAGATCCTGAAGCTGCTCGACCGGCTCGACGAGAGCGACGACGTGCAGAATGTCTTCGCCAATTTCGAGGTGTCGGAAGACGTCTCGCAGCGGCTCTCGGCCTGAGCATGCGCGGCGCGGTGCGCCGGTGAGGCAGGGTGGCCAGGTGGGCGGCCAGCCGGCGGTGCGGCTGCTCGGCCTCGATCCCGGGCTGCAGCATACCGGCTGGGGCCTGGTCGAGAGCGCCGGCAGCCGGCTGCGGCATCTCGGCGACGGCGTCATCTCGACCGCGGCGGCCGAGCCGCTCGCCGCCCGGCTCTGCACCCTGCACCGGGCGCTCGCGGCGCTGCTCGAGCAATGGCGGCCGGACGAGGCGGCGGTCGAGCATACCTATGTCAACAAGAACCCCGGCGCGGCGCTGAAGCTCGGCCAGGCCCGCGGCGTGGTGCTGCTCGCCCCGGCGCTGGCCGGCTTGCCGGTCGCGGAATACCAGGCGATGGAGATCAAGCGCGCCGTGGTCGGCACCGGCCATGCCGAGAAGGCGCAGGTCGAGGCGATGGTCCGCCGCCTGCTGCCCGGCGCCGTCATCCGCCGCGCCGATGCCGCCGACGCGCTGGCGGTGGCGATCTGCCACGCGCATCACCGCGGCACCCGCGCGGCCCTCGCCCGCGGCTATGTCCCGGCATGATCGGCAAGCTCACCGGCCGGCTGGATGGCGTGCATGAGGGCGGCTGCGTGCTCGACGTGAACGGCGTCGGCTACCTCCTCGCCTGCTCGCGCAAGACGCTCGACGCGCTCTCGGCGCGCGAGGGGGTGCAGAAGGTGCTGGTCGAGACGCATCTGCGCCAGGACGCCATCACCCTCTACGGCTTCGCCGATGCCGCCGAGCGCGAGGCCTTCCTCGCCCTGATCGAGGTGAAGACGGTCGGGCCGCAGAAGGCGCTGCTGGTCCTCTCCGGCCTCCGCCCGGAGGAGCTGGCGCGGGCGATCGCCGCCAAGGAGCGCAAGCGCCTGGCCGAGGTGAAGGGCCTCGGCGCGGCGACCGCCAACCGCATCATCGACGAGCCCGCGATGCAGAAATGGGCGGTCGGCCGGGCGACGCCGGAGGCCGATGGCAGCGGTGCCGTGGGCATCGCCCTGCCGGCGCCGGAGGCCGACGACGCGACGGCCGATGCCGTCTCGGCGCTGGTCAATCTCGGCTGGAAGCGGCCGGAGGCGCAGGCGGCGGTGAACCGCGCCCGCGCCCGGCTCGGCGCCGAGGCGCCGCTCGAGGGCCTGATCCGCGACAGCCTGAAGGCGTTGGCGCGGTGAGCGGCGCGGGCGAGCGCAAGCCCCGCGGCGGCCCCCGCCGCGCCGCCGCCCCGCCGGCCGAGGCGGGGACCGAGGAGCGCATCACCAGCCCGGACCGCACCGAGGAGGATGCCGCCGAGGCGACGCTGCGGCCGCAGACGCTCGCCGACTTCACCGGCCAGCAGGCGACGCGGGAGAACCTCGCCGTCTTCATCCAGGCGGCCCGCGACCGCGGCGAGGCGCTCGACCACGTGCTGCTGCACGGCCCGCCCGGCCTCGGCAAGACGACGCTGGCGCAGATCGTGGCGCGCGAGCTCGGCGTCGGCTTCCGCGCCACCAGCGGCCCGATCCTGCAGCGCGCCGGCGACCTTGCGGCGATCCTGACCAACCTGCAGCCGCGCGACGTGCTCTTCGTCGACGAGATCCACCGGCTGCAGCCGGCGCTGGAGGAGACGCTCTACCCGGCGATGGAGGATTTCCAGCTCGACCTCATCATCGGCGAGGGGCCGGCGGCGCGCACCGTGCGCATCGACCTGCCGCCCTTCACCCTGGTCGGCGCCACCACCCGCTCCGGCCTGCTGGCGCAGCCGCTGCGCGACCGCTTCGGCATCCCGCTGCGGCTGCAATTCTACACCCCTGAGGAGCTGCTGCGGATCGTGACGCGCGGCGCCTTCAAGCTCGGCTTCGCGCTGTCGGAGGAGGGGGCCTGGGAGATCGCCCGCCGCTCCCGCGGCACGCCGCGCATCGCCGGGCGGCTGCTGCGCCGGGTGCGCGACTTCGCCGCGGTCGGCGGCGTGGCGGCGGATCGCACCATGGTGGACGGGGCGCTGACCCGGCTCGAGGTGGATGCCAAGGGGCTGGACGCGATGGACCGCCGCTATCTCCGGCGCATCGCGGTGCACCACAATGGCGGCCCGGTCGGGGTCGAGACGCTGGCCGCGGCGCTCGCCGAATCGCGCGACACGCTGGAGGACGTCATCGAGCCCTACCTGATCCAGGAGGGGCTGGTGCTGCGCACGCCGCGCGGCCGCATGCTCGGCGTGACGGGCTGGCAGCATCTCGGCCTCAGCCCGCCGGCCGGCTTCGCCATCCAGCCCGACCTGCTGGCCGGGGGCGAATCGTGAGCCGCGCCGGGCCGCCCGGCCTCCGCCAGGCGCCCGCGGCGCCGGCGCATCGCTGGCCGCTCCGGGTCTATTTCGAGGACACCGATGCGGGCGGGATGGCCTATCACGCCAACTACTTGCGCTGGGCGGAGCGGGGCCGGACGGAATCCTTGCGGGCCATGGGCTTGCCGCATCAGATGCTCATGGAAGGTCACCATTCGATACTCGTGGTGCGGCGCATCGAAGTGGAGTATTGGCGGCCCGCCAGGCTCGATGACGCAGTCGTGGTCGAAACCAGGGTTGCCTCCGTCCGCGGCGTCACCCTGCTGCTCGACCAGCGGGTGGTCGCCGACGGGGCGGCGGAGGCCGGGGCGGGGCCGCTGGCGGCGCTGCGGGTCGAGCTGGCCTGCATCGACCGCGGCAGCCTGCGGCCGCGGCGCATCCCGGAGCCCTGGCGCTCGGCGCTCGAGGCCGTGGCGCCCGGCGGCGCGGCCGGAGCGGGGACTGGGGGTTAGAGCGTGATCGCCCGGGGCGGAAACGCCGAGGGCGTGACTCACGCGGCTCAACAACACGGTCTAGGCGGATCGGCCGGTCGGGGGGATCGGCCGCCGCAGCGGATGGAGTGATGCGGTGGATCGCAGCGTGACCGCGACGGATCTGGGTGCAGCGATGCACGACCTGTCGCTCTGGGGCCTGTTCGTGCAGGCGGACTGGGTCGTGAAGCTGGTCATGCTCGGCCTGCTGCTCGCCAGCGTCTGGGTCTGGGCCATCGTCTTCGAGAAGGTGACGAGCCTGCGCCGGGTGAACCGCGCGGCGGATGCCTTCGAGGACGCCTTCTGGTCCGGCGGCAGCCTGGATGAGCTCTACCGGAAGGAGGGCGACCGGCCCTCGCACCCGATGGCCGCGGTCTTCGTCGCCGCCATGCGGGAATGGCGCCGCGGCGCCCAGCGGCTCGGCGGCTCCGACCTCGTCGCCGCCGGGCTGAAGGAGCGGATCGACCGCAGCATGGCCGTCACCGTGCAGCGGGAGATGGAGCGGCTGGAGCGCTGGATGGTCTTCCTCGCCTCGGTCGGCTCGGTCGGGCCCTTCGTCGGCCTGTTCGGCACGGTCTGGGGTATCATGAACAGCTTCGCGGCCATCGCCGGCATGCAGAACACCAACCTCGCCGTGGTGGCGCCGGGCATCGCCGAGGCGCTGTTCGCCACCGCGATCGGCCTCGTCGCCGCCATCCCGGCGGTGCTCGCCTACAACAAGATCACCACCGACCTGGCGCGCTTCGCCGGCCGGCTCGAGGGCTTCGCCGCCGAGTTCGGCAGCATCCTCTCGCGCCAGACCGAGACCGCGCTCGGCGATCCGGCGCGCAACGCGGCGCCGGTCGCGGAATAGCGCCATGGCCGTCTCGCTCACGCCCGGCCGGGGGCGCAGCCGCTACCGCCCGATGGCCGAGATCAACGTCACGCCGCTGGTCGACGTGATGCTGGTGCTGCTCATCATCTTCATGGTGGCGGCGCCGCTGATGACCGTCGGCGTGCCGGTCGACCTGCCGAAGACCCAGGCCAGCGCCCTCAATCAGGACAACGAGCCGATCACCATCTCGGTCAATCCCGAGGGCAAGATCTTCCTGCAGGAGACCGAGGTGCCGATCGAGAACCTGGTCGCGCAGCTGCAGGCGATCGCCCGCGAGCAGCCGGAGGGGGCGCCGGAGCGGCGCATCTTCGTCCGCGGCGACAAGGCGATCAGCTACGGCCGGGTGATGGAGGTGATGGGCACGATCAGCGCCGGCGGCTTCAGCAAGGTGGCGCTGCTGGCCGAGCAGCCCGCCGGCCGGCCCGCCACCGCGCCGGCGCCGACGGGCCGCCCGGCCGCGCCGACCGCCTCCCCCCCGGGCGGCCGGCCGCAGCCGGCGCCCGGCTCGCGCTAGGCTCGACCGCGTCCGGGCATCGGGGCCCGGGCGCCTGCATCGGCCCCGCCGCGGGCGACGCCACCCATGGCCGGCCGGGCCATGGTCAATAGATCGGAGCCGCTTCCATGCCCCAGTCGGGGCGGAGCGGACTCCGGCGAGGCGCCGGCCTCGCGGCGGACCCGCCGGGCGCGGGCCGCTCCGGGACCGGCGGGCGGATCGGGCAAGCAGGATTGCGTGGACGTGGATATGGCGCCGGGGGGCGCGGCAATGCCGCCGAGGGGAATGCGGTTCTGGGGCCTGGTTTCGGCGGCGCTGCATGTCGCGCTGCTGGTGCTCGGCCTCGTCTTCGGCCTGCCGCGGCCGTTGCAGGAACCACGGGAGGAGGCGATCGCGGTGGAGGTGGTCACGACGCCGCAGCTGGCCCAGGGCGAGCAGCCGGCGCCCGTCGCCGGCCCGCCCAGCGTGACCCAGCCGGCGCGGCCGGAGCCGCCGGGCGAGACGCGGGTGGCCGAGGCGCTGCCGAGCCCGCCGCCGCCACCACCCCCGCCGCCGCCCGCGCCCGCCCCGGCCCCGGCGCCGCAGGCCCTGCCGAAGCCGAGCGCGCCGCCGCCCGAGCCGGCGCCGAAGCCGCCGCAGCAGGTTGCCGAGGCCAAGCCGCGCCCGGCGCCGCCGCCCGAGCCGGCGCCGAGCCCGCTGCCCCTGCCGCCGCCGCCCATCCCGATGCCGGCGCCGCCGAAGCCGGTCGCCGAGGCCAAGCCCGAGAAGGTGGAGAAGCCCGAGAAACCGGAGAAGCCGGACAAGCCCGAGAAGGTGGAAAAGCCGGAGAAGCCGGAGAAGCCGGCGCCGA
The DNA here is from genome assembly GCF_003258945.1 of Roseicella frigidaeris. Lineage (GTDB taxonomy): Bacteria > Pseudomonadota > Alphaproteobacteria > Acetobacterales > Acetobacteraceae > Paracraurococcus > Paracraurococcus frigidaeris. The sequence continues at coordinate 22,066 of NZ_QLIX01000034.1, read as the reverse complement.
AGCCGCAGCAGGTGGCCGAGGCGAAGCCGGAGAAGGCCGAGAAGCCGAGCCCCACCCCGGCCCCCGCGCGCCCCGAGGCCACGGTGCCGCGCCCGCCGGCGCCGACGCCGCCGCAGCCGAGCAAGGAGGCCGGCACCGGCCGCACGCCGCCGGTGCAGAAGCCGCAGGCGGACAGCCGCAGCGTGCTGAACACGCTCGACAAGCTGATGCAGTCGGCGCAGCAGAGCCGGCCGCCGACCGGCAAGCCGAGCCCGGCCGCCGGCAGCCCGCAGCAGGGCGGCGGCGCGCCGACCGGGACCGCGACGCTCTCGGCCGGGGAGAAGGCCGGGCTCGCCGACAAGATCAGCGAATGCTGGTCGGTCGATGGCGGCGGGCTCGGGATCAACAGCGTCGTCGTGGAGCTGCGCGTCGATGTCGATGCCGGGGGGGTGGTGCGCAATGTCCGCGCCAACGGCTCGCCGCCGAGCGAGCCGCGCGCCCGCTCGGTCTACGAGGCGGCGCGGCGGGCGCTGCTCGATCCGAAATGCAACCCGCTGCCGCTGCCGCGCGAGCGCCTCGCGGCGCTGCGCGACACCATCTTCCGTTTCAACCCGCGCGACCTCGGCCTGCGCTGACCGGCCGCCGCGACCCGGCATCGCGGCGGCCCCCCGGCCGTTCTCGCGCCATACTTCCAGGAGGATACGCATGACCCCGGATGAGAAGGCGATGGCGGGCTTCCTCACGCGCCGCGCCGCGCTGTTCGGCGGCCTCGCCCTTGGCCTGCCGTCGCTGAGCGGCCCGGCCCGCGCCCAGAGCTCGGTCGTCGACATCACCCGCGCCCGCACCGACCCGATCCCGATCGCGGTGCCGGATTTCGCCGGCAGCGGCGACGGCCAGCGCGTCGGCCGCGACATCGCCCGGGTGGTGGTCAACAACCTGAAGAATTGCGGCCTGTTCCGCCCGGTGGACCGCGCCGCCTTCATCCAGACCGCCGAGGCGGCGGCGGCGGTGCCGCGCTTCCAGGACTGGCGGGTGATCGGCGCCCAGGCGCTGGTCACCGGCCGGGTGGATGCCGGCAGCGACCGGGTGCGGGTGGAGTTCCGCCTCTGGGACGTGCTGCCCGAGCAGCAGATCCAGGGCACCGCCTTCACCGCCCCGGCCGCTAATTGGCGCCGCATCGCGCATCTGATCTCGGACGTGATCTATGAGCGGCTGCTCGGCGAGAAGGGGTATTTCGACACCCGCGTGGTCTATGTGGCCGAGACCGGCCCGCGCGACCGCCGCACCCGGCGCCTCGCCATCATGGACCAGGATGGCGAGAACCACCGCTTTCTGACCGATGGCTCCTCGGCGGCGCTGACGCCCCGCTTCCACCCGAACGCGCAGCAGATCGCCTTCATGTCCTATGCGCGCGGCGAGCCGAAGGTCTACCTGTTCAACCTCGATGGCGGGCGGCCGGAGCCGCTGGGGAATTTCCCCGGCATGACCCTCTCGCCCCGCTTCAGCCCGGACGGGCGCAGCGTGGTGCTCTCCGCCACCCGCGGCAACGACGCCAACATCTATGTGGTCGATCTCGGCTCGCGGCGGGAGCGGCAGCTTACCTCGGGCGGCGGGCTCGACGTCTCGCCCTGCTTCTCGCCCGATGGCAGCCAGATCGTCTTCAACTCCGACCGCGGTGGCGACCAGCAGCTCTACGTCATGTCGGCCGATGGCGGCGGCATCCGCCGCATCTCCTTCGGCCGCGGCCGCTACGCGACGCCGGTCTGGTCGCCGCGCGGCGACCTCATCGCCTTCACCCGCTTCGGCGGGGCAGGGGGGCAGTTCGGCATCGGGGTGATGCGGCCGGACGGCTCGGGCGAGCGGATCCTGACCGAGGGCTGGGGCATGGAGGGGCCGACCTTCGCGCCGAATGGCCGGGTGATGATGTTCTTCCGCGAATCGCCGGCGCGCGACGCCCGGGGCGGCGGCTATTCCTCGCGGCTCGCCTCGATCGATGTCGCCGGCTTCAACGAGCGGCAGATCCTGACGCCGACCGACGCCTCGGACCCGGCCTGGTCGCCGCTGCTGTCCTGAACGGCGGGGGGCGGCCGGCGGCCTTCGCTTTGCTGCGAGCCCGCCGCTCCCCCGGTGGATCTCCTTGACCGTCTCGACTGCGAGTTGTAACGCCCCCGGAGGATATTCCGCAGCCGTTCGCTGCTTCGCTGGAAGGACCAGAGGGATGATCAACACCAGGTTGCTCGGCGCCTTCGCCGCGATCGCCTTGCTCGCGGCCTGCGAATCCTCGAAGGACTCGGCCGCGACCGGCACCGGCGCGGCGACCACCGGCAGCACGATCCGGCCCGGCAGCCAGGAGGACCTGATCGCCCAGGCCGGCAGCGACCGCGTCTTCTTCGACTACGACAGCAGCGCGATCCGCGAGGACCAGCGCCCGACCCTGCAGCGCCAGGCGGGCTGGCTCGGCGGCAATCCCGCGGTCACCGTCACCGTCGAGGGCCATACCGACGAGCGTGGCACGCGCGAGTACAACCTCGCCCTCGGCCAGCGCCGGGCGAATGCCGCGCGCGACGCGTTGGTCGTCGGCGGCGTCGCCGGGGGGCGGATCTCGACCATCTCCTACGGCAAGGACCGGCCGGCGGCGCTGGGCTCGAACGAGGATGCCTGGGCGCAGAACCGCCGCGCGGTGACGGTCGTCCGCTGATCGCGCCGCCTCCGCCCCTCGAGCGGACACGCTCGAGCGGGTGAAGAGGATCTGAAAACAACGCGCTGGAGCATGTGCCGCGACCGCAGGCGAGCGGACAACGCTCCAGCCCGGCGCGGCCGCGCATCGGCGGCCATCGCGGGCGCGCCTTCTGCCTTCACGGCCGTGTCCCTCGCTTCGGGCGGGTCTCTCCCAGCGCGTTCCGCTCCGCCCCCGGCTCTTCGTCCGTGGCGCAGGATTCCGCGCCCGGACGTTCACGCCCCCCCGCGATCTGCTCTAAAAGCCGGCCAACGCCCGGCGACGGCGCGGGGCGGGAGCCGGCTCCTCCCCCGCGCCGCCCTGCCGCGTGAGCCCGATCGGAGAACCGATGCGACGCGTCCTGGCCGCCCTCCTCCTCGCCACGCCGCTGCTGCTGCCGGGCGCCCGCGCCTGGGCGCAGGCCGAGAGCCGCGAGGGGATCTATCTGCAGAACCAGATCCTGCAATTGCGCCAGGAGCTCGATCAGCTCCGCCGCGGCGGCGGCGCCGCGGCCCCGGTGCCGGTTCCGCGCGGCGCTGCCCCCGCCGCGCCGCAGGGCGAGCTGGTGGGGGCGCTGCTCGACCGGGTTTCCACCCTCGAGGAGGAGACCCGCCGGCTGCGCGGCCGGCTCGACCAGGCGGAGTACCAGAACCGCACCCTGGCGCAGCAGGTCGAGAAGCTGCAGGGCGATCTCGACTACCGGCTGCAGCAGGTCGAGGGCGGCACGCCACGCGCCGCCGCGCCCGCCGCCCCCGCGCCACGGGCGCCGAGTCCCGGCCAGTCCCTGCCGCCGGTGGCCGGCGGGGCGGCCGCCGCGCCGGCCACCACCCCGGCCGTGGCGCGAACGCCGGAGCGGGCGCTGGCCGAGGGCCAGGCGGCGCTCGCCCGCCGCGACTATGCGGCGGCCGAGGTGGCGGCGAAGGAGGCGCTGGCCGCCCGCGGCAGCCCGCGCGCCTATGACGCGCGGCTGCTGCTCGCCGATGCCGAGTATGGCCAGCGCAACTGGCAGGATGCGGCCGTCGCCTATGGCGAGGCCTACAAGGCGAACCAGAAGGGCAGCCGGGCCGCCGAGGCGCTGGTCGGCTTCGGCAGCTCGCTGGCCAATCTCAACCAGAAGCGCGAGGCCTGCGACGCCTTCGCCCTGGTGCAGAGCGAGCATCCGCAGCTCCGCGGGGCGCTGAAGGAGCGGCTGGAGGCCGGGCGACAGCGGGCCGGCTGCCGGTGAGGCCGGGCGCGGCCTGACGGGGCCGGGCCGTGGCGGCGGCCGACCTGCCGCTCGGCCCGGCGGAATTCGCCGGGCTGATGGCGCCGCTCGGCCCCTTCGGCGCCTCGCCCCGCCTGGCGGCCGGCGTCTCCGGCGGCCCGCACAGCCTGGCGCTGGCCCTGCTCGCCGCGGACTGGGCGCGGGCGCGCGGCGGCAGCCTGCTCGCGCTCATCGTCGATCACGGGCTGCGGCCGGGGAGCGCGGCCGAGGCGGCCGGCGTCGCGGCGCAGCTCGCCGGGCGCGGCATCGCCGCCCGGATCCTCGGCCTTGGCCTCGCCGCCGGCCCCGGCCTGCAGGCGCGGGCGCGCGAGGCCCGCCACGCCGCGCTGCTGCGGGCCTGCGGCGAGGTGGGCCGGCCCTGGCTGCTGCTCGGCCATCACCGCGGCGACCAGGCCGAAACCCTATTGCTGCGGGCCTTCCGGGGCAGCGGCGCGGCGGGACTCGCCGCCATGGCGGCGGTACGGGCGGCGCCCGAGGCCCTGCTGCTCCGCCCGCTCCTTGCCATCCCGCCGGCGCGGCTGGAGGCGGTGGTGCGGGCCGCCGGCCTCGCCCCGGTCCGCGACCCGAGCAATGCCGATGCCCGCTTCGGCCGCGTCGCCCTGCGCGCCGCGCTGGCCGATCCGGCGGGCACCGGCGCGGCGGTCGAGGCCCTGGCCGCGGCGGCGGCCGGATTCGCCGCCCGGCGTGGGCGCGGGGAGGGGGCGCTGGCGGCGCGGCTCGCCGAGGCGGTGCGGCTCCACCCGACCGGCCATGCCACGATCGATCCCGCGCGGCTCGGCGAGGATGCGCTGGCCGATGCCGGCCTCGGCGCCCTGGTCCGGCTGGTCGGCGGCGGCGCCTTCCCGCCGGCGCCGGCGGCGGTCGCGGCGCTGCGCCGGCGCGGCGGCGGGACGCTCGGCGGCGCCATCCTGCGCCGCAGCCGGGGGGGCGGCCGGGGCGGCTGGCTGCTGGCCCGCGAATCCGCCGCCGTGGCGCCGCCGGTCGCGGCGGTGCCCGGGGCGGGCTGGGACGGGCGCTTCCGCCTGCTCGCGGTTGGCCGGCCCGGCTGCAGCCTTGGCGCGCTCGGGGCCGATGCCGCCGGGCTGCGGCGCGCGGCGCCGGGCCTGCCGGCGCTGGTCCTGGCCACCCTGCCGGCGATCCGGCAGCACGGCGCGCTGGTCGCCGTGCCTTGTCTCAGCTATCCTGACGCCGAATGCTGCGCCGAATTCCCCATGCTTCTCGCCCCGACTGCCGGACCGGTGACCGGGGGAGCCGAATGGCGAGGTCGTGTGGCCCATTAACCGCCGGGAATTCCTCCCTATCTAGAACCCGGCAGAATCACGGGCATGGCGCCCAAGGGTTCATGGCCCGCAGGGGCCATGGCGGGAACAGGATATGAATCGGTGAACAATTTCGGCCGTAACCTGGCACTTTGGGTCATCGTGGCGCTGCTGCTCGTAGCGCTCTTCAACCTGTTCCAGCCCAGCGGGTCGGGCCAGCGGGGGGCGCAGCAGGTCGCCTATTCCGACTTCTTGAACGAGGTCGGCGCCGGCCATGTCCGCGACGTGGTGATCCAGGGCCGCACCGTCAGCGGCCAGCTCTCGGATGGGCGGACCTTCCAGACCTACACGCCGGAAGACCCGGCCCTGGTCGGCAAGCTGACCGAGAAGGGCGTGCGGGTGGTGGCCCGGCCGGAGGAGAGCGACGTCAACCCGCTCTTCCACTACCTGCTCTCCTGGTTCCCGATGCTGCTGCTGATCGGCGTCTGGGTGTTCTTCATGCGCCAGATGCAGTCGGGCGGCGGCCGCGCCATGGGCTTCGGCAAGTCCCGCGCCCGGCTGCTGACCGAGAAGCAGGGCCGCGTCACCTTCGAGGACGTGGCCGGCATCGACGAGGCCAAGGGCGAGCTGGAGGAGATCGTGGAATTCCTGCGCGACCCGCAGAAATTCCAGCGCCTCGGCGGCAAGATCCCGAAGGGCGTGCTGCTGGTCGGCCCGCCCGGCACCGGCAAGACCCTGCTGGCCCGCGCCATCGCCGGCGAGGCGAATGTCCCCTTCTTCACCATCTCGGGCTCCGACTTCGTCGAGATGTTCGTCGGCGTCGGCGCCTCCCGCGTGCGGGACATGTTCGAGCAGGGCAAGAAGAACGCCCCCTGCATCATCTTCATCGACGAGATCGACGCGGTCGGCCGGCATCGCGGCGCTGGCCTCGGCGGCGGCAATGACGAGCGCGAGCAGACCCTGAACCAGATGCTCGTCGAGATGGACGGCTTCGAGTCGAATGAGGGCGTGATCCTCATCGCCGCCACCAACCGGCCGGACGTGCTCGACCCCGCCCTGCTGCGCCCCGGCCGCTTCGACCGGCAGGTGGTGGTGCCCAACCCGGATGTGATGGGCCGGGAGAAGATCCTGCGCGTGCATATGCGCAAGGTGCCGCTGGCCTCGGATGTCGATCCGAAGACCATCGCCCGCGGCACGCCGGGCTTCTCGGGCGCCGACCTGGCGAACTTGGTGAACGAGGCGGCGCTGCTGGCCGCCCGCACCGGCCGCCGCACCGTCGGCATGCACGAGTTCGAGCAGGCCAAGGACAAGGTGCTGATGGGCGCCGAGCGCCGCAGCCTGGTGATGTCCGAGGACGAGAAGCGGATGACCGCCTATCACGAGGCGGGCCATGCCCTCTGCGCCCTCAAGCTGCCGGAATGCGACCCGGTCCATAAGGCGACGATCATCCCGCGCGGCCGGGCGCTGGGCTTGGTGATGTCGCTGCCGGAGGGCGACCGCTACTCCAAGCACAAGTCGAAGCTGCTCTCGGAGCTCGCCATGGCCATGGGCGGCCGCGTGGCCGAGGAGCTGATCTTCGGCTCCGACAAGGTCTCGAACGGCGCCTCGGGCGACATCAAGATGGCCACCAACCAGGCCCGCATGATGGTCACCGAATGGGGCATGTCCGAAAAGCTCGGCATGATCGCCTATGGCGAGAACAGCCAGGAGGTCTTCCTCGGGCATTCCGTGACCCAGTCGAAGAACCTCTCCGAGGCCACGGCGCAGCAGATCGACGGCGAGATCCGCCGCATCATCGACGAGGCCTATGCCAAGGCCCGGTCGCTGCTCTCCGAGAACATCGACGAGCTGCACCTGCTGGCCAAGGGGCTGCTGGAGCACGAGACCCTCTCGGGCGACGAGATCCGGCAGGTGATCCGCGGCGAGCCGATCATCCGCAACCGCCCGGACGAGCCGGTGCCGCAGGGCCGCGGCAGCGTGCCGAGCAGCGGCCGGGCGCCGCGGCCGAGCGGCGGGCTGAACCCCGGTCCCGCCCCCGCCACCTGATGCTTGGCGGGCTCGGGCGCCGCGGGCGTCCGGGCCCAGGGCAGCCGGCGACATGACCGGGCGTTGGATCGAGCCGCTGGGCCTCCTCGAGGGGCCGGCGGCTTCGGCCTGTCTGGCGCAGGGCTCCGCCCTGCCGCTGCTGGGCGGGCCCCTGGCCTTTCCCCTGGTGCGGCTGCTGGCCGAGGGCCGCGTCATCGGTATCCTGCCGGTCCAGGCCATTCCCGGCGCCTGGCAGCCCCTGCTGCTGCCGCTGACCCGCCGGCCGCCCGACTTCGCCGGCATCGCCCCCCGCAGCCCGGGCCGGCCGTTGGTCATGGGCATCGTCAACGTCACGCCGGATAGCTTCTCGGATGGCGGCGAGACCGCCGGGGCGGCGGCGGCCATCGCCCGCGGCCATGCCATGCTGGCCGCCGGCGCCGACCTGCTCGACATCGGCGGCGAGAGCACCCGCCCGGGCGCCGATCCGGTGACCCCGGAGGAGGAGATCCGCCGCATCCTGCCGGTGGTGCGCGAGCTCGCCTGCGCCGCGCCGGTCTCGGTCGATACGCGGCATGCCGCCACCATGGCGGCAGCGCTGGAGGCCGGGGCGGAGATCGTCAACGACGTCACCGCCCTCCGCCACGATGCGGCGGCCGCCGGCGTGGTGGCGGCGGCCGGGGCGCCGGCCGTGCTGATGCACATGCCGGGCACCGAGCCGCGGACCATGCAGGCCGAGGCCCGCTACGGCGACGTGGTGCTGGAGGTGGCGGAATTCCTGCGCGCCCGGGTGGCGGCGCTGGAAGGCCAGGGCATCCCCCGCAGCCGCATCGCCATCGATCCCGGCATCGGCTTCGGCAAGACCATGGCGCACAACCTGGCGCTGCTCGAGCGCCTGCCGCTGCTCGCCGGCCTCGGCTGCCCGATCCTGGTCGGCCTCTCCCGCAAGCGCTTCCTCGGCCGGCTCAGCGGCATCGCCGAGGCGGCGCGGCGGGTCGTGCCGAGCCTCGCCGGGGCCCTCTTCGCCGCCTCCCGCGGCGCCGCCATCCTCCGCGTGCACGACGTGGCCGAGACGGTGCAGGCGCTCGCCGTCTGGCAGGCCGCAGCCGCGGGCGAGGCGCCCGAGGAGGCCGTCTGACGCACGGTTTGATGGACCACAGGCACGGCTTTCGCTACTTGGGGGATTGGATCTTCCGCGCAATGGGGCCGACATGACTGCTTCCACCCGCCGCCTCTTCGGCACCGACGGAATCCGCGGCACCGCCAACCGCGCGCCGATGGATGCCGCGACCGCGCTGCGCCTCGGCCAGGCGGCCGGCCGCATCTTCAACCGCGGCACGCACCGGCATCGGGTGGTCATCGGCAAGGATACCCGCCTCTCGGGCTACATGCTGGAGCCGGCGCTGACCGCGGGCTTCATCGGCATGGGCATGGACGTGGTCCTGGTGGGGCCGCTGCCGACGCCGGCCATCGCCATGCTGACGCGCAGCCTCCGGGCCGATCTCGGCGTCATGATCAGCGCCTCGCACAACCTTTTCGAGGACAACGGCATCAAGCTCTTCGGCCCGGACGGGCTGAAGCTCTCCGATGCCCAGGAGATGCAGATCGAGGCGCTGATGGCCGGCGACCTCGCCGCCGCCCTGGTGCCGCCGGCCCGGCTCGGCCGCGCCAGCCGCATGGAGGATGCGCCCGGCCGCTACATCGAGGCGGCGAAGCAGTCCTTCCCGCGCGGCCTCACCCTCGAGAAGCTGCGCATCGTCATCGATTGCGCCCATGGCGCCGCCTACAAGGTGGCGCCGACCGTGCTCTGGGAGCTGGGGGCGGAGGTGGTGCCGCTCGGCGTCTCGCCGGATGGCTTCAACATCAATGACGGGGTCGGCTCCACCGCGCCGGGGAAGCTCGCCGAGGTGGTGCGCGAGCGCCGCGCCGATCTCGGCATCGCCCTCGACGGCGATGCCGACCGGCTGGTGATGGTGGACGAGGCGGGCAGCATCATCGACGGCGACCAGATCCTCGCCCTCATCGCCGGCTCCTGGCAGGCGCAGGACCGCCTGCGGGGCGGCCATGTCGTCGCCACCGTCATGTCGAATATGGGCCTCGAGCGGCATCTGCGGGAGCGTGGCGTCGGGCTGCTCCGCACCGCGGTCGGGGACCGCTATGTCGGCGAGCGCATGCGGGAGGTCGGCTGCAACCTCGGCGGCGAGCAGTCGGGCCACATGATCATGACGGATTTCGGCACCACCGGGGACGGGCTCATCGCGGCGCTGCAGGTGCTCTCGGTGCTGGTCGAGGAGCGGCGCCCGGCCAGCCAGGTCTGCCGCCGCTTCCAGCCCCTGCCGCAGAAGCTGGTGAATGTCCGCTACAGCGGCTCCTCGCCGCTCAAGGACCCGGCGGTGCAGCGCGAGATCGCGGCGCAGGAGGAGCGGCTCGGCGAGCGCGGCCGGGTGCTGATCCGGGCCAGCGGCACCGAGCCGGTGATCCGGGTGATGGCCGAGGCGGAGGATGAGGGGCTGGTCGAGGAGACGGTCGCCCTGCTCGCCGAGGCCATCCGCTCGCGCGCCAAGGTCCCCGCGTGAAGGGCCGCGTCCTCATCGTCGCCGGCTCGGATTCCGGCGGCGGGGCGGGCATCCAGGCCGATCTGAAGGCGGTCACCGCGCTCGGCGGCTATGCCGCGACGGCGATCACCGCGCTGACGGCGCAGAACACCGAGGGGGTGCAGGGCGTGCTCCCCGTGCCCACCGATTTCCTCCGCCAGCAGATCCGCCTCGTGCTGCGCGACATCGGCGCCGATGCGCTGAAGACCGGCATGCTGCACGATGCCCCGACCATCGAGGCGGTGTGCGACGAGCTGGCGGCCGAGGCGCCGGGCGTGCCACTGGTCGCCGATCCGGTGATGGTGGCCAAGGGCGGCCACCCGCTGCTGCAGCCCGAGGCGGTCGAGGCGCTGAGCCGTCGCCTGCTGCCGATGGCGGCCGTCATCACGCCGAACCTGCCGGAGGCGGAGACGCTGCTCGGCCGCCGCATCCCGAATGCCGCGGCGATGCCGGAGGCGGCGACGGCGCTGCTCGGCCTCGGCGCGCGGGCGGTGCTGCTGAAGGGCGGGCATCTCACCGGCGACAGGCTGGTCGATATCCTGGCGACGCCCGCGGGGGTGACGCGCTTCGAGGACCGCCGCATCGAGACCCGGCATACCCATGGCACGGGCTGCACCCTGGCCTCCGCCATCGCCGCCGGCCTGGCCCAGGGCCTGGCGCTGCCGGAGGCGGTGGCTCGCGCCCGCGCCTATGTCCGGGCGGCGATCCTCGCCGCGCCCGGCCTCGGCCGCGGGCATGGCCCGCTCGACCATGGCGTGACCATCGACCCGGCCCGGCTGGCGCGGCTGGCGGCGGGGCAGGCCCTGCCTCCGGGGTGACGCCGCGCCTCGGCGGCCTCTGGACCGCCATGGGGCGCCCCCTGGTCCGGCGCGGGCGCCGGCGCCACAGTCGGCGGCGACCCGCAGCAGGGATGCCGTGATGCGCCGCTACCGCTTCGTGACCCTCGACGTCTTCACCGACCGCCGCTTCGGCGGCAACCAGCTCGCCGTCTTCCCCGATGCGCGCGGCCTCGACGAGGCCGAGATGCAGGCCCTCGCCGCCGAGTTCAACCTCAGCGAGACCACCTTCGTGCTGCCCCCGGCCGATCCGGCGAATACCGCGCGGGTGCGGATCTTCAACCGCGTCGCCGAGATGCCCTTCGCCGGGCATCCGAGCGTCGGCACCGCCTGGGTGCTGGCGCGGGAGGGGTGGGGCGACGGGGCCGGGCTGCGGCTGGAGGAGATGGCCGGCCTCGTCGAGGTGGAGCTCTGGCGCGATGCCGCCGGCGCGGTGCAGGGCGCCGCCATCGCCGCGCCGCAGCCGCTTTCGATCGGCCCGGCGATGCCGGTGGCCGCCATCGCCGCCTGCGCCGGGCTGGAGCCGGCGGCGGTGGTCACGGCGCATCACCCGCCGCAGCTCGCGGGCGATGGCGGCAATCCGCGCGTGCTGGTCGAGGTCACGGCGGACGGGCTCGCCGCCGCCCGCCCCGATCTCGGCGCCTTCCAGCGCTGCGTCGCGGCGCAGCCGGCGCTGGGCGGCAAGCTGTCGCTCTATCTCTACCGGCGCGACGGGGAGCGGCTGCGGACCCGCATGTTCTCGCCGCTGACGGGCACCTGGGAGGATCCGGCGACCGGCAGCGCCGCGACGCCGCTCGCCGGCTTCCTGCTGCACCTCTCGGGCGCGGAGTCGGCCAGCCTCGATATGCTGCAGGGCATCGAGATGGGCCGGCCCAGCCTGCTGCGGACCACGGCGCGGCGCACCGCCGCCGGCATCCGCGCCACGGTCGGCGGCGGCTGCGTGCCGGTGCTGCGCGGCGAGGCGGAGCTGTAGGCCAGGCTCCCTCCACCGGGTTCACGGATCCTGGCCCGGCGCTTGAGGCGCAGGACGGCGAAACGGACCTGCGCTCGGCATCAGGCCTTGGGCGGCTCGCGCTCCAGCCAGCCCTCGACATAGACCTTCTTCGCCAGCACCAGGCCGAGCGCCGAGAGCGGCGCGGCCAGCGCCACACCGAGCAGCCCGAACAGCGCCCCGGTCAGCACCTGCACGATCAGCAGCAGGGCCGGCGGCAGGTCGGCGGTGCGCGACTGCACCATGGGGGTGAGGAAATTGCCCTCGATGGTCTGCACCGCGACGATGACGCCGACGACCCAGAGGCCGAGGACCGGCTGCTCGGTCATCGCCAGCAGCACCGCCGGCACGCCGCCGATGACCGGGCCGAGGACGGGGATGAAGTTCAGCAGGCCGATGATCGCCGCCAGCAGCCCGGCCAGGGGAATGCCGAGGGCCCAGAAGCCGAGCCAGGTGAGCGTGCCCGCGACGATCATGGCGAAGGCCTGGCCGAGCAGCCAGCCGCGCAGGGTGTGCCCGATCTCCGCCAGCGTCTCCTGCACGCGGCCGTCGATCCGCGGATCGAAGAGGCTGCGCAGCCCGCTGAGATACCCCGCCGGCTGCACCGCGAGATAAAGGGCGAGCAATACTACCAGCACCAGGTTGCCGAGGCCGCCGAGCGTGCTGCCGGCGGCGCGCGCGGCGGCCTGCGCCGCGGTCTCGGCGCTGGAGCCGCTGATGAGCTGGCCTGGCTCGGCCTGGCGCAGCAGCCAGTCGCCCCAGGCGGTGCCGGAGAGCCAGCCGCGCAGCGTTTCCAGCGATTGCGGCAGGCGCTGCGCGAGCTGCGTCGCCTGCTCGGCGAGCGGGCCGGCGGCGGCCCAGACCGCCAGCGCCAGCGCGGCCACGGTCAGCGCCGCGACCAGCAGCACCGCCGCCCAGTCCGGCAGGCCGGTGCGGCGGGCCAGCGGCTCGCCGCCCGCCCGCAGGGCCAGGGCGAGGAGCACCGCCGCGAAGCCGAGCAGCGGCACCTCCGGCACCAGCCAGAGCAGGAACAGCAGCAACCCGACGAGAACCAGTACGGAGCCTTGCGCACGCGTCATGGTACGCGAACGGGATGCCCGGGCGGCGGTTCCGCTGCCGCTGGCGGCATTTCGCTCGGTATCAGGCCAACGGCATGAATGCTTCCGTCATGCCGAGCACCCGAACGGGCGCCGCGCCAGGTGATCAACGGCCGTTCGTATCAGGCCAGCGGCGCCACCCGGCGCGACCCGGGCGCGTCGAGGTCGAGGATCGGCCCCAGCGGCACGATGCGGCTCGGATTCACCCAGGGGTGGCTCATGTAGTAGTGCCGCTTGATATGGCCGAGATCGACCGTCTCCCGCACGCCGTCATGCTGGTAGAGCGAGCGCGTGTGGTCCCAGAGGGCGGGATAGTCGACCAGCCGCCGCAGGTTGCACTTGAAGTGGCCGTGATAGACCGCGTCGAAGCGGATGAGCGTGGTGAAGAGCCGCCAATCCGCCTCCGTCGCCGCCTCGCCGCAGAGGAAGGGCTGGCGCGCGAGGCGCTCCTCCAGCCAGTCGAGCGTCTCGAAGAGCGGCCGCACCGCCTCCTCGTAGGCGGCCTGGCTGCGGGCGAAGCCGGCCCGGTAGACGCCGTTGTTGAGCGTGGCGTAGACGCGCTCGTTCACCGCGTCGATCCTGTCGCGCAGTGATGGCGGATACCAGTCGCCCGGCTTGGCGCCGAGGCCGTCGAAGGCGGTGTTGAGGATGCGGATGATCTCGGCGCTCTCGTTGTTGACGATGGTGCCTTCCTGCCTGTCCCAGAGCACGGGCACGGTGACCCGGCCGCTGTATCGCGGCACCGCCTTCGCATAGACCTCGTGCAGGTGGCGGGCGCCGTTCACCGCATCCGGGATCACGCCCTCGCCCGGCTCGAAGCTCCAGCCCTGCTCGCCCATCAGCCAGTGCGTGACCGAGAGCGAGATCATCCCCTCCAGCCCCTTCAGCCGCCGGAAGATCAGCGTGCGGTGGGCCCAGGGACAGGCGAGGGAGACATAGAGATGATAGCGCCCGGCCTCCGGCGGGAAGCGCGTGCCGGGCGCGATGCGGTCGCGGAAGCGGGTCTCCGGCCGCTGGAACTGCCCGCCCGGTCCGGGCGTGCCGCCCTCATCGGCCTGCCAGGCCCCGTCCACCATCCGGCCCATGGCCCGCTCCCCGATCTGCGCGGCGCATATGGGGTGCCGGCGCGGCCGCCTCAATCGATCCGGATGTTGGCCGAGCGCACGACGCGCGCGTGGAGGGCGTATTGCCGGTCGAGGAACTGCGCGAATTCCGCCGGCGCGTTCGGCCAGGCGATCCCGCCCATCGCGGCCACCCGCGCGGCGACGGCGGGCTCGGCCGCGATGGCGTTCAGCGCCTGGTTGAGCGACTGGCGGATGCCCTCGGGCGTGCCGGCGGGCAGGAAGACGCCGTTCCACTCGAAGGTCTCGAAGCCGGGCAGCGTCTCCGCCACCGCCTCGACGCCCGGCAGGACCGCGACCGGCGCCAGGCCGGTATGGGCGAGGGCCCGCACCTTGCCGCCGGCCAGCAGCGTCACCGTCCCCGGCACGTTGCTCACCTGGAGATCGACGCGGCCGGCGGCGACGTCGTTCCGCAGCGTCGGCGCGTCGCGGTAGACGACATGGTTGATCTCGACCCCGGCCATGGCGTTGAAGAGCGCCAGGGTGATGTGCTGCGCCGAGCCGATGCCGGTGGTGCCGGCATCGATCCGCCCCGGCGCCGCCTTCGCCGCCTCGATCAGCGCCCTGACGCCGCGCGGCGGGAAGCGGTCCGTGGCGATGATGGTGTTCGGCGTCACCAGCGAGAGGTAGACCGGCAGGAAATCCTCGCGCGCGCTGTAGGGCAGCTTCGGCCCGAACAGCGCCGGGTTCACGGCGAAGGCGGTGGCGTCGTAGAGCAGCGTCTCGCCGTCCGGCGGGGCCCGCGCGACCATGGCCGCGGCGATGGTGCCGGCGGCGCCGGGGCGGTTCTCCACCACATAGGCGCGCCCGGTCCGCTCGGCGAGGCTGCGGAAAAGGAGCCGGCAGACGATGTCCGCGGTGCCGCCGGCGGCATAGGCGTTGACCACCCGGACCGCGCGCGCCTCGGCCCGGGCGAGGCGCGGCGCGGCGAGCATGCCGCCGAGCAGGGCCCGGCGGCGCATGTCAGGCCTCGGTCGGCATGAAGCGGAAGCCATCGCCCCAGCGGGTGATGTGTCCGGTCGAGGGCGAGGGGAAATGCCCGGTGCAGAGCAGCCGGCCGCTGTCGCAATGGCATTCGAGGAAGCGCCGGCGCGTCGCGGCCGAGGCCGCCTGGTCGCTGTCGGCCCGCATGGAGAGCTCCGGGTAGCGGGCCTGCAGCGGCGAATGGATCAGGTCGCCGGTCAGCACCGCCGTCGTCTCGCCCTTGCCGAGCTCGACCGCGTAATGGTCCGGCGTATGGCCCGGCGTCGGCGTCAGCCGCACATGGTCGTTCAGCGCCGCGTCGGTGCGCACCAGATCCGCCCGGCCGGCGGCGACGATCGGCAGCACGCTGTCCTCGATCACCGGATTGGGCGTCTTCTCGTTCTCGGCCGACCAGTAGGCGTATTCCTTCTCGCCGAAGATGTAGCGGGCCTTCGGAAAGGTCGGGACCCAGCGGCCATTCTCCAGCCGCGTGTTCCAGCCGACATGGTCGACATGCAGGTGGGTGCACATGACGTAGTCGATGTCCTCGACCGAATAGCCGGTCGCCGCCAGGTTCCGCTCCCAGGTATCGGCGGTCTTCATGTTCCAGAAGGGCCGGGTCGGCCGCGGCTTGTGGTTGCCGACGCAGGTATCGACCAGGATGGTGTGGTGCGGCGTGCGGATCAGGTAGGACTGGATGCAGAGCCGCAGCTTGCCGGTGGCCGGGTCGATGGCCTTCGGCTCGAGCCAGCTTCGGTTCTCGTCCAGCACCTCGCGCGTCAGCGTCGGGAAGAATTCCAGCGGATCGAAGAGCGGCGTCTCCTCCTCGATCACGCGATGGATCTCCAGGTCGCCCAGCCGGAAGCTGCTGCCCATCCGCGCGGTCCTCCTCGGTCGTCATCCGCCCCGCGTGGAGTGTAGCGCCCTGGCCGCGCGCTGCCAGCCACCCGGCCGCCTCGCCGCCCTGGGCGGCGGGCCGGCACTACGCTACACGGCCGGAATGCATTCCGCGCCGCCGATGCTGGCCACCCTGGTCCTGGCGCTGGCCCTCGCGCTCGGCCTCGGCAGCCTGGCGCGCTGGCTGCGCCTGCCGCCGCTCTTCGGCTATCTCCTCGCCGGCATCGTCATCGGGCCGCATTCGCCGGGCTTCGTCGGCGATGCGGCGCTGACCGCCACCATGGCCGAGGTGGGCGTGGCGCTGCTGCTCTTCGGCGTCGGCCTGCATTTCCGGCTGCGGGACCTGCGGGCGGTCTGGCGCGTCGCCCTGCCGGGCGCGGTGCTGCAGACCGGCATCGCGGCCCTGCTCGGCGGTCTGCTCGGCGCCGCTGGCTTCGGGCTGGGGCCGGGCGCGGCGCTGGTCTTCGGCCTGGCGCTCGGCATCTCCTCGACCGTGGTGGCGACGCGGATGCTGGCCGAGGCCGGGCAGATCGGCGGCCCGGCGGGGCAAATCGCCCTCGGCTGGCTGGTGGTGCAGGACCTGCTGGCGGTGCTGGCGCTGGTCCTGGTGCCGGCCGCCTCGCGCGCCGAGACCGAGGGCCTGGCCGCCGCCCTGCTCGGCGCGGCGCTGGAGCTGCTCGGCTTCGCCCTCTGCGTGCTGCTGATCGGCCGCCGCGGCCTGCCGGCGCTGCTGCTCTGGTTCGCCCGCGCCCCGTCGCGGGAGCTCTTCACCCTCGGCGTCATCGTCGCCGCGCTCGGCACCGCCTATGCCGCCTCGGAGCTGTTCCACGTCTCCTTCGCCCTCGGCGCCTTCTTCGCCGGCATGCTGCTCGGCGAGAGCGATCTCGGGCACCAGGCGGCGGCCGAGGCGATGCCGCTGCAGCGCGTCTTCGCGGCGCTGTTCTTCGTCTCGGTCGGCATGCTGCTGGAGCCGGCGGCGCTTCTCGCCGCGCCGCTGCTCTCGGTCGGCGCCCTGCTCGTGGTGCTGCTCGGCATCGGCGGTGCCAGCTTCCTGCTGCTGCTCGCCGCCCGCATCCCGCCCGGGATGGCGGCGGCGGTCGCCGGCGCGCTGGGGCAGATCGCCGAATTCTCCTTCCTGCTGACCAGCTACGCGATCGCCCAGGGCCTGCTGCCGCCCGAGGCGAATGCGCCGGTGCTGGCCGCGGCCTTCGGCAGCATCCTGGTGCTGCCGCTCAGCCAGCGGGGCTTCGCCGCCCTCGGCGAGCGCATCGCTGGCTCGGCCGCCTGGTACCGCTGGGACCATGCCCGCCCCGGCATCGGCTTCGCGCTGCCGGAGGTCGAGGGGCTGGCCGATCATGCGATCCTCATCGGCTATGGGCGCGTCGGCGCGGTGGTGGCGGAGGCGCTGCGCTGCCACGGGCTCGCGGTCGTGGTGGTCGAGGCGGACCGGCTGGCGGCGGAGCGGGCGAAGGCGCGGGGACTCGACACCATCTGGGGCGATGCCAGCCGCGCCGAGGTGCTGCGCGCGGCGCGGCCGGAGACGGCGCGGCTGGCGGTGCTGGCCCTGCCGGACGCGGCGGCGGCGCGGCGCGTCCTGCAGCTGGTGCGGGCGGCCAATCCGGAGGTGCTGGCGGCGGTGCGGGCGCATGACGATGCCGAGATGGCCCTGCTCCAGGCCGAGGACTGCGTCGGCCTGGCGGTGATGGGTGAGCGGGAGATCGCGCTCGGCATCTGCGACTTCGCGCTGCGCCGGCTGGGCGTCGAGGTGGATGCGGTGCAGGCGACGATCGACCGGCTGCGCGCCGGCCTGCCGGCCGGCACGGCGGCGTCCGGCTGAGGTCAGGGGCGCGCCGCGCCGCCATCCCCGCGCCGGGCGATCACCGCCACCGGCCCGCCGCCATCCGGCCCCTGATGCTCGGCGCCGCCGCTGACGAAGAGATCGGTGCGGCCGACGGCCGAAGCGATGACGCCGCCGACCAGCGCCCGGGCATGTCGCGTGGCGTTGATGTCGCTGTCGTCCCACATGATGTGCCGCTGACCGCGGATCAGGCCGGTCGAGGCGGGCTCGGCCTTGGCCAGCACGGCGACCAGCCGCTCCCGCGCCGCCGCGTCGAGCTGGCCGCCATCGCCGGGCAGGCCGGCCGCGCGCAGCGCCGCCTGCACGGCGGGCAGGTCGATCGCGTCCCGCATCACCGCATGCGCGATGGTGAGGTCGCCCGCCCAGGCCGGGCTGGTGCCGAGCACGATCACCTCGTTGCGCAGCAGCTCGACCCCGGCCGAGGTGCTGGCGCGGCCGGAGAAGAGCGACCAGTCGGCGCCGATCGCCGCCTCCGGCACGGCGGCGACCTCGCCGAGGGCGAGCGCCACGCCGAGGGCCGAGGCGCCGCGCGAGAGCCCCATGGAGTGGTAGGTGTCCTCGGTGGCGACGCTCCGGCCGCGCGCCCTGGCCGCCGCGATCCGCTCGCTGGTCAGCAGCGGGCATTTCACCTGCACGTAGTGCACCGCGTCGGCCTCGGCGATGCCCGCCGCCGCCATCGCCGCCCGCACCGCCGCGGCGGTCGCCTGCATCTGCGGCAGGCGGCCGATCTCCTCCGGCGCGAAATCCGGCGTGAAGGCCGTGCCGATGGCGAGCGCGCCCGCGGGCTGCGGCGCCGCGCCCTCGCCGATGCCGAAGACCAGGAAATGCGGCGAAAGGCCGCCCTCGGTGCCGCCCGACATCACCAGGGCAACGCGGGCGGCGACGCTCTCCGGCGCCTCGCCCAGATGGCGGCCGAGCATGAGCGAGAGGGCCTGCACCGCATAGGCGCGGGTGAAGTCGTTGACGCAGCCATTGCCCTCCGTCTTGCCGAGCACGGCCACCACCTGCCGGGGATGGATCGCGCCGGCCTCGAACAGCGCCTCGATCGCCGAGGTGTCGCCGGGATGGCGCATGGGGACGCGGTGGAGCAGGGCGCGGCGTGCGGGCATGGGTGGTCCGTTCGGCTGATTCGGTGGCACGATAGCCTTTGCAACGGCGGAGGCGAGACATGTACGCGACGCGCGACCGGGCGGCGGATGGCTATCGCGCCATCCCCGCGGTGTTCCAGTATTCGGCCGGCGTGGCGGCGCTGCCGGGCTTTCGCATCGAGCGCGCCCGCTTCGCGCAGCCCCTGCCGCTGGCGGCCGGCTTCGCGCGGATCGCGGCGCATCTGCAATCCCTCGACCGGCCGCTGACCGCCTTCTGCCAGTGCGAGCTGCGCTCGCCGGGGCAGTTCACCGAGGCGGGATTCCGGGCCTTCAACCAGCATTATGCGAAGACGCTGGAGGAATGGGGCATCCTCTCCGAGGGCTGGAACCCGGTGGCGCGCAGCAATGTCTGCCCGGAGCTGGATCCGCCGGCCGAGCCCGGCTTCCACGCCTTCAGCTACACCGTGCCGGATCCCGGGGCGGCGCCGGGCTTCGTCACCGCCGGCAGCGGCGAGAGCACGGAGGGCAAGGGCAGCTACGAGGAATCGACCATCGCGCATGGCGACACCTCGCCCGCCGGCCTGCGGCGCAAGGCCGAGTTCGTGCTGGGCGAGATGGAGCGGCGGATGGCGGCGCTCGGCGGCAGCTGGGGCGCGGCGACGGCGGCGCAGGTCTATACGGTGCACGACATCCACCCCTTCCTCGGCGAGGCGCTGGTGCGGCGCGGCGCCGCCCGGCACGGCGTCACCTGGCATTTCTGCCGGCCGCCGGTGCTCGGCCTGGAATATGAGATGGACGTGCGGGGCCTGGCGCTGGAGCGAGTGCTGCCGGCCTGACGGGCCGCCGCAAGCGGGGCGGTGGCCCAGGCAAACCGGAGGGCCGCGCCCGGCGCCGCGGGGACGGCCCGTTGCGGCCTGATCGCCCGAGGGGGACTCACCGGAAAGCGTGCATCACGCTCCGGCGGGCCGTCGATGGATCGCTGGCAACGGCCGCTCGCATCAGAACCTGACGACGGGCTTCGCCTTCGCCTCGGCCGGCGCTTCGAAATAGGTCTCGGGCGCGAAGCCGAGCGGCCCGGCGAGCAGGCTGCCGGGCAGGGTCTGGGTGCGGTTGTTGAAGTCGAGCACCGCGTCGTTGAAGAATTGCCGGGCGAAGGCGATGCGGTTCTCGGTGGTCGCAAGCTCCTCCTGCAGGGTCTGCATGGTCTCGCTGGCGCGCAGCGCCGGCACCGCCTCGGCCAGCGCCAGCAGCCCCTGCACCTGCCGCCCGAGCGCCGCCTCCGCCGCGGCGCGGGCGGGGACCGCGCTGCCGGCCGCGGTCGCCTGCCGCCGCGCCTCGAGGATGCGGTCGAAGATGCCGCTCTCATGCTGCATGTAGCCGCGGGCCGTCTCGACCAGGTCGGGGATCAGGTCGCTGCGGCGCTGCAGCTGCACCTCGATCTGCGACCAGGCGTTGCGGATGCGGTTCCGCGCCGTGACGAGGCCGTTGTAGAGCAGGACGAGCAGGACGAGGACGAGGGCGGCGAGGCCGAGGATCCACCAGGCCATGCAGGCTTCCTTCAGAGGCGGAGGACAAGCGAGGCGAGGGCCGCCCCGCCCATGAGGGAGACGAGGGCGGCGCCGAGCATCAGCATGCCGACCATGACCACGAGCGCGCCGCCGAGCGGCAGCAGCAGCGCCATCAGAGCAAGGACCAGCGCCGCCCGCCAGCCGCGCAGCGCACGCAGGGCGCGCAGCTCCTCGCCGAGGCTCCGCGCCATGCCGCGATCGGCGCCGAGGGCGGCGAGCCGCGCCAGGCGCCGCTGGACCGGCGGGCTGAGGGGGAAGGCGAGGCTCGCCCGCTCGCGGAATTCGAGGCCGCCGCCCTGCTGCGGCGCATGGAATAGGCCGAGCTCCTGCAAGCCGCCGCCGGGCGGCAGGCCGGCCTCGTCGATCCGGCGCAGCGCCGCGGCCAGCGCCTCGGGGTCGCGCAGCAGCTGCACCGCCCCGGCATCGGCCCGGTAGCGCCGCGCCCGCCAGAGCAGGCCGAGCGGCCAGCCGAAGACGAAGAGCATCCAGAGCGAGGCCAGCAGCTTCTGCGCCAGGGTCAGCAGCACCCAGGGGATCAGCGGCGCCACCAGCAGGGCGCCGAAGGGCGGCCAGCGATCGGCGATGCTGAGCGCCCGGTTCATCGCCTCCATCGAGCGGCCCGAGGCGCTGTCGGCGAGGCCGGCGCGCAGCCGGTCCGCCGCCTCGGCCGGCAGCCGGCCGGCGAGGGCCAGCAGCAGGTCGCGCAGCGTCGCCCAGGCGGCGCGGCGGAAGGGAAGGTCGAAGACCAGCACCATGGCGCCGACCGTGCCGAGCACCGCCTGCACCGCGGCGGCGAGGCGAAGGTCGCCCTGGCCCGCCGCAGCGAGGAGATGCGCGACGACGCCCTGGGTCTGCCGCCGGTCCAGCCGCTCCAGCAGCCCGCGCGTGGCGATCACCGCCGCCTGCCCGTGCGAGGCGCCGAAGACGCCGGCATTGGGCTCGGGCGCGTCGACCAGCAGCAGGCGCGGCGCCGGCAGCCCGGCGGCGAGGGCGATCTCGGCGAGGATGTTGCCGAGCTGGTGCTCCTCGGCATCCCCCGGCCGCGGCGGACGGGCCGCCAGGTCGGCGCTGGCGGAGGCGATGGCGCTCCGGCGATAGAAGCGGGCCAGGCCGGCGGCGAGCAGCACCGCGGCCAGCATGCCCGGCAGCAGCAGCCCGGCGCCGCCCAGCAGGCCGGCCAGCACCGCCGGCAGGTCGCCTGGGCCCTGCATCGCCTCCAGCAGGTCGAAGCCCCGGTCGAGGGCGCGGAGCGGCCCGGCGATCCAGCCCTCCAGCCCCTGCAGGGCGTGGCGCATGGCCGATGGGGCGAGGCCGAGCCAGGCGAGCAGCCTCAACCCCAGTGCGGCGAGGATCAGCAGCAGCGGCCCGGCGATGGTCGAGAGGGCGGCGCCGATGCCGGCGGCGAGCGCCAGGCAGAGCAGCCCCCAGAGCCGCGCCTGCCAGCGCCGGCGCGCCTGTTCCGCGGCGAAGGTGGTGCGCGGCGGGGACGCGGCGGCGGTATCGGGCATCGCTGCCGCTTATCCTGCGCCGGGGCGGCTGGCTGTGCGATGGCGCACCATGCTGGTGGAATTGTACCGGGCGCAGGACGGTGAAACCGCCCTGCGCCCGGTCTCATGCCAACGGCATGAATGCTTCCTTCATGCCGAGCGCCCGAACGGGCGCTGCCGGTCGCGCCGTGAGGCGCGCCTGTCAGCGCGACGCGGCGCAGCCAAGCCAAGCAACTGTCTTTTGTATGAATGTGGTGTTTTAGGCTGGGGCGTAGGGTTTGTTGTCGCGGATGAGTGCGTTGGCGAGGACGATGAGCTTTCGCATG
>NZ_QLIX01000033.1 GCF_003258945.1 Roseicella frigidaeris | reverse complement strand
GCTCTGCCGTCCACGCCATTGCCTGCCCCCGCGAATCGCCCGCACGACCAGAGAATCACATCCGATTCAGCCGATTCAATTCCTTTCCGGATGGGCTCTCAGACAACCGCTTCACTGCATGGGGGGCGAGATTGAGGCGCCCCGATGTTGTTGCCGTCAGCTTCAGTGACAGGGTGCCGTTGTCGTTGCCGCCCGCCTTCGGCGAGTAGCCGTTCTTCGGCCCCTCCGAGATGAGTTCAGCCAGCGGCTTCGTTTGCCATCCTTCACCGCCGTCACTGCTGAGGGCGCCGGTGCAGGCGGCGTGGAGGAGGCTGGCGCGGAACTGCGTCAGGCCCTCGCGCGCCCGCGCCAGCGCGGCTTCGGCGGCCTCGATGTCTTCCAATGCTTCCGAGATGGCGGACGCGATCCGAGCCTGCTCCCGCCTTGGAGCAAGCGGGATAGTCGTTTCCTCAAGACGGCCCTTCGTGATGTGCGCCAGCCCGGCCCCACCGTGCGACTGGGCGATGAAGGCTTCCAGACTGAAGTTCAAGACGTGGCAGAAGTAGTCGCGGTCGATGGCGGACGCGTCGAAATCCACGCGGAAGATATGTTGGTTCAGGACGGCATCACCGCCGCGCCATACGTGCGCGCCGAACGATGTGCCTGGTGTCCCTGACCACGCGAAGAGAAGATCGCCGTTGCAGATGCGATGGTGCTCGGCCACGGCCCCCGAGAAGCGGTTGAACGCTGCGCGCCGGTTATTGAGGTTCTGAATCCGAACAATAGGGAGGCCCTGAAGCTCCCAATCCTCGGGCTTGAAGGCGCGTCCATTGCGAAGCGTGCAGAGGCGCCCAATCGGAGAGCGCGCCCACCCATGCGGCAATTCATCATCCGCGGCTCGGGAAAGCATCCTCAGGCCACCAGCGCGTCGGTCAGGTCATCCACCAGCGCCGGCAGGCGCTCCGCGCCGAACAGCGCGCGTGCTCGCGCGGTGCCGCCACGCGACGAGAAATCCGACGCCTCGCGCAGATCGTCGAGCCGCAGTTCCACGTTGCTCGCCACCCAGTCCTTCATCAGCCGCAGCCACTCCATCTGCGCCTCGGTGTAGTCGCGCCCGGCCTTCTTCTCGCGGCCGAGCCACAGCTCGAAATTGCGGTTCACGTCCGGCGCGAAGGGGGCTAGCACCGCTCGCGCGCCGATGGCGTAGCGCACCAGCCCCACCAGGTCGGTCAGCAGGCCGGCCGGCGCGCGGGTCTGCCCCGCATGCAGGCGCCGGTAGCACGCCCACACCGCCTTGTCGTCCAGCAGCCAGGGCGGCCGCGCCATGGTCGCGCGCAGCTCCTGCAGCATGGCGTAGGTCAGGCGGCGCTGCGCATGCGGGCGGGCGTAGAGGATGGCGAGCGCGGCGAGATGGTCGGCTTCTTCCGCCAGGAATCGGCCGAAGCGCTCGGTGATCTCGGTCGCGCGGTTCAGGTCGAAATCGGCGGAGAGCACGGCGTCGGCCGTCAACTCGTCCACGATGATTTCGGTCTGGCGCTGCGCCTCCAGGATGGCGCGGCGCAGGGCGGGGTTGGCGGCGAGCGGCCGGCAGGCCTCGGCGCGCAGGGCCTCTGCGGCGGCGTCCCAGGCGGCCTCGTCGTCCGGCGTCGCGGCGCCGGCCTCCCGCGCGCGGGTCTCAATGCGGACGGGGTCGGCGGCGTCCACCAGGGCGCGGGCGAGGTCGGTTAGCGTCGCCCCGGCGGCGGCCTGGGTCAGCTCGGCGCGGGCCGGATCGGGCAGGCGGCGTTCCAGACGGGCCAGGCGGCCGGCGAGGGTGGCGCAGGTGTCCTCGTCGGTGTGGCCGAAGGCGACGCGCTCCAGCAGGGCTTCCAGGCTGAGGGTGCGGTCGCGCTCCAGCGGCTCGGTCGGCGTCTTCACGCTCTCCGTCACGCCGACGGCGTCCACGATGATGAAGCGGTCCTTCCGCTCGGCGGAGGGCGTGGCGCGCTGCAGGTCGGTGGGCAGGATGGTGCGGGCGCCGCGGCCGCGCATCTGCTCGAAATACTGGGCGCTGCGGACGTCGCGCAGGAAGATCACGACCTCCAGCGGTTTGATGTCCGTGCCGGTGGCGACCATGTCCACGGTGGTGGCAATGCGGAACAGGTGGTCGGTCCGAAAGTCCTGGATCAGCTCCTGCCCGCTGCGGCCGGTGGCGCGGTAGGTGATCTTCTGGGCGAAGCGGGCGTCGCCGCCGAAGACCTCGCGGGCGATCTCCGTCACGGTCTCGGCGTGGCTGTCGGACTGGCAGAAGATGAGGGTCTTCGGCACCTCGTGCCGGCCGGGGAAGAGCTGGGTCGGCAGGGCGTCCCGATAGGCCTGGAGCACGGTGCGGATCTGGTTCGGCACCTCCACGGCGCGGTTCAGCTGGCCGGGGGTGTAGGGCATGTCCTCGTCCAGCGCGGCGAGGCGGCGGCGGCGCGTCTCCTTGTCGCGGTGGGGGACGGTGAAGCCGGCGGGGATGGTGCCGCCGCGCTCGCCGACCTCGGTGCGGACGCGCCAGACCTCGAAGTCCACGTTCACGCCGTCGGCGACGGAGCGCTCGAAGGGATACTGGCTGACCAGGTTCTGCTGGAAGAAGCCGAGCGTGTGGCGGCCGGGTGTCGCGGTGAGGCCGACGAGGAAGGCGTCGAAGTATTCCAGCACCTGGCGCCAATTGCCGTAGATGGAGCGGTGGCACTCATCCACGATGATGAGGTCGAAGGTCTCGGGCGGGATGGCGGGGTTGTAGGTGACGGGGCGCTCTGCGTCGTCGGCGGCGCGCTCGAACCCGCCGCGCTCGTCGTCGGCGTCGTCGAAGGGCTGGCCGCGCAGGACCGAATAGAGGCGCTGCACGGTGGAGATGACGACGCTGGCCGAGGGGTCGATGGTGCTGCCCTGGAGGTGCTGGACCGTGAACTCCTCGCGGAACAGCAGGCCGGCGCCGCCGGGGGCGAAGGCGTCGAACTCACGCTTCGCCTGGGTGCCGAGGTTGGCGCGGTCCACCAGGAACAGCACCCGGCCCATGCGGACGGGCGGCGAGAGCAGGCGGTGGGTGAGCGCGCAGGCCGTGTAGGTCTTGCCGGCGCCGGTCGCCATGGAGACGAGGGCGCGGGGCCTGCCCTGGGCGAGCGAGGCTTCGACGCCGGCAATGGCCTCGGCCTGGCAGGGGCGCAGGCGCGTCGGGTCGAGCGGCGGCAGGGTGGCGAGGCGGGCGCGGAGGCTGCTGCCGGCCGCGAGCATGGTGCGCAGCGTCTCGGGCCGGTGGATGGCGAAGACGCGGCGGGGGCGGGCGAGCGGGTCGCGGGCGTCCTGGAACAGGGTCTCGGCGCCGGTCGAGACGTAGACGAAGGGCAGCGGGTCGGCCCAGGCGGGATACCGGGCCGGCGCGGCGCGCGTGTAGTCGTCGCCCTGGCGCACAACGCCTGACAGGGTCGTGCCTTCGGGCTTCGCTTCCAGCACGCCGCAGGCGCGGCCATCGAGGAAGAGCAGGTAGTCGGCGGGGCCGGTGGCGGTCGGGGTTTCGCGCACAGCAATCCCGGGGCCGGCGTGCAGGTTCACCTCGGCCCGGTCCTGGACGATCCAGCCAGCGGCCGCGAAGCCGGCATCAATGATCTGTCGCGCCCGTGCCTCTGGGGCTGCGTCGCGGCGCCCGCGCTCCTGGCCATCCATACCGGAAGGGTAACACAGGATCGGGAGATTCGAGGGGCTTGGGCCTGCGACGCGCCGGATTCAGACGTCCGAGGCGTTCGCCTGGGCGAAGCAGTTGCTGAATATCCAAGTCCTGCGACGCGGCAAAGATGAGGCAGAACAACGGGTTGAGGCTTGTAGACTGGATCGGGCCAGTCCCAAGGTCCGGAGAGAAAAGCCCGGAGAGAGAACCGCATAGGGCTTCGGTGCCGCCCTTGAAGTCTCAAGGTGCGCGCGGAAAACGTGGCGAAAGGCCGCGCTTCTGCGAGGCGACGCCACTATGGAGAATGTGTTCTGAGAGACCGACTGGAGCAGCGGTGGGAACCGGATTCCAACCTTCTCTGGTGTTTATGAGACGCGTCTCGCCGTCTGAGTCATCGCCCGGTGTGCAACGCTACGCTCCCGCGGTGCGGGTCTGAGCCGTCGTCGGCAAGACCAGCGTCACGCCCAGCAGAAAATCACTACCTTGCGGTCCATCGGGAGGATCGCGCAGCGCACCACCACTCTATATGATCGCGGTCACATGAGCCTCGATCTCCTCAGCACCCTTCCACCCGGCCGTGATGTCGCTCTGGCAAGGGGCTACCAACTTTTCTTCGCCGGCGATCCTGCCCTCGGCCTTGTTCTCGTGCAGGACGGGACGCTGGAACTCATCCGCACTTCGCCAGAAGGGCGCCGGCTGGTGCTGCATCGCGCCGGGCCTGGCGACACCTTCGCAGAGGCCTCGCTCTTCGAGACCCACCATCATTGCGACGCTGTCGCCGCGGTGCCGAGCCGTGTGACGGTGTTTGCAGCATCAGATCTGCGGCGGGCGGCCGAGACCGATCCATCGCTTGGCTGGCGCATCGCGGCACACCTGGCAGCGCGCCTTGTCGCGGAGCGTGCGAGGGCTGAGCGCCTGGCCCTGCCTCACGCGGCGGATCGGATCCTCGACGTGCTGCATGCCCTGCCGTCGGAGCCTGACGGTTCGCGGCGGCTCGATAGGTCCTGGAAGACCCTGGCAGCGGAACTGGGCCTGTCACACGAAGCGACATACCGCGCCCTTGCCCGTTTGGAACGGGCGGGACGGCTTCGGCGCGACGATGACGGCAGCGTGCACCTGCCCGTGGTGGCCGCAGCATGAAGCCCACCGCACGCCCCTCGATTGCCGGCGAGGTGGGCGGCGCCTTCGGCGACCTTGGTACCTTGCTGCCTGTCTTGCTCGGCGCAGTCGCGGTTGCGGGCATGTCGGCCGGCGGCGTGCTGGTGGGTTTCGGCGTGTTCCTCATCGCGACCGGTGTCATCTACCGCCTGCCGATGCCGGTGCAGCCGATGAAGGCGGTCGGCGCCCTCGTGATCGCCGGCGGGCTGGTGCCGGGCGAGGTTGCAGCCGCGGGGATCGCGGGCGGGCTGATCCTGCTGGCGCTGACGCTATCGGGTGCAACGGCCTGGGCGGCGCGCGTCGTTCCGCGCTCTGCGGTGCTGGGTCTGCAACTCGGCGTGGGCGCCAGCATGGCATGGATCGGGATCGGGCTTGTCTGGGCGGGGCCGCTCACAGCGGGCATCGCCCTGGTCCTGCTGCTCGGCCTGCCGCGGCTCGTCCCACGTCTCCCTTCGGTGCCGCTTGCCCTCGCAGCCGCCATTGCCGTGGATCTCGCCGCAGGCACGGCGCTGCCGCCGATGCCCTCGGTAGCCTTCGCCATGCCGCCGCTCGTTTTGCCAGGCAGCGGCGAGGAGGCCTGGCACGGGCTGCTGTTCGGCGCGTTGCCGCAACTGCCGCTCACGCTCGCCAATGCCGTGCTGCTGCCCGCCCTTTTGGTCCGCGAGATGTTCCCGCCCGCCTCGGCGGCGCATGCCTCTGAACGCCGGCTCGGCTTGGTCACGGGCGGAGCGAATGTGCTGCTCACGCCCTTTGGGGCCCTGCCGATGTGCCATGGCGCGGGGGGGCTGATTGCACAGCATCGCTTCGGGGCGCGCACCGGCTGGGCGCCGGTCCTGCTCGGCGCGCTGCTGCTGCCGATGGGCCTGTTCTTCGCGGAGGACGCGGCTCGCCTGCTCGCGGTGGTTCCATCGGGTGCGCTCGGCGCGTTGTTGATCCTCGCTGGCAGTGATCTCGCTCTGTCGCGGCGGCTGCTCGAGGTCCGCAGCGAGTGCCGGCCGGCCATCGCCGCCGCCGCAGTCGCGACCTTCGCACTGAACCCCGCGCTTGGCATCGCGGCCGGCTGGATCGCGGAATGGGCCCGAACGAGTCTGCGTCCCAGGCGGCGCGCTGACGAAGTCTAGATCAAGGGAGCCGATACCGATCCCACATGACCGCAGTCATACGCTTTGCATGGCGGGAGGCCGTACCTTGTCCAGCAACACGTTTCCGCGGAGCACTTCATGTCGCCAAAGCACTTCGCCATCATGGCTATGGCTATCCTCACCGCTGCAGGCGCCCTCGGCGCGCTGCATCTTGCGCCCGTGGCAGCCCAGGCTCCGCCCCACGGTCACGCGGGGATGCACCGGCCGGCTACAGCCGCAACACCGACGCTGCCCGGCCAGGACGCCTTCGGCACGATCCAGGAGATCGTCCGCATCCTGGAGGCCGACCCCACGACCGATTGGTCCAAGGTGACCCTCGCCGCATTGCGCGAGCACCTCATCGACATGAACGAGGTCACGCTCAAGGCCGTCGCCGCGGAGCGCCCCGTTGACGGTGGGATCGAGATCGCGGTGACCGGTACCGGCCGGACGCTCGACGCCATTCTGCGCATGATCCCGGCCCACGCCCGTGAACTGGACCAGCTGCCTGCCTGGCGTGCCCGCACGGAGGTGCTGCACGATGGCATTCGGCTCACAGTGACGTCCGCTGATCCGGGGGAGGTCGTGCGCGTCCGTGGGCTTGGCTTCATCGGGCTTCTTGTCAGCGGCGCCCACCACCAGCCGCATCACCTTGCCATGGCGCGAGGCCAGCACTTCCACTGAGTTCTAATCGGAACGTGGATGACGCGTGGGTGCATCGACGATCGCTGGCGGCGGACGTGCGACTCGGTACAAGCGGCTTCTGCCGATGATCGCTCTGCTCTCGCGCGGCTGCCGGGCACGGCTTCCCGTGCCCGGCCGGGGGCACCCGTCGCGGCGAGCTCTTCGGCCCTTACTTGAGCCGCCGTCGCAGAGCTGCGCCCAGGCTGTCCACCACCACGACGCAGGCCAGGATGGTGATGAGAATGGCCGCTACCTGGTCATAGGCGATTAGGCGAAGTGCTGCGATCAGCTCGAAGCCGATGCCGCCCGCCCCCACGATGCCCAGCACGGTCGAGGCACGGAAGTGGTATTCCCAGCGGTAGATGGTGATGTCGGCCAGTTGCGGCAGCACCTGCGGCAGCACAGCCTTGGTAATGACCTGAACGCGCGTGGCACCGGCCGCGCGCGCGGCCTCCACCGGACGCGGATCCGCGTGCTCGATGGCCTCAGCGTAGAACTTTCCGACCATGCCCACCGAATGCAGCGCCAGCGCCAGCACGCCAGGCAGCGCGCCGAAGCCCACCGCCGCCACGAAGATAATGCCGAGGATCAGTTCCGGCACCGAGCGCAGGAAGGAGAGCACCAACCGCGTGACGTGCCCCAGCGCCGGGTGCAGCGTGGTGTTGGGCGCGGCCAGCAGCGCCAGCGGTAGCGAGAGGATCACCGCCAGGATGGTGCCGGCAATGGACATGGCCAGCGTGTCCAGCAGCGGCCTCATCCAGAATTGCCAGCGCGAGAAATCCGGCGGGAACATCTCCGAGCCGAGCTGCGCCAGCGCCGGAATGCCCTCGGCGAAGCGCTGCGCGTCGAAGAAACCCGTGATGGCGAGCGCCGCGACGCAGATCGCCAGCACGCCTGCCACCAGCAGCGCCTGGCGGCGCCCGTCGGCACGCTCGGCCGCCAGGATGCCCTGTTGCATTGTCCCCGACATCAGCTCATCCGACCGAGGTCAAGGTTCAGGATGCGCGCCGTCTCGCGCAGCACGTCGTAAGCAGCGTCGTCAGTGGCGGCGAAGCCCTCCACGCGGAAGTTACGCAGCAACTCACCGTCGCGCAGGTTTAGGAAAGCATTGCGGATGGCCTGCTTCAGCTCGGGCGCCAGGTTGCCCTGCATCACCATCGGGTAGTTGGGGATGGGATCGGAGAAGGCGACGTCCACCAGCCGCTCGCGCTGGATGACATTCCGTGCCAGCAGCGAATGGAAAATCAGCTCCGACAGCGCGCCGACCGGGGCGCGGCCCGACTGCACGGTGCGGGCCACCGCGTCATGCGTGCCGACATGCACCACGCGGAAGTCGCGCTCGCCCACCAGGCCGGTGCGGCGCAGGATGGTGGCGCGCGGCACCAGGTGCGAGGAGGTGGAGGCCTGGTCGCCGAAGGCCATCGGGTGGCCGCGCACATCCTCCAGCTTCTTCAC
Organism: Roseicella frigidaeris; assembly: GCF_003258945.1. GTDB lineage: Bacteria > Pseudomonadota > Alphaproteobacteria > Acetobacterales > Acetobacteraceae > Paracraurococcus > Paracraurococcus frigidaeris. Next base: position 30,347 of record NZ_QLIX01000033.1, on the reverse strand, counting down.
CGGACCGTCGGCGGTTGCGATGATGATGGAGCGATAGGTGGGCGAGCCGCGCTCGACACCCACGGCGAAGGGCTCGATGCCCTCGGCGCGGGACTTCGCCAGCACGTAGGAGAACGGCCCGAAATACGCGATCTCGATGCGGCCGAAGCGCATCGCCTCGATCATGGAGGAGTAGTCGGTCGTCACCACCACCTGCACGTCACGGCCCAGCGCCTGCATCAGATGCGTGCGCAGCGGCTGCGCGTTCTGGATGATGGTGGAGGCGTTCTCGTCTGGCAGCAGCGCCATGCGCAGGCGAGTGGGGTTCTGCGCCTGGGCATGGGCCTGGGTCGCGGCCAGCGCCGGCAGCAGCAGCGGTGCGGCGAGCAGGGAGCGGCGGTTCATGGCGTGGTCTCCAAGATGCGGGTGGCATGTACGGGGGTGGGCGCGGTGCCGCCGTAGATGCGGCGGATCGCTGCCTCATCGAGATCCTTGGGCGGTCCGTCGAACACAACGCGCCCGCCACCGATGCCGATGATGCGGTCGGCGAACTGGCGGGCGAGGTCGACCTGGTGCAGCGAGACGATGGCGGAGAGCCCGTCCTGCCGGCAGATGTCGTGCAGCAGGGCCAGCACGCGCTCGGAGGTGGCGGGGTCGAGCGAGGCCACGGGCTCGTCGGCCAGGATCAGGTTGGGCGCCTGGGCGAGTGCGCGCGCGATGCCCACGCGCTGCTGCTGCCCGCCGGAGAGCTGGTCGGCGCGGCGCAGCGCAAATTCCAGCAGGCCCACGCGCTCCAGCGCGTCCAGTGCGAGGTGCTTCTCGGCGGGCGAAAGCGGCAGCAGGCTGCGCAGGGTCGAGTGGTGGCCCAGGCGGCCGGTTAACACATTGGCGAAGGCGGTCAGCCGGCCGATCAACTGGTGTTGCTGGAACACCATGCCGGTGGAGCGGCGGTGCTCACGCCAGCCGCGCGTGCCGCGCACCACGCCAAGGCGGCTCGTCTCCACATGCCCCTCGCTGAGCGGCACAAGGCCGTTGAGGCTGCGCAGCAGGGTGGATTTCCCGGCGCCCGAAGGGCCGAGCAGCACGGTGAAGGCGCCCTCAGCGAAGTCGAGACTCGTGGAATGAAGTGCGCGCGTGCCATTCGGATAGACGACGCCAGCGGCGATCAGTCGTAGCGCAACGGCGCGGTCTCTTTGATCATTCATTTGCAACTCCACGCTTGTTTGATAATTTATCGCCGTATAACCCGGCCACGACGGCTATCGGAGTGACGTCTCGATGAAACCCGCCCCGCCACCTCGCATCCTCGCGACGCAGCCACTGCACGAGCGCGTCCTCGCGCGCCTGCGGGGCTTTGCCGCCGTCGAGATGAACCCGGGCCCCGAGCCCTGGCCGGTCGTGGAGCTGCGCGCCCGCGCCGCCGAGGCAGACGGGCTGCTCGCCTTCATGACGGACCATGTGGACGAGGCCTTCCTCGCTGCCTGTCCGCGGCTGCGCATGATTGGCTGTGCGCTGAAGGGGGCCGACAACTTCGACCTTGCCGCTTGTGAGCGCCGTGGCGTGGTCGTCTCCGTCGTGCCGGACCTGCTGACCGCGCCTACGGCCGAGCTTGCGGTCGGGCTGCTCATCGGCCTCGGCCGGCATGTTCGCGTAGGTGATGCGCTAGTGCGCGGCGGCGGCTTCGCGGGCTGGCGGCCGATTCTCTACGGAGCCGGGCTCGAAGGCGCGACAGTTGGGCTGCTGGGCTTCGGTCGAGTGGGCCAGGCTGTGGCTGCGCGGTTGCAGGGCTTCGGCTGCCGGATCCTTGGCCATGACGCGGGCGCCCCGGCCCCGCCGGGTGTGACCGCTGCGCCGATCGAGGAATTGCTGCCAGTGGCCGATGCGCTGGTGCTGGGCCTGCCGCTGACGCCCGCCACCCACCACATCCTCGACGCGAGGCGCTTGGCGTTGCTGCCGGCCCACGCGCTGGTGGTGAACGTGGCGCGTGGCTCGCTGGTGGACGAGGCGGCGGTGGCGACGGCCCTCGAAGCCGGGCGCCTCGGCGGATACGCGGCCGACGTGTTCGCCATGGAGGACTGGGCCCTGCCGGACCGTCCGCGCGAGATCCCGCCTGCGCTGCTCGCGCACCCACGCACGTTGTTCACGCCGCATCTCGGCTCGGCCGTCGCGCAGGTGCGCGAGGCGATCGAGATGGCGGCCGCGGAATCGATGGCCGCCTTCTTCGCCGGCGCGCCGGTGCCGGGTCTGATCGGAAGGGCGGCATGATGCTCGACCTCGGCCTGCTGAATAGCTTCGTCGCGGTCGTCGAAGATGGAGGCTTCCGCGCTGCGGCGCGGCGGTTGGGCGTGTCGCAGCCGTTGCTGACCCAGCGCCTACACCGGCTGGAGGAGGAACTCGGTGTGCCGCTCATCCAGCGCAGCCGCCGAGGCGGTACCCCGACGCCACAAGGGCAGCGCCTGCTGCCGCATGCCCGCCGCCTTGTGGAAGGCGCACGCCAAGCTGCGAGCCTGTTCACATCGCGTCCGCTGGTCATCGGCTCGGCGCGCAATCCGGGCCTTTACCTCCTTCCGCCACTGCTGCGTGCAGAAGAGGAACTGCGCCTCGGCTCCAACCCAGAGACACTCGAGTTGTTGGCGGCTGGCGAGACGGACATCGCTTTCACCGAATGGTGGGACGGACGACCAGGCTTCGAGGCGTTGCCGTGGCGGGAGGAGCCAGTCATCGGCATCGTGCCACCAGGCCACCGCTATGCGGGCACGGAACCGATACCGCTGGAGATCTTCCTGGCCGAGCCGTTGATCGGCGGAGAACCCGGCACCGGCATGGGCCGGGTGCTGGCCGAGGCCTTGGGCAGCGCGGCACCCCCGATGCGCGTGGCCCGGGCGATGGGCAGCACTGAGGGCGTGAAGCGAGCGGTGGCGGCGGGGCTTGGCGTCTCGGTGCTGCTGGAATGTGCGGCGCGCGACGAGTTGGCGGCGGGCTCGCTCGTCAGGGTCGCCCTTGCGGGCCCGGCCATGCGCCGACAGATCTGGGCAGTGCTTCCCGCCGATTTGCCGCGGCGCGCGCCGGCGCGGCTGTTCTATGAGCGCGTGCGCGAGCTGGCGTAGATCTTTCGGAGGCAGCGCGCCCGGGCTTGAACCATTGCCTATCGCGGAGGCTCCGTCCCTATGGGTTCCTGCGGATACTGCGGCGACCGTTTCGCCCTCAGGCTACTTCAACAGTCAGGCCCGCGACCTTGTCGTGCCTGGAATCCTGAGCCGCGCAGTGCCTCAACAGCATCGAACGACAACACGCAGTATGGTCCGCGGCAATAGGCGACGATCTCCATGTCGCGTGGCAGCGCGAGCATGGCCCGATTGAGCGAGGCGAGAGGCACGATCAGGGCGCCGGGCAGGTGGCCGGCCGCGAATTCATCCTCCGGACGCACGTCAAGCACGACGACGTCGCGCGCCTTCAGCCGGCCGAGCAGATCCTGCCGCGTCACGGCTTCCAGGCTGTCGCGGGCGGGCGTCACCACGGAGATGTTCAATTCGGCAGTCGGTCGGGCGACGATATGGCTCATCGACGCAGCGCGACGCTCATTGCGTGGCGCGCTCCGCAGGCGGCGGAGGAGCAGCCCGTGGCTACCCGTCTACCAGCGCCACGCAGAGCGGCGCGTGCCCGCATGCCCGCACAAAGCTGAGCAAATCGTCCGGGCGGATGCTCGTGCTGCCTGTCTGCTCCAGCGGGTGGAAGTTGAGCCATTCAGCAGCCAGCAGCGCGGCCTCGATCACCGGCACCACGGCCTGCTCCGTGTCGTTAATCAGCCCGAAGGGCGTTATCGCTCCCGGATCGACGCCGAGCAGGCCACGAACCTGCTCCGGTGTGGCGAAGCCAAGGCGGCCCTGACCGCCGACGCGCGCATGCAGCGTCTTGAGGTCGAAGACGCTGTCCTCGTGCGCCACCACGAGGAACAGCCGCCCCTTCTTGTCCTTCAGCAGGAGATTCTTGGTGAAGCTCCCCGGCATATCGCCGCGCAGCGCCTTGCCCTCCTCCACTGTTCGGTGCTCGGGGTAGGGCAACGTCGACGTCTCGATGCCAAGCGCCGCCAGGCGTAGGAACAGATCCTCTCGCGTCACAGGCATCCGACCGCTCCCCCCTTCATTGCGGCCGTGCCGCCTGCTCCGCCGTCACGCCGCCTCTACGGCCAGGCCGGCCGCCTTCCACTCCGGGAAGCCGTCTTCCAGGCGCCGCGCCCGAAATCCCCGACGCCGGAGCTCCTCCACCGCATCGAAGGACAGCACGCAATAGGGACCTCGGCAGTAGGCGACAACCTCGCAGTCGCGCGGCAGCGCGGCGATGGCCGCATCCAGCCGGTGAAGCGGCACGTTCAGGGCGCCGGGCAGGTGGCCGGCCGCGAACTCGTCCTCCGGCCGTACGTCGAGCAGGATGACGCCGCCTTCACCGAGCCGGGCGAGCAGATCGTCCCGTGACACCGCTTCCAGGCGGTCGCGCCCAGCGAAGTAGGTGGCGACCACGTGCTGGACCTCGGCAAGGTTGCGCTCCGCTACCCGCCGCAGCGCGGTGAGCAGCGCCGGTACCGCGTCATCGCTCAGGCGGTAGACCACGTGCTTGCCCTCGCGCCGCGTCTCGACGAGGCCGGCACGGCGCAGGTGCTGCAGGTGCTGCGAGGTGTTCGCGAAGGGCAGGCCGGAGCGCGCGGCCAGCGCGTCGACTGTGCGGTCCCCCTGCGCCAGGACTTCGAGCAGTTCCAGCCGATGTTCGTGTCCAAGCGCACGCCCCACGGAAGCGAAGGCGGCGAGGAGGCGGCGCTTCGGGGTGCTGTCGCTGCTTGACACGGGCTTGGCCCCGATCCTACGTTCAATCGTGTGATTGAATAATGAACAGCCGCCAGGGCCACGTCAACCCGGAACCGCTCCATGAACAGCCTTCTGGCCCACGAGCCACTGATCCGTTTGGCGGTCTTCGCCGGCATCCTGGCCCTAATGGCAGGCTTGGAGGCTTGGCTGCCGCGCCGCCAGCGCAGCGCCGGGCGCTGGCTGCGCTGGCCGAGCAACCTCGGCGTAGTGGTGCTCGACAGCCTGGTGGTGCGCCTCGTCTTCCCCACCGCGGCGGTCGGCTTGGCGCTCGCCCTGGAGGGGCGCGGGGTTGGGTTGCTGCCCTGGCTCGGGGTGCCGCAGCCGCTTGCGATCCTACTCGCTGTCGTGCTGCTCGACCTCGCCATCTATCTGCAGCATGTGATGTTCCACGCTGTGCCCGCGCTATGGCGGCTGCACAGGATGCACCACGCCGACCTCGACTTCGACGTCACCACCGGCCTGCGCTTCCACCCGGTCGAGATCCTGCTGTCGATGGTCATCAAGCTGATGGTGGTGGTCGCCCTCGGCGCGCCGGCGGTCGCGGTGCTGGTGTTCGAGGTGCTGCTGAACGCAACCGCGATATTCAACCACGCCAATCTGCGCCTGCCGGAACGGCTCGACCGCCTGCTCCGGCTTGTGCTGGTCACGCCCGACATGCACCGCGTCCATCATTCGGTGGTGCCGCGCGAAACCAACAGCAATTTCGGCTTCAACCTGGCGGTCTGGGACCGGATCTTCGGCACCTATCGCGCCCAGCCCGCCGCCGGGCACGAGGCCATGACGATCGGCATCGAGCAGTTCCGCGACCCGCGTGAGCTGCGCCTCGATCGCATGCTGACCCAGCCGCTGCGAGAGGATGATCGCGCCTATCCGCTCGGCCGGCGCGAGCGCGCCTGATGTCGGCGCCCCAGCGGCCGTTGTCCCGCTGGCTGCTGGCAGCGGTGCTGGCGGCGGCGGTCGCGGCGACCTTCCTGGTGCGTGACCGGCTGGACCTCACGGCACTGGAGAACGCGGTGCGCGGCCTCGGCGCCTGGGGCGCGGTCGGCTTCGTCCTGATCTTTGCGGCGGCGACTGTGCTGTTCCTGCCGGGTTCGGTGTTCGGTTTGGCCGGCGGCGCCCTGTTCGGGCCGGTGCTCGGCACGGTCATCAACCTCGCGGGTGGAACGCTCGGGGCAACGCTCGCCTTCCTGGTGGCCCGCCATCTTGCCGGCGACTGGGTGGCACGACGCGCTGGCGGGCGGCTCAAGCAGGTCGTCGACGGGGTGGAGGCCGAGGGCTGGCGTTTCGTCGCGCTGGTCCGTCTGGTGCCGGCGGTGCCCTTCAATCTTGCCAACTACGCGTTGGGCCTAACGCGCATCCCGATCGGCCAGTATGTGCTGGCGACCGCCATTAGCATGATCCCGGGCACGGCTGCCTATGCCTGGCTCGGCCATGCCGGGCGCGGCGCGCTCTCGGGCGACGACGCGGCGGCGCTGCGCTACGGGCTGCTCGGCCTGGCGGTGCTCGCTGCCATTGCCTTCCTGCCACGGCTGCTGCGTCGCGTCCGCCGGCCCGCCCCGGCCGGGGAGCCGATGGCCTGGACCGATGTCGATGCCCTGTCGCAGGTGCTCGCCGCAACCGGCGCGCCGAGGGTGATCGATGTGCGCGGAGCTGACGAGTTCACCGGCCCGCTCGGCCACATCGCGCGCGCCGCCAACATCCCGGTGGAAGCGTTGGTGGCGGACCCGGCTCAGGCCGGCACGGGCGCGGTGGTGCTGGTCTGCTTGACCGATCGCCGGTCCGCCCGCGCGGCCGAGGCGCTGGTCGCCGCCGGGCATCAAGATGTCGCTGTGCTGCGCGGCGGCATGAAGGCATGGACCGCTGCGGGTCTACCCGTGACCCGCGGCGCGCCGATCGCCGGCGCAACGCCGAAGGAGGCGCCCACGTGAAGATCCTCTTCATCGTCAACGATCCGCCCTACGGCACCGAGCGCTGCTACAACGCACTGCGGTTGGCTGGTGCCCTGCTCAAGCGCGATCCGGCCACCGAGGTCACGGTCTTCCTGATGGCCGATGCGGTCGGCGCCGCGCGGCGGGGCCAGAAGGTGCCGGAGGGCTACTACAGCCTTGAGCGCATGCTGAAGCGCGTGGTTGTCGGCAAGGGCGCCGTGCTGCTTTGCGGCACCTGCATGGATGCCCGCGGCATGACCGATCAGGACATCATGGACGGCGCCCGTCGCAGCACCATGGACGAACTCGCGGCAGCGACCATCGATGCCGATAAGGTGCTGGTGTTCTGAGCGGGGCTAGCACCGCGCCGATCCCCACGGGGCCGGAAGCCTATCGCGCCTGGCGCATCTCGTCGCTCGGCCGCATCACCGATGCGTGCGAGGCCGCGGCGCTTCGGCCGATGATCGGCGACGTGGTCGGGCTCGACAGTCTCGACATTGGCTGCGGCGACGGGCTGCTCGCGGTGGAACTCGCCGCCGCTGGCGCGCGCGTGACCGGCATCGATCCGGACGCCGCCATGCTGCGCGCGGCGGCGGAGCGAACGGCCGGGCAGGACATCCGCTTCGTGCAGGGCCGCATCGAGGCGCTGCCCTTCCCCGACGCCTCTTTCGACCTGCTCACGGCCGTCACCGTGCTGTGCTTCGTCAAGGACGAGGCGACGGCCTGGCGTGAGATGGCGCGCGTATTGCGCCCCGGCGGGCGGCTGGTGATCGGCGAGCTCGGACGCTGGAGTCTGTGGGCGCTGCGCCGGCGCATCCGCGGCTGGATCGGATCGCGGCTCTGGCGCAGCGCGGCCTTCCACTCGGCCAGCCAGTTGCGCCGCGCGGCGGCAGCCGCCAGCCTGGTGATCGACGACGTCCGGGGGGCGGTCTTCCACCCGCCGAACGCCGCGATGGCGCGACTGATCTCCGGGTTCGATGCGCAGCTCGGCCGTGTGACGACCTTCGGGGCGGCGTTCATCGCCCTGCACGTCCATAAGCCCGCCCGGCCGGCTTCCGGCTGAACCGACACTCACGAGGAGCCGCCATGACCACGACGCACCAAACCCGCAACGTGCTGCTGCTCGCCTCGGCCCAGGCTCTGTTCCAGACCGCATCCGTGCTGGTAATGACGGTCGCTGCGCTGGCCGCGACGCACCTCGCCCCTGCGCCATGGCTCGTCACCGCGCCAATCGCGGCGATGTTCCTCGGCACGGCCGCGGCGACCTTTCCGGCCTCGATGCTGATGGCGCGGCGCGGCCGCCGATATGGATTCCTCATAGGTGCGGCACTCGGCGTCCTCGGCGGGCTCTGCGGCGCCGCCGGCATCTGGACCGGGTCGCTCGTGCTGCTCGGTTTCGGTACACTGCTGATCGGCGCCTATCAGGGCTTCGCCCAATTCTACCGCTTTGCCGCGGCCGAAGTGGCCGATGCCGCCTTCCGGCCGCGTGCCATTTCCTACGTGCTCGCCGGCGGCGTCTTCGCCGCGATCGTCGGGCCGGAGCTCGGGCGGCATGGCGGTCCGCTGCTGGAGCCGGAATTCACGGGGTCATTCCTGCTGCTCTCGGTCGTCAGCCTGCTTGCTATGAGAATTCTGCTCGGCCTGCGCATGCCGGCGGCACCGCCCGCGGCCGCAGTAGCAGGGGCAGCGACGCCACGCCCGCTTGGCAGCATCGTTCGCCAGCCATCCTACCTCGTGGCGCTGTTCGGTGCGGCGACCGGGTATGGTGTGATGATCCTTGCCATGACGGCAACGCCGCTCGCCATGATCCACCACGAGCACGGCATCGCGGACGCGGCGCGAGTGATCCAGGCGCACACACTCGGCATGTTCCTGCCCTCCTTCTTCACGGGCTCATTGATCGCGCGCTTCGGGGTGCTGCGGATCATGCTGACCGGGGTGGTGGTGCTCTGCGCGCATGTCGGCATGACGCTGACCGGGACTGGGTTCCACAGTTTCGTCGCAGCGCTCGTACTGCTCGGGGTCGGGTGGAACTTCCTCTACATCGGCGGCACGACGCTGCTGACCGAAACCTACACCCAGGCGGAGCGGGCGCGGGCACAGGCCGCGAACGACCTGACGATCTTCGCGGTGGGCCTCGCCTCCTCGCTCGCTGCCGGCGCGATGCTCGATCGGCTCGGATGGCAGATGCTGAACATCGTGCTTCTGCCTTGGCTTACGCTCGCGGCCGCGGCGATCGTGGCGCTTGGCCTGGTACGGCGTCGCCGGCTTCGGGCGACTGCCTGAACGGGCGTGCCCGACCCACGAAGCCTGCCGGAGATGTGCGGGATGATTACTCACAAGTACTTGGTGATGGCCTTGAAGTCATCGATAGGCCCGCGGTCGGCGCGCGGGATCGCGCCGACGACGTGGTCCAAGCAATGGTCGAGATGGTCGTGGATAAGGGTGCGTTTTGCTTTGGCGATGGCCGCTTCCACCGCGTGAAGTTGCTGCGCGATGTCCAGGCATGGCCGACCCGACTCGATCATCTCGACCACGCTGCGCAGATGGCCCTCGGCCCGCTTCAGCCGTTTGACGATCTCGGGGTGGGACCCGTGGGTATGGGGATCACTCATGAGCCTGTCCTATCCCCCTGGTAGGGATAGCGTCAATCTGCTATCCAGTGCGAGCAACACAGGAGTGGGGTAGCCGCGCGGCATGAGGGGGTTTCGACACATCGTCAGGCTGCTGCTCGTGGCACTGCTTGTCTTCACCTTCGCGCCGCCCATCGCCGCGGTGTCGAAGCACGGTGCTGCCGACCACATCCACGCCACGGACGATCACGACCTGCCCGGGCCCCACGATGCCGTCGATCATGCGATCACAGACCATGTGCATGAGGCGGTGACCGTGCGTTCGACCTCCCTGGTGCCGCGATGGATGCCGCGTACCCGGCTCGCAATCCTGGGGCAGGAGGGCCTGACGCCAGGGCCAAACAGCAGGATGGAACGTCCGCCCCGCGGGCTCGGCTGAGCTGCCCGTGCCGCCGTCTTCGGACGATCCCTTCCTTATCTCAGCTGAGCGGTCTCACCTCATGAATCCCATCATCGCGGGCGCCGCGCGCCTGTCGCGAATTCCATGGCTATGCCTGTGCATCCTCGGCCTCACCCTGCTGGGTGCCACCACAGAGGCGCTCGCCCATGCCGTCGCCGAGGGTGACAAGGGCTACATCCAGGAGATCACCGGCGTTCACCTGCTGCCCTTCGTCTATCTGGGCGCCAAGCACATGGTGACCGGCTACGACCACATCCTGTTCCTGTTCGGGGTGATCTTCTTCCTATACCGGCTGCAGCACATCGCCCTCTATGTGAGCCTGTTCGCGCTCGGCCATTCGACCACGATGCTGGCCGGCGTCTATTTCGGCATCGGGATCAACAGCTACCTGATCGATGCCATCATCGGCTTCTCGATCGTCTACAAGGCGCTCGATAATCTCGGCGCTTTCCAGCGCTGGCTCGGCTACCAGCCGAACACCAAACTGGCGACGCTGATCTTCGGCTTCTGCCACGGCTTCGGCCTGTCCTCGAAGATCCTCGACTACAACATCTCGCCCGATGGGCTGCTGCCGAACCTGCTGGCGTTCAACGTCGGCGTCGAGGTTGGGCAGTTGCTGGCGCTCGGCGCCATTCTCATCGCCATGGGCTTCTGGCGTCGCAGCCCAAGTTTCCTGCGCCACGCCTATACCGCCAACGTCGTCATGATGACCGCTGGGTTCGTGCTGATCGGCTATCAGCTCACCGGCTGGTTCGTCTCCTGAGGAATCCCTGACATGTACAACACCGACCTTCCGACCCGCGCCGAACTGCCGTCCTCGAAGCAGTTGCTGCGCTCGACCGCCATCGCCATCGTGACGGCGGCCGGCATCCTCGTGACCGTCGTGCTGCCGGCGGAATACGGCATCGATCCGACCGGCATCGGGCGCCCGCTTGGCCTGACCGAGATGGGCGAGTTGAAGATGCAGTTGGCAGCCGAGGCCGAGGCAGACCGCGTGCCACCGGCCGCAACACCAGGCCCGCGTTCCAGCCTGCCGGGGGCGATATTCGCAGGGCTGTTCATCCGCTCGGCCGCTGCACAGACCCCGGCGCCGGCCGCCGCGTCTCGGACCGACGAGACCACCATCACGCTCCGGCCGAACCAGGGCCTGGAAGTGAAGCTCGACATGCGGCGTGGCGCCCGAGCCAGCTACAGCTGGACCGCCACGGGTCCGGTCAATTTCGACCTGCATGGCGAGCCGCCCAACCCCGGGCGGAACGCCGCGCACAGCTATCGCAACGGCCGCGGCTCGTCCGGCGAACAGGGCGAGTTCACCGCCATCTTCGACGGCACCCATGGCTGGTTCTGGCGCAACCGCTCCGGCCGTGATGTCAGCGTCACGCTGCGCACAACGGGCGATTACGCACGCATCATCCGCCCCTGATACTGGCCCCCGCCGGCTTCGGCCGGCGGGGATCGCCACGGAGCCAGAAACGTCATGCTCAGCCCGCTTGCCAACCTGACGTATCGACATCTGTTCGCGGCGCAGGTGCTGTCCCTGCTCGGGACGGGTCTGGCGACCGTGGCGCTCGGTCTGCTGGCCTTCGACCTGGCGGGTGCTGATGCAGGCGCGGTGCTCGGCACCGCGCTCGCCATCAAGATGATCGCCTATGTGGGAATCGCGCCGGTGGCGGGCGCCTTCGTGCATCTGGTGCCACGCCGCAGCCTGCTGGTGGCACTCGACCTGCTGCGCGCCGCGGTCGCGCTGGCGCTGCCCTTCGTGACCGAGATCTGGCAGGTCTATGTGCTGATCTTCGTGCTGCAAACTGGCTCGGCCGCCTTCACGCCGACCTTCCAGGCGACCATCCCCGACATTCTTCCGGAGGAGGCCGAGTACACCAAGGCGCTGTCCCTCTCGCGGCTGGCTTATGACCTTGAGGCGCTGGCGAGCCCTGCCATCGCCGCGGCGCTGCTTGGGCTGGTCGGCTTCCATTGGCTGTTCGCCGGAAATGCGCTGGGGTTTGTGGCCTCCGCCGCCCTGGTGCTGACTGTTGTGCTGCCCTCGCCCAAGCCGCCGGCGACGCAGGAGGGCGCGTGGGGCCGTATCACGCGCGGTGCGCGCATCTACCTCGCCACGCCAAGGCTGCGCGGGCTGCTGGCGCTGAACGTCACCGTCGCCATGGCCGGGGCGATGGTGATCGTGAACACGGTGGTGATCGTCAGGGTTGGCTTCGGGTTAGGCGCGGCGGAGTTGGGCTGGACGCTGGCGGCCTATGGCGCGGGCTCGATGGTCGCAGCCCTAGCCGTGCCGCGGCTGCTGGATGGCGTGATGACCGACCGCACGGCCATGATGGCCGGTGCCGGGCTGCTTGTCGCTGGCCTGCTACTCGGGCTGCTGGTGCCGAGTTGGTCGATGTTGCTGCCGCTATGGATGCTGCTCGGCTTCGGAAACGGCCTGGTGCTGACGCCAAGCGGGCGGCTCCTGCGGCGCTCGGCCCATGCGGGCGATCGACCTGCGCTGTTTGCTGCACAGTTCGCGCTCAGCCATGCCTGCTGGTTGATCGCCTATCCAGTGGCGGGGCGCTTCGGGGCCATGGCGGGGATGCCGGCCACTTTCCTGATTCTGGTGGTGCTGGGCGCCATGGGGCTGGTCGCGGCCATTTTGCTGTGGCCGAGGGACGATGCGGCGGAGGTCGAGCATATCCACGATCGGCTTCCGCCTGGGCATGCGCATCTGGGTGATGTGAGCCCGGATCCCACAGGCGCAGTCCGCCACAGCCATGCCTTCGTGATCGATGATCTGCACCAGCGCTGGCCTCGGTAGAGTACTGCATGAATGCAGGATGCCGGCGCGGATGATGCGAAGGCGGCGCACGAGCAATTACGGAAAGCGCCGCTTTGTCACCTGCACCGACAGACCCGCCGCCGCGAGATCAACTGTTGACGCGCTTACGTTCCGCGCGGTGACCCGGACGCTGTTGTTCGACCACACATGGCAGTCGAGCACGAAGGCGATGCTGCTGGTGTCGAGCGAGGCGTCGGCATAATCGCCACGTCGCGCGCCAGGCACGGTCACGTCGATGTTGGCCGTCGCGCCTGCCGTGAGGCTCGGCAGGTCCCAGGACGTCTCCAGCGCCAGGCTGCGCGTCCCCACCGGCACCGAGGGGCACGCATACAGCACCGCCGGTGCCGCCTCCGGAAGGCCGAACAGCCTCAGCGCCTCGAGCTCGATCTGGCCGTCAAAGCCCACGATCCCCACCTGCGCGAAGGCTACGCCCGCACCCACCCGGATGGTCTGCCGCCGATTCAACGAGGCGTCGGCCATCACCGCGCCCGCGTTCCACCCCTTCGCCGGGCTGTTCCACTGCATGGTGGTGCCGGAGGCCAGCACATCGCCGGCGATGTTCTCCCTCACATTCGCGGCGCCATCGAACACCCGCACGAAGAGCCGCCCGCCATCGACCCCTCCGACCAGCCAATGCGCCAGCGCAAACTCTTTGGCCGAGGAGGTATCCACCACGAAGGCCATGCCCCGGTTGGCGTCCAGCAACAGCCCGCGGGACGTCGCCGCGATCCCATCCAGCCCGTTGAAGCACAGCCCGGCCAGCGTGGTCGCCGCGGTGGTCGAGGTCGCCACCGTTGCCAGCCTTTCCACGCCGATCTCGGTCCCACTCTGCCGGAAGGCCGCGGCGCGGAGGTTCGGAACCGCCTCCAGCACGCGCAGCAGCCGCGACGCCGGCGCGCGGTGCCGGTTGATCACCGCGTTGCCGGCGCGGTCCGCGGTCGAGGTGTAATCCATCCGAACGGCATAGGTATTGGCCCAGGCCACCTCGTATTCGCAGTCGGTCGCACTGCCGGTGTGCCGCGCGACGATCGGCGAGCAGGCCTCCATGCGCAGCGCGCGGCCGATGATCGCGGTGCCGTCCGTCTCGTTCAGGAAGGGAATGGCGACGTTCGGGTCGAGCTGGCGCAGCTCGAAGTTCGGCCCGTCGAAGACGTGCCGGTTGTGGTTGTTGTAGCCGCCCGCGCCGCGCGAGAAGCGGATGCCGAAGCGGTCGATGGTCGGGTTGATGCCGGTGGCGAGGGCGAAGTGGCCGCCATAGTAGCGAACCGATGTGTTCCAAGCCGTCGCCGTCTCGGCGCGGATATCGAGGCCGTAGCGGTTGTTCAGGATGCGCAGCAGGTAGAAGGTGCTGTCCTCGACGCCGCGGCCGTCGCCCAGCGTGCGCATGCCTATGGTGAAGCCCGAGACCAGGCGTAGCTCCACCACGGATGCGTCGATGTTGCGGACCAGGATGCCGATGTCGGACTCCGAAACCCAGTCGGATTGCGTCTGCCGCACCACCTGTAACCCGGCATAGAGCTTCTCGCCGTTGCGCGTGGTGCCGCCATCGCCCAGCGTCAGCACGGTGGCAGGTGCATTGGCCGCGCCGGTGTAGCGGATGACGCCGCGCATGATCAGCCCGCGGGCGCCGCCGCCGAGGGTCACGCCGCTGCCCACGTTCCAGGTGCCTGGCGGGATGACGGCGAATTTCTGGTCTGCCGCGGCGCGATCGAAGCAGGCCTGGATGGCGGTGCGGTCGTTCGCCACGCCATCGCCGAGCCCGCCAAAGTCGGTCGGCAGCACGGCCTCGCGGTCGCGCAGATACTTCGCGAAGTCGCTCTTGTTGAGGTTGGCGTTGAGAACCAGCAGGTCGTCGATGCGCGCCGGCATGGCGTTCTCCGATCAGAGGGCGGTGGCGGTGACCGGACCGGCGAAGGCGGAGACGTTGCCTTCGGCCGAGACGCTGCGGAGCCAGTACCAGCGGGCCTGGCCGGTGGTGAGGCCGATGCGGTCCCAGGGCAGTGCGGTCGGCTCGCTGGCCAGCTTGGTGGCGGCGGCGAGGCTGGCGCTGCTCGCCTCGAACACCTGCAGCCGCACCCCGTCCGCGGGAAAGCCGCCCGATAGGCGCACGCCGCCAACAATACCGGTCGCGGCCAGGCCCGAGGCGTCGGCCGGGACCAGCGCCTCGCGCCAGCCCGACACCGCCCCGCTGCGCGCCTGCGCCCGCGCTCGGAAGGCGGTCGGCTCAGTCGTGGGAATGGCGACGGCGGTGGCGCCGAACCCGCCGGCGTAGCCCTGCCAGACCGCCACCGAGGCCGGCCGAAGCTCGATCTCGTAGCCGGCGAGATAGGCCGAGCCCACTGCGGACCAGGACACCGCGATCGCTGTGAACGACGTCCCGATCGGCGTCTCCACCAGGATCGCGGCAGGCGCGGCGATCACGCCTGGATTCGGCAGCACCACGGACGGGTTCTGCCCCGTCGCGCGCTCATCCGTTGCCGGGTTCCATGCCCAGACGGCGGGATCCTCCTCGGCCAATTGCAGGTTCACCCCGCCATCTGGCGCCAGTGCCCAGCCCGTGACCCGCGCCGGGAATGGCGTCAGCCGCTCCAGCGCCACCGTCACGCCGTCCCATGGCCGCAGCCGCAGTGCCGAGAGGTTGGCCTGCATCGCCACCTCGCGCTGGCGGCGGTTGCGCTCCAGCTCGATTTTCATCAGGCGCTGCACGGTCGCGGCCGAGGTGGTGAGCGGGAATTCCATGTCGCGGTAGATCGCCTCACCGCCATCCTCGGTGACGTAGTTGCTGGCGAGCAGCGGCGGCGCATCGGTCGGCTGCCAGGCCGCGGCGGGCTCGACATAGACGGCGCGTACCCCGTTGAAGAGATCGCGCCGCGGGCGCGAGCCGACGATGGTGACGTCGCCACGCAGATCATCCGAGGTGAGCGTGGCGGCCGGCAGCGCCGGCGCCCCCGCGTGGATGTAGAAGCGGCCGCCCGACACGACCAGCGCGCCCGCCATGGCGGCGACCAGCTTGCGGGTGATGGCGATCTTGCCCTCGCCGAGGGTGACCGCACCGTTCACCGTGTAGCGGCGCTCGGCGGTGGCATCGCGCCGGCCCATGATCTCGTCGCAGATGTTGGCCGCGGCCATGAGCGCCGGCAGGTCGATATCCGCCCAGGCTGCGCGCCACCCAAAGGGCGAGGTCAGGTACCAGGCCAGGCACAGCGCCGGATTGTCGGACCAGCCGGTGGCACCGGTGCGCGGATCCAGGATGGTGTCCGTCCCCTCGACGATGGCGGATAGGCTGGGGGCACCGGAGGGGAAGGCCTCGGGCCGCAGCTTGAGCCGCACGGCGAGATAGGCGCGCCCCTGGCCGCGATGCGCCGCGGTCCACTGGCCTCCCGTGTCTGCCACGAGATTGGCATTGGCGGCCTGACCGGGATCGCCGAGCGCGCGGTCGATGCGCAGCAGGCCGGCGAACTTCGCGTCGGTCGAGGCGGTGCCGTTGAGGAACACCTCGCCGATGGCGCGGACGCGATGCGCGGCCAGCACCACGACGACGTGCAGGAAGCCGTCGGCGCGACCCTCGTCATCGGTGGCGGAATGCAGGAACACCACGGGGCCGGAGGTGCGGCAGCGGCCGAAGACGATCTGGTGCTCGGTGATCGGCTGGCGGAAGGACTGGGTGCGGCCGGCGCCGGGCGTGCGGGGATCGAAGCCGGAGCCTGGTCCGGTGTCGGTCCCTGGCGTGACGTTGGCGCTGCGGGCGGCGGAGGGCGACTTGGGGCGGAAGACGGCGGCACCGACGGCGGACACCACCAGGGCGGCGCCGGCGGCGGCCACGGCGCCCAGGACGCCGCCCCCAATGACGGCGGAGGCGGCGGCGCCCGCGGCGGCAGCGATGAAGGGGATGGCGACGGGCATGGTCTGTCAGTCCCTCACCAGCCGATGCGCCACGCCACGGCGCAGGACGTGATCGGCGCGTGCAGCAATCCCGCGCGTCCGACGAAGGCGGCGCGGCCGGCATCCAGCACGACGCCGAGGCGGTCCGGGTCGGCGGCCAGCACCACGTCGCCAGCGCGGGCGAACGGCACCGGTACGCGCGGATAGCCCGCGGTGTCGGCCATCGCCGCGAGCGTGGGACAGTGCTGCCAGGACGGCCGCCGCCCTGTGGAGGCCACCACCGCCGCCATGGCGAAGCGCCCGCAGTTCCAGCGTGCCGCGTCAAAAGGCCGGTGCTCAGCCGCGTTGATCAGCGCCGCGAGCCGTTCCGGCCAGTCCGGCAGCCGGCTCACTGGTTCGGCAGTCGGATCTCCGCCTCCTGGAGCGCCGGCACGAACTCGAAGAATCGATCGCCGGGATACTCGGCCTGCTGGTCGGCGTCGGTGTAGCGCCGCACCTCGGCACGCTCGAGGTCGACCAGCCGGCTCTCGCAAGCCAGCGCCACGGAGGGCTCGGCCCCGTCGGTCACCTCCATCGTGTCCATCAACCCCGCCCAGAGCGGGAACGGGTCCGCCACGAAGGCCCCCTGCGCATCGAGCAGCGCGCCCCACAGCGTGACCGGCCGCAGGCGATAGCTGCGCTCGGCCAGCGCGATATCCACCACCTCCTGCGGCACCGGCGAGAGCGCGAGGGTGAGCCGCACGGCGCGCAACTCCACCGTCTCCTCCACATCCGAGATGGCGCCGATGCTGCCGGCACCCTCGAAGACCTTCCCCGCCCAGTCGAGCGGCCCGAGCCCGGTCCAGACGCGAAAGGGGCCGGTGGCGAAATCGAGCTCGACCAGGACCACCGGTGTTGCGATCGGTGCGGTGGCGGCGGAGGCGGCCTGGTTGCTGAGGCGTGGGGTGCCGGACATCACAAAGCCTCCTCCATGCGGATGGTGACGGCGGCGAAGGGCCCGGGCCGCGTCGGGTTCGCCGCCTCGTCGTCCGACACCAGCCGCATTGGCACGCTTGGCAGGGAGAGGATCAGTGGCTCGCCCACCACCACCGCGGCGCGCAGCGGCGGCGCGATCGCGATGCTGGCGGTGCCCGCGCCGGAGGCGGCGACCGCGGCAGTGGCGATGTAGAGCCGGCCGCCAAGCCCGATGTAGTCGCCCGCACCGACCGCCACCGTGCTCGGCCACCAGCCCTGCGTGACGATGGACAGCGCCCCACGAGGTGCGCCGGCCGCCAGCGACGGATTGCCAGACCCCACCACCAGCCCGGTGCCGTCCGTGAAGATGGTGGCGTCCGAGAAGGAGTACGGCCCAGTCGGCACGTCGCCCTGGCTGCGCGGATCACCGGTGCGGTACTCGCGCCGCCAATCCCAGATGCGCACCGTGTTGGCGGATCCCGCCAGTGCCGCCAGCAGCCCGTCCATCACCCCGGCCTGGACGCGGCCGAGCGGCTCGAAGCTGGCCTCCGCCACCCAGCGCGCGCCCTCCCGTCGCAGAACCTGCGTGGCGCGGGTGACGGGCGAGACGAAGCGCAGCGTGTTGTGCTGCAGATAGAAGCTCAGCCGCGACGGCCGCAGCGTGGCGGGCCAGGCATATTCCGTCATGACCCTAGCCCCGCACGATGGAGGTGGCGCTGCCGCCGCGGCGGATCGCGTCGAGCGTCGCCGCACTCGCCTGGCGCACGATCTGCGCCGAGAGCACCCGCAGCCGCGCCTCGACACCGGCATCGGCACCGCGCGCATCGATGGTGATGCTCTGGTTGATCACCGGCCCACCGGGCGCCATGCCGTTGGGCAGCACCGTGCCGCTGCGGTTGGGCACGAACCATTCGGGCCCGCGCTCGCCGACGATGTAGGGCTGGCCACCAGCCACCGGCCCGCCCTCGGCGCGGAACAGCCCGCCCAGCGCCGTGCCCAGCCCCGAGAAGATCGAGCCGAAATCAAAGCCGGCCAGGCTGGAGGTCACCGCCGTGCCGAGCGGCTCGGTGATGGTGCGCCGGACCACGATGCGGGCGATGTCCTGCAGGATGCCCTGCAGCACCTTGGAAAAACTCTCGCCCTTGATGATCGCGTCCTCGAAGGCCGAGGAGAATGTCAGGCCGAGTTCGCGCGCCGTGTTGCTGGTGCGCTCGGTCGCCTGCTGGACGCGCTGCTGGCTGCGCTCCAACTCCTCCAGCGCTGCATTGGCTTCGCGGGAGACGGTCTCGTCGGGGATGGGCTGGCCGATGCGCTCAGAGCGCTCGACCAGGCGGCCGAGGGTCTCCAGGCGGCGGGTGTAGCGTTCCTGGGCATTCTCGTTGGCCTGGATCAGCCGCTCGCGCTCGCGGATGATGTCGTTGATCTCGCGCTCGGCCTCGCGGTCCGGGCGCGGGATGGACGCCACGCGGCGGGTGGTGCCCTCGATGCGGCGGAGCGCCTCGTCGCGTTCGCGCAGCGCCAGGGTCTCCAGCCGGGTGCGGTCCGCAGCGGTGATGCCGCCGGCGGCCTCGGCCTCGCGCAGGCGGCGGACGCGGTCCTCGTACTCGCTGTTGATCCGGAAGCGATCGTCGAGTGCCTTGCGCAGTTCCTCGGCATCCGCGGCGGTGCGGCGGCGCCGGGCCTCGGCCGCCTGGCCGGCCGCGGCCTCCTGCTCGGTGCGCTGGCGCTCGCCGGCGGCCTGCTCGCCGCGGGTGATCTCCTCCTGGAGTTCCTGGTACTGCCGGCGCAGCTCCTCCAGCCGAGCGGAGCGATCCACGCCGGCCTGCTGCTGGGCGGTGCCGACCAAGCCGCCCTGGATCGAACCACGGCGGGGCTGCGAGCGCAGACTGTCGCGCCCGTCATTCTCCGCCTCGAGGCGGGCGATCTGTGCACGCAGGGCCTCGGCCTGGGCGCGGCGGTCGGCCTCCTGCTCGCTGGGCAGCAGCAGGCCCGAGCCGCGGCGCACCCCGTCCAGCACGCGGGCGGCACCGGACAGCGCACGGGCCAGGGCGTTGGACAAGCCGATCGCCTGGTCGAGGCGAGCGAGGAACTGGTCAGCCGCGGCAGTGAGCTGCCCGAAGGCGCGGCCGACGGAGAGGGGCGCGCGTTCGAACTCGCCATTCAGCCGCTCGACGGCCCGCAGCAGCGCCGGGAACACCGTGTCAGCGGTGAGCTTGCCCTCACTTCCCAGCTTGCGCAGTTCGCCGATCGACACGCCGAGCTCGCGCGCCAGCGCCTGCGCCAGCGTGGGCAGGCCTTCCAGGATGGAGCGGAGCTCGTCGCCCTGGAGCGTGCCCGACGCCAGCGCCTGGGCGAGCTGCTGGGTGCTGGAAGCGATCTCCTGCTGCGACGCGCCAGACGCGATGGCGATGCGCTGCAAGCCACCCACGAGCGTGGCGACCTGGTCAGAGGTGGCGCCGATCTCACGGGCGGCGATCGAGAAGCGGGCGAAGGCGTCCACGCTCTCGCGCACGGCGACACCGGTCTGGAGGCTGTCGCGATACAGCCGGTCGTAGATTTCGCCGGCGCGTTCGACCGAGCCCAGCGCGGTGTTCAGCCGGCCCATGGACTGGGTGAGTGCGTCGCCGGCCACCACCACGGCGCGCAACCCGGCGGCGAGGCCGGCGATCTGCACGCCGCGGACGGCGACGTCGAGCAGGTCTAGCGCGCGGGATGCGCGATCGGCACCGCCCTGGATGCGCTCCAGGCTGCGCTGGCCGGTCTCGCCGACCTCGCGCAGCTCCTGCTTGACCCGGGCGGCATCGTCCAGCGACAGCCGGACGGAGACGCGGCGCGTGCTATCCGCCATGCGTCACGCCTCCTGCGTCAGTGTGGTGGTCAGGACCCGGGGGGATCAGTGCGGCGCGCGGCGCTGCCGGCGGCGAGGCCCATGCGCATGGCCAACAGGAGTTCCGCTGCCGCCCAGCCGCAGACGCCCATCTCGCGGGCGGTGGCGAGCGCCGCCGGCATGTCGAGGTCGAGGCCCGCCATCGTTGCCGTCGCGCAGGTGGTGCTGGCGGCCCAGCACGCGGCTCCCTCGACGCTGGCGGGGGCGTGGGCGGCGTAGGGACACGAGAGGCCGCAGTCGCGGTCCAGGGCCGCGCAGCCGCGGCAGTAGTCAGGGCCCTGGCCGAAGTGCCATTCGGCCCTGGCCCTCAGCCGTTTCCCTCCAGGGCCACGGCAGCGACCGGGCCTGTGGCGCGGTCCCAGAAGGCGGCCGCGATCTGGTCCATGTCCATCAGCCGCTCGACCGCCTCGGGCGAGAGTGGCAGCGGCTGGCCGGCGGCGTCGCCGACGCCCTCCCAGGCGGTGACGGCGTGGCGGGCCAGCGCCTTGACCAGGAAGGCGAAGGCCAGGCCTCGCGCCATGTCGGGGTCGAGCTCGGCCTCCGCGGCTCGCAGCGCGCCGAGACGACGGGCGGAGCCGGCTTGGGCCGCGGCCATGACCGCCGTGGTGATGGGGCGGATTTCCACGCGGACGCCGCGCGGCAGGTCGAGCCAGTACGGCTCGACCGGGAGGTCGAGGGTGAGCATTATGCGTACTCCGTTGCAGCCTGCTGATTGCGCAGCACGGCGGTCATCATTCGGGTGGCGGTTGCGTTGAAGGCGGCGCGGAAATCGAAGCCGGCTTCTACGCCGGCCGGCCCCTCGATCGGGGTCTTGGCCAGCGCCAGATAGACCTCGTGCAGCGTGATGGTCAGGCTGCGGTTGGCATCGATGGTGAAGGCGAGCGCAAATTCCGCCGAGGTGCCCGCCTGCGCCTGGGCGAGCAGCGTGGTGTTCTCGAAGCGCACGGTGATCTGACCGGTGCAGCGCGCGATGCCGGGATCCACGCCCTCCACGCGGCGATCGGCGCGAATGGTCCGCACCGCCTCCATGCCGTTGGCATAGGTGAGCCGCGCGCCGGTAACCTGCGCCAGCGCCGCTGCGCTCCGCGTGATGGATCCTTGGGCCTTGTTGAAGGCGGTATAGGCCGCGCTGGTCGGCGTGCCGCCTGAGGTCGCGCCGGTCCGCACCGAGCCCTGGCCCAGCAGCCCGAAGGTCGCCGTCGCCGCGCCGGTCGGCGTGAAGTCCAGTTCCAGCGTGTCGGCGCGCACACCGGTGCAGACGTCGAAGGACGGGACATCGGGATAGCCGATCTCCATCGCATTGCTCGGCAGCGACGCCGCGCCAGAGCCGAAAGTGTGGATGAAGTTGGTGGTGCCGGTGGTGGTGGGTGCGCCCAGCAGGAGCCGCAGCCAGTGGCCGATGTTGATCAGATCGACCGGCACCACCGCCTGGCCGGCGACGGTCACCGTGTCGAGGAAGGGCGCGGCCGGATCGCGGTTGCTGCCCACGCCGATGACGTCGGCATCCAGCAGCGGCTGCTCAGCACCGAGGTCGCAGGACAGGAACGGCATGCGCCGCCAGTTGCTGCCGGGGGCGGTGCCGTAGACGGTTTCGGGCAGCATGAGCAGGCGGCAATTCGCGCCGATGGCACGGGGCATGGGCTTTCTCCTGGAGCGGGATCAGGCCAGCGGAGAGCCGGCGACGGTGAACCACAGGGTGACGGCGATGGCGGCGGCGCGGACCGCGGCGGCGCCCTCGAACTCGACATCCTCGAAGGAGGCGCTGCCGGGCTGCGCCCATTCGACGGCGCCGCCGAGGGTGCGGTTGGCAGCGATGGCCGCGGCGATGTCCACCAGCAGCGCATCGAGCAGCGTGTTGCGCAGGGCGGGGGTAGTGCCGGCGACGGTAATTTCGACCTCGGCGCGATGCTCGATCTGCCAGGCGAGCGGCGAGAGGATCGGCGTCTCCTCCACCGTCTCGCCGTCGCGGACGACCACCAGCCCGCCAGCGGGGATGCGCTGCGGGACGGTCTCCCCGCGGAGCACGACCGGCGCCGGGCTCCTGGCCGCCAGCGACGTTACGAGCCGGCTGTGCAGCGCGGCGATGGCGGTCTCGCGCGTGCTCATGCGGCCCTCCCGCTCTCGCGTTCCCAGGCCGCCACAAACCGCCCCGGCAGGCGACGCAGCCCGCGCTCCGCGGCACCGCGTACGTCGAGCCGCTTGGCGAGCTTCACCTGGGGCAGGAGCAGGAACATCGGCACCATCCCCTGTTCCAGCAGCCCGCGTGCCCAGGCCTCGCGCCCTTTGCGATTGGCGGTGCCGACTTCCGTTACGCCGCCAGCCACGAGACGGGTGCGTCGCCGCCGGCCTGCCCCCTCGCCCTGGCGCAGCGGCAGGCACCAGACGAAGCCGCGGCCCGACTTGAAGGGCCGGAGGAAGGCCTGGCCGGAGGCGACCATCTGTGCCGGGGTCACGCGCATGCCCCTCTCGCCGCGACCACGCCTGCCGCGCGCTGCGTTGAAGCCGGTGGGAATGGCGAGGAACTTCCGCCCCCCCTTGGTACGGATCAGCGCGCCACGATCGAAGGCGTCGATGACGTTCGGCACCTTGGTGAAGACCAGCCCCGCAGGCCGCAGAGATTGCCCGCTCCGCGGGAAGATCATCGACCGCCAGGCATTGGCGATGCCGCGCGCGTTGCCCGAGAAGGCGGTGGTGACCTGCCGGCGCAGTTCGACCTTCACCCGCTCGGTCTCTGCACGGATCGCGGTCATGGCCGCGCGCTCGCCCGCGCGCACCTCGTCCGCCAGCACCTTGCGGAGGTCGCCGACGATGGCGGCACCGAGCCGCATGGATCAGCGTCCGCCGAATTTGCGGCTGAGGATGCGCAGCAGCAGGTCGTGGAGCGCGGCGTAGCCGAGCGTGCCGGCCAGCCACGCGACGGCGAAGAGCCACCAGCCGTCGAGCTCGAACGCGTGCGCGATCAGCCAGGCGCCGGTGCCGAGGCTACCGCCGGCCAGCGCGTGCAGCAGATAGGCGCGGGTCAGCAGCGGCCGGTCGGTGGAGGAGAAGCGTGCCATCGCCCCGAGCGCACCCAGGGCGCCGGCGAGCAGCGCCTCGCCGATGATCGTGCCGATGCGCTCGGGGTCGATCATGGCGGGGCTCCTATCGGC
Organism: Roseicella frigidaeris; assembly: GCF_003258945.1. Classification (GTDB taxonomy): domain Bacteria; phylum Pseudomonadota; class Alphaproteobacteria; order Acetobacterales; family Acetobacteraceae; genus Paracraurococcus; species Paracraurococcus frigidaeris. The sequence continues at coordinate 6,852 of NZ_QLIX01000033.1, read as the reverse complement.
GGCAGAAGACGCGCCAGGCGATGCCGGCGGCGTCACGCTCGGCGTGCTGGACGGTCAGGGTGTCGGCGCCGAGGGTGAAGGTGTCGTCGGCATCCACTGTGGGCAGCACGGCGATCGCGACGGTCAGCACGTCGCTGGCCTGGATAACGCTGGTCCCGAAGGCGTCGCCGAGCCGGTCCGGTGCCGAGCGGATCACGCGGAGCAGCACCGGCGCCCCGGTCCCCCCTGCGCGATAGCTGGCATCCGTGCCGATGTTCGGATCCGCGGCCAGCGTGTCCATGGCCGCGGCGAAGGCGCTCATGCTGGCCGCCGCAGCCGCCAGGCGAGCACGCCGACCACCGCAGCGACGATGACCGCAATGGCGACGGCGGGCGCCAGCGTGCCGAGCGCCTGGATGGCCGGCGCCGCCTGCGCCACAGCGGTGGCGATGCCGGCCGCGCCAACCAGCACCGCGCCGCGGCCCGTGCCTGTGACGGCGGCGACCTCCCGCAGCGTCACGGGCGGCGCGGGCGGGACACCGGCGAGCGTCAGCGCGCGATCGATGACGCCGGCCGGATAGGCCAGCCCCGCGCATTCATGGTGGATGATCGCCTCAACCAGCGGGCGTAGGTGATCGTGCCGGTGCAGGTCGATCGTATCATCCGGCCCGACGCCGATGCGCCCCGCCACCACCGCGATATAGGCCGCGGTGTCGTTCTCCACCTTCGGTGCCCAGCGCTCGATGATCGCGCGCGGCGTCCGCAGCTTGTGCCGGTCCTGGTAGGTGACCAGCAGCGCCGCCAGGGCACGGATGCCGAGTTCGTGGCTGGTGAAGCGGCAGAAGCGCCCATCGGAGGGGGGCTCAGAGAGGCCCTGCCACTTGTTGGCCGGGACATGCTCGATGTTCCCCGGATTGCGGTTGCGATAGCCCCGCGTGGCCTTGGGATCGAGGCTCATGCGCCGGCCGCCGGGACACGCAGCAGCACGGCGCGGACGGTGGCGTCCGCGGCCAGCGCCGCCACCGTGGCGAGGCCCACCTGGAAATTGCCGGTGGCCGTGGTGGTGAGGCGCCGGTTGGTGTTGTCCCAGAAGAGCCGGGCGCCGGCGGTGATCGCCAGTGCGGGTTCCTTGGTGATATCGAAGACGCCCTTGGTCTGACATTCGATGACGGCGTTCTGCACGCCATCGACGGCTGCCACGCCGAAGAGGGCGCCGACTAGGACGCCCTGGCCGGAGGTGACGCCGCCGGCATAGGGGACGGCGAGAGCCAGGCTGTCGCCGGGCTGCACATAGTTGCGCATGGGGATGAGGTCTCCAGAAACGCAGAAGGCGTCCCGAAGGACGCCCTCTGCATGGATCGATGATGGTTGGACTTACGGGTGGCGGTGGGGATCAGGTGCCCGGGTTGAACCAGGCGCCGCGCCAGTCGATGGCGCCGACCCCGAAGTCGAAGATCACCGACACCTCGACGCCATCCACGCCCTGGACATTTCCGGTGGTGACCTGCGGCCCTTCGGCGCCGTTGAGGTAGCCGTAGACGTAGACCGGTGCGGCCATCGGATCCGAGAAGAGATACCAGCGGTTGTTCGGGATCAGCGGCTCGACCAACGGCTGCACGAAGCCGGCGTAGACGTTGGCGTTGCTGGTCTGCGTCGCCTGCACCGACACTGTCAGCTGCCGCGCCGCGAGTTCCTGGTTCGGGCCGACCAGCAGGCGCATCTGCGCGCCGACGGCGATCGGCAGGCCGTCGAGGGTCTTCTGGCGCATCACCGCGGCCCGGCCGAGGGCCAGGTTCGGCAGGTCGAGCGCGGTGCCCGCACCCGCCTTGTTGGCCCGGGCCGCCGCGGTGCCGAACACCGCCGCGGCACCGGTGATGAGCGTGGGGCCGTCGCCGGCGGCGCTGTTCACCAGGGCATAGGCGGTGGCGTTCTCGAAGTCGGCGACGCGCCGGCCGATCATGCTGGCGAAGTCGGTGAAGGCGCCGAGGTCGTCGTTCACCAGCATCTGCCGCGTGACGCGGATGCGCCGGGCGAAGGTCTGCAGGAAGACCAGCTCCTGGCTCTCGGACATGGTGCCGGCCTGCACCTCGCCGTTCTCCGACAGCGGCAGCAGCGTCGGGAAGTCACCGACACGCAGGTGGCGGTGCGGCTTGAAGTCGCGGAAATCACGCCGGAGGAACAGCGTCCGGTAGGTGGGTGCGGCCGGTGCATAGGCCGCCAGCAGCATCTTGTTGGCCGCGGCCGAGAGCAGCGCGGGGAAGTCGCTGGTGGTGTGGAAGGCGCGCTCGGCCAGGATGGTCGGGTTGCGCGGGACGTTGCGCTCGCCGCGGGCGCGCAGCAGTTCGCCGATCATGTCGGACGGGCGCCAGCCCAGGAACTCGGTGTGGCGACCGGTGGCCGGCGCCTGGTAGCCGGGCATGGTGCGGGCGGCGAGCGCTTCGGCCATGGCGTCGAGGAGCTGCGACGGGTCCTCGTTGGAGGGGCCGGTGTCCGGCCGCGCCGGCAGGGAGGGGCGTGCGGCACCGCTGGTGAAGGCCTCCCACAGTCGGCCGCGCAGCACCTCGGGCGAGACGCGGTCGCGGATGGCGGCCTCGCGCATGGTGTCGAGCATGTCGGCGGTTACCAGACCGCGGGCGGCGGCCAGCACCGGCTCATAGCCGGCGATGCGCTCGACCGCGGCGCGTTCCGCCTCGGCCCGGATGGCCTCGAGATCGGGCGCCGCCGGCGCGGCACGGGTCGGTTCGGGCGGAGAGGTGGTGGTCACGGGGTTCTCCTGGTGCGGGATGGTGGGCGGCGCGGGCGGCGCCGGCGCGGGATCCGGCGAAGCCGGCGTCGTCTCGGGCATGGGTGTGTCCTCTGGGATGGTCAGGGCGGGTTCGATGGCGGTGGCGGGGGTGCCCTGGTCCCCCTCGCCACGGATCACGGCCAGGCCATCCACCGGGACGGGCACGATCGAGATTTCGTAGGGCTCCCAATCCACGGCGCGGTGGATGGTCTGGCCGGTGGCAGCATCGGGCCGTGGGTCGTAGCGATGCACCCGGTAACCGACGCTGACAGACTGCAGCGTGCCGTCGGCCACGCGCTGCCAGACCGGCTCCACGTCGTCCGCGCCGCTGAATTGAAGGGTGGCGTAGCCGCGGCCGGCCTCGAGGCGCGCGGCGGTGACACGGCCCAGAACGTCACGCGTGCCGGCGCGCCGGTGGGTGTCCAGCACCGGTGCGCGACCGGAGCGCAGCGCATCCATGCGCACCGCGGAGGGTGCCATGTCGAGCTCTTCGAGGATCGGCCCATAGGGCGGCACGAAGTTGCGGGCCCGCGCGCCGGTGGACCACACCACCTCGACGGTGCGGGCCGCCCGATTGACGGTGACGGGCGCGGCGAGCGCGCGGCAGGCGGTGATCGACTGCCCAGCGTCGGGCATTCGATCCGGCGCGGGGCTAGGCCCCTCCGGTTCGATCGGCTCGGTCATGGATGTGCTCCTGGCGCGGCGCCGTTACGGCGCGGCGAAGCCCTGCGCGTTGACGTAGAGCTGCGCGCCGGTGGTGATGCAGGCGACGTTCATCGCCGTGGCGGCGGTCCCGCGCAGCGGGGTGGGAAAGGTGATCTCGACCGGGGCCGCCATCGTCGCCGGCAGCAGCTGACGCCAGATCACGGTGGCGCCGTCCTTGATGACCACCTCCGTCGCGACTGTCGCGTGCGCGTTGCGGATATCGATCGAGGTGACGTAGTTCCGGATGCCGGCCGCTGCGGCTGCCCGGAGCACCACGTCGGTGGTGTTGATGATCCCACCCGCGGCGGCAGCATACTGCCAGTCCGCCTCAGGGATCGCGTAGGGCTTGATTACCAGCGCGCCGATCAGCGTCGCCAGCAGGTCCACGCCACGCGCGGTGGTGACGGCGACCGGATTGGCCGAGTAGCCGGTGGCCGCCAGCACCGGCAGCGCGCCGCTGGTACCGCGGGCCTGGCCGCCTACGGGCGTGACGGCCGGCGGGATGGTGCTGAGCACGTTCACGCCCAGCCCCTGGCCCGCGACCGACTGGCCGCGGCCGGCGGTGATCTCCGTCGTCAGCTCGGCATAGTCTGCGATGGTGACGAACTGGACCCTGATGTCGGTGTTCGAGGCCGGCGCCAGGTTTCGGCTGACCGAGGCCCAGCCGGTGTTCAGATAGGCGCCGGTGAAGTTCGAGCCGACCAGGTCGAAGCTGTTCGCGTCGATCACCGTAATGGTGAAACTGCCATTCGCCCCGGGCACGCCCGACACGTCCGCCACCGTGACCACGTCGTTCGTCGCGAAGCCATGCGCGGCACGGGTGACGCGCACCGCGCCGCCGCCGTTGTTCGCCACCGCCGAGATGCCGTTGATCACCTGCCGGTTCCGCACCCGGATCCGGAACCGATACAGCGCATTCGGCTCGGGAATCTGCTGGTGGCGAACATAGGAGTTCGAGCGCGCTGCCGTGGTGTCGAGCAGCCGGCCGTGGAAGTAGCATTCGTCATTGGTCGGCTCGAGTTCCAGCACCGACCAGCCGGCCGGGGCCGTGGTCGGGATGGTGCTGCCGGAGGTGCTGCCGAGACGCGGAGCGCCCTCGCTCTGGACTTCGTAATTCGCGAGAGTCGCACTGGCCCCGTCCAGCCGCCAGGCCGCCGCGCTGCGCCCGTCCGGCTGGGCGGTGGTCGGATCGATGCTGACCAGCTCGAGCCAGACCGACTGGCCGACGATCCGCTGGCTCATGTTCACCGCCACCATGACCCGCAGCGGGATGGTGAAGGTGGTCCGGCTGGTGAGCGTCAATTCGTCGTCGAGCGTGGTGCCGGTGGAGATGGTGACGGCGCCATCCGCCACGGTGTGGGTGATACCGCCGCCGCTGGCCGCGATCTCCCACCGCGCCGGGTTGATCTCGGCACCGTTGAAGCTGTCGCGGAACTTCTTCTGCATGCTCTTGATCTTGAGCATGTCGTCGGTCCAGTCGTAGGCGCCTGCGATCATGGCTGTGCTCCTGGGGCAGCGCCTGCATCCGCACGCGGCGAAGCGGCACCGGTGGCGGCGATTTCGATGGCGGCGAGCTGGGCCGCGTCCTGGGCGGCGCCGGACTTGGCGACGCGGCGTGGATCGCTGTCGAGGGAGAGGCCCGCCTCGTCGAGCAGGGCATTGGCCTCGCGGATCATCTCGACGACCTGGCGGAAGTCGTAGCCAAAGGCACCGACCGCCTCGGGCTGCGGCACGAAGCCTGCCCGAACCTGCGCGATCAGCGCGGTCGTGTCCTTCAGCGGGTCAATCATCTCGTGGGCGGGCGGGACGTGGGACAGGCCGTCCGGCACCTCCGCACCCCAAAGCCCAAGCAGCGCACCCTGGGCGTGGAAGCGGTCCGCGATCGGCCGCACCAGCATCGGGATCAGCATGCCGTACTGCACCTGCTCGCAGAGGCGGCGGAATTCGATCTTGCCGGCGCGCAGGCTGGAGTAGTTCGCCTGCGTGAGGTCGCCCGCCACCTGGTCGTAGGTCAGGCCGGTGCCGACCGCCGAGGCCTCGAGCGCCCGGCGAGCGAAGGCAGCGTGGCTGCCACCGCCGGACGGGTTCACCACCTCCACGGATCCCATGCCGCGGCGATAGAGGATCATCCCGGGCTCGAAGCTCTCCACCGTGCGGCCCTGCGCGTCCCGCAGCAGGCCGGAGGCCGGGCCGGTCATGGCCTCGTCGCCATCTTCGGAGACGACGGCGGCGAGGCAGGCCTCGATCTTGGCCTTCATCAGCAGCGCGGCTTCGTAGTCGCCGAGATCGCGCAGTCGGGTCAGCACCGGCGCCAGCCAGGAGACGTCACGCAGCTGGCCAGGGCGGCGCTTGCGGTAGATGTGCAGCACGTCGCGGGCGGGAACGCGCTGGCTGCTGAGCCAGGTGGCACCACCCGGCAGAACCCAGGACGCGCCGGGATGCACGCGGTGCAGCCAGTACCCAACCGGCTCACCCGCCTCGCCCAGGCCGATGCCCTGGAGGGTGGGGACGCCCTCGATGACGCCCTGACGGGCCGCGTCGAGGTGGTCGCTCTCCAGCACCTGCAGGCGCAGGCCGATCGGATTGGCGGACGTGATGTCGGCCGGCAGCAGCCGGACGAAGCATTCGCCGCTCTCCACCACCGCGCGCATGGCCAGCGCCTGGAGGCCATAGAGGTCGAGCCGGCCCTCGGCGTCGCAGGCGGTGCTGTCGGACCAGCGCCGCCAGGCCTCGGCATGGGGCTTGTCCGGCCAGCGGGTGGTGATCCCCGCACCGACGGCATTGCCTGTCCAGAGATCGACGATGCGGGCGGCGTATGGGTCGTTGCGGACGGCGTCGCGGGCCCGGCGTGCCACCGTGGGGGCGGCAGCGCCGACTTCCGCTGTCGCGCTGCCGCCAGAGGCGGCCCAGCTCGAGGCGCGGCTGTCCTGGGCGGCGGCATAGCCACGCAGCGCGTACCAGGCATCTCGTAGACGCCCCATCACTTGGTTCCCTCGCGAGAGAAGCTGGCGAAGGTGACGCTGGGGCGGCGCGCCGCGGCGTTCTCGGCGGCGTGGAGGACGGACAGCGCGCGGCCGAGCTCATCGAGGGAGCGGTATTCCACCGTGCGGCCATCGAAGGTCACGCGCGTGGTACCGCCGGTGAAGGCAGCCGCGAGGACGGCGGCGCGGGTGCCAGCGGGCTGCGCCAGCGCCCAAGCGAGGACGGTCGGATCCATGCGCGTCCTCCTTTCAGCGAAGCCAGCCGTTGCGGGGCGCGAGCCAGCCGCGTGGGCGTTGGGTTGTTGATTGCCACTGAGATCTGACCTGGTTTGGGGTGAAGTTGCCACTGAGAGTTGACCCATGTTCGGACGCTAGCCTCGGCTTTCTGGGCGGAGGCGGCGGG
>NZ_QLIX01000032.1 GCF_003258945.1 Roseicella frigidaeris | reverse complement strand
GGTGATCGCCGCCGTCAGCGACGTCTTCCCATGGTCCACGTGACCAATCGTCCCAATGTTGCAGTGCGGCTTCGTCCGCTCAAACTTCGCCTTCGCCATCGTCCGGCTCCGCTACCCCATCTGGCCCATGCGGCCGACCATCGGCGCCAGGGCATCGTCCAGCACAGGCGGGCAGGGCCTCGCGGCGTCCGCCGCGGGGACCTGCCCCAGTCCTTCGGTTCCAGTCCTGCGGTGGCGGAACGGGGCCGCTCCACGGGACCGGTCCAGTCCGGGGCGGTCCGCTCCGGCCCCTCGCCCGTGCGCTGGAGCGGGTGACGGGAATCGAACCCGCACAACCAGCTTGGAAGGCTGGGGCTCTACCATTGAGCTACACCCGCGCCCAACGCATCGCTGCCGTCACCTGAGCCGGAGATATGGAGGGGGTTGGATTCGAACCAACGTAGGCGCTAGCCAACGGATTTACAGTCCGTCCCCTTTAGCCACTCGGGCACCCCTCCACAGGCCGGGTTCGCGGCCGGCGAGTGGGGGGCGCGTACCGGGTCGGCGCGGCGATGTCAATCTGGCGCAGGGGCGGCGAGGCGCCGGAGCGGCCGCCCGCTCGCAAGGTGGGAGCGGCGACCCTCCTGTCTCGGCCCTCCTGCCATGCCTCCGATCCGGGTGCCAGGCCGGGCGCGCCCGTGGGCGACGTCATCGCCTCCGGCGATGCCCGCATGGTCGTCCCGCCCCCCTCCCGCCCCCTGTGATCCTGCCCCCAAGGCCCCTCCCCCTGGCGCGCCGCGCCGCCGGGCGGCAATCTCCGGCCCATGCGTCACACCCCGTCCCGCCGCGCCGCGCGCCCATCCTCCCCGGACCGCGCCGCGCCTGCCGGCGCCGGCCGCCCCCAGCACAGCCCCCATCCCCGGGGCGAGGCGACGAGCAGGGAGGGCGGGGTCTGGCTGCACGGGCTGCATCCCGTCGCGGCGGCCCTCGCCAATCCCGCCCGCCGCCTCCGCCGGCTGCTGCTGACGACGGAGGCGGCGGAGGCGCTGGCCGCCCGCCTGCCGCCTCCCTGGCGCATCGCGCCCGAGCGGGTGGACCGCAGCCGCTTCGCCACCTTCCTGGCCGAGGACGCGGTGCATCAGGGCGCGGCGCTGCTCGCCGAGCCGCTGCCCGCCCTGCCGCTCGACCGGGCGCTGGAGCATGGGCATGGCCCGGTGCTGGTGCTCGACCAGGTGACCGATCCGCGCAATGTCGGCGCCATCCTCCGCTCCGCCGCGGCCTTCGGCGCCGCGGCGCTGGTGCTGCAGGACCGGCACGCGCCGCCCGAGACCGGCGCCCTGGCCCGTGCCGCCTCCGGCGCGCTCGAGCTCGTGCCGGTGGTGCGCGAGGTGAACCTCTCCCGCGCGCTCGACGCCTTGAAGAAGGCCGGGCTCTGGGTGGTCGGCCTCGCCGGCGAGGCGCCGGTGACCCTGGCCCAGGCCGGGCTCGGCGGGCGGCGGGTGGCGCTGGTGCTCGGCGCCGAGGGCGAGGGCATGCGGCGGCTGACGCGCGAGCATTGCGACGAGCTCTGCCGCCTGCCGATCGCGCCGGAGATGGAGAGCCTGAACGTCTCGGCCGCCGCCGCGGTCGCGCTCTACGAGCTCGCCCGCGGCTGAGGGCCGGCCCGCGCGCTTGCCTCCGCCACCCCGCCCGCGCATGAGAGGCTAGAGCCGATTCCATTCGAGTGGACGCACTCGAACGGGTGAAGATGCTCTGAAAACAATGCTCTAGGCATTCAGGAGGAACGACCATGAGCGCAGCCGCAGACGCCATCCTCGCCGCCCGCAAGGCGCGCCGGGTGCTCGCGCCGCTCGGCGCCGCGGCGCCGGCGACGCCCGAGGAGGGCTATGCCGTGCAGCAGGCGGTCGCCGCCGGCCTGGGCGCGGTGCCGCCGGCCGGCTTCAAGATCGGCGCGACGACGCAGCAGATGCAGGCCTATCTCGGCCTCTCCGGCCCCGCCGCCGGCTTCGTCCCGCGCAGCAGCCTCAACCCGGACGGCGCCGAATTCCGCTTCGCCGACTTCCTCAACCCCGGCGTCGAGTGCGAGATCGGGCTGCGGCTCGGCCGCGACCTGCCCTTCGGCCCGACGACGCGGGACCAGGCGGCGGCCGCCGTCGCCGAGGTCTTCCCGGCGATCGAGATCGTCGAGAAGCGCTATGGCGACCTGGCCGCGCTCGGCACGCCGACGCTCATCGCCGACCAGGTCTTCCATGCCTCGGGCGTGCTCGGCCGGCCGGTGGCGGCGTGGCGCGCGCTCGATCTCGGCGCGGCCAAGGGGACCTTCCATGTCGGCGGCAAGGTGGTCGGGTCCGGCCATGGCCGCGACCTGCTCGGGCATCCGCTGGAGGCGCTGGCCTGGCTGGCGGGCTCCGGCGCGGCCCGGGTCTTCGGCGGGCTGAAGGCCGGGCAGGTGGTCTGGCTCGGCTCGGTCACGCCGCCGATCTGGCTGGAGGCTCCTGGCGAGGTGATCGCCGAATTCGACCTCCTGGGCACGGCACGGCTCCGCTTCGTCTGATCGAAGCCGGATGTTAACCCCGGGGCGGGCAGGATGGCCGCGCCGTCCACCGGGGACGGCCGCAGCAGATGTTGCCCGCCAGGATGGCGCGCCGGAATGGAAACCCCATGCCGCACGCCGATTGGATTGCCCTGACCGATGACCAGCAGCTCGCCCTCGCGCGGGAAGCGTTGCGCCGCGCCGCCGAGACGCTGGCCGAGCATGCCGAGATCCTGGCGACGGAGATGGATGGCGGCATGCTCGCCGATCGCGGCGGCCCGGACTCGCTCCGCCTCTTCGCCGCCGTGATCCGCGCCACCAACCGCGACGCCTTCGGCCCGATCGGCCAGGCCTGATGCCGGGTGAGCCAGGCCGGCGCGATGGACCCTGCCGTGGCGTCGGGGTATGAGGCGGGCGGGCCGGGTTAGCACAGCGGTAGTGCAGCGGTTTTGTAAACCGAAGGTCGGGGGTTCGATCCCCTCACCCGGCATGCCGCGTCTCGCCCGGGCAGAAACCTGATCGCCTGCGCCCCGGCCGGCCGCCGACCCCACCGCCGCCGGGCGTGGAGGGCGTGGAGCGCGGCGCTGCTCCTCTCGACATCCGGCTTGGCCGGTGAGCATGGCCGGAGCCGGGCGCTTCGGCCTCGGATCGCCGATCCGACCATGGGATGCGTCGCGGCCCGGGATGCGGATGGTCGCAAGGGCAGATCCACCGCGCAGACGGCCGGCCACGGGCACGCCGGGCCGCCCTCCCCGGATGCGCGCCCCTCAGCCCCGGCCGAAGGGCGCCGGTGCCGTGGGCGCCAGCTCGGCCATCACCTGGCGGAAAGCCTCGCGGTAATCCGTGGCGACGCGGAGATCGACGCCGTCCTCCAGCGCATCGGCCGCAAGCCCCGGCCAGGGCCCGAAATGCCGCCCGAGGCCGAAGCTGCGCCGCCCGCCGCCGCCACCGCCGCCGCCAAAAGCGAAGACCGTGCCCGCCCGGCCGTGATCCGTGCCGCCGCTGCGGTTGGCCCGCAGCCGCCGCCCGAACTCGCTGGTCACCAACACCGTCCAGCGCCGCGGCAGGTCGCGTAGATCGGCATCGAGCGCGGCGAGGCCGCGGCTGAGCAGCCGCACCCGCCCCTCGAAGCGGCCAGCCTGGCCGTCATGCGTATCCCAGCCGCCGAGATCGAGCGCGGCGGCGGCGAGGCCCGGCTGCAGCCGGGCCACCTGGGCAATGGTGGCAAGGCCGCGGCCGAACTCGGCGGCCGGGCCGTAATCCGCGCCATGCGCCGGCAGATAGGGCAGGAGCTGGCCGCCGGGGCCGCGCGGCAGCGCCCGGTCGAGGCTCTGCAGCCGGAGCAGCGCCTCCCGCCCGGCGATGCCCATCGGGCCGGCGGCCCGCGCATGCAGCGCCTCCAGCATCGCCACGCCGAAGGCGCCGCCCGGCAGGTCGAGGCCACGCGCGAGGCTCGGCAGGGCGAGGCCGCGATGCCCGCCGGCCAGCTCCGCGGTCAGCCGCTCCTGCCCCGCCAGCGACGCGACCGGCGCCGGGCCGCTCACCCGCTCCGCCCAGGCCGCCAGCCAGCCGCCGCGGCCGGACGCCTCGCCGGCATGGCCCTGGCCGAGGCCCATCATCGCCTGCGCCTCGAAATGGCTGCGCGTCGGCTGCGGCACGCCGGCCGCCGGCCAGATGGCCATCCGGCCCTGCCGCCAAATCTCGGCCAGCTCCGCGGCCTCGGGATGCAGGCGGAAATCGGTGGCCGGGGAGGCGTCGAGCCGCTGCCCCGCCCGCTCGCCCTCGGCGGCGTTGCGCAGCGTCGGGATGCGCAGCGCGACGAAATCGGCATCGTCGGCGGGCGAGAGGAAATGCAGCCCGTCCATCCCGCCGCGCAGGAAGATGAAGATCAGCAGCGGCACCTCGGCCGCTGCGGCCGGGTCGGCGAAGGCCATGCCGCGCAGCCCGGGCAGGGCGGCGGTGGCGAGCCCCGCGCGGAGCAGGCCGCGACGGCCGAGCAGCAGCGTCATGGCAGGCCCTCCTTCCCCTTGCGGCGGCGGCCGCCGGCCATTGTCCTCACGTCCATTGGAAGGCGGGCGCCGTCAGCACCCAGCCGGCCAGCTCCGCCACCTCGCCCGGGGCGGGACGGGCATTGCGGCCGGAGGCGAGCCAGACCCCGGCCACCGTCTCCGACACCGTCCCGCCGGCCGGGCCGAGGACGCGCTCGGCCAGCTCCGCCGCGACCGCAGCCGCCGGCTGCCCGGCCAGCGCCTGGGCGAGCGGCGCGGTGCCGGCGCCAAGCCCGGTGCGGGCCAGGGCAAGCAGCATGGTCCAGCGGGTCCGGAGCGCCCCGGCGCCGTTATAGTGCATCGCCTCCAGCGGCTGGCCGTCCGGCGCGGGCCAGCCGAAGAGCGGCTGGCCCGCCGCCGCCAGCGGGCCGAGGATGGGCGGCCCGGGCGGCGGCAAGGCATAGGCGCGGGCGGCCGCGGCCACGGCATCGAGCGGGCGGCGCATGCGGCCGAGCGCCGGATCGCCGATCTCGGGCCCGGCGAGGATGGCGCGCACCACCCGGGCGATCTGGTCGGGCGCGGCGGCATGCGCCCGGAAGGCGCCGACGGCCCGCGCCAGGGCCGGCTCCGGCACCCGGCCCTGCGCATCGGTGCCGATCAGCCAGCGCACCAGCTTGGCGCAGACGAAGCGCGCCGTCGCCGGATGCCCGGCCAGCAGGTCGAGCACGGCGCGGCCATGCGCCATCGGGCCGGCGAAGGGGTCGAGCTGCCGGCCGAGGACCTGCTTCTGGTAGGGATCGTGCCAGGCCTCGACGAAGAGGAACTCGCCGGTCTCGGGCAGCCGCCGTCCCGGCCCGAGCCCCTGCCCCGCCGCCACGCTCCAGCCGGTGAAGGCGCGCGCCGCCTCCCAGACATCGGCATCGACATAGCCCACCGGATGCCCCGCGGCGTCGCGCGGCACCTCGCGGTTGCTGCGCGCCGCGCCGAAATAGGCGGGCCGGCCGAGCGTGTGCAGCTCCAGCAATTCGCGGGCGTAGTTCTCGTTCGGCGCCCCGGCGCGCGAGCTCTGGTTGTTGAGGTAGTAGAGCATCGCCGGTGCGGTCGCGACCGCCTCCAGCAGGGCGCGGAAATTGCCGAGCGCCTGGCCGCGGATGCGCCGGTCGTAATCGATGAGCGAGACGTTGACCTGGCCGCCGGCGACGCTGCCGACCGAGAAGTGGTCGTGCCAGAACTCCACCAGCCGCTCGCGCAGCTGCGCCTCCGCCGTCACCTTGCGGACCAGGGTGGCGACCGAGAGCTCCAGGCGGGCGCGATCGACCTCGGGCGGCGGCACCGGCCGCTCCTGCCGCGGCAGGAAGCCGAAGAGCTCCGTCTGGCTCATCGCCAGCCGGGTCAGCGGCCGCTCCTCCTCCACCGCCGGCCAGCGGCCCTCGGAGGCGGCGTAGCGGATCGGCAGGCGGATCGCGGCAAGCTGCGCCGCGACGGCCGGCTCCTCCGGCGGCAGGGCGAGCTGGCGGTCGAGCCAGGCGGCGAGGCCGCCGCGCGCCAGCGCCTGCGCCTCGCCCGGGCGGGCGCCATAGGCAGCGCGGGCCAGGATGCGATGGGCGGCGTCGAGACCAAGGGCCGGTGCGGCCAAGGCAACCTCCTGGCGAAGCCGGTAGCCTCCCGGACGCTAGTCCCCGATCGGCGCGATGGTCGAATGAAGTCGGGTGAAGAAATGTCACATGTCTTAACCGGACTCTCGGCCCGGCTGGCCGGCGCTGCTGGACACAGGCCCTGGGCTGGACTATCCGGCCGGCATGCGCGCCGACGCCGAATCCCTGAATGAGCAGATCACCGCCTCGGTGTCCCTGCTGAGGAGGCATCTTTGACTGGGATGCCGCCCTTCGCCGCCTCGATGAGCTGAACGCCCGGGCCGAGGACCCGAGCCTCTGGAACGACGCCGCCGCGGCGCAGGCGCTGATGCGCGAGCGCGGCCGGATCGCCGATCAGGTGGAGGGCGTGCGCAAGCTGGAACAGGCGGTGCGCGACGCGCTGGAGCTGATCGAGCTGGCCGAGGCGGAGGCCGATAGCGCGACCGCCGATGCCGCCGTCGCCGACCTCGAGGCCCTGGCCGCCGAGGCCAAGCGGCGCGAGATCGAGAGCCTGCTTTCCGGCGAGGCCGATGCCAACGACGCCTATCTGGAAGTGAATGCCGGCGCCGGCGGCACCGAGGCGCAGGACTGGGCCGAGATGCTGCTGCGCATGTACCAGCGCTGGGCCGAGCAGCATGGCTACAAGGTCTCGCTGACCGAGCGGAGCGATGGCGAGGAGGCGGGCGTGAAGTCGGCCACCATGCAGGTGAGCGGGCCGAACGCCTATGGCTGGCTGAAGACCGAGAGCGGCGTGCACCGGCTGGTGCGCATCAGCCCCTTCGGCGGCAACGACAAGCGCCAGACCAGCTTCGCCAGCGTCTATGTCTATCCGGTGGTCGATGACCGGATCGAGATCGAGATCAACCCGGCCGATCTGAGGACCGACACCTTCCGCGCCTCCGGCGCCGGCGGCCAGCATGTGAACAAGACGGAATCCGGCGTCCGCTTCACCCATATCCCGACCGGGATCGTGGTGGCCTCGACCCAGGACCGCAGCCAGCACCGCAACCGCGCCATCGCCATGGAGATGCTGAAGGCGCGGCTCTACGAGCTGGAGCTGTCGAAGCGCGAGGCGGTGGCGGCCGGCGTCGAGGCCGGCAAGACGGATATCGGCTGGGGTCACCAGATCCGGAATTACGTGCTGCAGCCCTACCAGCTGGTGAAGGACCTCCGGACCAACCTGGAGAAGGGCAACCCGGCCGCGGTCCTCGACGGCGACCTGGACGACTTCATGGCGGCGGCCCTGGCCGCCCGCGTCGGCGCCACCCGGTCGGAGGCGAGCGCGAACGCGCGCTGACCGGCAAGCGCCCGCTGGGCGCTGGTTGCCCTGCCGCGGCTTCGCCGCGCCAGGCCGTGATGTCCCTGGGCAGGAGGGGAGTCCGCAGGCCGCCTCAGGGGCTGGGGTGCCGGTCCCCGCCAGTCTGCAGCCGCAGGGTCACGCCCTGGCGGACCGAGGGGTGGCGCAGCGCGATCTCGCCCTGGCGGACCGCCGCCTGCCAGCCACAGCTTCGGGCATGCCGCATCAGGTTGGCCGGCAGGCTGATGACCCCCTCCGGGGCTCGGCGGCTCGAGACCAGGATGCGGTCGGCGGCGAACTCCACACGCCAGCCATCGCGCTGGGCCATGCGGAGAAGCGTGGAGAGGACGGACCAGTCGGTCCTGTCGAAGGCGGGCTGCATACGCTGAGGCTAATGGCCGGCCGGGCCCGGCGTTGCGGGCCCCGCGCAAAAGTGCGGCGGCCGCGCCGCCACCCCGGCCCGCGGAGGTTTTCGATCAACCTTTAGCTTTTAATCCAGGGTGGATTTGCGAGTACGAGGCGCGTCTGGATGCGGGTCCTGTTCGTCCACCAGAATTTCCCGGCCCAGTACCGCCATGTCGCGCCGGCCCTCGCCCGCCGGCCGGGAAGCCAGGTGCTGGCGCTGTCGGAGACGGCCCATGAAACGCTGCCGGGCATCCAGCATGTTCGCTACAAACCCCCGGCGACGGGCAGCGACAGCACCCATCGCTACCTGCGCCGCCTGGAGAACGCCACCTATCGCGGCCAGCAGGTCGCCCGCGCCTGCCTGGCGCTGAAGGAGCACGGCTTCACGCCCGACCTCGTCTGCTGCCATCCCGGCTGGGGCGAGGGGCTGTTCCTGCGCGATGTCTGGGGCGAGGCCCGGATGCTCTTCTACTACGAGTTCTACTACACGTCCGCCGGCGGCGATGTCGGCTTCGACCCGCCGGGCCAGCCGCTGCCAGCCGACGATGCCTGTCGCATCCGGATGCTGAACGCCAACCACCTGCTCTGCCTGCAAGCCTCCGACTGGGGACATACGGCGACGCATTGGCAGGCGAGCCGCTTCCCCGATTGGGCGCGGCAGCGCCTCTCCGTGGTGCATGAGGGGATCGACACCGCGGCCATCCGGCGCCTGCCGGACCCGCGCTTCCGCCTGCCGGACGGCACCGTGCTGCGGCCGGGCGACGAGGTGGTGACCTTCATCGGCCGCGGCCTCGAGCCCTATCGCGGCTTCCCCAGCTTCATGCGGGCGCTGCCGGCGATCCTCGAGCGGCGGCGCGCGGCGCAGGTGGTCGTGGTCGGCGGCGACGAGCCGCATTACGGCAGCCGGCCGCGCGAGGGCGGCACCTGGCGGGAGGTGCTGCTCGCCGAGCTCGGCGACCGGCTCGACCTCTCGCGGGTGCATTTCACCGGCAAGATCCCGCATGCCGAGTTGCAGGCCCTGCTCGGCCTCTCCTCGGCGCATGTCTACCTCACCTATCCCTTCGTGCTCTCCTGGTCGATGCTGGAGGCCATGGCGAACGAGTGCCTGGTCATCGGCTCGGCCACCCCGCCGGTGCAGGAGGTGATCGAGGATGGCCGCAACGGCCTCCTGGTCGATTTCCACGCCCCCGAGCAGCTGGCGGAGACGGTGGTGCGGGCGCTGGCCCGGCCCGAGGCCTATCGCCCGCTGCGGGCCGCGGCACGGCGCAGCATCGTCGAGCGCTACGATCTCCATTCCCGCTGCCTGCCCGATCTGCTTAGGCTGGTCGACACCGTCGCGGCCGGGCGCCGGCCCGCCGCAATTGACGCTCTGGTTGAGTAGGATTCTGGTCGCACAAGGTTATTAGGGAGATCCCCGGGTGCCGCGACCGCGGCGTCGCACGGCCCAAATCTCGCCTGCTTCCGGGCGTTTGAACGGGCAGGCTCAAGACACGAAGGGCGGCTCAGCAGTGATCGTTCCGGTGATCCTTTCGGGTGGTACGGGCACCCGGCTTTGGCCCCTCTCGCGCGAGGGCTACCCGAAGCAATTCTGGCCCCTGGTCTCGGCCCGGACCATGCTGCAGGAGACGGCGTCGCGCGCGGCCGGGCCCGGCTTCGCCCCGCCCATGGTGGTCTGCAACGAGGCCCACCGCTTCCTCGTCGCCGAGCAGCTCCGCGCCGCCGACATCGCCGATGCGCGCATCCTGCTCGAGCCGGCCGGCCGCAACAGCGCCCCGGCGATCGCCGCCGCCGCCCTGCTGCAGGCGGCCGAGGACCCGGAGGCGGTGCTCTGGCTGATGGCGGCCGACGCCGCGATCGCCGACCTGCCGGCGCTGCACGAGGCGCTCGACCGGGCGGTCGAGGCGGCGCGCGCCGGGCTGATCGTCACCTTCGGGATGAAGCCGACGGTGGCCGAGACCGGCTATGGCTATATCGAGGTCGGCCCCGCCCTGACCGGCGTGGCGGGGGTGCATTCCGTCGCCCGCTTCGTCGAGAAGCCGAGCGCGCAGCGGGCCGCGGATTTCCTCGCCGGCCGCCGGCATCTCTGGAACAGCGGCATGTTCGTCGCCACGGCCGCCACCCTGGTCGCCGAGCTGCGGCGGCATGCGCCGGAGGTGATCAGCAGCGTCGAGGCCTCGCTCGCCGCGGCGCAGCGCGACCTCGGCTTCGTCCGCCTCGGCGCCGCGGCCTTCAAGGCGGCGCCGGCCATCTCCATCGACTATGCGGTGATGGAGAAGACCACCCTGGCGGCGGTGGTGCCGGCCGATATCGGCTGGTCCGATCTTGGCTCCTGGGCGGCGATGTGGGACGCCTCGGCCAAGGATGCGGGCGGCAACGTGGCGCAGGGCCCGGTCGAGATGGTCGACAGCGAGGGCTGCTACGTCCGCTCCGAGGGCATCCTCACCGGCATCGTCGGGCTGAAGGACACGGTGGTGGTGACCACCGAGGATGCGGTGCTGGTCATGCCGCGCAGCCGGGCGCAGGACGTGAAGCTGCTGGTCGAGAAGCTGCGCGCCGCCGGCCGCAAGGAGGCGACCGAGCATCGCCGCATCTACCGCCCCTGGGGCCATTACGAGGGGCTGATCCAGGGCGACCGCTTCCAGGTGAAGAAGATCCAGGTCCGCCCGGGCCAGAAGCTCTCCCTGCAGAAGCATTTCCATCGCGCCGAGCACTGGGTGGTGGTGAACGGCACCGCCGTGGTGCAGCGGGATGCGGAATCGCATCTTCTGCGGGAAAACGAGAGCATCTACCTGCCCCTCGGCTGCATCCACCGGCTCGAGAATCCGGGCATGATCCCGCTGACCCTCATCGAGGTGCAGTCCGGCGCCTATCTCGGCGAGGACGACATCGTCCGCATCGAGGACACCTACGGCCGCAGCTGAGAGCTGCGGCAGGCGCTCGGCAGCCATGGCGTCTGCAGCAACTACAGCGCCGGCAGCGTCGAATACACCTGGCGCTGCCTGCAGGAATTCCGTGGCGGCGAGGCCCTCTTCACCCAGCCGGCCATGCCCATCAAATGCGCCGGCGCGCCGCCGAAGATCATGTACCTGGCCGCCGATCGCTGGCGCCGGCAGCGCCTGCCGCGCCCGGCCAGGATCGCCTTCTGCCTGGCGGGCGACGCGCTCTTCGGCGTCCCCTTCTTCCTGCCGCCGCTGCAGCGCGCGGTCGAGGAGTACGGCATCGCGCTGCGCCGCCGGCACGTGCTGAAGGCGGTCCATGGCCCCAGCCGGACGGCCTGCTTCGCCGTGACCGATGCCGGGGGCCGGGTGACGGAGATCGAGCGGCGCTTCGATCTCCTGCACGTCACCCCGCCGCAGAGCGCCCCCGACCTCATCAAGCGGAGCCCGCTGGCGAATGCCGAGGGCTGGGTGGAGGTCGATCCCGTCACGCTCCGGCATGCGCGGCACGCCAATGGCTTCGCGCTCGGCGACGCCGCCGGCACCGGCAATGCCAAGACGGCCGCCGCCGTGCGGCTGCAGGCGCCGGTGGTCGTGCGCAACCTGCTGGCCGCGCTGGACGGCAGGCCGCCCGAGGCCGCCTATGACGGCTACGGCTCCTGCCCGCTCACCACGGCCTATGGCCGGGTGGTGCTCGCCGAGTTCGGCTATGGCGGCCGGGTCATGCCGAGCTTCCCGCTCGACCCCCGCCGGCCCCGCCGCAGCGCCTGGCTGCTCAAGACCCGCTTCCTCCCCTTCCTGTACTGGCGGATGATGCTGCGCGGCAGCGAGCGCGACCTGCCGCACCGCGAGCGGCATGTCGCGGGCCCGCAGGCAGCATGACGGCGCATCCCGGCCTGGGCCGCCCCGAGGTGACGGCCTTCTTCGAGCCGCGCACCGCCAGCCTGCAATACGTCGTCGCCGATCCGGCCAGCCGCGCCTGCGCCGTGATCGACCCGGTCCTCGACTTCGACGAGAAATCCGGCGCCACCGCGACGCGGTCCGCCGATGCGATCCTCGCCTTCCTCGGCGCCCGCGGCCTCACACCCGCCTGGATCCTCGACACCCACCCGCATGCCGACCATTTCTCGGCCGCGGGCTACCTCAAGGACCGGACCGGCGCGCCGACCGCGATCGGCGAGCACATCGCCAAGGTCCAGCGCCTGTGGAAGGACCTCTACAACCTGCCGGACAGCGTCCCGACCGATGGCTCGCAATGGGACCGGCTGCTCGCCGATGGCGAGCGCCTGCGGATCGGCGGGCTGGAGGCGGCGGTGCTGTTCTCGCCCGGCCATACCATGGCCTCGGTCACCTACGTCGTCGGCGACGCCGCCTGCATCCACGATACGCTCTTCATGCCGGATGGCGGCAGCGCCCGGGCCGATTTCCCCGGCGGCGATGCCCGTGCCCTCTGGCACAGCATCCAGCGCATCCTGTCCCTGCCCGATGCGACGCGGCTCTTCACCGGGCACGACTACCAACCGGGCGGCCGTGCCCCGGCCTGGGAGAGCAGCGTCGCGCAGCAGAAGGCGGAGAACGCGCATGTCCGCGGGCAGGACGAGGCGAGCTTCGTCAGCCTCCGCACGGCGCGGGACCGGACCCTGCCGATGCCGAAGCTGATCCTGCCCGCCTTGCAGGTGAACATCGCCGGCGGCCGGCTGCCGGAGCCGGAGGCCAACGGCCGCCGTTACCTGAGGATTCCGCTCGACGCCCTCGGCGACGTCGCCTGGGAATGATCGCCAGGCCGCCACGCCCGCTGCCGGAGCAGGCGTAGAGACCACCCCGCTTACAACTAAAACGCGAAGTTTACCTGGACATCTAACGCCGGCTTCATTAGCTTCACCCCGTGTTCCGGACTGCGAGGCGAGCCTTGTCGGGCATGATGGTGAGGCGCTGCCTGGGACGCAGAATGGCGTTGCTCGGCCTGTTCGCCCTCCTGCTCGGCTGGCTCGGCTGGCTCGCCATCGCCGAGACGCCCGCCGCGCCGCGCCTCACCGGCACCATCAAGCCCTACGACCCGCTGCCCTGACCGGCGCGCTGCCCTCCCGTCCGGCCATCGCCGTCCGAGAGGGGCCGCGTCAGTACAGCCCGCCGAGATTCTGCTCGGTGCCGCGCGCCGAGCCCGCGGCGGTCTCGCCGCCCACCGGCCGGGCGCTGTTCTCGGTGCCCGGGCGGAAGGCCTCGAGGATCGTCGCGTTGCCGTCCTGCATGCGCACGAGGGCCACGCCCGGCGGCGCCCGGAAGGGCACCGGCGGGCTGTTGCCCAGCGCCGCCTGCAGCACGTCGTGGAAGACCGGGGCCGCGTTGGTCCCGCCGGTCTCGTCCTTGCCGAGGCTGCGCGGGTCGTCGAAGCCGAGCCAGACGGCGATGACGATGTCCGGCGTGTAGCCGACGAACCAGTTGTCCACGTAGTCGTTCGTCGTGCCGGTCTTGCCGGCGATCGGCCGGTCCAGCCCCTTCCCCGCCGCCTGGCCGGTGCCGCGCTGGACCACGCCGGTCAGGATGTTGGTCATCTGGTAGACGGCGATCGGATCGGCGATCTGCGGCCGCGCATCGACCAGCTCCGGCGGCTCCTCGCCCGGCCGCGGCGCGTCGCAGCCCTCGCAGGCGCGCGCGTCGCTACGCCAGATCACCTTGCCGCGGCGGTCCTGCACGCTGTCGACGAAGGTCGGCGTCACCTTGCGCCCGCCGCTGGCGAAGCCGGCATAGCCCGCCGCCATGCGCAGCACCGTGGTCTCGCCCGAGCCGAGCGACATCGCCAGGTAGCGCGGCATGTTGTCGATGACGCCGAAGCGGGCGGCGGTCTCCGAGACCTTGGCCATGCCCACCTCCTGCGCCACCCGGATGGTGACGAGGTTCAGCGACTTCTGCAGCGCCGTGCGGATGCTGACATAGCCGTTGAAGCTGCCCTCCGTGTAGTTGGAGGGGCGCCAGACCCCCTGCGGCGTCATCACCTCGATCGGGCCGTCGAGGAAGCGCTGGGTCGGCGGCACCCCGGCCTCCAGCGCCGGCAGGTAGACGAAGGGCTTGAAGGAGGAGCCGGGCTGGCGCTGCGCCTGGGTGGCGCGGTTGAACTGGCTCTTGTCGAAGGACCAGCCGCCGGCCATGGCCAGCACGCGGCCGGTCTGCGGGTCGAGCGCGACGATCGCCCCCTCGATCTGCGGCACCTGGCGCAGGGCCAGCCGGTCCGCCCGCCCGCCGGCGCCGCCGGTGACCTCGACCGGCACCACATCGCCCGGGCTCAGCACCTCCTGCATGCGCGAGGGCCGCGGCCCGAACCGCCCCTCGCCGAGCGCCTTGCGGGCCCAGCCGAGGCCGTCGAAGGGCAGCAGGCCGGTGCGCGGCTGCGCCGGGCCGCGCGGATCGGGCCGCTCCACCCAGCCGAGCTTCGCCTCGCCCGGCCGCACCTCGAGCACCACCGCGAGCTTCCACTCCGGCAGCAGCCCGCCCGGGCGCTGCACCGCCTCGAGCTGCGGCATCCAGTCGGCGCTGCCGGCCGAGATGCGGGTGATGGCGCCGCGCCAGCCGCCGCGCCGGCGGTCATAGGCGACGAGGCCGTTGCGCAGCACCTGCTCCGTCGCCTGCTGCAGCGCCGGCTCGATGCTGGTGCGGACCACGAGGCCGCCCATGGTGGTCTGCTCCGGCCCGAAGCGGTTCAGCAGCTCGCGCCGCACCTCCTCGGTGAAGTACTGCCCGACCGGCAGCGTCTCCGGCCGGCGCAGCAGCCGCGGCACGATCGGCTCCCGCTTCGCCGTCGCCGCCTGCTCGGCGGTGATGGCGCCGTCCTCGGCCATGCGGTCGAGCACCCAGTCGCGCCGCGCCCGCGCCGCCTCGGGGTAGCGCACCGGGTTGTAGTTGTTCGGCGCCTTCGGCAGGGCGCCGAGGAAGGCGATCTCGCCGATCGTCAGCTCGTCGAGGCCCTTGTTGAAATAGGCCTGCGACGCGGCGGCGACGCCGAAGGCCTGGTAGCCGAGGAAGATCTCGTTCAGGTAGAGCTCGAGGATCCGCTCCTTCGGCAGCGTCTCCTCGATGCGGATGGCCAGGATGGCCTCGCGCGCCTTGCGCAGCAGGGTGCGGTCGTTGCCGACCAGCATGTTCTTCGCCACCTGCTGGGTGATGGTCGAGGCGCCGCCCATGCGCCGGCCGGTGCCGTACTGCTCGAGATTGGTGATGACGGCCCGCATGATGCCGCGCGGGTCGATGCCGTGATGCTCCCAGAAGCGCTGGTCCTCGGCGCTGACGAAGGCGGCCTGGACCAGCTTCGGGATCGCCTCGATCGGCATGAAGATCCGCCGCTCGGCCGCCAGCTCGGCCATCAGCCGGCTGTCGGCGGCGTAGATCCGCGACATCTGCGGCGGCTGGTAGTCGGCCAGCCAGCGGTAGTCCGGCAGGTCGGCGGCGATGTGGCGATAGACGCCGAAGGCCGCCACGCCGCCGGCGAGCAGGGCGACCGCCGTCAGCGTGACGAGGAAGCGGAGGATGCCGCCGAACAGGCTCGGCCGCCGCCGGCGGCGCCGTTCCGGCTTCGGCTTGGGCTGGCGCGGCGGCGGGGCCTCGCTGCCGGGGCCCGGCGGATCGAAGCCGGGCTCCAGGCGGGTGTCAGGGGGAGACATGGCGGCACCTCTTACACTGCCGCCGGAGCAGCGGCGACCACACGCCGGTGAGGCCGGCCCCGAGTTTCGCGAGGAGCCGCCGGGCGGCGGCCTCGCGCGGAGGTCTTAAGCCCGGCTTCACCTCCGGCAGGCCAGCATGCGGCACGGGCACCCGCCCGAAGTTGGAGAGCCGATCCGCATGGGCAAGATGCTCGTGACCGGCGCCGCCGGATTTGTCGGCCGGCACCTCACCCGCGCGCTGCTGGAGGCGGGGCACGAGGTGCATGCGGTGGACAGCCTCCGCCCCCTGACCGGGGCGATCGACCCGGACCGCGGCTGGCCGCTCTTCGAGCCGCGCGACTGGCATGGCTTCACCTTTCACCGCATGGACTGCCGGGACTGGTTCGCCACCGCGCCGGAGGCCGGCTTCGATGCCGCCTTCCACCTCGCCGCCCTGGTCGGCGGCCGGCTGATGATCGAGCGGAACCCGCTGGCGGTGGCCGAGGATCTCGGCATCGACGCCGCCTTCTTCCAATGGGCGGCCCGGGCCCGGCCGGGGCGCTGCGCCGTCTTCTCCTCCTCCGCCGCCTATCCGGTGGCGCTGCAGGGACCGGCGGGGCATGTGCTGCTGGCCGAGGACATGATCCGCTTCGACGGCGCCATCGGCATGCCCGACATGTCCTATGGCTGGGCCAAGCTCACCGCCGAATACCTGGCCCGGCTGGCGCATCAGCGGCACGGGCTGCGCTGCATCTGCTTCCGCCCCTTCTCCGGCTATGGCGAGGACCAGGACGCGGCCTATCCCTTCCCCGCCATCTGCCGCCGGGTGCTGGCGGAGCGCGGCGCGCCGGAGCTCGCCGTCTGGGGCAGCGGCCGGCAGATGCGCGACTTCATCCATGTCGACGACTGCATCCGCGGCGTGCTGACCATGCTGGAGCGGATCGAGGACGGCAGCGCGGTCAACCTCTCGACCGGCACCCTCACCAGCTTCATCGCCCTCGCCGGCCTGGCGGCCGAGCTGGCCGGCTGGCGGCCGGCGATCCGTGGCCTGTCCGACCAGCCGGAGGGGGTCTTCGCCCGCGGCGGCGACACCCGGCGGCAGGCGGCGCTCGGCTTCCGCGCCGCCATCCCGCTGCAGGAGGGGATCGCCCGGGCGCTGGCGCATCTCGGGCGCCAGGAGGGGGCGCAGGCGGGACCATGAGCATCCGCAAGGTCGCGGTCTTCCACTGCACCGCCCGGGTCGGCTCGGCCTGGTGCTGCGCCGAGGGGCTCTCCGTCACCCTCGCCGCCATGGGCTACCAGGTGATGGATTGCGGGCATCCCGGCGCCGGCGGGCCGCCGATCGAGGCGCTGCGCGGGGCCGATCTCATCCTGCTCGGCGCCGTCGAATGGTATGGCGAGCTGCTGGAGCGGCGCTATGGCGCCGACTGGGCGGCGCTGCCCATGCCGAAGCTCGCCTGGTACGCCGAATCGGCGCATCGCGACGACCGCGACTTTCCCTTCGCCCGCTACCGCGCCCTGGCCGACCGGCACTATTTCCCGGCGGCGCAGGATGCCGAGGAATTCGGCGGAACCTGGCTGCCCTTCGGCGCCGATGCGGTGCTCTTCGCGCCGCGCCCGGTGCCGAAGCGGCATGACGCCGCCTTCCTCGGTTCGCTCTACCCGAAGCGGCAGGAGTTCCTGCGGCGCCTCGGCCTCCCGCTCACCCCGATGGCGCCGGTCGCCGACCCGGACCCGATCCGCAGCTTCGCCCGCCTGGCCGAGGCCTATTGCAGCACCCGGATCTTCGTGAACCTGCCGGCCCTCTCGCGGCTGCTGGTGACCAAGGTGACGGAGGTGATGGCCTGCGGCACGCTGCTGCTGACGCCGGCCATGGACCATCCCTCGGGCCTCGCCAACATGGCGCAGTTCGAGGATGGCCGGCACCTGGTCTACTACCCGCCGGACCGGCCGGAGCGCCTGCGGGCGCTGATCGCGCACTTCCTCGCCCGGCCGGAGGAGGCCGGGGCGATTGCCGCGGCGGGCCGCGCCGAGATCCTCCGCGCCCACAGCCTGGAGGCGCGGCTGCGGCGCCTGATCGCGGAGGCCGAGGCGCTGCGGCGCTGAATTGCCGGCAGGCCGCTCCGCGGCTGGAGCGACCGACGGGCCACTCCGCGGCTGAAGAGATTGCTGGGCCGCTCCGCGGCCGGAGGGCTGGTATGCCGCTGCGCGGCTGGCGGGCGGCCATGCCGCTCCGCGGCGGGGAGACAGCCGGCGCGGGCCGCGGGGAGAGGCGCTGCCCCTCCCCGCGCCGCCGCATCAGGTGCCGAGGTGAAGACCGCCCTTCTGCTCGTCGAACCCCTCGCGGCGAGCCTCGTGGTCGACCACGAGATTGACCCCGACGAGGAAGGCGGTACCGATGAGGAACGCGACCATGGGTGACAACTCCGTGTTGCCGTTCCTCCCATCGCTCCCCGCCATGTTGCACCGCAGCATTGCGGAACGCAAGGGGAATCAGCCGAGCATCGCCAGGGTCGTGCGGCGGGTGGCGAGATAGGCGGTCACGGTCTCCGCCAGCGCCGTGGCGAGCTTGCGGCGGTGCTCCGGCCGGTTCAGCGCCGCCTCGTCGCCCGGGTGGGAGAGGAAGCCCATCTCGACCAGCGCCGAGGGCACGTCCGGCGCCTTCAGCACCACGAAGCCGGCGCGGCGGTGGGTGTGGGGCAGCAGCGGCACCTCGCCGCCGAGCGCCGCCACCGCCAGCCGCGCCAGCTGCTCCGAGCCCGAGCGCGTCTCCTGCCGCATGAGGCTGAGCAGGATGCGCTGCACCTCGGGCGGCACCGAGGGCAGGCGCAGCCCGCCGCGCTGGTCGGCCGCGTTCTCCCGCCGCGCCAGCGCCGCCGAGAAGCGGTCGGTCGCCGTCTCGGACAGGGTGTAGACGCTCGCCCCGCGCGCCCCGGGGGCGCTGTCGGCATGCAGCGAGAGGAACAGCGCCGCCTCCCGCTGCCGCGCCAGCTCGATCCGCTGGCCGAGCGGGATGAAGACGTCGCGCGAGCGGGTGAGCAGCACGCGGCACCCTCCCCTGGCCTCGAGCTGGCGCTTCAGCTCCAGCGCCGCCGCCAGGGTGATGCGCTTCTCCTGCGTGCCGCGCACGCCGATCGCGCCGGGGTCCTTGCCGCCATGGCCGGGGTCGAGCACCACCAGGGGCAGGGTGCGGCGCGGCTGGGCCGCCGCCGCGGCCAGGCTGCGGCCATCGGCGATAGGGGCGAAGCCGGAGGCCGGGCCGGGTGCCAGCTCGATGGTCAGGCCGTGCCGGGAAACCCGGGTCACCGGCAGCGCGACCGGCCGCGCCAGCAGGATCGCCAGCCGGTGCCCCCCGTCGTGGCGCCGCTGCTCCAGCCGCGCCACCAGCCCCCGGCCGGGCTGCCGCGCCGGCCAGCCCTTCGGCGCCTCCGGCAGGTCGAGCAGCAGGCGCGGCGGATCGAGCGCGGCCGAGAGCCGCCACGGCGCCCGGTGCGCCAGCGGCAGCACCAGCCGGGTGCGGCCGCGCGCCACGCTCAGCACCGGCCCGGCCCCCGCCGCGCCGGCCAGCAGGGCGGCCATGGCCGCGAGCAGCCCGCGCCGTCCCATGCAGGGCGCCTCGCCGGAGCCTGGCTCCGGCGGCCCGGACCCGTCCCCCGGTCCGGTTGAATCCTGTCCCATCGCTGCATCATCCCCCGAAGATGCAGGGCGCGGTCTACCATTCCGGGGCGGGGCAATGCCACGCCTGGCCGCGGCGGCCCGCCCGGCGGGAGGCCTGCCGGGGCCCGCAAGCGGCTTCGCTTGCCAGCAGCCTTGTGAAACAGGCGTCCCCTCGCCTATGGTGATTCGCCCCGGCGGCGCCCGCTGCCGGCGGAGATCTGGGCGCAGCCGCGCCGGCAGGCCGTAACCCCGGCGTTCGGGGGGCCAGGATGCGGCGCGCGGCACAGGCCTGGCTTGGGGTGGCGGTTCACCGCCTTACCCGCGTTTCGCCGGGCCGCCAGGTCGGGTCCGCCCCGTTCGGGGCCATCCGGCTCGCCCTCTCCGCTCCTGCGGGACCTGTCGCGCCATGACCCACGGCAGCCCTGGATCTTGCGGGACTGCCCCCGGTGCCAGCGTGACCGACGCCGCTTCGCCCGCCTGATTGCGGGCGTCGCGCCTGGCGCGTGGGCACGAACCTGGGGCGTCCCGGGGGACCGCTGCCTGCCGCACCCGGCGCGCCGGTCTCCCCCTGGCCGCCCCGCCGAGAGAGGACGGGACGCCGGCGCATGGGAACACCTGCATGACGCGAGTCAGCATGACGGGTGTCGGCGCTGCGCAGTCGTCCTCGATCGGGCCACGCCACCCCGATCCGCCGTGCCGCGCCTCCGCGCCGGCCGGCGCGGAGCCACCGCTTCAATGACCAAGCGCATGCTGATCGACGCATCCCACGCGGAAGAGACCCGCGTGGTGGTGCTGGACGGCAACCGGCTCGAGGAATTCGACCTCGAGGCCGCCACCAAGCGGCCCCTCAAGGGCAATATCTACCTGGCCAAGGTGGTCCGGGTGGAGCCCAGCCTGCAGGCCGCCTTCGTCGAGTATGGCGGCAACCGCCATGGCTTCCTCGCCTTCAGCGAGATCCATCCCGACTACTACCAGATCCCCGTCGCCGACCGGCAGCGCCTGCTCGAGATGCAGGCCGCCGAGGCGCGCGAGGAGGAGGAGGACGAGGACGCGGCCCCGGAATCCGCCATGGACCGGGCCGAGGGCGAGCGGGAGCGGACCGAGGAGCCCGAGGCGGAGGACGCGCCGCTCACCCTCGAGGCCGGGCATGAGGAGGCCCAGGAGGCGCCGGCGCCGGCCGCGACCGATGCGAGCCTGGAGAGCGCCGAGCTGGCCGCGGTCGGCCCCGACGCGCCAGCGATGACGCCGGCGCCGGAGGCGGCCACGGCGGCGGAGCCGGCGGCCCCCGGCACCGAGGCAGGAGCGCAGGAGGCCCCGCCGGCCGAGGCCGCGGCGCCGGCGGCCCCCGCCGAGGCGGCCGAGCCCCCGGCCGAGATCCCGCCGGAGGTGGCCGCGGCGATGCCGCAGGCCCGCGGCCTCGGCGAGCAGCCCGAGCTCAGCGCGCCGCTGCGCAACGGCCATGACCACCAGGCCCGCCGCCGCCACGCCGGCGAGGAGGCCGAGGAGGAGGAGGCGCCGCCGCCCGAGACGATCGGCGGCGAGGGCACCGAGGATGTCTCGCGCGAGCGCCGCATCCCGCCCCGCTTCCTCCGCCACTACAAGATCCAGGAGGTGATCCGCCGCCGGCAGATCATGCTGGTGCAGGTGGTGAAGGAGGAGCGCGGCACCAAGGGCGCGGCGCTCACCACCTACATCTCGCTCGCCGGCCGCTTCTCCGTGCTGATGCCGAACAGTCCGCGCGGCGGCGGCGTCTCGCGCAAGATCACCTCGGCCACCGACCGCAAGCGCCTGCGCGAGGTGATCGACGAGCTCGGCCTGCCGCAGGGGATGAGCCTGATCGTGCGCACCGCCGGGGCGCAGCGGCCGAAGCCCGAGATCCGGCGCGACTGCGAGTACCTGCTCCGCCTCTGGGACAGCATCCGCGAGCGCACGCTGCAATCCACCGCGCCGGCACTGATCTACGAGGAAGCCGACCTCATCAAGCGCAGCATCCGCGACGTCTTCTCGCGCGACGTCGAGGAGGTGCTGGTGGATGGCGAGGACGCCTTCCGCGAGGCGCGCGAGTTCATGCGCATGCTGATGCCGCAGCAGACGCGCAAGATCCAGCTCTTCCGCGACGGCGGCCTCTTCGCCCGGCACCAGGTCGAGCAGCAGCTCGACGCCATGCATTCGCCGACCGTGCAGCTCCGCTCCGGCGGCTACATCGTCATCAACCAGACCGAGGCGCTGGTCGCCATCGACGTGAACTCCGGCCGCTCGACGCGCGAGCGGCACATCGAGGACACGGCGCTGCGGACCAACCTGGAGGCGGCGGACGAGATCGCCCGCCAGCTTCGCCTGCGCGACCTCGCCGGCCTCATCGTCATCGACTTCATCGACATGGAGTCGAGCAAGCATGACGGCATGGTGGAGCGCCGGCTGAAGGAGGCGCTGCGCCACGACCGCGCCCGCATCCAGGTCGGGCGCATCAGCCATTTCGGCCTGCTCGAGATGTCGCGCCAGCGGCTGCGGCCGAGCCTGACGGAGACCACCTTCGTCGCCTGCCCGCATTGCCAGGGCCGCGGCCAGGTCCGCTCCATCGAGAGCAGCGCGCTGCAGGTGCTGCGCGCCATCGAGGAGGAGGGCGCCAAGCGCCGCGCCGCGGAGATCGCGGTGCATGTCCATTCGAGTTGCGCGCTCTACCTGCTGAACCGCAAGCGCGACAAGCTGGCGCAGATCGAGGCGCGCTTCGGCATGTCCGTGGTGTTCGAGCCGGACGACACGCTGCTGCCGCCCGCGCTCCGCATCGAGCGGCTGCGCGCCGCCGATCCGGGCCGCCAGATCGAGGCGCCGCCGGCGGCGCTGCGCATGGATTACGCGCCGGAGCCCGAGCCGGAGGAGGCCGAGGAGACCGAGGCGGAGGAGACCGAGGCCGCCGAGGAGGAGGGCGAGGCCCAGGCCGCGGCGGAGGGCGAGAGCGAGGGCGAGGGCGACAACCGCCGCCGTCGTCGCCGCCGGCGCCGGCGCAACGGCACGCGGCCCGACGAGGCCACGCAGGAGGCCGGCGGCGAGCGGGAGGGCGAGGAGGCCGAGGAGACGGAGGCCGAGCCCGAATTCGAGTCGCCCGCCGCAACCGAGGCGCCGGCCGGGGCCGAGATGTCGGCCGACGCCGTCGAGGCAGGAAGCGAGCCCGGCGGCGAGGCCGAGGGCGAGCAGGGCCAGCGGCGCCGCAGCCGCCGCCGCCGCAGCCGTGGCGCGCCGGAGGGCCGCGCCTCGGCCAGCGAGGCGCCCGCCCGTCCGCCGCAGCCGGCGGCCTCCCGCTACACCGGGCCGACCCCGGCCGATCCCTTCGCCGGCCATGTCGACGACATCCTGGCGGCCATGGAGGCGGCCGAGGCCGCGGCCGAGGCCGCCGCGGCCGCCAGCCGCCGGGCGCGGGCCAGCGCCGCCGCGGCGCCGGCCGCCGGGGAAGCGGAGCCGGCCGCGCCCGATGCTCAGGCCGGGACGGCGCCGCCCGAGGTCGAGGCCATCACCGCCGCGCCGGAGGCCGGCCTGACCGAGGCGGCGATGCTGCTGCCGGCCGAGACGGCCGATACGGTCGAGGCCCCCGTGCCGGCCCCGGAGGCCCCGGCCCCCGAGGTCGCGGCCTCCGATGCCGAAGCCACCGCCCCCGCGGCCGCCGCGCCCGAGGCGGCAACGGCGCCAGAGCCGGCGCCGCAGCCGGAACCGGCGCCGGAGGCAGCGCCGGAGCCCGAGGTGGTGCAGGGCCAGAGCATTCAGCCGGTCAGCATCGACACGCTCGACGATGCGGCGCCCCGGCGTCGCGGCTGGTGGAAGCGGTAGCGGGACGACCGGGCCGGCGGGGCCACCCCCGCCGCGTCCGCACCCGGTCGCCCGGGGCGCCGCAGCGGAGCCGGTGACGCCTGCGACCGCGTGGTGATCAATCGGGCGGTGGTCAGGCGCGGCGGCGGAATTGCCTGCGCCCGGCCTTCGTCAGGCCGGGCGCCCGAGGGGGCACCGCCGGTCGCGCCTGACAGGGCGACGCGGCGAGGCCGGGGCTGACGGAGCGAGCCGCCCGGCGCCAAAGGGAACCGAACCTTCGGGGGCCGTTGCCGGGCGACCGGCAACGGCCATGCGCATCAGGCCCGCGCGGCGACGGCCGGCGTCTCGGTCAGCTGCTGCAGGTCGCGCAGCGTCGAGCGCAGCAGGTCCAGCTCCTCCTCGGATAGCGGGCCGTCGCGCTCGCCGCCGGCCCGGCGCACCACCGTCGCCAGCTTCAGCACCGCCTCGGCCATCGTGGCGGCGCGGGCATCGGCCAGCGCCTCGAGGGTGCGGGTCTCGGCTTCCAGCAGCAGGTCCAGCAGGTCCTCATCCCCGGTTTCCGCCGATTCGACCTGGATCAGCCGGGCGGACAAGGCCGGGATATCGGCGGCAGGCGGGATCGGGAGCGGCCGGAAGGGAATCACCTGGGACATGAATGCAACTCCGATGGAAGGCTGGAGGGGTCTGGAAATCAGGGGCTCTTCAGGCCGGCGCCGTTCTGCACCGGCAGGACGCAGACCGGCGGGCATTGCTTCACCTGGCCGCCCCGCGCCTCGAAGGCAGCGATGAGGGCGGCGACCTCGGCCTCGCCCGGCTTCGGCAGGTCCTGACAGCGCGCCTTATGGGCGAGAATGGCGGCAAGGGTGGTCCGGCGGGCTTGCGCGGCGGAGGCAGCCGGGGACAACGGGCGATGGGCACTGCTCATCTACGTTCCTCACGAATGCGCGATCCGTAGATTGCATACGAAAACGTGAAGTTCCTTACAAGCGCTATTCTCGAGATTTCGCGATTATTCGCCAGTCAAAGTTGCACCCATCCCGCAGGGCATGGGCGCGGCAGGCCCGGCCCATCATCCCCCGCGTCCCGGCGCCGCCTCACCCGCCCGCCGGGCCATGCAGGGCGCGCGAATCCGCTGGCGCCTGCTCCCGCCGCTCGGCCATGCCGTAATCCCGCAGCACCGCCGCGACGCGCAGCCGGTAGCCGGCGAAGACCCCGGCCCGCCCGGCCGCCTGCGCCTCGCGGTGGGCGAGATGCGTCCGCCAGCCGGCCACCGCCGCCTCGTCCTCCCAGAAGGAGAGGCTCAGCAGCTTCCGCGGGTCGCTGAGGCTGCGGAAGCGCTCCACCGAGAGGAAGCCCGGCATCGCCTCCAGCGCCGGCCGCAGCCGCGCCGCATGGTCGAGATAGGCCTCCATCCGGCCCTCCGCCGGCTCCACCTCGAAGATCACCGCGATCATGGTCCGCACCCCTCTCCCTCGCCGCGCCAGCCTGCCATGGCGCGGCCCCGCCCGTCCTTTCGCCCCGCCCCGAAGCGCCGCCGCCGCGACCGGGCTAGGCTGCCCGCCATGACCAGCCCCGCCGCCTTCGCCGCCACCGCCGCCCTGCTCGCCGAACCGCCGCGCGCCGCCATGCTGCAGGCGCTGCTCTCCGGCGAGGCGCTCACCGCGGGCGAGCTCGCCCGGGTCGCCGGCATCGGCGCGCCGGCGGCCAGCACGCATCTGGCAAGGCTCGTCGAGGGCGGGCTGGTGGCGGTGCATCCGCAGGGTCGGCACCGCTATCACCGCCTCGCCTCGGAGGAGGTGGCGGCGGCGATCGAGACGCTGGGCGGCCTCGCCGCCGCGGTCGCGCCCCCGCGCCGCTGGCCGCATGGCGAGGGCTTCCGCGCCGCCCGGCTCTGCTACGACCATCTCGCCGGGCGGCTCGGCGTCGCCTTGCAGGCCGGGCTGACGGCCCGCGGCTGGCTCGCCCCGGCCCCCGGCGGCTGGGCCGCGACGGCGGCGGGCGAGGCCGGGCTCGCGGCCCTCGGCGTCGATCTGCCGGCGGCCCGCACCGCCCGCCGCTTCGCCTGCGACTGCATGGACTGGTCGGAACGCCGGCCGCACCTCGCCGGCGGGCTGGGGCGCGAGCTCGCCGCCTGCTGCCTGCGCCGGCATTGGGTGACCCGCCTGCCCGGCACGCGCGAGGGCGACCCGCTGGCCCGCCGCCGGCTCGGCGTCACGCCCGAAGGGGCGCGGCGGCTGCACGAGGCGCTCGGGGTGGCGGCCTGATGCCGGGCGAGACCAGCCTGGCAGGCCCCGCGACCGGCCTCTCCCCCGCCACCAAGCTGCTCGTCGCCCTGGCGCTGATGACCGGTGCCAGCCAGTTCCACCGCGCCGCCCTCGGCGTGGTCGGGCCGGAGCTGACCGAGGCGCTCGGGGCCGGCGCCGGCCTGCTGGGGGCGGCGAATGGCGCCTTCTTCCTCGCCCTGCTGCTGCTGCAGGTGCCGGTCGGGCTGGCGCTCGACCGCATCGGGCCGCGCCGCAGCGTCGCCTGGCTGGCGGCGCCGGCGGCGCTCGGGGCGCTCGGCCAGGCGCTGGCGCCGGAGGCCGGCTGGTTCCTCGCCGCCCGCTTCCTGCTCGGGCTCGGCTGCGCCGCCTCCTTCATGGCCTCGGTCGTGCTCTGCGCCCGCTGGCATGCCGGGGTGGGGCTGACCACCGCCCTCGCCCGGGTCTTCGCCCTCAGCCAGGGCGGCGTGCTGCTGGCCGGGGCGCCCTTCGCGGCGCTGGCCGGGGCGATCGGCTGGCGCGGCGCCTATGCGCTCTCGGGCCTCGTCACCCTCGGCCTCGCCCTGCTCTGGTGGGCCTGGGTGCGCGACGACCCGCCGGACCGGCCGGCGCCGCACCGCCCGGCCGAGACGCTCGGCCAAGCGCTGCGCGGCCAGCTCACCGTCTGGCGCACGCCCGGGCTGCTGCCGGTGCTGGCGATGCACGCCGTCGGCTATGCCGCCATGGCGACGGTGCTGGCGGTCTGGGCCGGGCCCTGGCTGGCCGAGGCCTATGGGCTGGCGCCGGGGCCGCGCGGGGCGGTGCTGCTGGCCATGGGGCTCGCCATGGTCGTCGGGCTGCTCGGCATCGGGCCTCTGGAGCGGCGGCTGAACACGCGGAAATGGCTGGTCGCCGGCATGGCGGGCGGGGCGGTGCTGGTGCTGCTGGCGCTTGCGGCCATCGCCGCCCTGCGGCCGCTGCCGCCCCTGCCGGCGGCGATCGCCCTGCTGGTCGGGCTCTGCCTGCTCTCCTGCTACCCGGTGGTGGTGGTGGCGCATGGCCGCTCGCTCTTCCCCGACCATCTGGTCGGGCGCGGCGCCACCACGGTGAACCTGGCGCAGACGCTCGGCTCGGCGGCGCTGCCGGCGCTGACCGGCTGGGCGGTGGCCCTGGCGCCGCCCGGGGCCGCCTGGCCGATCGCCTTCGGGGTGCTGGCGGGGGCGCTGGCCCTCGGCCTCGCCGGCTACCTCACCGGCCGGGATGCGCCGCCGCGGCCGTGAGGGTCAGGCGCCCTCCGGGCCCGGCCGCCCCAGCCAGGCGGCCAGCCGGCGCGGCGCCTCGGCCATGTCGGCTTCCGGCCCGCAATAGCTGAAGCGCAGGAAGCGGTGGCCGCGCTCGCGATCGAAATCGACGCCGGGGGTGGCGGCGATGCCGGCCTCGGCCAGCATGCGCTGGCAGAAGGCGACCGAGTCGTTGGTCAGGTGCCCGACATCGGCCCAGAGATAGAAGGCGCCATCGGCCGGGGAGAGCCGGTCGAAGCCGGCCCGCGGCAGCGCCTGCAGCAGCCCGGCCCGGGCGCGGCGGTAGCGGGCGATGTTCGCCTCCAGCTCCTCGCCGCAGTCGAAGGCCGCCTCGGCCGCCACCTGCGCCACATGCGGCGCCGAGATGAACAGGTTCTGCGCCAGGCACTCCACCGGCCGCACCAGGTCCTCGGGCAGCACCAGCCAGCCGATCCGCCAGCCGGTCATGGAGAAGTATTTCGAGAAGCTGTTGACCACGATGGCGCTGGCCGAGACGGCGGCCGCCGTCGTCTCCGGCACCGTGCCATAGGTCAGGCCGTGATAGATCTCGTCGGAGACGAGGCGGATGCCGGCCCGCTCGCACCAGGCGGCGATGGCGGCGAACTCGGCCGGCGGCAGCATGGTGCCGGCCGGGTTGCAGGGGCTGGCGAGGATGAGGCCGGCCGGCCGGGGGTCCAGCGCCTCCAGCATGGCGACCGTCGGCTGCCAGCGCGTCTCCGGCCCGCAGGGCAGCAGCAGCGGCCGCATGCCGAGCGCGGTCAGGATGTTCGCATAGGGCGGGTAGAAGGGCGCGGCCATAGCCACCGCGTCGCC
Source organism: Roseicella frigidaeris (assembly GCF_003258945.1). Taxonomy (GTDB): domain Bacteria; phylum Pseudomonadota; class Alphaproteobacteria; order Acetobacterales; family Acetobacteraceae; genus Paracraurococcus; species Paracraurococcus frigidaeris. The sequence continues at coordinate 15,310 of NZ_QLIX01000032.1, read as the reverse complement.
CGGGTCGAAGGCGGCGAGGAAGGCGAGCGGGAAGGCGCCCGAGGCGCCGACCGTCACCGCCACCCGCGCCTCCGGCACCGCGGCGCCGTAGCGCTCGGCATAGTGCCGGGCGATGCGGGCGCGCAGGCTGGGCCGCCCGAAGGCCTCGGTATAGCCCATGGGCGCCCCGGCCGAGAGGGCGCGGATCGCCGCCTCGGCGGCGCCGCGCGGCGCGCCGGTGCCGGGCTGGCCGACCTCCATGCGCAGGATGCCGGGCGCGCCCGGCGGCAGCGCCGCGGCGCGGCGGTTGGCGGCGCTGATCACGTCCATCACCAGGAAGGGCGGCGCCTCCGCCCCCCGGCCCACCTTGAGCGGCATGGCGCCCTTCTACTCGTCCACCGCGCCGAGCGCGACGCCGAAGCCGCGCGGGTCGCTCGCCGCCAGGCAGCGATCCGGCCGCCCGGGCAGGTAGTTCGGGCAGGAGGCGAGCTGGGTGCGGGCCGTGCCCGGCGCCCCGGCCTCGATCGCCGCCTCCGGCGACAGGCTGCGGAAGAGCTGCAGCGCCGCCGGCCCGGCCACGCCGATCGCCGCCGCCTCCTGCCCCGAGGCCGCGGCGGCGAGGCGGAAGGCCTTGTAATTCGGGTTGTAGGCGATGGCGGCCGCGAGCAGCGGCGGCTGCACGGCGCCGAGGCCTGGGGCGGCGGCGAGCAGGAAGCCCATCCCCGGCGCCATCCGGCCGGTGCCGAAGAGGTTGTTCAGGGTGAAGGCGCAGGAGACCGCGTTGCCCTGCCGGTCGAAGGCGACCAGGCCGGCCGAGGCCGGCAGGGGCCCGGGCCGGGCGGGCGGCAGGCTGACCGCGGTGACGAAGCTGCGCGGATCGCCCCCCTGGCCGCGATAGGCGGCCACCGCGGCGAGGCCGCGCTCCGCCCCGGCCCCGATCTCGGCGCCGCCGCGCAGCGCCTCGAAGGCGGCGGCTGCCGCCAGCCCGCCATCGGCCGGCGGCGGCAGGAAGGCGATGCGGTCGCCGCCGCGGCTGGCGAGATCGATCGGCGGCGCCAGGCTCGGCAGCGCGGCGCGCAGCTCGTCGAGGGTGAGGCTGCCGCCGGCCTGGGCCGAGACCTCCTCCAGCCGCCGCGCCAGCGTGCCCTGATGCAGGTCGCCGACGCCGGCGAGGCGAAGCTGGCCGAGGGTTCCCGCCAGCTCCGGCTGCACCATGGTCTCGCCCGCCTGCTTCGGGCCGCCGCCCGGCCGGCCGAAGACCGCGGCGGCGCCGGGATCGGCCAGCAGCGGGCCGGCGACCGCGGCGAGATCGGCGGCGAAGCCGCGGCTGACCTCGGTGCCGAAGCGGGCGCGCTGCTCGGCCGGCGCCATCAGCTCCTCGAAGGGCCGGCCGGGCTTGCGGGTGTGCAGCGCGAAGAGGCCGCGGGCGAGGAGCGGCACCGCCGCCGGACGGTCGGCGCCGGCCGGCGCGCCCTGGCGCGGGCCGGGCAGGAAGAGCACCGCCTCGGTCGCGCCCTTCGCCGGGTCGAAGACCAGGCAGGCGCCGCCGCCGCCGATGCCGACGCGGGACGGCAGGGTCACGCTCATCACGAAGCCGGCGGCGACGGCGGCATCCACCGCGGTGCCGCCGGCCGAGAGCACCTGCCGCCCGGCCAGGGCCGCCGCGGGGTCCTCCGTGGCGATGCCGCCGAGGAAGCCGCGCACGAAGCCGGGCTGGCCCTCGCCCGGCCCGCCCGGGCCGAAGGGGTTCAGCCCCGACAGGGTCTGGCAGCCCGGCAGGGCCAGGGCGCAGAGCCCGAGCAGCGTGGCGCGCAGGCGGCGTGCCGCCCGCGGCACGGGGGCTTCGGTGCCCGGCCGGTGGATGGCCCGGGCCCTCGTCTCGGCGCTGCTGGTCATGCTGGCGTCCCTGGTCCCCTCTCACGCGCCGCTGCGGCGATCCCGCGTCACGCGTCCCGCCGCCCGCCCCCGGCCGGCAGGTGCCCCCGAGTGCCCGTCGCCCAGGCGCCGGCGGCCAGGCCCGAGCCGGGCCGCCGCGCCGGCGCCGGGCGCGCGGATGCAGGCGCGGCCCATAAACGCCTTCGCCACCACCGGCAACCGCATGATCGCCCGGAACCCGCCCTTCCGACAGGGCGGCCCTGGCCGGGCCAGGGCGGGAAAGCAGGAATTGCCTCGGCCGGCAAAGCGCGACACCCTGGCCGGGCGCGGGGCGGGCAGCACGCGCCATGCACCGGAGACGACCGCGATGACGCGCCTATCCCGGCTGAGCCTGGCAACCGGCCTCCTCCTGACCCTGGCGGCCCATGCGGCGCCGACGCGCGCGCAGACGGCGGGGGCGGGCTTCACCCCGGCGCAGCGGCAGGAGATCGTCGCCCTGCTGCGCGAGGCGCTGAAGCAGGATCCGAGCATCCTCCGCGACGCGCTGGTGGCGCTCGAGCAGGCGGAGAACCAGGAGCGCGCGGGCGCCCAGCGCGCCGCCATCGCCGAGCACGCGGCGGCGCTGTTCCGCGATGCCGAGGACCCGGTGAAGGGCAACCCGCAGGGCGCGGTGACGCTGGTCGAGTTCTTCGATGCCCGCTGCGGCTACTGCAAGCAGATGCAGCCGGCGATGGACGCGCTGCTGCAGCGGCAGAAGGATGTGCGGCTGGTGCTGAAGGACCTGCCGATCCTCGGCCCGAACAGCCTGCTGGCGAGCCGCGCCCTGCTGGCGGCGCAGCGCCAGGGCCGCTACGCGGCGCTGCACGAGGCGCTGCTCCGGCTGCGCGAGGAGCCGACCGAGCCGGTGCTGCAGCGCGAGGCGGAGAAGGCCGGGCTGGACTGGGCGCGGCTGCGGCGCGACATGGACGACCCCGCGATCGCCCGCCGGCTGGAGGCGAACACCCGCCTCGCCGGCGCGCTGAAGATCCAGGGCACGCCGGCCCTGGTGATCGGCGGCACGCTGGTCCCCGGCGCCGTGGACCTGGCGACGCTCGAGAAGCTGGTCGGCGAGGCGCGGCGCCAGGGCGGCTGAGCCGGGCCGGTCGCCGGCATACGGGGCGGGAGGCAGCCGCATGCCGCATGTCCTCTGCGCCACCTGCGGCACCCAGTTCGCCGCCGGCGCGGCGCCGCCCGCGCAATGCCCGATCTGCGAGGACGAGCGGCAATTCGTGCCGGCGCAGGGGCAGCGCTGGACCACGCTCGAGGCGCTGCGCGGCGGCCATGCGAATGGCTGGCGGCAGCTCGAGCCGGGGCTGCTCGCCATCCGCAGCCAGCCGGCCTTCGGCATCGACCAGCGGGCGCTGCTGGTGCGGACGCCGGCGGGCAACCTGCTCTGGGACTGCATCGCGCTGCTCGATGCGGCGACCATCGAGATCATCGGCGCGCTCGGCGGCCTCGCCGGCATCGCCATCAGCCATCCGCACTACTACACGACCATGGTGGAGTGGGGCCACGCCTTCGGCGCGCCGGTCTGGCTGCATGCCGCCGACCGCGCGCATGTCGCGCGGCCCGACCCCTGTCTGCGCTTCTGGGAGGGCGAGACGGCGGCGGTGCTGCCCGAGGTGACGCTGCACCGGCTCGGCGGGCATTTCGCCGGCGGCACCGTCGCGCATTGGCGGGGCGGCGCCGGCGGCAGGGGCGCGCTGCTCTCGGGCGACATCCTGCAGGTCCTGCCCGACCGCCGGCATCTCGGCTTCATGCGCAGCTATCCCTGCCTGATCCCGCTGCCGCCGGCCGAGGTCGAGCGCATGGCGGCGCAGTGCCTGGGCCTGCCATGGGAGGCGATCTACGGCGCCTTCCACGAGCGGGAGATCACGGTGGGGGGCAAGGCGGCCCTGGCGCGCAGCGCCGCGCGCTATCGCGCCTGGGTGGAGCGGATGGTCGCGCCCTGACCGGTCTCCCGCCACGGCACGGGCATCGAGGCCCCGCCGACGGGACCAGGCCGCGCGACTTCACCGCCGCGGCATCTGGCGCCCGTCCCGCGTTTCCGGTGGCGCCGCCGGATTGCCCCTGCTTCCGCCGCGTATAGACTGCCCGAGGGAGACAAGGGATGCATGAAGAGGCAGTCACGCTGCTGCAGCGGCTCGTGTCCTTCGACACGACGAGCCGCAACAGCAACCTGCCCCTCATCCGATGGGTGGAAGCCTGGCTCGCGGCGCGCGGCGTCGAAAGCCGCGTGATGCTCGACGGCACGGGGGAGAAGGCGAATCTCCACGCGGTGGTCGGGCCCCGCCTGGCGGGCGGCGTCGCGCTCTCGGCGCATGTCGATTGCGTGCCGGTGGAGGGGCAGGACTGGCGTGCCGATCCCTTCGTGCTGCGGCGCGAGGCGGGCCGGCTGATCGGCCGCGGCACCGCCGACATGAAGGGCTTCGCCGCCTGCGCGATCGCCATGATGCCGCGCTTCGCCGCCCTGCCGCTGCGGCGCCCGGTGCATCTCTGCCTGACGCATGACGAGGAGACGACCGCGGCCGGGGCGCGGGCGCTGGTGCCGCGACTCGGCGAGGACATGCCGCCGCCCGCCACCTGCATCGTCGGCGAGCCGACCGGCATGGCGCCGGTCATCGCGCAGAAGGGCTATGCGAGCTGGGACGTGACGGTGACCGGGCTCTCCGGCCATTCCTCGCGCACCACCGAGACGGCGAACGCCCTGCAGGCGGCGGCGGAAGGCGTCGCCTGGCTGAGCGGCCGCGCCCGCGAATTCGCCGCCACCGGCCACCGCGCCGAGGGCTTCGAGCCGCCCTGGACGACGGTGCATGTCGGCCTCTTCCAGGCCGGCACCGGCCTCAACATCGTGCCCGACCAGGCCCACTTCGCCTTCGAGGTGCGCAGCGTGCCGGGCGACGATCCCGCCCTAGTGCTGGAGGGGCTGCGCCGCTTCCTCGAGGAGCAGGTGCTGCCGCCGCTGCGCGCGGTCGCGCCGGCCGCCGGCGTCACGATCGCGCCACGCTCGCTGCTGCCCGCCTTCGACCTGCCGGAGGATTCGCCCCTCGCCCTCGAGGTGCAGCGGCTGACCGGCCGCAACAGCGTCGCGCGCGTCAGCTACGGCACCGAGGCCGGCTTTTTCCACGAGGCCGGCATCGCCACCCTCGTCTGCGGCCCCGGGCACATCGCCCAGGCGCACCAGCCGGAGGAATGGGTGGCGGAGGAGCAGATCGCCGCCTGCCTCGATGTCCTCGACCGCCTCGGCGGCACGCTGGTGGCCGGATGAACGAGGAGCGGGAGCCCCTCTCCCCCGCGCTGGCGGCACTGCTGCAGGCCGGCCCGCTGCCCCTGCGGCCGCGGCTCGAGGTGCGGCTCACGCTGCCCGACCTGCAGCCCTGGCGCGGCGGCAACGCGCTGCCCGGCGTCTGGAGCTTCGCCGCCGAGGCCCCGGGCCCGCATGTCGCCGTGCTGGCCGCCACCCATGGCAACGAGATCGGCGGCGCCGTGATGCTCGACCGCTGGCTGCGCAGCGGGCTGCGGCCGCGGCGCGGCCGGCTCTCGCTCATCCTCGGCAACCTCGAGGCCCTCGCCCGCTTCGACGCCGAGGACCCGACGGCGAGCCGCTTCATCGACGAGGACCTCAACCGGCTCTGGGACGAGGAGACGCTGGCCGGCGGCCGGCGCTCGAACGAGCTGCGGCGCGCCCGCGCCCTGCGGCCGCTGCTGGACACGGTCGACCTGCTGCTCGACCTGCATTCCATGCTCTGGCCGTCCGACCCGCTCTTCCTGACCGGCACGCCGCCGCGGGCGGCGCAGCTGGCGCACAGCCTTGGCCTGCCGGCGCTGGTGGTGGCCGACGAAGGGCACGATGCCGGGCCGCGCATCATCGACTATGCCCGCTTCTCCGATCCGGCGGGCGGCTGCACCGCCCTGCTGCTGGAGGCGGGCTCGCATTGGGAGCGGGAGACCGTCGCCACCATGGAGGCCGTCGCGGCGCGGCTGCTGCGCCTGACCGGCCTCGTGGCGGCGGAGGCGCCGCTGCCGCATCCGCCGCCCGCCGCGCCGCCGCCGCGCATCGCCCGGGTGACGCGGACCGTGACCGCCCGCAGCCCGGGCTTCGCCTTCCTGCAGCCCTATCGCGGCGGCCATGTGGTGGCGAAGCGCAACACCCTCATCGCCCTCGACGGCGAGGAGGAGATCCGCACGCCGCATGACGACTGCCTGCTGGTGATGCCGAGCCTGCGCGTCATGCCCGGCCAGACGGCGGTGCGCCTGGCGCGCTTCCTCGCCGCCCCGCCGGTCGAGGCGCCGCCCGCCGCCGGCGCCCCCGATGCGTGACCGCGCCGCGGCCCGGCCGCGGCCGCCCTGGACGCCGGGTGCGGGTCACCCTTCCGGCGCCGGCTCGCCCTCCCGCGCCGCGCCGAAGCGGGCGAGCAGCGCCAGGCACTCCGCCGCCGCCGCCTCGACGGCGGCGCCGTCCGTGCCCTTCGCCACCAGCGCCACGCCGCCGCCCTTGCCGCGGTAATAGGGGTAGCTGCCGAGATCGAGCGCCGGATGCCGCGCCTGGATGGCGGCGAGGCCCTCGGCGATCTGGCCCTCATAGACGTAGTCCGCATGCACCGTGTGCGAGCGGATGGGCTGGCCGCCCGCGAGCTGCGGCGCCAGCGCCTCGAACATCGACCGCATGATGCGGGGCACGCCCGCCATCACATGCACGTTCTCCATCGAGAAGCCGGGGGCGGTGGTCTCGCTGCAGCGGATCGGCACGGCGCCGCGCGGCAGCGTCGCCATGCGCAGCCGGGCGGCGTTGAACTCCACCGGCGGGTCGCGCCGCGCATAGTCGGCGGCCATGATGGCGCGCGTCTCCGCATGCACCTCCCAGGGCACGCCGAAGGCCTTGGCGACGCATTCGCTGGTGATGTCGTCATGCGTCGGGCCGATGCCGCCGGTGGTGAAGACATGCGTGAAGCGCGCCCGGCATTCGTTCACCGTGGCGATGATGGTGTCCTCGACATCGGGGATGACGCGCGCCTCGCGCAGCGGGATGCCGATCTCGCCGAGGCGGGTCGCCAGGAATTGCAGGTTGGCGTCGCGGGTGCGGCCGGAGAGCACCTCGTTGCCGATGATCAGCAGGCAGGCGGTGGGATTGGCGGTCATGGGGGTTCCTGGACGTCTCGGGGCGCGGCGCGGCCGCCGCGGGGCGGGCCCTTGCCGGGCGCCGATACTACGCCCGCACGGGCCGGGCGGCGCGGGCATTCCTCACAGGAAGTCCCGCAGCATGGCGACCAGCGGCTTGTCGGCGGGCGGCATGGCATAGCCGCCGAGCTTCTGCGGCCGCACCCAGGCGAGCGCCTGGCCCTCCACCGGCCGCACCTCGCCCTGCCAGCGCCGGCATAGATAGAGCGGCATCAGCAGGTGGAAGGCCTCGTAGCCATGCGAGGCGAAGGTGAAGGGGCCGAGGCAGGCCTCGGCGACGTCGATGTCGAGCTCCTCCTTCAGCTCGCGGATCAGCGCCTGCTCCGGCGTCTCGCCCGGCTGGACCTTGCCGCCGGGGAACTCCCACAGCCCGGCCAGCGGCTTGCCCTCCGGCCGGCGCGCAAGCAGGACGCGGCCATCGGCGTCGATCAGGGCGACGGCGGCGACCAGCAGCACCGGCTTCGCGCCGGAGGGTGCCGTAGGGGGCATGGCGAGGGGTGCGGCGGCGGGTGCGGGCGGCGGCGCGGCCAGGGGCGGCGCGACCGGGGGCGGCGCGGCAGGCATCGCGGGAGGGTCCGCCGCCTCCCCTGCCGGCCGGCCCTCGAACAGCAGCACCGGCATGGGGCCGCCGCGCGAGAGGAAGGTCTGCACCCCCTCGCCCGCCGGCGCCAGGCCCAGCCGGCGCAGCACGGCCTGGGAGCGCTGGTTGTCCTTCAGCGCGCTGGCGCGGATGGTGGCGATGCCGAGCTCGGCTCGTGCCCAGGCGCAGAGCCGGGTCACCGCCTCCCGTGCCACGCCATGCCCCCAGAAGCGGCGGCCGACCCAATAGCCCAGTTCGGCCGCGCGGCCATCCCGCGAGCGGCTCAGCCCGACGCAGCCGATCAGGTGCTCCGCCCCGTTCTCCTCGCCGATGATCGCCAAGTGCCAGGCTTGCCGGGCGGCGATCTGCGCCCAGGTGGATTCGATCCAGGTCTCGGCCAGCTCCCGCGGATAGGGGAAGGGCACGCGGGCCAGGGTCTTGGCCACCTCCCAGTCATTGACCAGCCGGTGCAGCGCCGGCGCATCCTCGAGCCGCAGGGGGCGGAGGGTCAGCCGCTCGGTCCGGAGTGGCGGGAAGTCGGGGAACGGCACGGTCACGGGATGGAGGCGCTCGCAGCGGGGGGGGGAAGCCAGGAATGGCCAGCCGCCCGCGCCTGTCAACGGAGCCCGATGCGATGCAGGCCTGGCCGAGGCCCAGGCCCCACCCCCTACGACCGGTACGACCCGTTGATGTCGATGTACCCATGCGTCAGGTCGCAGGTCCAAACCCTGGCCCGCCCCTCGCCGAGGCCGATATCGACGGTGATCTCGACCTCCCGCCCCTTCATGTGCGCGACCACCGGCGTCTCGTCATAGCCCGGCACCACGCCGCCCTCGCGCGCCATCCAGGTGCCGCCGACCGCGACGCTCAGCCGGTCGCGGTCCGCCGGCTCGCCGGCCTTGCCGACCGCCATGACGATGCGGCCCCAATTGGCGTCCTCGCCGGCGATCGCCGTCTTGACCAGCGGCGAGTTGGCGATCGCCATGGCGATGCGATGCGCCGAGGCGTCGCTCACCGCCCCGGTGACGGTGATCTCGATCAGCTTCTGCGCCCCCTCGCCGTCGCGGGCGACCATCAGGGCGAGGTCCATCAGCACCGCATCCAGCGCCCGGGCGACATCGGCGAGGATCTCGCCGCCCTCGGCCGGCACCGCCGGGTGCCGCGCCTGGCCGGTGGCGAAGAGCAGCAGCGTGTCGCTGGTCGAGGTGTCGGAATCGACGGTGACGCAGTTGAAACTCCGCGCCGTGCCGGCGGCCAGCAGCGCCTGCAGCGCCGGCGCCGGGATCGCCGCATCGGTGGCGACGAAGCTCAGCATCGTCGCCATGTCGGGCGCGATCATGCCGCTGCCCTTGGCGATGCCGGCGATCGTCACCGCCGTCTCGCCGATCCGGGCGGTGCGGACCGCCGCCTTGGGGAAGGTGTCGGTGGTCATGATGCCGCGCGCCGCCTCGGGCCAGCGATCCGGCGCCAGGCCGGCATGCAGCGCCGGCAGGGCGGCGGTGAGCTTCGCATGCGGCAGGGTCTCGCCGATGACACCGGTGGAGGCGAGGAAGACCTCCTCCGCCCGGCAGCCGACCAGCGCCGCCGCCGCCTCGGCGGTGGCCCGGGTCGCCTCGCGCCCGGCGCGGCCGGTGAAGACATTGGCGTTGCCGGCATTGACCACCAGCGCCCGCGCCGTGCCGCCCGGCAGCACCGCCCGGCACCACTCGACCGGCGCGCCGGGGCACTTGTTCTGGGTGAAGACGCCCGCGACGGTGGTGCCGGGGGCGAATTCCAGCATCGTCAGGTCGGCCCGCCCCTTGTAGCGGATGCCGGCCTCGATCGTGCCGAGGCGAAGCCCGGCGATGGCCGGCAGCGCCGGCAGGGGCAGGGCGAGGGGGGAGACGGGCAGATCGGTGCCGGCCATGGCGGGCTCCTCGAGGCTAGAGCGTGACCGCCTGAGGTGGACTCACCGAAGGCGTGACTCACGCGACACAACACCACGCCAGACCATGGTCCGTGAACCTAAGTGAGCGGATCATGGCCTGGCGACGCTGGATCCAATCCGGGGGCGGCGGGTCGCCGCCCCGCCGGGCCTCAGCGCCGTTGCGGCGCCGGCTTGGCACCGCCCGAGGCGGGCGGCGCCGCCTGGTCGAGCAGCGAGCCGCCGGCCCCCGGCGCCGCCTGGCCCGGGATCTCGACCTTGGCATTCGCCCGCACCCGCTGCACCACCGCATCCACCTGCTGCTGCAGCATCTGCTGGCGAAGCTGCTGCCGGCTCTCCTCGAAGCTCGGCATCGGCGCCGTGCGGCGCTCCTCGACCTTGATGACGTGCCAGCCGAAGGGGCTCTTCACCGGCGCGGCGCTGACCTCGCCGGGCTTCATGGCGAAGGCGGCCTCGGCGAATTCGGGCACCATGTCCGCGCGCTTGAAGAAGCCGAGATCGCCGCCGTCGCGCGAGCCGGGATCGGTCGAAAGCCGCTGCGCCACCGCGGCGAAATCCTCGCCGCCCTTCACCGCGGCGAGCGCCGCCTTCGCGTCGCTCTCGGTCTTGAGGAGGATGTGGCGCGCATGCACCTCCTCCTCGCCCTGGTGCTTGCCGCTCTCCTGCTCGTAGCGGGCGCGGAGGGCGCTGTCGGTGACGCTCGCCGCCACCTCGCGGGCGAGGAAGCTCTGCTGCAGCTCCTGGTCGGAGGCGCGCTGCATGCGCCGCCGCACCTCCGCCTCCTTGTCGAGCCCGGCGGCGCGGGCCGCATCGGTCAGGGCGCGCTCGGTGACGGTGCGCTCGATGAGCTGCCGCCGCGCCTCGGGCGGGATCATCTGCAGCAGGGTGGCGGGCGGGGTCTCCCGCATCTCGGCCGGCAGCACGTCCTGCGCCGTCGCCAGCACGTCGGACAGGCGGACATCCCGGCCATCGACCCGGGCGACCACGGGGTCGGCGGCCGGGTCGGAAGTGGCCGCGGCGCCCGCCGCCGCGGGCGGCTTCCCCTGGGCTTGCCCTGGGGCCTGCCCCTGGGGAGCCTGGGCCTGCGCCGGCGCAGCGAAGGGCGCCAGCAGCAGCGTGGCCGCCAGCAGGGGGGAATGGAGACGCATACGGAACGGCACCCTTCGAACGGCGCGGGACAATGGCCGAAGCCTCCCCCGCCCGCAACAGCCGAGATCGCCGCCAGCGTTGACCTGGACGCCGCGCTTGCCTATCTGTCGCATCGCGCCGGGGTCGCGCAGCACCCCCGCCCGGTAGGGCCCGGGGCCCCATTCGGCACCCCGCCCCCTTCCGTTACCGCCCCGTCTCGCCTGCGGCGCCGGCAGGACCGCGGCACGCGCGGGGGCCGGCGCCATCCCGGAGTAGCAAGGCCCGCATGTTCGGACGCATCGCCCGCGCCATTTTCGGCACCGCCAACGACCGGGCCCTGAAGGGGCTGCAGGGCCGCGTGCCGGAGATCAACGCGCTGGAGCCGACCCTCGCCGCCCTGTCGGACGAGGCGTTGCAGGCCCGCACCGCCGAGTTCCGCGACCGCCTGGCCAAGGGCGCCACCCTCGACGACCTGCTGCCGGACGCCTTCGCCACGGTGCGCGAGGCGGCGAAGCGCGTCCTCGGCCTGCGGCATTTCGACGTGCAGATGGTCGGCGGCATGGTCCTGCACGCCGGCAAGATCGCCGAGATGAAGACCGGCGAGGGCAAGACCCTGGTGGCGACGCTGCCGGTCTACCTCAACGCCCTCACCGGCCGCGGCGTGCACGTGGTCACGGTGAACGACTACCTGGCGCGGCGCGACGCCGAGTGGATGGGGCGCATCTACCGCTTCCTCGGCCTCTCCACCGGCATCATCGTGCACGGCCTGACGGACGAGGAACGCCGCGCCGCCTATGCCGCGGACGTCACCTACGGCACCAACAACGAGTTCGGCTTCGACTACCTCCGCGACAACATGAAGTACCGGCTGGAGGAGATGGTCCAGCGGGACTTCAACTTCGCCATCGTCGACGAGGTGGACAGCATCCTCATCGACGAGGCGCGCACGCCGCTGATCATCAGCGGCCCGTCCGAGGACAGCTCCGACCTCTACCGCCGGGTGGACGAGGTGGTGAAGGTGCTGGTCGCCGACAAGGCGACCTACGACAAGGACGAGAAGCAGCGCACCGCCAACCTGACCGAGGAGGGCTCGGAGCGGGTGGAGGAGGCCCTGCGCCAGGCCGGGCTGCTCGAGGAAGGCAACCTCTACGACTTCCACAACGTCACGCTGGTCCACCACGTCAACCAGTCGCTGCGCGCGCATGTCCTCTTCGCCCGCGACGTGGACTACATCGTGCGCGACGACAAGGTGGTGATCATCGACGAGTTCACCGGCCGCATGATGGAGGGCCGGCGCTACTCGGACGGGCTGCACCAGGCGCTCGAGGCGAAGGAGCACGTCACCGTCCAGCCGGAGAACCAGACCCTCGCCTCCATCACCTTCCAGAACTACTTCCGCCTCTACCCGAAGCTCGCCGGCATGACCGGCACCGCCTCGACCGAGGCGGACGAGTTCGCCGAGATCTACAGGCTCGACGTGGTCGAGATCCCGACCAACGTGCCGGTCGCCCGCAAGGACGACGACGACGAGGTCTACCGCTCGGCGCGCGAGAAGTACGATTCGGTGATCACCCTGATCGAGGAGGCCCGCACCCGCGGCCAGCCGCTGCTGGTCGGCACCACCTCGATCGAGAAATCCGAGCTGATCTCGGAGCTGCTGAAGCAGCGCAAGATCCCGCACAACGTGCTGAACGCCCGCTACCACGAGCAGGAGGCGGAGATCATCGCCCAGGCCGGCGGCCCGGGCGCGGTGACCATCGCCACCAACATGGCCGGGCGCGGCACCGACATCAAGCTCGGCGGCAATGCCGAGGCGCTGGCGCGGCAGGAGACCGGCCAGTCCGACGGGCCGGACTACGAGGCGGCGCTCGCCCGCCACAAGGTCGCGGTCGAGGCGGCGCAGGAGCGGGTGAAGCAGGCCGGCGGCCTCTTCGTCATCGGCACCGAGCGGCATGAGAGCCGGCGCATCGACAACCAGCTGCGCGGCCGCTCCGGCCGCCAGGGCGACCCGGGCAACAGCCGCTTCTTCCTCTCGCTCGAGGACGACCTGATGCGCATCTTCGGCAGCGACCGCATGGGCGGGATGCTGCAGAAGCTCGGGCTGAAGGAGGGCGAGGCGATCGTCCATCCCTGGATCAACCGGGCGCTCGAGAAGGCGCAGAAGAAGGTCGAGGCGCGCAATTTCGACACGCGCAAGAACCTGCTGAAATACGACGACGTCATGAACGACCAGCGGCGCGAGGTCTACGCCCAGCGCAAGGCGTTCATGAAGTCCGAGGACGTCTCCGAGACCATCGCCGAGATGCGGCGCGAGAGCATCGCCGACATGGTCGACCGGGCGATCCCGGAGAATGCCTATCCCGAGCAATGGGACCTCGAGGGCCTGGCGCAGAAGGTGCGGGAGGGCCTCGGCCTCGACCTGCCGGTGCAGGACTGGGCCAAGGAGGAGGGCATCGACGAGACCCAGGTGCGCGAGCGCATCGAGACCGCGGCCGAGCGGCACTATGCCGCCAAGGTGGCGAATTTCGGCGCCGACCTGATGCGCATGGTCGAGAAGTCGCTGCTGCTGCAGATCTTCGACGCGGTCTGGAAGGAGCACCTGCTGGCGCTCGACCACCTGCGCCAGGGCATCGGGCTGCGCGCCTATGGCCAGCGCGACCCGCTGAACGAGTACAAGTCCGAGGCCTTCGGCCTGTTCAACGGCATGCTGGCCGAGCTGCGGGAGCGGGTGACGAGCGTGCTGCTGCGCATCGAGCTGCAACCCGACGCGCCGCCGCCGATGCCCGAGCCGGTGCGGGTGATGGACATGCGGCACCCCGAGCCGGCCATGGCCGAGCTCGAGATGGCCGGCGAGGGCGATCCCGGCTATGCGCCGGTGCCGATGGCCACCGGCGAGGCGCCGCGCCGCGCCGAGGCGGTCGATCCCGCCGATCCCACGACCTGGTCGCGCACCGCGCGCAACGCGCCCTGCCCCTGCGGCAGCGGGAAGAAGTACAAGCACTGCCACGGACGGGCCTGAGCGCCGGCGCCCGCGCGCGCCGCCCCGGCCGCGCGGCCGGGCCGCCGGCGGGCCGTGCCGTCCCCCCTGGCCCTGGCCTCGCCCCCGCGGCCCTGGCTGGCGATCCCCTCGCCCGCCTGCTCCACCGCGACGACCGGCTGCTGATCCTCGACAAGCCCGCCGGCCTCGCCGTGCATGCCGGCCCGCGCGGCGGCGCCTCGCTCGAGGACTGGCTGCCGGCGCTCGCCCTCGGCAAGCGCCGCCTGCCGCAGCCGGCGCACCGGCTCGATGCCGACACCGCCGGCTGCCTCGTGCTCGGCCGCACCAAGCCGGCCCTGGCCGCGCTCGGCGCCCTCTTCGCCGCCGGCCGGGCGGAGAAGACCTATTGGGCCGTGGTCCGCGGCGCCCCGCCGGCCGAGACGGGCGAGGTGGCGGCGCCGCTCCTCAAGCGCAGCACGGCGCGAGAGGGCTGGCGCATGGTGGTGGACCCGGCAGGCCAGCCGGCGCTCACCGCCTGGCGCCGCCTCGGCGGCACCGCGGACTGGAGCTGGCTGGAATTGCGGCCGCGCACCGGCCGCACCCACCAGCTCCGCGTGCATTGCGCGCATCTCGGCTGCCCGATCCTCGGCGATCCGCGCTACGGCCCGCCGGAGGATGCCGAGGGGCCGCTGCACCTGCTGGCCCGCGCCATCGCCCTGCCGCTGGCGCCGCCCGTCGCCGCCACCGCGCCGCCGCCGCCGCATATACGGGCGGCGCTCCGCGCCTGCGGCTGGGAGGAGGATGCATGATCCCGCGCCCTGCCCTGCTGCTGCCGGCGCTGCTCGCCGCCGCCCCCACCCCCGCCCTGGCGCAGCAGCCGCGCTGCGGCTTCGGCCTCGGGCTGGAGGCGATGCGGCAGGCCGATGGCCAGCTTCGCGCCGGCCAGGCCGCCGCGGGGCTGCTGCCCGCCCGCGCGGCGGCCGAGGCGGCCCGGACGGCCCTCGCCGAGGCGGCCGGCCGGCTGCAGGGCTGCGGCTGCGCCCGGGCCGCGGAGCTCACCGCCGAGGCGCTGCGCCTCGCCGAGCAGGCCGGCTTCGAATCGGCGCAGGACCGCCTGGCCCGGGTGCTGGATCGCGCCCGGCTCTCGCTCGGCCTCGCCCGCGACCGGCTCGGCCGCGAGGGCTGCGGCTGATCGGCCCCCCTTTTACTCGAAGCTCACCCAGGGCCGGGGCGGCGGCGCCGCGGCGTCGCGCTGCGCGGCGGCGATCGTGGCATCGAGCGCCGAGAGGAAGCGGGAGCGGTCGGCCGGCGTCAGCGGCGCCGGGCCGCCGGTCGGCAGGCCGCGCTCGCGCATCTCGCTCGACACGGCCCGGCCGGCCAGGGCGTTGCCGATATTGTCCGGCGTCCAGGCCCGCCCCTTGAAGCCGAGCGCCCGCGCCCCGCGCTCCAGGCAGCGGGCGGCGAGCGGGATGTCGGCGGTGACGCAGACATCGCCGCGGACGATCCGCTCGGCGATCCAGTCATCCGCTGGCTTTGCTACTGAATGTTGGCCCAGGCGTGCTGGCGAATTTTGGCCCACCTGCCGTCCCTCAACCTACGGTCTCCCGGGTGACCCGGGGGACCTGGAGTG
>NZ_QLIX01000031.1 GCF_003258945.1 Roseicella frigidaeris | reverse complement strand
CATGCGAAAGCTCATCGTCCTCGCCAACGCACTCATCCGCGACAACAAACCCTACGCCCCAGCCTAAAACACCACATTCATACAAAAGACAGTTGCTTGGCTTCGCGCCACTGGGCGCGGCGCCCGTTCGGGCGCTCGGCCCTGCGGGCCGCATGTCGGAACGTCGTGCGCCTGGTACCGTGCCGAGCGCAGGATGATTGCCTCGTCCTGCCCCGCCGGCGCCGGGCGCCGCGCCGGCGCGCGGCCGGTCTCAGCCCGCCGGGGCCGCGCCGGTGCGCGCCCGGCCGGTCGGGCAGAGATCGAGCAGCACGCAGCGGGCGCAGGCCGGGTTGCGGAAGAAGCAGCAGCGCTGGCCGTGCCGCATCATCACCTGGTGGTCGTCATAGACCTGCTGCGCATCCCACTCCTCCGGCAGCAGGGCGAGCAGCAGGGCATGCGAGGGGCCGACGGCGCAGGCGGGCGGGATCAGCCCCAGCCGTTGCGCCACCCGGTGGTGGTGGCTGTCGACCGGCAGCGCCCGCCGCCGCAGCGTGCTGAAGGAGAGCACCGCCGCCACCGTCTTCGGCCCGACGCCGGGCAGGGCGGCCAGCCAGGCCGCCGCCTCCGCCTCGGGCAGCGCCGCCAGATGCGACAGGTCGAGCGCCCCGCGCCGCTCGGTGATGGTCCGCAGCACCCGCTGCAGGGCCGGCGCCTTCGCCTCCGGCCAGGTGACGCCGGCGATCGCCCGCTCGACCGCCTCGACCGGCGCGTCCCGCACCGCCGCCCAATCGGCGAAGCCAGCGCGCAGGCTCTCATAGGCGCGGTGGCTGTCGCGGTTGCGGGTGCGGTGGGAGAGCAGCGAGGAGACGAGCTCGTCGAGCGGCGAGAGGGACTGGAAATAGGCGATCGGGCAGCCGTATTCCTCGCAGAGTCGGCGATGCACGGTGAGGGCGAGGGCCCGCCGGGCCGGATCGGCCAGGGCGGGCGGCGGCGGCGCGGCGGCGAGGCCGGGCAGCAGGGCGGCCGGGGCAGGCGTCGCGGCGCGGCGGGGGAGGGGCATTGGGCTCCAACTCGGCCGGCGCCCGCCGGTTCGGCGCCGCTTCCGGCCGGGAGGCCCGCCGGTCCATGCTGGCGGCGATGCAGCCCGTCGATCTCGCCCTCTGCCTCGCCGTCGATGTCTCGGCCAGCGTCGATTTCGACGAATTCGGCCTGATGATCGGCGGCTATGCCACCGCCTTCCGCGACCCCGGCCTGGTCGCCGCCTGCGCCGCCGGGCCGCGCGGCGGCATCGCCGTGGCCATGCTGTTCTGGTCCGGCACCTGGCCCGCCATGCGGCATGCGGCGCCGCCGGAGCTGGCGGTGCCCTGGATGCGGGTGGATGGGCCGGCGGCGGCCGAGGCCCTGGCGGCCGCGATCGAGGCGGCGCCGCGCCTGCCGCAGCCCGGCGCGACCGGGCTCGGCGAGGGGATGGCGGCCGGCCTCGCCCTGCTGGCGCGCTGCCCGGCCGAGGCGGCGCGGCTGGTGCTCGACGTCTCGGGCGACGGGCGGCACAACCAGGGGCCGCCCCCGGGCCCGGTGCGCGATCTCGGCGTCGCGGCCGGCGTCACCATCAACGGCCTCGCCGTGCTGAACGAGGAGCCGGACCTGCTCGATCACTACCGGGCCGAGGTGATCGGCGGGCCGGGCTGCTTCGCCATGGACTGCCCGGACTATGCCGCCTTCGCCGCGGCGATCCGCGCCAAGCTGGCGCGGGAGGTCGGGGCGCCGCTGCTCGCCGCGAGGTTCGATTTTGCCCGCGAAGCGCTGTAGAGAGGGCAGCGGTGCCGCGTGGCGTGGTTGCGCGCCGCCGCAAGGAACATGTGCCGCATGCTGTTGCTCATCCCCGGGCCGGTGCAGACCCGGCCCGAGACCCGCGCCGCCATGGCGCAGGACATCGCCCCCTGGGACAATGATTTCCGCCCGGTCTATGCCGGGATCCGCGAGCGGGTGCGCGCCATCGCCGGCGGCACCGAGGCGGCGCACGCCACCCTGGCGCTGCAGGGCTGCGGCCATTTCATGATGGAGGCGGCGCTCCGCACCTTCATCCCCGCCGGGGGCAAGGTGCTGATCCCGCAGAACGGCGCCTATGCCGACCGCGCGGTGCGGCTGGCGGGCGAGGCGGGGCGGCAGGTGGTGGCGCTGGCCGGGCCGGACACGCGGCCGGTGACGCCGGAGGAGATCGAAGCGGCGCTGGCCGCCGACCCCGCCATCTCGCATGTGGCGATGGTCCACAACGAGACGGGCAGCGGCATCGTCAACGACCCGGAGGCGATCGGGCCGGTGGTGCGGGCGGCCGGGCGGCGGCTGATCCTCGATTCCGTCTCGGCCTTCGGCGCGCTGCCCTTCTCGCTGGCCGACCACCCGGAATGCGACGTGGTGCTCTTCACCAGCGGCAAATGCCTCGAGGGGCTGCCCGGCATCGGCTTCGCCGTGGCGCGGATCGACAGCGTCACCGCCGCGGCGGGGAATGCCGGCTCCTGGGCCTTCGACTTGGCCGATGTCTACCAGCACGCGCTGCGGGCCGGCTGGGGCAGCTTCCGCTTCACCCCGCCGGTGCAGGCGCTCGCCGCCTTCGCGGTGGCGCTTGACCTCCACGCCGCCGAGGGCGGCCAGCCGGCGCGGCTCGCCCGCTACCGAGAGACCATGCGGGTGCTGTATGAGGGGGTGCGCGGCCTCGGCCTCACGCCCTATCTGGACTGGCGGCACCAGGGGCCGGTGATCGTCACCGTGCACCAGCCCGCCGATCCCGCCTTCGCGCTGCAGCCCTTCGTCGATGCGCTGAAGCGGCGCGGGGTGCTGATCAGCAATTTCTGGAACACCCGCACGCCCACCTTCCGCATCGGCTGCATCGGCGCCATCACGCCGGACGACATGCGCCGCGCGGTGACGGCGATCGGCGACTCGCTCGACGAGCTCGGCGTCAAGGAGCGCGCCCCCGCCCTCTGAGCCCCCGCCCGTTGCCCTGCCGAGGCTTCGCCTCGGCAGGCTGTGACGCCCCTGCGATCAGGAGCGAATCCCGGGGCCCCCGCGGCGTCGCGCCAGCGACGTCGTGGGGATGATCAGAAGCGGTACCGCACGCTGGCCCCGACCACCCAGGGCTCGAGGTTGGCGCGCGCCGTCACCGTGCCGGAGTTCACGCTGACATCGGTCCGCAGCATGATCTTCTTGGCATCGACATTGAGCAGCCAGTTCGGCGCCAGCTCGTAATCCAGGCCGACATTCATCGCGAAGGCCGGGCTGTTGTCGATCCGCACCCGCGAGACCGGCGCCGTCTTGTCGCCGCCATAGCCGTAGAAGAAGGTCCAGTTCAGGCCGGCGCCGACATAGGGGCTGAGCCGCGCCGTCGGGAAGGGGTGGATCTGCGCCGTCAGGGTCGGCGGCAGCACCCAGACATGGCCGAGCTTCACGTCGCCGAGCGCCGTGCCCTTGGCGCTCACGTCATGCTGCGTGGTGGCGGCGATCAGGTTCAGCGACAGCATCGGCGAGAGGAAGTAGGTGACGTCGAGCTGGGCCGTCGCGGCGTTGCTCGCCTCCGGCTTGCCGCCGATGCTGGTCGAGCCGCCGTTGCTGGGCAGCACGCCGATGGCGCCGAGCCCGATGACGACATCGCCCGCCTGCTTGCCGCGCGGCGCGGTCTGCGCCACGGCGCCCGTCGCCGCGGCGACGCTCAGCGCCAGGGTGCCAGCCAGAACTGCAAAACTCTTACGCATTGTCTCTCGTCCATCCAGGGCAGCGGTGCTGCCGCCGCGGATGGGTTTAGGCGCCGGACAGGGGCGGGACCTTGCGGCGGATCAATCCGGCCAGGCTTTCCGGCCGCCCGGCCACGCTGTGGCATTCCGGCAACAGCGGCGCGCCGCCCCGGGGCGGCGCGGCCGGATCAGGGCGCCGCGTCCGGCGCCGGCGGCCCGTCCGGCTGCCGCTTCTTTTTCTTCTTCCCCGCCGCCTTGCCCGTCGCCGCGCCGGCGGCGGCGAGCTCGGCCAGCCGGCCGGGGAGCACGGCGCGGATCTCCGGCCGGCGCTCCTTCTCCTTCTTCCAGTGCTTCTTGTCCTTCCGCGTCATGCCGCAGCCGAGGCACCAGCCGGTGGCCTCGTCATAGCGGCAGACATCGATGCAGGGGCTGGCCATGGCGGCTAGAAGCCAGCATGGGCCGGCCGGTTGCAAGGGCGGCTTGCCGGGCCGGTGCGGGAACGATAAGCGCCAGGGCTCGACCGGAGGGATTGCGATGGCCACCGACCTCGAGATCGCGCGCGCCGCGACCCTGCAACCGATCGGGGCGATCGCCGCCCGCGCCGGCATCCCGGAGGCGGCGCTGATCCCCTATGGCCGGACCAAGGCGAAGATCGACTTCGACTTCATCGCGGCCCAGGCCGGCCGGCCGCGCGGCAAGCTGGTCCTCGTCACCGGCATCAGCCCGACCGCGGCGGGGGAGGGCAAGACCACCACCACCATCGGCCTCGGCGATGCGCTGAACGCGCTCGGCGCCCGGACCATGATCTGCCTGCGCGAGCCCTCGCTCGGCCCCTGCTTCGGGGTGAAGGGCGGGGCGACCGGCGGCGGCCGGGCGCAGGTGGCGCCGATGGAGGAGATCAACCTCCACTTCACCGGCGACTTCCACGCCATCACCAGCGCCAACAACCTGCTCGCGGCGATGGTCGACAACCATCTCTACTGGGGCAACGGGCTCGGCCTCGACCCGCGCCGCGTCACCTGGCGCCGCGCCATGGACATGAACGACCGCAACCTGCGCAACCTGGTGCTCGGCCTCGGCGGCGCGACCCAGGGCGTGCCGCGCGAGGACGGGTTCGACATCACGGTGGCGAGCGAGGTGATGGCGATCTTCTGCCTCGCCCGCGACCTCGGCGACCTGCAGGCGCGGCTGGGCCGCATCATCGTCGGCCAGACGCGGGACGGCCGCAGCGTCACCGCGCGCGACCTGAAGGCGGACGGCGCCATGGCGGCGCTGCTGCGCGACGCGCTGCAGCCGAACCTGGTGCAGACGCTGGAGGGCTCGCCGGCCCTCGTGCATGGCGGCCCCTTCGCCAACATCGCGCATGGCTGCAACAGCGTCATGGCGACCGCGCTCGGCCTCGGCCTCGCCGATGTGGTGGTGACCGAGGCCGGCTTCGGCGCCGATCTCGGCGCCGAGAAATTCCTCGACATCAAATGCCCGAGCGCCGGCCTCGCGCCCGATCTCGCCGTCGTGGTCGCGACCGTGCGGGCGCTGAAGATGCATGGCGGCGTGGCGAAATCGGCGCTCGGCGCCGAGGATGTGGCGGCCGTCGAGCGCGGCGTGGTGAATCTCGAGCGGCATGTCGAGAACATGCGGAAATTCGGCCTGCCGGTGCTGGTGGCGCTGAACCACTTCACCTCGGACACCGAGGCGGAGATCGAGGCGGTGCGGCACGCCATGGCGCGCATCGGCGCCGAGGCGATCCTCTGCACGCATTGGGGCGACGGGGCGGCGGGCGCGGCCGCGCTGGCGCGGCGGGCGCGGCAGCTGCTCGAGGAGGGGCATGCGCGGTTCCGGCCGCTCTACGCGCCCGAGCTGCCGCTGGCCGAGAAGCTGCGCACCATCGCGCGCGAGATCTACCACGCCGCCGAGGTGCAGATCCCGCCCGCCATCGCCGCGCGCCTCGCCCGCTTCGAGGAGATGGGCTTCGGCCGGGTGCCGGTCTGCGTGGCGAAGACGCAGTACAGCTTCAGCGCCGATGCCGGCCGCATGGGCGCGCCCTCGGGCCATGTGCTGCCGGTGCGCGAGGTGCGGCTCTCGGCCGGGGCGGGCTTCGTCGTCGCGGTCTGCGGCGACATCATGACCATGCCGGGCCTGCCGCGGCACCCGGCGGCGGAGGGAATCGGCCTCGACCCGGCGGGGCGGATCGAGGGGCTGTTCTGACGCCGGGCGGCGCGGCCGCCAGGCCGCGACGGCACACGCCAGGCTTGTGACGGCAGCGGCCCTGCACGCGACGCGGCGGGGGATCGGCGCCGGATCGCGCGATGCGGCAGGAGCCGGCACGGGGTCGCCAGGACCCGGCCCGCCATGGCCGCAGGGTCGCGACCGCCCCACGCAAGCGTGCGGCGCAATATGACGGGTCACACGCAAGGGTGTGCCGGTCGTTACGCAATGCGGCTTAATCATCGGATAATCTCGTTTCCGACGAGGTTGCTACGCGAGAGGGGGCCGCTGTTTCGCATGCAGGAAGACAGGGCGCCCGAGGCGGACGCCTTCGCACACGCTATTGCCGCGGAGATCCCACGGCTGCGACGCTTCGCGCGCGTGCTGGTGAAGAATGGCGATGCCGCCGACGACCTCGTTCAGGAGACCCTGGTGCGCGCCATCGGGGCGCGGGAGCAGTTCCAGGACGGCACCAACCTGCGCGCCTGGCTTTTCACCATCCTGCGGCATGCCCGCGCGGCGGCGCTGCGCCGCGCCGCCCGCAGCCCCTTCCTCTCGCCCGACACCATGCCGGAGGCGGCGGTCTCCGGCGGGCAGGAGGAGCGGCAGGCGATGCGCGACGTCATCGCCGCCTTCCGCCGCCTGCCGCCCATCCATCGCGAGGCGCTCTGGGTGGTGGTGGTGGAGGGGCTGGACTATGCCGAGGCGGCGACGGTGCTCGGCGTGCCGGCGGGCACGCTGCGCTCGCGCCTCTCCCGCGCCCGGGAGGCGCTGCGGCGCAGCGTCGGGCTGGATGCCGGGGAGGCCGGCGAGGCGGCGGATGGCTGAGGATATCCCTGCGAGGCCGCGTCGCGGCGGGGCGGGGAGCCGGGGCGTCCGCTCCTGTCCGAGGGACATCCTGGAGCAGATCCCGATCAGGTGGACTCACCTGATCGGGTGAAGATGCTCTGGAAACAGGAGCTAGGGCGCTTCCCCTGAACCGCTGTTCAGGGGAAGCGCCCTGGCCTGCCGCGGCAGGGCAGCGACGGTTGCGATGGGCGCCAAAGGCAAGGGGAGGCCGGCGGACCGCGGCCAATGACCCGGCACGGCCAGTGACCCGGCCCCCATCCGGCCGCCGGGATCAGCCGTCCGAGCGGGGCCGCAGGCCGAGCGCCTCGAGGAAGCGGGCCGGCGGCGGCGCCAGCAGCACCTCGGCATGCAGGTCGGCGAGGTGGTGGCGCAGCCAGGCATCGAACCCCGCGGAATCGGCCGGGGCCGAAGCTCGGGCGGGGGCGGGGCCGGGCGAAGCCGGGGCCCGCGCCGCGCCCCTGGAGGCGCCCTTGGAGACACCCCTGGGGCGG
Source organism: Roseicella frigidaeris (assembly GCF_003258945.1). Classification (GTDB taxonomy): domain Bacteria; phylum Pseudomonadota; class Alphaproteobacteria; order Acetobacterales; family Acetobacteraceae; genus Paracraurococcus; species Paracraurococcus frigidaeris. Next base: position 37,326 of record NZ_QLIX01000031.1, on the reverse strand, counting down.
GCGGCACCGGCCTCGGGCGGGGGCTTCGGGTCGGACATCGGTGCAACGGCTCCGGTGCCGGCCAGAGGGCCGAGCAGAACGTAATGGTAGATAAACCAATCATGACAAGCAAGTATTAGTTACAAGACGCGATCATTGCCGGCTGCCTCGGATTGCGCCCCCGCCGCGCCGCTGCGCAGAGTGCCGCCATGCCCGAACCGGACCCCGCCGCGCTGCTGCAGCAAGGCGCCGCCCGCCATGCCGAAGGCGCGCTGGCCGAGGCCGAGCGCCTCTACCGGCTGGTGCTGAAGCGCCGGCCGCAGGATCCCAACGCCCACAACCTGCTCGGCGTGCTGGCCCGCCAGCGCGGCGACGCCGCCGGCGCGCTCCGCCACACCGAGCGCGCCCTGGCGGTGGCGCCGGAGGAGCCGGCCTTCCTCGCCAATCGCGGCGCCGCCCTGGCCGAGTCGGGGCGGCTGGCCGAGGCGGTGATGGCGTTGCGCGCCGCGCTCGCCCGCCGGCCGGGGGATGCCGTCGCGCTGCGCAATCTCGGCCAGGCCCTGGCCGCGCTCGGCGACCCGGCCGCGGCGCTGGCGCCGCTCGAACAGGCCGCCGCCCTGCAGCCCGAGGCGCCGGAGCCGCTGCTGGCGCTCGCCCATGCCCGGCGCGAGGCCGGCGATGCCGGTGGCGCGGCCGCGGCGGCCCGCGCGGCGCTGGAGCGCGCCGGGGCGCGGCCCGACCTCGCCGGCCAGGCGCGCTTCCTGCTCGCCGGGCTCGGCGCCGCGCCGGCGCCCGACCGCGCCCCGGCCGCCTATGTGCGCGACCTCTTCGACCAGTTCGCGCCGCGCTTCGAGGCCGAGCTGACCGGGCGGCTCGCCTATCGCACGCCGGCCCTGCTCGCGGCGCTGCTGCCGGCGGCCGGCATCGCCCCGCAGCGGCGGCTGCGCGTGCTCGATCTCGGCTGCGGCACCGGCCTCTCGGGCGCCGCCCTGGCGCCCTTCGCGCGGCGGCTGGAGGGGCTCGACCTCTCGCCGCGCATGCTGGCCGAGGCGCGCCGCCGCGGCCTCTACGACGCGTTGCACGAGGCCGACCTGCTGGACTGGCTGCCGCGCCATCCGGCGGGCTTCGACCTCCTCGCCGCCGCCGATGTGCTGAACTATCTCGGCGACCTCGCCCCGGCGCTGGCGGCCATCGCCGCGGCGCTGGCGCCGGGCGGGCATGCGCTGTTCTCGGTGGAGGCCCAGGGGGAGGCCCAGGGGGAGGCGGGCGAGGGGGCGCCCTTCACCCTCGGCGAGGCGCTGCGCTACCGCCACGACCCGGCGCATGTCGCGGCGCTGGCCGCGGCGGCCGGCCTCGCCCCGGTGGCGCGGGAGGCCGCGGTGCTGCGGCAGGAGCGGGGCGCGCCGGTCGCCGGCGCGCTGTTCCTGCTGCGGCGTGGCTGAGGGCTCGGCTCACCCCTCGACGATGGTCGCCGCTGCCAGCAGCTTGCGCACCTTCTCGCTCTCGGTCGCGCCGGCCTCGACGGCGGCGACCGCCTTGGCCTCGGCCGCGCGCACCGCGTCGAGCGCCCGCAGCACCGCCTCGGCCCGCTCGATGGGCACGACGACGACGCCATCCGCATCGCCCACCACGATGTCGCCGCTGCGCACCGGCACGCCGCCGCAGACGATCGGCGCGCCCACCTCGGCCGGGCCGTTCGCCGCCGGCGAGGCGGGGACGATGCCGGCGGCGAAGCTCGGCAGGCCGGTCGCCACGATGCCGGCGCGGTCGCGCGCGAGGCCATCGGTGACGAAACCCGCGACGCCCTTGTTGCGCATCATGCCGATGACGAGGTCGCCGATCACCGCCGTGGCGCGGTAGCCGTCATTGGCGACGACGATGACGTCGCCGGCCTCGGCCTCGCCCAGCGCGCCCATCACCGCGACCACGTCGGCGGGATAGGCGAAGGCGGTCAGCGCCGGGCCGACGAAGCTGGCGCAGCCGGGATCGAGCGGCTTGATCTGCCAGTCGAGGGCGCCGCGCCCGTCCATGGCATCGGCGAGATGCGAGGTCTGGGCGCCGCGGAAGCGCTCCAGCAGCGCCGGGTCGGGGCGCTTGTGGCCGCGATGGATGCGGAGCAGCGGCGGGTTGTCGAGCATGGCGGTCCTCCCCTGTAGGAGGGCGCGACCATCGCCTGCCGTGGCGCGCCGCGCAACGCGCCGCCCCCAGGGGCAGTGCGGGGGGAAGCGCGGGGGCAGCGCGGGCCTATTCCGCGTAGATCATCGTCCGCGTCATGCCGCCATCGGCCAGGAATTCCGCGCCGGTGACGAAGCCGCTCTCCGGCCCGCAGAGCCAGGCGGCCAGCGCCGCGACATCCGCCGGCCGCCCGACCCGCCCGGCCGGGTGCTGCGCATGGTCCTCTGGCCGCAGCGCCTCGCCCCGCGTGTCGATCCAGCCCGGGCTGATGCAGTTCACCCGCACCGCCGGGCCGAGGCTGCGGGCGAGCGCATGGGTCAGCGCCAGCAGCCCGCCCTTGGAGGCGCTGTAGCTCTCGGTGTCCGGCTCCGACTGGTGCGCGCGAGTGCTGGCGATGGTGAGGATGGCGCCGCGCGCCCGGCGCAGCATCGCCTCGCCGGCGCGCGCCAGCAGGAAGGCGCTCGTCAAGTTGGTGGCGAGCACGGCGTTCCACTCGGCGAGGCTGAGGGCGGCGAGCGGCTTGCGGATCATGACGCCGGCATTGCAGACCAGCGCATCCAGCCGCCCCTCGGTGGCGGCGATGCCCTGGAGCAGCGCCGCGACCGCCGCCTCCTCCGACACATCCGCCTGCACGCAGCGCGCGGCATGCGCCGGGCGGGCGGGATCGCGGTCGGCGATGACCACGCGCCAGCCCTCCGCGGCGAAGCGCGCCGCCACCGCCGCGCCGATGCCGCGCGCCCCGCCCGTCACCAGCGCGACCTTCGCCAGCGCGACCGTTCCGCCCTCCGCCATGCGCCTCTCCTTCTCCCCGGCCCCCGGCCCCTGGGCTGGCCGGCCCGGCGCATCGGCGTAGCATGGGCGAACCGGAGGGGAGACCACCAGGGATGGATGCACCGCTGCTGTTCACGCCGCTGACGATCCGCGGCGTGACGCTGAAGAACCGCGTCGTCGTCGCGCCGATGCACCAATATGCCGCCGAGCGCGGCTTCGCCACCGATTGGCACCTGATGAATGCCGGCCGCTACGCCGCGGGCGGCGCCGGCCTCGTCATCATGGAGAGCACCAAGGTCGAGCGGCGCGGCTGCGGCACGCTCGGCGATCTCGGCCTCTGGGAGGATGCGCATGTCCCCGGCCTCGCCCGCTGCGTGCGCTTCATCCGCGCCCAGGGCGCGGTGCCCGGCATCCAGCTCGGCCATTCCGGCCGCAAGGCGCGGCGCTTCCGCCCCTGGGAGGGCGGGGCGCCGCTGACCCGCGCGGCGGTGGCCGAGGCGCTCGGCGCCCAGGAATGGGACGCCTGGGACCTCGTCGCCCCCTCGGCGCTGGCGGCGCCGGAGAGCGACCCGCTGCCGCGCGCCCTCGGCCGGGACGAGATCCCGGCGGTGATCGAGCATTGGGGCCAGGCGGCGCGGCGGGCGCGCGAGGCGGGGTTCGAGGTGCTCGAGATCCATGGCGCGCATGGCTACCTGATTCACCAATTCCTCTCGCCCTTCGCCAACCGCCGCAACGACGAGTATGGCGGCAGCCTCGAGAACCGCATGCGCTTCTGCCTCGAGGTGGTGGAGCGGGTGCGCGCCGAATGGCCGGAGGACAAGCCGCTGTTTCTCCGCCTCTCGGTCGAGGACGACAGCGGCTGGGGCCCGGCCGAGAGCGTCGCGCTGGCCCGGCGGGCGAAGCCGCTCGGCGTCGATGTCATCGACTGCTCCTCGGGGGGGATGAGCGGCGCGCCGGTGGTCGGCGCCGGCCCGGTCACCTATGGCTACCAGGTGCCCTATGCCGAGCGGCTGCGGCGCGAGGCGGGGATCATGAGCATGGCCGTTGGCCTCATCGTGCATGCCGACCAGGCCGAGGCGATCCTGCAGGAGGGCCGGGCCGATCTCATCGCCCTGGCGCGGGAGCTGCTCTACAACCCGAACTGGCCGATGGACGCGGCGCAGAAGCTCGGCGTCGATCCGCGCTTCGCCCTGGTGCCGCCGGCCCAGGCCTATTGGCTGGAGAAGCGGGCGCGGCAGGTGCGGGAGGTGGTGCCGAGCACCTATCGCTAGAGCAGATCCCGATCAGGGGGACTCACCTGATCGGGTGAAGATGCTCTGAAAACAATAGTCTAGAGCAGATCCCGATCAGGGGGACTCCCCTGATCGGGTGAAGATTGCTCTGAAAATATAAGCCTGGGGCGCGAAGCACGCGACCGAACGCCCTGCCGGAGCATCGGTCGCAACGGCGGGGGAGCGGACAGGCCCTGGCCGGCGCGGCGATCCGCCGCGCCGCCTGACGCGGACCGGGTGGCCGCGCCGGGCAGCCAGCTCACCCCGGCTCGGTCCAGGCGGCGGCGGTGCCGAGGGTCAGCGCCGCCCCCTGCGCCAGGCCGGCGGGCCAGCCCAGCCCGGCCAGGGCGACGAAACCGAGAAGCTGGCCGAGGAAGACCGCGGCGCCGACCGTCTGCGGCGCCGCCGGCGCCCGCTCGGCGCGTCGGTAGTTGAGCGCGGAGACCAGGCCGGCAAGCAGGGCGAGGAGGAGGAAGGCGCAAAGCTGCGCGATGGCGTCGGGGGGCAGCATCCCGTCAGAACGTTGCAGGCTGCCCTGGTTGCGCGGATCGCCGGGGCGTGACGCCGGTCGGGCCGGGGCTGCCGCCGGCCCCGCGGCGCGGCGGCACCGGTCGGGCCAGGGAGGGGGGGCGCCGGGTCCCGCCGGCCGCTCTATAGTCGCCCCGATGCCGCCCCGCCGCCCCCCGCCTGCCGCCGCCGACGCCCCCGCCGAGGATCTCTTCGGCGGCCCGCCGGCGCCGCGGCCGCCGCGCGAGCCCGAGGGGCCGCGCCCGCTCGCCGACCGGCTGCGCCCGCGCGCGTTGGAGGATGTGGTGGGCCAGGACCATCTGGTCGGGGAGCAGGGCGCGCTCACCGGCATGCTCGCCCGCGGCAGCCTCGCCTCGCTCATCCTCTGGGGCCCGCCCGGCACCGGCAAGACCACCATCGCCCGGCTGCTGGCCGAGCGCGCCGGCCTCGTCTTCATCTCTCTATCGGCGGTCTTCTCCGGCGTCGCCGACCTCAAGCGCGCCTTCGACGAGGCAAGGCTGCGCCGGCGGGCGGGGCAGGGCACGCTGCTCTTCGTCGACGAGATCCACCGCTTCAACCGGGCGCAGCAGGACGGCTTCCTGCCGGTGGTCGAGGACGGCACCGTCACCCTGGTCGGCGCGACGACGGAGAACCCCTCCTTCGCGCTCAACGGCGCGCTGCTCTCGCGCTGCCAGGTGCTGGTGCTGCGCCGGCTGGACGACGCGGCGCTGGAGCGGCTGCTCGCCCGCGCCGAGGCGGAAGGCGAACGCGCCCTGCCGCTCGACGCGGCGGCGCGCGCCACGCTGCGCGCCATGGCCGATGGCGACGGGCGCTACCTGCTGAACCTCGCCGAGCAATTGCTCGCCCTGCCGGCCGGGACCGCGCCGATGGACCCGGCCGCCCTGGCCGAGCTGCTGGCCCGCCGCGCCGCGCTCTACGACAAGGACCGGGAGGAGCACTACAACCTCATCTCGGCCCTGCATAAGTCGCTGCGCGGCTCCGACCCCGACGCGGCGCTCTACTGGTTCGCCCGCATGCTGCAGGGCGGCGAGGACCCGCGCTACCTCGCGCGGCGCCTGACGCGCTTCGCCGCCGAGGATGTCGGCATGGCCGATCCGCGCGCCCTGCCGCTCGCCATCGCCGCCTGGGAGACCTATGAGCGGCTCGGCAGCCCGGAGGGGGAGTTGGCGCTGGCGCAGCTCGTCGTGCATCTCGGCACCGCGCCGAAATCGAATGCCGTCTACGTCGCCTGGGGGCAGGCGCAGCGCGCGGCGAAGGAGACCGGCAGCCTGATGCCGCCGGCGCATATCCTGAACGCCCCGACCAAGCTGATGCAGCAGCTCGGCTACGGCGCCGGCTATGCCTATGACCATGACGAGGCGGAGGGCTTCTCCGGCGCGAACTACTTTCCGGACGGGATGCCGCGCCGGCAATTCTACCGCCCGACCGGGCGCGGCGCCGAGGCGGCGATCGGCGAGCGACTGCGCCACTGGGCGGCGCTCAGGGCGAAGCGGGGAGGGGACTGACGCCAGCCGACCGGTCGCATGACCGGCCCGAGGCCCCGGACGGGGCCCGCGGCTCATGCCGCGAAGCCAACCCGGCATCCGGTGGCGCCCGCCACCACGCGGTCATGCCTATCACGGCGAGGTCAGCCGGCCGATCCGGGAGCGTGATCGCCCGAGGTGGAATCACCGCAATTGGCCTGGACCGTGAGCCGTGACCCCGAGTGAACGGATCATGATCCAGCCAACACGATCACCGATCGTCTTGCTGCACGCTGATGGGGTGAGCGCGGGACATGCTCCATCATGTGTGCGAAGGCATATTCAGCGCCTGGACAGAAAATCTAAACGGTCGATTGCCACGCGATGACAAAAGCGTAGGCGATAACCGAGAGGAGACGTCCAGTGGCGTTCGGACAATGCAAGGACATGGCGATCAACCTCGTCAACGACACCGGCCTCACGATCACCATTCCAAGCGAGGGGCACAGGGTCAAAAACCCCGGCGGCTTGGAGGGGTGGAACACCATGACCCTCGGCGGAAGCGTCATCAACCTGGCTCCCGGCGCGTCGCGGAGCGTCAGGCAGACGCTGAACATCAAGTGCGTGAATGATGCGGAATTCGAGATCCACTATTCTGCATCGCAGGGACGAGACTTCGTGCAGATCTTCAAGGGCAACGATATCACCGACAAGAATGCGACGCTGCGGCTGACCAACAACTGACCGACGCGACGCGCGCTGGGCAGGCCGACGATGCGCCTGCCCAGCGTGGCTCGCGCCGTCACGTCTTCGCTGCCGATATCCGCGGAAATCCACCGCGAGACGACGCTCTCGGCCCCGTTCGCATGGGTGCCGTCCTCGCTTCGGGCGACCTGCCCGCATGGGGCGTGGTGGCGCCTGCGGCCCGATGCCGGGCAAACCGAAGGTTTGCGCCCGGCGACGGAGGGGCCCCTAATGCGGTCACGCAGGAGGGGCACAGTGAAATGCGCGAGCGCATCATCGGCGTCTGGCGTCTGCTGGCGGTGGAGGCGCGCGATCCCGAGGGCCGCGTCGTCCCCTCGGAATATGGCCCCTGCCCGATGGGCACGGCGCAATTCGGGCCGGAGCGGATGATGGCGGCGCTCGGCGACGGCAGGCCGCCGGCCGCGGGCGAGAGCCGGCACTGGGTGACCTATACCGGCCTCTGGCAGGTCGAGGGCGAGGTGCTGCGCACCCGCGTCGATGGCGCGCATCCGGCGGACCGCATCGGCATCGGCAGCGACCAGGTGCGGGAGTGCCGCTTCGAGGGCGCGCGCCTGGTGCTGCGCCCGCCGCCGCGGCGGGTGCGCGGCACCCTGCAACAGCTCGAGCTCACCTGGGAAAAGCTCGCCTGAACTGGTTCCACACCAGGCAACCCGCCTCAACTCGTCGCCACCCGTTGCCCTGCCGCGGCTTCGCCGTGGCAGGCTGTGCCACATGCAACGTGCAGGAGCGAATCCCGGAGCCTCCGCGATGGCGCGAAGCGACATCGTGGGGAGTGCTATTGCGCCGCCACCCGCTGGTCCTGCGCCGGCACCTGCACCGGCTGCACCACCACCGGCGCCGTGCCGTCCTTCTTCATGTCGAGCCGCTCGGCCGTCTTCGGGCTGACATCGATCACCCGCCCCGGCTTGTAGGGGCCGCGATCCTCGATCTTCACCTCGGCCGTCCGGCCATTCTCGAGATTCGTCACCCGCGCGGTGGTGCCGAGCGGCAGCGTCTTGTGGGCCGCCGAATTGCTGTTCGGGTTGAAGCGGGCGCCATTCGCCATCTTCTTGCCGTTGAATTTGGGCGCGTAATAGCTCGCCTTGCCGCGCTGCGGCGCCACCTTGGCCGGCTTGCCGGCCGCATGGCGCTCGGCGGCGGCCGCCGGCCCGGGCGCCAGGCCCGGGGCGGCGAGGGCGAGGGCGAGGCAGGCCGCAGCTGCGGCCCTGGGGAGAAGCCGGGGGAGGGACCGTCCTGCATTGCGCGTCATGGCGGCCCCTGACGCCCGAGGGCGGCGCCGGTTCCGCCGCGGGGCCGGGGCGCGCCGGGTTTCGTGAACCGCCGGGCCGCGCGCGCCCCTGCCGCCGCCCGGGCGCCGGCGCCATGTTTCGCGGCAGACGAGCCGAGGTGGTAAGCCCCCGCCACCATGACCATCGCCCATCGCACCGTGAGCCAGGACGAGGCCGATATCCGCCTCGATCGCTGGCTTCGCCGCCACTTCCCCCAGCTCACCCAGGGCGCGCTGCAGAAGATGCTGCGCACCGGCCAGATCCGCGTCGACGGCAAGCGGGCGGAGGCGAACACCCGCCTCGCGCCCGGCCAGGAGGTGCGCATCCCGCCGCTGCCCACCGGGCCGAAGCCCGAGCCGCTGGGCGCGGGCCGCCGCCCGGTCCCGCCGGAGGAGGCGCGGGCGCTGGAGCGTCTGGTGCTGCACCGCGACGCCAGCCTGATCGTGCTCGACAAGCCGCACGGCCTGCCGGTGCAGGGCGGCCCCGGCATCGCCCGGCATCTCGACGGGCTGCTCGACGCCCTGCAATTCGAGGCCGAGGAGCGGCCGCGCCTGGTCCACCGGCTGGACCGCGACACCTCCGGCGTGCTGGTTCTCGCCCGCACCGCCGGCGCCGCCGCCTTCCTCGCCCGCGCCTTCCGCGGCCGCGACGTGGAGAAGACCTACTGGGCGGTGGTGACGCCGCAGCCCGAGATCCCCGGCGGCCGCATCGACCTGCCGCTGGCCCGCCTCTCCGGCCCGCGCGGCGAGCGCACCGAGGTGGTGGAGGAAGGGGAGGAGGGGGTCCGCGCCATCACCGATTTCCGCACCCTGGACGCCGCCCGCCGCCGCGTCGCCTGGCTGGAGATGAACCCGCTCACCGGCCGCACCCACCAGCTCCGGGTGCATGCCGCCGCCGGGCTCGGCACGCCGATCCTCGGCGACGGCAAGTATGGCGGCGCCGCGGCGCATCTCGACGGGCTGCCGAACCAGCTCCACCTGCATGCCCGGGCGCTCCGCCTGCCGCATCCGGAGGGCGGCACGCTGGAGGTGGCGGCGCCACTGCCGCCGCATATGCGCGAGACCTTCGCCTTCTTCGGCTTCGAGGCGCCGCGGCCGCCGAAGCCGCGCCATCTCGACCCGGTCTCCCGGCGCTAACCCGGCATGCCGCGCGAGACCGGCCTCCCCGATCCCGGGCCGAGCGGGGCCCGCCCCCCGGGGCGGCGGCGGCGCTGGCCCTGGGTGGCGGGCGGCCTGCTCGCCCTGCCGGTCGCCGGGATCGGCCTCGGGCTGGCCCTCTTCGACCCCAACGGCCTGAAGCCGCGCATCGAGGCGGCGGTGCAGCAGGCCACCGGGCGGCAGCTGACCCTCGCCGGCCCGATCGGGCTGAAGCTCGCCCTGGTGCCGACCCTGACGGTGGAGGGGGCGTCGCTCGCCAACATGCCGACGGGCAGCCGGCCGGCGATGGCGAGCATCCGCCGGGTGGAGCTGGAGCTGGCCCTGCTGCCGCTGCTCCGCCAGCGGGTGGAGGTGCGGCGGCTGCGCCTGGTCGCGCCCGACATCCTGCTCGAGACCGATGCCGCCGGGCGGGCCAATTGGATCTTCGCCGGATCGCCCCCCGGCCCGGCGGCGTCCGCCGATCCGCCCGCCGGCCCGGCGCCTGAGCCCGAACCCGGGCCCGCCGGCGGCCGCCGCCTCGCCATCGCCGTCGATGCCGTCTCGATCGAGCAGGGGCGGCTCGCCTGGCGCGACGGCGCGACCGGCGCCAGCCGGGTGCTCGGCATCCCCGCGCTGTCGGTCGCCGCCCGCGGCGCTGGGGGGACGGGGCCCCTGCGCGGCCAGGGGCAGGTGGTGCTGGACGACATCCCGGTGGCGGTGGAGGCGGAGACCGGCCCGCTCGCCGGCCTCGTCGCGCCCGCCGCCGGCGGCCCGGCCTGGCCGCTGCGGGCGCGGCTCGCCGCCGCCGGCGCCACCGCCGTGCTGGAGGGCGGCATCGCCGATCCGGCGGCCCGGCGCGGCTGGCATCTCGGCCTCGAGGCCACGGTGCCGGATGCGCGGAGCCTGGCGCCGCTGCTGCCGGGCCTGGCGCTGCCGCCGCTGCAGGGGGTGACGGCGAGCCTCGCCCTCGCCGATTCCGGCGCCGGCGGGCCGGCCCTGACCCGGCTCGACCTCGGCATCGGCGCCTCGCCGCTCGATGCCCTGCTGCCCGGCCTGGCGCTCACCAACCTCACCGCGCGGCAGGCCGGGCCGGGGGCGCCGCTCACCCTGGTGGGCGGGGCGGTGCTGCGCGGCCTGCCGCTCGCCCTCGGCGGCAGCATCGGCTCGCCCATGCTGCTGCAGGCGAGCCCGCCGCGGCCCCTGCCCATCGACCTCACCGCCACCGCGGCCGGCGCCACCGCGACGGTGAAGGGCGAGATCGCCGATCCCCGCCGCCTCGAGGGGGTGGCGCTGCTGGTCGCCCTCGGCGTGCCGGACCTCGCCGCCCTGGCGCCGCTCGCCGGGCGGCCGCTGCCGGCGGTGACCAACCTCACCCTCGGCGCCAGCCTCTCCGAACGCGGCGCCGGCTTCGCCGAGGGCGCCATGCTGCACGGGCTGCGCATCGCCTCCTCGGCCGGGGATGCGGGCGGCGACCTGGCGCTGCTGCGCGGCCCGCGGCCGGGGGTGCAGGGCAGCCTCGTCTCGCAGCGCCTCGACCTCGACGCGCTGCGGCCGCCGCCGGCGCCGGCCGCGCCCGGGAGCGCAGCCGGGGACGCGGCGGGGGGCTCACCCGGGGCCGCGGCGGCGCCGCGCGACGGCCGGCTGATCCCGCCGCTGCCGCTGCCCGTCGCGGCGCTCCGCCACACCGACAGCACGCTCGACTGGACCATCGGCACGCTGCGCTCGGGCGGCGTGACGCTGCGCGACACCAGGCTCCAGGCCGTGGTGCAGGACGGGCAGGGGCGGCTCGACCCGCTCACCACCACCCTGCCGGGCGGCCAGCTCACCCTGCGCGCCGCCGCCGATGCCAGGGCCACGCCGCCCGTGCTGCAGCTCGCGGCGCGGTCCGACGGCATCGAGCTGGCGCCGCTGCTCGCCGCGCTGCACGCGCCGGGCGGCACCAGCGGCCGCTTCGAGCTCGACATGGACCTGCGGGGGCAGGGGGCGGACCTGCGCGCCGTCGCCGCCACCGCCGCCGGGCATCTCAGCCTCGCCGTCACCAACGGCCAGATCGAGAGCGGCTCGGGCAGCCTGCTCGGCCAGGCGGTGGGCGAGCTGCGCCAGGCCCTGCCGCAGCTCGGCGGGCTGGCGCAGGGCCGGATCGCCCTCGCCTGCGCCGCGACGCGCTGGCGGGTGGAGGGTGGCGTCGCCCGCGCCGAGGCCCTGCTGCTCGATTCCAGCCTCGGCAAGGTCGGCGGCGGCGGCACCGCCGACCTGCGCGACGAAAGCCTGGCGCTGCGGCTGCAGCTCGACCTGCGGCTGCCGATCCCGGGGATGAGCCAGCTCCGCATCCGGGCGCCGCTGCCGGTCACCGGCAGCTTCGCCCGGCCGCGGCCGGATTTCGGCCCCGCCACGGCCCGCGGCGCGGTCGGCGCCCTGGCCGAGGGGGTGGCGCGCGAGAAGGGGGGGGACATCGCCGGCGAGATCCTCGGCGCCCTCGGTGGCGCCCTCGGGGGCGCGCCGGCCGGCGGCGGCGCGGCGCTGCCGGCCTGCGGCCCGGCGCTGGCCGCGGCGCGCGGCGGCCGCTCCGGCCCGGTGCCGGCCTCGGCCGCCGAGGCCCCGGCCCCAGGCGCGCCGGCCGAGGGGGCGCCGGCCGAGGGGGGAGCGGCGGCCACCGCCCCCGGCCTGCGGGAGCTGCCGAAAGCGCTGCAGGCGCCGGCCCAGGATCTGCTGCGCGGCCTCCTGCGCGGGCGGTGAGGCCCTTCGGCTGCGGCCGGCGCGTGCCTATCTTCGCCCGGATGGGCCGTGGATCGGGTGGGATCGGATGAAGCGTTTCTGGGACAGCGCCGCCACCGAGGCGGCGGCCGAGGGCTTCCGGGTGGTGCTGGACGGGCGGCCGGTGCGGCTGCCGGGCGGCGCGCCGCTGCTGGTCGAGGCGGCGCCGCTGGCCGAGGCGATCGCCGCGGAATGGGCGCTGGCCGGCGGCGCCAAGGGCGGCGAGATGTCGCCGGCCGACATCCCGCTCACCCGCCTCGTCGGCACGGCGCAGGAGCGGGTCGCGCCCGATCCGGCGCCGATGGTCGAGGGGCTGGCGAAATACGCCGAGACCGACCTGCTCTGCTACCGCGCCGAGGACCGGCGGCTGGCGGCGATGCAGGCGGCGGAATGGCAGCCGCTGCTCGACTGGCTGGCGCTGCGCCACCGGGCGCCGCTGCGCGTCACCACCGGTCTGATGCCGGTACCGCAGGACCCGGCCTCGCTGGCCGCGGTGCGGCGCGCGGTGGCCGCCCTCTCGCCGCTCGAGCTCACCGCGCTCGGCGTGCTGGTGCCGGCCTATGGCAGCCTCGTCCTCGGCCTCGCCGTGGTCGAGGGGCATGTGGATGCGGCGGAGGCGCACCGCCTCGCCACCCTCGACGAGAGCGCGCAGGAGGCGTTCTGGGGCACCGATGCCGAGGCGGCGGCGCGCCGCGCCCGCATCGCCGCCGAGGCGTCGCAGGCCGAGCGGCTGCTGCGCCTCGCCCGCCGGGAGGCGCCGGAGGATGGGCGCGGGGAGGGCGCATGAAGGCGCGGCACCTGCTGATCACGGGCCGGGTGCAGGGCGTCGGCTACCGCGACTGGATGCAGCGCGAGGCCGGGCGGCTCGGCCTCTCCGGCTGGGTGCGCAACTGCCCCGATGGCCGGGTGGAGGCGGTGATCGGCGGGCCGGAGCCGGCGGTCGAGGCGCTGCTCACCCTGCTGCGGCGCGGGCCGCGGCTGGCGCGCGTCGATGCGGTCGAGGAGACCTTCTGGGAGGAGGAGGTGGAGCCGGGGTTCCGGCGGCGCTGAGGCGGTCGCGTTCAACTCCGCCGGAGCGGGGGTTTCACCCGGCCGCCCCCCACCACCTGCCCAGGCGGGCGGCGCTGCCGCTCTACCCGGGAGGGAGATCCGAGATGGCCGAGACGCATCTGCACCCGCTCCTCGACGACGGCATCAAGCCCGGCGCGGCCGGCTTCGCCGGCGGCACCCTGTCCTGCCGCTGCGAGCGCGACCAGGTGAAGGCGAAGGTCGAGAGCGGCATCGCGCACAACCACGCCTGCGGCTGCACCAGGTGCTGGAAGCCGGAGGGCGCCATCGTCTCCGTCGTCGCCGTGGTGCCGCGCGACAAGCTGAAGCTCGGCAGCAACGCGGACAAGCTGCAGGTGGTCGACCCCACGGCGGCGATCCAGCGGCATGCCTGCAGCGTCTGCGGCGTGCATCTCTTCGGCCGCATCGAGAACCAGGACCATCCCTTCTACGGGCTCGACTTCGTGCATCCCGAGCTCTTCGCCGAGCCGGGCGCGCCGCCGCCCGGCTTCGCCGCCTTCGTCTCCTCGGTGATCGAGGGCGGGGTGCGGCCGGAGCGCATGGACGGCATCCGCGGCCGGCTGCGCGAGCTCGGCCTCGAGCCCTATGACTGCCTCTCGCCGCCGCTGATGGACGCGATCGCCACCCATGTGGCGAAGCAGAAGGGCGTGCTGCCGGCGTGAGGCCTGGCCGCGGACCGGTCGGGTGACCGGTCCGCCGGCCTGGCTCGGCCCGCGCCGTTGTAGCGAAACCGATTGCGTGACGGCGCCGGCCCCGCGCATGCTCGGCCCGCCGCGGCGGAGACCGGCGGCCAAGAGGCACAGGGAGCCAACGTCATGCATCGCCGCCTTCTGCTAGGCGCCGCCACCGCGGCTCCGGCGCTGGCCACGCCGGCGCTCGCCCAGAGCCAGACCCCCGAGATCCGCTGGCGCCTGACCAGCAGCTTCCCGAAGAATCTCGACATCCTCTACGGCGGCTCGGAATCGCTCGCCCGCCGCGTCGCGCAGATGACGGACAACCGCTTCCAGATCCGCTGCTTCGCCGCCGGCGAGGTCGTGCCGGCGCTGCAGGTGCTGGACGCGCTGCAGGCCGGCACGGTGGAATGCGGCCAGACCGCCTCGCTCTACTATGTCGGCAAGGACCCGACCTTCGCCGCCTTCACCGCCATCCCCTTCGGCATGAACATGCGGCAGATGAGCGCCTGGCTGCGCCATGGCGGCGGCAACGAGATCGCCGCCGAGCTCTACCGCGACTACAACGTCGTCGGCATTCCCTTCGGCGACACCGGCGTGCAGATGGGCGGCTGGTTCCGCAAGGAGATCCGCAGCCTCGACGATCTGAGCGGGCTGAAATTCCGCATCTCCGGCTTCGCCGGCCATCTCTTCGCCCGGCTCGGCGCGGCGCCGACGCAGATCGCCGGGCCCGACATCTATCCCTCGCTCGAGCGCGGCACGATCGACGCCGCCGAGTGGATCGGCCCCTATGACGACGAGAAGCTCGGCTTCGCGCGCATCGCCCGCTACTACTACGCGCCCGGCTTCTGGGAGGGCTCCTCGCGCGGCGTGCTGATGATCAACCAGCGCGCCTGGGACAGCCTGCCGGAGGCCTACAGGGCGGTGCTCGAGGTCGCCTGCGGCGAGGCGACGATGGAGATGATGGCCCGCTACGACGAGGGCAACCCGAAGGCGCTGCGCCGGCTGGTGGCGGCGGGCGCGCAGCTCCGCGCCTGGCCGCGCGAGATCCTGCAGGCCGCCTGGCGCAACTCCCTCGAGCTCTACGAGGAGACCGCGGCGCAGAACCCGCGCTTCCGCCGGATGTGGACCAGCTACCGCGCCTTCCGCGACGAGCAGTTCCAATGGTTCCGGGTGGCCGAGAACGCCTACGAGACCTTCGCCTTCGCCGCCGCGGCGCGGAGCTGAGGGCCGCCGCGGGCGGACCCCGTGCCGGGCGGCGCGCCCGCGGCCGGTCGTGGCGACGGCGATGGCGCATCCGGTCCGGCACCCCGCATCCGCCGCCGGGCCCGCGCCGGGGCCGGTCCCGAACCCGGTCGGGCGACGACGCCCTGGCCAGCCGGGGCCATGCGAGGCCATCTGGGGCCATGCGGGGCCGGGGCGGCCTGCCATGCCCTGCCGCCTGGCGGCGCCATCGACCGCGCCGCCCCCGCTTTCCCTTGCTTTCGCAGCTGCGAAACCCCATAGTCCTGGCGTCGGCGCGGAACGGTGCCGACGGTGCCCGGCCGCGTGAGCGGCCCGCGGGCGCGGCCCCATCGGGGTCCCCGCGGATCAAGCCGAACTGCCGGCGCACGCCAGAGCTTCCCATCGGATTGGCCCAGCCACGCGGGGTCGCCACCTGCAACCCGCGGCGCGCCGCCCCACAGCCGGGCGCGTCCGGCGCCGCGCGACCGGATCGATTGCCACTCGTGACAGACTTCACCACCCTCGGCCTCGCCGCGCCCCTCCTGCGCGCGCTCGAGGAGGCCGGCTACACCACCCCCACCCCCATCCAGGCCCAGGCCATCCCGACCGTGCTGGAAGGCCGCGACCTGCTCGGCATCGCCCAGACCGGCACCGGCAAGACCGCCGCCTTCTCGCTGCCCATCCTGCACCGGCTGAACGCCAAGGGCGGCCGGCCGCCGCGCGGCGGCTGCCGCGCCCTGGTGCTCTCCCCGACCCGCGAGCTCTGCGCCCAGATCGCCGAGAACGTCCGCACCTATGGCGGGCATCTCGGCCTCTCGGTCGCGGTGGTCTTCGGCGGCGTGCCGCACGGGCCGCAGCGCCGCGCCCTGGCGCAGGGCGTCGACATCCTCGTCGCCACGCCGGGCCGGCTGCAGGACCATCTCGACCAGGGCACGGCGCGGCTCGACCGCGTCGAGGTGCTGGTGCTGGATGAGGCCGACCAGATGCTCGACAAGGGCTTCCTGCCGGCCATCCGCCGCCTGGTGCGCGTGCTGCCGGCCGGCGGCCCGGGCGGGCGGCAGACCCTGTTCTTCTCCGCCACCATGCCGAGCGAGATCGGCCGCCTGGCCGGCGAGCTGCTGCACGATCCGGCCCGCGTCGAGGTGGCGCCCGTCGCCACCACCGCCGAGCGGGTGGCGCAGCGCGCCATCCATCTCGAGCAGGCGGGCAAGCGCCGCATCCTGGCCGAGCTGCTGCGCGGCGAGGGCGTTGGCCGCACCCTGGTCTTCAGCCGCACCAAGCACGGCGCCGACCGCGTGGTGAAGCAGCTCGACCAGGACGGGCTCTCGGCCAACGCCATCCACGGCAACAAGAGCCAGGGGCAGCGCGAGCGGGCGCTGGCCGCCTTCAAGGACGGCAGCGCGCCGATCCTGGTGGCGACCGACATCGCCGCCCGCGGCATCGATGTCGATGGCGTCACCCATGTCGTGCAGTACGACCTGCCGGAGGTGCCGGAGACCTATGTGCACCGCATCGGCCGCACCGCCCGCGCCGGCGCCTCGGGCGAGGCCGTCGCCCTCGTCTCGGCCGAGGACCTGGACAAGCTCTGGGCGGTCGAGAAGCTGATCCGCCAGGCGATCCCGGCCGAGGACCGGCGCGAGGACAAGACGCGCTCGCTGGCCAAGCCCGGGCTGCTGCAGCGCCCGGCGGCCGCCCCGCGCGGCGGCCAGGGGCACGGACAGGGCCACGGTCAGGGCAGGGGGCGCGGCCCGCAGGGCGGCGGTCCGCGCCAGGGCCAGCACGCGCCGCGCCAGGCCGGCGGCGGCGAGACCCGCGGCCAGCCGCGGCACGGCCAGCCGGCCCAGGCCAGCGCCAAGCCGGGCGGCGAGGCGACGCGGCGCCGGCCGGCGGCGGCGGGCGGGGACGGCACGCGCCGCGAGCGCGACGCCTTCCGCAGCGGCGACTTCCGCGACAACGCGCCGGCCTTCCTGACGCGGGGGCGCTGACCCCCCGCGCGCGTCCCGGGCGCCGCGCGGCGCCCGGGCCCCAGGCCGCCGCGCGCCGGCCGGCCTTCCCTGCGCGCCGGCCCCTGGCCGCGGCGCCGGCATCCCGGCATCCTCCCGCGCAACGCCCGGGAGGATCCACCGCATGCATCGCCGTTCCCTGCTCGCCGCCCCCTTCGCGGCCCCCCTCATCCTGCCCGCCTCCGCCCGCGCCCAGGCCCCTTGGCCGGACCGGCCGGTCACCATGGTGGTGCCCTTCGCCCCCGGCGGCACGCCGGATGTCGCGGCACGCCTCGTCGCGCCGAGGATGACCGAGGCGCTCGGCCATCCGGTGGTGGTGGAGAACCGCGCCGGCGGCGGCTCGACCATCGGCACCCGCAGCGTGCTGCAGGCGAAGCCGGACGGGACCACGGTGCTGATGGGCAGCATCAGCTTCATGATGGCGCCGCTGACGATGGACCCGCCGCCCTTCGATTCCGCGGCCGGCTTCCGCGTCGTCTCGCTCATGGCGAGCGTGCCCTACATCCTCGTCGTCCGCGCCGATGCGCCGCCGAGGGACCTCGCCGGCTTCCACAAATGGGTCGCCGACAAGCCCGGCAAGCTCAGCTACGGCTCGGCCGGCAACGGCACGCCGCTGCATCTCGGCGGCGCCATCTACGCGCTGCTGACCGGCGCCGACCTGCTGCATGTCGCCTATCGCGGCAGCGGCCCGGCGCTGGCCGACCTGCTGGCCGGGCAGGTGGACATGGTCTTCGCCGATGTCCCGGCGGCGACGCCGCACATCAAGGCCGGCACGCTGCGGCCGCTCGCCTCGCTGGTGCAGCACCGCATCGCCGCCTTCCCCGAGGTGCCGACCATGGCCGAGAGCGATCCGCGCCTCGCCGAATACGACATCTACACCTGGGCGATGCTGGCGGCGCCGAAGGCGGTGCCCGACCTGCCGGTGACGCGGCTGCACGCGGCGCTCGCCGCCGCGGCGCGCGAGCCGGCGCTGCAGCCGCGCTTCGCCGATCTCGGCTTCGACATGGTGATGAACACGCCGGCCGAGGGCGATGCGCTGCTGGCGCGCGAGCAGGCGAAATGGGCCTCGCTGATCAAGCGGGCGGGGATCAAGGCGGATCTGTGATGCCGACCCCGGCAGCCTGGCTTCGCCGCGCTGGCGGCGGCGCCCATCCGGGCGCTCGGCCCCGCGGGCCGCGGGTCGGGACTTCGCGCGCCGGGTAATGCGCGGGGGCGGCCGAACCGCGCCGCCGTCCCGGCGTTGCCGGCGCATGCGCGAGACCAGATTGGAGCGGGCGGGCGAGCGCCGCGTGCTCCGCACCGACGACGCCGGCACGCTGCTGCTCGATGGCGAGGGCCGGGTGGCCGGCGAGCACGGCACCGACCGGCACGCGATGCTGCTGGCCGAACTGGGCGACGCGGGCTGGCAGGTGACGGCGGATGGCCACCGGGTGCCGCCGGGCGGCCCGGCGGAGCCGCCCGGGGCGGTGGCCGGCGACACCGGCGCGCCGGGGCTGCGGGCCACCGAGACCGATGCGGAGTCCGGCTGAGGGCGGGCCCGCCCGACGCCGCCCGCCACGAGACCGCATCCCGCCACCGAGGCCCGGGATGCCGGGAAGGAGACACAGCATGCCACGCACCATCCTCGCCGCCGCCCTGCTGGCCGGCGCCATCGCCCTCGCCGGCCCGGCGCGGGCGGACCAGCCCGGCGCCGACTGGATCAGCCGCGAGCGCGTCGCCGAGATCCTGAAGCAGGCAGGTTACGGGCCGATCCTCTCGATGGAGGCGGATGACGGCCATTGGGAGGGCAAGACCACCCGCGACGGAAAGCCGATCGAATTCCACGTCGATCCGCATACCGGCAAGATCACCAAGGCCGAGCCGGACAAGTAGGACCAGCGCTCGGCTTGGAGCGTGCGCACCGCGTCAAGGGCGCAAAGGCGTGGCGCCGCCTCACGTCAGCAGGGGGCGGCAGCTTGAGAGATACGCACCCTGTGTGACCCACTGCACGTTCTTGCGAGCATCATTCCTGCGCCATGATCGTCATGGCGGGCATTGTCCGCTGACGATTACAGTTTTCATATTATGTCTGATGAAAGTATTTCGAAGTCAAACGGTTCATCCAGGCAGCGACGGCTAAGGCACCGCGCCCTCCTTGGTCTTGCGCTGCTGGCGAGCATAGCTGGCGCGCTCGGGTCTATTGACGACGCGACCGAGCGGGCTGTCCGGATCTGTCAACGCTTCGGGCTCTGCGCAACGGCGCCGCCCTCGGGGCCAGCCGTGCCGCCAATGGCGACACCGATGCCGCGTCCGTCTCCCGATCCGGACCAGGCGGCACTCCTCATGCGCATCCGGCGTACGCTGGTACTGGAAGGCGTGTCGCTGCCGCCCGGGGCGCAGGAGGGGCCACCTTTCATCGAGCTGGCCGCGCCTATCGTCAGCCTGCCGGAGGTGGCGCCGGCGGGGGCACCTCTCCCCTATGGCGTGGTGGTCACGCTCGAAGCCCGGCTGCGCCGCGGGTCCGACATGGCAGAGCCGCCGCTCGTCGTGCGGCGAGGCGCTCGCGGGATCGGCGCGACTGCCGCGGAGGCTGAGGCGCGGGCGCGCAATGCCGCGGCTGACCTGCTGGGGCTGCGGCTCGCCGAGATTCTGCAATGATGGGGGAGGGGTGGCATGACATGGTCGGGACGCGGCTGGGGCTGCGCGGTGGGGGTACTCGCCGTCATGGCAGGATTGGCGCGGCCGGCAGCGGCGCAATCAATGGCCGGCTCGCTCGAGACGGGATTGCAGAGCCTGGCGCAATCGCTGCTGAGCGGCATTCCCGCAGCGCAGCGCCCGGCGCTGTCGGTCATGCCCTTTCCCGGCGCCGACCAGTCCTGCACGGTGATGTCGGTCTTCGTGGTCGATGAGCTGACCACGACATTGATCACCTCGGTCCAGCCCCGGCCCCGTCTCGTCGAGCGGCAACAGCTTGAGACCATCGTCGCGCAGAACCGTCTGAACGAGTTCATGACCGATCCTGAGCAACGGCGCCGCGTCGGCGGGTTGCTCAACATTGGCGCGCTGCTCGTCGGCACCTATGCGGTGATCGGCGATCGGGTGCGGGTGAATGCCCGGCTGGTGGCCATCGACACTGGCGAGACGACGGCCGCGGCGGCCGTCTCCATCCCGCGCACCGGCGAGTTGACGGATCTGCTGCGCCAGGATGCCGGGCGTGGCCGGAACTGCCTGACCGCTGCCGCAACGCGCTCGGTCGCCGCTCCGTCCACGAGCGGGGCGCAGGCGCCGCCGCGTCCGGCCGAGTCGGGCCTGGCCTGCGAGGAGCAGGAGGGCGTGCGGGTGTGCGTCCGCAGCCTGCGCCGGAGCGGTTCGGAGGCGCAGTTGCTGCTCGATGTGGAGAATATCGGTTCCGGCCCGGTGGGCCTCGCCATGGTCGGCCCGGCGCCGTCGCTGCTGGATAACGAAGGGACGGTTTATGAGGCGACGCAAGTTGCAAGCGTCCCCGTCTGCGGCGGAAAGCTTGGAAGTCGCTCCATGGAGGCAGACAATCAGCTAATGTGCCTCATAGCGAACTATATGCTTGCTCGTGCCGCATTTCGGCCATTGCCGCCAGGCGCACATGCCGCGATCGCGATCAAGCTTCGGGCGAAGGACACGCCAACTGGCGACAGCTTTACCCTCGCTGCGGCGCTTGGAATCCTACCGCGACTTACGAGCAGTATGCCAGCTCAGGAGGCGCAGAATTTGCAAGCGAGGCTGCATCTCGTGGCCTTGTCCGACTTATCAGGTAGTCCTTGAGCAGGCCGACGGACGATCGTTTCCGCCGTCGCCACCCGGTGTCCTGCCGTGGCTTCGCCACGGCAGGCTGTGACGTCACTTCGGTACGGAGGGACTCCCGGGGTCCCCGCGGAGCCGCGCAGCGGCTTCGTGGGGTCACTAGAACACTTCGTCCCACGCCGCCATCAGCGCCGCATCCGCCTCCTCCATCGTCGCCGAGATGCCGAGCCGGTGCAGGCTCGTCACGCCATACTCGCGCAGCCCGCAGGGCACGATGCCGGCGAAATGCGAGAGGTCCGGGTCCACGTTCAGCGCGATGCCGTGCCAGCTCACCCAGCGCGTCACGCGCACCCCGATGGCGCCGATCTTCGCCTCCGCGCCGGTGGCCCGGTCGGCCACCCAGATGCCGACGCGGCCCTCCCGCCGCTCGCCCTTGACGTTGAAGCGGTCGAGCGCCCGGATCACCCAGTCCTCCAGCGCGTGCACATAGGCGCGCACGTCGCGCCCGCGCCGCGCCAGGTCGAGCATGACATAGGCGGTGCGCTGCCCCGGCCCGTGATAGGTCCACTGCCCGCCGCGCCCGGCCTGGTAGACCGGGAAGCGCCGATCGAGCAGGTCGCCGGCGCCGGCCGAGGTGCCGGCCGTGTAGCTCGGCGGATGCTCGACGAACCAGACCAGCTCCTCCGCCGTGCCGGCGCGGATGGCGGCCACCCGCGCCGCCATCGCCTCCAGCGCCAGCGGGTAGGGGGTGAGCCCGTCGGAGATGCGGAATTCCGGTCGCGCCCCGCCGATTGCCGCCCGGGCCACCGTTGCCCCCGTCCCGGTCATCGGTTATACGCCCCGCCTCGCCCGGTTCTGCGGTCGTGGCGGAATGGTAGACGCGCCAGCTTGAGGTGCTGGTGGGGGAAACCCCGTGGAAGTTCGACTCTTCTCGACCGCACCATCCTCTCTCCCGCATGCCGCGTCCTCGCCGGGACATAGCCCGGGAGGCCGCCGGTGTCGCGCCGGCCCCCCTGACACCCCCGTCTGTCCGTCGTCGTTGCATCCCGCGCCGGCACCCGACAGGCTGTGCCGGGTGAGCGCCCGGCGCGGGCGCCGCCTCGGAGACGCCGCGTGAGCCACCAGCCGCTGATCTCGTCGGCAACCCTCGCCCTGCTGCGCCGCATCGCCGAGGCGGTGCCGGGGCCGGTCGCGGTGCTGCAGGCGCCCGGCTGGGTGGTGGTGCATGCCAACCGCGCCTGGCAGGCCCTCGCCGCGTCGGCCGGCGGCGAGCCGACCGATACCGCCACCGATGCCGCCGCCCCCGCCAGCATCGGCGCCAGCATCGGCGCCACCTTGGCCGACTGCCTGCCCGGCTTCGCCACGGCGGGCGGCGCGGCGCTGCTCGAGGAGGCGCGGCGCAGCGGCCGCGCCCTCCGCCGCCGCGGCTGGCCGGTGCGGGCGCGGCCGGAGGCGGCGCCGGTCTGGTGGGACATCGAGGCGCAGCCGCTCGCCGAGGCGCCGGAGACCGCCGAGGCGGTGCTGCTGATCCTGCGCGACGTCACCGGCGAGGTGCTGGCGCGGCGGGAGGCGGCGCAGGCCCGCGCCGTGCTGGAGCGGCAGGCGGCGCAGCTCCGGCTGGCGATCGGCGCCGGGCGGATGCGCTTCTGGGACTGGGACATCGCCACCGGCCGCATCGCCTGGTCGGAAGGCGAGGCGGCGGCGACGCCCGAGGCCTTCCTCGCCCGGGCGCATGCCGAGGACCGCGCCGGGCTGCGGGCGGCGCTCGATGCCGCGCTCGCCGGCGCGACCTCCTTCGACCATGCCTTCCGCCGCGCCGATGCGCCGGGCGAGGCCTGGCTGCTCTCCCGCGCCAGCGTGTTGCGCGACGCCGCCGGCCGGCCGGAGCGCCTGGTCGGGCTCGACCTCGACCTGACCGAGCATCGCCGCGCCGAGGCGGAGCGGGCGGAACAGGCGGCGCGGCTGGCGCTGGTCGAGGAGGTGGCGGAGTTCGGCCTCTGGGACTGGGACGGGCCGAGCGGCCGGCAGGTCTGGTCGGCGCGGCAATTCGCCCTGCACGGCCTCGACCCGGCGGCGGGGGCGCCCGGCCTCGAGGCCTGGCTCGACATGGTGCATCCGGCGGACCGGCGGCGGCTCCGCCAGGCGCTGCGCACGGGCTTCTCGGATGGCGCGGGCCGCTACCGGGTGTTGTTCCGCATCGCCCGCGCCGATGACGGCGCCGAGCGCTGGCTGGCCGGCCTCGGCCAGGTGCTGGAGGCCTGGCCGGATGGCCGGCCGCGGCGCATGCGCGGCATCAACCTCGACGTCACCGGCCTGCTCGGCCAGGCCATGACGACCCTGGCCCGCGAGTCGGAGGTGCTGCGCGCCGCCATCGACGCCGCGCCGGACTGCATCAAGCTGGTCGAGCTCGATGGCCGCCTCTCGGTGGTGAATGCCAGCGGCCTCGGCCTGCTGGAGATCGAGGACGCGGCCGCGGTGCTCGGCCAGGACTGGGCGGCGCTCTGGCCGGAGGCGGGCCGGCCGCGGGTGCGCGCCGCCCTCGCCGAGGCGCTCGCCGGCCGCAACGACCGCTTCGAGGCCCTGTGCCCGACCGCCCGGGGCCGGCCGCGCTGGTGGGACGTGGCGGTGGCCCCGGTCCGCGACCTGGCCGGGCGGGTGCAGCGGGTGATCGCCATCTCCCGCGACATCACCGCGCGCAAGGAGACCGAGGCGCGGCTGCAGGATGCCGTGGCGGTGCGCGAGATGCTGGTGCGCGAGGCGGATCACCGGATCAAGAACAGCCTGCAGATGGCCGCCGGCCTGCTGCGCCTGCAGCAGGGCCGCAGCGAGGAGCCGGCGGTGCGCCTCGCCCTGGCGCGGGCCGAGGCGCGGGTGCTGGCGGTCGCGGAATCGCATCGCGCCCTGCATGGCAGCCCGGACCTGCGCAGCATCGATCTCGGCCAGGTGCTGCGCGACCTCTGCGCCCATCTCGGCAGCCTCTCGCCCGCCCTCACCCTGCGCTGCCATGCCGTCGGCGAGCTGCCGCTCGATGCCGAGCGCGGCATCCCCTTCGGCCTGCTGGCCAACGAGCTGCTGACCAATGCGCTGCAGCACGCCTATCCCGAGGGCGCGCCGGGCCTGGTCGAGGCGGTGCTGGCGCTGGAGGGGGAGGAGGTGGTGCTGCGCGTCACCGATGCCGGGCGCGGCTTGCCGGCCCCAGGGGCGGCCCAAGGGGCTGCCCCGGGGGCGAGTGGTGCTGCGGAGGGCGCGCCGGCGGGGGCGGGGCGGAGCGGCCTCGGCTCGACGCTGCTCCGCTCCCTCGCCCGGCAGCTCGGCGCCCGGATCGAGACCGAGAGCGCGCCGGGGCAGGGCACCCGGGTGACGGTGCGCATGCCGCTGCGCCCCGCCGAGCCGGCGGCCGCGCCAGAGGGGATCCCGCGAGAGGGGAACCCGCCAGAGGGGGGGCCGCGAGAGGGGTAGGCGGGCGGGACGAGACGCGGGGGGCGGGAGACCGCCGGGGCGAGGCGGGGGCCGGCGGCCGGAACACCGCCGTTCCGATGGTTGCGGCCCCGCCGCTTCGGCCGCATCTTCCCCCACCGGAACGGGGGCGAGGCATGGACGAGGATTTCCGCAAGGCAGCGCTCGACTATCACCGGCTGCCGCGACCCGGGAAGCTGAGCGTCGAGCCGACCAAGCGCATGGCGACGCAGCGCGACCTCGGCCTCGCCTATTCCCCGGGCGTCGCCGCCGCCTGCGAGGAGATCGCCGCCAACCCGGACGCCGCCTGGGACTACACGGCGCGCGGCAACCTCGTCGCCGTGGTCTCGAACGGCACCGCCGTGCTCGGCCTCGGCGCCATCGGGGCGCTGGCCTCGAAGCCGGTGATGGAGGGCAAGGCGGTCCTCTTCAAGAAATTCGCCGGCATCGATTCCATCGACATCGAGGTGGAGGAGCGCGACCCGCAGCGGCTGATCGAGGTGGTCGCCGCCCTGGAGCCCTCCTTCGGCGCCATCAACCTCGAGGACATCAAGGCCCCCGAATGCTTCGAGGTGGAGCGGGTGCTGCGCGAGCGCATGCGCATCCCGGTCTTCCACGACGACCAGCACGGCACCGCCATCATCGTCGCCGCCGCGGTGCGCAACGGGCTGCTGCTGCAGGGCAAGCGGCTCGAGGAGGTGAAGCTGGTCAACACCGGCGGCGGCGCGGCGGCGCTCGCCTGCCTCGACCTGCTGGTGGCGATGGGGCTGCGGCGGGAGAACGTGACCGTCTGCGACATCCACGGCGTGGTCTACGAGGGCCGGCCGGAGGGGATGGACCCCTACAAGGCGCGCTACGCCCGCCGCACCGATGCGCGGACGCTCGAGGAGGTGCTCGACGGCGCCGATGTCTTCCTCGGCCTCTCGGCGCCGCGCGTGCTGAAGGCGGAATGGCTGCCGCGGCTCGGCCCGAAGCCGCTGATCATGGCGCTGGCGAACCCCGAGCCGGAGATCCTGCCCGAGGCGGTGCGCGCCGCCCGGCCGGATGCGATCGTCGCCACGGGCCGGTCGGACTATCCGAACCAGGTCAACAATGTCCTCTGCTTCCCCTTCATCTTCCGCGGCGCGCTCGATGTCGGCGCGACGGCGATCAACGAGGCGATGAAGGTCGCGGCGGCCGACGCCATCGCGGCGCTCGCCCGCGTCGAGGCGAGCGAGGTGGTGGCCGCGGCCTATGGCGGCAACGCGCCGGTCTTCGGCGCCGACTACATCATCCCGAAGCCCTTCGACCCGCGCCTGATCCTCGAGATCGCGCCCGCCGTCGCCCGCGCCGCGATGCAGAGCGGCGTCGCCCGCCGCCCGATCGAGGATTTCGCCGCCTATCGCCGCGAGCTGGAGCGCTTCGTCTTCCGCTCCGGCTACCTGATGCGGCCGCTCTTCGAGGCCGACCGCAAGGCGCCGCGCCGCGTCGTCTATTCGGAAGGCGAGGACGAGCGGACGCTGCGCGCGGTGCAGACGGTGCTGGACGAGGGGATCGCCGAGCCGGTGCTGCTCGGCCGGCGCGAGGTGATCGAGGCGCGTGCCCGCGCCATGGGCCTGCGCATGGATTTCTCCGAGTCGGTCGAGATCCTCGACCCGGTCGCCGACGTGGCGAAATTCGCGCCGCTGACCGCGATGTACCAGCGCCGGGTCGGCCGCCGCGGCGCCCCGCCCGAGGCGGCGGCGCGGCGGGTGACGACGCGCGCGACCGTCGCCGCCGCCCTGCTGCTGGAGGCCGGGATGGTCGATGCCGCCCTGGTCGGCGGCAGCGGCAACTGGATGCGGCAATTCCACTACGCCTTCGACGTCATCGGCAAGAGCGACGCCAGCTCGCGCGTCTATGCGCTCTCGGCCGTCATCATCCCGACCGGCACGCTGTTCTTCGTCGACACGCATCTGCTGGTCGAGCCGACGGCCGAGCAGATCGCCGAGATGACCCTGCTCGCCGCCGAGCAGGTGGAGGGTTTCGGCCTGGTGCCGAAGGTGGCGCTGCTCAGCCATTCCTCCTTCGGCGGCTCCAACGCGCCGACCGCGCGCACCATGCGCGCCGCGCTGGCGCTGCTGCGGGCGCGGGCGCCGCATCTCGAGGTGGATGGCGAGATGCATGCCGATGCCGCGCTGGTGCCGGCGATCCGCGACCGCGCGGTGCCGGACAGCACGCTGACGGACACCGCCAACCTGCTGGTCTTCCCCAACCTCGATTCCGCCAATATCAGCTTCAACCTGCTGAAGGCGGCCGCCGACGGGCTGCAGGTGGGGCCGGTGCTGCTCGGGATGCGCAAGCCCATCCACGTGCTGGTGCCGAGCGTGACGGCGCGCGGCATCGTCAACCTCACCGCCGTCGCGGTGCACCAGGCGAATGCGCTGCGGGCCGCGGCGGGGTAGGGCGGGCGATGCCGCGGATCGACCGCGCCGCCGTGCCGGTGCTGCGCGGCACCGGCTATCCGGCCGAGTTCGATGCCCGCTCCGCCGGCCGGCTGCGGCAACGGCTGGGCGAGGCCGGCGGCCTCGTCGATTTCGGCGTCAACCTCATGCGCCTGCCGCCCGGCCAATGGTCGAGCCAGCGCCACTGGCACTCGCATGAGGACGAGTTCGTCTATGTCCTGTCCGGGGAGCTCGTGCTGGTCGAGGAGGGCGGCGAGACGCCGCTGCGGGCCGGCGACTGCGCCGCCTTCCCGAAGGCGAGCGGCAACGGCCACCACCTGGTCAACCGCTCGGCGGCCGAGGCGGTGTATCTCGAGGTCGGCTCGCGCCATCCGGACGACCTGACCACCTGCTCGGATGTGGACATGCAGAGCGCCAATGCCGATGGCCGCTTCCGCCACAAGGATGGCCGGCCCTATCCCGGGGGGTGAGCCGACCGCCCCCTGGCGCTGCCGCCAAGCCGCGCCCATGTCCCTCCTATGAGCAACCTGCCCGACAAGCCGGCCTCGGCCGCCGTCGCGGCCTTCCTGCAGCGCGTCGAGGCCATGCCGCAGGCGCGGCCGGCCTCCGGGCGCCGCGGCCGCCTCGTCTTCGCCATCGACGCCACCGCCTCGCGCCAGCCGAGCTGGGACCGCGCCTGCCAGTTGCAGGGCGAGATGTTCGGGGCGACGCGCGACCTCGGCGGCCTCGCCATCCAGCTCGCCTATTACCGGGGATTCCGCGAATTCGCGGCGACGCCCTTCCTCGCCGATGCCGCCGAGCTGACGCGGCGCATGGCCGGCGTGCAATGCCTCGGCGGCCAGACCCAGATCCAGCGCCTGCTCGAGCACGTGCTGGCGGAGACGCGGCGCGAGCGGGTGAACGCCCTCGTCTTCGTCGGCGATGCGGTGGAGGAGGCGGTCGATCCGCTCTGCCATGTCGCCGGCCAGCTCGGCCTGCACGGCACGCCGGTCTTCTGCTTCCACGAGGGCGGGCATCCGGAGGCGGCGGCGGCGCTGCGCCAGGTCGCCCGGCTCTCGGGCGGCGCCTATGCGCCCTTCGACGCGGCGAGCGCCGCGGCGCTGCGCGAGCTGCTGCGGGCGGTCGCGGTCTATGCCGCGGGCGGGCGGCAGGCGCTGGCCCGGCTGCCGGGCGGCGCGGCGCGGCGCATCGCCGGCCAGCTTCCGGCGCCGGGCCGCTGAGGCGGCGATGGTCTGGCTCGCCCTCGGCGCCGGGCTGCTGCTGCTGCTGCTCTGGCTGGCGCGGCTCTTCGCCACGGCGCGGGTCGAGACCATCCGCAAGGCCGCGGTCTATGGCGCCGCCACGCTCGGCGGCGCGGGGCTGCTGCTGGTGCTGCTGACCGGGCGCGGGGCGCAGGCGCTCTGGACCATCGGCCTCTTCGCGCCGCTGCTCTGGCGCTGGGGGCAGGGGGCGCTCGCCGGCCGGCGCTTCCGCCGCGAGACCGGCGCCGCCGCGGGCGGGCCGGGGGAGACGGCGGTGGAGACGGCGACCCTCGCCATGCGCCTCGACCATGCCAGCGGGCGGATGAGCGGCACGGTGCGGCGCGGCCGGCAGGCCGGGCGCGACCTCGCCGCGCTCACCCTGGCCGAGCTGCTGGCCCTCCTCGCCGAATGCCGCGCCGCCGATCCGGAGAGCGTGCCGCTGCTGGAGGCCTGGCTCGACCGGGTGGAGCCGGACTGGCGGGCGGCCGAGGCGGCCCCCGGGGCGGGAGCCGGCGGGGGCGGCGGTGGCGGGACCGGCGCCGGGCCTGGCGGGCGGATGAGCCGGGAGGAGGCGCTGGCGGTGCTCGGCCTGGCGGAGGGGGCGGACGCGGCGGCGATCCGCGCCGCGCATCGCCGGCTGATGCGGGCGGCGCATCCCGACCAGGGGGGGAGCGACTGGCTGGCGGCGCGGATCAACCAGGCGCGCGACACCCTGCTTTGATCCTCCGGCCCTGATCGCCACGCCGTCGCCGGCGCGCCGCCGCGGGGGGCCTCGCCAAGGGGCCCGGGGCGTGGCCCGCCGCGGCAGGGCAACGGGCGGGGCGCGCGGGGCTGCCCGGCTCCCCCCCCCCCAGGGCTCGCTCAGGGGCTTGCTTCGGGGCGCTGATCCAAGGCTGATGCGCGGAGGCCGATCCGGGGGCGACTCGGGGGCCGGCGCGGCGCGGTCGGGCGTCCGCGCGGCGCTGCGAGGGACCAGCCATGGCGATCGAGCCCGTCACCCTGTCCGGACGGCATGTCGAGCTCGTCCCGCTGGCGCCGGCGCATCGCGAGGCCCTGGCCGAGGCGGTGCGCGACGGCGAGCTCTGGCGGCTGTGGTACACGACCGTCCCGGCGCCGGAGGCGATGGCGGCGGAGATCGACCGCCGCCTCGGCCTGCAGGCGGCGGGCGCCTCGCTGCCCTTCACCGTGCTGGACGGCCCGGGCGGCCGCCCCGTCGGCATGACCTCCTACATCAACATCGAGGCCGGCGGGCCGCGCCTGGAGATCGGCTCCACCTGGTACGCCGCCCGCGTCCAGCGCACGCCGCTCAACACCGAGGCCAAGCGGCTGCTGCTGGCGCATGCCTTCGAGCGGCTGGGCTGCCTTGCCGTCGAGTTCCGCACCCATGTCATGAACCAGGCGAGCCGCCGCGCCATCGAGCGCCTCGGCGCCCGGCTCGACGGCGTGCTGCGGCATCACCAGCGCCTGCGGAACGGTACGATCCGCGACAGCTGCGTCTACAGCATCACCGCGCCCGAATGGCCCGCGGTCCGCGCGAACCTGGACTGGCAGCTTGCGAAGCCCCGCTGACCGCAGGGGCAGCGCGCAGGGGCGGCAGGAGGGGCGGCAGGAGGGGCGCCGGGGGCCGTGGCGCCCCGAGAGGGCCGGCGGTCGGGCGTCCGCCCGCCGCATCCACGCCCCGCCATGCTCACAGTGTCGTAGCAATTGTCAGGCAAATGGGGGTTGTCGGCCGTGATGCGAAAGGTCACTGCTAGGGCGTGATCGCCGGAGGTGACGCACCGAAGGCGCGACTCACGCGACCAAACACCGCGCTAGACCAGGGTCCGCGAACCGGAGAGAGAGCGGATCGTGGTCTAGGGCACAGGCCAGGCCGGACGCCCGGCGGGCGGGCCCGGTGCGGACCGCCGGCCGGCCCGGCTTGCGGCTCGCGGGGGATGCGTGGCACTCCTCGCCGCCCGCGTCCCGGGCGCCGGCCGTCCCCGTTCGACGTCACTGCCAGGAGAGGCACGTGTCCGCATTGAAGCCGTTGAAGAAGGCCGTCCTGCCGGTTGCCGGGCTGGGCACCAGGTTCCTGCCCGCCACCAAGGCCCTGGCGAAGGAGATGCTGCCGGTCGTCGACCGGCCCCTCATCCAATACGCGATCGACGAGGCGCGCGCCGCCGGGATCGAGCAGTTCTGCCTCATCACCGGCCGCGGCAAGACCTCGATCGTCGAGCATTTCGACGTGGCCTATGAGCTCGAGCGCACGCTCGAGGAGCGGGGCAAGGCGAAGGAGCTGGCCGAGCTGCGCGCCCAGCAGATCGAGCCGGGCGCCCTGGTCACGGTGCGCCAGCAGGTGCCGATGGGCCTCGGCCACGCCATCTGGTGCGCCCGCGCCTTCATCGGCGACGACCCCTTCGCCATCCTGCTGCCCGACGACCTGATGCTCTGCGAGACCTCCTGCACCGCGCAGCTCGCCGAGGCCTATCGCGAGACCGGCGGCAATGTCGTCGCCATCGAGGAGGTGCCGCGCGAGCGGGTGAACCGCTACGGCGTGCTCGACATCGCCGAGGACAAGGGGCGGCTGGTCTCGGTGAAGGGGCTGGTGGAGAAGCCGCCGGTCGAGAAGGCGCCGTCCAACCTCACCGTCATCGGCCGCTACGTGCTGATGCCGGAGGTGATCGGGCATCTGGCGAAGATGGAGCGCGGCGCCGGCGGCGAGGTGCAGCTGACGGACGGCATGGCCAAGCTGATCGGCCAGCAGCCCTTCCACGGCCTGCGCTACCAGGGCCGGCGCTTCGATTGCGGCGACAAGGCGGGCTGGCTGGAGGCGCAGATCGCCTTCGCGCTGGAGCGGCCGGACATGGCGCCGGCGGTGCGGGACTTCCTCAAGAAATACACCTGAATCCCCACGCCTGATTCCCACGACGCCGCTTCGCGCCGCCGCGGGGACCCCGGGATTCGCCTCGGGTCGCAGGCACGTCACAGCCTGCCGCGGCGAAGCCGCGGCAGGGCAACGGGTGGCGGCAGGCCGTGACGGGTGGCGGCAGGCCGTGACGGGTGGCTGCCCGGCGGCGGGTCGGCCGGCGGCGGGGATGCTATAGGACGAGGGTGCTATAGGAGGAGCCAGCGGCGCCGTGCCGCCGGCGGAGAGTGCCGATGCGGATTGCCATGGTGGGGGCCGGCTATGTCGGCCTGGTCTCGGGGGCCTGCTTCGCCGAATTCGGCGTCGATGTCTGCCTGCTCGACAGCGACGCGGCGAAGATCGAGGCGCTGCGCGCCGGCCGCATCCCGATCTACGAGCCCGGCCTCGACAGCCTGGTGGCCGAGACCGTCCGCGACGGCCGCCTGCACTTCACCACCGACCTCGCCGCGGCGGTGGAGGGGGCGGATGCGGTCTTCCTCGCCGTCGGCACCCCCTCGCGCCGGGGCGACGGCCATGCCGACCTCTCCTTCGTCTTCGCCGCCGCCGAGCAGGTGGCGCGGGCGGCGCGCGGCCCGCTGGTGCTGGTGACGAAATCCACCGTCCCGGTCGGCACCGGCCGGCAGGTGCAGGAGATCGTCCGCCGGGCGCGGCCCGAGCTCGCCATCGAGGTGGCGTCGAACCCGGAATTCCTCCGCGAGGGCAGCGCCATCGGCGACTTCATGCGGCCCGACCGGGTGGTGATCGGCACGCGGGAGGGGCCGGAGGGCGAGCGGGCGCTGGCCGTGCTGAAGCGGCTCTACCGGCCGCTGAACCTGATCGAGGTGCCGATCCTGGCGACGCGGCTGGAGACGGCGGAGCTGATCAAGTATGCCGCCAATGCCTTCCTCGCCACCAAGATCACCTTCATCAACGAGATCGCCGATCTCTGCGAGCGGGTCGGCGCCGATGTGCACGACGTGGCGCGCGGCATGGGGCTGGATGGCCGGATCGGGCGGAAATTCCTGCATGCCGGCCCGGGCTATGGCGGCTCCTGCTTCCCGAAGGACACGCTGGCGCTGGCCCGCACGGCGCAGGACCACGGCGCCCCGGTGCGCCTGGTCGAGACCACCATCGCGGTGAACGAGGCGCGCAAGGCGGCCATGGCCGACCGCGTCATCGCCGCCTGCGGCGGCAGCCTCGCCGGCCGGACCATCGCCGTGCTCGGCCTCGCCTTCAAGCCGGAGACGGACGACATGCGCGACGCCGCCTCGCTCGCCGTCATCCCGCGCCTGGTCGAGGCGGGCGCGGCGGTCCGCGCCTTCGATCCGGCGGCGATGGAGCATGCGCGGCCCCTGCTGCCGGCCGCGGTGCGCTACGCGACCGGCGCGCTCGATGCCGCGGCGGGGGCGGATGCGCTGGTGCTGCTGACCGAGTGGAACGAGTTCCGCGCCCTCGCGCCGCAGCGGCTGCNACCCCCACGGCCTCGCCGTGGGGGCCCCGGCGGCGCTCCACGGAGGGCCGGCCGCGCCGATGCCCCGGCGGGGCAACGGCCGGGGCCGGCGGGGCGGGGCCCCTGCCACACCCGCGCCACCTTCGCGGTGCAATTCCACCGCGAAATCCATTAGATCGTCTCAGCACCATCGATGCGGCCAGCGCCGCCGGTCCGCCCCTGGCGCCCGGCCGGCGCGGCGGCCGCCAGACCGGAGAGCCAGCATGACCGCCTTCCACCACAGCTTCGACCGGACGGTGCTGCGCGAATACGACATCCGCGGCATCGTCGGGACGACGCTGCAGCCGGAGGATGCCTTCGCGATCGGCCGCTGCTTCGGCAGCCTGGTGCATCGCGCCGGCGGCACCAAGGTCGCGGTCGGCTATGATGGCCGGCTCTCCTCCCCGGATCTGGAGCCGCAGCTCGTCGCCGGGCTGCGCGCCTGCGGCCTCGAGGTGATCCGCATCGGCCTGGTCGCCACGCCGATGCTCTACTTCGCCGCCTACCATGTCTCGGCCGATGGCGCGGTCATGGTCACCGGCAGCCACAACCCGCCCGACTACAACGGCTTCAAGATGATGCTGGGCAAGAAGCCCTTCTACGGCCAGCAGATCCAGGAGATCGGCCGCATGGCGCGGGAGGGCGACGTGGTGCCCGTCTCGACCGAGGGCCATGACCGCCAGCTCGACGTCATGGAGGCCTATGTCGCCCGGCTGCTGCAGGACTACGACGGCGGCGACCGCCAGCTCAAGGTGGTCTGGGACCCGGGCAACGGCTCCGGCTGCAACGTCACCCGGGTGCTGGCGGCGAAGCTGCCGGGTGAGCACTACGTCATCAACGGCGATGTGGACGGCACCTTCCCGAACCACCACCCGGACCCGACCGTCGCCAAGAACCTCGAGCAGCTCATCGCCGAGGTGAAGCGCGAGGGCGCCGATCTCGGCATCGCCTTCGACGGCGACGCCGACCGCATCGGCGTGGTGGACAACGAGGGCCACATCCTCTTCGGCGACCAGCTCCTCGTCGTGCTGGCGCGCGACGTCCTGAAGGCGAAGCCCGGCGGCACCGTCATCGCCGACGTGAAGGCGAGCCAGGTGCTGTTCGACGAGATCGCCAAGGCCGGCGGCACGCCGCTGATGTGGAAGACCGGCCATTCGCTCATCAAGGCGAAGATGGCCGAGACCGGCAGCCCGCTCGCCGGCGAGATGTCGGGCCACATCTTCTTCGCCGACAAGTGGTACGGCTTCGACGACGCGCCCTATTCCGCCGTGCGCCTGCTCGGCATCGTCGCCCGCATGCCGCAGACGCTGAGCGAGGTGCGCGCCGCCCTGCCGCAGGTGATCAACACGCCGGAGCTCCGCTTCGACTGCCCGGAGGAGCGGAAATTCGAGGTGGTGCAGGAGGTGAAGCAGCGCCTCGCCGCCGCAGGGGCCAAGGTGCAGGACGTGGACGGCGTGCGGGTGCTGACCCCGGATGGCTGGTGGCTGCTGCGCGCCTCCAACACCCAGGCGGTGCTCGTCGCCCGCTGCGAGGCGACCTCGGAGGCGGGGCTGGAGCGGCTGAAGGGCATGCTGGTGGAGCAGCTCGTCGCCAGCGGCCTCGCGGCGCCGGACTTCTCCGGGGAGAATGCGGGACACTAGATCCCCACGAAGCCGCTGCGCGGCTCCGCGGGGGCCCCATGAGCCATCCCCGCGAAATCGCTTCGCGCTTTCGCGGGGGCCCCGAGATTTATCCCCACGAGGTCGCTGCGCGCCCTCGCGGGGGCCCCGGGATTCGCCTCCGACCCGAGGCGCGTCACAGCCTGTCGCGGCCAAGCCGCGGCAGGGCAACGGGCAGCGAGGGTGACGGCGGCCGTGGCCAGCGTGGCGGCGCCGCCGGCCGCGATGCGCCGGACGGGCGCCGCATGATCGGCGCCGCATGATCGGCGCGCCGCTTTTCCTCTACGGCACGCTGCTCGATCCGGTGGTGCTGGAGCGCATGGCCGGCCAGCCCGGCCTCGCCCGCCGGCTGCGGCCGGCCGCCCTGCCGGGCTGGGAGCGGGCGGCGCTGCGCGGCACCCCATACCCCACCCTTCGCCGCGCCGCCGGCGCGCTGACCCCGGGGGCGCTGCTCCGCGCCGGGCCGGCGGCGCTGGCCCGGCTCGCCGCCTATGAGGGCGCCGCCTATCGCCTGGTGCCGGTGCGGGCGGCGACGGCCCACGGCCCCGTCCGGGCCCGGGCCTGGGTGGCACCGCGCTGGCGGGCCGGGCAGCCTGGAGACTCGGCCGCCGCGGGCTCATGCTCGGGGCCAGGGCCGGCACGGCGCATCCCCGCCCGCCCGGAGGAGACCGCCATGCCCCGGACCGTCTATGACGACCCGGATTTCTTCGCCGCCTATGCCCAGCTCCGGCGCTCGGTGGAGGGGCTGGACGGCGCCCCGGAATGGCCGCGGCTGCGCGCCCTGCTGCCGCCGCTCGCCGGGCGCGCCGTGCTCGATCTCGGCTGCGGCTATGGCTGGTTCGCCCGCTGGGCGCGCGGCGCGGGCGCCGCGGGCGTGCTCGGCCTCGACCTCTCGGCGGCGATGCTGGACCGCGCCCGGCGGATGACCGAGGACCCCGGCATCGCCTTCCGCCAGGACGACCTCGAGACCGCGGCGCTGCCGGAATCGGCCTTCGACCTCGCCTGGAGCGCGCTCGCCCTGCACTACGTCGCGGATCTGGAGGGGCTGCTCGCCCGGGTGCGGGCGGCGCTCCGCCCCGGCGGGCGGCTGGTCGTCTCGATGGAGCACCCGGTCTACACCGCGCCGGCGCATCCCGGCTGGGCGAGGGATGCGCGCGGCCAGCGGATCTGGCCGCTGGAGGGCTATGCGCGGGAGGGCGAGCGGCGGGTGCGCTGGCTCGGCGCCGAGGTGGTGAAGCGGCACCGCAGGCTGGCGACGATCCTGGCGGCGCTGCGCGGCGCCGGGCTGGTGCTCGACCATCTGGAGGAATTCGCCCCGGACGCGGCGCAGCTCGCCGCCGAGCCGGCGCTGGAGCCGGAGCTCGACCGGCCGATGTTCCTGCTGCTGGCGGCGCACCGGCCGGATGATGCCGGGGGCGCTTTCCCATGAACACCGGTTCACGGGAACACCGGTTCACGGGAAGCGCCCCGGGCTCCTGGTTTCAGGGCATCGTCACCCGATCCGGTGAATCCAGATGATCGGGATCCGCTCCAGGGACGGGGAGGGCGGTGCCTGGCTGGCCGGGCTGATCGCCGGCGAGGCGCGGCTGCGCGAGCCCTTGCGGGCCGTCGCCGCGATCGGCTTGCCGGAGGCCTGGATCGGCGCCGGGCTGCTGCGCAACGCCGCCTGGGATGCGCTCTCGGGCTTTCCCCCGGGCCGCAACCCGCCCGGCGATATCGACGTGGTCTGGTTCGATCCGGGCGCCGGCCCGGCGGCGGATGCGGCGGCCGGACGGGCGCTGCGGGCGGCCATGCCGGGCCTGCCCTGGTCGGTGCGCAACCAGGCGCGGATGGCGGCGCGCAACGGCGATGCCCCCTATGCCGATACGCGCGACGCCGCGGCGCATTGGCCGGAGACCGCGACGGCGGTGCTGGCCCGCTGGGCTGGGCCCAGGGCAGGGCCCAGGGCAGGGGCAGGGCCCGGGGCAGGGGCAGGGGCAGGGCCCGGGGCAGGGGTGGAGGTGGCGGCGCCCTGGGGCTTCGCTGACCTGCTCGGGCGGGTGGTGCGGCCGACGCCGGATTTCGCGCGGCTGCCGGCGAAGCGGGCGATCTTCGCCGCGCGCTGCCGGGCGCAGCGCTGGCGGGAGCGGTGGCCGGGTGTGCGGATGGCGGCGGGGTAGAGGCGCAGGAAACGCTTGTGTGCCTCCCTGTTTTCTGGTTTTGTTCTCTCAAGCTCGAACGGCATCCCCCCACGGTACCCCCCTCCCACGGCACCCCCCTGCCGCGGCGGGTTCCAACGCCGCCTCGCCCGACCCATCGACCAGGCCCCGGCCATGGTTCGGTCGCCTGCGTCACGCCCTTCGGCGCGGCGACCTCAGGCGATCACGCTCTGGCCTACGCGGATCCCGATCGGGTGGACTCGCCGGATCGGGTGACGATGCTCTGGAAACGGTAGTCTAGGACGCTTCCCCGGAACCGGTGTTCAGGGGAAGTGCCCTGGCCCCCCCGCTCGCGGGGGCTGGTTGGTGGGATCGGCTGGGGTCGCCCGCCGATCCTGGCTCGCCGATCCCTGCCGGGCGGCCCGGCCGGCCATGAGGGCCGCGCCCCGGCTGGCCCGCGGCCACTGGAATTTTTCTGGAACAGGGCCGGGCTTTATCCTGGCCGCTGATTCGCATCCAAGGATGAGGGCCATGGCGATTCCCGGACGGCAGGGCATTGGGCAGCTCGGCGTGACGCTGATCGTGCAACAGGTGGCCGCCGCCGCGGATTTCTACCGGGATGTCCTGGGCGCGGAGGAGGTGGACCGGGGCGCGGCGGCCTATCCGGGCGGGCCCCCGCCGGCCGGGCTCCCGGCCGGGGAGGTGACCTGGGCCGAGCTGCGGCTGGCGGGTGCGCATCTCCTGGTCGTGCGGGAGAATCCGCGCTGGCGGGAGGCCCCCAGGCCGGACTGGCCGCGCTCGCCGATCGCCGCGGGGGCGCCGTCGACCTGCCTCACCCTCTATGTGGACGACGTGGATGCCGTCTATGCCAGGGCGCTGGCCGCCGGGGCGTCGCCGACCGCCCGGAACAGCGGGGTCGAGGACGGCTACTGGGGCGACCGGATGGTGCAGTTCCACGACCCCTTCGGCCATGTCTGGCGCATCATGACACGCCGCGAGGATGTCGAGGTGGCGGATTTGCCGGGCCGGTACGAGGCGCTGCGGCAGGCGCACCGGGCGGCGCGCGGCCTGGGCTGAGCGAGCCGGGGGCCGCGGCGCTCCCTTGAATTTTTTCCTATAATCCGTTACGATCCCGTCCGCTTCCTCGGGATCGCCGCCATGCCTCGCCCCTCCCGCCGCCGCTCCTCCCCAGCCCCCACCCCCCT
>NZ_QLIX01000030.1 GCF_003258945.1 Roseicella frigidaeris | reverse complement strand
CCCTCGCAGGCCTGCACGTCATCGCCTTCGTCAGCCTCATGCTCGCCAAAGCCACAGCCGCCTTCGACTTGGTCCGTAACACCGTCTAGCGCGAGCCGAGCATCTCCGCCCGGTACTCGTCGAGCAGGCGCAGCGTCCCGCCCGGCTGCTCGACATGCCAGAAGGCCCAGCCGTTGCAGGAGGGCGCCTCCTGCACCGCCGCCCCGACCTGGTGGATCGAGCCCTGCGCCCGGCCGCAGCGGATCGAGCCATCGGCCGCGACCGTCGCGCTCCAGCGCCGGGCGCGGTCGGTGAGGATGCTGCCGGCCGGGATCACGCCGCGCTCGACCAGCGCGCCGAAGGGCAGGCGCGGCTGCTCGCGCTTGCTGGCCGAGACCAGCGCCGCGCTCTCCGGAATCGGCTCGATCGCGGCGATGCGCGCCTCCGCCGCCGCGGCATAGACCGGGTCGCGCTCGAGGCCGATGAAGCGGCGGCCGAGCCGGCGGGCGACGGCACCGGTGGTGCCGGTGCCGTGGAAGGGGTCGAGGATCACCTCGCCCGGCAGGGTGCAGGCGAGGATCACCCGGTGCAGCAGCGCCTCCGGCTTCTGAGTCGGGTGCAGCTTGGCGCCCGTCTCGTCGCGCAGCCGCTCGGCGCCGGTGCAGAGCGGGATGAACCAGTCGCTGCGCATCTGCAGGTCGTCGTTCAGCGCCTTCATGGCGGCGTAGTTGAACCGGTAGCGGCTCTCCGGCCCGCGCGCCGCCCAGATCAGCGTCTCATGCGCGTTGGTGAAGCGCCGGCCGCGGAAATTCGGCATCGGGTTCGCCTTGCGCCAGATGATGTCGTTCAGCACCCAGAAGCCGAGATCCTGCAGCGCCGCACCGAGGCGGAAGACGTTGTGGTAGCTGCCGATCACCCAGATCGTGCCGTCCTTGCGCAGCACCCGCCGCGCCTCGGCGAGCCAGGCGCGGGTGAAGGCGTCGTAGGCGGGCAGGCCGTCGAAGCGGTCCCATTCCTCGTCGACGCCATCGACCAGGCTGTCATCCGGGCGGCGGAGGTCGCCCTTGAGCTGCAGGTTGTAGGGCGGGTCGGCGAAGATGGCGTGCACGGAGGCCGGCGGCAGGCGCCGCATCAGTTCGATGCAGTCCCCGACCATGATCCGGTCGAGCGGCAGATCGAGCCCGGTCCCCACGCTGTCCCTCATTCCATTGCGGCGCGCCGGCCTCCGTCCTGCCCGGATCGCCCGGATCGGTGCGAGCGGGCGCGACTCCCGAAGAGCCGCCACCATCGCCGCGCCGAGTCGCCGGGTCAACCGAAGCCTGACCGGGTTCGGCCGTTATATCGTCTGGTATAGCTAAATGGGAGCTGGAAGCGCGTTGGAGCCCTGAAACAACATAGGGAACAATAGTCTAAGTATATTGCTTTGGGCAGTCAGCACTGGCAAAGTGTTCAACACGCACCCTAGATTTGCCAAACCTAAAAATACTGAGGGAAGAATGACAATACCCGTGAAAAAAATTAAATTCGGCGAATTAGATGCAAAGAACGAATTGTTTCAGCAGGACAGGTACGGACAGTCGATATTTATGAATTCATTCCAAATTCCACCAAAAATTGACTTAGATGAGCTTAAATTAGGATCTAGGTTCTTTATATATGGACAAAAAGGTTGCGGTAAGACAGCTTTGATGCTGTACATCCAGAGAATTCTTGCTGATTGCGGAGCAAACACACATGTAATACTGTTTAAGTCAGGAATTAGTGAGACTGAGAGGGCTAAAATTGCCGGAAAAATAGATTTTGATTTGATAGATACTAAAAGCGGAATTGATATACAATACAACTACTTAACAAATTGGCTTTGGATGATTTACAAGAATCTTCTCTTTCTTATAAAAGATGAAGACATAATGGATGGGCATGACTACGTCACTTCGCTGAGTAAGCTATTCGGCGTTTCGAAAAATATGCGGCGCTCAGTTTTTTCTGATCTTGCTTTGGGCCCATTAAAACTGGCCGCAAAACTCGGGTTAGCGGCTGGTCCATTCAATGCTGAAATTACCACAGATGTGGAGACTGCAAAAAGAGATATTGATAACAGGGGGCCACAAGAAATTATCGAGATATGCGAGAGATATATAGGGAAAATAATTTTAAGGCCCAGAAACAGATGTATTTTGTTTTTTGATGAGTTGGAATTATTTTGGAATAGGCCAGATCAGCGCGAAAGAGACCTATTTTTGATTCGAGATCTCTTGGCTGCTGTAGCCAGAGTGAACAGGATTATTGGAAATAACAATGCTTCTTTTGTGGTTTATGCTTCGGTTCGCTCAGAAGTTCTTGAAGATGTTAATCGGGTGGGGCCTGAAATCGGAAGAGATATTAATGATTTCGGCGTTCCAGTGCAGTGGAATGCTAGTGTTTCATCGGAAAATCAACCAATACTGAAAATTGTTGAAGCAAAAATTAGCGCTTCCGAAATAGAAGAAGGCATTCTAGTCTCTGATGATCCATGGCAGGCTTATTTTTCTGAAGAAAAAATCTATAGGAAAGATATTAAAAGGCATCTCCTTGACATATCGATGTTTAAGCCCCGACTTATTGTGAGTCGTCTGACTTTAGCGGCTCAATTTAATGGTGATGCACAAAAATTACAGCGAGAGCGTTGCAAGAGACTTTATTGGGATTTTCTCAAGTTGCATGGCGTGAAGTTGAAGAAGAATTGCTTAGCCGATATGCGCCTCAAAAAGTCCAAGGCATAAAAACAATATTTACAAATTTCAAACATGTTTTTCGAATAAAAGATCTTCACGTAAGAATAAATGAAATTAGCAGAATTGATCATAGGATCACGAATGGCTTTCGAGAAAGGGAAGAAATAGTGGATTTGTGCATATCGCTCTACAGAGCTGGCGCAGTCGGCAACAATTTCAAAATAAATAATGGACCAAAATCTGAAACTAGAAATCGCTGGTCTTTTCGGGGTTTAAATGATCCTGTTTTGGATGCTGATTTTATTATTCATGAATCATTGCGGAAGGTATTTCAACTAGGCTATAGTTAAAAATAAATTTTGATCTATGCACTTGTTTGATTTTTCAACCGAGCATTCTCGACCGGCGCATAGCCGCGGCGGTGATGCGGGCAGGGGCCGTGCGCGGCCAGCGCCGCGCGGTGCCGCGCCGTCGGGTAGCCGGCATGGGCGGCGAAGCCATAGGCCGGCCAGCGCGCATCGAGCCGCGCCATCGCCCGGTCGCGCGTGACCTTGGCGAGGATGGAGGCGGCGGCGATCGAGAGGCTGAGCCCGTCGCCGCCGACGACGCAGCGCACCGGGCAGGGCAGGGGCGGCGCCCGGTTGCCGTCCACCAGCGCGAGCCGCGGCGGCGCCGCGAGCCGGGCCAGGGCGCGGGCCATGGCGAGCTGCGTGGCGCGCAGGATGTTCAGCCGGCCGATCTCGGCGGCCGAGGCGGCGGCGACGGCGCATTCCGCCTCGCCCCGCCGCGCCGCCTCGCGCAGCGCCGCGAAGGCGGCCAGCCGTGCCGCGACGCTGAGGCGCTTGCTGTCGTCGAGCAGCCGGGCGAGCGGCGCCGGCACGCCCGCCGGGAAGACCACGGCGGCGGCGAGGACCGGGCCGGCGAGCGGGCCCACCCCCGCCTCGTCGAGCCCGGCGACCCGGCCGCCGGCCTCGCGTTCCAGATCGAAGCTCGGCATCGCCGCCTTCTACCGCGCCCGGCCCGGCCTGGGCAGTGGCTTGCCGGGCAGGGGCTTCGGGGGTGGGGGCTTCGGGGGTGGGGGCTCCGGGGGCAAGGGCCTCAGGCCGGCGAGGCGAGCGGCTTGTCCTTCTCGACGACATAGGTGATGGCCAGGCGCACG
This sequence comes from Roseicella frigidaeris, assembly GCF_003258945.1. GTDB lineage: Bacteria > Pseudomonadota > Alphaproteobacteria > Acetobacterales > Acetobacteraceae > Paracraurococcus > Paracraurococcus frigidaeris. Next base: position 41,890 of record NZ_QLIX01000030.1, on the reverse strand, counting down.
CGCGAGACGGTGCGGCCGCCATGCGGCAGGCCGGGGGGCACCTGGAAGCCCTCGCCGGCGGCGAAGCGCTTGGTCGGCTGGCCCTGCACCTCCAGCTCCAGCTCGCCCTCCATCACCACCGAGGATTCGATGCCGGGATGGGTGTGGCGCGGGATCACTGTGTCGGCCGGGGCGTCGAGGGTCATCAGGATCGAGATCTTGCCGTCGCCCGGATAGTCGATGGTGCTGAGCGTCTTGCGGGTGGTGCCGCCCGGCGTCGGCGGCTGCCCCTGGGCGAGGGCGGGGCCGGCGACCGCCGTGGCCACCAGCCCCGCGGCGCTGCAGAGGGCGCAGGCGAGGAATCCGCGACGCATCGCCATGATGGCTGACCTCTCCGGGTGTTTCGATGCCGTCACGCTATGCCGCGCCGCCGCCGCCGTGCAAGCGGCTTGGCCGTGCCGGCCGGCGCGCGCTACGCTTCCCGCGCCAACGAGAACAGAAGGGATGCGTCCATGCCCGACGGAGCCCAGAAGCCCATGCGCCGGCGGCTGACCGCCGACGCACCCTCGCCGCGCTCGGTCTTCCTCGACGTGCCCAACATGCCTTGGGAGGAGACCAAGTTCCCGGGCATCCGCTGCAAGACCCTCTTCACCGACGGCAGCGGCATGGCGACGCTGCTGATGCGCCTCGAGCCCGGCGCCGAGGTGCCGCTGCACGAGCACACGGCGATCGAGCAGACCTATGTGCTGGAGGGGCATTTCATCGATGAGGAGGGCGAGTGCCTGCCCGGCCAGTTCGTCTGGCGTCCGGAAGGCAACACGCATGTCGCCTGGGCCGGCAAGGAGGGGGCGACGATCCTCGGCGTCTTCCTCAAGCCGAACATCTTCGCCGATGGCCGCCCCTTTTTCACCGAGGAGAAGGCGGGGGACTGACCGCCCGCCGCGCCCAATCCGCCACACCCAAGGCCGGCCACGCCCAGGCCCGCCCAGGCTGCCGGCAGGGCCTCCCGCCATGCACGGCACCGGCGCGGGGGGTGCCGGTGCCGTGCACCCCGCCCGGCCGCGCATCGGGGGGATGCGCCCTGGGCGGGATGGCCGGCGGGCCCGGGGAGAGGCTGCCGGCCAGGGGGGAGGGGAGAAGGCGAAGGCGCGCGCCCGGCCCCGTCGGGCCACGATCCGCGCAGGCGGTTCACGGCGCATGGCCCAGCCCGATGCCTGGCCGCGTGACGGCCGCCTTCGGCGAGGCCATCCCGGGCGACCATCCTCTAGAGCAAGGCCAGTTGCCGCGCCGCGCCCTGCGGCTGCGGCGGCGCGAATTGCGAGCAGTCGAGCGGCTGGCTGCGGGCATTGGTCCCGAGCAGGCCGAGCCGGGTCGCCGCCAGCCGGAAGCGCCGCGCCAGCATGTCGGCATAGACCCCGATGCCGGTCTGGCGCAGGCCCCAGCGGCTGTCATAGGTCCGGCCGCCGCGCGTCTCGCGCACCAGCGCCAGCACCCGCGCGGCGCGGTCGGGGACATGCGCCTGCAGCCACTCCTCGAAGAGGGGCGCGATCTCGAGCGGCAGGCGCAGCAGAACATAGCCGGCGCGGGTGGCGCCGGCCGCGGCGCTTTCGGACAAAATCCTCTCCAGCTCGGCGTCGTTCAGCCCCGGGATCATCGGCGCCGCCAGCACGCCGGCCGGCACCCCCGCCTCGGCCAGGGCGCGGATCGCCCCCAGCCGGCGCAGCGGCGAAGCCGCCCGCGGCTCCATCCGCCGCGCCAGGGTCGGATCGAGCGTGGTGACGGAAAGGCAGACATGCACCAGGTTGCGCCGCGCCATCCGCGCCAGGATGTCGAGGTCGCGCAGCACGCCGGCGGATTTGGTGACGATCGTCACCGGATGCCCGAAGCGCTCCAGCACCTCCAGCACCTGCCGGGTGAGGCGCAGGCTGCGCTCGACCGGCTGGTAGGGGTCGGTGTTGGCGCCGAGCGCGACCGGCCGCGGCACATAGCCCGGGCGGCCGAGCTCCTTCTCCAGCAGCGCCGGCAGGTCGGGCTTGAACAGCAGCCGGGTCTCGAAATCGAGGCCGGGCGAATAGCCGAGATAGGCGTGGCTCGGCCGGGCATAACAGTAGATGCAGCCATGCTCGCAGCCGCGATAGGGGTTGAGCGAACGGTCGAAGCCGATATCCGGGCTGTCGTTGTAGGTCAGCGCGCTGCGCGAGCGCTCCCGCAGGAGGGTGGTCGGCAGCGGCGGCAGATCGGACAAATCGGCGAGGCTGCCCCAGCCATCGTCGAAGGCCTCGCGCGCCGTGCTCTCGAAGCGCACCGCGGGGTTCGAGACGGCGCCGCGACCCTTGCGCGGCGCCAGCAGCCCGGAATGGGGAGCGAGACCGTCCGGCATCGGCGTTCCCTTTCTGTTCGTTCACACCTTGCCGGCATGCATCGGGGGCTGTCAAGAACATCCTAGGAACGCCCGGTTAATGCCCCCATGCCCCAGCGGCTGACCATCGTCATCTCGACGCTCGATGCCGCGCCCGGCCTCGGGCCGGTGCTGGCCGCCTGCGCCGAGGCCGGGGCCGGGATCGTCGTCGCCGATGGCGGCAGCCGGGACGGGACCGTTGCGCTCGCCGAAGCCGTCGGCGGCCGGGTGGTTCAGGCGCCGCGCGGCCGCGGGCCGCAGCTCGCCGCCGGCGCCCGGGCCGCGCCGGGCGACTGGCTGCTCTTCCTGCATGCCGACACCCGCCTGCCCCCCGGCTGGTCGGCCGCCGTCCACCGCTTCATGGCGGCGCCGGAGAATGCCGGGCGCGCCGCCTATTTCGCCTTCGCCCTCGACGACCCCTCGCCGGCGGCGCGGCGGCTGGAACGCCGCGTCGCCTGGCGCTGCCGCCTCCTCGGCCTGCCCTATGGCGACCAGGGGCTGCTGCTCTCGCGGCGCCTCTACGACAGCCTCGGCGGCTTCCGGCCGATCCCGCTGATGGAGGATGTCGACCTCGTCCGCCGCATCGGCCGCCGCCGCCTGGCCGCGCTGCCGGTCGCCGCCCTGACCTCGGCGGCGCGCTGGCGGCGGGAGGGCTGGCGCCGCCGCTCCGCCCGCAACCTGCTCTGCCTCTCGCTCTGGTATCTCGGCCTGCCGCCGCGGCTGATCCAGCGGTTCTACGGCTAGGGCGCGTCCCCTGAACATCGGTTCATGGGACGCGCCCTAGCTACTGGTTTCAGGGCATCTCCACCCGTTCGCGTGGTTCCCCCCGAACGGGATCCGCTCTAGCGCAGGCTGCGTCCACAGGGGGTCACGCAGCATGCTCCGTCCTGGTGTCCTGCAGGCATCGTCACGCCTTCGGATGGTCCCCTCCGAACGCGATCCGCTCTGAGCCCGGCGATGCGGGGCGATACCGTCATCCTCTTCGCCCGGGCGCCGCGGCTCGGCACGGTGAAGCGGCGGCTGGCGCGGGAGGTCGGCGCCATGGCGGCGCTGCGCTTCCACCGCGCCCAGCTCCGCCGCCTGCTCCGCCTGCTGGGGCGCGACCGGCGCTGGCGCTGCGAGCTCGCCATGACGCCGGACCGGGCGCGCTGGCCGACGGGGCTGGCCCGGGCCGTGCCGATGCGGCCGCAGGGCCGGGGCGATCTCGGCCAGCGCATGGGCCGGGCGCTGGCGCGGCACCGGCGGGCGGTGCTGGTCGGCTGCGACATCCCGCAGCTCGGGCCGGCGGACATCGCCGCGGCCTTCCGCGCGCTCGGGCGGGCGCGGGCGGTGTTCGGCCCGGCCGAGGATGGCGGCTACTGGCTGGTCGGGTTCGGGCCGCGCCGGCCGCCCGCGCCCTTCGCCGCGGTGCGCTGGTCGAGCGAGCATGCGCTGGCCGACACGCTGCGGAATTGCGCCGGCCATCCCGTCGCGCTGCTGCGGCGGCTCAGGGACGTGGACGACGCGGCGGGGCTGCGGGCGCTGGGCCGGGCGTCCGGAGCGGATCCCGTTCAAGTGGACACACTCGAACGGACGAAGATGCTCTGAAAACAGGAGCCTGGGGCGCTTCCCATGAACCGGCGTCCACGGGAAGCGCCCCAGGCCATCGTGTGGTCGCGGGAGTCATGCTTTCGGTGTGTCCGCCCCAGGCGATCGCGCTCCAGAGCAGATCCCGATCAGGTGGACTCACCTGATCGGGTGAAGATGCTCTCAAAACAACACTCTAGAGCATTTGCCGTGAACCGGCGTGAACGGGAAATGCTCTAGCCGGATTTGCCGCCCTGCCTGGCATTGGCGTAGGCGCGCAGGACGGCATTCACCTTGGTCTGCCAGCCCCGCCCTTGCCGCCGGAAGAAATCCACCAGATCGGCATCGAGGCGGATCGAGACCGGCACCTTCGGCCGCGGCATCGCTGCTTCGGCGCTGCGGTGCCAGTCCCGCGGCACGTCGCGCCAATCGGGATCCTCGGCGATGGCGCGTTCGAGCGCCTCCTCGGTCAGGGCGTCGATCTGGGCGAGGTTCGTCCGACTCTCGCCGCGCGCGGCCATCGCAAGCAGGTCCTCAGCCGAATAGCGCTTGATGTCTTTGTCGTTCGTCACGGCGCGCACTCCGGATCGAGATCAGGCGGATGGTCTCGCCACGCATCGTATACACGGCCGTGGCGTAGCGATCGCGGAGGATGCCCGTTGCTATCCAGCGCTCCTCGCCGTCCTGACCGTCACGCGTCCTGCCCGTCATGTGGGGCTTCGAAAACAATAGGGGAGCATCCACGAAATCGAAGCCGTGCTTCTCGATGTTCCCTTGGCGTTTAAGCTCGTCCCACTCGAACAGCATGGGCAGGCTTATCCCTGAGGCATCGGCCCTTCTCGCTCCGCGCCGGGCAGGATGCCTTGGCGCCTACGGGGTCTCACCCATCGCACCACATAATGTATATACAAACCGGGCTGGCTGCAACCTGATCCGCTCCGGTGGGGGCCGGCAAACGAAAAAGGGCGCCTCGCGGCGCCCTTTCCCATCTCTCCGTGCGGGAGCGTCCGATTACTTGAGGACGATCTCGACGCGGCGGTTCTGCGGCTCGCGCACGCCATCCGCGGTCGGGACCAGCGGCCGCGTCTCGCCATAGGCGGAGACGGCGATCTCGCTGCGCGACACGCCCTGGCGCACCAGCTCGGCCGCGACCGCATCGGCGCGGCGCTGCGACAGGCGCTGGTTGTAGGCCGCCGAGCCGGAGCGGTCGGCATGGCCCGCGACCTCGATGCGCGTGGTCTGGACGCGGCGGGAGGCGCCGGCGGCCTCGGCGATGATCTGCCGCGCGCGCTCGGTCAGCGTCGCCTTGTCCCAGTCGAAGAAGACCAGGTAGGTGCGGGCGACGGCCGGCGGCGGGGCGGCCGGGGCGACGACCGGCGGCGGCGGCGGCGCGGCGTTGAAGGCGTAGCGCACGCCGAGCAGCACGGAGGCGTTGTTGTTGTCCGGCTTCCAGGTGGTGTGCTGGGAGACGGTCGGCGAGACGCGGATGGAATCGTCGAACTTCGGCGCCTGGCTGCCGAGGTAGCGGCCCTCGAGGGTGAAGGCGAGGCCCGGCACCATCGGGCTCATGTCATAGGCGAGGCCGAGGATGCCCTGATAGGCGAAGGCGCCCTCGGTCTGGGTGCCCGCGAAGCCGAAGCGGTTGCCCTTGCGGACCTCGTTCCAGACATAGCCGGCGCCGACGCCGACATAGGGGACGATCGGGCCGCCGATGTGGAAGTCGTAGAGGACGTTCACCATCGGGCCGAAGCTGTCGTAGTAGCCGCCGCCCGGGATGCTCGGCGAGCCCGTCACCTTGAAGCGGCGGATGTCGTTGGTCCGGTAGTTGCCCTCGGCCTCGACGCGCAGCCCGTTGCCGAAGCCCCAGCCGAGGCTGCCGACCGCGGCCCAGCCGACCTCGGCATTGATCCGGCCCTGGCCGGCCACGGTCGTGGTCGGCACGGCGAGCGTGGAGATGCGGGAGCGGCTGTAGTTGCCCTCCGAGTCGAACTTCCAATTCGCGCCCACCCCGGCGCCGACATAAAGCCCGGACACCGGCTGGGCCTGCGCCACCGCCGGCAGCGCCAGCACCGTCGCGGCCAGGAGGGCCTTCCTGAGGGTCATCCTTGTCTCTCCTCGATCCCAAGAAGCGATCCGTCACGCTGCCGGTCCCGCGACGAGCACGGACGCGACGATGCGTGAGCGGAAACTATCACCGTGAACCCACCAATGGCAGACGGGATGGACCATTTCCGCATCAATGTGGCTGGATCGCCACAGCATGGAATGGCAAATTCATCACAGTTGACTAAGGCGTTGATCGGAAACGCCTTGCTGGGAATGCATCTGTGCATGCCGCGATGGGCGCGGGCCTTCGCCGCGCCGCCGCTCCCGCCTCGGGCGGCGCGGCGGGCCGGGAGAGGGGCGCGCCGCGGGGCGGCCGGCCGCGACTCCGCTCAGAGCCCGTCGAGCGCCTCGTCATCCGCCAGTCCGGCGAGAGCGCCGAGCGGCAGCAGCCGGTTGGCGTGGCCGAGCTTGCGGCCCGGCCGCGCCTCGGCCTTGCCGTAGAGATGCGGCACCACGCCCGGCTGCCGCAGCAGGGCCGGCCAGCGGGCGATTCCCTCCGGCCCGACCAGGTTGCGCATGACGACGTCGTGGTGCCGCCCGGCGCTGGCGAGCGGCAGCCCGGCCACGGCGCGGATATGCTGCTCGAACTGGCTGGCGGCGCAGCCATCCATGGTCCAGTGGCCGGAATTGTGCGGCCGCGGCGCGATCTCGTTGCCGAGCAGCCCGCCATCCGGCAGCAGGAAGAGCTCGAGCGCCAGCACTCCGACCAGGCCGAGCGCCGTCGCCACCGCCGCGGCATGGCGCCGGGCCTGCTCGGCCACCGCCGGCGGCAGCCGCGCCGGGGCGAAGCTGAGGTCGAGGATATGGTCGCGGTGCCGATTCTCGACCGCGTCGTAGACCGCCTCGGCGCCGTCGGCGGTGCGGGCGGCGATCGCCGAGAGCTCGGCGGCGAAGGGCACGAAGGCCTCGAGGATCAGCGGCTTCGGCGCCAGCCGGGCGAAGGCGGGCGCGGCGTCCTCGGGCCGCCGCAGCACCGCCTGGCCGCGGCCGTCATAGCCGAGCCGGGTGGTCTTCAGCACCGCCGGCAGGCCGATCGCGGCGATGGCGGCGGCGAGGTCGGCCTCGTCCCGCACCGCCCGCCAGGGCGCGACCGGCACGCCGGCGCGCTCGAGGAAGGCCTTCTCCTGCAGCCGGTCCTGGCAGATGCGCAGCACCGCGACGCCGGGGCGGCAGGGCACCAGCGGCTCGAGCGCCGCGAGGGTCGCCGCCGGGACGTTCTCGAACTCGAAGGTGACGACGTCGACGGCGTCGGCGAAGGCCGCCAGCGCCTCGGCATCCTCATAGGGCGCGACGGTCGCGGCGGCCGCCACCTGCATGCCCGGCCCATCCGGCTCCGGCGAGTAGATGTGGCAGCGATAGCCGAGCCGGGCGGCGGCGAGGGCCGACATCCGCCCGAGCTGGCCGCCGCCGAGGATGCCGATGGTGGCGCCGGGCGGCAGCGGGAAGCGGCTGGCGAAGGGGTCGCTCACGCCGGCGCCTCCGGCACGCCCGCTTCCTGCGCGGCGCGCCAGGCGTCCAGCCGGGCGGCGAGATCGGGATCGGCCAGCGCCAGGATGGCGGCGGCGAGCAGCCCGGCATTGATCGCCCCGGCGCGGCCGATGGCCAGCGTCCCGACCGGGATGCCACCGGGCATCTGGACGATGGAGAGCAGGCTGTCCATGCCCTTCAGCGCGTGGCTCTCGACCGGCACGCCGAGCACCGGCAGCGGCGTCATCGCCGCCGCCATGCCGGGCAGGTGCGCCGCGCCGCCGGCGCCGGCGATGATCACCCGAAGGCCCCGCCCGCGCGCCGCCCGGGCATAGTCATAGAGCCGGCCGGGCGTGCGGTGGGCGGAGACCACCCGGGTCTCGTGCGGCACGCCGAGCGCGGCCAGCGTCTCGGCGGCGTGGCGCATCGTCTCCCAGTCGGAGCGGCTGCCCATGATGATGCCGACCAGCGGCGCCGACGCATCGGACGGGGGCGCCTCGGCGGGCAGTGCCTCGGGGGTCATGGTGGTCTCGGGCCTCTCCCGTGCGGAGCCGCCGGCATCAGGCGATCATGATGCATCAGGCGATGATGTCGGGCAGCAGCCGGCCTTCCAGCCAGGCGATCTCGTCCTTCAGCTTCAGCTTGCGCTTCTTCAGCCGCTGCACCTGGAGCTGGTCGGTCAGGCTGTCCGAGAGCCGGGCGATGACGGTGTCGAGGTCGCGATGCTCGCTCCGCATCTCGTGCAGCCGGCGCAGCAGGGATTCGCGATCATCCAGCATCGGATCGGGCACTCGGCAGTGAAAGGAGGCGTGCATTGCGCCCCCCGCCGCCATTACCATGCCCCCGCGCGGGCGCAACAGCAGGGCCGTGCCGGCCACGTCCGCGCGTCACGCAGCGCAGGGAGAATGCTGGATGAACGTTGCGCCGAGGCTCCGTTCCCTCGAGGAGCGGCATGCGGTCCTTGACCGGCAGATCGGCGACGAGGATGCGCGACCGAGGCCCGACGAGGCCGAGCTCACCCGCATGAAACGGGAGAAGCTCCGCCTGAAGGAAGAGATGGAGAGGCTCCGGCGGGAGGCCTGAGGGCCGCACCCGGCGGGAGCCCGGCGCCGCACCAGGTCCGGTGCGGCGCATCGGCGGCCCCGAAGCCCCAGGCCAGCCTGACGTCGCGGGGTCCCCCGGGCATGACCCCCGGGTATCGTGGCCCCTGGGCACCGTGACCCTGGGCACCATGACCCTGGGCACCGTCACCTCCGGGCGCCGCCCGGCATGCCGCCGGCCCCAAGGCGCCCGGCCGGCGCCGCTCAGGCCAGGCTTTCCTCCTCGGCATCGTGCAGCGGTGGCACTGGCAGGCCCGGCGGGCGCTCGCCGGCGGCGGCGATGGCGGCGTTGAGGTCGGACTGGGTGCAGAGGCCGAGGATCACCGGGTCGCGCGGCTTGATGTTGGCGCTGTTCCAATGCGTCCGGTCCCGCACCTTGGCGATGGTCTCCTTGGTGGTGCCGAGCAGCTTGCCGACCGCCTGGTCGGAGAGGTGCGGGTAGTGGCGCAGCACCCAGGCGATGGCATCCGGCCGGTCGTTGCGCTTCGAGACCGGGGTGTAGCGGGCGCCTTTGCCGCGCGGCTTCGGCACCGGCAGGGAGGAGGCGGAGATCTGCAGCCGCGAGGTCGGGTCGGCCTCGCAGCGGGCGATCTCCTCGCGCGTGAGCTGGCCGTTCAGCACCGGGTCGTAGCCGATGATCCCCTGCGCCACCTCGCCATCGGCGATCGCCTGCACCTCCAGCGGATGCATGCCGACGAACTCCGCGACCTGCTCGAAGGTCAGGGACGTCTTCTCGATCAGCCACACGGCGGTGGCCTTCGGCATCAGGGGCTGGGTCATGAGGCGAACCTTTTCGGGGCGAGCCGGGGAGGGCCGGGCATCCCCGACGCGGCGTCGGCTGGCATATAGAGGCGGCCCCTCACAGGGTCAAAGCCCGCAGGGCACAGGAGAAAGGCGATGATGGAGGAGGAGCGGCCACGCCCAACCACGGGTTTCACGCCGGCGGTATTGGAGGGCCGGGACATCGAGGAGCTGCGGCGCTACATCGTCACCCTGCAGGCCGAGATCGCCCGCGCCGAGGCGGCGATCGCCCGCAAGGAGGCGCATCGCGGCGCCGCCGACGCCTTCTTCCGCAAGCCGGGCGGCTAGGGCGCTTCTCGTGAACACCGGTTCACGAGAAGCGCCCTAGACTATTGTTGTCAGAGCATCTTCACCCGATCAGGTGAGTTCACCTGATCGGGATCTGCTCTAGGTATTTGTTTTTACGAGCATCTTCACCTGTCCGGATGAGTTCATCCGGACAGGATCTGCTCTAGGCCGGGTGGTAGGTCTCGATCCGCAGCTCCCGCAGGGTCAGGTCCTGCGCCGTGCCGAGGGTGGCGATGGTGGTCAGGAAGCGCTGCGTGCCCCCCTCCGGCCGGCGCATCTCGACCGGCACCAGCAGCGGCGCGGCGGGCCCGGCGGGGCGCTGGCGGAGCAGCGACGCGACGCCCGGCTGCGCCAGCGCCTCCTCGAGCGGCGGCCGGCGCGCCGGATCGGCGCTCGGCAGCCGCGCCTCGCGCTGGACCCGGTCGATCAGGGCGCGCGCCACTTCGGGCCAATTGCCGATCAGCCGGCGGGCGCCGGCCGGGTGGCAGAGCAGCCGCAGCAGGTTCGGCCGCGGCGCCGGCAGCAGGGCGAGGCGCGGCGGCGCCGCCCCGCCGAGCCCCGGCTCGGCGCCGCCGGCGAGCAGCGCATCGAGCGCCCCGCCATAGGCCTCGTTCAGCATGACGATGTCCCAGGCGGCATCGAAGGCGACGGCCGGCAGCGGGTCGTGCCGCGCCAGGATCAAGCGCAGCGCGGCCAGCACCTCGGCCATGGCCGGGGCCTCGAGCGGCGTCTCGCGATGCGCCGGGGCGTGGCCGGCGGCGAGCAGCACCCCGTCCGCCTCCCGCGGCGGCACGCCGAGCGCCTCGCAGAGCCGCAGCACCAGGCCCGGGCTCGGCCGCGCGCGGCCGGTCTCGACGAAGCTGAGATGCCGGGTGGAGATGCCGGCCTCGAGCGCGAGGTCGAGCTGGCTGCGGCGGCGGGCGCGCCGGGCGCGGGCGAGCAGGGCGCCGGCCGTGGCGGGGCCCGGCGGCGGGGCGGGCGGGGCGGTCTGGAGGCCGTGCATGCGGCGCAGCCTGCCGCGGCGGCGGCCGCGATTCCATGACCTCCGAGGTCATGCCGGCGGCGCGGCGGGCATGAAAAAGCCGGCGGGGAAACCCCGCCGGCCCTCGTCCGAGGCCGAACCTCGCCGGACGGTCAGGCCGCCTGGGCCTGGCCCTCCTGCTCGTTGGCCGTGGTGATCCGCGGCTGCGCCGGCGGCTTGCCGGCCTGCACCGGGATCTGCCGCGGCTTCAGCGCCTCCGGCACCACGCGCTTCAGGCCGAGCTGCAGCAGCCCGTTCTCCAGCGTCGCGCCCTCGACCACGATGTGGTCGGCCAGCACGAAGCGGCGCTCGAAGGCGCGGCCGGCGATGCCGCGATGCAGGAAGCTGCGGCCTTCCTCCGGCTGCGGGGCGCGGCCGGCGACGGTCAACACGTTCTCCCGCGCCACCACATCGATGTCGCCCGGGCCGAAGCCGGCGACGGCCATGGTCAGGACATAGGTGTCCTCACCGGTCTTCTCGATGTTGTAGGGGGGGTAGCCCTGCGCGTCGCCGAGGCTGCGGGCGCTCTCGAGCTGGCGGGCGAGCCGGTCGAAGCCGATGGCGGTGCGGAAGAGGGGAGAGAAATCGAGGGTGTTCACAGTCGAACCTCCTTGGGAAGCAAGGTCGATCAATGCCTGCGATCCCCAGCCGGAACGGCCCCGATGCGGGCGCCGCGAGGACGGGAACCACGCCCGAGACCCCGGCAGGGCGCCTCGTGCCCCCCTGACATGGAAAACGCCGCCCCCGGCTTCAAGGGGGCGGCGTTCCGAAAAATTCCGCTGCGGGACGAAGGGCTTACTTCTTCCGGGCGCCGATGCCGGCGAACTTCCTGTTGAACTTCGCCACCTGCCCGCCGGTGTCCATCACGCGCTGCACGCCGGTCCAGGCCGGGTGCGACTTCGGGTCGATGTCGAGCCGCAGCGTGTCGCCTTCCTTGCCCATGCAGGACCGGGTCTTGAAGGTCGTCCCATCGGTCATGACGATGGTGATCTCGTGATAATCGGGATGGATGTCGGACTTCATGGCGCGCTCGTGCAGCTTGGCGCAGCCGATACCGACCGGCCGCGGGAAGCTGCGGCCTATAGGCGATGGGCCCGCCCGGCGCAATGCGCCAGGCCCCGCCCGGCGCGAAGCCGGGGACTGGACCGGCGCGGAGCCGGGGGCCGGACCGAGGGGCGGCGCTGATCCGGATGTGTGGCCGCCCGGCCCGCCGCGGGCATTTCCGGGCTGGACGGGCCGGGTGGCCCTAGCTAGGGTGCGCGCCACCATGGCACCGCATGCGCGCATCGCTGGCCTCCTCCGCGGCATCCCCGCCGCCGGCCGCGCGCGCCTGCCCCTCGCCCTCCTTCTTCGACTTAGCCGCCCCTGGGCGTGACGCGCGGCTGACCGGCCGCCACCGCTCAGGGGGACCTGAGGCGCCGCCTGCGCGCCCGCCTGGCTGACGACACCGCTCCGAAGGACCCGATCCATGGCCATCACCCATCCCAGCTTCGGCACGCTGGACGACAACCGCATCATCTTCTTCGACACGACCCTGCGCGACGGCGAGCAGTCGCCCGGCTTCTCGATGAACCTCGAGGAGAAGCTGCGCATGGCCGAGGCGCTGGCCGAGCTCGGCGTCGATGTCATGGAGGCCGGCTTCGCCATCGCCTCGCCCGGCGATTTCGAGAGCGTGCAGTCGATCGCCCGCAAATTCGCCAAGGACGGCCCGGTGGTGGCCAGCCTGTCGCGCGCCAACGCCGCCGACATCAACGCCTCGGGCGAGGCGCTGAAGCCCGCCGCCCGCAAGCGCGTGCATATCGTGCTGGCGACCAGCGACCTGCACATGCGCGTCAAGCTGCGCATGAGCCGCGAGGAGGTGCTGGAGGCGATCACCCGCAGCGTGACGCTCGGCCGCAGCCATTCGGACGACGTGGAATGGTCGGCCGAGGATGGCAGCCGCACCGATCCCGACTTCCTCTGCCGCTGCGTCGAGGCCGCGATCAAGGCCGGCGCCACCACCATCAACATCCCCGACACCGTCGGCTACTCGCTGCCCGAGGACATGGCGCGGATCTTCCGCGACCTGCGCAACCGGGTGCCGGGCATCGAGAAGGTCGTGCTCTCGGCGCACAACCACAACGACCTCGGCATGGCGGTGGCGAACACCGTCGCCGCCATCCAGGCCGGGGTGCGGCAGATCGAGAGCACCATCAACGGCATCGGCGAGCGGGCGGGCAATGCCAGCCTCGAGGAGGTGGCGATGGCGCTGCGGACGCGGCACGACGCGCTGCCCTTCCGCACCGGCATCACCTCCGAGCGCATCCTGAAGACCAGCCGGCTGCTGGCGACCATCACCGGCTTCGACGTGCAGCCGAACAAGGCGATCGTCGGCCGCAACGCCTTCGCGCATGAGAGCGGCATCCACCAGGACGGCGTGCTGAAGGACGCCTCCACCTACGAGATCATGACGCCGGAGAGCGTCGGCTGGTCCACCAACTCGCTGGTGCTGGGCAAGCATTCCGGCCGCGCCGCCTTCCGCGACAAGCTGCGTGCGCTGGGCTATGGCGAGCTCGGCGACAACGCGCTGAACGACGCCTTCCGCCGCTTCAAGGACATCGCCGACCGCAAGAAGGTGGTCTATGACGAGGACGTCGCGGCGCTGGTCGATGACGAGGTGGTGCGCGGCAACGACCGGGTGAAGCTGACCGGGCTGAACGTCTCGACCGGCCTCGGCACCAAGCCCATGGCCTCGGTGACGCTGGAGGTGGACGGCCAGCGGCAGGACGGCATGGCGAGCGGCGACGGCGCGGTGGACGCCACCTTCATCGCCATCCGCCAGGCCTTCCCGCATGAGGTCGGGCTGAAGCTCTATGCGGTGCAGAGCGTGACCGGCGGCACCGACGCGCAGGCGCGGGTGACGGTGCGGCTCGAGGAGCACGGCAAGCTGGTGGACGGGCAGGGCTCGGACACCGACACCATCGTCGCCTCGGCCCGTGCCTATGTGCATGCGCTGAACAAGCTGCTGGCCAAGCGCGAGCGCACCGCGCCGCCGGAGATGCAGGCGACCGCGCTCTCGGCCTGAGCCGAGGGCCCCGGCCAGGGCACCTTCCCGATCAGGGGAGGCCCCCCGATCGGGCGTCGCCCTGGCCGCCCGGGTCCTGCCGCCGCGCCTCGCGGCGCAGCTGGCCCGGGGTGACGCCCTTCCACCGCCGCAGCGCCGCCGTCATGTGGCTGGGGCTGGAGAAGCCGGCCGCCTCGGCGACCTGGGCCAGGGGCATGTCGGTCGTCCTGGCCAGGTGCTCGACCAGCAGCAGGCGCTTCTCGAGGACGTAGCGATGCGGCGACTGGCCGCAGCTCTGGCGAAAGGCGCGCAGGAAGTGGCTGGGCGACACGCCCAGCATCTCGGCCAGGCGCGGGATGGACAGGTTCGCCGAGAGGTTGGCCTGGATATGCTCCACCACCCTGCGCCAGGTGTTGGGGGGAAGCCCGCCGCGGCTCGGCGCGCGGCCCTGCCCCACCAGGGCGGGATGCTCCCGCAGGAGATGGATCTTGAGGGCTGTCAGCAGGGCCGTGAGATAGGCCTCGTTCCGGCGGGGGCCCTGCAGCATCTCGTCCCTGATCAGGCCCGCGATGACCCTGGCCCTCTCGTCGATCGTGCCGAGCTTCGGGGGGTGAAATTCGAAATCGCCCCTCCCGCCCTCGAGGGCGGCGCGTTGGGCGAGCCCGTCCTGGTCGAAGGCCAGCAGCAGGCATTCCTTGGGCGCGATCCAGCGGGCGAAGCAGGCGGCGTCCGCCGGCATGAGCTCCAGCGATCCGGCGGGCGCCTGGATTGTCGTCGGCTGGGTGCCGTTCGGCGCAGCCGCCCGGCAGGGCTGCGGCAGGACCATGACCAGGACCAGATGCGCCGGCGCCGTGAACCGGATCCCGTTCGGCCCGGCTCGGGTCAGCGCGACCGCGCCGCCTTCGATCCGGACCGTTGGACCCCAGGCATCGGGCACGAAGCTCAGCAGGACCGGCATGGCCGTCTCCGGAATGGGGGCCGCGGAGGGCAGCGTGCCGTGGCTTGCCTGGCGAGTTCCGTCAGTGGCGACCGTCCCCGGGGATCATGTGGGAGGTCCGTCCCGGCCGCGACGCGCCAGGTCCCCGGCCAGCCGAGGAGCGATCACGCCCTGCGGCGGGGCGCGCCGAAGGCGTGACGCACGCGACCAAACGCCGCGCTGGACCAGGGTCCGCGAACCGGCGTGAGTGGATCGCGGTCTAGAGCATTTTCCGTTCACTCCGGTTCACGACAAATGCTCTAGCCTCTTGTTTTTGCAGCATCTTCACCCGTTAGAGTGTTTCCACTCGAACGGGATCTGCTCTAGTCGCGCCAGGCCGGATGCTGGAAGGGAGGGAGCCGGGTGCCGGCGGGGCGGATCTTCCGCGGGACGGTGCGCGAGAGTTCGCGGCGCCGGCGCAGGACCGGATCTTCCAGATCAGGCCGGCACCGACGCACGAGCTCGTGCTTCAGCGCCGTCAGCAGCCTTTCCGTGTCCGCGATCTTGGAAAACAACTGGTCCAGCGTAATGCCGGTCAGGCCGAGCAGCTCAGGCTTGTCCAAAGGTCGCCTCCGTCCTGGAGAATACCGCACCTTCCAGTCCGTCTCCGCGGCCGCCTTTCTGGCAGCTTCGCTCACCTTTCTAGAATTCATTGTTGGATCTTTAAAATATCGATAAACGCTCAAATATCAAAGAATGCTCATGATCCGGTCCCGGCGGGAGCGGACCCGCCAGAGGGCCAAACCAGAGGGCCAAAACGCGCCGGCGCCGAGGGGAGGGGGCCTGCGGCAGGGGTCACGCCAGACGCGACTCATCACGCCGCGCGGCGGCCCAAGGCCATGCGGCATGCCCCATCCTCTCGGCCTGGATATCAGGCTGGACCGAGGCCCGGCCGGGCGGGCGCAGCGCGCCGCCTGGCCCGGCCGATCACTGCTGCTGCGACTTGCGGTCGTCCTCGATCATCCGGAGCAGATCCTCCGGGATCGGTTCCTTCGCAACGGTGTCGTAGAGTTGGTGCAGCCCACGCCTGAGCCACAGGTCGAAGGCGTTATCCACCGCCTCGCCCTCCTCATCCGTCTCGGCCATGGCCGGGTTGCTCGGTCTCTTCTGATCCGTCTTGCCCATCGCAGCCGCCGAGAAGGACGGGCAGGCGGCGGGCCGCATCAGGACCGCCGCCGTACTCCGCATCGTACTATATTAGACTGCGGCGCGGATTTCGCCAATCCTAATGACATCGGAACGCTCCGGCCGCGGCGCCTGCCGCTCGGACCGCTCCTCGCCGGTCAGCCAGGTCTGCAGCTGGCGGCGGGCCCGGAACACCCGGCTCTTGGCGGTGCCGACGGCGCAGCCGGTGGCCTGCGCCACCTCCTCGTAGGACAGGCCCTGCAGCACCACCATGAACAGCGCCTCGCGCTGATCGCTCGGCAGCCGGCCGAGGGCTCGGGAGAGCTCCTTCAGCACCATGCGGTCCTCATGCGCGGCGCCGACCGCGAAGGCCGACATCGGCAGGTCCTCGATATCCGTGGTCTCGCGCTGCTTGCGCAGGGTGGAGATGAAGCGGTTGCGCAGGATGCGGTGCATCCAGGCGGCGAAATTGGTCCCCGGGGTGAAGCTCTCCTGCGCCGCCAGGGCGTTGGCCACGGCGTCCTGCACGAGATCCTCGGCCGCGGCGCGGTTGCGGGTCAGCGCCAGCGCCTGCACGCGAAGCTTGGGGAGAAGGGCAACGAGCTGGTTGTGGAACTCGGCGCTGGCGGGGGTGCCGCGCCGCGGCTTCGTCTCGGTGGTCTCCGGCTGGATCCTGGTCATGCCGTCCATCGATGCGTCCCCTTGCTTTCTGATACTGACCAATGATCCCCGGGACCGGAGGGTTGCATCGCGGATCCGTTAACTCGTAACAGAACCGAGAGCGTCCGCGAGCAGCTTCCGCCCGCGCGAGACGCGGGCCTTCACGGTGCCGACCGGCACGCCGCAGACCGCGGCCGCTTCGGCATGCGACAGGCCCTGGGCGCCGACCAGGATCACCGCCTCGCGCAGCAGCGGCGGCAGGGTGGCGAGGGCGCGGGCGAGGTCGCGCATCTGGCCGGGCGTCTCCTGCGTCGGCGGGCTGGGATCCTCCGGCACGGCGTCGCGCAGCCGCGTCGCCTCGCGCTTGCGGGCCCGCAATTGCTCATGGAAGACGTTGCGGATGACGGCGAGGCACCAGCCGCGAAGGTCCTCCACCGGCTCGGCCCGGCTGTCCAGGCTGCGCAGGGTCCGGGCGAGGGCTTCCTGCACGAGGTCGTCCGCCTCGATGCGGGAGCCGCAGAGAAAGCGGGCAAAGGCGCGCAACTCGGGCAACAATCCCGCGAGGGCGGCCCGCTGTCCCCTATCCGTGGCTTGTTCGGTCACCGGACGCTCAATATCAACCGTATCCTATGGCAGCGAGGACGTCGGGCTTGTGCGCCAGATGACAACCCGAAGAGCGGTCGAGGCGCGGGCGAGATGACAGTGATGGATCGCGGGGCGCTGATCCGGGCCCTTCCCTATGCGCGGCGCTATGCCCGCGCCCTGACCGGGAGCCAGCAGCGCGGCGACGAGGTCGTGGCCGAGGCGCTGCGGCAGGTCCTGGCGACGCTGGGCGCCAGCCTGGCCGCGGATGCCGAGGCGCGGGTCGCGCTCTACGGCGCGATCGGCGACCGGGTGCGGGGCGCGGAGTCGGAGTCCGGCCAGGGGGCCGGTCAAGGGGGCGGCCAGGCGGCGGAGGGGGGTGCGGAGATGTCGCTGCTGCAGCGCATGCTGCTGCTGCTGACCGCGCTCGAGGAACAGCCGCTGACGGCCGCCGCCGCCGCCTGCCGCATCCTGCCCGCCGCCGCCGAGCTGGAGCTGCGCCTGGCACGGGACAGCCTGCGCACCGGGGTCGCGACCCGGGTGCTGATCATCGAGGACGAGCCGATCATCGCGCTCGACATCCAGGAGCTGGTGGAGCGCTGCGGCCACAGCGTCGTCGGTATTGCCGCGACCGAGGCCGAGGCGGTGGCGCTGGCCGAGGCGGAGCGGCCCGGCCTGGTCCTGGCCGACATCAATCTCGGCGCCGGGGGCGACGGGGCGAATGCCGTGGCGCGCATCCTGAAGCACCTGACGGCGCCGGTGATCTTCGTCACCGCCTATCCGGAGCGGCTGCTGACGGGCGAGGCGCTGGAGCCGGCCTTCGTCATCACCAAGCCCTTCGACCCGACGACCCTGGCGGTGGCGACCTTCCAGGCGGTGACGCGCGGCGTGCAGCCGGTCTAGGCGCCAGCCCGGCTGGTCTGCGGCCTGCGGTGGGGAACCCATGCGTCGCACCGGCAGGGCAGGGGGAGCGCTGTGCCCTCGCCGAGGCCACGCGATGCCGCAGCCGCGGCCCCGGCGGGACTGGGCCGCCCGCCGATCGCACACCGACCTGTGGCGGCGGATTCGTTGAGCATCGGCAACCGCGGCGCGGAGGTGGCGTTCACCCGCGGCCAACGCTGCGGAGGAGCGCATGCTCTACTGGACCCTGATCTTCCTCGTGATCGCCCTGGTGGCCGGCCTGTTCGGCTTCGGCGGCATCGCTTCCGCCTCCGCCGGCATCGCCAAGGTGCTGTTCACCATCTTCCTGGTGCTGTTCGTGATCTCGCTGATCTTCGGCGTCGTCCGCGGCGTCTGATACGAACGGCCGTTGCTGGTGACCATCAACGGCCCCCATGGGCAGTCCCCCTGGCGCCCGGCGCAACCTTCCGGTTTGCCTGGGCCTGCGCGCCACGGGGCGCCCGGCATGAATGAATCCCTCATGCCGTTGGCATGACACCGAGCGCAGGCCGATGTTGCCGTCCTGCGCCGCAAGCGCTAGGCGCCGCGTGGCCTGGCCTCGCGGCACCGCATGCGACGGGCAGGCCTGCGGCCCGCGCCCGACAGGACGCCGGCAGCCCCGAGGGAGCCTGCCGGCGGCCGCCTCAATCGGCGGCGGCTGAAGGGGAGGGGGCGATCGCTTCCTGCCGCGCCGCCCGGGCCGCGGCCACCTCCACCGCCAGCGCCCGCAGCACCTCCGGCACGCCCTCGCCGGTCGCGCCCGATACCAGCATCACGGGCCGGCCCGCGGCGCGCTCCAGCGCCTGCCGGCGGCTGGCCCGGGCCTGCGGCGTCATCGCATCCAGCTTGTTGAGGGCCAGCACCTCCGGCTTGCCGGCGAGGCCGTGGCCATACTGCTCCAGCTCGCCGCGCACCGTGCGCCAGGCGCGCACCGGGTCCGGCTGGCTGCCGTCGATCAGGTGCAGCAGCACGGCGCAGCGTTCGACATGGCCGAGGAAGCGGTCGCCGAGGCCGACCCCCTCATGCGCCCCCTCGATCAGGCCGGGGATGTCGGCGAGGACGAACTCCTCGGAGGCGTTCAGCCGCACCACGCCGAGCTGCGGGTGCAGCGTGGTGAAGGGGTAGTCGGCGATCTTCGGCCGGGCCGCGGAGACGGCGGCGAGGATAGTGGACTTCCCGGCATTCGGCAGCCCGACCAGCCCGGCATCGGCGATCAGCTTCAGGCGCAGCCAGATCCAGCGCTCCTCGCCCGGCCAGCCCTTGTCGGCGCGGCGCGGGGCGCGGTTGGTGCTGGTCTTGTAATGCGCGTTGCCATGGCCGCCATCGCCGCCGCGGGCGATGACCACCCGCCGGCCCGGCGCGTCGAGATCGGCCAGCAGCGTCTCCTTGTCCTCGGCCAGGATCTGGGTGCCGACCGGCACCCGCAGCACCACATCCTCCGAGCCGGCGCCGGTGCGGTCCGAGCCGGCGCCGTTGCCGCCCTTGCGGGCCCGGAAATGCTGGGCGTAGCGGTAGTCGATGAGGGTGTTCAGCCCCTCCACCGCCTCGGCGAGGACATCGCCGCCCTTGCCGCCATTGCCGCCATCGGGGCCGCCGAACTCGATGTATTTCTCGCGGCGGAAGGCGACGACGCCGTCGCCGCCATCGCCGGCCTTCACCCAGACCTTGGCTTCGTCCAGGAATTTCATGGCGGAGCGGGACCCCAAAAAAGCAAACGGGGGCCAGGAGGCCCCCGTTCCAGCGCGCGGTCGCGGGCTGACGTGATGCGGCGGGCTATTCCGCCGCCTGGGGCAGGGCCTCGACCGAGACGGCGACGCGGCCCTCGGCCTTGCGCTCGAATTTCACGCGGCCGTCGATGGCGGCGTGCAGCGAGTGGGTGCGGCCGACATAGACATGGCGGCCCGGCATCATCTTGGTGCCGCGCTGCGTCACGATGATGTTGCCGGCGCGCACGGCCTGGCCGCCGAAGAGCTTCACGCCGAGGCGCTTGCCGGCGCTGTCGCGCCCGTTGCGGGAGGACCCGCCGGCCTTCTTATGTGCCATCGTCCTGTCTCCTTAGGCCGCCGCGATCTCGGCGATGCGCAGCACCGTCAGGTCCTGACGGTGGCCGCGCTTGCGGCGGTAGTTCTGGCGACGCTTCTTCTTGAGGATGATGACCTTCGGGCCGCGGGTCTGCTCGACCACGGTGGCGGTCACGCTCGCCCCGGGGACGGTCGGCGCGCCGAGGGTCAGCCCGCCCTCACCGCCGAGCGCGAGCACGTCGTGGAAGGTGATGGTGGCGCCGGGCTCGGCCTCCAGCTTCTCGACCGTGAGCACGGCGTTCGGCGTTACCCGGTACTGCTTTCCGCCGGTGCGGATCACTGCGAAGGTCATCGTGCGGCCCCTCCTGGCCGAGCCAGGATTGCGTGCCGAGGCGGCACCGCCCCGGAAGAGTTCTGTGGATCGTCCGGCCGCAAGCGGCCGCCGTCGGCGCAAGGGGCGCCGCCGGGAGGCGGGGCTTATAGCGGCGGCGGCCGGGCGGCGTCAACGCCGCGTCACTGGCTGCGGCCCGCCCTGGCCGGTGGCGGCAAGGCCGTTGCGCCGGCCCGCCGCACCGCTTATAGGGCCGCGCGACCCGCCTGCGGAGAGGTGGCGGAGTGGTCGATCGCGTCGGTCTCGAAAACCGAAGTAGGTGCAAGCCTACCGTGGGTTCGAATCCCACCCTCTCCGCCAGCAGCCTAGGGAATTCAGACTCTTAGGCGGCAGCATCGCCACAGTCCACAATCTGGTCCACAACATCGGACGGCGCTGGCCTGCGACGCGCTGGGACGATGGGGAATAGATCGGCGTGGCCGAACGCTTCAGAGCCTGCTCGCCGTGTTCGGACCCGCCCATGACCCGCTCCTCGCCGATCAAGATCAACCGCGCGCCCGTCCTGACGCTCTGGGCTGCCGTGGTGGCCGAGCGTCTCGGGCACCCGCCCGATACCGCCCTCAGCCTGGCCAGCGCCGTTGCCGGCACTGCGGCCCGGGCGAAGGCGCGCCGGCTCGGCATCTCCGAGGAGAAGGACCATGCTAAGGATGCGCATGCCACCGCCCCGGCGAAGCCGCAGGACACCACTGAGCTGCTTGGACGCAGGATCCGGCTGATCCATGACGGGGACGGCGTGGTCCTGGCGGAAGGCAAGGGGAAGCCGGCGCCGGCAACCGGCTTCGGGCCGGGGCCAAGCCCCGACGCCGGTCCCGATGCGCTGAGCGACGACTGCCGCAGTGCAGACAAGCGCCTCGGAAATGCTCGCCTTCGGGCTGGCGCGGTCACCTGAAGTCCCGGCTCCCCGGCATCCTGATCCGCGCCGGCCGCCGGCTGCCCAGCTCCGGCTTTCTCACCTCGTCGGCCCGCGCCAGCGCCTGCCCGGCCCAGTCGCCGACGGCCTCGCGCCCCGCAGCATCGAGCCGGTCTACCAGCGGCGAGAGGTCGAGCAGCCGCCGGACGATGAGATGGGTGATCGGCACCTCGGCCTCGGCCACCTCGCGCTCGATCCGCCCCTCGGCCAGCAACAGCCGGCCGGCGACCAGGGCGGCGCGGTCGCGGGCGGCGGCGTCCGGGTAGACGACAAGGTTGCCGGTGCCGTGCTCGTCCTCGATGGTGAGGAAGACGATGCCCTTGGCCGAGCCCGGCCGCTGGCGGATCAGCACCAGTCCGGGCAGCCGCAGCCAGGCTCCGCCAGGGCGCTGGTTGAGCTGCCCGGTGTCGTCGTAGCCCTCGGCGTCGAGGAGGGGCCGCAGCAGGGCGAGCGGGTGCCGGCGGAGCGTCAGGCCGGTGGCGCGGTAGTCCTCCACCACCGCCTCGCCCTCCGCCTCGCCCTCCGCCTCGGCAGATAGGGCAGGGGCCGGCTTCGGCAGCAGCAGCGAAGAGCAGCAGGTCGTGCGATCGCCGGCGTCGGCGTGCCGACGCCGGCCAGGGCATCGATCGGGTCCGCATCAGACTCTCGTCGAGAAGGCCTGGGCCAGCACCTCGGCGAGTTCCTGTATCCGGAAGGGCTTCCGCAACACGGGCAGCCCGATCAGGCCGTCCATGCCGAGTTCCGCGGCGGCGGCATAGCCGGTGGCGAGAACGACCGGCAGGCCGGGGCGCAGGCGCTGCGCCGCGGCGGCGACCTGGGCGCCGGTCAGGCCTGGCATCGCGAAGTCCACCAGCATCGCATCCGGTGCGAGGCTCTCCAGCGCCGCCAGCCCGGCGCGGCCATCTGCGGCCTCGGCGACGCGGTAGCCGAGCGCGTCGAGCCAGCCGACCAGCGCCCGCCGCACATCCGGGTCGTCGTCCACCACCAACACCAGCGCACCGACGCTTTCGGCGGCGGTCACTGGCGCGCCGCCCGGCATCGCATCCTCCGGCTGGCGCGCCAGGATGCGCGCCGCCGCCTCGCTGCCGGCCGCCGGCAGCAGGATCGTCACCATGGTGCCGCGCCCTGGGACGCTCTCGATCCGCGCCGCGCCGCCCGACTGCCGCGCGATGCCGTAGACTTGGCTCAGCCCCAGCCCGGTGCCCTTTCCAACGCCCTTGGTCGTGAAGAAAGGCTCGAAAGCGCGCGCCAGCACCTCCGGCGCCATGCCCTCGCCGGTGTCGGACACGGAAACAGCCACGTAGCGGCCCACCGGCAGGTCGGCGGCGAGGCCGAATTCCAAGGCCCGCACCGCGACGGTGAGCGTGCCGCCGCCTGGCATGGCGTCGCGCGCGTTGATGGCGAGGTTGAGGACCGCAAGCTCGAGCTGCGTGGCATCGGCCAGCGCCAGGCCGGCCCCGTGGTCGACATCGAAGCGCAGCCCCATTCCGGGCCCGAGCGAGCGCGCCAGCAGGTCGCGCATGCCCTCGACCAGCTCGCCTGTCGCCACCGGCGCCAAATCCATCTTCTGCTTGCGCGAGAAGGCCAGCAGCTGGGCGGTCAACCGGGCGCCCCGCCGCGCGGCCTCGCCGCCCGCCACCGCGAGCTTTTCGACCTGGACCGGATCGGTCGCGCGACGGCGGATCAGGTCGAGGCTGGCCAGCACCGCCTGGAGCAGGTTGTTAAAGTCGTGCGCGAGGCCGCCGGTGAGCTGGCCGACCGCCTCCATCTTCTGCGCCTGCAGCAGCGCCGCCTCGGCTTGGTCCCGCTCCTCGGCCGCCGCGCGCAGCCGCCGGTTGACAGCCTCGAGCGCGCGCGTCCGCTCAGCGACCTGCTCCTCGAGCTGCCCGCGGTGGCGGCGCAGCTCCGCCTCGGCGGCGCGCCGCGCCGTGGTGTCGAGGGACACCCCAGCCATGAGAAGTCGTCCCCTCGCGTCCCGGAAGGCGCGGCCGCGCACCTCGGCCCAGTGCGCCGACCCGTCCGGCCAGATGGTGCGGTACTCGATGTCGTAATCGCCGCACTCGGCCAGCGCGGTTGCGACGGCATCCTGCATGCGCCCCAGATCGTCGGGGTGAATTGCGGCGAGGAGGTCCGGGTAGCCGAAGCGATCCCCGGGTGCACGGCCGAACACCGCCTTGCAGGCCTCCGAGGCCCGGAGCTCGCCGGTGCCGCCATCGAATTCCCAGGAGCCGAGCCGCCCGGCATGGAGGGCGAAGCGCAGACGCTCCGCGGCGGTGACTTCGGCCGCCAGAGCGTCGCGCGCCTGACGCTGTCTGCGGCGCGCCGCCAGCGCGCTGCGCACCGCGCTGGCCAGGATCGTCGGGTGGAACGGGCGCTCGAGGAAAGCGACATTGCCGAGGAAGCCGGCCAGGCGCGCGGCCTTCGGGCTCCGTTCGGGCCCGCCGCCACGGCGCGTCAGCACCACGAAGGGAAAGTCCGACCAGGGCGGCTGCGCCAAAGTCCAGCTCGTGAGGGCGCGGAGGTCGGTCCCGGCGAGCGCCTCCTCGGTCAGCACGGCGGCGCTGGCCTGGTCGAGGCCCTGGGACAGGGTCGCCAGGTCGGGGCAGGCCTGGGCCGGGATGCCGGCCTCGCGCAGAATCGCCGTCGCCACCGCGGCGTCGCGGCCGCCGGGGGCGAGAACCAGTACCTCGGCGCCCCGGCCCTCTACGCCGCTGCCGGCATCGTCATTCACGCCGGGCGGTCCCCGAGCAGCGTGCCATCCTTGCCGATATAGGTCGGCACGCCCCGCAACACCCCCTGGAACTCGTCGAGCGGCCTGCCGACCCGGACGCCGCCGGCATCGATGCGGAACTCGCGGATGGTGTCCTCATGGCCGCCAGCGCGCTTCTTGACGACCGAGATCGCCCGCCGGACCTGGCCCAGCGCCTCGAAGTAGCGCAGCAGCAGCACCGTGTCGGCCAGGTAGGTGACGTCCACCGGCGCCTGCATGTCGCCTAACAGCCCGTGCTGCGTGACGACGAGGAAGGTCGAGACGGCCTGGCGGTTCAGGTATTGCAGCAGCTCGTGCATGTGCAGCACCAGGAACTGCTCGCCCGGCATCGCCGTCTGGTAGCCGTTCAGGCTGTCGATGATGACGGTGCGCACGCCGCCCTCGACATGGGCCCGGATGCTGTGCGCGAAGGCGCCCGGGGAGATCTCGGCGGCATCGACCTGTTCGAGGATCAGGCTGCCCGCCTCGCGCATCGCTCCGAGGTCGAGGCCCATGGCCCGCGACCGGTCCAGCAGCAGCGATATTTCCTCGTCGAAGATGCAGGCCAGCACCCGCTCGCCGCGGCGGACCGCGGCGGCGGCGAAGCTCAGGGCGAGCAGCGACTTGCCCGTGCCGGCCGGGCCGAGCAGCAGGGTGCTGGTGCCGCGCTCCACCCCGCCGCCGAGCAGGGCATCGAGCTCGGGGATCCCGCTCCTGAGCTGGTCGCGCCGGAAGCCGGTATGGTGCTCGGCGGAGACCAGGCGCGGGAAGACCCGGACACCACCATGCGAGAGAGTGAAATCGTGGTGGCCGCCGCGAAAGGTCGTGCCACGGTACTTGGTAACCCGAAGGCGGCGCCGCTCGGCGCCGTAATCCGGTGCCAGCTCCTCCAGTTGCAGCACGCCATGGGCCACACTGTGGACCGTCTTGTCGCCGGGCTCGGCCGTCAGGTCGTCGAGCATCAGGACGGTCGCATCCTGGCGAGCGAAATGGTGCTTGAGGGTCAGCACCTGCCGGCGGTAGCGCAGCGAGCCCTGCGCCAGAAGCCGGAACTCGGAGAGGCTGTCCAGCACGACGCGGTGGGGACGGATGCGCTCCACCGCCTCGAGCAGCGAGCGCGTCGTCTCGCCGAGCTCAAGGTCGGAGGCGTAGAGCAGGCTCTGCTGCTGGTCGGGGTCGAGCAGGTTCTCCGGCGGCACCAGCTCGAAGATCTCGATGCCGTCGAGCGACCAGCCATGCGAGGCGGCGCCGTCGCGCAGCTCGGCGGCGGTCTCCGACAGGGTCACGTAGAGGCCCCGCTCGCCGGCGCGGGCGCCCGCCAGCAGGAATTGCAGGCCGAGCGTGGTCTTGCCGGTGCCCGGATTGCCCTCGACCAGGTAGAGGCGGTTGCGGATGAGGCCGGTGGCGAGGACGTCGTCCAGCCCGGCAATGCCGGTGGCCGCTCGCCCCTGCGGCGGCGCGGGCATCGGGGCATCAGTCATGCGCGGCGTCCCTGAGTTCCTGCTGCAAGGCCCAGGGCAGCGCATGGGTCGGGATGCGCCCGAGGATCGCGGCCAGCGCCCGCTCGGTATGCCAGAGGTCGTGCGCCTGCTGCCGGGCGAGCCAGTGGCGGGCCGGCACGCCGCTCAGGCGGGCCAGCCGGGCGGCCATTTCCGGCGTGACGGCCTGCTCGCCCGCGAGCAGGCGGTGGAGCGTCGAGCGGGCGATCCCGAGCTCGCGCGCCGCCCGGCTGACGGACAGGCCGAGGCCGGGCAGCACCCGATCCCGCAGCAGCCGGCCCGGATGCGCCGGCGGGATGGCGGCAGGGAGCTCTTGCTTGGGGCTTGGCATGAAAGTTCCTGGCTTGTCGGGCCGACCTGTGGCGCAGCGCGCGACAGGCGGCGAAGTTCAACAGCGCATTAAGAGGCTGTGCCACGGGGCGCTTGGTAAGGGCCGGTCCATTCCACCTGCACCCGCATGGCGGCCATGCGACCGGTCGGGCGCTTGCCGAGCAGATCACGCGCCTGCCCGAGGTCGTCCTTGGTCACCACAGGCTGGCGGCCCCAGGCAGCGGCCGCCGTGAGGCTGCCGCGTGAGCGTCAGCCTTCGGGCGTCGTCAAATCCGACAAGGATATCCTGCCGGAGGCGAAGTCTTCGAGCGTGGCGGTCACCCTATCGAGGCAACGGATCTGCTCTTCTTTCGGCAGATCCTCGATCTCGTCGAGGGCCGCCGAGTAGACATTCGCGACTGCAAAGGCTGGAAGCCGCCGGAAGGCCTCGAGGTAGGCATCTTCGAGCCGCCCCTGCGCAGCCCAAACGTCGGGATCAGTCGCCACGGGTCGCCCTCCAAGGACGACGGCTTGCCGGCCTAGCTCCCCAACACAGCGGGGATTGATTAATTTCATCGTCGCGATTGATCGCTAAGCGAGATCTTCCCCGTGGCGAGCAGCGCAGTCACTGGAACGAGGAAGGCATTCCGCTGGAAACACCAGAGCGCGCCTGTGTAGGATGAGCCGATGAGCGAAGTTGCCATGCCGCCGACGTCGTTGGATGCGCTGCTGGATCAGGTCTCGGATGGCGTGTGGGAGGAGGGCCTGCGAGTCCTGCAAGGCACCAAGCTCGCCCCGACCGAGGCCGAGCACGTGTCGATCCTGCTTCGCCTCATGGCGCCGCCGTTGGGATCCGTGATCCTCGACGCCGGCTGCGGCTTCGGCGAGGTGGCGCGGCTCATGCGGGCCGAGCGGCCGGATCTAGCCTTCGTACTGCTGAACCGGAACGGCACGCAGCTGCGGCGCGCGCCACGAGGTTCGGGCTTCACCTCGATCCAGGCCGATATGGGCGCCGTCCCGCTGGCCGATGGGTCGGTGGGCGGCGCGATGTTCCTCTATGCGCTCTGCCACGTGGACCCGCTGGCGGCGCTTAGCGAGGCGGCGCGCGTGGTACGGCCCGGTGGCTTCTGCTTCATCTTCGACTTCGTGCGCACCGGTGGCGACAACGCGCTGATGGAGCGGCACCTGCACGCCCGAGCCCACAGCGCCGGCGACTTCATGGCCGCATGCGAGGCGGCCGGCTGGCACGACGTGCGTGCCGCGCCGGCGCCAGGCGACGATGGCACCTTTCGGGCGCTGTTCGCGGATCAGGCCCTCTTCGATGCGATCTTCGCGGAGGTGCGGCCGGTGCTCTGGCGGCTGACGAAATAGATGCCTGCTCTCTCACCGCGCGGTGGACGGCCTCGCCGAGGTCTGGCCAGCGCTGTTCCCGGCCGGGGTCGTCTCCGTGGTCGGACCGCGCGGCGTGTCGGTGCACCCTGCGATGAGCATGAGGGCGGCGAGGAGGGCGGCTGACGCGCCGAGGGGCAGACTGCGCATGGGGGGCCTCCTGCGATCTGGTGGTCTCAGCCTAACCGCCCACATCGTGGCAGGTTCCTGGTCGACATCCTGGATCCGCGGGCTGCTTGGCACCTTCGCTGCAACAGCAGCGCCGCGGGCCGCAGGATGCGAGAGGTTACCCACCCGAGCCCTGGCGACTGGCGGCAGCTGACGCCAAGGCGGAGATCAGGGACGCTGCGACGGTGCCAGTAGTGGCGTTCCCGCTCGCTGCATTCTGGACCTTGGCGTTGTAGGCATTGTTTTGGGCTGCGATCTGCCCGTTGATCAGGCTCACATAATCGGTCCCGGCCGCGTTGCTCTGCGGCGTAGTCTGCAGCTGCGGGTACTGCACCTGCTGGCCGCCGAGCAGTGCCGCGATCTCGTTCAGCGGGATCTGCCGCTGCGCCAGCATCTCGTTGATGCTCTGCTGGCGTAGCGCGTTCGACTGGTTGAACTGCTGCTCCTGCTCCTGATCGAACAGCCCGCGCGACGCCGCCTGCTGCCCGAACAGGGTGTTCTGCGCATTGAGCAGCGCATCCCGGTTGCTGGCCTTCTGGTTGAACAGGGTGTTGGCGATGTTGGCCTGCGTCGCCTCCTCCTGCCCGCCGGCCGCGATCACCGCCAGCCGCGCGTCATTCTCCTGCTGGCCGAGGTCGCGCATGGCATTGGTGTACGCCTCGGAGCCCGGCGTGAGGCCCTGGTTGCGCAGGCTCGTCTCCTGCGCCGCGCGCTGCTGCGCCTGCACCGGAGAGAGCCGGTCGAACATCGCCTGCTCGACGCGCTCGCGGCTCTGCGCCCCGTAGCCGATGTTCGGGTCGATGGCCTGCCACGCATCCTGCGTGAGCGTCGGCGCAAGCTGGCCCTGCTGCTGGTACGCCTGCCCGGCCGCCGGCACGCCGGAATAGTCCACCGGGGAGCCGATCTTGTCCTGAAGCTGCGACAGGCCGCGCAGCGCGGCGTTGCCGTACATCGTCTGGCCCTGCACCGTCTGGTTGTAGAGCGTCTGCTGCTCGGGGCTCAGGCTGGTCGTGGCGGTCCACGTGTCCTTGTAGGGGTTCCAGTCGGCATTGAGCGCGCCCTGGTACTCGGTGTTCCAGTCGAACTGGCCGCCGTTCTGCGTCGGCGTGTAGGTGCCGGCGTCGTAGGCGGCCTTCGCCTTCTGCGTCTGCTGCTGCGCCCAGTCCGCGCCCGAGTTGGTGTAGGTCAGGTTGCCGTAGGGCGTGACCTGGTTGACGCGGTTCAGCGCGGCATTGGTGCGCGCCGTGTCCACATTGCTCTGCGTCTGCGCCTGCGCGGTGACGACAGGATCAGGTGCCGAGGGCGGACTGCCCGCTGACTTGCCGATGACACGCACTCCTCTGGCCGATCATGCACATGAAGGCTCTTCCGGTCGCGGGCGGTCTCACCTCGCCAGCAACGCCGCGGCGAGAGCCGCCTTCGAAGGCTGGGGCAAGTCCTGACGCTGCGGCTGGGCATGGCTCTTCCCACGCGCCGCCAGCACCGCCGCAATCACCTCCGGCGTGACCTCGGGCAGGGCGGCCGGCGCAGCGCGGGGGTTCAGGTATCCGGTCGCCGCCAGGCCGCGGTATGCGGCGGTGGGGGCATAGGCCAGCGCGGCGGTCATCGGGTCGATCGCGGTCAGCCCGGTCAGTCCGCCCGTCACCATCGTCCGCACCACCTGGTTGCCCGCCGTGCCGCTGTCCTTCACGGACGGTTCGACAAGCAGCTTCCCGACATCGGCCAGGTCATGCAGGTCGCCGCGGCCCGCAGCCATCGAGCCTTGGCCGAGGCTCCGCTTCAGCGCCGCGCCGAGCTGGGCCGGCGAGACGTTGTCCGCGGCGGCGGTCTGCGTCGGGCGGTCCATCGCACTCCGGATGGTCATCAGGTTCGCATACTGCCGGTTGGCCTCGCGCAGGTCGGCCGCATCCATGCTGACCATGCTGCGGTCCATGCCGGAGGTCAGCGCATCCCGCATGCCGATGAAGTACCGCTTCAGGTCCTCGTTCCCGGTGCGATCGATCTGATCCCGCAGTGCCGTCCGGAGCTCCCGCACCCGATCACCGGGGACGACGCCGCCGTTCTGTATCTGGCGCAGCAGGTTGCCATACATGTCGATGACCGCCTGGGCCCGGTCGGGGAGCGCATACTGCCGGGCCTCCTGCAGCGGGCCGGCGAGCTCCCGCACGTTCTGCAGCCCCTCCGGGGTGTTCGGGTTCAGGTTCAGTTGGTTCCGCGACATCACGTGTCGATGCGCTGGCCCAGCGCCGCCCGCTGCGCCTCGAGCACATCGGGGCTGGCATAGTCCGCGTCGATGCCGGCGCGGCGCAGGACGGCCCGGTTGTAGGCCTCCGGCAGGCCGCGGTTGATCGCCGCCGGCCCGTTGCCTGGCACGTACCGCATCATGTCCTCGGCGCGGCGCAGCCCCTGGCTGCCGCTCTGCTGGCCAGGGGTCAGGTGCTGGGCGATGCCCTCCTGCTCCGCGATGCGCAGGGCGTCCCGCATCCTCGGGTTCTCATTCGGCCGGACCGGCGCCGCGACGCGGCCGAAGAGGGCGGCGATGCCGGGCACGGCGAGGGCAGCCGCGGTGCCGGCCAGCGGGCTATCGGTGCCGCCCTCCACCGCGCCACCGGCGGCGCCGGCCGCGATCTGTATGCCAGGGCCGGCGGCGAGCCCCTGTCCCACGGCGCCGGCGAGGCCACCAGCGCCCTGCAGTGCCGCGCCGCCCACGAGCATGGGCAGGGCCGACGCGGCGCCCTGGACGGCCCCGGAGGCGATCTTCTCCCCCTGCGTCTCGGGCTTCGGCAGGCCGGCCGCATCGGTCAGCGCGGCGATGTTCTCCGCGGCCGGGTTGACCCGCGGCAGGGACGTGCCGGCGAGGGCGTTCACGCCACGGATGCCGGCATTGATGGGCGCCGCGGCGGCGTCATAGACCATGCCCGGCAGGGAGGAGAGGCCCTCGACAGCGGCGCGGGCACCGAGGCCGAGGCCGCGCATGGCCTGCTCGCCGAGGCTGGGGGCCGGCTGGGAAGCGGGAGGTGCGGCGGGCTTGCTGCCCATGTTCTGCTGCGCGAAGGACAGAATGTCCGCCTCGCTGGCCCCCTCCGGGGCCGTGACGACAAACCTGCTGCCGTCCGGCGCCGTGATTTCGAAGTCCGGCATCAGTTGATCCTCCGAATGGAGAAGCCTTGGAGGTTGCCGCCCGGCGCCGCCGGACCCTGTGGCTGCTGCTGCTCGCGCTGCCGCGGGGTGAGCACGCTCTCGATGGCCGGCAGCGCCTTGCCGCCGCCCTGCGGCCCGTAGATGGAATACTGGTCCTGCAGCAGGCTCATGTACTCCTGCCGGAAGTTGCCGAGCTTGGCCCGGATCGTCTCCGGGCTGTCGCTCACCTTCGGGATGAAGGGCCGCAGCCGCGGTTCCTCCGAGGCCGAGACGGCGGCGCCGGATCGGTCATGGATTTTCAGGCTGCCGATATCGGCGATCAGGGCGCGCGTGGAGGTGCCCTGCGGGTCGGTCCGGTTCACCAGGAAGTCGGGCATGACGGCATTGCCGAGCCCCACCGCATTCTGCCCCTGCGGCGTCCCGAGCTGCGACAGCGCCTGGTCGATCTTCCGGATGGCGTTGGCATTCTCCAGCATCCCGCCGACCATGGTGGAGGGCGGCATGTTCTGGCTAGGCGCCGGCGGCGCCTGATAGATCGGCTGCCCGGTCTTCGGGTCGATGACGGTCGAACCGGGCGAAACCTGCATCGGGCGCGGCGGCTCCTGATAGGGCGCCTGCCCCGCAGCCTCCGACCGCGGCGTCAGCAGTGGGCCATTCGGGCCCTGCGTCGGCACCAGTGGCTGGTTCGCCATGTCGCGCGTCGCCTGGAACCGCTGCTGGATCTCGAGCTCGGCGAGCTTCCGCCGCCAGTCCTCGTCCCGCTGCGCCGCCGTCCGGGCGTCCACCTGCCCGGCGCGCTGCCGCTCCCAGTCGAACCGGTCACGCTGAAGCTGCAGCCCCTCGTCCCGGCCCTGCGTGGTGGCAAGCTGGGCGAGGAGGGAGGCCTTCTGGCGGATCAGCGGGTTGGGCGAGTTCGCCGCTTCGATGGCGGCGCGGCGGTAGTCCGGACCGGCGCTGGCCTGCTGAACCGCAGCGCGCCGCTCCGGCGGGAGCAGCTGCTGCGCCAGGGCCATCCGGCCCCGGTCCGGCAAGCCGGCCGCATCGGTCAGCATCGGCGCGTTGGCGAAGGCCTGGGCGAAGCGATCGGGCCCGGCCGGCGCGGCGGGCGCCGGCGCGGTCGTCGCGCCGCCCGCTCCAGCCATCAGCGCATCGGCAATCGGTGCCATCTTCGCCCGGACGTTCTGGACGTAGTTGGGATCGCCGCCGCCGTTGTAGGCCCGCAGCGCCAGGTCCTGATGGCTCGGGTTCGACAGGTCGAGGCCCTTGGCACGCGCCCGGGCGCCGAAGTAGTCGGCCGCGAAGTTGATGTTGGCGGTCGGGTCGTTGAGCGTGGCCGGATCCACCCCCTGCATGCCGAAGCCCGGGTTACGGGCCGTCGAGGGCAGGATCTGGCCGAGCCCAACCTCCCCCGCGCCGCCGCGGGCGTTGGGGTTCCAGCCGCTCTCGCGCGAGAGGATGCCGGCGAGGAGCTGCGGCGGGATGCTGTTGCGCTGGGCGGCCGTCTGCACCGCCGGCGCGAACTGCGGTGGGGTCTGCGCCGGGGTGGCGGCAGGCATCGGCTGCGGGTTCGGGTCGCTGGGCGGCGGCGCGGCCGCAGGCATGGTCATCGACGGCGGCGCGCTGGCCGCGGGCAGCGACATGCCCGTGTCGGGAGAAGCGCTTCCGCCGCCGGTCAGCCCGAACTTGGCATCGAATGCGGTCGAGCCCTCCTGCCGATCCTTCGCCAGCGCGTCCGTGTCCCGCCCGGCCTGGACTTGCAGGAAGGCGCCGGCGAGGGCCTGAGCTACCGGGCCAAGCCACGAGTTCCGGTGTGTGAAGTTGCCCTGTCCGGACATGCTCTGCGCAAGGAGGGCGTCTGCCTGCGCCCGCCGGCGACGGATCGCCTCGCCCTCGGGGTCGTATCCGATCATCTCTGTCATGGCTCGCGGGCCTTTCCCAAGGTTCGCAGGGTGGTGGTCATTCGTCGCCGCGCGCTCGGCGCTCGGCACGCCACAGCGCTTCGCCGATCGTTTCGATGGGATCGCCAGCCATCCCGACGACCAGCGGGTTATCGCCGAACAGGAGCGGCTGCGGCCCGGCGTTCCGCGGCGGCGGGGAAGGTGCCGGCGGAGGCGCTGGCGCAGGGGTGAGGATGAGCGGCTCCGGCAACTCGCGCTCGGCAGGCACGTCCTCATGAGCCGGAGCCTCGTGGGCCTCGAGCTCGTCCCACGCGGGGAGCGCGCCGGTGATGTTGACGACGATGGTAGGGCGCCTGGTCCCGGGCGCGCTCGGCGGTGGCACGGGGCCAATGTCCTCGCCGCCACACCGCAGAAACAGCGCAGCGCGCGCGGTCTCATGCGTCTGCCGGCGCTGTTCGAGAGCCTCGAGGCGCTTCAGCAGCGCCGCATGGCTGACCGCGCGCCTCACGACCTCCGCCTCTGGCTTTCGGCTACTGCGCGATGTCTGGGCGAGGCCGCCGCACTCGGCTCTTTCCGCTGGCCGCCCTCGGCATCGATCGCCCACAGCAGGATGGCCAGAGCGTCGGCCTCGTTGTCGTCCCCCGGCGCGAAGCCGCGGGCGCGGATCGCCGCGATCACCGCCGCCTTGTCGGCATTTCCCTTGCCGGTGGCGAACCGCTTGATCGTGCCCACCGGCACGCCTTGGTAGGGCACGCCTGCACCCTCGCACCAGGCGGTGAGGTGCGCCAGGAAGCCGCCATAGACATGCGCTGCGGTGGTGCCTGCGTGGCGCCGCACCTCCTCGAAGACGACGCTCCCGATCGGGCCCGTCATGCCGGCCATCTCTTCGAGCCAGCGCCGGAACCGTAGCCAGGCCATCCCGCCGCCCTCGAAGCGGCCCGGGCGAAAGGTCGCGGTGCCGGAGGTGATGCCGGCGCGCGGCTGCCGGACAGCCCAGCCGAGGGTGCTTCCCAGATCCAAGGCAAGCAGGACCGGTTCAGCGGTGGCGTCGGCAGCTGGCATGATCGAGTGGCTCATGACCCGGTCCCCCGGCTCTCGAGCGCAGCCAAGCGAGCCTGGATCTCCTCCAACTCGAGCGCAGCGTGGTGCCGTGTCAGGAGGCCCGAGAGACCCTCGGCTTCATCCAACGTGAGGTGCCCGCTGCAGACCGCCTCGATGACCTCGCTGTGCGCGCGCGTGGCATCAGCCGCGGTCTCGATGCGCCCGATGTCGATGGAGAACGGGCGGCTCTTCCGGATCGGCCAAGCGCGCTGGAGAATAAGCTCCGCGGCACGGGTGTCGCCCGCCTCAGCCCGCTCCGCGAGGGCCCGCACGATGTTCTGCGCGCGCTCCTCACCGATGGCGTCGAGGGCGAGGACCGCCTTCGCTCTGCTGCCTGCTGGCCGGCCCTTGCCGAAGCGATTGCCCGCCCCGAACCGGAACGGGCCGGTGCTCCCGCTCCCGTTATTAGACGGGCTGTCGGGCGGATCCTCCGCGTTCATCGGAGCGCTCCGGGGGCCGCGGGGAGAGGGGTGTTACCAGCGTTACCACTACCACCTCTCTCCCACACAATCCCTGTAATGCGCGCAATTATCATACCTACATACGTTGTGTGGTGCAGGTGGTAACGGTGGTGTCGAACCATATGCCGCTGGTGTTTCCACCTCACGAGCCGAGCCGCGCGGTTACCACCGAAAGAGGTAACGTCTGTTTCCACCTCACTGCCGAACCCGCCCGGGAGCGCGTCGTCGGCAACCCATCCGAGGGGAGGTAGTAGCGAACTCATTCCGGCCATCGCCAAACCTTCCGAAGCTTCCCATCGGCACGCGCGGTGTGTCGGCGCAAGCCGGCCTCGACCAAGATGAGGCCCGCGCGCATCTCCTCCCGTCGCCCCATTTGGGACGCGGAGAGCCCAAGCCCTTCACTCAGCAGCCGAGCGGCAGTCACGTAGGTTGCCCCGTTCTGACGCTGTTCCTTCAGCCAGGACGCAGCACGCTCACTCCAAAGATCGGTAACCAGGCGGCCCGCTGCTTCCTCAACCTGGGCGGCTGCAGCATCCTCTTCGAGCCAAACGGTTTCGCCGGCGGCTTCACGAGCCGCCGCCTCACTCCACAGCTGATCGCGGTTTTCGGCGATCCAGCCCTCGTCAGCATAGTTGCAGCGCACGGGCCAGAAGCGTCGGCCACCGGTGCTGTCCTTCAAATAATTGTCGCTGTTGGTCGAGCCGATGAAGATCGATTGCCGACCGCGCTTTAGGAAGGCTCTTTCGTAAGGTGGTCTGAACCGTTCGACTGGGCGGCTCAAGAAGGCCTTGATGAGTTCCGGATCGGTCCGGACAAGGTGCTCGATCTCAGCAAGTTCGATGCCCCAAATGCCGAGCACAGCCATCGAGCCGTCTTTGCTGGCCAGATCCGGCGGCATGGCATCGCTGAACCAGCAATCACCGAAAAGCCTGCGTAGGCAACGGGACTTGCCGATACCTTGGTTGCCCTCAAGGATCAACAGATTGTCAAATTTGGCGCCAGGCACACGGATGCGCCGCACCGCTGCAATCACGGTCTTCGCGCCAACGGCTCGAGTGTAGGCTGTATCTTCAGTGCCGAATGCCGTGGTGAGCCACCTGTCCAGTCGCTCGACGCCATCCCAGCGGAGTGATGCAAGCCAGTCCCGAACGGGATGGAAGCGATGCCGCTCTGCCTCTGCCCGAAGCGCATCCTCGACGGTCTGGCGCGTAGCACGCGGGAGAAAGGCACGTTGAATGTGCGCAGCGATGGCGATCACGTCGGAGATGCGCAGCGCCCACGGATACGGGCCGACCGCCGGCGCGTCACCGGGGTTCAGGGCCGGTGGCGGGCGTAGCAGCTGCTGCTCCTCGGTGAATTCGCAATGCCCGATCAGCCCTGCCAGTGCCGGATCGAAGGCAAGGATGGCCAGGACGTTGGCGACGTGCGGGTAAGGGTTGCCCTTCGCATCGACCTCGAGCCGCGCAGCGAGCACTGAAAGGGGAGGCGCGTCGACGGAGTTCATCTGCGTGCCTCCCACTCGATCGGGCGCTGCAGCCCACGGCGGATCCCGCTTTTGATGGTCGCAACGACCTCGTGCCGCGGAAGGCCAGCGGCCGTGCCGGCAGCGACGAGCTCGCGCTCCACCTCGGCCTCGCCGATGGCGCCGGCGGCGAGGTAGCCGCCCATCAGCGTCGCGCGCCGAAGCAAAGCGACATTCCGGCCGCCTTGGGGAGCGTCGGCGATGGCGCTGAGGGCGCGCATGAGGGCTCGGGTCGCGCGGTCGGGGGTGGGGATCAGCGGCCGGTGCGGCCTCGGCGGGAGAGGGGGCGGCGCCAGCAGCTCGAGCAGCCACGATGGGGCGGGAGGGGGAGCGAGCTCTCAAGGTGGTATGACCCAGCGATAGACACCATCGCGGCGGCGCGACGGGGCGACCATCGCGGCAAGCCGATGATGGAGAATGTCGATGCCGGGGCCAAGCACGCCGGATCCACGCCGGACGGGCGTGCCAGGATCGCGGAAGACGAGCAGGTGGCCACCGCTGGGTGTGCGTCCGTGCGGTCGCGGCGGTAGTGGGCCGTGCGCCGCGCAGAGTGCGCGAAGCGTGGCGACGCCGTCGTCCGCGTGTGTGGCGCCCGTGATGTCTATATCGAGAAGCAAGATGCCCGAACCGTCCGGTACGGCCTTCCAGCTGAAACCAGGGTGGGCGCCGGCCCATTGCTCCAAAGTGTCGAGATCGCAGGTAGCAACGTCGAGATAGCCGGGAAACAAGCCGCGCTTGTTCGCCGTCGCCGGCGTCAAGCGCCAGCCGAGAAGCGCAAGCCGCTCGATCTCGACCGGGAGAGGTGAAGTCCGCTCACGGCGCACGACGCCTGCCCTCCGCAACGGCACGCTGCAATTCTGACGCAACGAGCCGATCGAGCTCGAAGGTGACAAACGGATACCCGCGGCGCTCATTGATCGCCGCGACGACAGGGAACACGACCGCAAGATCGGCCAAGCCTGTGACGCGCGGTCGGATTGCCGCACGAACCTCCGCCTCGGTGTCCTCGCGAACTTGCGTCCAGTGCTCGATGGCGGCGTCCAGGCTCTGCGCGACACGCATCGTCATGCCGGATGCTCGAGCCTCGGCAGCAAGTGCTTCCGTCAGCGCGTCTTCTGGATCCAAGAGACGAAGCGCGATCAGCCGGCCGATGCGCAGCATCCCGGCGGGTGGGGGCTCGCTCATTCGGCAGGATCTTCGGGCACGGACGTCGCATCCTCGGCCGTCGGGCGAGCGGGCGCCCGCGCCTTTGCGCGTCGCGGGCTGCGCCAGACAGGCTTTGCCTTCGCCCGTGGACAATCCGCGCGCTTGGCGCGGAGTTTCTCGAGGAGATGGCGCGCTCCGGCGGCCAGAAACTCGTCGAGATCGTCGGCCGGCCCGGTCACCGTACGGCACTCCGGGTGGGCGGCACGACGTGCAGCGGCTGCACCGGAAAGCGATCGCCGCCGACGCGCCGCACCACTGCAGGATCGAGCTGGGCGAACGCCTCCAGCGCATCGAGGATGTCCCCGACGTGTCGGTGGACGCCGATCTCCAACACTGCCTCGAGGCACGCGCGCGCGCCGAGGCGGTGCACCTGAACCATCGCGCGCTCGAGCCGGAACCGCGTCAGCGGATCGACCTTGGGGGGGCTAAGTCTTTGACTTTGCATTGTCACTTCCGCGTGTTTTGACGCGGAGGCAACAGACTGGGGTGGCGCGCATGCTGGCAGCATTATAGTGAGGAGGTGCTGTAGTAGTTGCTGCCGAAGTTGGTTTTCGCATGGCGCCGGGGGTCTGATGGCCTCCGGTGTTTTGCGTTTCAGGCAGCCGTTTTCCCGATTTCGGCCACCGGAAGACTGGCGAGGAAAGCCCGCACCGACGCCATATCCAGCAGGGACGTACGGCCAACCTTAAGCAGGCGCAGATTTCCACGGGCGACTTCGCGATAAATCGTGCTTCGGCTCAAACCGGTGATTGCTGGCGCGCGGGCCAGCGGAACTGCGAGCGGCTCGATCTTCTCGATGGTGGCAGGGATCATTTCCAACGTCCTCATCCAGCGTTGCTACGGGTGGCGGGCAGTCCGCGGTTCCGGGGAACACTGGGCGACATTCCCAATACGCCGCTCCGCGACTGCGCGCGCTAGTCGAGATTTCACCGAAACCTCGACCTACTTTTCGAAGAGCCTGGCATAGACGGCCGCGAGCTTTCGCCGGAGCGCCGCCCTCGCTTCACGGTCACGGTTTGGGTCCTGCGCGTCCTGCTCCGCGAGCTTTTGCAGGAGCGCGATCTGCCGGTCACGCTCGGCCGCATACCGCCAGTCGGCACGGACTTTCGTGATTGCTGCAGGCGACTTTCCGCCGCCCCGCTCAGCTCCGAACTGTCGGCCAAGCTCGCGGAGGGCACCGTGTCGGAACTGTCCCTCGACGACCATGCGTGCCTCGTGATGGGCCATGGCGATCCACCAGGCCGGCACATTTCGCGAGTATCTTGGCGGCCCGTCCGGGTTGATCTCGATCGAGACGAGCGGCAGGTCCGCCTTCTTCGGCCGGCCTGCCGGCTTGCCCGTGCGCTTGTACGCCACGCCTCCATCTCCTCGGCTGTCGGACTGCCATTCCAGACGATCAGCGGCCGCCGCAGGAAGGCCTGTCACGGTCGGGTGCCCCCGGAGGCGACCACCCGACAGACGGACCGCGCCAGCGTCTCGCCGCCGGCTCCAGGCGCAGCGATCGCCGCTGCCGCCATTGCCCGAACTCCGACCGCCGTCTGCGGCCGCTGCCGCGCGAGCCGCCCCCGGAGCCGCCGCGCCGCCCGGACCATCTGGTGTTGCAACTGCTGTACCTCGCGCGGCGGCGCGGCCTCCGCGTCGTCAGCCCAGGCCGTCGCCAGCGCCTGATCGGCGGCCTCGAGTGCGACCACCGCCCGCGCCAGCGCGACGATCTCGGCATCCGGCCCCTCGGCGGCACCCCCCGCCGCCATATCGGCGGAGGTGCCCTTCACGGCTCGGGTCATATCAGGCTTTGTCTCCGTGGATCGCCAGGAGTTCCTTTACGACCTGCCCTGTCCACTGGGCTGCGCAGCTGTCATCCCATGTCGCTCCTGCTGGCCGGTCCTCTGCCCACCACCGCGCGATCCGCGCTTTGGCGAGCAGGCCCCTCGTGCTCGTGGCTTCGATTGCCTCGATCCGATCCTCGAGGGCTCGGATCGGCTTCCAAATCGCGTCGAGCACCTCGTCCTCGTCGCTCTCGCAGGCCTCGTAGCCCTTGAGCCGCTCGATGATCTCGTCGCAGAGTCCGACGAGCTCGGCGTCGGCGTCAGGTTCGGCGCTTGCTGCTGCGATCGGCGCAGTACCTGCCGCGGCTGCGGCGATACCAAAGCGCAGCGCATCGCGCCGCGAAGTCGCGGTCCTTGCCATGTCTCTCTCCATGCTTCTTGGCGGCGCCGCTTGGCGCGGCGCCTGGCTTCGCTCAGGTCCGCGCGCGTCGCGCCTCGAGGCGCACCACGCTGCTGGGCAACGCACCCGGCACGAGGCGCAAATGCGCCGGCACTGCGGCCTCCTCTCGCTCCTGAACCTCGCCGGCCAGCGCGCTCAGCGCCGCGGCGACGGCTTCGACACGGAAGCCGCCCGGCGCCGCGCCGGCGAGCACATCGGCCAGCCGCGCAAGCCGCGCTCCGAGCCCATTGCCGCTGCGCGAGGGCTCCGGGCTAATGCAGAGGCCGCGGCTGGTCAGCATCTCGACCAGCCTGCGTGCCGCATCGCGCGCATCGGCGGGATGGAGACCAGCGGCCATTACGACTTGGCACCCAAGGCGATCGACGAAGGCCTCGTCGGCCCGGATCCAGCTGCCATTGTCTGCTTCGCGCACACCGGCAAAGCGAGAGACGACGGCCGGAAGCAGCTCCTCGACCGCATCCAGAACCAGGGATGGAGCGATTGCCATCTCCGCCTCCCTCATGCCGCCAGGGTCATCGGCAAGGCGCAGGCCGCGCGGACCTGCGCCGCCGCAGCCCGCTCGGCCTCGTCGCCGGCGGCGGTGTAGGCGGCCGGCACAGCGGCGACGCGGTCGAGGAATAGCGCGATGGCAGCGCAGGCCACGTCCTCGTCCGTGTCCTCGACCAGGTCGAGCCACTCGCCGAGGCGCAGGTGCACCCGGGCTGCGTGACCCGCCGGCGCGCGCCGCAGCTCGGCGACGCGGATGCCGGCGAAGACCAGGGCGACCAGATCAGGATCGCGGGGGGCAGGGTGGTCGAGAACCGTGACGTGACGGAGGGCGGCGAGACGAGCCTGCGCCGCATGCGCTATGGAGACGGAAGCCATATGCCGGGGTCCTTGAAGGGGCCGGTTGTGGTGAGGATCAGCCGGAGGGGTAGGAGCCTTCGGCTGGTCCGCCCTTATCGGGCGATCAAATTCTTATCGTCTTTCTGCGCTTCCCTGCAAGCGGAAAAATATCGTACGATCAGATTATGATCGATCCTGTTCAGTGTCGGATGGCTCGCGGAGCTTTGGGCTGGAGCCTGCAGGACCTCGCAGACCGTGCCGCGGTGGGGGTCGCAACCGTGGCCCGCTTCGAGACGGAAGCATCGCGCCCAACGCGAACGACGCTGCTGCGCCTACGCCGGACTTTCGAAGAGGCGGGCCTGATCTTCATCGAGCAGAACGGCGGCGGCCCTGGCGTTCGGCTGCGGTCGTCCCAGCGGCCTGGCGGCGAGGGGTAGGGGCGGGAGGCGGCGGCTGCGAGCGCGCCGGGCAGCTCAGGCGCTGGGCGCTCCTAATCCGACGAACTGCTGTCGCTGCTGCCCCCGCCGTCACTGCCGCTGTCCGAGCTGTCGCCGCTCGACGAGTGCCCGTGGCTGTGCGTGGTGTTGTGGCCCAGGTCGGCATCGCCGGTTGATTCGCTCAGCGTGGACGAGCGATCACGCGAGAGGGGCGAAGCGGTGGATGCGGAATGCGCAGGGTCGCTCACCCGCCGCTGCCGCACGCTTCGCGCCACGAAAAACACGGCCACCGCCAGGACGAGGAACCAAAGATCGCCCATCTCGTCCCCCACCCTGACTAGGGAAGTGTGGCGGAAAGGTTGGTCTGCCGGATAGAGGCCTCAGCGCCGCCAGGAGGCGCTATGGGTGGGCCCTGACCCCGGAGTGGATTCGCGATGAAGCGCCTCTTCCTGGCCGCCGGCCTGACCATAGCGGCGGCGGCGCCTGCCTCGGCCGATTGGGAATACACCCGCTGGGGCATGACCGCCGAGCAGGTCATCAGCGCATCGGGTGGCCGGGCGCACGCCATGCCGGCCTCACGCCGCTACCGTGACGACGCGGGGCACTTCGAGATCACGGTGGACGCGAGCGACCCGGGGCCGCCGCGGACGTCGATCGGCTTCCAGTTCGGGCTTCCGAGCGGCGGCCTGCAGTGCGTGCTCATCAACGCCACGGGCAGCGACGCCGATGGTCTCTTGGCGCGGTTCCTGGAGCGCTACGGCGCGCCCGACAGCGACGACAGCCTCGGTCCGACGCGCATGCTGGAGTGGCATAGGGCGGACACGATCGAGCTCACGGCCAACGCGGCGCCGAAGGCTGCCGTGGTGAACCAGTGCCAGCCGGGAAGGTCGTGAGCCAGCGCAGACAGGCCGAGATGCAGCGCCTCGTCGCGGAGGTGGCGGCGAGAGCGCCGCGGCCGGCGCGGTGGACGCCGGAGGTCATCCAGGCGTTGGGGCTTGCCCGACGTCATGACCTGACCCTGCAGCTAGCTCACACCGGGTATTCCGAACGTTCGCGACAACGCGGTTGTCACGTTAAACGGGACATTCCTATTATATGTATGAGGCGCCAAGCGATATACTGGGGATAGTTGCCATTCGGCAAAATCTCTCCAGCAGTGGAGCTGGGTGGTGAACTAAGGAGATCACATGAGCAACAACGATGTCATCGAAAGGGAGATCAAAGTTACAATCGTAGAACATCGTGATACTCATCTCCTGGTTGCGATTAGTAACGATCTTTCAGGATTATTCGTTGCCGGACGCACGATCGAGCAGATCGAGCGCGAACTTCCAACTGCTATACGTGAGGTGTTGGAGGCAAATGGGCACGAAGTATATTCAGTGACCGCTGACGAAAATCAGGGGCAAAGTCGCGATTTTCTGAGCCGCACCATCCTCGCGAATGCTGTTTTAAATGCGAGACAGCAACGGGGTAGTGGTGCCTAAGAGCCCATCCGGGAAGTTCTGATTCAGGCGGAGGGGGTTGCGGCCAGCCGTCGCAGCATGATGCGGATCATGGCCAAGCGGACGAAGGCGCAAGCGATG